>NZ_CP022958.1:1350019-2700038 GCF_006496635.1 Azoarcus sp. DD4
TCGTGGCATCGCGCGGGCTGTTCGGGGCCACGCAGCAGTTGCTCGGCGGCATCATGAGCAAATTCGGCATCGAAACCAGCTTCGTGCCGGCGACTGACCTCAATGCCTACCGCGAGGCGGTGCGTCCGCGCACCAAACTGTTCTTCATCGAAACGCCGTCGAATCCCCTGACCGAAGTGGTCGATATTGCGGCGGTGGCAGCGATTGCGCATGAGGCGGGCGCACTGCTGGCGGTCGACAACTGTTTCTGCACGCCGGCGCTGCAGCGTCCGCTGGCCCTGGGGGCCGACGTGGTGGTGCATTCGGCCACCAAGTACCTCGATGGTCAGGGACGCGTGCTGGGTGGAGCCGTGGCTGGTGCGCGGGTGGTGACCGACGAAGTCTACAAGTTCCTGCGGACGGCCGGGCCCAGCCTGTCGCCGTTCAATGCCTGGGTGATCCTCAAGGGGTTGGAGACCCTGCGCATCCGCATGGAGGCACAGTCGGCGAGCGCGCTGGCGCTGGCCACCTGGCTGGAGCAGCAGCCCGGCATCGCGCGGGTGTATTACCCCGGCCTGGCGTCTCATCCACAGCACGAACTGGCGATGCGCCAGCAGAAGACCGGTGGTGCCATCCTTGCGTTCGACGTCGAGGGCGGGCGGGATGCAGCGTGGAAGGTGGTTGATTCGACGCGAATGATCTCCATCACTGCCAATCTTGGTGATACGAAGACGACCATCACCCACCCGGCGACGACGACCCACGGCCGTGTGTCGCCGGAGGCACGTGCGGCTGCCGGCATCGGCGACGGTCTGCTGCGGGTGGCGGTCGGTCTGGAGGCGCTCGAGGATCTGAAGGCGGATCTGGCAAGGGGCCTGACGCGCTGAAGCCGCCCTGCGTGTCATTGTTGAAGTGATGGAAGCGCCGGTCGAATGACTGGCGCTTTTTTGCTTCATGGCACGGCGCAGACGCTGGGAGGCGCTCCAGGCCGAACGGCGATTGCGTTATTGCGGGTTGCTGACGAAAGCGCTGCCGTCGCAGGACAGCCAGCGTGCCTCGCCGTGCCAGTCGGCCAGCACCCAACGCACGCAGCGGTGCCCATCGACCTCGTGCTCGTGTCGGGCGGGGCGGTGGGTGTGGCCGTGGATCAGTATCGGATAGCCGTGTTCGCGCAGCAACGCAGCGACCGCGTCGGCATTCACATCCATGATCGTCATCGCCTTGTCGCGCTTCGCGGCCTCGCTCTGCTGGCGCAGACTCTCGATGAAGGCCTTGCGGGCGGCGAGCGGCTGGGCGAGAAAGCCCGCCTGCCAGGCCGCGTCGCGCACCTGGCGACGGTAGGCCTGGTAGGCGACGTCGTCGGTGCACAGCGCATCGCCATGGCTCAACAGGACGACGGGGGCGTCGTCGGCCGTACCGAGGCGAATCCGGGCGGGGTCGGAAAGCAATTGCAGTCCGGCCGCTGCCGCGAAGCCCGCACCGGCGAGCAGATCGCGATTGCCGGTGATGAAGAAGATTGCGGTGCCGGTGCTGGCGAGCGCGCGCAGCGCGTTGGAGATGCGACGGTTGAAACTGTCGTCGATATCGTCGTCGCCGGCCCAGTATTCGAAGAGGTCGCCGAGGATGAAGAGGCTGCCGGCCTCGCGCGCCGGGCCCCGCAGGAAGTCGAGAAAGGCAGTGACGGTAGCGGGTTGATCTTCGGCCAGGTGCAGGTCGGAGATAAACAATGCCGGAAGGGCCACGCGGACGGCTTCCGGCATCGGGGAGCCGTTCCCGCCGGCGGCGGGAACGGATGCGGACACGCGATCAGACAACTTCGGCGCGCTCGATGATCACGTCTTCCTTGGGCACGTCCTGGTGGAAACCGCTGGAGCCGGTCTTGACCTTGCGGATCGCGTCGACCACGTCCATCCCGGCGGAGACGCGGCCGAACACGCAATAGCCCCAACCCTGCATGTCGGGCGAGCGGTAGTTGAGGAAGTCGTTGTCGGCGATGTTGATGAAGAACTGGGCTGACGCCGAATGCGGAGCCTGGGTGCGGGCCATGGCGATGGTGCCGCGCTCGTTCTTGAGGCCGTTGTCGGCTTCGTTCTTGATCGGATCGCGCGTCGGCTTCTGCTTCATGCCGGGTTCGAAACCGCCGCCCTGGATCATGAAACCGTCGATGACGCGGTGGAACACGGTGTTGTCGTAGTGGCCGGCGGTGACGTAGGCGAGGAAGTTCTCGACCGTGACGGGCGCCTTCTCGGCATCGAGTTCGATGGTGATGATGCCGTGATTGGTGTGCAGGTTGACTGCCATGGTGTGCTCCTGTGTGCTTATCGGGCTGCGGGACCGGCCGGCGGCGTGTCGAGAACGCGTGCCGACTGGATGACGACCGGCTCGGCCGGGACATTCTGATGGAAACCGATGGTGCGCGTCGGCACGCGGGCGATCTTGTCTACGACGTCGAGACCACGCACGACCTTGCCGAACACGGCGTAGCCCCAACCGTCACGCGAAGGGTAGTCGAGGAAGTCGTTCGGAGCCACGTTGATGAAGAATTGTGCGGTGGCCGAGTGGGGGGCGCCGGTCCGCGCCATCGCCAGGGTGCCGGGTTCGTTGCGCAGGCCGTTCCTGGCTTCGTTCTCGATCGGCGCGCGGGTGGGCTTCTCCTTCATCGCTGCGTCCATGCCGCCGCCCTGGATCATGAAGCCGTTGATGACGCGATGGAAGACGGTGCCATCGTAGTGTTTGTCGCCGACATACTGCAGGAAGTTGGCGACCGTCTTGGGCGCTTTGTCGGCATACAGTTCGACGACGATGTCGCCTTGGCTGGTGCTGATCTGGACCTGCGGGTTCGCTGCAAGCGCGAGGCCGAACCAGGCCGACAGGGCGAAAAAGGCGAGAATGCGCTTCATGGAGTCTCCGGTTGTGTTGAAGCAGGGAGGCGGGCCGTCAGGCCGCGCTTTCGTAGGCGATTTTCCAGCGGCCACCTTCGCGGACCCAGTACTGGCGCTTGCGCTGCGTGTCGGCCAGGCCTTGGCCGCGAAGGGTTTGCTCGAAAGTCACGACGACCAGTTCGTCCTTGCCCGGATTGCGGAACATGCTGAGCTTGTCGATCGCCACCTTGAGCGCGCGCTGCCCCTTGGCAATGCGCCGTGCCTGGCTCGCCCAGGCGTCGCGGTCGAGGCGGTCGCTCCGGAAATCCTTCGCATAATGGGACAGGTGGCGTTCGACATCCAGGCTTTCCCAGTCTTGCCGCCATGCCTCGATGGCGTCGTTGAGGTTGCGGCGATTGCGCTGCCAGTCGTCGACGCTGAGCCATTCGATCTCGTTGCTGATGATGACCGGCGTCAGTCCGGGCTGGACGTAGTTCGACAGGCTGCTGAAATCCTGGTTGGCGAGTACCACGCAACCCTCCGACGCTTTCGGTGGGCGGGCGTAGGTGTCGCTGGGGGTGCCATGCAGCCAGATCCCATGGCCGGTGCGGCCGAGACGTTTGTCCCAGTCGTTCGGATAGTTGATCGGAAACGCCCCGCTGCCGTAGAAGTCAGGTAGACGCTTGGGATCGATGAACGAGGTGACGTGATAGACGCCCAGCGGCGTGCGGTTGTCGCCCTCACGCCATTTCTCTACGCCGGCCTTACCGTGGCTGGCGTAGTAGTCGGTAACGAAGCGGGGGCGCCCGTTGTCGTTGCGATAGACATAAAGACGCGCTCGCTCGGCGTCGACCACGACCGCGTACTGCTGTTCCGGCCCCATCTGCATCAGGTAGCGGGGAACGAATTCGGTCGCCGGGCGCTCGCGATAGGCTCGTAAACGCGCAACCGCTTCTTCGCGCAGGGCCTCGACCTGTTGTCCCGGGCCCTCGACGTTGCCGAAGGTGGTCAACGGGCGGGTGCGTGCCAGCAGCAGGTCGCCCTTGACCAGGTGGGCGAGGCGAAAGTTCGGGTACACCTTCAGCAGCGCTTCGGTTCTATCGAGTGCGGCGTCGAGACGATTGGCTTCGATTTCGCGGAAGACCCCTGCAGCGCGGTGTCGGGGCCGGTGTGCGTGGCCGCCCCCGTCTGTGCAGGCGCCTGGCCGGCGAGCAGGGCCAGCATTGAGCCGAGGAGCAGGGCAGGCAGCAGGGTGTGCAATGCAGGCATGCTCAGCCCCCGGCCTGTTCGCGGCGTATCCGCCAGTCGTCGCCGCGACGCACCAGTTCCAGCGTCTTCGTGGTCGAGGCCTTGAAGCCGCTGGAACGGTAGCGCTGCTGGAAGCGCACTGTGGCGCGGTCGCCATTCAGGGTCACGCGGGGAGCCTCCACTTCGACGGAAATGCTGCCGGGCTTTCCGACCCGCTGCTGGCGTTCGCGTTCCCAGGCGTCGCGGCTACGGCCGTCGGGTACCTCGAATTCCTTGTCATAGGCTGCAAGGTAGGCCTTGATGTCCTTACGTGACCAGGCCTGCGCCCAGGATTCGACGGCGCGCAGTACGCCGCTCTCGAGTCGTGCCGCATCGGCAGTTGGGGCTACCGCCGCCGGCGTCTTGCGCTCGGCGGCGACGAGGGGGGCGGCTTCGCGGACTGGCGTTGTCGAGGGGGCGACCGGCGGGATGGCGGCGGCAGGGGCAGGCGGCTTGGGTGTGGCGGTCGGCGGGGGCGCCGGCGGCGGCGCGAGCACGGCGACCGCGGCCGGTGCCACAGGCGCTGGCGGGGGCGGCGGGAGCGCCGTTGCTGTCGCGGCTTGCGCCGGCTTTGCCGAGCCGCCAGCCGTCATTTCGGTAATCAGGGCAAGACGGGCCGGCGGCTCGGTGCTACGGCTGGTGTCGGGTTGCAGTGCCTTCTCGTAGGCCTGGCTTGCGAGCCGTGCATAGACGTCGCCCAGATTCTGATGGGCCACCGCGTAGCTCGGATGGGTGCGAATGGCTGATTCGAGCGCGCTGCGCGCCTTGTCATACTGCTTCTGGCGGGCGTAGAGCACGGCCAGGTTGTTGTAGGGCTCGGGTTGAGCGGGGAAGTCCTGGGTGAGCTTGACGAAGACCGCGATCGCTTCGTCCTGGCGGCCCAGTTCGGCAAGCGCCACACCTTTGAGCAGCCTGGCTTCCGCTTCGCGGGGCTGGCGGTCGATCATGCGGTTGGCGAGAGACAGCGCTTCGGCGGCCTTGCCCTGATGCAGCAGGCCCCGGATCTCGCGAGGACCTTCGGCCGCGAACACGGGGGTGGCGCTGACGGACAGCATCAGCGCCAGCGCGCCCAAGGCGGCGGAGGGGCGGATCTTCATGTGCTATACTGCTTTGGTTTTTCAGGGGATGTACAGGCGGGCCAGCGCCCGATTCTACCAACACCCCTGTACTCCCACAATCCGACGTCCTAGCGCCCCCGTGGCCAGAGTCGGCAAGGCGGGGCCAGCCGGCACCCGCTTTTTTTACGCGATGCGCAGACCGCGATCGCGACTTGATCGGCGCGGCGCGCGGTGCGCCGCCGAGTTTTTCGGTAATACGGCATGCTATCGATCCACAACACGCTGACCCGAAGCAAGGAAGCCTTCCAGCCCATCGAGCCCGGCAAGGTCCGGATGTATGTTTGTGGCATGACAGTGTACGACTACTGCCATCTCGGCCATGCCCGGGTCATGGTGGTGTTCGACATGGTGTCACGCTGGCTGCGTGCGAGCGGGCTCGACGTCACCTATGTGCGCAACATCACCGACATCGACGACAAGATCATCCGGCGGGCACAGGAGAGCGGCGAGTCCATCCGCGCGCTGACCGACCGCTTCATCGATGCGATGCACGAGGATGCCGATGCGCTCGGTGTGCTGCGGCCGGACCACGAGCCGCGCGCGACCGACTACGTTGCCAGCATGCAGAGCCTGATCGAACGCCTGCAGGAAAGGGGCCTGGCTTATGTCGCCGCCAATCGCGACGTCTGCTACGCGGTGCGCAAGTTCTCAGGTTACGGCAAGCTTTCGGGCAAGTCGCTGGACGAGCTGCGTGCCGGTGAGCGCGTCGAGGTCGCGGGCGAGAAGAACGATCCGCTCGATTTCGTCCTCTGGAAGCAGGCCAAGGCCGAGGAACCCGACGAAGCCAAGTGGGCGTCGCCCTGGGGCAATGGTCGTCCCGGCTGGCACATCGAGTGCTCTGCCATGAGTTCCGACCTGCTGGGCGAGCATTTCGATATCCACGGTGGCGGTCAGGATCTGCAGTTCCCCCATCACGAGAACGAGATCGCGCAGTCCGAAGGTGCGCACGGCCATACCTTCGTGAACTACTGGATGCACAACGGTTTCGTGCGGGTCGACGACGAGAAGATGTCCAAGTCGCTGGGCAATTTCTTCACCATCCGCGATGTGCTCAAGACCTACGATGCCGAGGTGGTGCGCTTCTTCATCCTTCGTGCGCATTACCGCAGTCCGCTGAACTACTCCGACGCGCACCTGGACGACGCCCGGCAGGCGCTCACTCGTCTTTATACCGCGCTCAAGCATGTGCCGGCCGCGGCCGCGACGGTCGATTGGTCGGAAGCGCATGCGGTGCGCTTCAAGGCGGCGATGGACGACGACTTCAATACCGCCGAGGCACTCGCGGTGTTGTTCGAGCTTGCCAACGAGGTGAACCGCCAGGCAAGGCCGGCGCTGGCAGCCCAGCTGAAGGCGCTGGGCGGCGTGCTCGGCCTGCTCGGGCGCGATCCGGTTGCCTTCCTGCAGGGAAGCACGCCGGCGGCATCCGGTCTGGCCGCGGACGAGATCGAGGCGCGCATCGCAGACCGCGCTGCGGCTAAGAAGGCCAGGAACTATGCCGAGGCCGACCGCATCCGCGCCGAGCTGCTCGAAGCCGGCATCGTGCTGGAGGATGGTCCCGGCGGAACGAGTTGGCGCCGCGCCTGAGCGCAACCCGGTCGAACCGGCAGGGCAGGAAACGAGCCCGCGATCACCGCCTGAAGCAGGGCGGAGAACGCGGGCTCTGTCTTTGCAGCAGGTGCGTCGGCGTGCTCAGCGGTTGAAGTTGCCGCGACTGATGACGGCCAGGTCGACGTAATCCATGCCGACGTGGCGGCGCGGCGAGAACGCCAGGCGCAGGCCGCCGGCGTCCCAATCGCTCATGGTCTCCAGCGCGTTGACGAGCTTCTCGCGGGTCAGGTCGCGGCCGCTGCGGCGCAGTGCCTCGGTAAAGCTGCGGGCGGCGAGATAGCCTTCCAGCGAGGCGTAGGCGTAAGGCAGGCCGGCCTTTTCCGCGGCCTGGCGGTAGTCGCGCACGAAGGGGTAATCGACGCGAAAGGGCGAGGGCATCACCTGCGCGATGACCAGTCCGTGCGCCTTGTCGCCAAGATCGCGGATCAGCTGGGTGCTGCTGATGACCGACAGGCCGTACAGCATGGGTTGGATGCCGGCCTGCTGGATGGCCTTCAGGAGTGCGCTTGAGCTGTTGCCGGCGGTGACCATGATGACGGCCGCGGGGTTGGCGGCGGCGAGCTTCTGCACGGTCTCGGCGGCGTCGTTGCCGCCGGACGCAATCGGTGCCACCACGGCCGGCTTGAGTCCGCGTTTGGCGAGTGCGCCGGTGGCGGCTTCCAGCCCGGCAAGGCCGAAGGGGTCGGCATGGTGGACGACGCCGATCGCCTGGATGCCGAGCTTGGTGAGGTGGTCGACGACCTTTTCGATTTCCTGCCGGTAGGACGCGCGAACGTGGAAGACGTATGGGTTCAGCGGCTCACGCAGCGCTTCGGCGCCGGTGTAAGGGGCGTAGAAGGGCACCTTGGCTGCGGTGGCGATGGGTGCAGCCTTGAGGCTGGGGCCGGTGCCGAAGCAGGCGAAGAGGGCGAAGACCTGCTGTTGTTCGATCAGCCGCTGGACGTTCTCGGCCGCCTTGTTGGGGTCGTAGGCATCGTCGAGCGTAATCAGGCGGATGCGGCGGCCGTTCACGCCACCCCGCTCGTTGATCTGGGTGAAATAAAGATTGGCGCCGGCCAGGTATTCCTTGTTGAGCTCGGCGAGCGGTCCGCTCTGGGCGCCGGATTGGCCGAGGGTGATGGTTTCGGCGTCCACGCCCTGCTGGGCGAGGGCCGCAGCGTTTGGCAAGGCCAGCGCCGCGGCGGCAAGGAGTGATGCGAAACGGCGGGCGAGGCGGTGTACCGCAGGACGCGGCAGGCGCAGCAATGTCATAGGGTCTCCGTTATCGATGCATCGACGAGGAGCCGCTGTTCTTGTTTTCGTGTTTACCGCCCTGCCGTGTCGGTGGGGCGGTGCTGTCCGGGGGTATCTCTGCGGAATATTCTCGCCGGCAGCCGAAAGACTCCTCTGGGGCGGAGTATAGCCAACTCCGGCGGGTTCGCCCGCCCGCCGGACACTACGCTGGCATCTTGTCGCCCTGCTTGCCGAGGGCGATGCGCTCAGGTGCCGAAGAAGTCGCGCACCTTGTCCATCCAGGACTTGGCCTTGGGATTGTGGCGGTCGGCGTCGTCCTTCGACACTTCCTCGAACTCGCGCAGCAGTTCCTTCTGGCGTTCGGTCAGATTCACCGGTGTTTCCACCACCACATGGCACATCAGGTCACCGTGGCTGTGCGAGCGCACGTTCTTGATGCCCTTGCCACGCAGGCGGAAGACCTTGCCGCTTTGCGTTTCGGCCGGGATCTTGATGCGCGCCATGCCTTCCAGCGTGGGGATCTCGATCTCGCCGCCAAGTGCCGCGGTGGCGAAGCTGATCGGCATCTCGCAGTGCAGGTCGTCGTGGTCGCGCTGGAACACCGCGTGCTGGCGGATGTGGATCTCGACGTAGAGATCACCCGGCGGGCCGCCATTGACGCCCGGTTCGCCATGGCCGGCGTGGCGCAGGCGCATGCCTTCGTCGATGCCGGCGGGGATCTTCACTTCCAGCGTCTTCTGCTTCTTCACCCGGCCGGCGCCGCCGCAGTCGTTGCAGGGATCGGGGATGATGCGACCGGTGCCGTGGCACTTCGGGCAGGTCTGCTGGATGGAGAAGAAGCCCTGCTGGATGCGAACCTGACCGGCGCCGCCGCAGGTGGGGCAGGTCTTGGGCTGGGTGCCGGGCTTGGCGCCGCTGCCGTGGCAGGTGCCGCATTCCTCGACGGTGGGGATACGGATGGTCTTCTCGGCGCCGCGCGCGGCTTCTTCCAGCGAGATTTCCAGGTTGTAGCGGAGGTCGGCACCGCGATAGACGTTGGAACGCCCGCCGCCGCCACGGCTGCCGCCGAAGAGATCGCCGAAGATGTCGCCGAAGGCATCGGCGAAACCGTCGAAGCCCTGGCCACCGCCGCCCACGGACTGGTCGACGCCGGCATGGCCGTAGCGGTCGTAGGCGGCCTTCTTCTGTGCGTCGGAGAGGATCTCGTAGGCCTCCTTGGCCTCCTTGAACTTCTCTTCGGCGTCCTTGTTGTCCGGGTTGCGGTCCGGGTGGAACTTCATGGCCAGCTTGCGATAGGCCTTCTTGATCTCGTCGTCGCCGGCGTCGCGATTGACGCCGAGGACTTCGTAGTAATCCCTTTTGGACATTGTGTTTCGCTCAGGCTATGTCATGCAAAGGCCGAGCCGGCACCGGAGGAGGCTCCGGTGGGGGCTCGGCCACAAGGTTTGCCGTCCGGCGAGGCGCTTACTTCTTGTCCTTCACTTCGGTGAACTCGGCATCGACCACGTCGGCATCGTCGGCCTTGCTGCCGCTGCCCGCCGCGCCGCCGGCCGCCTGGGCGCCGCCCTCGGCCTGCTGCTGGGCGTACATCGCTTCGCCCAGCTTCTGGCTGGCCAGCGCCAGCGCCTGGCTCTTGGCTTCGATGCTGTCCTTGTCGCCGCTCTTGATCGCTTCTTCGGCGTCCTTCATCGCAGCTTCGATCTTGGCCTTGTCGTCGTCGCCGATCTTGTCGCCATGTTCGGCCAGGGCCTTCTTGGTCGAGTGGATCAGCGCGTCGCACTGGTTGCGGGCGTCGACCAGCTCGTGCGCCTTCTTGTCTTCCTCGGCGTGAGCGGCGGCGTCGCGCACCATGCGTTCGACTTCTTCATCCGACAGGCCGGAGTTGGCCTGGATCTTGATCTTGTTTTCCTTGCCGGTGGCCTTGTCCTTGGCCGACACATGCAGGATGCCGTTGGCGTCGATGTCGAAGGTGACCTCGATCTGCGGCATGCCGCGCGGCGCCGGCGGAATGTCGGACAGGTTGAACTGGCCCAGGCTCTTGTTGCCCGCGGCCATTTCGCGCTCGCCCTGCAGCACGTGGATGGTCACCGCGGACTGGTTGTCGTCGGCGGTGGAGAACACCTGCGAGGCCTTGGTCGGGATGGTGGTGTTCTTCTGGATCAGCTTGGTCATCACGCCGCCCAGGGTTTCGATGCCGAGCGACAGCGGGGTGACGTCGAGCAGCAGCACGTCCTTGACTTCGCCCTGCAGCACGCCGCCCTGGATGGAAGCACCGACGGCCACGGCTTCGTCCGGGTTCACGTCCTTGCGCGGCTCCTTGCCGAAGAACTCCTTCACTTTCTCCTGAACCTTGGGCATGCGGGTCTGGCCGCCGACCAGGATCACATCGTCGATGTCGGAGACCTTGACGCCGGCATCCTTCAGCGCGACGCGGCAGGGCTCGATCGAGCGCTCGATCAGGTCTTCCACCAGCGCCTCGAACTTGGCGCGGGTGATCTTGACAGCGAGGTGCTTCGGGCCGGTGGCGTCGGCCGTGATGTAGGGCAGGTTGACTTCGGTCTGCTGGCCGGAGGACAGCTCGATCTTGGCCTTTTCGGCGGCTTCCTTCAGGCGCTGCAGCGCGAGCACGTCGTTCTTGAGGTCGACGCCCTGTTCCTTTTTGAACTCGGTGACGATGTAGTCGATGATGCGCTGGTCGAAGTCCTCGCCGCCGAGGAAAGTGTCGCCATTGGTGGCCAGCACTTCGAACTGGTGCTCGCCGTCGATGTCGGCGATCTCGATGATGGAGATGTCGAAGGTGCCGCCGCCGAGGTCATACACCGCGATCTTGGAGTCGCCCGGCTTCTTGTCCATGCCGAAGGCGAGCGCGGCCGCGGTCGGCTCGTTGATGATGCGCTTCACTTCGAGGCCGGCGATGCGGCCGGCGTCCTTGGTGGCCTGGCGCTGGCTGTCGTTGAAGTAGGCCGGTACGGTGATGACGGCTTCGGTGACTTCTTCGCCGAGGTAGTCTTCGGCGGTCTTCTTCATCTTGCGCAGCACTTCGGCGGAAACCTGCGGCGGCGCGATCTTCTTGCCGCGCACTTCCACCCAGGCGTCGCCGTTGTCGGCCTTGCAGATGGTGTAGGGCATCAGGTCGATGTCCTTCTGCACTTCCTTCTCTTCGAAGCGGCGGCCGATCAGGCGCTTGACCGCAAACAGCGTGTTCTTGGCGTTGGTGACGGCCTGGCGCTTGGCCGGCGCGCCGGTCAGGATTTCGCCGTCTTCGGCGTAGGCGACCACCGACGGGGTGGTGCGCGCGCCTTCCGAGTTTTCGATGACCTTGGGCTTGCCGCCTTCCATCACGGAAACGCAGCTGTTGGTGGTGCCGAGGTCGATGCCGATGATCTTGCCCATGGTGATGATGTCCTTGAGGTTCTGAATTCGTTGATGGCTGACGGTCTGTCAGCGCGGCCTGTATCGAATATGGGGTGGCCGGGCGGGCTTTCAAGCCTCGCCGTGGCGGCACCCACGCATTGTTCGCGCTGCCTTACTGGGCCTTGGCTTTGGAGACGACGACCAGGGCCGGGCGCACCACGCGCTCGTGCAGGAGATAGCCCTTCTGCAGCACGTTGATGACCGTGTTGGGCTCGCCGTCGGCCTCGACTGCGCTGATCGCCTGGTGCTTGTTCGGGTCGAACTTCTGGCCGAGCGGGCTTTCCTCGGCGAGGCCGGCGCCCTCGAAGGCGGAAACAAGTTGCTTGAGCGTGAGCTCCACGCCTTCGCGCAGCTTTTCGACGGTCTGGTTTTCGACTGCGAGCGCGGCTTCCAGGCTGTCCTTCACCGGCACCATCGCGCTGGCGAATTTCTCGGCGGCGAACTTGGAAGCTTTGGCGATGTCGTCCTGGGCGCGGCGGCGGATGTTCTCGCCTTCGGCCTTGGCGCGCAGCCAGGCGTCGTAGTGTTCGGCGGCTTTGAGTTCGGCCTGGCGCAGGGTTTCTTCGAGGCTGGGCATGACGTCAGGGGCGACGTCCGCGGCCGCCGCGGCTGTGTCTGCACGCTCGGGCTGCTGCTCGAGTTCGGGGGTGAGGTTAGGGTTCTGGCTCGGATCCGGCATCTGGGGGCTCCCTGTGTTCTCATTGACGGGCGGGTATCTTGGGGCGGGAGGGGCGATTTCAAGAGGGTTTCTCCGAAAAAATGTCCGCGGCGCGGACAGCCTGTCGGAGAGTGGGGCGCCTGTGCAGGGTGCGGCGATGTCGCCGATAATCGCCGCCTTCTCAATCGGGTCTGTCCTGTCATGAAGCCAGCTGCCGAACCGTTCGACGCGCCGGTGCGCAACCTCGCCGAGGCCGAGGCGATGATCGTCGCGGTGCGCGTCCGGCTCGACGCCGCCGGTCTGAGCCTGCGTGAGCCACCGCCGGTGCCGACGACCTGCTGCGGGCGAGGCTGCAACGGCTGCGTCTGGGAGGGCTATTACGCCGCGTTGCGCTACTGGCGGGAGGATGCGGTGGCGCTGCTGGTTCGATAGGCGACGTTCCGGGGTGGATTCCAGGCCCGGATGGGGCGGCAACAGGGTGCGCATGGTAAGATCGCACGCTTTTGGTTTACGCGGGTTTTACCGCCTTCGAGCATGACTCAGTTCGCAAAAGAAACACTGCCGATCAGCCTCGAGGAGGAAATGCGCCACTCCTACCTGGATTACGCCATGAGCGTGATCGTGGGGCGGGCGCTACCCGATGCGCGCGACGGCCTCAAGCCGGTGCACCGGCGCGTGCTCTTCGCCATGCACGAGTTGTCCAACGACTGGAACCGTGCCTACAAGAAGTCGGCGCGTATCGTCGGCGACGTCATCGGTAAGTACCACCCGCACGGCGATTCGGCGGTGTACGACACCATCGTGCGCATGGCGCAGGATTTCTCGCTGCGCTACATGCTGGTCGACGGTCAGGGCAACTTCGGTTCGGTCGACGGCGACAACGCCGCGGCGATGCGTTACACCGAAATCCGCATGGCCCGCATCGGCCACGAACTGCTTGCCGACATCGACAAGGAAACGGTGGATTTCGGGCCGAACTACGATGGCTCCGAAAAAGAACCGCTGATCCTGCCGGCGCGCATTCCCAACCTGCTGATCAACGGTTCGTCCGGCATCGCGGTCGGCATGGCGACCAACATCCCGCCGCACAACCTGGGTGAAGTGGTCGACGCCTGTCTCAAGTTGCTGGCCGAGCCGGACACCGACATCGAGGCGCTGATCGACATCGTCAAGGCGCCGGACTTCCCGACCGCTGCCCTGATCTACGGCCTGCACGGCGTGCACGAGGGCTATCGCACCGGCCGCGGCCGGGTGGTGATGCGCGCGCGCACCCACATCGAACCGATCGGCAAGAACAGCGACCGCGAAGCCATCATCGTCGACGAACTGCCCTACCAGGTGAACAAGCGCACTTTGCTGGAGCGCATCGCCGAGCTGGTGAACGAGAAGAAGGTCGAAGGCATCAGCGAGATCCGCGACGAGTCGGACAAGTCCGGCATGCGCGTGGTGATCGAGCTCAAGCGCAACGAAATGCCCGAGGTGGTGCTCAACAACCTGTACAAGCACACCCAGCTGCAGGACACCTTCGGCATGAACATGGTGGCGCTGGTCGACGGCAAGCCGCGCCTGCTGAACCTCAAGCAGATGCTGGTGTGCTTCCTCGAGCACCGCCGCGAGGTCGTCACCCGCCGCACCATCTTCGAACTGAGGAAGGCGCGCGACCGCGGCCACATCCTGGAAGGCCTGGCGGTGGCGCTCTCGAACGTGGACGAGATCATCGCCCTGATCAAGGCGGCGCCGACCCCGGCCGACGCCAAGCGCGGGCTGATGGAGCGCACCTGGCGTTCGCCGCTGGTGGAAGAGATGCTGTCGCGCGCGCTCGCCGACAGCTACCGGCCGGAAGGGCTGGACCCCGAGTTCGGCTTCTCCGCCCAGGGCTACAAACTGTCCGACGCCCAGGCTCAGGCCATCCTCGAACTGCGCCTGCAGCGCTTGACGGGCCTCGAGCAGGACAAGATCGTCGGCGAATACCGCGAGGTGATGGATCTCATCACCGACCTGCTCGACATCCTGGCGCGCCCCGAGCGGATCACCGCGATCATCGTCGAGGAGCTTTCCGCGATCCGCAATCAGTTCGGCGACCCGCGCCGTTCCGAGATCGTGCTAAGCACCGCCGAGATCAACATCGAGGACCTGATCACGCCGGAAGACATGGTCGTCACCCTGTCGCACACCGGCTACTTCAAGCGCCAGCCGCTGGCCGACTACCGCGCCCAGCGTCGCGGTGGCCGCGGCAAGCAGGCGACCTCGATGAAGGACGAGGACTTCATCGACCACCTCTTCGTCGCCAACACCCACGACACCGTGCTCTGCTTCTCCAGCCGCGGCCGCGCCTACTGGCTGAAGGTCTACGAGGTGCCGGAAGGCACGCGCAACTCGCGCGGCAAGCCGATCGTGAACCTCTTCCCGCTGATCGAGGGCGAGAAGATCACCGCGGTGCTGCCGGTGCAGGCCTTCGACGACGACCATTTCGTGTTCATGGCGACTTCGGAAGGCACGGTCAAGAAGACCGCGCTCACGGCGTTCTCGAACCCGCGCAAGGCCGGCATCATCGCGGTGGATCTCGACGATGGCGACCACCTGATCGGCGTCGCCATCACCGATGGCGAGTGCGACGTGATGCTGTTCTCCGACGCAGGCAAGGCGGTGCGCTTCGCCGAGAGCGACGTGCGTCCGATGGGTCGTGGCGCGCGCGGCGTGCGCGGCATGATGCTGGAGGACGGTCAGCGCGTGATCGCCATGCTGGTCGCCAAGGGCGAAACCCAGTCGGTGCTGACCGCCACCGAGAACGGCTACGGCAAGCGCACCCCGGTGGCGGAATACACCCGCCATGGCCGCGGCACCAAGGGCATGATCGCGATCCAGACCTCGGACCGCAACGGCAAGCTGGTCGGCGCGGTGCTGGTCGATCCGACCGATGAGGTGATGCTGATCTCCACCGGCGCGGTGCTGATCCGCACCAAGGTGCAGGACATCCGCGAACTCGGCCGTGCCACCCAGGGCGTGACCCTGATCAACCTCGACGAAGGCACCTACCTGGCCGGGATCGAGAAGGTGGCCGAATCCGAGGCCGACGAGGTCGAGAGCGAAGGTGTAGTCGAGGGCGATGGCGTGGAGTCCGGCGATGCGGGCGATACGCCGGCAGAAGGCAATGGTGAAGAGGGAAGCGAAGCATGAGTCGCGTGTGGAATTTCAGCGCCGGTCCGGCCGCACTGCCTGAAGAGGTGCTGCGCCAGGCCGCCGAGGAGATGCTCGACTGGCATGGCGTCGGCATCGGCGTGATGGAGATGAGCCATCGCAGCAAGGAGTTCGTCTCCATCGTCGAGCAGGCCGAGGCCGACCTGCGCGAACTGATGGCGGTGCCGGCCAACTACCGCATCCTCTTCATGCAGGGCGGCGGGCTCGGCGAAAACGCGATCGTCCCGCTCAACCTGATGGGCGAGCACAAGGTCGCCGACTACGTGGTGACCGGCTCCTGGTCGGCCAAGTCGCAGAAGGAAGCGCGCAAGTACGGCACGGTGAACATCGCCGCCACTTCGGAGGCGAGCGGCTACACCACGGTGCCGTCGATGGCGCAGTGGAAGCTGTCGGCCGATCCGGCCTATGTGTTCGCCTGTACCAACGAGACCATCGGCGGCGTGGAGTACCCCTTCGAGCCGGATCTGACGCAGATCGGCCGCGGCGAGGTGCCGATGGTGGCCGACGTGTCCTCGCACATCCTGTCGCGGCCGTTCGACGTGTCGAAGTACGGGCTGTTGTTCGGCGGCGCGCAGAAGAACATCGGCCCGGCCGGGCTCACCATCGTGATCGTGCGCGAGGATCTGCTCGGCAAGGCCTCGCCGCATTGCCCCTCGGCCTTCGATTACAAGACGGTGGCCGAGCACGGTTCGATGTACAACACCCCACCGACCTACGCGATCTACATCGCCGGCCTGGTGTTCCAGTGGCTCAAGCGTCAGGGCGGCGTCCCCGCGATCGAGGCGCAGAACATCGCCAAGGCGAACCTGCTCTACGGCTATCTCGACGGCAGCGGTTTCTACGAGAACCGTGTCGACCGCGCCTGCCGCTCGCGCATGAACGTGCCTTTCTTCCTGAAGGACGAGTCGCTCAACGACGCCTTTCTCGCCGGAGCGAGGGAAGCCGGGCTGGTGCAGCTGAAGGGCCACAAGACGGTGGGCGGGATGCGTGCCTCCATCTACAACGCAATGCCGCTGCAGGGTGTGCAGGCGCTGGTCGATTACCTGCGCGACTTTGCCGCCCGCCACGGCTGATCTGGAGCGGTGACCATGAGTGACGAACTGCTGAAGCTGCGCAACCAGATCGACCGCCTCGACGAGGAGATCCTCGCCCGCCTGTCCGAACGCGCCCGCTGTGCGCAGCGGGTGGGCGAGATCAAGCACGGCAACGTGTACCGCCCCGAGCGTGAGGCGCAGGTGCTGCGCAGGCTGGCCGACCTCAATGGCGGGCCGCTGCCTTCGACCGCGGTGCAGACGATCTTCCGCGAGATCATGTCGGCTTGTCTCGGTCTGGAGAGTCCGCTTAAGGTGGCCTATCTGGGGCCGGCCGGTACTTTTTCCGAGAGCGCCAGCCGCAAGCACTTCGGTTCGGCGCCGAACTTCCTGCCGACGGCCTCGATCGACGAGGTTTTTCGCGCGGTCGAGGCCGGCAATGCCGACTACGGCGTGGTACCGGTGGAGAACTCGACCGAGGGGGCGATCGGCGGCACGCTGGACCTGCTGCTGGCCAACCCGCTGAAGGTGTGCGGCGAAGTCAAGCTGCGCATCCACCAGAACCTGCTGTCGCGCGCCGAAGGTATCGGCGGGGCGAAGCGGCTTTATTCGCATGCGCAGTCGCTGGCGCAATGCCACGAATGGCTCAACCGCAACCTGGCGCATCTGCCGCGGGTGCCCGTCGCGAGCAATGCCGAGGCGGCCCGGCTGGCGTCGGAGGATCCCGAATCCTGTGCCATCGCCGGCGAAGCGGCGGCCGAACTCTACGGGCTCAACAAGCTCGCCACCAATATCGAAGACGATCCCAACAACACTACGCGCTTCCTCGTCATTGCCCGTCACGATGCCGGTCCGTCCGGTAATGACAAGACCTCGCTGGTGTGTTCGGCGCAGAATCGTCCGGGGGCGATGCATGCGCTGCTGGAGCCGCTGGCGCGCCATGGCGTGGATATGAGCAAGCTCGAGTCGCGCCCGGCGCGCGGTGGTTTGTGGGAATACGTGTTCTACGTCGATATCCAGGGGCATCAGGACGATGCCCCGGTCGCGGCTGCGCTGGCGGAACTCAATGCGCGCGCCGCCTTCGTCAAGGTGCTGGGGTCCTACCCCGTCGCCGCGATCTGAACCTGCAGGAGAAACACCATGAGCGTTGCCAGTCGGGCGCCGGCCTACATCCGTTCCATTTCGCCCTACCAGCCGGGCAAGCCGATTTCCGAGCTGGCCCGCGAAATGGGGCTTCCGGAAGCGAGCATCGTCAAGCTCGCCTCCAATGAGAACCCGCTGGGCATGGGGCCGCGCGCGCGCGACGCCGCCCAGGCCGCGCTGAGCGAGGCCTTTCGCTATCCCGACGGCGGCGCCTTCGCGCTCAAGGCGGCACTGGCGCGCAAGTTCGGCGTGAAGGCGGACCAGCTCGTCATCGGCAACGGGTCCAACGACGTGCTCGAGATCGCCGCGCAGACCTTCCTTTCGCCCGGCACCTCGGCGGTGTTCTCGCGTTACTCCTTCGCGGTTTATCCGCTGGCGACGAACGCCCGTGGCGCGCGCTGCATCGAGGTCCCCGCCAAAGGCTTCGGTCACGACCTCGACGCGATGGCGGCGGCGATCGAAGCCGACACCCGCATCGTCTTCATTGCCAATCCCAACAACCCGACCGGCACCTTCCTTTCCGGCGCCGAGCTCGAGGCCTTCCTCGCCAAGGTGCCGGAAGACGTGCTGGTGGTGCTGGACGAGGCCTACACCGAGTTCCTGCGGCCGGAGCAGCGTTACGATTCCATCGCCTGGCTCGCCCGCTTCCCCAATCTGCTGGTGTCGCGCACCTTGTGCAAGGCCTACGGGCTGGCCGGTCTGCGGGTGGGTTACGCGATCGCGCATCCGGACGTCGCCGACCTGATGAACCGCGTCCGCCAACCCTTCAACGTGTCCAGCGTGGCGCTCGCCGCGGCCGAAGCGGCGTTGACCGACGACGAGTTCGTCGCCCGCAGCGCCGATGTCAATCGGCGCGGCATGGCCCAGCTGACGGCGGCCTTTGCCGAACTCGGCCTGGAGTGGATTCCGTCTTCCGGCAACTTCGTCACCGTGAAGGTCGGCGATGCCGTGGCCGTGAACCGGAGCCTGCTCGAGCAAGGTGTGATCGTCCGGCCGATCGCAGGCTACGGCATGCCCGAATGGCTGCGGGTGTCGGTCGGTCTGCCCGAAGAGAACGCCCGCTTCATCGAGGCGCTGCGCCAGGCGCTGGCCTGACGCATACCGGGGTACGGCATGGCCTTGATCGGCAAACTGGTGGTCTGCGGCGTCGGCCTGATCGGCGGTTCGTTCGCGCTCGCCTTGCGGCGGCGCGGCGCGGTCGGTCACATCGTCGGCGTTGGCCGCAAGCCGGCATCGCTCGAACGGGCGCTCGAACTCGGCGTCATCGACGAGATCGCCACCGACTGGGCGACGGCGCTCGATGGCGCCGATCTGGTGCTGCTGGCGACCCCTGTCGGTCAGCTCGACGCCATCATGAGCGCGATGGCGCCGCATCTTGGGCCGAACACCGTCGTGACCGACGCCGGCAGCACCAAGCGCGACGTGATCGAGGCCATCTACCGCCGGCTGGACGCCCAACTGCCGCGGGCGGTGCCTGCGCATCCGATCGCCGGTGCCGAGAAGAGCGGGGTGGATGCCGCGTTCGCCGACCTTTTCGTCGGTCGCAAGGTCGTGGTCACGCCGCTGCCGGAAAACGACCCCGCCGCTGTCGAGCGCGTACGCGCGGCGTGGGCGGCCTGCGGAGCAACGGTAGTGGATATGGCGCCGCAGGAGCATGATCGCGTGTTCGCCGCGGTCAGCCACTTGCCCCATCTGCTTGCCTTCGGCCTGGTGCACGATCTGGCTGGTCGTGCGAACGCCGAGCTGCTGTTTTCGCACGCTGCCAGCGGATTCCGCGACTTTACCCGGATTGCCGGCAGTCACCCTGAAATGTGGCGCGACATCTGCGTCGCCAACCGGCAGGCGCTGCTTGCCGAGCTTGACCAGTACCTCGCCGAGCTTGCCTATCTGCGCGCGCTTCTCATGGCCGGCGACGGGGCGAGACTCGAGCAGCTGTTCGACGAGGCGCAGCGCGCCCGTAATGCCTGGGCGGCACAGTTTTCGCCCACTTCTACTGCAGAATGATCATGGAATTTCTCGATTTGCCGCCCATGCTCGGTGCCCGTGGGCGGGTGCGCCTGCCGGGCTCCAAGAGCATTTCCAACCGCAGCCTGTTGCTGGCGGCGCTCGCCGAAGGCGAGACCGACATCCGCGACCTGCTGGCCTCCGACGACGTGGAGCGCATGCTCGACGCGCTGCGTGCGCTCGGCGTCCAGTGGGAGCGCGAGGGCGACACCGACAACTATCGCGTGCGAGGTGTCGGTGGCCCCTTCCCGGTGAAGTCAGCCGATCTGTTCCTTGGCAACGCCGGCACGGCTTTCCGGCCGCTGACGGCAGCGCTGGCGCTGTCCGGTGGCGAGTACATGCTTTCGGGCGTGGCGCGCATGCACGAGCGCCCGATCGGCGATCTGGTGGATGCTCTGCGGCAGGCTGGTGCCGATATCGAATACACCGGCAACGAGGGCTACCCGCCGCTCCACATTCGTCCGGCGGCGATCCGCCCTGGCGGTGTGCTGAAGGTGCGCGGCGACGTGTCCAGCCAGTTCCTCACGGCACTGCTGATGGCCCTGCCGCTGACGGGCGTCGAGACCTCGATCGAGGTGGTCGGCGAGCTGATCTCCAAGCCTTATATCGCCATCACGCTCGACCTCATGGCGCGCTTCGGCGTGGTGGTCGAGCGCGAGGGCTGGCAGCGTTTCACCGTGCCGGGCGGCGTGCGCTACCGTAGTCCGGGTACGCTTTTCGTCGAGGGCGATGCGTCCTCGGCGTCCTATTTCCTGGCGGCGGGTGCGATCGGCGGCGGGCCGGTGCGGGTCGAAGGCGTGGGGCGGAACAGCATCCAGGGCGACGTACGATTTGCCGATGCGCTTGCGCAATTGGGCGCCAGCATAGAACTGGGCGACAACTGGATCGAGGCGTCGGCACCCGAGGGCGGGCGTCTGAAGGCCTTCGATCTCGATCTCAATCACATTCCGGATGCCGCGATGACGCTGGCGGTGGCGGCGGTGTTCGCCGACGGACCCTGCGTGCTGCGCAACATCGCGAGCTGGCGCGTCAAGGAGACCGACCGGATCGCGGCGATGGCGACCGAACTGCGCAAGGTCGGCGCGGAGGTGGAAGAGGGCGCCGACTACCTCAAGGTCGTTCCGCCGCAAAGCCTGCGCCCGGCGGCGATCGATACCTACGACGATCACCGCGTGGCGATGTGCTTTTCCCTGGTGAGCCTGGGTGGCTGCCGGGTGCGCATCAACGACCCAAAGTGCGTGAACAAGACCTTCCCGACCTATTTCCAGGTGTTCGGCGAGGTCGCTGCGCCGGTGCCGGTCGTCGCGATCGACGGCCCGTCGGCGTCCGGCAAGGGCACGGTAGGCGCGCGCGTGGCCGAGGCGCTGGGCTGGCATCACCTCGACAGCGGTTCGCTCTACCGCATCGTGGCGCTCGCCGCGCTGCGCGCCGGGGTGGATCTGGGGGACGAAGAGCGGGTGGCTGCGATTGCAGCAGCCCTGCCGGCGCGCTTCGAGCAGGAGCGGGTCTGGCTTGAGGGGGAGGATGTTACGGACGTCATCCGCAGCGAGACGTGTTCCAGTGGCGCGTCCAAGGTTGCGGTGCTGCCTGCGGTGCGCGCCGCGCTGCTCGACCGCCAGCGCGACTACCGCGCGGGGCCGGGTCTGGTTGCCGAGGGGCGCGACATGGGGTCGGTGGTCTTCGCCGATGCCTCCGTGAAGATCTTCCTTACCGCTTCCGTCGAGGCGCGTGCCGAACGCCGTTATAAGCAGTTGATCGACAAGGGTTTGCCTGCTAACATGGAAAGCCTTATGCAGGATTTGCGGGAGCGGGATGCGCGCGATGCGGCCCGTGCCGTTGCACCCTTGCAGAAGTTGCCGGATGCGGCCTTGCTCGATACGACCTCCATGGATGCCGAGCAGGCCGTTGCTTTCGTGCTCGATCGTGTTCGGGAACGGGGGCTTGCGGGGCGCTGAGCGCTCCGCCAACGGCCGAAGCGTCGCATGCGGGAGCAGGTGCTCTGCGCGTGCTTTTTTTCAATTATCACTGAACGCCGTCCTTCGGGCCGGTGCCGGGTTCTTTCCTTTATGTCCACTGCCACCCCTGTTTCCTTCGAAGAAAGCTTTGCCGCCCTTTTCGAGGAAAGCCTTGCCCTTCAAGAAATGCGCACCGGTGAAGTCATCACCGCCGAAGTCGTGCGCATCGACCAGAACTTCGTCGTCGTCAACGCCGGCCTGAAGTCCGAAAGCTACGTCCCGCTCGACGAGTTCCGCAACGACCGCGGCGAACTCGAAGTCAATCCGGGCGACTTCATCCACGTCGCCATCGAAGCGCTGGAAGACGGCTACGGCGAAACCCGCCTGTCGCGCGACAAGGCCAAGCGCATCGCCGCCTGGAACGACCTCGAGAAGGCGCTCAACGAAGGTACGCTGGTCAAGGGCGTGATTTCCGGTCGCGTCAAGGGTGGCCTCACCGTCATGACCAACAGCATCCGTGCCTTCCTGCCGGGTTCGCTGGTCGACATGCGTCCGGTCAAGGACACCTCGCCGTACGAAGGCAAGGAATACGAATTCAAGGTCATCAAGCTCGATCGCAAGCGCAACAACGTGGTCGTGTCGCGCCGTGCCGTGCTCGAAGAGTCCATGGGCGAAGAGCGTCAGAAGCTGCTTGAAAACCTCAAGGAAGGCACTGTCGTCAAGGGCGTGGTCAAGAACATCACCGACTACGGCGCGTTCGTGGATCTCGGCGGCATCGACGGCCTGCTGCACATCACCGACCTGGCCTGGCGTCGCGTGCGTCACCCGTCGGAAGTGCTCAACGTCGGCGACGAAATCGAAGCCAAGGTGCTCAAGTTCGACCAGGAAAAGAACCGTGTTTCCCTGGGCCTCAAGCAGCTCGGCGAAGATCCGTGGGTCGGCATCTCCCGCCGTTATCCGCAGGGTACCCGCCTGTTCGGCAAGGTCACCAACATCACCGACTACGGCGCGTTCGTTGAAGTCGAGCAGGGCATCGAAGGTCTGGTCCACGTGTCCGAAATGGACTGGACCAACAAGAACATCCACCCGACCAAGGTTGTCCAGCTGGGCGACGAGGTCGAAGTGATGATCCTCGAGATCGACGAAGACCGTCGCCGTATCTCCCTGGGCATGAAGCAGTGCGCCTCCAACCCGTGGGACGATTTCGCGATCAACCACAAGAAGGGCGACAAGGTTCGCGGCCAGATCAAGTCGATCACCGACTTCGGCGTGTTCATCGGCCTGGATGGCGGCATCGACGGCCTGGTTCACCTGTCCGACCTGTCCTGGAGCGAGTCCGGCGAAGACGCCGTGCGCAAGTTCAAGAAGGGCGACGAGGTCGAGGCCGTCGTGCTGGCCATCGACGTCGAACGCGAGCGCATCTCGCTGGGCATCAAGCAGCTCGAAGGCGATCCGTACACCAATTTCATCGCCACCCACGAGAAGAACAGCCTCGTGCGCGGTACCGTGAAGTCGGTGGATGCCCGCGGCGCCGTGATCGGTCTGGGTGATGAGGTTGAAGGTTACCTGCGCGCTTCCGAAGCTGCTCCGCACCGTGTCGACGACCTCACCACGATGCTCAAGGAAGGCGACGAGCTCGAGCTGATGATCATCAACGTCGATCGCAAGACCCGCTCGATCAACCTGTCCATCCGTGCGAAGGATCAGGCCGAACAGTCCGAAGCCATGCAGAAGCTGGCCTCGGAGAGCTCCGCTGCCTCCGGTACCACCAACCTCGGTGCGCTGCTCAAGGCCAAGCTGAACGAGCAAAAGCAGTAATCTGGCCGATCATGACCAAATCGGAGCTGATTGCTCAGCTTGCGGCACGTTTTCCGCAGCTGGTTGCAAAGGATGCCGATTACGCGGTCAAGATGATCCTCGATGCGATGTCCGACGCCCTGGCGCGTGGGGATCGTATCGAGATCCGCGGTTTTGGAAGCTTTGCGCTTAATTACCGACCGCCTCGCGTCGGGCGTAATCCCAAGTCCGGCGAGAAGGTGCACGTTCCTGAGAAATACGTTCCGCACTTCAAAGCGGGCAAGGAATTGCGGGAGCGTGTCGATATCAGCGGATGACCGCACGGTAATCGGATGTATCGGATGTGGAAGGCGGCTTAGGCCGCCTTCTTTTTTGCCATCTGCTCGGAGATAATGCCGACCCATGCGCATCGTGATGTGGTTGCTTCGCTTCCTGCTGTTCTTCCTGCTCTTCGGGTTCGCGGTCAAGAATGACCATCTCGCGAGCCTGAGATTCTTCTTTGGCGGGGAGTGGCAGCTGCCCGTGGTGTTCGTCATCCTCGTCAGCTTTTCCGCTGGTGCGCTGCTCGGCGTGACGGCGACTTTTGCCTCTCTGCTGCGACAGCGACGCGAGATATCGCGGCTGCGCAAGCAGCTCGCACGTGCGGAACGGGCGCCGACGGATGCTGCTCCGCCGACGGCCGTGGCCCAGGCACCGGAAACCCTTTAAGAAGAATATGGAAATCGAGTTCTGGTGGCTGCTCGCGCTGCCCCTTTTCTTTGCGCTCGGCTGGCTGGCCGCGCGTATCGACATCCGCCAGGTTGTGCAGGAGTCGAGGGCATTGCCGCGCTCCTATCTGGCCGGTCTGAACTTCCTGCTCAATGAGCAGCCGGATAGGGCGATCGACTCCTTTATCGAGGCGGTACGCATCGACCCTCAGACCATCGAGCTGCATTTCGCCCTCGGCAGCCTGTTTCGGCGGCGGGGGGAGACCGACAGGGCGATCCGTCTCCATCAACTGCTGGTCGATCGCGATGACCTTTCCGAAGACCAGCGTCTGCAGGCGCTGGGGGAACTCGGTCAGGACTTCCTCAAGGCCGGCCTGCTCGACCGCGCTGAAGCGGTGTTCCTGAAGCTGCGCGGCACCCGTGCGGACGACGTTGCGTTGCGCTATTTGCTCGAGATCTACCAGCAGGAAAAGGATTGGGTGAAAGCCATCGAAGTCGCCGCTGCCCTGCCCGACCACGAGGGCGTGATGTGGCGCAAGGATGTCGCAAGCTTTCATTGCGAACTGGCGACTTCCGCGCTGGCGAACTCCCGCTTCGACGAGGTGCGTCGCCACGTGGATGCAGCCCTTGCGATCAATCGCCGCTGCGTGCGGGCAAGCCTGATCGAAGGCGACCTTTTTGCCGCTCAGGGCAAGGACGAAGAGGCGCTGGAAGCGTGGAAGCGCATCGAGAGCCAGGATCCGGTCTACCTCGCGCTCGCCGCCGAGCGGGTGATGGACGCCTACGGTCGGCTCGGCCGGGTCGAGCAAGGCCACATGTTGCTGAGGTCGTGGCTGGAGCGCCATGCGTCGCTGGATCTGCTCGATGAACTCTTCCAGTGGGAGATCGAGAAGCTCGGGCCCAAGGCCGCCTACGATCTGGTGCGCGAGGAACTGCGACGCAATCCGACACTGCTTGGACTCGACAAGCTGCTCGAGGCGGCTCTGTTGGCCGCGCCGGCCGAGCAGCGCGGCGACATCGAGCTGGTCAAGCAACTCATTCATGGCCATACGCGCAAGGTGGCGCGCTACCGTTGCGACGCCTGCGGCTTCAAGGCACGGCAGTTCCACTGGCATTGCCCCGCCTGCGGTGGTTGGGAAACTTACCCGCCGCGGCGTACCGAAGAGTTCGATCTCGAGCCCTGAGGGGCCTCGCCGCCTGTCATCTTACTGCCTCAGAGTGAACCAACGGGTGCATGCCCGGACGACGGAATACATCGAGAATCGGGGGATTCATGAAGGTTACTGTAGTCGGGACCGGCTATGTCGGGCTGGTAAGCGGTGCGTGTCTTGCCGACGTCGGCAACGATGTGTTGTGCCTGGATGTGGATCCCGCCAAGATCCGCGTGCTCGAGCAGGGAGGGATCCCGATTCACGAACCGGGCCTGCTGGAGGTGGTTCGGCGCAACGTCGCCGCCGGCCGCCTGTCCTTCACCACCGATGTCGAGCGTGCCGCACGGCATGGCACGGTCCAGTTCATCGCCGTCGGTACGCCGCCGGATGAAGATGGATCGGCCGATCTGCAGTACGTGCTCGCCGCTGCCCGCAATATCGGCCGCCACATGGACGCCTACCGTGTGGTCGTGGACAAATCCACGGTACCGGTCGGCACTGGCGACAAGGTAAGGGCGGCGATTGCCGAGGAACTGGCGGCGCGTGGCAGCGAACTTCCGTTCAGCGTCGTCTCCAACCCTGAATTCCTGAAGGAGGGGGCCGCGGTTGAGGATTTCATGCGGCCCGACCGCATCATCGTCGGCGCCGAGGACGAGCGTGCGATCGAATTCATGCGACAGCTTTACGGCCCCTTCCAGCGCAACCACGAGAGGCTGCTGGTGATGGATGTGCGCAGTGCCGAGCTCACCAAATACGCGGCCAATGCGATGCTGGCGACGCGCATCAGTTTCATGAACGAACTCGCCAATCTGGCGGAAACGCTGGGCGCCGACATCGAACTGGTGCGCCAGGGTATCGGCTCCGATCCACGCATCGGCTGGCACTTTCTATACGCAGGTTGCGGTTACGGCGGTTCGTGCTTCCCGAAGGACGTCAAGGCGCTGGTGCGCACCGGACAAGAGAACGGCCATAACCTGGTGCTGCTCAACGCGGTGGAGGAAGCCAACGACGCGCAGAAGCTGCGCCTGGTCGACAAGATCGTCGCGCGCTTCGGCGAGGACTTGTCCGGTCGCCACTTCGCCGTCTGGGGACTTGCGTTCAAGCCGAATACCGATGATATGCGCGAGGCGCCGAGCCGGGTCATCCTGGCCGAGCTTTTCCGTCGGGGAGCGACGGTACAAGCCTACGACCCGGTGGCGATGGACGAGGCGCGCCGCATTTTCGGCGACGAGGCGCGTCTAAGCTACGTCGAGCGCCCGATGGAGGCACTCGATGGTGCCGACGCACTGGTCATCGTGACGGAGTGGAAGGAGTTTCGCAGTCCGGATTTCGAACGTATCCGCAGCAGTCTGCGCCAGCCGGTGGTTTTCGATGGTCGCAACATGTACGACCCGGCGGTGATGCGTTCGGCCGGTATCGATTATCACGGCATCGGCCGACGCTGAGCCGGCGGTCTGTTCCGGATCCGACAGGCGCGTGGGCTTTGCGGCAGGTTTGACAGGCGCTTCGCGCGCTTTCGCGGCGTGGTGAGGCGCGAAAGCCGCTGGCCCGTGGCTTGCATCACTTCCCGGCGACACGCGTTTTCGAAACCGCGTGTCAGGGATTACCATCATTCAATCGAACCGGACGCGTGAAGTTTATGGAATTCAAGACGCTCGAGGACTACGTCGGCAACACGCCGCTGGTGCGGATGAAGCGCATCAACGCCGGACGTAACAACGTCATCCTGGCCAAGCTGGAGGGCAACAACCCAGCCGGTTCGGTGAAGGACAGGCCGGCGCTGTCGATGGTGGTGCATGCCGAGGCCCGCGGCGACATCAAACCGGGTGACACGCTGATCGAAGCGACCAGCGGCAATACCGGGATCGCGCTGGCGATGGCCGCGGCGATGCGCGGTTACCGCATGATTCTCGTCATGCCGGAGAACCAGAGCGTCGAACGTCGGCAGACGATGCGCGCCTTCGGTGCCGAACTGGTGCTGACGCCCAAGGAAGGCGGCATGGAGATGGCGCGCGATGTGGCGGAGAAAATGCGCGACGAGGGCAAGGGCATCATCCTCGACCAGTTCGCCAACCCGGACAACCCGCTGGCGCACTACGAGGGCACCGGCCCAGAACTCTGGGAGCAGACCGGCGGCACCATTACCCACTTCGTCAGCAGCATGGGGACGACGGGCACGATCATGGGGACGTCGCGTTTCCTCAAAGAGAAGAATCCGGAGATACGCATCGTCGGATGCCAGCCGGAAGAGGGGTCGCAGATTCCGGGTATCCGCAAGTGGCCGGAGGCCTACCTGCCGTCGATCTACGACAAGGCACGGGTGGATGTGCTCGAGTACGTCAGTCAGGCCGATGCCGAGGAAATGACGCGCCGTCTGGCGCGCGAGGAAGGCATCTTCGCCGGAATCTCCTCGGGCGGCGCCATGCACGTGGCGCTGCGCATTGCGGCTGAGGTGGAGAATGCGGTGATCGTCACGGTCATCTGCGATCGCGGTGACCGCTATCTCTCGACTGGCGTGTTCCCGGCCTGAGCGCAGTCTTGGGTGCTGCGTCGGCCACTGGCTCGGCGCAGCGCTGCTGCTGTTTGTTCTTCCCTTGGCGTCGGCGCAGGATGCGGTCTCCCTGCGTGTTGACCGGATCTCGCATCCGCTGATTCTGCTGGAGGAACTGCGACTTGACTTCGTCGCAGGCGGCGGGGCCCGGCTGAGCATAGAGCGGGCCAGATTTGGTGGCCAGCGCCTGCGACGACTTCGCCTGGAATGTGGCATTGCCTCCCTGTCGGCCGAGCATGTGAGCTGCCGTGATGGGCGCTTGTGGGTGGGAGGCGCTCGCCGGGCGCTCGAGCTTGAGCTGAGGGTGGATCTGGTGCGTCGTACGGTCGATGTGGCGATCGACGATGGCGGCGGGATACGCCTGAGGGCCAGTCTGGGCTCGGACGGGAGCTTGACGGCGCAGGTCGGGCGCCTCGATCTTGGCGTGGTGGCAGCGTGGCTGCCGGCGCTGCAGGTGTGGCAGGCGGGCGGCGTGTTCAGTGGTGAGCTGCGTTTCCGAAAGATCGCATCGTCAGGGCAATTCACGCTCCGCGGCGAACTCGCCGATGGACGCTTCGGTACGGCGGACGGCCTGCGAGCCGCGGAAAAGCTCGTGGCCAATGTCGCGATAGCGGCGCGTTTCCACGAGGGTGCCTGGTCCTGGTCGGCGGATGCCGAGTGGCGCGCGGGAGCGGCTTACTGGCATCCGTTCTACATTGAGGCTGGCCCGGTGCTGCGGGCCGAGGGGCGGCTGGATGACCGGCGCCTCGAAGTCGCGCTAGCCTCGTTGGCGGTTGAGGGGGTGCGGCAGCTCGCCTTCTCGGCGCGCGTCGATCTTGCCGAGTTCAAGCTCCGGTCTGCCGCCTTGTCCCTGGCCGATGCTGATCTCGCTGTGATTGGCCCGCGCTGGCTGGCGCCGTCGTTGGCACCGGCTGATGGCGAGCGTCTGCACTTCTCAGGCAGCTTGAGTGCTGGCTTGCGGTTCGACGAAGGGATGCTGACTGGCCTCGATCTGGTGCTGGACGCCGCGACGCTCGGCCTGGCCGAGCGTGATCGTGGCGAGCTTCTTCACTTCGGGCCGGTGAGCGGCCATTTGCCATGGCAGCGCGGCTGTCGGTCGCAGGCGCATTTCGATGTCGATGGAGGACGCTGGCAAGGTCTCGCGCTCGGGGCTTTCGTCCTGGGGCTCCGCCTGGATGACGACCAGCTGCAGTTCGATCGCATTCGCATCCCCGTACTCGATGGAGCGCTTGAGCTCGACGGCCTCAAGCTGCGACGTGATGCGGGTGCGTGGGAGGGATCCGGTGCCGTGGTGCTCGAGCCGATTTCCATGTCGCAGCTCACCGCAGCGCTCGGATTGCCGGAGATGCGTGGCGTCCTGGCGGCGTCCATGCCCGGCCTGCGTTTACGGCCGGGGGAGATTGCGCTCGACGGCGCCCTGGTGATATCTGTGTTCGGTGGCTATCTGCAGGCGACCGGTCTGCGTGTGCGCGAGGCTTTCGGCGTCGCGTCGCACCTGTCCGCCGACGTGGAGCTGCGGCATCTCGATCTCGGCTTGCTGACCGAGACCTTCAGTTTTGGCAACATGACCGGCTACATCGATGCAGACATCCGCGGCCTGGAGCTGGCGAACTGGCAACCGGTCCGTTTCGATGCCCGCATCGCCAGCAGTGCGGGCAGTTATCCGCGGCGCATCAGTCAGCGTGCGGTGCAGAACATCGGGGCACTCGGCGGCACAGGCGGGATGACTGCGCTACAGCGTGGCCTGTTCGGCCTGTTCGATACCTTCGGCTACAGCGAGATCGGGTTTCGCTGTGTACTCGACCGCGATGTGTGTCTTATGGACGGGATCGACGGACAGCGCGCAGACGGCGGATTCGTGATCGTGCGGGGCGGCGGCGTCCCCGCGCTGGATGTCATCGGCTACAATCGACACGTCGCCTGGAGGGAGCTGATTGCGCGCCTGCGTCGAGTGCTGGCCGAGAATGTCGCTCCGGTCGTGCGCTGAGCGGCGTCCTCCGCGACCGCTGTTCGCCAACTGCCCAGGAGTATCGATGATTCGCCTGTTGCGTGCGATGGTCGTCCTGATGCCGCTGCTCGCAGTCTCGGCCTGCGTCACCATCAACATCTATTTCCCGGCGGCGGCTGCCGAGAAGGCGGCCGATCGCATCATCGACGAAGTCTGGCAATTGCGCGAGGGGCCGGACGTGCCGTCGAGGTCGCCGACGGAGGAGTCCAAACCATGAAGTTGTCCCAAGCGCTGGGGGCTGTCGCCCTCGTGCTCGCTGCTCATGCCTTCGCCCAGAGCAATCTGGACATCGATTCGCCGGCGATCACCGCGTTGAAAGCATCGATGCAGCAGCGTCATGCCCAGCTGGCGCCGCTGTATGCAGCCGGGGCGGTCGGGTTGGCGGCGGACGGTTCGGTCGCCCTGCGCGACGCGTCCGGCGTGCCGTTGCCGCAGCGCGGCCAGGTGAATGCCCTGGTCGCAGCGGAGAACGCCGACCGGGCGGCGCTGTACCGCGAGATCGCCCGCGCCAATAGCCATCCGGAGTGGGAGGCAGAGGTGCGCAGCACGTTCGCGCAGCGCTGGATCGAGCGCGCGCAGGCTGGGTGGTGGGTGCAACGCGGCAAGGATTGGGTGAAGAAGTGATGCCGGTGCTGGTGTTCGATATCGAGACGATTCCGGATGTAGCCGGAATCCGCAATCTTCACGATCTACCGCCGGAGCTTTCGGACTACGAGGTCGCCGAGTTCGCTTTTCAGCAGCGGCGGGCGAGCAATGGCACCGATTTCCTGCAGCATCACCTGCAGCGGGTGGTCACGATCTCCTGCGCGTTGCGCGACGCCAACCAGTTTCGCGTGTTCTCGCTGTCCGAGCCGGATGCGACCGAGGCGCAGATCATCCAGCGTTTCTTCGACGGCATCGAGCGCTACACGCCGCAGATCGTATCGTGGAACGGTGGTGGCTTCGATCTCCCGGTGCTGCATTACCGCGGCATGCTGCACGGTGTGTCGGCCCCGCGCTACTGGGATCTGGGCGACGGCGACTACAACGACTCGCGCGATTTCAAGTGGAACAATTACATCAGTCGTTACCACACCCGGCATCTCGACCTGATGGACATGCTTGCGCTCTACCAGCCGCGCGCCAATGCGCCGCTGGACGAGTTGGCCAAGCTCATGGGGTATCCGGGTAAGCTGGGGATGGATGGCTCGGCTGTCTGGCAGGCGTGGCAGGAGGGCAGGATTGCCGAGATCCGCGACTACTGTGAAACCGACGTCGTCAATACCTACCTGGTGTATCTCCGCTTCCAGCGCATGCGCGGGCACCTCGACGCGTTGGCGTGGGCGCAGGAGGTCAAGGTCGTGCGCGATACGCTGGAACGCTTCGAGGCCGAACACTGGAAGGCCTTTCTCGAAGCCTGGCCGGCGGATTGAGCGGATGCCCCCAGGCAGTTGTCATCCATCCAGCGGAGGAGTCGAGCATGTCCATCATTGGAACCATCATCATCGGATTGATCGTCGGCCTGATTGCCAGGTTGCTGCATCCCGGTCGTGACGGCCTGGGCTTGATCATGACCGCTTTGCTAGGCATCGGTGGGGCGATGCTGGCCACCTATGGCGGGCAGTTCCTTGGCATCTATCGCGCAGGGCAAACTGCGGGCTTCATGGGAGCGGTGGTCGGGGCGATCGTGATTCTCTTCATCGTGGCACGTTTGAAGCGCTGAAAAGTAAAAAAACGTTTGACACGTTCCGTAAAGTGCCTATAATTCGCGGCTCTTAGCAGGCGCGTAGCTCAGTTGGTTAGAGCACCACCTTGACATGGTGGGGGTCGTTGGTTCGAGTCCAATCGCGCCTACCAGATTTCTGGAGTAGATCTGAATGTTCCGAACTAGCATCAAGGCCGGAAAATAACAGGTCCGTTCCGCCAGTCTGCTTGAAGAAAAAGTGCGGTCAGACCGCACTTTTTTTTCGTCCACGTTTTGCACCGTCGTTCTTGCCTGCCCGGTTGTCACGCAATCGACCGCTTGTCGAACCCCCGTCCGAGACCCTGAGATCATGCCGAATATCACGCTTCCCGATGGTTCTGTCCGCAGCTTCGATCATCCGGTTACCGTGGCTGACGTCGCTGCGTCCATCGGTGCCGGCTTGGCCAAGGCGGCGCTGGCCGGACGGATCGACGGCAGGTTGGTCGATCTGTCCTGCCGGATCGAATCGGATATCGGGCTGGCCATCGTCACTGACAAGAGTGCAGAGGGACTCGATATCATTCGCCATTCGACGGCTCACCTTCTTGCTCATGCGGTCAAGGAGTTGTTCCCCGATGCGCAGGTGACGATCGGGCCAGTGATCGAGAACGGGTTCTATTACGACTTCTCGTACAAGCGCCCGTTTACGCCGGAGGATCTCGCTGCGATCGAGAAGCGCATGGCCGAACTCGCCAAGCGTGAGCTTCCGGTGGCGCGTGAAGTGTGGGCGCGTGACAAGGCTGTGGCGTTCTTCGAGTCGATCGGTGAGCACTACAAGGCGGAGATCATTGCCTCCATTCCCTCTGGCGAGGATGTATCTCTCTACCGCCAAGGCGATTTCGTCGACCTGTGCCGCGGGCCCCACGTCCCGTCGACCGGTAAGCTCAAGGTGTTCAAGCTGACCAAGCTTGCAGGTGCTTACTGGCGCGGTGATTCCAAGAACGAGATGCTGCAGCGGGTCTACGGCACCGCGTGGGCGAAGAAGGAAGATCTCGACGCCTATCTCCATATGCTGGAGGAGGCTGAGAAACGGGATCACCGCAAGCTCGGTCGTCAGCTCGATCTCTTTCATATCCAGGAAGAGGCGCCGGGCATGGTGTTCTGGCATGCCAAGGGCTGGACTCTCTGGCAGCAGGTCGAACAGTATCTTCGCCAGACCATTGGCCGCCATGGCTACCAGGAAGTGAAGACGCCTCAGATCGTCGATCGTTCGCTTTGGGAGAAGTCAGGTCACTGGGGCATGTACTCCGATCTCATGTTCACCACGCAGTCGGAGAAGCGCGACTACGCGGTAAAGCCGATGAACTGCCCCTGCCACATCCAGATCTTTAACCAGGGCTTGAAGAGCTATCGCGACTTGCCGCTGCGCATGGCGGAATTCGGTTCCTGTCACCGCAACGAACCGTCGGGATCGTTGCACGGCATCATGCGGGTGCGCAATTTTGTGCAGGATGATGCCCACATCTTCTGCACGGACGAGCAGGTGCAGGGCGAGGCGGCGGCCTTCATAGCGTTGTTGCAGAAGGTGTATGCCGACTTCGGATTCCAGGATATACAGATCAAGCTGTCGACCCGGCCGGAGAAGCGAGTCGGCGCCGACGAGCAGTGGGACATGGCCGAGGCTGCGCTGGCGGCAGCCCTCGACGCACAAGGCTTGGTCTACGAGCTCCAGCCGGGCGAGGGTGCGTTCTATGGTCCGAAGATCGAGTTTTCACTCAAGGATTGCCTGAACCGGGTGTGGCAGTGCGGCACGCTGCAGCTGGATTTCAACCTGCCTGTACGTCTCGGTGCGGAGTACGTCGCCGAAGACAACACCAAGAAGTATCCGGTGATGCTGCATCGTGCCATCGTCGGCTCGCTCGAGCGCTTCATCGGCATCCTGATCGAGCATTACGCCGGTGCGATGCCGCTGTGGCTGGCGCCGGTGCATGCGGTGGTGATGAATATCTCCGAAGGCCAGGCTGACTACGCTGCCGACGTTGCCGAGCAGCTCAAGCAGGCCGGTTTCAGGGTCGAGGCTGATTTGCGTAACGAAAAGATTAACTATAAAATCCGCGAACATAGCGTGCACAAGCTACCTTATCAGCTCGTGGTCGGCGAAAAAGAAAAGGCCGCGGGTGTCGTGGCTGTGCGCGTCCGGGGTGGTCAAGACCTTGGCCAACTGTCCCTAGATAAGTTGATCGAACGCTGGAACGGCGAACTGGCTTCGCGCTCCGGTCCGGTCTGATATTGGTTTTCGTGGAGATTTGAACCATCGCTCAAGATAACAAGAAGCAGCGCGTTAACGGGGAGATCAACGCATCGGAAGTGCGTCTGGTCGGTGAAGATGGCGAACAACTCGGCATCGTTTCCCTGAACGCCGCACTGAACGCCGCCGAAGAGGCGGGGCTTGATCTCGTCGAAATCGCACCGATGGCGAAGCCGCCGGTGTGCAAGATCATGGACTTCGGCAAGTTCAAGTATCAGGAGCAGAAGAAGGCCCACGAAGCCCGTTTGAAGCAGAAACAGGTGCAGGTGAAGGAGGTCAAGCTCCGTCCCGGTACCGATGAGAACGACTACCAGATCAAGTTGCGCAATCTGAGGCGCTTTCTGGAAGAAGGTGACAAGTGCAAGGTCACCTTGCGTTTCCGCGGCCGCGAAATGGCGCACCAGGAGTTTGGCCTGCGTCAGCTTGAGCGCGTGAAGGCGGATCTCGAAGAACTTGGCCAGGTCGAGCAGATGCCCAAGATGGAAGGGCGTCAGATGATCATGGTGATAGCGCCGAAGAAGAATCGCTGATTTGGCGATGAAGGAATTGCCCTTGCAGTACCCGGGCAAGACCGCTGCGAAAGGTTGGATCCCCGCAGCGGAATACAAGTGGTGTCAGGTGTAAAACGTGCCGGTTGCTGGCGCTACCTGACGGCATTCATAAACACGGAGTCTTAGCAATGCCCAAGATGAAGACCAAGAGCAGCGCCAAAAAGCGGTTCAAGGTGCGTGCCAGCGGTGGGATCAAGCGGTCCCAGGCGTTCAAGCGCCACATCCTTACCAAGAAGACCACCAAGAGCAAGCGCCAGCTGCGCGGCATGACCGAAGTCCATGCCAGCGACGAGAAGCTGATCCGCGCCATGCTGCCTTACGCTTGATAGGAGACCGCAATGCCCCGAGTTAAACGTGGTGTAACTGCCCGCGCACGTCATAAGAAAGTCCTCGACCAGGCCAAGGGTTACCGCGGCCGCCGCAAGAACGTATACCGCATCGCCAAACAGGCGGTGATGAAGGCCGGTCAGTACGCCTACCGCGACCGTCGTCAGCGCAAGCGCCAGTTCCGAGCCCTGTGGATTGCCCGTATCAATGCGGCCGCCCGCGAGCTGGGCTTGACCTACAGCACCTTCATGAACGGTCTGAAGAAGGCCGCCGTCGAAGTGGACCGCAAAGTCCTGGCCGATCTGGCCGTGTTCGACAAGCCGGCGTTTGCCGCACTCGCCGAGCAAGCCCGGGCCAAACTCGCTGCGTAAGCTGACGCAGCTCGAAAAAAGGAGGCCTGGCCTCCTTTTTTTTTCTGAATACCGGACGTCTTGCAAATGGATAACCTGGATCAACTGGTTCAACAGGCCGAAGCGGAGTTCGCGGCGGCTGCAGACGGCGCTCAGCTCGAGCAGGCGAAAGCACGCTACCTCGGCAAGAGCGGTGCGCTGACGGAGAGGCTCAAGACGCTGGGCAAGCTCGCACCCGAGCAGCGGCGCGAGGCCGGTGCCGCGATCAACCGTGTCAAGGAAGCCATCGAGACGGCGCTGGAGAAGCGTCGCGATGCGTTGCGCGAGGCTGCGCTTCTCGCCCAGCTCGCCGCTGAAGCGCTGGATGTGACCCTGCCCGGGCGCGGTACCGTTGCAGGTGGCCTGCATCCGGTCAGCCGCACGCTCGAACGCATCGAGGCATTGTTCCGTTCGATCGGATTCGTGGTGGCCGATGGGCCCGAGATCGAGACCGACTGGCACAACTTCACCGCGCTCAACACGCCGGAAAATCATCCGGCCCGTTCGATGCACGACACCTTCTACTTGGAAGGGCGTGACGACGTGCTGCTGCGTACCCACACCAGCCCGGTGCAGATCCGCACGATGCTTGACCATGTGAAGCGGCATGCGGATCTGGAGGTGATGCCTGAGATTCGGGTGATCATTCCCGGTCGCGTCTACCGGGTCGACTCCGATGCGACGCATTCGCCGATGTTCCATCAGGTTGAAGGCCTGTGGGTCGGTGAAAAGGTGAGCTTTGCCGACCTCAAGGGCGTGATCGCGGATTTCTTGCGCAAATTCTTCGAAACGGAAGATCTGCAGGTCCGCTTCCGGCCGTCCTTCTTCCCGTTCACCGAGCCGTCGGCTGAGATCGACGTGGCCTTCATGAGTGGAGCCCTCGAAGGGCGCTGGCTGGAAATCGCAGGCTGCGGCATGGTGCATCCCAATGTGTTGCGCTTCGGCGGAATCGATCCAGAGCGCTACACCGGATTCGCTTTCGGCATGGGACCGGACCGTCTGACGATGCTGCGTTACGGCGTGAATGACCTGCGCCTGTTCTTCGAAGGCGACGTGCGCTTCTTGAGCCAATTCAGGTAATCGAACATGCAATTCTCCGAACATTGGTTGCGGACCTTCGTCAATCCGGCGCTCGACAGTCAGGCGCTCGGCCATCTGTTGACCATGGCTGGCCTCGAGGTGGAGGAGGCCGATGCGGTCGCGCCGGCATTCGCCGGTATCGTAGTCGCGCGTATCGTCGAGGCTGAAAAGCATCCGAACGCTGACAAGCTGCGGGTGTGCAAGGTCGATGCGGGCGTCGGCGAGCTGCTCCAGATCGTGTGTGGCGCACCCAACGCGGCGGCGGGTATGAAGGTGCCGTGCGCCCTGGTGGGGGCCGTGCTGCCGGGCGATTTCGCGATCAAGGCTGCGAAGCTGCGCGGCGTGGAGTCCTTTGGCATGCTGTGCTCCGCACGCGAGCTCGGCATCTCGGACGACCATGGCGGGCTGCTCGCATTGCCCGAGGAGGCGCCGATCGGGCAGGACATTCGCGCGTATCTTGGCCTTGACGACACGCTCTTCACGATCAAGCTGACGCCGAATCGGGCCGACTGTCTCAGTCTGTCAGGGGTCGCCCGCGAGGTCGCGGCGATTACCGGCATGCCGCTCCAGCTGCCTGCGATAGCGCCGGTGCCCCCGACGATAGACGCACGCCGTGGCATCGTGCTCGATGCGCCGCATGCCTGCCCGCGGTACTGCGGACGGATACTACGCGGTGTCGACGCCAAGGCGCCGACGCCCGACTGGATGAAGCGGCGTCTGCAGCGCAGTGGGCTTCGTGCAATTAGCGCGCTGGTCGACATTACCAATTACGTCATGCTCGAACTCGGTCAACCCTTGCACGCGTTCGACGATGCCCGTCTGCACGGCTCAATCCATGTCCGCATGCCGGTTGACGGTGAGCAGGTGCTTTTGCTCAACGAGCAAACCATAACGCCTGCGGCCGATACCTTGCTGATCGCCGATGACGCTCGTGCGCTGGCTTTGGCCGGCATCATGGGTGGAGAGGAAAGCGGCATCACGCTGGAAACGACGGAAGTATTTCTTGAGAGCGCGTTCTTCGCTCCCGACGCGATCGCCGGGCGTGCGCGCAGCTACGGTTTCTCGTCGGATGCGTCGCATCGCTTCGAGCGCGGCGTGGACTTCGCTTTGCCTCCGCTTGCGATCGAGCGAGCCACTCGGCTGATCCTCGACATCTGTGGCGGTCAGGCCGGGCCGGTTATCGAGGCTTTGGCGCAGGACCAACTGCCGGTACGTCCGGCGGTGCGCCTGCGGCCGGCGCGGGCGCGCCGCCTGCTTGGCATCAGCCTGGATGATGCGGCGATGCAGTCCCTGCTGGAGCGGGTGCATCTGAGCGTCATCCGTGACGGCGCGGACTTGCTGGTGACGCCGCCCTCGTTCCGTTTCGACATCGAGATCGAAGAGGATCTGATCGAGGAACTGGCGCGCCTGCACGGCTACGACAATATCCCGGCGATCGCACCCCAGGGTGGATTGATGATGATCGAGAGGACGGAGTCGGCACGGTCTGCATGGACGGTGCGCCACCTGATTGCTGGTCGCGGTTATCAGGAGGTGGTCAATTTCGCATTTGTTGATGAAGCGTGGGAGCGCGATTTCTGCGCCAACGACTCCCCGATCCGCCTGGCCAATCCAATTGCCAGCCAGATGAGTGTGATGCGGTCGAGTCTCATCCCAGGCCTCGCGGCCAATCTGGTGACCAACCGCAAGCGCCAGCAGAACCGGGTGCGGGTATTCGAGATCGGTCGCTGTTTCGAGCGTAAGGCTGATGGCACGCCGGTGTCCGGCTTCCATCAGCCCGTGCGCGTGGCTGCGCTCGCGGCCGGTACCGTCGTGCCTGAGCAATGGGGTGAAAAGGACCGACAGGTCGATTTCTTTGATGTGAAGGGTGATCTCGAAGCCTTGTTCGCGCCGCGCCGACTGGCCTTCGAGCCGGTCTCCCATCCCGCCCTGCATCCCGGGCGAGCCGCGGCGGTCCTGCTTGACGGCCGACATGTCGGTCTGGTCGGCGAGCTTCACCCGGTGTGGGTGCAGCGGTACGACCTCGGCAGTGCGCCGGTGGTGTTCGAAGTGGAACTGGAGGCTGCTCTTGGAACGTGCCTGCCGGAGTGCGCCGAGGTGTCGAAGATGCCGGCGGTGACGCGCGATCTGGCCTTGGTCGTTGCGGTGGATGTGCCTGTGGCCCGCATGCTGGCCGTGCTGAACGAGGCGGCAACGCCTGTCGTTCGCGAGATTGCGCTGTTCGATCTTTATCATGGTAAAGGCATTGATCCGGACAAGAAGAGCCTTGCTTTCAGGGTGTTGATGCAAGATACTCATCGGACTCTTGAAGATGCCGAGGTTGATGCCGCTGTGGCAGCGCTTGTGCAACAGGCCGAGCAAGTTCTCGGCGCGCGACTGCGTGGAGCGGGTGAATGAACGTAACCTTGACGAAGGCTGAGCTGGCCGATTTGCTGTTCGAGCGGGTCGGGCTCAACAAGCGCGAAGCCAAGGACATGGTCGAAGGTTTCTTCGAGGAGATCCGGACGGCGCTCGAACGGGGTGACAGCGTCAAGCTGTCCGGTTTCGGCAACTTTCAGTTGCGCGACAAGCCGCAACGTCCGGGGCGCAATCCCAAGACCGGCGAAGAAATCCCGATCACGGCAAGACGGGTGGTCACCTTTCACGCCAGCCAGAAACTGAAGGCCGCTGTGGAGCAACTCAGCGATGCAAGCAAGCAGCCCTGAAGCCGATGAAGCCGCGCTGCCGCCGATACCGGCCAAGCGCTATTTCACAATCGGCGAGGTGAGCGAATTGTGCGGAGTCAAGCCGCACGTGCTGCGATACTGGGAGCAGGAGTTTACCCAGCTCAAACCGGTGAAGCGCCGGGGTAATCGCCGCTACTACCAGCATCACGAGGTCTTGTTGATTCGCCGGATTCGTCAGCTGCTCTACAGCGAGGGATTCACCATCTCAGGCGCCCGCAATCGGCTTGGTGAGGCGGATATCCTCCATCGTGAGGAGGTCGAGGAAGTCGAGCGCTACCGTGTTCGCCTCCGCGAACTGCGCGCCGGCATCCAGGATGTTCTTGCGACGCTGAAGAGTTGAACGGAAGTAGCGAACGGTACTGGCAATCGATCGAAAAATTGCTATAATGCGCGCTTAGTCGGGGCGTAGCGCAGCCTGGTAGCGCACTTGCATGGGGTGCAAGGGGTCGCGAGTTCGAATCCCGCCGCCCCGACCATTGATTCGAGAACAAGGCCAGTCGAAAGATTGGCCTTGTTTTTTTCCGTGCGCCATTTTTGTATGCATCTGAACTGACCAGGAATGCGGGTCAGCCGCATAACCGGGTGCTTACGCTGGCTGTGCTACCATTCCCCCTTGCTCGTCGTGTGGGTCCATGACTTGCCGACGGGTCCGATTTCGGCCTTCCGTACGGATTCATGATGCGTATCCTGGTCAGTAACGACGACGGTTACTTCGCTCCCGGCATTGCGGCGCTTGCCGAGGCCTTGAGCGAGGTCGGCGATGTCACTGTTGTGGCTCCCGAGCGTGATCGCAGCGGCGCGAGCAATTCGCTGACGCTGGATCGGCCGCTTTCCTTGCGCCGTGCTGCCAACGGCTTCTACTTCGTGAACGGCACGCCCACCGATTGCGTGCATCTGGCCGTTACCGGCATGTTGGATACCCTGCCAGATATGGTTGTTTCGGGCGTCAATCACGGCGCCAATATGGGTGACGACACTATCTACTCCGGTACGGTTGCCGCCGCTACCGAAGGCTACCTGCTTGGTATCCCGTCGATCGCGGTCTCCCTCGTGAGTAAGGCCGCCGCCGATTTCTCTGTGGCGGCTAGCGTTGCGCGAAGCCTTGCCGAGCGGTTCGTGCGGGCGCCGTTCAAGCAGCCGGTGCTACTCAACGTCAATGTGCCGGATTGCAGTGAGAGCGCGTTGCGTGGGTTACAGGTCACCCGTCTGGGCAAGCGCCACAAGGCTGAGCCTGTCATCCGCAGCACTACCCCACGCAATGAAACCGTGTACTGGGTAGGGGCTGCTGGCGGCGCTGCGGACGCTGGTGAAGGAACGGATTTTCACGCGGTGGCGAATGGTTTCGTATCGATCACGCCACTGCAGGTCGACCTGACTCACACAGGCCAAATCGGGGCTGTCGGCGATTGGCTGGGGAAATGAGCATCCGTCAGGCTGACAGCTCCCAGGCGGCCAGGGCGCGTGCTCGCATGGTCGATCGTCTGCGTGCCCAGGGTATTCAGGACTCAGTTGCCCTGGCGGCGATGATGCAGGTGCCGCGCCATCATTTCGTTGAAGAGGGCCTGGCGTACAGTGCATACGACGACACGGCGCTGCCAATAGGTTTTCAGCAGACCATCTCGCAGCCCTATGTGGTGGCTCGAATGATAGAGCTGCTGCGCGCCGGTCGCGAACTGGGGCGGACTTTGGAGATCGGAGCTGGCTGCGGATACCAGGCTGCGGTGTTGTCCTCCATTGCAACCGAGGTCTACGCGGTCGAACGCATCCGGCCGTTGCTTGACAGGGCTCGTGCTAATCTTCGCCCGCTGCGCCTGCCGAACGTTCGGCTGAAACACGCTGATGGCAGCCTCGGTCTGCCCGAGGCTGCTCCGTTCGACAGCATCGTCGTTGCGGCGGCAGCCATAGGTGTCCCCCGGGCCCTCAAGGATCAGCTTGCGCCCGGTGGGCGTCTGATCATCCCGGTGGGGGGAAATGAACAACGCCTGCTGCTCATCGAACGGCAGGGAAATGTATTCAGGGAGAGCGGCTACGAAGCGGTGCGTTTCGTGCCCTTGCTCGCAGGTACGGAATGAACGGTTCAGTGCATACTCAAAGACGAATTGGTCTGCTTGGTGTTGTTCTCGCGGTGGCGGTGCTCTCAGGGTGCGCGTCGCGTGTTTCGGTCCCCGTCCGCGACGGCAACGGCGTGGCGCCTGCACCCGCGACGGCTGCTGTTCCAAGTGTCGGCGTCCATGTCGTGAAGCCGGGCGAAACGCTGTTGGCGATTGCGCGGCAGCATGGGCAGAGCGTTCGCGATCTGGTCGCGTGGAATAACCTGACCAATCCGAACCAGATCCACGTCGGGCAGGAGTTGCGTGTCGTATCTCCGGAATCGACGGCCAACGGTGCGGTGGCGACGGCGATTCCCATCACATCCGAGCCGGCTGTCGCCATGCCGGTCGTTCCTCAGCCTGCCACCGGTGGTGCGATCAAGCTTGAGCCCAAGGGGGGCAAGCAGGCTTACTCCGACGACGTGTGGGCCAAGGTCAGGCGTTCGGGAGATGCGGCACCAACTGGTGAGGTCAAACCCGAGGTTGCCCCGCCGCCACAGGTGCCGGCGCAGGAGTCCGCCGACGCAGAGTGGTTGTGGCCGGCCAAGGGGCGGATCCTGAATGGCTTCAATGAAGCGACCAACAAGGGGGTCGACATCGCCGGCAATCCGGGCGATCCGGTGATTGCCTCGGCTGCGGGACGTGTGGTCTATGCCGGGAGTGGCTTGCGTGGCTATGGAAAACTGGTCATCATCAAGCACAATCAGGAGTACAACTCTGTCTACGCCCACAATCAGAAACTGTTGGTGAAGGAAGACGATCAGGTTGCCAAGGGGCAGAAGATCGCGGAGTTGGGAAGTACCGATGCAGACCGACCGAAACTGCATTTCGAGATCCGAAAGCAGGGGCGGCCGGTGGATCCGATGAAGTTCCTTTCTGCACGCTGACGAGGAGGCGTATGGAAGATCCGGTTAGCTCTGACGAACTCGATAGTCATGAACCGGATCTCCCGCTGGAGGTCGAGGTTTTTGCCGAGCCTCATGCACAGACTTTCGAGAACGACTTCCTCAGCGACGTCACGCAGATCTACCTGAACGAAATCGGGGCGAATCCCCTGCTGTCTGCGGACGAGGAGGCCAGTCTCGCGCGCAAGGTCCGGGCAGGTGACTTCGCGGCCCGTCAGACGATGATAGAGCGCAACCTGCGCCTCGTCGTTAATATTGCCAAGCACTATCTCAATCGCGGTATTCCATTGCTGGACTTGGTCGAGGAGGGCAACCTCGGTCTGATGCATGCACTGGAAAAGTTCGACCCGGAACGCGGCTTTCGCTTTTCCACCTACGCTACGTGGTGGATACGTCAGAACATCGAACGCGCGATCATGAACCAGTCGCGCACCATTCGCTTGCCGGTGCACGTGGTCAAGGAACTCAATCAGGTGTTGCGTGCTCAGCGCAATGTCGAGGCCGCGTCCAATGGCGAGTTCAGCCTCGACGAAATCGCGCGCCGGCTCGACAAGCCCATCGAGGAAGTTCGCGCCATTCTGGCTTTGAGCGAACACACGGCGTCGCTCGACGCGCCACTGGACATCGATCCAACCTTATCGATCGGTGAGTCGTTGGCCGACGAGCATGCAGAAACGCCGGAAGCTCAGATCCACAATGCCGAGATCGAGGGTTTGATTCGCGCTTGGATAGACATGCTCAACGACAAGCAGCGCTTGGTGATCCGCCATCGCTACGGCATTGGCGAGTGCGAGCTGATGACCCTGGAAGAACTCGCCGCACGGCTCGAGCTCACGCGTGAGCGCGTGCGACAGATCCAGCTTGAGGCCTTGAGTCAGCTCCGACGCATTCTTAAACGCCGCGGCATTTCCCGCGACGTCCTTTTCTAGACGTTCAGTTCTGTGCCGTGGTCGCCTGTGTCTGCAGGCGACGGCTGCGTAGCGCTTCAGCCAGCTCGAACACCGCCATCGCATAGAAGCTGCTGCGGTTGTAACGCGTGATCACGTAGAAATTTCGATAGCCCAACCAGAATTCTGTGGGGGCGCCAGGTGTTTCAAGGTCGACCAGGGTTGCGGTCGCGGCGGCCGGCTCTCCGTTAGCGGCGAGCACGCCTGCTGCACTGAGCTGCTCCGGGTTCAGGGTCGGTTCGATGCCGGTGGCTACCAGCGGTTGAGTGTCGACCACGCCGCTGAACCGGGCGCGCTGGGCGATTGGGGCGCCGGACGTCCAGCCGTGAACATGCAGGTAGTTGGCGACGCTGCCGATGGCGTCGGCCGGCGTCGCGTCGAAATCCACCCGACCGTCGCCGTCGAAGTCGAGCGCATAGTGCCTCACGCTGCTAGGCAGAAACTGCGGATAGCCGAGTGCGCCGGCATAGGAGCCGGAGTAGCTCGCAGGGTCGCGCCCCTGTTCCCGTGCGAGCAGGAAGAGGCTTTCGAGTTCGCGGCGGAAAAGCTCGGCGCGCGGCGGGTAGTCGAAGGCCAGTGTTGCCAGCGCAGACAGCGTCTGGAAGTTGCCGGTCTGTCGGCCGTAGATGGTCTCCACGCCGATGATGGCGACGATGATCTCGACCGGTACTCCAAAGCGGCTGCTGGCGTTCGCGAGCGTCGCTTCATTCTCTTCCCAGAAGGCGAGCCCGCCGCTGATTCGGGTCTGGTCGAGAAAGCGGGCCCGGTATTTCTGCCATGAACGTATCCCGGGTTTGCTCGGTGGCTGGATCAGGGTGATTACCCGCGGTTCGTAGCGCGCCACGGAGAGCGCCTGCTCGACGGCGATCGGGTCGAAGCCATGGCGGCTCGCCATGTCCTGGATGAAGGCTTTTCCGTCGGCCGTGTCGGGGTAGGCGGCAGCGGCGGCGCTGCCGCACAGGCAGGCGGAGAAGGCGGCGAGGAGCGTTGTGGTACGAAGGGTCATTTCAGTTTGAGTGATGCGATATCGCGTGCGAGTGAGCGGACGTCGTCGGCCGTTGTGTGTCGACCGTAACGCAGCGTGGCGTAAGTGTGCGTGATCCTGCTCAAGGATGCGGCGTGTTCGGGGCGCGCGCTGGCTATCCTGTTTCCGTAATCGAGTGGTCCTTCCCAGTCCGCGCGGGAGAGGCCCGCGCGCGCGAGCTTGGCGCAGAACGCATCCCAAGCCATATCCAGCGGGTCCGAGTTGCGACGTTTGAGTTGCGCCCACGCGAACAGCAAGCCGAAGAGGCCGACGCCGATCAGGCTGATCAGACCGGCGAGCGTGACCCAGTCGGTGCGCCCGAGACCCAGGCGGCGGAGGAAGGCGTTCTGTTGTTCCGAATTGTAGCCAAGAACCCAGCGATCCCAGGCATGAGAAACGGCCTCCCAGCGCAAACGGACCTGGCGCAGCCACTCCAGCTGGGGACGCATCAGCAGGGGCCGTGCGTCGCCGGCCGGTAGAGCTGCGCTCAGGTCGCCGGTGATGCGGCGCGGCGCGACTTGTGCCGTGGGGTCCACTCGCATCCAGCCCCGGCCCGGCAGCCAGACTTCCGCCCAGGCGTGGGCGTCGGACTGGCGCACGATCAAGGTGCCGTCGAAGGGATTGCTCTCACCGCCCTGGTAACCGGTGACGACGCGCGCCGGTACGCCTGCCGCGCGCATCAGGAAAACGAAGGCGGCCGAGAAGTGTTCACAAAAGCCCTGGCGGCTGTCGAACAGGAACTCGTCGATCACGTTGTTGCCGAGCAGCGGGGGATGCAGGGTGTAGATGTAGTCGCCGCTCCGCAGGTGTTCGAGTGTGCGCTGCACGATGATGTCAGGAGAGGGGGCTCCGTCGGCGAGCCGGCGTGCGAGTTCGCGGCTGCGCGGGTTGCCTCCTGTGGGCAGGCGGTGTGCTGCCGCCAGGGACTCCGCCGTTTCCTCCATGCCGACGCGGGTGGCCGGGAAGGCGCTGATGTCCATCTGCAGCCGGGTTCGTACCGGCGTCGTGGTGATCGCCTGATAGTCGCTCGTGTAGCGGATGTGGCCAAGGCCGGCGGCCGGAAAATCCAGTGCGAGCAGCCACCGCTGGCCGTGGGGTTCGAGCGTGAGCCGGTAATCGATGCGGGGGCCGGTCGACGTGTAGGCGGGTTGGGGCGCGACCGAGCGAGCCGACGGCCGCCAGACCCGTCCGTCGAATTCGGTGAGTACCGGACCACGCCAGTAGCGCAATGACGGGTCCGGCGCAGTTCCGAGAAATTCGACCCGGAACGCGATTTCCTCCGACAGACCGAGGCTGCTGATGGAGCCGGGGCTCATGGTGTCGGACAGGCCGGTGACGCCGCTGTTCGCATCTGCCGGCAGCCCCCACAGCGGTGCCGGTATGCGGGGGAAGAGCACGAACAGTACGGCCATCAGCGGCAGGCTCTGTACAAGGAGCAAGCCGGCGCTGCGCAGCCTTGCTCTGGTGTTGGCGCCTTCGTCCTCGATGGCGAGCAGGCAGCCTACTGCGGCGAGGGTGCCGATGAGCGCGAGAATCGCGACGGGTAGCGTTTCATCGTCGAAAAAGAGACCCAGCTGCAGAAAGAAACACAACAAGACTGCGGCGCGCACGTCGCGCGCCGTGCGTAGCTCCAGAAGTTTCAGGCACAGCAGTAGCGCCAGCAGCGCGACACCGGGTTCCTGCCCGAAGAAATGACCGAACTGCGCGCGTACCGCAAAACCGGCCGCAATCGCCAGCACCAGCAATAACCAGCTGGCGGGCTCCAGCAGGGCGCGGTTGAGCGCGAGGCCGCGCCATGCCAGCAGCAGGGCGCATAGCGCGCTGATCCAGGCAGGGAGGTGCGCAGCGTGTGGCGCGAGCGTGATTGCGGCGGTTGCGATGAGCCAGTAGCCGACGTCGCGTCGCGGCCGGGGGGGCGGGGCGGGCGGCTTCGGTCGTTTGAAGCGGGCGAACAGGCGATGCTCAATCACTGTCTGCATCCCGTTGTCCGTGGAGTGCGAGCAGCCTGCAGCAGGCGTGCAGATGGCCGGGACCGCGACCGATCGGCATGACTGCTCCCGGCAGCACCAGGCTGAACGGCTGCCCGGTCCGTTCGGCAGCCAGTACCCAGGCGGTCAGTCGGGCGATGCGGGCCTCGGTGTCGAGTTGTGCAGGCAGGGCGTGCCAGTCGAGCAGGCGCTCTCCCCCCTGCGTGGTGGAAAACTGCTTGGTCAGCAGCGGGCCGCCGCGCGCAAGCACCTTCCATGCGACATGCCGCAGGGAGTCGCTGGTCTGATGTGGACGCAGTCCGGCAAAATCGTCGTCGCCAGCCTGGGGGCGCGAGCCGCCGTTGGTGCTGCCGGCACCGTCTGCGGGTAGCGGCGGCGCATCCCGTTCGGGTGCGGGATAGACCAGGCAGCTGACGTCGGGGACGAAAACGCTCCAGGCGCGGATCAGCCCCAGCGGCCAGGTCGTCTCGAGCACGGTGCGTCCGAGTGCAAGCCGTCCGCGCCGTGAAGTCGTGCATCGGATCGACACTTCGGTTGTACTTTCCGCCTTGAGATCGAAAGTGCTGAGGCCGTCGAGCGCGCGCAGGCGAAATGCCGGGCGGCGCTCGTTGCGGGCGTTTTCGACGAACAGGCGGAACTCGGCGGGTTCGCCGCAGAAAACGGCGGGCGCGCGTCCGCCGTTGATGGACAAGTGCAGGAGGTTGCGGAAAGCGTGCACGATGCTGGTGACGCCGATGCCGCCGATGAGGAAGGTCAGCATGTAGCCGAGGCTGAGCGCGTAGTTGATCGAGGCAATCAGCATGACGATCAGGGCTGCGGCGAAGACGAGTCCGCTGCGGGTGGGAAGCACGTAGATGCGACGCTGGGCCAGGCGTATCGGCGCGGTTTCGGGCCGGCCGACGCGAAACAGCCAGCGGTCCAGCTGCCGGCGCAGCGTGGCCGAAGGGACAGCAAACGTCCCCATCACCTTACCGGGACTGCGCGGAGCAGCGCATCGAGTACGGACGACGGTGCGCTGCGACCGTCGCCGGCCAGATGCAGGCGATGTCCGGCCACATGCGGGAAGACGGTCTGGATGTCTTCCGGCAGGACGTGGTCGCGCCCTTCGATGAAGGCGCGCGCCCGTGCTGCGGCCAGCAGTGCAAGGCCGGCGCGCGGGCTCAGGCCGCAGTTGAACTCGGCGGCTTGCCGCGTCGCGGAGATCAGTGCCTGGAGATAGTCGATCAGACGCTCCGCCACTGTGACCCGGCTGGCCGCTTCCTGCAGCTCCATCATCTGCCCGGGCGTAACTACAGGCTGCTGACGCTCGAGCAGGCTGCGCCGGTTTTCGCCCATGAGCAGCGCGCGCTCGGCGGCCGGCTCCGGGTAACCCAGCCGGATTCGCATCAGGAAGCGGTCGAGCTGGCTCTCGGGCAGCGGAAAGGTGCCGATCTGATGGGCCGGGTTCTGCGTTGCGATCACGAAGAAAGGTTCGGGCAGGGCGAGCGTGGTGCCGTCCGCAGTCACCTGCCGCTCTTCCATCGCTTCCAGTAAGGCGCTTTGGGTTTTCGGAGTGGCGCGGTTGATTTCGTCGGCGAGGATGAGCTGGGCGAAGATCGGCCCGGGGTGGAAGCGGAAACTGTGGGTATCCCGATCAAAAACCGAGACGCCGACGATGTCGGCCGGCAACAGATCGCTGGTGAACTGGATACGCTGGAGCTGCAGCCCGACCAGTCGGGCGAGCATGTGGGCGAGGGTGGTCTTGCCGACACCCGGCGTATCCTCGATCAGCAGATGACCGCGGGCGATCAGGCAGGCGAGTGCGAGTTGCAGTTCCCGTTCCTTGCCGAGGATGATCTGGCTGGCCGCTTCGAGCAGGCGAACGACGTGTTTTTGGGGCATGGCGGGGCGTACTGTGAAATTGGCAGGGAAGCGGTGATAATAGCCAGCAAACAACGCAAATTCGCGCAAAGGTCCGCGGACATTGGGCTTGCGGCCGAGGGCGGCACAAAGATCGCCCGGTTGGAAGCGGATTATGCGGGAAAGTTCGTGCGCGACAGGAGAGGGGGGATATGACAACGACAGCGTTCATCACACATCGTGAGTGCTGGCTGCACGACATGGGGACTTTCCATCCGGAATGCCCCGATCGCCTGTCGGCGATCAACGACAGGTTGATCGCCGCGGGCCTGGACCTTTACCTGTCGTTTTACGATGCGCCATATGCGACGACCGAGCAGGTGACGCGCGTGCATCCCGCGGCCTATCTCGATGAGCTGATGGCCAATGTGCCGGAGCACGGCATCCGCCATCTCGACCCCGACACGGCGATGGGACCGGGCACCATGAAGGCCGCGTTGCGCTCGGCTGGTGCCGGTGTGCTGGCGACCGACCTGGTACTCAAGGGGGAGATCGAAAGTGCTTTCTGCGCGGTGCGCCCGCCCGGGCACCATGCCGAGCGCGCCAAGGCGATGGGGTTCTGCTTCCTCAACAACGTCGCGATTGCCGCGCGCCACGCGCTCGAAGCCCACGGCCTCGAGCGCGTGGCCATCGTCGATTTCGACGTCCATCACGGCAACGGCACCGAGGACATCTTCCGCGATGATCCGCGCGTCATGATGGCCAGCATCTTCCAGCACCCGTTCTACCCATACAGCGGGGTGGAAAACCAGCCGGCGCACATGTGCAATGTGCCGGTGCCCGCAGGCACGCGCGGCGATGCTTTCCGCCAGATCGTCAGCGACATCTGGGTACCGGCACTGCGCAACCACAACCCGCAGGCCATCTTCATCTCGGCCGGTTTCGATGGCCATTACGAGGACGACATGGGGTCGCTCGGCCTGGTCGAATCCGACTACGTCTGGGCTACGCAGCAGATCAAGGCGGTGGCCGAGGACTGCGGGCACAGGCGCATCGTATCGGTACTGGAAGGCGGCTACTCGCTATCCTCGCTGGCGCGCTCGGTGGTCGCACACATCAAGGCAATGGCCGACCTCTGAAGATTCCGGGCTGGCCACCGTCGCTGCGCCGGCAGGCGCAGCCGGTACGCCGGACGCGGCATATCCCTCTTGGCTGCAGCACGAGATTATCCGTACATTTCAGCCTCTGTTCGGTTTCTGGCGATCGGTTAGAATCGAGCTTTTATCGTAACGGCCAGAGCCATGATTACCGGATCGATTGTCGCCATCGTCACCCCGATGCACGAGGATGGCAGCCTGGATTTCCCCCGTCTCCGCAGTCTGATCGACTGGCATGTCGCCGAAGGCACCGACGGTATCGTCATCGTCGGCACCACGGGCGAATCGCCCACGGTGAGCGTCGACGAGCATTGCGAACTGATCCGGGTCGCGGTGGAGCATGCGGCGGGCCGCATTCCGGTGATTGCCGGTACCGGCGCAAACTCCACCGCCGAGGCGGTGGAGCTGGCGCGTTTCGCCCAGGAAGCCGGTGCCGTGGCGCACCTGTCCGTGGTGCCCTATTACAATCGGCCGTCGCAGGAAGGCCTGTACCGTCACTTCAGGACGATCGCGGAAGCCGTCGAGCTCCCGATGATCCTGTACAACGTGCCGGGGCGTACCGTCGCCGACCTGTCGAACGACACCACCCTGCGCCTTGCCGAGATCCCCAACATCATCGGTGTGAAGGACGCCACCGGCAGCATCGACCGCGCCTGCGACCTGATCGAGCGCGCGCCGCAAGGCTTTGCCCTCTACAGCGGCGACGACATGACCGTTGCTGCTTTCATCCTGCTCGGCGGTCACGGCACCATCTCGGTGACCGCCAACGTAGCGCCGCGTGCCATGCACGAAATGTGCGCCGCTGCGCTCGAAGGCAACGCGATCAAGGCGCGCGAGATCAATGCCCGCCTGGTCGGGCTGCATCGACATCTGTTCTGTGAGGCCAACCCGATTCCGGTGAAGTGGGCCGTCGAGCACATGGGTCTGATCGGTGGCGGCATCCGCCTGCCGCTGACCCCGCTTGGCGACTCCCTGCATGAGCGGGTACGCCAGGCAATGCGCCAGGCCGGTATCCAGGCCTGAACCGTCAATCCCACATCAGGAACCCCATGAATCGCTCCACGCGCACGTCCGCTTCCCTTATTGCGCTGTCGCTCATGCTGGCAGGCTGCTCGGGCTCTCTGCTCGAGACCAAGCGTATCGATTACAAGAGTGCGAGCACGCGCCAGGTATCACCGCTCGAAGTCCCCCCCGACCTCACCGCGCCGACCCGCGACGATCGCTTTGCCGTTCCTGACGTCGCGCCGCGTGGCGTGGCAACCTATTCCGCCTACAGCGCCGAACGAGCCAACCAGCCGGCAGTGCGCGCTGCCTCCGAGGTGCTGCCGCCATCCGAGCGCATGCGTATCGAACGCGCCGGGTCGCAGCGCTGGCTGGTCGTGCAGGGCAATCCCGACGAACTGTGGCCGCAACTGAAGGAGTTCTGGCTCGAACTCGGCTTCATCCTCAATATCGACAGCCCCGAGATCGGCGTGATGGAAACCGACTGGGCTGAAGATCGTGCCAAGATCCCTCAGGATTTCGTGCGCGGCGCGCTTGGCAAGGTGCTTGACGGGCTGTTCTCGACGCCGGAGCGCGACAAGTTCCGGACGCGTATCGAAACCAACAAGGAAACGGGGCAGGTCGAGATCTACATCAGCCACCGCGGCATGATGGAAATCTACCCGACCGAGGCCAAGGACACGACCATCTGGCAGCCGCGTCCGGCCAATCCCGAACTCGAAGCCGAGATGCTGCGCCGCCTGATGGTCCGCCTCGGTGCCGACGAGGCGCGTGCTCAGGCCGCGCTCGCGGTCGCGCCGGCTACCGAGCGGGCGAAGATATCCGCCGGTGCTGGCGTGGTTTCGCTCACGATCGAAGAGCCGTTCGATCGCGCCTGGCGGCGCGTCGGCTTGGCGTTGGACCGTATCGGTTTCACCGTCGAAGATCGCGACCGCGCCAAGGGTCTGTACTACGTCCGTTACGTCGACCCGGAGGCCGACAATGGCGGCAAGGCCAGCAGCGAGGGTTTCCTTTCCAAGCTGGCGTTCTGGCGTGGGAGCGACAAGCCGGCCCAGGGCGGCAGCGAGTACCGCCTGCAGGTGAAGGGGCAGGGCGATGCGGCCGTCGTCAACGTGCTCACCCGGGAAGGCGGTGCCGACAGTTCGGATACGGCCAGGAAGATGCTCGGGCTGCTACAGGCCGAGCTGAAGTAATTGGTTGGCCGGCGGCGGTCGGGTTGGTTCCGTACTGCTGCCGGTCGCACCACATTGCGGACGGCAGGTCTGCGTGTGATCGGTATTCCGCCCGACAGCTTCGGGCATAAAAAAGCCGGCAGATGCCGGCTTTTTTTGCGCACGTGCGGAAGTCTTACTTCTGCACGGCTTCCTTGGTGGCTTCGGCGGCGTCCTTGACGGCGTCGGCGGCAGCTGCAGCGCCTTCCTTGGCGGCTTCCACGGTGGCGGCAGCGCCATCCTTGGCGGCTTCGGTGGCTTCCTTCACGGCTTCGGCAGCGCCTTGAGCGGGAGTTTGCTCAGCGGGGGCGGTTGGAGCAGCCGCAGCAGGAGCAGCTTGTTCGGCCGGCGCGGTGGTTGCGGCCGGTGCCGGTTCTTCCTTCTTGCCGCAAGCGGACACGGCGAGAGCGACGAGGGCGGCGACGAGAAGAGAGTGCTTCATGTTCTATTTTCCTTGTTCGTGGGGTGGGGACAGCAGGAGCCGGAGGACACCGATGAAGCTCGTTCGAGTGTCAATCCGGTCCGAATGTTAACATGCGCCGATGAAGGGCAGCCACCAGTTTGGTGCATTGCACCGTAACCAAACGTTGCCTTGTGCTATTGCCAGTACGTGTATCTGCGCGGGTTTTGCTGCAATGCACTGGCGATTCGATGGCTACGTGGTCGCCATTTGCGTCGCTTGCCGCAATCCGGTGCTGCAATGCCTCATTCTTGTGCATGTCGAAGGCGTGGCGGTTCAGGCCATTGGCGTCACGATTTCTTGCAAGCCACTTTACAGCGGCTGACCGAAGCCGTCGCAGTACCAGTCGTACAGCGTGTCGACCAGGCTGGCCGGCGGCGCCAGCGGACCCGGCAGCCGTCGGGCGTGAGCCAGTGCGGCTAGCGTATCCCGCCACTCGGGCTCGACTGCAATTGCTTCGCCGTTGAGGAAGAAGCCCGCTTCGGACCACAGCAGCAGCGAACGCGCATCCAGCCGGAAGCCGCGCGTGACCAGCGCACGCTTGAAAGCCGCGCGGGACAAGGGCGCCGCGGGGGGATCGAAGAACACATTGGGCTTGGGTTCCGTGAGGTAGTGGCCCACGAAGGCGGCAATATCGTCGCGGGACCAGCGGATGCCAGCGATCATGCGCTGGATCTGGTCGATCATGGAAGGGCCTATCTGTGCAGAATTGTCCTGCAGGGCGAGGTCCGGATCGGCGTACAGGCCGTCCAGACAGATGCGCTCCTGCATCCAGCCAAGGAATTCCGTGCCCAGCTCCTGTGCGGTCGGCGACCGGAAACCGATCGAGTAGGTGGTGCATTCGCCCACGGCAATGCCGTTGTGCGCCCAGTGAGGTGGCAGGTAGAGCATGTCGCCCGGTTCGAGAACCCAGTCGTGGGCGGGGGCGAAATTCTGCAGGATGCGCAGCGGCGCACCTTCGACCAGTGTGCGGTCTTCCTGGTCGGCGATCTGCCAACGCCGCTTGCCGATGCCCTGGAGGAGAAAGACGTCGTAGTTGTCGAAATGGGGGCCGACCCCGCCACCGTCAACCGCATAGCTCACCATCAGGTCATCGAGGCGCGCCTGCGGGATGAAGTCGAATCGGTGCAGCAGCTCGTCGGCGGCCTCGGACCAGAGGTTGATGCCCTGGACGAGCACGGTCCAGGGCGCGCGCTTGCCGCGCAGCCGACCGCGGGTCTGGGGGCCGTGTTCCAGCTGCCATTCGCCGTCATGATGGCGGATGTGGCGGGACTCGACGTCAGGGTCGCAGGCGAGATCGAAGATATCTTCGCGGTCGAGCACGCCGGTGAAGCCGGGGATGGCCTGACGGACGAGCAGCGGTTTCTTTTGCCAGTATTCCGCAAGGAACTGGCGGGGCGTGATGCCCCCGAGCAGGGTGGTAATCATGGGCGCGATTATACGGGCGCGGACTGTGCCTGAAATCGCGCGGGCGCCGGTCTTGGCGGTAGAATCGCGGGCTTTTGCGGCGGGAAGTGCCATGCCGGTTGCTGTCATCGAATCGCTGGATCACGAAGGTCGCGGCGTTGCCCGGGTGGACGGGAAGGCAATCTTCATCGAGGGCGCCCTGCCCGGTGAGACCGTCGAGTATCAGGTGCATCGCAGCCGGCCCACCTACGAGCAGGCTGAAGCCCTTCGCATCATCAAGCGCAGCGCGCAACGGGTCACACCGCGCTGTCGTCATTTCGGTACCTGTGGCGGTTGCTCCATGCAGCATCTCGATCCGGTGGCGCAGGCCGCGACCAAGCAGCGCGTGCTCGAAGACGCCCTGTGGCACGTCGGCAAGGTCAGGCCGCAGATCATCTATCCCGCGATCCACGGCCCCGCCTGGGCCTACCGTTACCGAGCCCGGCTCGGCGTACGCCTGGTGCCGAAGAAGGGTGGGGTGCTGATCGGCTTTCATGAGCGCCGCTCCAGCTACATCGCCGATCTGCAGTCGTGCGACGTGCTGCCGCCTCACATCTCGGCCATGCTGCCGAAATTGAAGATGCTCGTCGCCGGGCTGTCGATTGCCGATCGCTTGCCCCAGATCGAGGTGGCGGTGAGCGACGACACCACGGTGCTGGTGTTCCGCAACCTGCTGCCGCTCAAGAGCGGGGATGAAGCCCGGCTCGCCGCATTTGCCGATACCGAGGGCGTCCAGGTCTGGCTGCAGCCCGGCGGGCCCGAGTCCATCCGGCCGCTGCATCCGAAGGATGGCCCGGGCCTCGCCTACACGCTGCCGGAATTCGATGTGAGCATGGATTTCCGCGCCACCGACTTCACCCAGGTGAATGTGCAGATCAACCGCCTGCTGATCCGCCGTTCGATGCAGTTGCTCGATCCTCGGCCGGGCGAGCGAATTGCCGACCTGTTCTGTGGCCTCGGCAACTTCAGCTTGCCGATCGCGCGGCGCGGGGCGACGGTGGTCGGAGTGGAAGGCAGCGATACATTGGTGGCGCGTGCGCTGGAAAACGCCCGCAAGAATGGCGTGGCGGAATGCAGCGAGTTCTACGCGGCCAATCTCTTCGAGGCGACCGAAGACAGTCTGGCCGCGCTCGGTCGTCTCGACAAGCTGCTGATCGATCCGCCGCGCGAAGGCGCGATCGCGGTGGTGAAGGCGCTCGGACCGGCGCAGCTGCCGCCGCGCATTGTCTATGTGTCGTGCAATCCGGCGACGCTGGCGCGGGATGCCGCGGTACTGGTGCGCGAGAAGGGCTACGCGCTGCGCGGCGCGGGCATCGCCAACATGTTCCCGCAGACCTCGCACGTGGAATCGATCGCGCTGTTCGAACTTGCCTGAGCGCGCAGCGGGGCGTGCGCGCCGCGCGTTTGGCAGTGCCGGGCGGAGTGATATACTCCGCCGCTTCCGGAGGTGTGGCAGAGCGGTTGAATGCACCGGTCTTGAAAACCGGCAGGGGTTTGCGCCCCTCGTGAGTTCGAATCTCACCGCCTCCGCCAGACAGCCCGCCACCCGCCATGCCCCGCCTCATTCTCCTGAACAAGCCCTACGGCGTGCTGTGCCAGTTCAGCGGCGAACCCGGGCGTGCGACATTGAAAGACTACGTGGCCGTTCCTGGCGTCTATGCCGCCGGCCGCCTCGATACCGACAGCGAAGGGCTGCTGCTGCTCACGGATGACGGCCAGTTGCAGCACCGTATCGCCGACCCCCGCCACAAGCTCCCCAAGACCTATCTCGTCCAGATCGAGGGCGAGCCCGACGATGCGGCACTCGATGCGCTGCGGCGCGGCGTCGACCTGGGTGATTTCCACACCCGTCCCTGTGTCGTGCAGCGCGCGGCTGAGCCCGACTGGTTGTGGCCGCGCGATCCGCCGGTACGTTTTCGCAAGTCCGTGCCGACCGCCTGGCTGGAGCTCGAACTGCGCGAAGGCAAGAACCGGCAGGTGCGGCGGATGACCGCCAAGGTCGGCTTTCCCACTTTGCGCCTGGTCCGGCTTGCGATCGGCCCCTGGCGGCTGGACGGCCTGGCGCCCGGTGCCTGGCGGGAGGTGCCGGCGATCCTGCCGGCGCCGCCAGATGCGGCTCCCCGGAGCAGCGCGGTTGCCGCCCGCCGGCGCTAGAATCGGCAATTCTTCCTTCCCCGGATCAAAGATGAACATGACGCATCTGCCTGTCCTGCCGCGTGTCCTGCTTGCCTTGACCCTGGCCGTGCCGGCGCTGGCAGCCCAGGCGCGCACGGAAATGCCGCGGAGCGAACTGTCAGCCGGCATGTACCGGATCGAGGTGGAAGTGGCTGCAACGCCGCAAAACCGGCAGCTTGGCCTGATGAACCGCAGGGAAATGGCCGCGCAGCACGGCATGGTGTTCGTGTTCACCGAAGACGCGCGCCACTGCATGTGGATGAAGAACACCTTGCTGCCGCTCTCGGTGGCCTTTCTCGACGCGCGCGGGCGCATCCTCAACATCGAGGACATGAAGCCGCAGACCGAGGACAGCCACTGCGCCAGCGGTGCGGCGCGCTTCGCCCTGGAGATGAACCAAGGCTGGTTCCGTGAGCGCGGGCTGAAGGCGGGAGACAGCATACGCGGTGTGGAGCGCCTGCCGGCCGGCTACTGAGGCGGGTTTACCGCCGCGCGCTGGCGCCGAATTGCGGCGCTTTGTCCCGCTTATTCCACGCCTGACGCTTGCCGCTGGGCGGCGATAATTGCCGCATCTGCCTTTGCGCCCGGCCTGATCCCGGCCCGGCGCGGCGTATCCGGAGCCGGCGGTGGCCGAAGACAGCGATCTCGAGAAAACAGAACCAGCATCAGGGCGACGGCTGGAGCAGGCCCGCGAGGAAGGGCAGGTTCCGCAGTCGCGCGAGCTGTCGACCTTTCTCGTCACCATCACCGGCGTCGTTACCCTCTGGATGCTGGGCGGCTGGATGGCGCAGCGGATGCTCGCCCTGATACGGCAGGCCTTCAGCTTCGAGCGCGAGATGGCCTACGACCCGACGCTGATGCTGGCCGAGCTGCAGAATCTGCTGGGGGGCGCCCTGCTGACGCTCATGCCCCTGTTCCTGGCCTTGCTGGTGGCGGCGGTCGCCTCGCCGATCGCATTGGGTGGTCTGGTGTTCGCGCCGAAGGCGCTGGGGCCGAACTTCGGCCGCCTAAATCCTATCCAGGGGCTGGGGCGGATGTTCTCGGTGCACGGTCTGGCCGAGATGGTGAAGGCGACACTGAAGGCGCTGCTGGTCGGCGGTGTCGGCGCAGCGGTACTGTGGGCCTACAAGGACCATCTCTTCGACCTGATGATCGAGCCGCTCGAAGTCAGCATGCCTGATTTCGCCGAAACCGTGATCTTCACGGCCCTGCTGATCGCTTCCAGCCTTGGCCTGCTGGCCTTGCTCGACGTGCCATTCCAGCTCTGGCAATACCACAAGCGGCTGCGCATGACCAAGGAAGAGGTCAAGCGGGAGTCCAAGGAGCAGGACGGCGATCCACAGCTCAAGGGCCGCATCCGCGCGATGCAGCGCGAGATGGCGCGCGGGCGGATGATGGCTGCGGTGCCCAACGCCGATGTCGTGGTGACCAACCCGACCCACTTTTCGGTCGCGCTCAAGTACGACGCCAACCGCATGGGGGCGCCGGTGGTGGTGGCCAAGGGGCGCGGCGAGACGGCGTTGAAGATCCGCGAGGTCGCGCGCGAAAACGATGTGCCGCTGCTTGAAGCGCCGCCGCTGGCGCGTGCGCTGTATGCCAACTGCGAGCTCGAACAGGCCATTCCGGCGGCGCTCTACACCGCGGTCGCCGAAGTGATGGCCTATGTCTATCAGCTCAACCACTGGATGGAGAGCGGTGGTCTGCCGCCCTCGACGCCGACCGACCTGACCGTGCCGGAAGGCATGGACCCGGGATCGCCCGACGAGGCCTGAGCCCGCCTGAACCGCCATGAACAATACCCTCAACCTGCGCGAACTCCTCTCCGCCGCCAACCTGCGCCAGCTGGCCGCACCCATCCTCATCGTCATGATTCTGTCGATGATGGTGCTGCCCCTGCCGGTCTTCCTGCTCGACGTCTTCTTCACCTTCAACATCGCGGTGTCGGTGATGGTGATGCTGGTGGCGATGTATTCCAAGAAGCCGCTGGATTTTTCGGTGTTCCCCACGGTGCTGCTGGTAACCACGCTGCTGCGCCTGTCGCTCAACGTCGCGTCCACCCGCATCGTGCTGCTCGAAGGCCACAACGGGCCGGACGCCGCCGGCAAGGTGATCGAGGCCTTCGGCCACTTCCTGGTCGGCGGCAACACCGCGGTCGGCATCGTGGTGTTCATCATCCTCACCCTGATCAACTTCGTGGTCATCACCAAGGGTGCGGGCCGTATCGCCGAAGTGAGCGCGCGCTTCACCCTGGATGCGATGCCGGGCAAGCAGATGGCGATCGACGCCGACCTCAACGCCGGCCTCATCGACGAGAAGACGGCCAAGGCCCGGCGCAAGGAGATCGCGCAGGAAGCCGACTTCTACGGCGCGATGGACGGTGCGTCCAAATTCGTACGCGGCGACGCGGTGGCCGGCATCCTGATCCTGGTCATCAACATCATCGGCGGGCTTTTTGTCGGCATCATCCAGCACAGCATGGCTGCCGGCGAGGCCGCCCACACCTACACCTTGCTCACCATCGGCGACGGCCTGGTGGCGCAGATCCCGGCGCTGATCATCTCGGTGGCGGCCGGCCTGGTGGTGTCGCGCGTCGGCGACGAGGGCGACATCGGCGGGCAGGTGATCGGGCAGCTCTTCGCCAATCCCCAGGTGCTGGCGCTCACCGCCGGCATCATCGGCGTGCTCGGCCTGATCCCGGGCATGCCCAACCTCGTCTTCATCCTGCTGGCGTCGGCGCTCGGCGCGCTCGCCTGGCAGCGCAACAGGAAGCTCCAGGAGGAGGCCGAGTCGCCGCCGACGCCGGCCGCCCAGCAGGCCGCGGCGCAGCCCCAGGCCGAAGCCCAGGAGGCGAGCTGGAACGATGTCGCGCCGGTGGACGTGCTTGGGCTTGAGGTCGGTTATCGCCTGATTCCCATGGTGGACAAGGGCCAGGACGGCGAACTCCTGAAGCGGATCCGCGGCCTGCGCAAGAAGTTCGCGCAGGAGGTCGGCTTCCTGTCGGCGCCGGTGCACATCCGCGACAATCTGGAACTCAAGCCCAATGCCTACCGCATCGCGCTGAAGGGTGTGGAGATCGGCAGCGGCGAGGCCTATCCCGGACAGTACCTGGCGATCAATCCGGGGCGGGTGTCGGGGCCGATGACCGGGCGCGAGACCAAGGATCCGGCCTTCGGCCTGCCTGCCTACTGGATCGATGCCGGCAGCCGCGAACAGGCGCATGCGCTCGGCTACACCGTGGTCGATGCCAGCACCGTGGTGGCGACCCACCTCAACCACCTCATCCTCAACCACGCAGCCGAGCTGCTGGGCCGCCAGGAAACCCAGGCGCTCCTCGACCACATCGGCAAGGAAGCGCCCAAGCTCATCGACGACCTGGTGCCCAAGCTGCTGCCGATCTCGACGGTGCAGCGCGTCCTGCAGAACCTGCTGGACGAAGGCGTCAACATCCGCGACATGCGCACCATCATCGAGGTGCTGGCCGAGCATGCGCCGCGCAACCAGGACCCGCTCGAACTCACCTCCAAGGTGCGCGAGGCCTTGGGGCGGGCGATCATCCAGAGCCTGTTCCCGGGCAGCGCCGAGGTGCAGGTCATGGCACTGGAGCCGGGCCTGGAACGCATCCTGATGCAGGCGATGAGCGCCGGCAGCGACGGCGGCGCGATCGAGCCCGGCCTGGCCGACACACTGCTGCGCCAGACCGCACAGATCGCCCAGCGCCAGGAAGACATCGGCCTGCCGCCGGTGCTGCTGGTGCCGGCGCAACTGCGCATGCTGCTGTCGCGCTTCCTGCGTCGCGCGGTGCCGACGCTCAAGGTCATCTCCAACGCCGAAGTGCCGGAATCGCGCACCATCCGCGTGACCGCCATGGTGGGCGGGGCTGCCTGATGCCGGGCGCGGTGCCGCGTCGGCCGCGGCACGAATAAGCGGGGGAAAGCCGGCTTATTCGCCCCATGGCGGACAGGGCCGTTTGGCGATAATCCTGTCAAAGCTGCGCGCAATGCGTGGCCGCACGGAGAATCGTCATGAACGTCAAGCGCTACTTTGCCCCCACCGCCCGCGAAGCCTTGCGTGCGCTCAAGGAGGAACTCGGAGCCGATGCCATCGTGCTGTCCAACCGGGCGGTCGAAGGCGGCGTCGAGATCCTGGCCCTGCCCGCCGACGCCGTCGGGGCCTTGCAGAGCGCGTCGCGCCCGGCCCGCCCCGCGGTGCAGCCGGCCGCCCGGCCGGTGGCGCGTCCCGCCGTCGAGCGCGAGGAACTCCGTGCCGCGCGGCCGCAGCCTGCCGCACGCTTCGAGGACGACGATTTCCATGTCAGCCTGTCGGCGCTCGCCGCCGGCGCCGTGCCGCGTACGCAGGCACCTGCCGCCGCGCGTGCCCCTGCCGACAAGGTGATCCGCCCGTTCAACCCGCCGCGCATCGAAACGGCCGACTACATGCTGCGCGCAGACGCGGTGCAGACCCGCCGGACGGCTGCGCCGAGCGCGCCGCGTCTGCGCGACGAGGCACCGCTGCCGTCCGAACCGGCTGCGATCCAGGTGCCGCAAACGCGTGTCGAGGCGATCGACAGCCGCCCGCGCGACGACGGCCGGGTGCGTGAACTGCAGGAGACCAACGCCCGGCTGATGGCCGAACTTGCCGGTATCCGCGGCATGATCGAACGCCAGCTCGCTGGTTTCGCCTGGGGCGAAACGCGCCGCCAGGCGCCGGCCCGCGCCGCCATCGTCGGCGAATTGCTCGAAGCCGGTTTCTCCGCGCCGAGTGCGCGCAAGCTTGCCGAGGCGGTAGGCCAGGACGACAGCCCGCAGGCGGCCCGTGCCGCCGTGCGTGCCGAGCTCGACCGCGCACTGCGTGCCCGTGCCTCCGACGATGACCTCATCGACCGCGGCGGCGTGTTCGCCCTGGTCGGCCCCACCGGTGTCGGCAAGACCACCACCACCGCCAAGCTCGCCGCGCGCTGCGTGGTGCGCCACGGCGCCAGCAAGCTGGCGCTGATTACCACCGACGGTTACCGCATCGGCGCGCAGGAGCAGTTGCGCATCTACGGCCGCATCCTCGGCGTGCCGGTGTTCTCCGTGCGCGACGCCGCCGACCTGCGCCAGACCCTGGCCGAACTGCGCAACAAGCACATGGTGCTGATCGACACCATGGGCGTCAGCCAGCGCGACCGCATGGTCGCCGAGCAGGCCGCGATGCTGAGCGGCGCCGGCGAGGTGCGCCGCCTGCTGTTGCTCAATGCCACCTGCCGCGGCGACACCCTGGACGACGTGGTGCGCGCCTATGCCGGGCCGGATCTTGCCGGCGTCATCTTCTCCAAGGTGGACGAGGCGGCCTCGCTCGCGCCGGCGATCGACGTCGCCGTGCGTCGCCAACTCGACTTGCTCTACGTCACCAATGGCCAGCGCGTGCCGGAAGACCTCCATCTGCCCAACCGCGCCTACCTGCTGCACCGCGCACTGCGCGAACAATCGGCGGAGTCGCCGTGGCGAGTCAGCGGGGACGAGGCCGGCCTCATGCTTGCCGCCGGCACTGGAGCCTGACATGCTCGACCGACGTGAAGACCAGGCCGCAGGGCTGAGGCGGCTGTTCCGCAAGGCACCGCCGACGGTGGTGGCGCTTTATGCCGCGGGGCGCCAGCGTGCCCACAACGTGGTGCGCGCGGCGCACCGTATTGCCGGCCGCGCCGAACGTGTGCTGCTGCTCGACGAAGCCACCGGCGAAGACGCGCTGGCCGAGGTGCTCGGCCTGCCGCCCGGGCTGGATCTACTGCAGATGCTCGATGGCCGTCTTACGCTGGCCGAACTGTTGCAGCCGGTACCTGGCCTGATGGGGCGCGTGCCTGCCGCCGCTGCCGCGCTGGCCCTGCCGCTGCTCGACGATGCCCGCCGTGCCTGCCTGGTGGAAGCGATGCGGGTGCTGCATCGCCATGCCGGCTTTGTGCTGATCCACGCCGCATCGCCGGACTACCCTTCGCCGTTTGTCCAGGCCGCGCCGCGCCGCCTGTTGGTGGCCGAAGTCAGCGCCAGCGGAGCCACCGAGGCCTACCAGACGATCAAGCAGCTGGCTGCGGCCGGCGCCGGCTCGCTCCACGTCGCGGTCTGCCGTGCGCGCAGCCGGGCGGAAGCGGCGGCCTTCTTCGCCAGCCTCGAGGCGCTGGTGCGCCGCCATGTCGGCGTGCCGCTCGCCTTCGTCGGCGAAGTGGAGCGCGACGATCTTGCCGCCGGGCTGCAGGCGCCGGCCGTGCAGACCCCGCCGTGCGAGCCGGAAGCCGCCTTCCTGCGGCGCCTGGCAACACCGGGCGGGCATCGTACGTCGGGAGCATGAGGGCATGCTGCCATTCAATTATGCTGCTGGTAATGCCGGCGTCAGTGCGGGAAAATGGGCGCCCGCGAACAGCGACGGCGGCGCCGGCGAGCGTCCCCGCCGCAAAAAGATACAGGCGAGCTGGATGTACGACGCTGAGGGCAATCTCGACAAGAATCACCTGGTGGTGGCCTATGCCCCGCTGGTAAAGCGTATCGCTTTCCAGCTGATGGCCAAGCTGCCGGCCAGTGTCGAGGTCGAGGATCTCATCCAGAACGGCATGATGGGCCTGCTCGACGCAATCAGCCGCTACGAGGAAGGCCTGGGTGCGCAGTTCGAAACCTATGCGGTGCAGCGGGTGCGCGGCGCCATGCTCGACGGTCTGCGCGAAAACGACTGGCTGCCGCGCAGCCTGCGACGCGACATGCGACGCATCGAATCGGCTATCCATCAGCTCGAGCAACAGCACGGCCGGGCGCCGAGCGAAACCGAGCTGGCCGAATCGCTGGGCGTGTCGCTGCCCGAATACCAGCGCATGCTGCAGGATGCACGCGGCCACCAGCTGGTCTATTTCGAGGATTTCACCGATGGCGAAGGCGAGGACTATCTCGAACGCCATCTCGGCGAGCACGGTTCCAACCCGCTCGAGCTGCTCGAAGATGCCGACATGCGCGTCCATCTGGTCCGCGCGATCGACGACCTGCCCGAGCGTGAGAAGCTGGTGATGGCGCTGTACTACGAAGAAGAGCTCAACCTGCGCGAGATCGGCGAGGTGCTGGGCGTGACCGAGTCGCGCGTGTGCCAGCTCCACAGCCAGGCGGTGGCGCGGCTGCGTGCGCGTGTCATCGGTGCGCGAACGCCCGCTACCGGCGGCGCGCGGCGCGGGCGCCCGCCCAAGCGGGCGCCGGAGGCCTGATAACCAGGCCTGGATGCTGCACAGCCCGGCGGTTCGGATGCCCCGGCCAGGCCCACAACCGGACTGAACCTGCATGGATAGCATCAGCCTCGTCGGACTTACCCTGGGCATCGCCGCCATCCTCGTCGGCCAGGCGATGGAGGGCGGCCACATTGCCTCGCTGCTCCAGCCCACGGCCTTTCTCATCGTCATCGGCGGCACCTTGGGCGCGGTCATGCTGCAGAGCCCGCTGCGGGTGTTCATGGACGGCATGCGGATGGCGAAGTGGGTGTTCGTCCCGCCGGCCACCAGCCACGCCACCATCATCCAGCAGGTTGCGAGCTGGAGTCAGGTCGCACGCAAGGAGGGGCTGCTGGCACTCGAGGCGCAGGTGGACCGTCTGCCCGATCCGTTCATGCGCAAGGGGCTGCAGATGCTGGTCGACGGCGTCGAGCCGGGCCGTTTGCGGGAAGTGCTGGAGGTTGAGATCGGCGCCTGGGAAGCCCAGCTGCGCCAGAGCGCCAAGATCTGGGAAGGGGCGGGCGGCTATGCACCGACCATCGGCATCCTTGGTGCGGTGATGGGGCTGATCCACGTGATGGAAAATCTGTCCGACCCGGCCAAGCTCGGCTCCGGCATCGCCGTGGCCTTCGTCGCGACCATCTACGGCGTCGGTTCCGCCAACCTGGTGTTCCTGCCCATCGCCAAGAAGCTGCTTGCTCACATCGCGACCCTGGTGGCGCAGCGCGAGATGTTCGTCGACGGACTGGTCGGCATCGCCAACGGCGACAACCCGCGCATCATCGAAAGCCGCATGCAGGGTTACGTTGTGTGAGCCCGACAGGCCCCGAGGGGGCGCGCCATCGCCTTGGTGCGGCACGGCGGTGATGGTCCGCTTTCTCCTGCTGCGCTGCGGGTGCTTTCCTAGAGCCGGAAGCTGTCGATCGCAGCCTTGAGATCGTCCGCCAGGTGATGCAGGCGGTTGGCGGTGTCGGTCATGCGGCCGAGCGCACCGTGGCTGTCTTCCACCATCTGGGCGATCCGTTCCACCTGTTGCGAGATCTGCGTGCTGGCGGCGCTTTGCTCGCGCACCGCCTGGCTGATCTGCTCGACCTCCTCGGCCGCACGGGCAGACGACTGACTGGCCGCACCCAGCGCCTGCGAGGTGCCGGCCATGCTGTCGCGGCTGGATTCCAGCGTCTGCAGGCCGTGGTTGAGCGCCTGTTCCAGCGCATGGGCCTGTTCGCCCAGGGTGGAGGTGATGGCGTCGATCTCGCTGGCGGAGTGGCCCGACTTTTCCGCGAGCTTGCGCACCTCGTCTGCGACCACCGCGAAGCCGCGACCCTGCTCGCCGGCGCGGGCCGCCTCGATCGCGGCATTGAGTGCCAGCAGGTTGGTCTGGTCGGCGATCTCGCGCACCTGCTGGGTCATGGTGGTGATCTTCTCGGCGTTCTGGATGAAGGCGCGGGCGGTGTCGGTCACGGCGTTCATCACCTGGGTGGATTCGTCCACCGACCGCGCGAGTGTCGCCAGCTGTGATTCAGCGGCGCGGGCCTCGTCGCGCCCGGTGCGTGACAGTGCGCTGACACGGCCGGCGTTATCGCTGATGGCCTGGATGGACACCGTCACCTCCTCCAGCGTCACGGCGGTGGATGCGGCGATCTCCGAGGTGCCGGCGGTGGCATCGGCAACGCTGCGGGTTTCGCCGGCCATGCCGCCGGCGGCGTTGTCCACCTGTTCGACCGAACGGGCGACCTGCTGGATCAGGCTGCCTAGGTCGCGGCGGATGGATTCGGCGCTCAGTGCGATGCGGCCGATCTCGTCACGCGTGTGGGCGCGGATAGGCGAACTGAAATCGCCCTTGGCGAGGCGGTGCAGGCTGGCTTCCAGCTCCTCCGCCGGGCGGGTGACCTGCTGGCGCAGCAGCCACAGGAAGACGACGAAGGCGATCGCGCAGGCCGCCGCCATCAGCGCGATGCTGATGAACACCGCGCGATGCGAGCTGCGCTGGATGGCCTGAGTCTGCGCGTCGATGTGGCGCACCATGGCGTCCACCAGCCGGTCGAGCAGGGCGTCCGAGGCCGAATCGGTGTCGCGGACGTTCTGTTCGAGGTCGTAGATGTTGAAATCGATCTTGTAGTCGTCGAGCGCCTTCTGGTAGCGCGCGCCGAGCGCCTTGTGCTCCGTGCTGAACTGGTCGGCCAGGGTGCGGATCTCGGCAACGTCCACGGTCTTCAGGGCGGCGACCTTGTCTTCGACCTGCTGCTCCAGCGTCCGGAAGGTGGTCCAGTGCTTGTTCTGGGCTTCCGCGTCGGTAATGCGCAGGATGGTGTTCTTCCACTCCAGCAACTGGTCGTAGTAGTTCACCTTGCTGTCGATCGCTACCGCGCGCATCCGTTGCAACTCGGCGAGTTCGCCGCTGGTGAGCTGGTCGATGCTGCGGAACTGGAGGAAGAGGCCGACGGTAGCAGCCAGCAGCACGAGCGCGGTGCCACCCCCGCAGATAATCAGCAGCTTGTTGCGGATGCTGTTGAGGATGAAGTCCATGGCGCTTCCAGTCGAGTGCAAGGGTGCCCACTGTAACGACAGTCGGTCGCCGAGCTTGAGAGGGATTTCCCGTAGTCGGCGGACGCTGCCGGACGGGGCCGCACCGGATGAGGCGTTAAAGGATCGCGGATTTTTTCCGTAGAATGCCTCAGCCCCGGAGCCCACCCATGCCACGCCGACGCAAACAGGAAGACGAGCACGAGAACCACGAGCGCTGGCTCGTCTCCTACGCCGATTTCATCACCCTGCTGTTCGCCTTCTTCGTGGTGATGTACTCGCTGTCGTCCATCAACGAGGGCAAGTACCGGGTGTTGTCGGATTCGCTGGTGCAGGCTTTCCGCAGCATCAACATCAACGAGAGCGGCCAGCAGATCGTGCTGCCGCCGGTGAGTGTGGTGTCGCCCGCGGTGCCGTCGCCGATGTCGCCCAGCCGTTCGCCCGAAGAGGAGGCGGCCGAGGCGCGCCGCCAGCAGACCGCTCAGCGCATGCGCAACATGGCGGAGGAAATACGCCGCGTGCTGGCGCCGCTGACACAGGGCGGCCAGGTCAGCATTTCCGAAGGCGCGTTCGGCATTGCGGTGGAGATCAACGCCAGCGTGCTGTTCGCACCCGGCGAGGCGACGCTGGGTACGGCGGCGGTCTCGGCACTGCGCGCGGTGGCCGATGTGCTGGCCGGGGCGGATTTCCCCATCACCATCGAAGGCCACACCGACAATGTGCCCATCAGCACTTTCCGTTTTCCGTCCAACTGGGAGCTGTCGGCGGTGCGGGCGTCGTCGGTGGTACGCCTCTTCATCGAATCCGGCGTCGCGGCGGAGCGCCTGACGGCGGCGGGGTATGCCGATCAGCGGCCGGTGGCGGCCAACGACGGCGAGGCCGGGAGGGCGCGCAACCGCCGCGTCACCATCATGATCGAGTCGCGCGTGGGCGAACTGGCCCCCGCGGCGCCTGGCCGCATTCCGCGTGACGACCCCATCCGTTCCATCCTCCCGGAGGCCAGCGCCAGCCAGTGATTTGGCCGTTGACCGGCGTCAAGATGCCGCCGCGGCCGGCAGCCCATACTCGTGCCCATTGCAAACCCGCAGGCAATCGAGAGGGAGACCATGGCCGAGCTGTTCGAGTGGGACGACGACTACAACGTCGGGGTGTCGGATATCGATGAGCAACATCTGGAACTGGTCGCCCTGATCAACCAGCTTCACCGCGCGATCCGGGATCACAAGGCGTCCAAGCAGGTGCGCAACACGCTGGACGAACTCATCGAGTATACCCGCACGCACTTCGCCATCGAGGAGCGCCTGATGCGCGAATCGAACTACCCGGAATACGAAACCCACCGCGGCTACCACGAAGCCCTGATCGACCAGATCCACGTGCTGCGGGAGAAGCTCGACAGCGGTGAAGCGTCGATCACCTTCGAACTGCTGCATTTCCTGCGCATGTGGCTGATCCGTCACATCCTCGATGTGGACAAGCACTTCGGTGCCTACTTCATCGCCAACGGCACCCGGCCGGAATGGATGGTCGAGGCCCACGCGGCGATGACCAACCGGCGCTGGTGGCAGTTCTGGAAGGCGCGGGCCTGATCGCGCGAATGCCGCGGCGGTGCAGGAGTCGGCGCGGCAGGGAAACGAAAACGGCGCGAGGGCATCATCCCTCGCGCCGTTTTGTCAGTGGGTGGCGGTTCCGCTTCAGCGCATGCGCTCGGGCTTGATCCTGGGCGCCAGCGGTGCGCCCTTGCGTGCGCGGCGGTGGCGCAGGCTTTCGCGCTGCAAGGGCTTGAGTTCGATCGTGGTGGTCTTGCCGCCGCGACCGCCGCCCTCCACCGTCAGCACCGCGTCGTCGGCCGGTACCGCGACGGCGGACAGCGCCTCGCCTTCGTCAAGCGCCATCACGATGACGCCGCGGCCGCCGCTCTGCGTCTTCATCTCGGCGCGCGGGAAGACCAGGATGCGGCCATTCTCCGACGCCGCGGCGATCCACTCGCCGAACGCCTTGGCCGGTGCCAGCACCTTCTCGCCCTTCTCCAGCGCCATGAACGACTTGCCGGCACGCTGCCGGCTGGTGGCATCGGCCACCGAACAGAGGAAACCGTAACCGCCGGAGTTGGCGAAGAACCATGTGGTGGCGGGATCGTCGCTCACCACCTGCGCCGGCTTGCCGCCGTCCTGGAATTCGACCAGGGTCGCGATCGGCACGCCGTCGCCGCGCCCGCCCGGCAGGTCCGACACCTTGATGGTGTAGGCGCGGCCGTGGGTGTCGATGACGACGAGCGGCCAGGTGGTGCGCGTTTCCAGCAGGGCGAAGGCGAAGTCGCCCGCCTTGTAGCTGATCGCTGCAGCATCCAGGCCGTGGCCCTGGCGCGAGCGTATCCAGCCGTTGCGCGACAGGATCACGGTGACCGGTTCGTCGGCGACGCTGATTTCGGCGCTGGCGATCGGCGCCACGCTTTCGATCAGGGTGCGGCGGTCATCGCCGTACTTCTTCGTGTCCTCGCCGATCTCCTTGAGGATGAGCTTGGTCATCGCCGCGCGGTTGTCGAGCAGGTGCTGCAGGCCGTCGCGCTCTTCCTTCAGCTCGTTCAGCTCCTTCTCGATCTTGAAGCCTTCGAGGCGGGCGAGCTGGCGCAGGCGGATCTCGAGGATGTCCTCGGCCTGGATGTCGGATAGGCCGAAGGCGGCGATCAGCGCCGGCTTGGGTTCGTCCGATTCGCGGATGACGCGGATCACTTCCTCGATGTGCAGGAAGGCGATCATGCGGCCTTCCAGGATGTGGATGCGGCGATCGACCTCGTCCAGGCGGTGGCGGGTGCGGCGCTCGACGGTGACGTAGCGGAAGTCGATCCACTCGCGCAGGATCTGCACCAGGTTTTTCTGCTGCGGCCGGCCGTCGCGGCCGATCATGGTCATGTTGACCGAGACCGAGGTCTCGAGGCTGGTGTGGGCGAGCAGCACCGCCATGAACTCGTCGCGGCTCTGGCGGCTGGACTTGGGCTCCAGCACGATGCGCACGGGCGCCTTGTCGCTGGATTCGTCGCGGACGGTGTCGAGCACGCCGAGCACCAGCTGCTTCAACTGCTTCTGCTCCTGGCTGACTTCCTTCTTGCCGGCGCGCGGCTGCGGGTTGGTCAGCGTTTCGATCTCGGACAGCACCTGCGCGGCGGAAACGCCATGCGGCAGTTCCTCGATGATCACCCGCCACTGGCCGCGGGCGAGTTCCTCGATGCGCCAGCGCGCGCGCATGCGCAGGCTGCCGCGGCCGCCGGCGTAGGCGTCGCGGATCGCTTCGGGCGAGGAGATCAGCTGGCCGCCGCCGGGGAAATCGGGGCCGGGCAGCAGCGGCAGGATGTCGTCCAGCCCGGCGTCGGGATGGCGGATCAGGTGGCAGGCAGCCTCGGCCACCTCGCGCAGGTTGTGCGGCTGGATTTCAGTGGCCATGCCGACCGCGATGCCGGAGGCACCGTTCAGCAGCACGAAGGGCAGGCGCGCGGGCAGCAGCTGCGGCTCTTCGAAGGCGCCGTCGTAGTTGGGGACGAAGTCCACCGTGCCGCGGTCGATCTCGGCCAGCAGCAGTTCGGCGATCGGTGTCAGCCGGCATTCGGTGTAACGCATCGCCGCAGCCGAGTCGCCATCGCGCGAGCCGAAGTTGCCCTGGCCGTCGACCAGCGGATAGCGCAGCGAGAAGTCCTGTGCCACCCGCACCATCGCGTCGTACACGCTGGAATCACCGTGCGGGTGGTACTTGCCGATCACGTCGCCGACCACGCGTGCCGACTTCACATGCTTGGCGGTGGCCGACAGCCGCATCTCGTTCATCGCGAACAGGATGCGGCGCTGCACCGGCTTCATGCCGTCTTCGACCTGCGGCAGCGCGCGCGACTTCACCACGCTCATCGCGTAGGCGAGGTAAGCGCGCTCGGCGTAGAGATCGAGCGGCAGCGCGCCATCGGGCGAAGGCATCAACGGCGCGGGCGGTGCAGGCGGGGCGGCCGGCGGGGCTGCTGCGGCCGGCGGGGCCGGGGGCGGCGCGTCTGCGGCGGCGGGGGGAGTGGCGGTGTCGCCGAACAGGTCGGGAATGTCGTTGCTCATCGGGGATCAGGGCCGGGATCGTAAGGCCAGCGGCGCGGTTGGCGGCAGGGCGACTGCCGGCCACGCCGGAAAGGGGGCGATCTTAACCCGTCTGCGTGACATGGCGCGAGCCGGCTGCAGCCGATCACCGTCGATGATGCGACGCCGGCGTCGTGCTTGTCGGAATCCTGACTCGCCGGGAGCGGGGCGCTATCAGTCGGTCTCGGTCTCGGCGTCGTCGTCGACGTCGTCCAGCATTGCCGAGATTACCGAATGGCCGCAGCCGTCTTCAGGGTCGAGCACTTTGAGCTGGGCGACCAGGTTGCGGCTGATTTCGGTGTTGCCGCGGCGCAGCTCGATGAAGGCCATCGCCTTCAGGAACAGCAGCAGGAAGCGTTGCGGCACGCTGCGGCGCTTGTCGTCGCCGACCTCGGCCAGCGTCCAGGTGCGCCAGTCCTGGCCGACGCGCGCCTGGTGGGCGGCTTCGGCGAGGCCTTCCATCGCGACCGCGAGGGCGTCGTCGAATTCGCGCTGCTGGTTCTGCAGCTTGAGCAGGCAGCGGTAGGCCGGCAAGGAGGACGGCGAGATCTCGATGGCGTGACGGAAGAGGGCGCGGGCGCGGGCCGGGTCGCTGCGGTGGCAGCCGACGCCTTCCTGCAACAGCGAATTGACGTGGGCCGGCAGCGGACCGAAATCGACGAGGTTTTCCTTGGGCGTGGGGCGGGCCATGACGCAAGACTCGGGATGGTGATCCACTGCATCAAGCAAGGAGCATTCCGTCGCGCCGGGTCAGTCCTCCGCCAGCAGGTGCGCGACTGCGGCGGCAAAGTCGTCGGCGACGAGATCGGGGGGTACGTTCGGCTCGGCGTCGTCGCCCGCACGGAACTTGCCGGTGCGCACCAGGACGGCACGGATGCCGGCGGCGCGCGCCGCACCGACGTCGTCGTGGAGGTCGTCGCCGATCAGCAACGCGTCCGCCGGGGCGACGCCGAGCTCGGCCAATGCGCTGTGAAAGAAACCTGCCGCCGGTTTGCCGACGATCTCGGCCGTCGTTCCGCTGCTGAACTCGAGTCCGGTGACGAAGGCGCCCATGTCGAGCGCAAGGCCGTCGACGTCCATGTAGTAGCGGTTGCGCGCCATCGCGATGAAGGGGCAGCCGTCGATCAGCAGTCGGAATGCGGCGTTCAAGCGCGTGTAGTCGAGGAAGGGCCCCATGTCGCCCATCACCACTGCGTCAGGGCGGTCCGCGTCCGGGCCGACTTCAGCGCGCAGGTCGGGATGGACCAGATACATCGGGTTCAGGCCGCGTGCGCACACGAGTTGCTGCGCTGCATGCGCCGCGGTCTGGATCTCCCCGGCGTCGATGCTGTATCCCATGTGGCGCAGCCTGGCGGCGATAAGGTCGCGCGGCGTGCGCGTGGTGTTGGTCAGGAAGCGCACCGGCAGCTGCGCATCGCGCAGGCGGGCCAAGGCTGCGATCGAGCCGGGGATGGCGGTGTCGCCGATGTGCAGCACGCCCGCGAGATCGATCAGTACGGCCCGAGGTCGGCGGTACTGGAGCGTGGTCGTGGAGGCCGTCATGGCGGGTCTGCGGCAATGGGCGATGTGCTGCTGCCGTTATAGGAAGGCAGCGGCAGGGCGGCAAGCACCGCATCCCGCCGGTTCAGATGTCGGCCTCGACCGTGTCGCCCTTTTCCTCCATCCAGGCGCGGCGGCCGGAGGCCTCGCCCTTGCCCATCAGCAGGGTGAACATCTTCAGGGTCTGCTCGATGGCTTCTGTCCGCACCTGCACCGGCAGCACCCGGCGGGTGGCCGGGTCCATGGTGGTTTCGCGCAGCTGGTCGGGGTTCATCTCGCCCAGGCCCTTGAAGCGGCCGATCTCGATGGCGTCGGGCTTGAAGCCCTCCTGCGCCAGGCGGTCGCGGATGGCGGCGAGCTCGCCGTCGTCGAGCGCGTAGAGCCGGCGCGGCGGCCGTTTCTTGCCCTGCGCCGGCACGTCGACGCGGTACAGCGGCGGCTGGGCGACGTAGATGTGGCCGCGCTCTATCAGCTTGGGGAAATGGCGGAAGAACAGCGTGAGCAGCAGGGTCTGGATGTGCGAGCCGTCGACGTCGGCGTCGGACATGATGACGATCTTGCCGTAGCGCAGGCCCGAGAGGTCCGGGTTGCTGTCGGCACGGTGGGCATCGACGCCGAGCGCCACCGCGATGTCGTGGATCTCGGCGTTGGCGAGCAGGCGGTCGGGGTCGATCTCCCAGGCGTTCTGCACCTTGCCGCGCAGCGGCAGGATAGCCTGGGTTTCCTTGTTGCGCGCCATCTTCGCCGAGCCGCCGGCGGAGTCGCCCTCGACCAGGAAGAGCTCGTTTTCGGCGATGTCCTCGGATTCGCAGTCGGACAGCTTGCCCGGCAGCACCGCGACGCCGGAGGTTTTCTTCTTCTCGACCTTCTGCGCGCTCTTCTGCCGCGCCAGCGCCTGCTTGATCGACAGCTCGGCGATCGCCTTGCCGGCGTCGACGTGGTTGTTCAGCCAGATCTCGAAGGGGTCGCGCAGCTGGCTGGAGACCAGCTTGACCGCTTCGCGCGAGTTCAGTTTTTCCTTCACCTGGCCCTGGAACTGGGGGTCGAGCAGGCGGGCGGAGAGCACGAAGCTCATGCGGCCGCAGACGTCTTCCTGCTGCAGCTTGACGCCGCGCGGCAGCAGCGTGTGGTGCTCGATGAAGGACTTCACCGCCTCGAACACGCCGGCGCGCAGGCCGGATTCGTGGGTGCCGCCATTCACCGTGGGAATCAGGTTCACATAGGACTCGCTCGGCACCGCCGATTCGAACCAGGCCAGCGCCCAGGCCGCGCCTTCGCCGGGGGCGAAGCTGGCGTCGTCCTTGCCGGCGTACTTCTCGGCGGTGAAGATCGGTGCCACTGGCTCGGTGTCACCGGCCAGTTCCTTGAGGTAGCCGGCGAGGCCTTCCGGGTAGGACCAGGTCTTGGTCAGCACCGGGCCATTGGCCTGCTCGATGTCCAGCCGCACGGCGACGCCGGAAAGCAGCACCGCCTTGCTGCGCAGCAGGCGTTCGAGCTCGTTCATCGGCACCCGCGGCGCTTCGAAGTACTTCGGGTCGGGCCAGACGCGCACCCGGGTGCCGGTCTGGCGGCCGCATTCGCCTTCGATGCGCACCTGGCCGATGTTCTCGCCGCCGTCGCTGAAGTCGATGCGGTGCAGCTTGCCGTCGCGCTTGACCTCCACCTCCACCCGCGTGGACAGCGCGTTGGTCACCGCCACGCCGACGCCGTGCAGACCGCCGGAGAAGGCGTAGGCGCTGTTGCCCTCGCGCTTGTCGAACTTGCCGCCGGCGTGCAGCCGGGTGTAGGCCAGCACTACCACCGGCACGCCTTCCTCGGGATGCAGCCCGACCGGGATGCCGCGGCCGTCGTCGGCCACGGTGACAGAGCCGTCGAGGTGCAGGGTGACGTGGATCTTCTTCGCGAAGCCGCCGAGCGCCTCGTCGGCGGCGTTGTCGATGACTTCCTGGATGATGTGCGCCGGGGAGTCGGTACGGGTGTACATGCCGGGGCGCTCGCGCACCGGTTCCAGCCCCTTGAGGACGCGGAAAGAGGATTCGTCGTATTGCTTGCTTGTCATGCCTGGGTCGCCACTAGCGGATGCGGATCGGGCGCAAGGATAGCAGGCGCACGCCCCCTGACGGGCGAACTTCTTACTCCCAGCGCTCGCGGTAGGAGAAGGTCGGCAGCTTCCAGCCGCGCCAGATCGCCAGCAGCCGTAGCGTGAGGCCGGCGGCGAAGCTCGCCGCAATATTGATCTGCTCGGGCACGCCGAAGTGGTGCAGCGACAGGTAAAGCGCACACACCGCGAGCGAGACGCTGGCGTAGAGCTCGTGGCGGAACACCACCGGCACCTGGTTGCACAGCACATCGCGCAGGATGCCGCCGAAGATGCCGGTGATCATGCCGGACATGATCACCACCGGGGTGGGATAGTCCATGCCGAGCGCGACGCCGCAGCCGATCAGCGAGAAGGCGATCAGACCCATCGCGTCCAGCACCAGGAACACCGTCTTGAGATGGTGCATGTAGCGCGCTACCAGCGTGGTGAGCAGGCCGGCGGAGATCACCAGATAGACGTACTGCGGGTGCTGGGTCCAGCCGATGGGGAAATGGCCGAGGATCATGTCGCGGATGGTGCCGCCGCCGAGCGCGGTGACGAAGGCGATGACCGCGACGCCGAAGATGTCCATGTTGCGGCGGCCGGCCGCGAGCGCGCCGGACATGGCCTCGGCGGTGATGGCGATGAGGTAGATGGTGGTCAGCACGGCGCACCTCCGCTCGCGACGTGGGCGCAAGTGCGCGAAACAAAGGAGGAGGGGCCGGCGGGGCGGCTGGAGAAGGGCATCATCGGGCGATCGTCCTGGGGTGGGTGCGCGCGCAGGGTGGGCGCGCCGCCGTTGCGGTGAGCCGTGTGCCTTGCGCTGCCTCTCCCCCTGTCCTTCTACCTGAGAGTTTCGGCGCCCTTGCGGCGCCTGCCCCTTCGGTGGATCGCTTGCGCCGGCTGTGCCGGCGGTCGATCGCTCTCCAGTCGGCGAACGTTTCCCGCGGTTCGGTGTGCCTGAGCGATTATGGGAGTTTGCGCCTTCGGCGGAGGGTCCGGCTGCCCGGACGACCTCGCTCTCCCGCGAGAAGGCTCGATTATCCGGCGACACGCCGACGTGGTCAAACCGGTGGTGCCCGCGGCGGGGCGGCGTGCACAAAAAAGGCCCCCGCCGGTGAAGGCGGGGGCCCGAAGGAACTGGAGCGCGGGGAGGCGCTCCGATTGCCGCAAACTGATGCTTAGTGGAACTGCTCTTCTTCGGTCGAACCGGTCAGCGCCTTCACCGAGGAGGAGCCGCCCTGGATCACGGTGGTGACGTCGTCGAAGTAACCGGCGCCCACTTCCTGCTGGTGCGACACGAAGGTGTAGCCCTGTTCGCGAGCGGCGAATTCCGGCTCCTGCACCATTTCCACGTAGTGCTTCATGCCTTCGCCGCGGGCGTAGGCGTGGGCGAACTTGAAGGTGTTGAACCAATTGACGTGGATGCCGGCCAGGGTGATGAACTGGTACTTGTAGCCCAGCGCCGACAGCTCTTCCTGGAACTTGGCGATGGTGGCGTCGTCCAGGTTCTTCTTCCAGTTGAAGGACGGCGAGCAGTTGTACGACAGCAGCTTGCCCGGGCAGGCGGCATGCACGGCCTGCGCGAATTCACGGGCGAAGCCGAGGTCCGGCGTGCCGGTTTCGCACCACACCAGGTCGGCGTACGGAGCGTAGGCGACACCGCGGGAGATGGCCTGCTCCAGACCGTTCTTGACGCGGTAGAAGCCTTCTTGGGTGCGCTCGCCGGTCAGGAAGGGCTTGTCGTTGGCGTCGTGGTCGGAGGTGATCAGGTTGGCGGCTTCCGCGTCGGTACGGGCCAGGATCAGGGTGGAGACACCCATCACGTCGGCGGCGAAACGGGCCGAGATCAGCTTCTCGATCGCTTCCTGGGTCGGCACCAGCACCTTGCCGCCCATGTGGCCACACTTCTTCACGGCGGCCAGCTGGTCTTCGAAGTGCACCCCGGCGGCGCCGGCGGCGATCATGTTCTTCATCAGTTCGAAGGCGTTGAGCACGCCGCCGAAACCGGCTTCAGCATCCGCCACGATCGGCAGGAAGTAGTCGATGAATTCCTTGGAGCCCGGCTCGATGCCGCGCGACCACTGGATTTCGTCGGCGCGCTTGAAGGTGTTGTTGATGCGGCGAACCATGGTCGGCACCGAGTCGTAGGCGTACAGCGACTGGTCCGGGTACATGGTTTCGGAGGTGTTGCCGTCGGCGGCGACCTGCCAGCCGGACAGATACACGGCTTCCAGGCCGGCCTTGGCCTGCTGCATCGCCTGACCGGCGGTGATCGCGCCGAAGGCATTCACGTAACCCTTCTTGGCGCCGCCATTGACCTTGGCCCACAGGGTTTCGGCGCCGCGCTTGGCCAGGGTGTATTCGATCGGCAGGGAGCCACGCAGGCGCACCACGTCGGCGGCGCTGTAGCCACGCTTGATGCCTTTCCAACGGGGATTCTCAGCCCAATCTTTTTCCAGGGCGGCAATTTGCTGTTCGCGGGTCAGGGTCATGATGGATCCTTGTCAGTGTTGGCGAAGAAGGGGGCAACCATGTTTGCCGGGTGGTGAGCCCCGGCGTTTTCGACTGCTCTGCCGACATCGCTTCGAGGGAGAAAGCTGCGTCGGTTGAAGGGCAGTATAGGGAGCATTCCGCGTAGCAGCAATATGTCTTATATAAGATATAAGAAAAAATTTTATCAATTAAAATCAGCGTATTAAAAAATTCGTTCCGATATGTGAAATCTAAATCAACGTTGTGAAACGAGATCGAGGTTTTCTGCTGCTGCGATGCACATCCGGTTCGCGAGCGCTTGTCGCCGGACGGACCTTGCACCGGCATGGTCCGATGTTTGCTACCCACGGGGTGAGATCGGCTCACGCGGACTCCATTGCTGAAAATGGATTGCCCAGCAGCACGATAGGAGTGTAATTTTTACTTATAAACAAATAAGCGATGCTTTTCCGCGAGGCCGGGTGCAAGCCGGCCCGACGCAGGGAAGAGCAGGCCACGGAGAGGCGGCAAACCATGAGTCCATCGGCGAATCTGGACCTGACCAAGGTCTATCGGAATTGTGTCTTCCAGTCCCGCTCTGCTGTTGCGTCCCACACGCAGCTCAGCCGAGAGTTGTGCGGGCACGATCTCGACTGGCGCCGCGGCAATGTCGACACCGCGTTGTTCCGCGCCGACGTCAATCGCATGAGCTTTCTCGCGCTGCGCTATGGCGCCGAGGTCGAAGTGCGGCCGGAGCCGTTCAAGGACTTCGCCCTGGTGCAGATGCCCCTTCGTGGTGCGGCCGAAATCGAATGCGACGGTGTGCGCATCACCGTGGCGCAGGGCGAGGCCGCGGTGGTCGCGCCGCGCCGGCACATCCGCCTGGTCTGGCAGCCGGGCTGCGAGCAGCTGATCCTCAAGGTGCCTTACGAGCTGGTGCGTCAGGTTTCCTGTCACACCTGTACGCGCAGCCATTGCCCGGACAACGCGCCCGATTGCGGCGTCGGGCTGGAATCGGCCTTCGTGCTGGAGCCGGCGCTGAATCAGCAATGGCGGGCGCTGGTCCAGCAATTGTTGAACTTGCTGCCGATGCCGGGCGAGGCCGGCATCCATCCAGGCTGGCTCAACCAGTTCGAACAGACGGTGGCGCTCTTCCTGCTGGCGCACCAGCCGAGCGCACTGGCGCGCGATCTGCGCGGCGACGAGGAAGAGGCGATCGCGCTGTCATCCTCGGAGCGACTGGCGGGGCGCAAGCTCGACGCGGTCGAGGACTACATGCGCAGCCGGCTGTTTGCGCCGATTTCGCTGGCCGATCTGGCCAAGGCGGCCGGGGTGAGCGCGCGCACGCTCAATATCCTCTGTCATCGCTACCGCGGTGTCGCGCCCATGGTGCTGTTGCGCAACGTGCGGCTGGATGCGGCGCGCGCGCGCCTCGTGTCCGATCCGCTGGTCAGCGTCACCGAGGTGGCGCTCGAGTACGGTTTCGGCCATCTCGGCCGTTTCTCCGCCTACTACCGAGAGCGTTTCGGCGAGCTGCCCCGCGATACCTGCATGTTGCGCCACTGACGCGAGCTGCGGCGGCGCGCTTTGCACATGTATGGGTCGCACCGGGACGGCCGTTCGCAAAGCTGCTCAAAGCGGATAAGGCGCTGCGCGATTCGGCTAGCGCGGCCGGGGCACCGGCGGCACGCTGGGCTTCATTTCTTTCCAGTCCCGGAGCCGATTGCCATGAGCACCCATGCCCCTGCACAACCCGCGAAGTCCGCCGTCCGGTTCCAAGGAGGCGCGCGATGAGCAGCTACGACGCTATCATCGTCGGCAGCGGCATCAACTCGTTGGTGTGTGCCGGCGTGATGTCCAAACGCGGCAAGAAGGTGCTGGTGCTGGAGCGCGAGGCGGTGCTCGGCGGCTGCATCCGCAGCGAGGAACTCACTGCGCCCGGCTATCTGCACGACACGATGTCGACCGCGCATCCCTTGTTCGTCACCTCGCCCGGTTACGCCGAGCTCAAGGACGCGCTGCACGCCAACGGGCTGGACTACGGTAACAACGCCACCCCCACCGGCGTGCTGCTGCCCGACGGCCGTTCGCTGATCCTCGGCCGCGACCGCGCCGCCAACATCGCGATGATGAACGCGCTCGCCCCCGGCGATGGCGATGCCTACGGCGCAGGCATGGCCTTCGTTGAGCAGAACGCCCAGCTGATCTTTGCGCTGCTCGGCAACGAGCTATGGAGCGTCGGCGTCGCCAAGACCATGCTCGGCCGGTTGTGGAAGCAGGGCACGCACGACACGGTCGGTTTCTTCGGCCCGGCGATGCAGAGCTGCCGCGCATGGATGGAGACCAACCTCAAGTCCGACCTCGTCCGGGCGATGCTCGCGCCCTGGGTGCTGCACACCGGCCTCGGCCCGGAAAGCGCGATGTCGGCGCTGATGGCGCAGGTGATCGCCTTCACGCTGGAAGCCGTCGGCCTGCCGCTGGTGAAGGGCGGCAATGCGCGCACCGTGGATGCCTTCCGCGCGGTGGTGGAAGCCGCCGGCGGGCGCTTCGAGACTGGTGCCGACGTTGCCGAGATTCTGGTCGAAGGCGGCAAGGCGCGCGGCGTGCGCACCGGCGACGGCCGGGTGTTCGAGGCGAAGCAAGTGATCTGCAACGTCACCCCTACTCAGCTCTACGGCCGCCTGCTGCCCGCCGCCCACAGTCCGGAACCGCTGCGCAGCCAGGCCGCGCAGTACCGCTACGGCAAGGGCAACATGCAGATCCACCTGGCGCTGTCCGAGCCGCCACAATGGGCAGACCCGAAGCTGCGCGAGGTGATCTACCTGCACCTGACCAGCGGCCTGGACGGCGTGTCGCGCGCGGTGAACGAGGCCGAGCGCGGCCTGCTGCCGGCCGAAGGCACCATCTGCGTGGCCCAGCCCTGCGCGGTCGATCCCTCACGCGCGCCGGCCGGAGGCTGGGTGATGTGGGTGCAGCTGCCGGAATGCCCGCGCACCGTGCGCGGCGACGCCGCCGGCGAAATCGCCGCGCCGGCCGACGGCAGCTGGACGGAAGAGGTGCGCGAGCGCTACGCCGACCGCGCGATCGAGCGGATCGCCGCGCATGTGCCGAATCTCAAGGCCAGCATCATCGGCCGCAAGGTGATCTCGCCGGCGGACCTGGAGCGGCTCAACATCAACCTGGTGGGTGGTGACCCGTACTCGGGGGAATGCGCGATCGACCAGTACCTGTTCTGGCGGCCGCTGCGCGGGGTGAAGAACCACGCCACGCCGGTGAAAGGGCTGTACCACATCGGTGCCTCGACGCATCCGGGACCGGGGTTGTCGGGCGCGTCGGGGTTTCATGTGGCGAATGCGTTGGCGAAAGCTTGAGCCGAGGTCAGCGCGTCACGCGTGAAACGGCCGATCCGGGATGTCCGGATCGGCCGTTTCTGTTTCGGGGGAGGTGATATTCAGGTGGGCTGCAGCCGCGCAAACCACTCCCGCGGCGACCGTCCCTGGTCCGGCCCCAGGATGGAGAAGCCGCCGTCCACCGGAATGTCGATGCCGGTGATCCACGACGCATCCGAGCTCGCGGCAAAGGCGATGGCGCGGCCGACTTCCTCGCCGCGGCCGATGCGGCCGAGCGGATGGAAGTGGGCGCCGACCGCGTCGGCCTTGGCGATGTCGCCGCCAGTCATGCTCTCCACCGAGGGCGACCAGGTCCACGCCGGCGACACCGACACCACGCGGATGCCCAGCGGCGCCAGGCTGACCGCGAAGTTCTTGGTGATCTGGATGATCGCCGCCTTGGAGGCGGGATAGACCGCACGGCCGTCGGCGCCGAACTTGCCGCCGGTGCTGCCGAGGTTGATCACCACGCTGCCGGGCCGCATCACCTCGGCGGCTTTCTGCGTGAAGATCGCGCCGGACACCAGGTTCACATTCAGCGTCGCCAGCCATTCGGCCCGCGATGAAGCCAGGCCGCGGTCGTTGTAGCTGCAGGCGTTGTTCACCAGCAAATCCAAACGGCCGCAGTCGTCGATCACCGTGCGGATGCAGCGCTCGATGGCGGCATCGTCGGTGATGTCGGCTTCCAGGTAGCGGGCCTGGCTGCCGATGCCGGCGGCGACCGCCTCGCCGGCTTCGCGGCCGCGGCCGACGATGTACACGGTGGCGCCGGAGCCGGTCAGCACGCGGGCGATGTCGGCGCCCAGGCCCTGGGTGGCGCCGGTGACGATGGCGACCTTGCCGGCCAGGCGCGGGGTTTCGGTAGTGCTCATGCGTTTCCTTTGGGGGCGAGGGTGGCGAAGGCGCTGTCGACGTCGCCGACCTCGGCGATCAGCCGCATGCTGGCGAGCGCGTTGTCGTGGGCGGTGCCAGCGGCGGCGCAGGCATCGGCGGCGACGGTGACTTCGTAGCCGCGGTCGGCGGCGTCGCGCACCGTGCTCTCCACCACCGAGTGGGTGGCGATGCCGGCGATCACCAGCTGCTTTGCGTCGAGCAGGCGAAGCAGCGCTTCCAGTTCGGTGCCGTAGAAGGCGCTGATGCGGTTGTGCTTGAAGGCGAACTCGCGCGGGCTGTCCAGCGGCGCGAGCTCGGAAAAGAATTCGGAACCCCAGTGACCGTCGCGCACCGCGCCGATCTCCGCCGTCTTGCGGAAGATCGGCGTGTTGCGGGCGAGGTCGGCGTAGTCGGGGCGGAAGGCCATGCGCACGTGGATGACGGGCCAGCCGCGTGCGCGGGCGCCCGCCAGCAGCCGCCCGGCGGCGGCGATCAGGCGGGCGCGCGCCGGGTCGTCCTCGGCGAGGCCCACACGGATGCGGCCCTCGGGGTGCAGCTGGTCGTTCTGGTAGTGCAGGGCGAGGACAACCGGCGTTGTCATTTTTCTGCCCTCCCGTCCAGGCGCACCGGAGCGTCGGCTTTGCACAGCCGGCTCGTTACGCAGGCGCGGAGCGGGGCTCCGCGAAACCCCTGCTTCACCCTCCCCAGGGGAGGGGCGCGCTTTCCTTCGGGCGGCCGTGCGGACGCGCGCATCTAGATGAACACCTCCAGGTTGGCGAACACGTCGTCGCAGTTCACCAGGTTCACCCGCTTGAGCACGATCTTCCAGCTGCCGTCCTCGGTGGCCGCCAGCTTGTGGAACACGGCGCCGGCGAGCTGGCGCTGGTCGATGCGCCATTCGGTGAGCTGCAGCGTGGAGCGCACGATCAGGTGGCCGGCAGCGTCCAGGCCCTCGATGGTGATGTTGCCGACGAGGTGGGCGCTGCGGGTGAGCGGCTGCTGCGACCAGTTGCGGGCGTTCTCGACGCGGCGCACGCGCACCTCGCGCAGCATCTTGTCTTCCCAGAACAGCGAGATCTGCTCGAAGGGGTTGGCCTGGTCGTGGAAGCGCGGCACCCAGTAGCGGCCGTCCTCGGTCCATAGAGCGAGCCATTCGGCGAAGCGGCGCTCGTCGAGCAGGCGGGCTTCGTGGAAGAGGAACTGCTCGACGCGGCGGATGGCCTCGGCGGACAGGCTGGCGCCGGACACCGGCGCGGTGGAGACGTCGAAAGTACGATCAAGCAGTTGCACGGTCGGCCTCCTTTTCCTGGGCTTGGCGTTGGCGGGTGGGGGCGGGGTTGAGCATGTACTGCTTCCAGGCGGCGAACTGGTTGCGCATCGGCAGTTCGCTGGTGCCGTTGGTGGACACCATGCCGTCCGGCGTTTCCTGGTCGGTGCCGAGGTAGCGGTGCAGGCTCACCCAGTCGCCGCCGTGGGTCTGGTTGCCTTCCTGGCAGCGCTTGTACACCTCGACGTCGTCCGGCATCACGTTGGAGGAGGGCGAGTTGATCAGGTTGGCGTAGGTCAGCGCGCGGTCGAACACCGCGTCCGGCGCGCCCTTCAGGCGGAAGGTCTGGATCTCGATCATGGTGCGGTCCACGCTCACCGGGCGGATCACGCGGAACTGCTGGAACACGGTGTGCGGCGAGCCGCTGCCGTAGATGATGGTGTTGTGGCGGTTCATGCCGAGGATCTGGCGGGCCTTGTCTTCGCCGTAGGCTTCGGTCAGCACCGCGAAGTGGTCGCGCGAGACCGGGTCGCGCGTGGCGGCGGTGGGGTCGAAGATGCCTTCCATGTAGCCGTGGCCGTTGTGATAGGCGCGCAGCTCCAGCTTTTCCCAGAACTCGTAGGGCTCGCCGTTGCCGTCCATGATCAGCAGCTCGAAAGGCATCTCGCCCAGCGCCGCCGCTTCTTCGCGCGCGGCGACGAAGGAGGATTCGTGCGTCACGCGGGCGTGCATGGTGTCGTGCAGGTTCTCGTAGAACACCTTCCAGTTCGATTTCTGCATGACGCGGAAGGTGCCGCCGGCCACTTCCACCTCGCCCACCGGCGAGCGCTCGCACAGGTTGTCGATCGAAGACGCCACGCCGCCGAGGAAGGTCTTGAGATCCGGGCCTTCGGCCGACTGGCTGGCGAAGACGAAGCCGCGGTAGCTGTCGACGCGGGCCACCGCCTTCATCGAGAAGTCGGGGTTGGCGGGGTCGTAGCAGGTGCCTTCCAGGCCATTCTTCAGCGGCAGCGACAGATGCGAACCGTCGAGCTTGAAGGTCCACGCGTGGTAGGGGCAGCGGAAGAACTTGCCGGTACAGCCGTCGCCGTCGGCTACCACCTTGGCGCCCTTGTGCGGGCAGCGGTTGTAGACCACGTGCACCTTGCCGTCGGCGGCGCGGACCATGATGACGTCCTGATCGCCGATGCGGGTGGTGTGGTAATCGCCGGTCTTCTTCACCTGGCTTTCGTGGCCGACGTAGATCCAGGCCTGGCCGTAGATGCGTTCCATCTCCAGGGCGAAGATCTCGGGGTCGGTATAGACGCGCTTGTGCACGCTGTCGGCGCGCACCAGGGCGGCGAGCGCTTCGTTGGACAGAGTCATTGCTGCTCTCCTCGGGTTGTCAAAGTTCGAGCACCAGCCGCTCGGACCGGGCACGTGAAACGCAGGTACAGAAACCGCCTTCCGAGCGCTCGCGCGCCGACAGGCAGATGTCGCGGTGGTCGGCTTCGCCTGCCACCACCTTGGCGGTGCAGATGCCGCATTCGCCGCGGCGGCAGTCGAACATCGGGTCGAGTCCGGCTTCCTCCATCACGTCCATCACCGTCTTGCCCACCGGCACTTCCAGCGTGATGCCGCTGGTGGTGAGTTCCACGGTAAAAGGGCGGTCGCCGGCTTCATCCAGCGCGCCGGTGAAGAGTTCGCAGTGCAGGTTGGCGTCCGTCCAGCCGAGCTTGCGGCCGGTGTCGATCACCGCGGCGATGAAGCCCTTGGGGCCGCAGACATAGAGATGGCGGCCGGCGGCCGGGGGGCCGATGACCTCGGCCAGCGGCACGCCCCTGGCGGGATCGCCGCCGTCGAACCAGCAGCGCGCGTGCTCCAGCGCCTCCACCTCGGCGCAGTAGGCGGCGCGCTCGCGGTCGCGGGCGGCGTAGTGCATGGCGTAGCGCTTGCCGGCGGCGGCGAGCGTACGCGCCATGCACAGGATGGGGGTGATGCCGATGCCGCCGGCGAACAGCAGGTGTTCCTCGGCGGCTTCTTCCAGCGGGAAGAGGTTTTTCGGCGGCGACACGGTGATCGTCTCGCCTCCGGTCAGGCTGTGCACCCAGCGCGAGCCGCCGCTGCCCTGGGCTTCCAGCTGCACCGCGATCTCGACGCGGTCGCCGCCGTCGGCCGGCGTCACCAGCGAATAGGCACGGCGCAGCGGGCGCTCGCCCGGCACATGCAGTTCGATATGGGCGCCGGCGCTGTAGGCGGGGATGGCGCTGCCGTCCGCGGTGCGCAGGATCAGCCTGCGGATCAGCGGGGTGAGGGCGTCGATCTGTTCGACGCGCAGGGACAGTGCGCTCATGTTTGCTCCGTTGAAGGCCCCGGCGGACGACGGGTGGTGCCGGCGGAGCAAAATCTATTCGGCCGGGCGCGGGCGCAATAGCCGCGATTGGCAAGCCTTGTCCGCAATTTGCACGGCTGGCGTGCTTTGCCTGATTCGGACAAAGGCGGCGCCCCGCTTGCCTATTCCGGATAGTCCCTGCCGGGGAATTCACCAAGAATCCTTTCCATGCCGGGTTACCGGCCCGGACCGCTTATCACCTAGGGCGCAGTTCGCTGCGCGGGGAGCCAGACCTTGGATGCACTTCACCTCGACACGATGCCCGCGTCGCCGCCCGGCCGGGCCCGGCGCGCCGGAGGCTGTCATGGATAGCACCTTCGTCATCGAGCAACTGATCAACGGCATCGGCTACGGCCTGATGCTGTTTCTGCTCGCCGCCGGGCTGACGCTGGTGTTCGGCGTCATGGACACCATGAATCTCGCCCACGGCACGCTCTTCATGTTCGGCGCCTATATCGCCGCCACCGTGCATGAGCACAGTCATTCCTTCATCGGCGCGGTGCTGGCGGCGGTGGTGGTCACCATGCTCATCGGCGCGCTGATGGAAACCCTGCTGATGCGCCGGCTCTACCGCCGCAATCACCTCAATCAGGTGGTGGCGACCTTCGGCGTGATCCTGCTGGCCGACGATCTGGTGAAGTGGCTGTGGGGTGCCGCGCCCATCATGGCGCCGACCCCGGCCGCGCTGTCCGGCCCGGTGCAGCTGATGGCCGAGCTGCCCTATCCGTCTTACCGTCTGCTGATCCTGGTGGCCGGCATCGCGGCGGCGCTGCTGTTGTATTTCGTGGTGAACCACACCCGGCTCGGTATGCTGGTGCGCGCCGGTGCCTCCGACCGGACCATGGCCGAGCTGATGGGCGTGCGGGTGCAGTCGGTATTCACCGTGGTGTTCGTGATCGGCGCGGCGCTGGCCGGTGTGGCCGGTGCGCTGATGGGGCCGCTGACCGCGGTGCAGATCGGCATGGGCGAGGCCATCCTGATCCCGGCGCTGGTGGTGATCGTGATCGGCGGCATTGGCTCGGTGCGCGGAGCCTTCATCGCCGCGCTGCTGGTCGGGCTGGTCGACACCGCCGGCCGCGCCTTCGTGCCGCCGGCCCTGCGTGCAGTGATGCCGCCTGCGCTGGCGGCCGACGTCGGCCCGGCCTTGGCGGGGATTGCCATGTATGTGCTGATGGCGGCTATCCTGTGTTTCAAGCCGCGCGGCCTGTTTCCGGCGAGGGGATGAAGATGATGACGAACCTGAATCGCGCGCTCGTCCCCGGCGTGCTGCTGGCGGTGCTCGCAGCCTTCCCGGCGATCGCGCCGCACTTCGGCCTGGACTATTACACCGGCTTCGTGATGCGCATGCTGATCGTGATGCTGATCGCCACCAGCCTCAACTTCCTCATGGGCTACGGCGGCATGGTAGCGCTCGGCCATGCCGGCTTCGTCGGCGTCGGCGCCTATGCGCTGGTGGCGATGAGCGAAGCGGGGGTGACCTCGGCCTGGGCGCTGTGGGGCGGCGCGATGCTGGCGGCGGCGCTGGCGGCGGTGCTGATCGGCGCGGTGTCGCTGCGCACCCGCGGCGTGTACTTCATCATGATCACGCTCGCCTTCGCGCAGATGCTCTACTACCTGGCGGTGTCGCTGCGGGCCTACGGCGGCGACGACGGCTACAACCTGATGTCGCGCCCGCTGCTCGGCTTCGGGCTGGACACCGCCGACGATGCCACGCTGTACTGGGTGGTGCTGGCGCTGTGCGCGCTCTGTTTCGCCTTCTTCCACCACAGCCTGGGTTCGCGCTTCGGCCAGGCGCTGGTCGGCATCCGCGACAACGAGTCGCGCATGATGGCGCTTGGCTACCCGGTGTTCCTGCTCCGGTTGCAGGCCTTCGTGATCGCCGCGGCGGTGGCCGGCCTGGGCGGCGCCCTGATGGTGACGCAGAACAGTTTCATCAGCCCGTCGTCCATGCACTGGTCGCAATCGGCGGTGCTCATCGTCATCGTCGTGCTCGGCGGGCTCGGCCATCGCTGGGGCGGGGTCATCGGCGCGGCGGTGTGGGTGACGCTGGAAGAAGTGCTGCGCCAGGCTACCGAGTACTGGCACTGGCCGCTGGGCGCCTTGCTGATCGCCATCATCCTGTTCGCGCCCGACGGTCTCGGTGCGCTCTTCGGCCGCCGTGCCGCGGGCGTTCCGGCGCAGCCGCGCGGCGGCTTCCTCACCCTGCTGCGGAGGTCGGCATGACGCTCTTTTCCACCCGTGGCCTGATCAAGCAGTTCGGCAGCCTGCGCGCCACCGACGACGTGTCCATCGAGGTTGCGCCGAACGAGGTGCATGCCCTGATCGGCCCCAACGGCGCCGGCAAGAGCACGCTGGTGAATCTCATCTCCGGCATGCTCCCGGCCGATGGCGGCAGCATCGTGCTCGACGGCGTCGAGCTCACCGCGATGCGTCCGCACCAGCGGGTGCGCGCCGGCTTGTCGCGCTGCTTCCAGGTGACCAATCTGTTCAAGGGGGCGACGGTGCGCAGCAATCTGATGCTGGCGGTGCAGTCGCACAACGGTGGCAGCTTCCAGCCCTTCGGCCGCCGCGATGGCGAGGCGGAACTGGCCGAGCGCGCGGTGGCGCTGGCCGAGCGTGTCGGCCTCGGCCGCGAGCTGGAGCGCATCGCCGGCAGCCTGCCGCACGGCGCCCAGCGTCAGCTCGACGTGGCGCTGGCGCTGGCGGCCGATCCCAAGCTGCTGCTGCTCGACGAGCCGATGGCCGGCATGGGGCCGGACGAGTCGGCGCGCATGGTCGAGCTGATCCAGCAGCTGCGGCGCGACATGGCCATCCTGCTGATCGAGCACGACATGGACGCGGTGTTCCGGCTCGCCGACCGCATCTCGGTGCTGGTGTACGGCCGGGTGCTGGCCAGCGGCAATGCGGAGCAGATCAAGGCGCACCCGGAGGTGCAGGCGGTCTACCTTGGGTCGGAGGCGGCATGAAGCACGACGCGCTTTTATCCTGTTCCGGCCTGCAGGCCGGCTATGGCGCCAGCCAGGTGCTGTTCGGGCTGGATTTCGAGATCAATCCGGGCGAGGTCATCGGCCTGCTCGGCCGCAACGGCATGGGCAAGAGCACCACGATCAAGAGCATCGTCGGCACGCTGGCGCCCAGCCGCGGCGACATCCGCTTTCTCGGCCGGTCGATCGCCGGTATGCGGCCCGACGCGATCGCGCGCATGGGCGTGGCGATCGTGCCGGAAGGCCGCCACTGCTTTCCGAACCTCAGTGTGCGCGAGCACCTGGTCGCCTTCGCCGACAAGCGCAACGACCACCGCGACGGCTGGACGCTGGAACGCATCTACGCGCTGTTCCCGCGCCTGAAGGAGCGCGCCGACAACCTCGGCAACCAGCTCTCCGGCGGCGAGCAGCAGATGCTGGCGATCGGCCGCGCGCTGTCGACCAATCCGCGCCTGCTCATCCTGGACGAGGCGACCGAAGGCCTGGCGCCGGTGATCCGCGACGAGATCTGGCGCTGCCTCGCCCAGTTGAAGGCCGAGGGCCAGACCACGCTGGTGGTAGACAAGTATGTCGATCGGCTGGTCGAGCTTGCCGATCGCCACCTCATCCTCGAGCGCGGTCGTGTGGTGTGGGCAGGCTCCTCGTCCGAACTCGCTGCCGACCACAGCCTGTGGCATCGCTACATGGGCGTCTGAGGCGATGTCGCCGACGCCCGTTCTTGCATGGACCGCCATCCCACGAGGTGTGCGGCCGTGCCGTGCTTCAACCCGCCGTTCCGCATCCCCCACCCCCTTACGGAGATACACGATGAAAGGCACCTTGAACCGAACCGCCGCCGCGCTCCTGGCGTTCGGACTGAGCTGTGCGCCGGCCTTTGCTGCCGACGAGATCAAGATCGGCTTCATGACCACCCTGTCCGGCCCCGGCGCTGCCATCGGCACCGAGGTGCGCGACGGCTTTCAGCTGGCGCTCAAGCACACGGGTGAAAAGTTCGGTGGCCTGCCGGTGAAGATGGACGTGGTCGACGACCAGCAGAACCCACAGACCGGCCGCCAGACGGTGGAGCGCTTCCTCAAGCGCGACAAGGTGGATCTGGTGACCGGTGGCGTGTTCTCCAACGTGGTGCTGCCGGTACTGCCGTCCATCCTGCAGGCCGACACCGTGTATCTGTCGACCAACACCGGTCCCCGCGACTATGCGGCGGACAAGTGCGATCCCAACTTCTTCGCGCTGGCCTGGCAGAACGAGGACATTCCGGCGGCGATGGGCAAGTTCGCCAACGACATGGGCTACAAGAAGGTGGCAATGATCGCGCCCAACTACCCCGGCGGGCGTGAATCGCTGGACGGGTTCAAGCACTTGTACAAGGGCGAGGTGGTCGAGGAGATCTACACCAAGCTCGGCCAGCTCGACTATGCCGCCGAACTCGCCACCATCCGCGTCGCCAAGCCGGACGCGGTGTTCTTCTTCCTGCCGGGGGGCATGGGCGTGAACTTCATCAAACAGTTCGACGGTGCCGGTCTCAACAAGACCATGCCGCTACTCGCGCCGGGCTTTTCGGCGGATGAGGACACCATCAAGGCGGTGGGCGAGTCCATCGCCGGCCTCTACAACGCCTCGCAGTGGGCCGCCGATCTTGACAACGCGGCCAACAAGCGCTTCGTCGCCGACTTCGTCAAGGCGTATGGTCGCATCCCGACCATGTACGCCGCCCAAGCCTACGACACCGCCATGCTGATCGACAGCGCGGTGAAGAAGGTCGGCGGCAAGGTGGAGGACAAGGCGGCCTTCCGCAAGGCACTGCGCGCGGCGGACTTCCAGTCGGTGCGTGGCGGTTTCCGCTTCAATACCAACCAGTACCCGATCCAGGACATCTACATGCGCTCGGTGATTCGTAACCAGCAGGGACAGACCACCAACAAGACGGTGGGCGTGGTCATCAAGGATCACGCCGACCGCTTTGCGGCGGAGTGCAAGATGTCGGGTGCCTGAGCACCCGAACGATGGCCGGCCCGCCATGTGGCGGGCGGTATGTGTGCGGGCGGCGCCTTCAGGTTGCCGCCCGTTGTCGTTTACAACAGCGGCGTGGGCGAGACGATGATGCCGTCGTCATCCGTATAGAGATAGTGGCCGGGAGTGAAGGTGACTCCACCGAAGGTGACCGGCAGTTCGGCTTCGCCGGTGTTGCGCTTGATCGACTTCCTAGGGTGTGTGCCGAGTGCGAACACGCCGAGGTCCATGCCCGATAGCGCCTTGGAGTCGCGGATGCAGCCATAGACGACGATGCCGGCCCAGCCGTTCTTCACGCCGAGTTCGCCGAGCTGATCGCCGACCAGGGCGCAGCGCATCGAGCCACCGCCATCGACCACCAGCACGCGGCCGTTGCCCGGGGTTTCGAGCGTCTTACGCACCAGCGCATTGTCTTCGAACAGCTTGAGCGTAGCGATCGCGCCGCCGAAGGCGCTACGGCCGCCGAAGCTGCGGAACATCGGGGCGACGACACTGACCTTGTCTTCGTTGGCGTCGCAGAGATCGGCAGTCTGGATGGTGAGGGTCATGGTGGCTCCGTTGATGGGCGGGAAGGGCCCGGACGGGCCGGGCGTTGCGCATCATAACGGATGAGTCGGGCGTCTTTGCGGCCTGTCGGCCGTCCGTTGTAGGACAGCCGACAGGACCGAACCCGACAAGATCAGGATGGATCAGACCGGGCCGCGGGCTTCGCGCACGGCGTTGGTCTTGGTGGCGACCACTTCGTCCCAGCCCACGGTCGGGTACTTGGGCTTGTAGTCGTCGAAGGCGCCGGCCACGGTCAGCACCTTGTCGGCGGCGGACTGGCCCTTGAAATCACCCTTTTCGAGCTTGAGTTCTTCGATCAGCTCGTTCCAGACCATGCCGTCCTGCAGGGGAATCAGCGCCGAGGTCTGACCGCCGAACTCGGTGAACAGCGGCTTGGCGACGTTCACCACGAAGAACAGCAGCTTCGCGCCGGGAGCGAGATCCTCGCCGTACTTTTCAAAGAACAGCGGAATCTCCGCAACGTCGTTGAGCATGCCGGCAGCCATCACGAGCTTGTCGCCGTCGGACAGCAGCACCGCGCCACGCATCACTTCCGTGGGCGGCTTGCGACGACCGGCGGCATCGCCGATTTCGCCTTCGACGAGGACGAGTTCGCCCCGATAGGCAGCCTTGCCGGCGGTGGTGCTGGCCTCCTTGAAGTTCATGTTGAAGAGCAGCCCTTGTTGCTCATAGCGGTCGAACAGCATGTGAATCTCCTGCTTGGTTTGAGAATGCCAAGCAGGCCTGCAATAAGCATGCCGGCGTCAGGGGTATGAACGGCGGAGCAGATGGAAAAGGGGCACGCCCTTGCGGACGTGCCCCTCGGAGGCTGATGCAGACCGGGCCGGCGCCCGGTGGCGGATGCTCAGACGGTGGCGACCTCGGTCTCGTCGAACTGCAGCTTGACCTTGTGTTCGTCGTCGATGTCTATCGTCACCCTGCCGCCATTCGCCAGACGACCGAACAGCAGCTCGTCGGCAAGCGCCGAGCGGATCGTGTCCTGGATGAGGCGGGCCATCGGGCGCGCACCCATCAGCGGATCGAAACCCCGCTCGGCCAGCCAGGCCTTGAGCTCGTCGGTGAAGTGGGCCTCCACCTTCTTCTCGTGCAACTGGGCTTCGAGCTGCATCAGGAACTTGTCGACCACGCGCAGGATGATGTCGCTGTCGAGCGCCTTGAACGAGATGGTCGCATCCAGGCGGTTGCGGAACTCGGGCGAGAACATGCGCTTGATCTCGGACATTTCGTCACCCGCCTCGCGCTTGGCCGAGAAGCCGATCACCGACTTCTGCATGGTCTCGGCGCCCGCGTTGGTGGTCATGATGACGATCACGTTGCGGAAGTCCGCCTGCCGGCCGTTGTTGTCGGTCAGCGTGCCGTGGTCCATGACCTGCAGCAGGATGTTGTAGATGTCCGGGTGCGCCTTCTCGATCTCGTCCAGCAGCAGCACGCAGTGCGGCTTCTTGGTGATCTGCTCGGTGAGCAGGCCGCCCTGGTCGAAGCCGACATAGCCCGGCGGCGCGCCGATCAGGCGGCTGACCGCGTGGCGCTCCATGTACTCGGACATGTCGAAGCGGACCAGTTCGATGCCCAGCGTGTAGGCGAGCTGGCGGGCGACTTCGGTCTTGCCGACGCCGGTGGGGCCGGAGAACAGGAAGGAGCCGATCGGCTTGGCCGGGTTGCCCAGGCCGGAGCGCGACATCTTGATCGCCTTGGCGAGCGCCTCGATGGCGGCGTTCTGGCCGAACACCACGTTCTTGAGGTCGCGCTCCAGCGTCTTGAGCGCGGCCTTGTCGTCGTTGGACACCGTGCGCGGCGGGATGCGGGCGATCTTGGCGACGATCTCCTCGATCTCGTTCTTGCCGATGGTCTTCTTCTGCTTGGACTTCGGCAGGATGCGCTGCGCGGCGCCTGCCTCGTCGATGACGTCGATCGCCTTGTCGGGCAAGTGACGGTCGTTGATGTACTTGGCCGACAGTTCTGCCGCGCTCGACAGCGCCGAGGCCGAGTACTTGACGCCGTGGTGCTCCTCGAAGCGGCTCTTGAGCCCCTTGAGGATCTCGACGGTTTCGGACACCGAGGGCTCGGTCACGTCGACCTTCTGGAAGCGCCGCGACAGGGCGTGGTCCTTCTCGAAGATCTGGCGATACTCGTTATAGGTGGTCGCGCCGATGCACTTCAGCTGGCCGGACGACAGCGCCGGCTTGAGCAGGTTGGAGGCATCGAGCGTGCCGCCCGATGCGGCGCCCGCGCCGATCAGCGTGTGGATCTCGTCGATGAAGAGGATGGCGTCCTGGTTTTCGACAAGCTGCTTCAGCACCGCCTTGAGGCGCTGCTCGAAGTCGCCGCGGTACTTGGTGCCGGCGAGCAGGGCACCCATGTCGAGTGCATATACCTGGGCGTTTTCCAGAATTTCCGGCACGCGACCTTCGACGATGCGGCGCGCCAGACCCTCGGCAATGGCTGTCTTGCCGACGCCGGCCTCGCCGACCAGCAGCGGATTGTTCTTGCGCCGGCGACACAATGTCTGGATGACGCGCTCGACTTCCTTCTCGCGGCCGATGAGCGGGTCGATCTTGCCGACCAGGGCTTGCTGGTTGAGGTTCTGCGTGTAGTTCTCGAGCGCTCCACCGGACTGCTTTTCCTCGGCCTCCTGCTCGTTCTGTTCCCCCTGTTCTCCCTGGCTGCGATTTTGCCCACCCGTGCCTTGCTGGGGCGTCTTCGCGATACCGTGGGAAATGAAGTTCACCACGTCGAGGCGGGAGATGTTCTGACGCTGCAGGAAATACACAGCATGCGAGTCCTTCTCGCCAAAGATGGCAACCAACACGTTGGCGCCGGTGACTTCCTTCTTGCCCGAGGACTGGACGTGCAGGATGGCGCGTTGGATCACGCGCTGGAATCCGAGCGTGGGCTGCGTGTCGATCTCCTCGCTGCCCTCGACCTTCGGGGTGTGTTCGTTGATGAAGTTGGTCAGTTCGCGGCGCAGTTCGTCGAGGTTGGCTGCGCAGGCGCGCAGAACCTCGGCCGCTGACGGATTGTCGAGCAAGGCAAGTAGCAAATGCTCCACGGTGATGAACTCGTGTCGCTTTTGCCTCGCCTCGACGAAGGCCATGTGCAGGCTGACTTCAAGCTCTTGCGCGATCATTCAGTTTTCCTCCATCACGCATGCCAGTGGGTGCTGATGCTGGCGGGCAAAGGAGACGACCTGTTCAACCTTGGTCGAGGCGATGTCCCGGGGAAAGACACCACACACCCCCATGCCCTCTCTGTGGACTTGGAGCATGACCCGCGTGGCACGTTCGCGGTCCATGCCGAAATATTTCTGCAGAACGACGATGACAAAGTCCATCGGAGTGAAGTCGTCGTTGAGCAGAAGCACCTTGTACAACGGGGGCGGACGGGTACGCGTCCGCTTCGCTTCCAATACGAATCCGTCTTGTTTCTGCGTGGCCATGCGGTCCATTCTAATGAAGTCGAAGCAGAGTGCAACACGCCTGGCAACGGGGTAATTTGCGCTCCGGGATCCCGGAAAATCGCCCGTCGGAATCTATCTGAGGGCGCCTCCGGTTGATTTCAACAAAGCCAGAAGCGTGCCATTCTCAAGGCAATAATTCGGTATGAATGCTGCGTTGCGGCAGGCTCCGCGCAAACGCCCGCCAGGCAAGGCGCGGGAAAAAGAAAACGTTGACGCTGTGCTGACAAGTGGGTAAAAACTAGCGCGTGCGTCGTGTAAGGTGTAATGCGCTGGTTCTGTTAGTTGCGGCCGGGTGCGCGAGTTTCGCGTCGCGTGGCCTGAACCCGCAGTGCTGGTTATGCTTGACTTGACAACGAGGCATTCGCCGGCAGTGGAGCCGGTTTGTATCAAGTAACTTTGAAGGATTAAGGCAATATGGCAACTGGCACTGTTAAGTGGTTCAACGACTCCAAGGGTTTTGGTTTCATTACCCCTGACGATGGCAGCGAAGACCTGTTCGCGCACTTCTCCGCCATCAACATGAGTGGCTTCAAGACCCTGAAGGAAGGCGAAAAGGTTTCCTTCGAGGTCACGCAGGGGCCGAAGGGCAAGCAGGCTTCGAACATTCAGCGGGCCTGACGAGTCGAGTTGATGGGGTTTGACCTGAAGGGGATGGCCTGAAGGTCTGGCTCCATCAAAAAGCAGAAGGCCGCCGGGTGACCGGCGGCCTTCTGCTTTTTGGCGTCTGCATCACGCACAAATCAGGTGCTTTGCGCCCGATTGGTAGATCAGGCGGCACTGACTCTTGCGGTCGTATGGCCTTACTGCTTGCTGTCGTGCAATTGCCGCAGCGGGCGATTCACTACGGTGGTGCAGGCTTTGTCCGAAATGCACCGTGGAACGATGCCGGACAGCAGCCGCGTCGGCGGGCAGGCGCCCGCCGCGACCTTACTTGAGCTTGATTTCCTTGTACGGGACGTGCTTGCGCGCGACCGGGTCGTACTTGTTGAATTCGAGCTTTTCAGGGGTGGTGCGCTTGTTCTTCGAGGTCGTGTAGAAATGACCGGTACCGGCGGTCGATTCCAGCTTGATCTTTTCGCGGGCGCCTTTGGCCATGGCGATCTCCGTTCAGTTCGTGCGGCGCAGGGCCGCAATAGGGTTGCCTGGGACGATAGTCCGGATCAGATCTTGTCGCCGCGGGCGCGCAGCTCGGCAACGACGGTGTCGATGCCCTTCTTGTCGATCGTGCGCAGCGCGGCGTTGGTGACGCGCAGACGGATCCAGCGGTTTTCGCTTTCGCTCCAGAACCGGCGGTTTTGCAGGTTCGGAAGGAAACGGCGCTTGGTTTTGTTGTTGGCGTGGGAAACATGATTTCCCACCATCGGTGCTTTACCGGTCACTTGGCAGACGCGAGCCATACGATGCTCCAGGGAATTCGGATTGCGAAAACGTTGGAGGATACCTTAGTTGCGGCGGACTAGGCAAGATGGTTTCGTAAAACCGACCGCCCGACGCGCTCAGATCAGGCCGCGTTCGGCGAATGACGTGGGCTTTCCATGTGCCGGTACGATGAAGTGGTCGAGTACCCGGATGTCGACCAGGGCCAGCGCGTCCTTGAGCGTGCGTGTGAGCGCCTCGTCGGCACTGCTCGGCTCGGCCGCGCCGGACGGATGATTGTGGGCGAAGATTACCGCTGCGGCATTGTGGGCCAAGGCAAGCTTGACGATCTCGCGTGGGTACACGCTGGTCTGCGTCAGTGTGCCGCGGAAGAGATCGATTGCGTCGATCAGGCTGTTGCGGGCGTCGAGCAGCAGCACGCAGAAGGTTTCATGGGGCAGGTGGCCGAGCCGCAGGCGCAGCCAGTCGCGCACCGCCTGCGGCGAGTCGAAGAGGTCACGGGTTGTGAGTGTCTCCGACAGCGCGCGTCGCGCCAGTTCCATCACCGCCTGCAGTTGGGCATACTTCGCCAGCCCCATGCCGGGGATGGCGGCGAATTCCTCGGCACTGGCGGCGCAGAGCCGGGTGAGCGTGCCGAAGCGGGCGATCAGCTGGCGGGCGAGATCCACGGCGGTGTGGCCGCGAATGCCGACGCGCAGAAACAGTGCGAGCAGTTCCGCGTCCGACAGTGCATTGGCGCCGCGGCTGAGCAGCTTTTCTCGGGGGCGTTCGTCTTCGGGCCAGTCGGTAATCGCCATGGGTATCGTCTATTCCAATGTCGTGATTAGTTTAACGCGAATGTCATGAATGAGCTGGCAGGCAGGAAAATCGTACTGGGTGTCACCGGCGGAGTGGCCGCCTACAAGGCAGCCGAACTCGTGCGGCTGCTGGGCAAGGCGGGCGCCCGCGTGCAGGTGGTGCTGACCGATGCGGGGGCGCGTTTCGTCACGCCGGTCACCTTCCAGGCCTTGTCCGGCAATACGGTGTGGACCGACATATGGGATCCGCGCATGGCCAACAACATGGCGCACATCGACCTCAGCCGGGATGCCGACGCGGTGCTGGTGGCGCCGGCTTCGGCCGATTTCATCGCCCGCGTCGCGCACGGGCTGGCCGACGATCTGCTGACCACGCTGTGTCTGGCGCGCGACTGCCCACTGCTGGTGGCGCCAGCGATGAACCGGCAGATGTGGGAGCACCCGGCGACGCAACGCAATGTGCGACAGATCGTGGACGACGGGGTGACCCTGTTCGGCCCGGCGGCTGGCGACCAGGCTTGTGGCGAGATCGGTATGGGGCGCATGGAGGAGCCGGAGACGCTGCTTGAGAACCTGATCGCCTACTTCGTGCCGAAGACGCTGGCCGGTCGCCGCGTGGTGCTGACCGCGGGGCCGACTTTCGAAGCCATCGATCCGGTGCGCGGCATCACCAACAGCAGCTCGGGCAAGATGGGCTATGCGCTGGCGCGTGCCTGTGCGCAGGCCGGTGCGGAAGTGGTGTTGGTGAGCGGGCCGGTGGCCTTGCCAGCGCCGGTCGGCGTCCGCCGGATAGACGTCCGCAGTGCGCTTGAGATGCGGGCGGCGGTGTTCGACGCGCTGCCGGGTGCCGACGTCTTCATCGGTGTGGCCGCGGTGGCGGACTACCGGCCGGCCCAGGCGGCCGAGCACAAGATCAAGAAATCGGGCGAAACGCTGTCGCTGGCGCTGACCCCCAACCCCGATATCCTCACCGAGGTCGCCGCGCGCGCCGACGCGCCTTTCTGCGTGGGCTTTGCCGCCGAAAGTCGCGATCTCGACGCCTATGCCGAAGGCAAACGACGCAACAAGCGCCTGCCGATGCTGGTGGGCAATCTGGTGGGCGACGGCCTCGGCAGCGACGACAACCTCGTGATCCTGTACGACGATGCCGGCAAACACCCGTTGCCGCGCGCGCCCAAGAGTGTGCTCGCCGGGCAGATCGTAGACCATCTCGCCGGCCTGCTGGCCGCGCGGGCGATTCCTTCCTGATATTCCGAGGGCAACAGAACATGCACCGTATCGACGTCAAGATCCTGGACCCGCGACTGAAGACTCATCCGCCGGGCTATGCCACGGCGGGTTCGGCCGGACTGGACCTGCGCGCCTGCCTCGATGCGCCGGTGTTGCTGCATCCGGGTGAGACCTCGCTTGTTCCGAGCGGCCTGGCGATCCATCTTGCCGATCCCGGGCTGGCGGCGATGGTGTTGCCGCGGTCGGGGCTGGGGCACAAGCACGGCATCGTGCTGGGCAATCTGGTCGGCTTGATCGATTCCGATTACCAGGGCCAGATCTTCGTTTCGGTCTGGAACCGTGGCCGCGAGGTGTTCACCATCCAGCCGATGGAGCGGATTGCACAGTTAGTCGTGGTGCCGGTGCTGCAGGTGGGCTTCAACGTGGTCGAGGATTTTTCCGAGAGCGAGCGCGGCGGCGGCGGTTTCGGCAGCACCGGCAAGCACTGAGCCGATGCCTCATCAGGGAATACCGACCGGCGTTCATGTCGTCTGCGAGCGGCATGGACGCGTGCTGCTGATGCGTCGTGCCGGTACCGGATTTTTTGATGGCCTCTTCAGCCTGCCGGGTGGTCACGTGGAGCCGGGCGAGTCAGTGAGGGAGGCGGCGCGGCGTGAACTCCGCGAGGAGACCGGATTGGTGGTCGCGCCCGATGAGTTCACCTATTGCGGCGTGGTGCACCGGCTGTCGGATACCAATCGCATCGATTTCTTCCTGCGTGCGGCGATCTGGCAGGGCGAGGCCCGCATCGCCGAACCGGACAAGTGCGACGCGCTCGACTGGTTCGCCATGGACGCGCTGCCGACCGCCATGGTGCCCTATGTGCGCGAAGCCCTGGCGGCCGGTGTCGGGCCCTGGATCATGGAGCTGGGCTGGTGAGTCCGGCAGGTCACACGATTCTAAGTATTATCATATTCTGATAGTCTGTTTTCGCACCTCGAACAGCAGTCACAAGAAGAGGAGTGGAGACATGAAGTCCATCGCAAGGATCGCATTGTTCACGGCCATTGGCCTGGCGGGGCCGGTTATCGCCGAGATGCCTCAGGTCGATCTGCCACGTGCCGAAGAAATTCACATGGGGCGCTGTTTCCTGTGTCACGGCGCCGAGGGCGAAAGTTCGACGGCCCTCTACCCGCGTCTGGCCGGGCAGCATTACCAGTACATCGCCAAGCAGCTTGCCGACTTCAAGTCGGGAAGGCGCAAGAGTGACACCATGACCAGCATGGCGGTCGAGTTGACGCCCGAGGAGATGCAGGCGTTGGGGGTGTTCTTCGAGCGCAAGCCGGCACGGGTACAAGAGGCGCAGGACGGTGAACTGGCGGCGGTGGGACGCTTCGTCTTTCGTCGCGGCAACGAGTATTCCGGCGTCCCTGCCTGCGCCACCTGTCATGGCGACAAGGGCTTGGGTACCGCGCAGTTGCCGCGCCTCGCCGGGCAGATTCCACAATACATCGAGAGCCAGTTGCGCTCATTCAACAAGCGGGAACGCACCAACGACAATGCGGTGATGCATTCCATCGCGTCGAAGCTGACCGATCTGGAGATGAAGGCGGTGGCGGTCTATATCAGTACCTTGCACGAATAGGGGCCCGCCGCTCATGGCGCACCGGGCCGCGGTAGCGGTCCGGTACGCCAGCGAGGCGGGATCACGCCAGCATGTCGGCCCAGATGTTCTGTGCCCAGGCCAGCGCCACCTTGCCTTCGATCTCGTTGGCCGCCAGCGATACCCCGCCCGCACCGGCCACCGGCATCGGCTGCTTCTTCTCGGCATCGTACTGGTGCACCGAGGCCACGTGGATGACGTTCTTCCCATCCACGAAGCTGTAGCAGGTGTTCATCACCACCGGGGTCGGGTTGGGCGCTTCGCCGGCGAGCAGGTTGAGGATTGCGGCAGCGGCGACCTTGGCGTGCTGGTTTGCCATGTGGCCGGACTTGGGCATGGTCGGCGCCGGAAACAGCGCGTCGCCGAGCACATGAACGCCCGGGACACCCTTGGCCTCGTAGCTCAGCCAGTCGATGTCCACCCAGCGGCTGTTGATCAGCGGCAGACCCGCCGTGGTCGCGATGTTGCCGGCGCGCATCGGCGGGATCACGTTGAGCACGTCGGCCTTGATCTTGTCGAACTCGAGTTCGGCCGTAAGCGTGGTGGCGTCCACCGCGTGCAGCTCGCTGTTCGGCCGGTATTCGATCATGCCCTTGTAGCTGTCGAAGGCCTTGGTGAAGAGCGCTTTCTTGGACTGGATCTCGGGGTTGGCATCGAGCACCAGGATCTTGGATTTCGGCTTGGTCGCGCGCAGGTAGTTGGCGACGACGCAGGCGCGTTCGTAGGGGCCGGGCGGGCAACGGTAGGGTGCCTTGGGGATCTGTATCGCATAGACCCCGCCGTCCTTCATGGCGGTCAACTGCTGGCGCAACAGCACGGTTTGCGGGCCGGCTTTCCAGGCGTGCGGGATGCGGTTGTCGTTGCCGTCCAGGCCGGCGATGGCGCCGGGGATGAAGTCGATGCCGGGCGAGAGCACCAGGCGGTCGTAGTTCAGCGTGCCGCTCCTGGCGGTGGTGACCGTTCTCCTGGCGGGATCGATCGCGGTCACGTCGTCGGTAATCACGTTCACGCCCCAAGTGGAGCGGAGCTTGTCGTAGCCCAGCGTGATGTCCTGCATCTGCTTGACGCCGCCTATCACCAGGTTGGATATCGGGCAGGACACGAACTGAGGATTGCGCTCCACCAGCGTGACCTTAACGGCACCCTTGCTCCACATGCGGAGGTACTTTGCCGCGGTGGCGCCGCCGTAGCCGCCGCCCACCACCACCACGTGACCGCTGCCGGCGCGGCCCATGCCGGCGCAGCCGGATAGCGCCGAGCCGGCCGCGATGGCGCCCACGGTCTTGAGAAAATCGCGTCTGTTCAGCATCTCGGTCTCCCCGGATTATTTCTGTGCCGCGAAGTAGCCGGCGATCAGGTCGAGCTGTTCGTCGGTATAGCCCTTGGCGATCTGGTGCATGATCGTGGCCGGTTTCGCCCCCGACTTGAAGTCGGCGATCTTCTGCAGCAGCGTCTCCTTGGGTTTGCCGGCCAGGCTTTCGATGCCGCCCAGGCTCTTGCCGTCGGTACCGTGGCAGTTGGCGCAGCCTGCCGCAAGGTCGCGTGCCAGGTTCGGGTCCGCGGCCAGCGCGGCGCCCTGGGCGCCGATCAGACAGAGCGCGGCGAATACGGTGGTGAGTTTCACGACGTCCTCCTCTCCGGTTCTTGGTTATGTGCTGTTTTGCGCATCGAGTGCGAACACGCTGCCGTTGCCGACCTCCGGACGCCTTGCATGTCGAGCCTTGCCAGCCGGGACGCGTTCTGAAATTCAGTATATCCGAGCAGGATGGGTGCGCAATCCACCATTCTGGCTACCAGTTGGCGGAAGTTGAGTTGGGTGTCGCCTGGTGCGGTGCAGCAATATTAGAGATTGACTATATAGTTGTGCGGTTATAAATTAATTCTCATCAGGTCTGAGGAAGCCTTGCCAAGCCGGCGTTCGCCGGGGCTCTTCGGATACAAGAATGAGGAGACAACGCATGGCAAACCAGGATGCCCGGCCGGGTCGGCTGCGGCTTGCGCCGGAGAACTTCCTCAGCGACGCCGATATCCGGCTCGTCCAGCAGGGGCGGCGCGATTTCCTGCGCAAGGCGCTGCTCGGCGCCAGCGCCGCGATGGCGCTGCCGGCGGCGCGTGCGGCTGGCGAGGGCGATCCCGCGATCCTCGAGTTGCCGCCGTGGTCGACCTCGCTCGGCCAGCCGGTCGCGGCCATGCCCTACGGCATGCCCTCGCGCTTCGAGCGCAACCTGGTCCGGCGCGAGAGCCCCGGCCTGACGCGGGTGGGCGCCTCCTCGGTGGCCTTTACGCCGCTGCAGGGCCTGTTCGGCATCCTCACGCCGTCGGGCCTGCACTTCGAGCGTCATCACCAGGGCTGGCACGACGTCGATCCAGCCCGACACCGCTTGATGATCAACGGCCTGGTCAAGACCGCTTCGGTATTCACCATGGACGACCTGATGCGCCTGCCGCCGGTGTCGCGCATCCATTTCATCGAATGCGGCGCCAATACCGGCATGGAGTGGGGCAACGTGGCGGTGCCGACGGTGCAGTACAGCCACGGCATGTTGTCCTGCTCGGAATACACCGGCGTGCCGCTGCGCACCCTGCTCGACTTCTGCGGTGCCGACTACCGCAAGGGGCGCTACGTCCTCGCGGAGGGCGCCGACGGTTCGTCGATGACGCGGACCATCCCGATGGAGCTGGTGGAGTCGGGCGAGGTGCTGGTGGCCTACGGCATGAACGGCGAGATGCTGCGCCCGGAGAACGGCTATCCGCTGAGGCTGGTGGTGCCCGGCGTGCAGGGCGTCAGCTGGGTGAAGTGGCTGCGCCGCATCGAAGTGGGCGACGCGCCGTGGGCGACCAAGGACGAATCCGTGCATTACATCGACATGATGCCGGACGGCACGCACCGCCAATACACCTCGGTGCAGGAATGCAAGTCGGTCATCACCACGCCGTCGGGCGGGCAGATGCTGCTCGACCGGGGATACTACAACATCTCCGGCCTGGCCTGGTCGGGGCGGGGCCGGATCCGGCGGGTCGACGTTTCCACCGACGGTGGTATCAACTGGCGTGAGGCGCGGCTGGAGACACCGGTGCTGTCGAAGGCGCTGACCCGCTTCAACATCGACTGGGTTTGGGACGGCAAGCCGGCCATCCTGCAATCGCGCGCCAGTGACGAGACCGGCTACGTACAGCCGGGTTACGGCCAGTTGCGGGCGGCGCGAGGCACCCGGTCGATCTATCACAACAACGCCATCCAGTCGTGGAAGGTGATCGAGTCCGGCGAGGTGAGCAATGTCCAGGTGCTTTGAGGCGGCGCTCGCTGTGTTGTTGTCGCTCGGCGCCTGTATCGCGACGGCTGCCGACCTTTACCCCGGCGTCGGCCGGCCGGCCACGCCCGCCGAAGTGCGGGCCTGGGACATCGACGTGCGGCCCGATTTCACCGGCCTGCCCAAGGGCGCGGGTACGGTAGAGCGCGGCCTGGTGTTGTGGGAGGCACAGTGCGCGTCCTGCCACGGGGTGTTCGGCGAATCGAACGAGGTGTTCACTCCCATCGTCGGCGGAACCACGGCCGACGACATTGCGAGCGGCCGCGTGCACGCACTGGTGAGCGGCGCGTCGCCGCAGCGCACGACCATGATGAAGGTGGCGACGGTGTCGACGCTGTTCGACTACATCCAGCGCGCAATGCCATGGACGTCGCCGAAATCCTTGTCGCCGGACGATGTCTACGCGGTGCTGGCCTACCTGCTGAACCTCGCCGAGATCGTTCCCGCCGACTTCGAACTGAACGAGCGCAACATCCGCGAGGTGCAGGCGCGCATGCCCAATCGCAACGGCATGCGTACCGATCACGGCATGTGGCCGGGCGCTGCGGCCGCGCATGGCGGCATGGGCAACGGTGGCAAATCCGATACGAAGAACACCGCGTGCATGACGAACTGCAAGCCGGCACCGCAGGTGGTGTCCATGCTGCCCGACTATGCGCAGGATGCGCATGGCAACATCGCCGAGCAGAACCGCAACATCGGCCAGACGCGCGGCAAGCAGACGGCAGTTGCGGGCGGCGCGGCGCATGCGGCCGGCGGCGAGGGGCCGCTGGCGCTCGCCCAGGCCAGGGGGTGCATGGCCTGTCACGGCGTCGCCAGCAAGATCGTTGGCCCGGCTTATGACGAGATTGCGGCAAAATACCGCGCCCAGGCCGACGCCGAGGCGCGCCTGCTGTCCAAATTGAAGACGGGCGGGCAGGGCGTGTGGGGCGCGGTGGCGATGCCGCCGCAGGCCCATGTGCAGGACGACGAACTCCGGCAACTGGTGCGCTGGATACTGGCCGGTGCGCAGGCGCGCTGACAAGCGTGCGGACCACCAAGCTTCGACGAGGAGAAGACGCAATGAATCATCAACGCAGGGACGTCCTGAAGGCGGGCGGCAGCCTGGGCCTGTTCGGATTGCTGGTGGCAGCCGGCCTGATCCGGCCCGAAGTCGCCGAGGCGGCGTGGAACAAGGGTGCTTTCGATGCCAAGACGCTGGATGAGGCCTTCGCCGCGCTTGGCGCCGGCAAGCCGGCTGACAGCGCCGACATCCAGATCACCGCGCCCGACATCGCCGAAAACGGTGCGGTGGTACCGGTCGGCGTGGTCAGCAATCTGCCCAAGACCGAGCAGATTGCGATCCTGGTCGAGAAGAACCCCTTCATGCTCGCGGCCAATTTCGAGATCCCGGCCGGGACCGTGGCCGACATCCAGACCCGCATCAAGATGGGCCAGACCTCCGACGTCTATGCCCTGGTCAAGGCGGACGGCAAGTTCGTCGTCGCCAGGAAGGAAGTGAAAGTCACCCTCGGCGGCTGCGGCGGCTGAACCGGACTGAACAAAGGAGAATTCGATGGCAAACCCGATGCGTATCCGCGCCGCGGCCAAGGACGGCCTGACCGAAGTGCGCGTGCTCATGTCCCACGTGATGGAAACCGGCCAGCGCAAGGACGCCGCCGGCGCCACCATCCCGGCCCACTTCATCACCGAACTCACCGCCAAGCACAACGACAGGCTCGTACTGTCGGCGCAGTTTGGCCCTTCGGTCTCGACCAATCCCTACCTGGCGTTCAAGTTCAACGGCGGCGCCAAGGGCGACAAGATCACGGTGAGCTGGGTGGACAACAAGGGCGACAGCCGGACCGACGAAGTCCAGATCGCCTGAACGCGAGCGGCCGGGCATGCGTCCGGCCAACCCAAGGAGAGATGCGATGGGCAAACTGCACCGATTGGCGGCCGTCGCAGCCGCCGGCGTGATCTCGTCGCTGGCAGCTGGCGGTGCCCGCGCCGACGCCGCCAGCGACGAGATCGCCCGCTACCGCGAGATGATCGCCGACGGCAACCCGGCAGAACTCTATGAAATGGAGGGCGAGACGCTCTGGAAGACGCCGCGCGGGCCAAAGCAGGCCAGCCTGGAACGCTGCGACCTCGGGCTCGGCCCCGGCGTGGTCAAGGGCGCCTACGCGCAAATGCCGCGCTACTTCAAGGACACCGGCCGGGTGCAGGATCTCGAGTCGCGCCTGATGACCTGCATGGAATCCCTGCAGGGCATTGCCACCAGAACCATCGTCGATGGCGAGTTCAACCGCGGCGAGCGCAAGACGATGGCGGCACTGGTCGCCTATGTGGTGACGCACTCGCGCGGCGACACCATCCATGTGGACATGAAGCCGGCGCAGATGAAGGAGATGTACGAGCTCGGCAAGCGAGCCTTCTACTACCGGGCGGGGCCGATGGATTTCTCCTGTGCCACCTGCCATGGCGATGAGGGCAAGCGCATCCGCCTGCAGGATCTGCCCAAGCTCACCACGCAGAAGGGCGCGGCCGCCGGCTGGGGCAGCTGGCCGGCCTACCGGGTGTCGAACAGTCAGTTCTGGACGATGCAGCACCGTCTCAACGATTGCTTCCGCCAGCAACGCACTGCCGAGCCGATCTACGGCTCAGACGTCACTATCGCGCTGTCCGTCTTCATGGCGGCGACGGCCGATGGCGGCAAGATGATGACCCCGGGCCTGAAGCGCTGAGGAGGCGGAAGATGAAGATCACCCTGACTGTTCCGCTGCTGCTCGCCCTGATCGCTGCCGCACCCGCGGTTCAGGCCGCCAGGGCCGACGAGCTCGACGACAAGGCGCGCGCGATGATGGTCGATTCGTTCAGGGACCACGGCATCGCCAAGCAGTACCGCATGCTGCAGCTCGACTTCCAGCGCGCCTGCTCGCAGCCGCAGCACCCGCCGGCGGCCGAGATGAAGCGCATCGAGGCCGAGCAGATGAAGACCATCCGCTGGCCCGCCGACGGCAAGTACTTTGGCGACTGGAAGGAAGGCGAAAAGATCGCCATCAGCGGCCGCGGTCTCACCTGGACGGACAAGACGCCCACCGACAACGGCGGCGGCTGCTACAACTGCCACCAGCTCTCGCACAAGGAAATCGCCTACGGCACGATAGGCCCCAGCCTGCTCGACTACGGCAGGCTGCGCGGCAATACCGACGAGGCCGTCAAATACACCTGGGGCAAGATCTGGAATGCCAAGGCCTACAACGCCTGCAGCAACATGCCGCGCAACGGCGATGCCGAAATCCTCACCGAACAGCAGATCAAGCACCTGATGGCCTATCTGTTCGATCCGGCGTCGCCGGTGAACAAGCGCTGAAGGTCACGCCCCGAACCGCCCGGCCAGAGATTGGTCCGGGCATTTTTTTCGCCTGAATCCGCTTCCCGAGGGCTTGCCATGAGCATGAATCGCCGCGAATTCCTCCAGGTGCTGGCCATCGCCGCCGCCGGGGGGCTGACCCTGCACAGCGAACGCGCCCGCGCCGAAAAGGCCGCTGCCGCGCTCTACGAGCTGCCCCGTTTCGGCAAGGTCAGCCTGCTCCACATGACCGATTGCCACGCCCAGCTGCTGCCTGTCCATTTCCGCGAACCCAGCGTCAATCTCGGCGTCGGCGGCATGGCGGGGCAGGTGCCGCATCTGGTCGGCGAGCGTCTGCTCAAGCACTACGGCATCAAGCCCGGCACGGCGGAAGCGCATGCTTTCAGCTACCTCGATTTCGCCCAGGCAGCGAAAACCTACGGCAAGGTCGGCGGCTTCGCCCACCTGGCGACGCTGGTGAAGCAGTTGAAGGCCAGCCGCCCTGGCGCGCTGCTGCTCGACGGCGGCGACACCTGGCAGGGCTCGGCCACCGCACTGTGGACGAATGCGCAGGACATGGTCGATGCCGCCAGGCTGCTCGGCGTCGACGTGATGACCCTGCACTGGGAATCCAGCTACGGTGCCGCGCGCGTCAAGGAAGTCGAGGAGAAGGATTTCGCCGGCCACATCGACATCGTCGCGCAGAACGTGCGCACCACCGATTTCGAAGACCCGGTGTTCAAGCCCTACGTGATCCGCAACATCAACGGCGTGCCGGTCGCCATCGTCGGCCAGGCCTTCCCCTACACGCCGATCGCCAACCCGCGCTGGCAGACGCCGGAATGGAGCTTCGGCATCCAGGAGCCGGGCATGCAGGCGGCGGTGGACAAAGCGCGGGCCGAAGGCGCCCAGGTCGTGGTGGTGCTGTCGCACAACGGCATGGATGTGGACCTGAAGATGGCGAGCCGGGTCACCGGCATCGACGCCATCCTCGGCGGCCACACCCACGACGGCATCCCGGCGCCGGTGGTGGTGAAGAACGCCGGCGGCCAGACGCTGGTGACCAATGCCGGCTCCAACGGCAAGTTCCTCGGCGTGCTCGATTTCGAGGTGAAGGGCGGCAAGGTCGCCGACTTCCGCTACAAGCTGCTGCCGGTGTTCGCCCGGCTGCTGCCGGCCGATGCGGAAATGGCGGCCTTCATCGACAAGGTGCGCGCGCCCTACCTCGGCAAGCTGGGCGAAAAGCTCGCCGTCACCGAAGGCCTGCTCTACCGCCGCGGCAACTTCAACGGTTCCTGGGACCAGCTCATCGTCGATGCATTGATGGCCGAAAAGGACGCCGAGATCGCGTTCTCGCCCGGCTTCCGCTGGGGTACGACCCTGCTGCCGGGCGATACCATCACCATGGAGCACCTGCTCGACCAGACCGCGATCACCTACCCGTGGACGACGCTCACCCCGATGAGCGGCGAGATGATCAAGACGGTGCTGGAGGATGTGGCCGACAACCTCTTCAATCCCGACCCCTACTACCAGCAGGGTGGCGACATGGTGCGCGTCGGCGGGCTGCAATACACCTGCGATCCCAACGCGCCGATGGGCAGGCGGATCGACAACATGACGCTGCGGGGCAAGCCGATCGAGGCGGGCAAGACCTACCGCGTGGCCGGCTGGGCGCCGGTGTCGGAAGAGGCGAAGAACGCCGGGCCCGCCGTCTGGGACGTGGTGGCCGGCTACCTGCGTGGCCAGAAGGTGGTGAGCCAGCGCGCGCTCAACCTGCCGACGCTCAGGGGCATGCAGGGCAACGCCGGTCTGGCGGGCTAATTCGACGCCGTCCCGGCGGTCGGTCGTTTCAAGCGGCGCGCGTGGCCGAGGGTGGGGCGGTTTCGTCCTGCTGGGGGAAGAGATTGCAGAAGCGGAGCTCGACCGGGTAGGGGAAGAAGTCCTCGACGTGGCCGCTGCGTATGCCCTGCTGCGCTTCCTGCCAGAAGCGCGGTTCGAGCAGGTCGCGGTGGTACTTGAGAAAGGCCTTGCGCACCCGCGGCGAGCCGAGCAGGAAGGTGGCGAACTCCTCGGGGAACACGTCCATCGGCCCGGCGGAATACCACGGTTCGCCCGCCAGTTCCATCTCCTCGTAGGGCGCGGGCGGGATCCGGCGGAAGTTCATCGCCGTCATGTATTCGATCTCGTCGTAGTCGTAGAACACGACGCGGCCGTAGCGGGTGACGCCGAAGTTCTTCCACAGCATGTCGCCGGGAAAGATGTTGGCGATGGCCAGCTCGCGGATGGCATTGCCGTACTCGCGCACTGCCGCTTCGACCTCCTCGTCCGTCGCCCGCTCCAGGTGGATGTTGAGCGGCGTCATCCGGCGCTCGATGTAGAGGTGCTTGATCACCAGCGTGTCGCCCTCGACCTCGAAGGCCGACGGCGCCAGCGTGCGCAGTTCTTCCAGCAACTCCGGGTGGAAGCGTGACAGCGGCAACGCGGCGTAGGAGAACTCCAGCGTGTCCGCCATGCGGCCGACGCGGTCGACCTGCTTGACCATCAGGTATTTGCGCTTGACCGTGGCGCGGTCCATGTTCTTCGAGGCACCGAACACGTCCTTGATGATCTTGAACACATAGGGGTAGGAGGGCAGCGTGAATACCAGCATCACCAGGCCGCGTATGCCCGGCGCGACGATGAACCGGTCGTTCGAATGGCGCAGGTGGGAGACGAGGTCGCGGAAGAACATCGTCTTGCCCTGCTTGCCCAGGCCCAGCATGGTGTAGAGCTCACTCCGCGGCTTGTTGGGCATGATGGAGCGCAGGAACTGCACGTAGCCCGAAGGCACTTCCATGTCGACCATGAAGTAGGCGCGCGACAGCGAGAACAGCACCGAGATCCGCCACGGATCGAGCAGGATGGTGTCGATGTAGAGTTTGCCGCCGTCGCCGTGACGTACTGCCAGCGTGAAGGGCATCTCCTGCCAGCCGTTGATCGCCTTGCCGATGATGTAGGCGGTCTTGTTGCGGTAGAAGGCCGAGTACAGCACCTGCAGCTGGCAATTGACCTCCATCGCCGGCCACTCGCCGAGGTGGGCGAGGGTGGTGCGCATGATGTGGTCGACGTCGCGGTCCAGATCCTCGAACGGGCGCTGCCAGTCGAAGTCCTCGACGATGCGGCGTATCGTCGCCCGCAGCCCGGCATCGCGCGGGTAGTAGCTGGAATACACCGGTGGGTAGGACTCGATGTACTCGGTGGAGATCGCCGGGCGGGCGAAGATGTAGTCGTTGTTGAAGTAGGTGCGGTGCAGGATCTTGCAGCACACCGAGTTGAAGAAGGTCTCCGCCAGCTCGGGTTGCTTGTGCCTGATCAGCACGCCGATGTAATGCAGCTTGACCTGCTGCCAGGTGGCGTCGTCGAGCGAGTCGGCGTCGAACTCGTGGAGCAGGCGATGCACCGTCTCGTCCACCCTGTCGTCGTAGAACTGCACCCGTTCGCGCACCGCGTCGAGCTGGGCCTGCCACTCGCCGGCCTCGAAGAACTCCTTGGCCCGCCGCGAGGTGCCGCGAAAGATCCGGTAGTGCTTGTTGAAGCCCTCGATCAGCGCCTGCGCGATCGCCTGCGCCACCGGGTTGTCCCCAGGCAATGCGTCCATGTGGTCTTCCTTGCTGGCTCGTTCCCGCGGGCGAGGCCGCCGGCCCTGCGCACTAGTTTCGCACCGCGAGGCCTTGCTGCGCCAGGGGTTTGCGGCGGGGCGGGGTGTGTCGGCAGTGCTGGATCGTGCTACCGGACCGGGCGGGAGGTGGCATGTCTTATATCTTTTATATGCTGTCTTCTTTCATATTGTGAAAGCTGATTTTACTTCTGGCGTGATCGGCCTGTCCGAGCGGTATAATGCAGCGTTTGAAAAGTCGGTTGGGAGTCGCGAGGCGTCGCGGAGCGGGTTGGCCGCGAGCGTGCCGGTAGTGGCTACGTCGAGTGCCTGGAACCTGCGCAGGTGAGTGCGCCGTTCGGGCTGTGGCTCCGCGTTTCCAATGTCTTTCAACGAGCCCGGCGCATCGTGCCGCCCGCGCCGTGGCCTGCTCGCGCCATCGTTCGACCAGCTCTATCAAGACAATGAGGGAGAAACAAGCAATGCCTTCGCAGCAGCCGACCATCATCTACACCATTACCGACGAAGCGCCGATGCTGGCGACCGCCGCCTTCCTGCCCGTCATCCGCAGCTTCACCAAGCCGGCCGGCATCCAGGTCGACGAAGCCGACATCTCGCTGTCCGGCCGCATCCTGGCCGAGTTCCCCGACTTCCTGAGCGATGCGCAGAAGGTGCCGAACACCCTGGCCGAACTCGGCGCGCTGACCCTGCAGCCGGAAGCCAACATCATCAAGCTGCCCAACATCAGCGCCTCGGTGGGCCAGTTGAAGGCGGCGATCAAGGAACTGCAGGGCAAGGGCTACAAGCTCCCCGATTTCCCGGAAGATCCGAAGTCCGACGAAGAAAAGGACATCAAGGCGCGCTACTCGAAGTGTCTGGGTTCGTCGGTGAATCCGGTGCTGCGCGAAGGCAACTCCGACCGCCGCGCGCCCGCCGCAGTCAAGAACTACGCCAGGAAGCACCCGCACTCGATGGGCGAATGGAAGCAGTGGTCGCAGACCCACGTTTCCCACATGCACCACGGCGACTTCTACCACGGTGAAAAGTCGATGACGCTCGACAAGGCGCGTGACGTCAAGATGGAGCTGCTCACCAAGTCGGGCAAGACCATCGTGCTCAAGCCCAAGGTTGCGCTGCTCGACGGCGAAGTCATCGACTCGATGTTCATGAGCAAGAAGGCGCTGTGCGAGTTCTACGAGAAGGAGCTGGAAGACTGCCGCGAAGCCGGCATCCTGTTCTCGCTGCACGTCAAGGCGACGATGATGAAGGTCTCGCACCCCATCGTCTTCGGCCACTGCGTCAAGATCTACTACAAGGAAGCCTTCGAGAAGCACGGCAAGCTGTTCGACGAACTGGGCATCAACGTCAATAACGGCATGGCCGATCTGTACGAAAAGATCAAGACCCTGCCGGAGTCCAAGCGCGACGAGATCATCCGCGACCTGCACGCCTGCCACGAACACCGCCCCGAACTGGCGATGGTGGATTCGGCCAAGGGCATCACCAACTTCCATTCGCCCAACGACGTCATCGTCGACGCCTCGATGCCGGCGATGATCCGCGCCGGCGGCAAGATGTGGGGTGCTGACGGCAAGCCCTACGACTGCAAGGCGGTGATGCCGGAGTCGACCTTCGCCCGCATCTACCAGGAGATGCTCAACTTCTGCAAATGGCATGGCAACTTCGATCCGAAGACCATGGGCACGGTGCCCAACGTCGGCCTGATGGCGCAGAAGGCGGAAGAGTACGGCTCGCACGACAAGACTTTCGAGATCGCCGAAGACGGCGTCGCCAACATCACCGACCTCGCCACCGGCGAAGTGCTGCTGTCGCAGAACGTGGAAGCCGGCGACATCTGGCGCATGTGTCAGGTCAAGGACGCGCCGATCCGCGACTGGGTCAAGCTCGCGGTGACCCGTGCGCGCAACTCCGGCATGCCGGCGGTATTCTGGCTCGACCCCTACCGTCCGCACGAAGCCGAGCTGATCAAGAAGGTCGAGAAGTACCTCAAGGACCACGACACTACCGGGCTGGACATCAAGATCCTGTCGCAGGTGCGTGCGATGCGCTTCACGCTCGAGCGCGTGGTCCGCGGCCTCGACACCATTTCGGTCACCGGCAACATCCTGCGCGACTACCTCACCGACCTGTTCCCCATCATGGAACTCGGCACCTCGGCCAAGATGCTCTCCATCGTCCCGCTGATGGCCGGTGGCGGCATGTACGAAACCGGCGCGGGCGGTTCGGCGCCCAAGCACGTGCAGCAGCTGGTCGAGGAAAACCACCTGCGCTGGGATTCGCTCGGCGAGTTCCTTGCGCTGGCGGTGTCGCTGGAGGAACTCGGCATCAAGACCGGCAACGACAAGGCCAAGCTGCTCGCCAAGACCCTGGACGAAGCCACCGGCAAGCTGCTCGACCTCGACAAGTCGCCTTCGCGCCGCACTGGTGAACTCGACAACCGCGGCAGCCAGTTCTACCTCGCCCTCTACTGGGCGCAGGCGCTGGCCGCACAGACCGAGGATGCCGCGCTGGCCGCCCATTTCGCGCCGGTCGCCAAGAGCCTGGCCGACAACGAGCAGCGCATCGTCGACGAGCTCAAGGCGGTGCAGGGCAAGCCGGTCGATATCGGCGGCTACTACCGCGTCGATGTGGAGAAGTGCGCTGCGGTGATGCGTCCGAGCGCGACCTTCAACGCCGTGATCGCTGCTGCATCCGCCTGATCCGCGCAAACGCCGATGAAAACGCCAGGGCTCGCCCTGGCGTTTTTTTTCGTCCTGCAGCGGCGCACGACCGCCGCCGACCCGGGCCGGTTTTTCGTGGATAATCGGACGACCGTCCCGGCAGACAACCGGGAGCCGGCGCCAGATCTCGCGACCTGGCCCGTCTGGTACTGCTGAACGGGCCATGCGTCGGGAAGACTGTTGGTCTAATAAGCGTTCACCAGGAGGAGGGAAGACATGAGCACGTCTCACATCAAGGTTCCGGCAGGTGGCCAGAAGATCGTCCCGGGCCAGCCTGTCCCCGACAACCCCATCATTCCCTACATCGAAGGCGATGGCATCGGCGTGGACATCACGCCGGTGATGATCAAGGTCATTGATGCCGCGGTTGCCAAGGCATACGGCGGCAAGAAGAAGATCCACTGGATGGAGGTCTTCGCCGGCGAGAAGTCGACGCGGCTCTACGGCCCGGACGAATGGCTCCCCAGGGAGACTTTCGATGCACTCAAGGAATACTCGGTATCGATCAAGGGGCCGATGACCACCCCGGTGGGCGGTGGTATCCGCTCGCTCAACGTGGCGCTGCGCCAGGAGCTCGATCTCTACCAGTGTGTGCGCCCGGTGCGCTGGTTCCGCGGCGTGCCCTCGCCGCTGAAGGATCCGAGCAAGGTCGACATGGTGATCTTCCGCGAGAACACCGAGGACATCTACGCCGGCATCGAATGGGCGGCGGAATCCGAAGGCGCGAAAAAGCTCATCAAGTTCCTGCAGGAAGAGATGGGCGTCAAGAAGATCCGCTTCCCGGAAACCTCCGGCATCGGCATCAAGCCGGTGTCGCGCGAAGGCACGGCCCGCCTGGTGCGCGCGGCGATCAGGTACGCGATCGACAACGACCGTCGCAGCGTCACCATCGTGCACAAGGGCAACATCATGAAGTTCACCGAAGGCGCCTTCCGCGACTGGGCCTACGAGGTGGCGCAGAAGGAATTCGGTGCCCAGCCGATCGACGGTGGTCCGTGGTGCGCGTTCAAGAATCCGAGGAGCGGGCGGGAGGTCATCGTCAAGGACGCCATTGCCGATGCCTTCCTGCAGCAGATCCTGTTGCGTCCGGCGGAATACGACGTCATCGCCTGCTGCAATCTCAACGGCGACTACATCTCCGACGCGCTGGCGGCCGAGGTGGGCGGCATCGGCATCGCGCCGGGTGCCAACATCTCCGACCAGTACGCCTGCTTCGAAGCGACCCATGGCACCGCGCCCAAGTATGCCGGGCTGGACAAGGTGAATCCCGGCTCCATCATCCTGTCGGCCGAGATGATGCTGCGCCACATGGGCTGGACCGAGGCCGCCGACCTGATCATCAAATCGATGGAAGCGGCAATCGGCGACAAGGTCGTGACTTACGATTTCGCCCGCCTGATGGACGGGGCGCAGGAAGTCAGCTGCTCGGCCTTCGGCGACGCGATGATCGCGCGCATGTGAGTAGTCGCTGCGGCGACGTCGGAACAGAACCCGTCGGCCAGGTGGCCGGCGGGTTTTTTCCTGATGGGGCCCGGTCAGCCCCGCGCGGCGGCGGGGGGCTTCCTGGTCAGCAACTGGATGGCGAGCGACACGCCGATCGCTAGTGCAAAGGCTGCCGGCACGCTCAGGTGATGCAGGGCAATCGCAACGGCGAGGCAGAACCCGAGGAAGGAGAAAAAGCCGCGCGCCATGCCGTGCAGCAACTGGGTGGCGGCATCGCCGCCCTGTTGCTGGTGCGAGAACACCGCCAGCACCGTGCCGAGCACGGGAAACACCGCCAGCAAGCCGCTCCAGCGCGGCCCTACGGCGCCGGCCGCCAGGGTCACGCCGAAGGTCAGCGCCGCTCCCGCCGCCATGCGCAAGGCGAGTTCGATGTAGCCAGTGGCCGGCGCGGATGCGCTGCTTGTTGTAGGCGGGAAGCAGTAAGGCGCCACCATCAACACGGCGAAGGCGGCAGCGAAGGACGACCACAGCGATAGCGGGACCGCGGCCAGCAGAACGCTCACCGCCAGCCAGGCGGTGGTTGCGGCCAGTAGCGCCATCGGCCAGCGTGCGATCCGCGAGCAATGCGAATACGCCACGCCGAAGGCTATCGAGGCGACCACCGCCGCGACCGCGGCTGTCGCGGCCTGGGCGGCAAACTGCGGCCCCTGTTCGAGCGCGACGAAATAGAGGATGGGGCCGACGACCAGTGGCAAGCCGGCCAGCCAGCCGGCGATGCCGGGCCCCCAGCGCTTGCCTGCGAGCGAAACCAGCAACAGGAACAGTGGAACCAGCAGCAACTTGAGCAAGAGCGTTTCTACGGACATCGAACTGGAATAACCTTGGCGGAGCGACCGGACGTCGACCGGCGGTGGATTGCGGCAGGACGTGGTCGAGGCCGCCGCCGGCCGGGCTGGACGGCATTATCGGCCATTTCGGCACCACCGCCCGCACCGTCGTGCATGTGCCGATGCGGGCAGTCTAGCGGCGCTCGCCCACCCCGTAGCGCCGGTCCAGCCAGTTCATCGCCAGCACGTAGATGCCGATGATGAAGAGATAAGCGATGAGCGCGCCCTGCGCGAGAATGTAGAAACCCAGCGGAAAGCCGAGAAACTCATAAGCATTGAGTTCGGCTGCGCAGAAGCCGGCGAGGAAGGTCACGGCGAACCAGAGCAGCAGCAGCGCCACCGTCAGTCCCTGGGTGCGGCGCCAGTAGGCGCGATGACGGGCGGTGAGCGTACCGACCGTCATCGGCGCTTCGGTGAGCGGGTCGGTCATTGCGCCGCGCCCTGCGAGCGGTAGGCCTGCACCAACCGGTTCTGTACTTCGCCCGGTGCCGGCTCGTGGCCGCCGGCGTCGAGCACGAACTCGCTGTCGCCCGCGCTGATCGCCTTCAGGCGCGATTCGAAACCGTCCAGCTCGGCCATCGGCACACTGGCCGAGATCAGCGTCCAGCCGCTGGCCGGGCTGTCGGTGGCGGTGACGCGACCGCGGCGGCCGGCCAGTTCGGCACTGACTTCGCCGAAGTGCGAGTCCGGCACCTTGACGGTGACGTGGAGCAGGGGCTCCAGCACCACCGGGCGGGCGGCGAGTACCGCTTCGATCAGCGCGTGGCGCGCGGCCGTGACGAAGGACACTTCGTTGGAGTCGACCGCATGGTGCTTGCCGTCGGTGACGACCACGCGCAGGTCCTGGATGGGAAAGCCGGCCAGCGCACCCTCGGCGAGGGCCTGGCGCACGCCTTTTTCGACCGCCGGCATGAACTGGATGGGGATGGTTCCACCCTTGACCTCGTCGCCCAGCTGCAAGCCGGCGCCGCGCGCCAGCGGTTCGACCCGCAGCGCGACCTCGCCGAACTGGCCGGCCCCGCCGCTCTGTTTCTTGTGGCGGTAGCGTGCCTCGGCCACGGCGGAGATGGTCTCGCGGTAGGGAATGGCCGGCGTGGCGGTGTTCAGCTGCAGGTTCCAGCGGCTGGAGAGCTGTTCCAGCACGATCTTGAGATGTTGCTCTCCCAGGCCGCGCACCACCGTCTGGCGGCCGCGGGTGTCATAGCTGACTTCAAGGCAGGGGTCTTCGTCGACCAGGCGGGCGAGCGCTTCGGACAGGCGCTGCTCGTCGGCCGGCTTGGTAGCGATCAGCGCGAGGCCGAACACCGGCTGCGGATAGCGCGGCGGCACGATGTGGAAGTAGTCCTCGTCGTGCGAATCGTGCAGCACCGCGTCGCGGCGCAGCTCGTCGACCCGTGCCACCGCGCAGATGTCGCCGGGCACGCCGAGCGGCGTCTCCACCGTGTTGCGGCCCTGCAGGCGCAGCAGGTGGGAGACCTTGAAGGGCTTGCGGCCGTCGCCGATGTAGAGCTGCGAACTCGGCGTCACCGTGCCCTGGTGGATGCGGAACAGGCCGAGCTTGCCGCGGTAGGGATCGTTGCTGACCTGGAATACATGGGCGACGGTGTGGCGGTCGCGCTCGGGCTGCACCTCGACTGCTTGCGCGCCAGCGCCTTCGCCCTTGAGGAAGGCGGGCGGATTGCCCTCGGTCGGATCGGGCAGCAGGCGGCCGAGCACGTCGAGCAGCTCGCGCACGCCGGCACCGGTGCGCGCCGAGACGAAACACACCGGCACCAGGTGGCCTTCGCGCAGGGCCTGCTCGAAGGGGCCGTGCAGCTGTTCCGGATCGAGTGACTCGCCCTGTTCCAGGTATTGCGCCATCAGCGCTTCGTCGAGTTCGACGACCTGGTCCACGATGCTGTCGTGGGTGGCGCCGACTTGCCCGAAGGCGGTGGCGGCGCCGATCTCCGGGCCGAAGAAGCAGTCGATGACGCGGCTGCCGTCGGGCGCGGGCAGGTTGATGGGCAGGCACTCGCGGCCGAATTCCGCGGTGATGGCTTCCATCAGCGCAGCGCAGTCGGCGCCGGCGGCGTCGATCTTGCTGACGATGATCATGCGGCACTTGCCGGCGGCGGCGGCCATCATGCGACGGCTGCCGGTTTCGATTCCGGACGCGGCGCTGATGACGATGGCGGCGGTTTCCACCGCCGGCAGCGTGGCCAGCGCACGGCCGGCGAGGTCGGGCAGGCCCGGGGTATCGAGCACATTGACCCAGTGGCCGGCCCATTCGAGGTGGGCGAGGGTGGCGTTGAGCGAGTGGCCCATCGCCTTTTCCTGCGGGTCGTGGTCGGACACGGTATCGCCGCGCTCGACGCTGCCGGCCGCGCCGATTTCGCCGGCGGTCGCGAGCAGGGCTTCGAGCAGACTGGTCTTGCCGCAGCCGGCGTGACCGAGGAGGGCAAGGTTACGGATGTCGTGAACCGAGCTGGGCGTCATGGCGGTCTCCCCTTGGTATTGTCGGGAGAGAGTGTCCGCCACTCGGCCGCGGCTGGCAATGCGTCAGATCAAGCCGACACGCGCCGGGCCGTCGTCTACGCGCTTTTGAGGCCGGCCGCGCGGGTGAGCAGGATCGCCGCCAGCGGCAGCAGCAGGCCGATCGCCGTCACCGCTAGCAGCAGCACGCCGAGCTCGCTGTAGTCGGCCGGCGTCGTCACCGCGCGGGTGACGGCGTCGCGCACCTCGCGGCTGACCACGTAGATCTCGTTGAGGTACTTGGTGCCCAGCTGCGAGGCCGACAGCGCGAGGTTGGTGAAGGAGGCCATCACCGCGAAGAAGGTGGCCTTCAGGTGCGGCGGGGCCGAGTTGGCGATCCAGGCCAGCATCGGCACCATCGACACCTGGCCGAGCGGCGATTCGAGCGCGGTGTTGGCGATGGCGATGAAGCGCGCATCGACCACGCCGCCGGTGTGGCTGGCCGTCCAGTGGTGCAGGCCGTGGTACATGCCGATGATGGGCAGGGACAGCAGCGTCGCGGCCAGGGTGAGGAAGACGACGATGTGCGCGATCGACTTCTCCGCCATGAAGCGGCGGAAGAGGAAGAGCCCGGCCAGGGTCAGCAGGCTGGTGATGAGGTCCAGCCGGGACAGGAAGCTCTGGTCGAAACCGAGCTCGTCTATCATCCACCAGCTCGCGCCCGCGCCCGGCCCGGGCATCGCACGGAATATGAAAATCACGATCACCGTGCCGAGCAGGGTGCGCGCCGCCTCGGGCGAGAGTTCGCGCAGCAGGCGGGTGATCATGAAGCCGATGATGCCGAAGGAGCCGGCAAAGATGATCTCCTGGCCGTAGGGCACGCCGGACAGGCCGATGCCCAGCGTGAATGCGACGAACACCGCGCTGCCGCCGAGTATCCACCAGTTGGGCGCGGTCTTTTCCGTGGGTTCGTGCAGCAGGCGCTCGATTTCGGCACGGTCGCGGCCCAGGGCCGCCAGCCGCCGGGCCTCGCGCCGCTTGAGGACACCGGCGAGCAGCACGCCGCTCACCGACAGCAGCGGGATCACCAGCGCCAGCTCGTAGATGCGCAGGTAGATGTCCACCTTGGCGGCCTCCGGCAGGGCTTCCGCGCCCTGGAACATCACCACGTTGGCGAAGCTCACCAGCACCGTGCCGCCGATGATGGCGACGCGGCCGAGCATCTGCATGGTGGTGTGCATCAGCCGAACCTGGTCTTCGCCGATGCGTTCGCCGCGCTCGTCGAAGTGCGGCACCGCCTCCACCGTCATCGCATCGGCCACCGCGTCCTGCATCACGTAGCCCACCGGGGACAGCAGCACCGACAGCACGAACCAGGCTTCGGCCGGCATCACCGCACGCATCGCCCCGGGCGAGCCGATCAGGCCGATCATGATCGCGATGCTGGCGGTAATCAGCAGCGCGCCGAGGTACACCAGCCCTGCCTTGTAGCGCCACAGAAGGTCGACCAAGTGGCCGATCGGCATCTTCAGCGCCCACGGAATGCCTGCCCAGAAACCGAGCGCGGCCAGGAAGGCGGCCGACAGCCCGAGGTAGTCCTTGATGAAGAAGGTGCCGACGATGCCGGTGAGGCCCGACACCCCCGCCGCGCAATACACCATCAGCGGCGGCAGGTAGCCCAGGCGCATCTCGCGGCCGAGTTCCAGGATGGTGCGGTCTATCCAGCGGTAAAGGGCGTTCTGGTGGAGGGAAGCAAGCACGCGGGCGTCCTTTCGGTTGGCGGTCGGTCAGGGCAGGGGTGTCAGCGGCCGAGCAGGCCTTCGATCCAGGGCAGGATCCACGGCAGTGACAGCGCGGTGGCCAGTCCGTTCAGCCCCATCGCCAGCGCGGCGAAGGCGCCGGTCTGCTCGCTCACCTGGAACGCGCGGGCGGTGCCGATGCCGTGCGACGCGATGCCGATGGCGAAGCCGCGTACGGCGTGGTCCTCGATGCGCAGCAGGCGGTAGATGTAGCGCGCGCCGACGGCACCGAGGATGCCGGTGCTGATGACCAGCACCGCGGTCAGCGAGGGCAGGCCGCCGAGACGCTCGGCGATGCCCATCGCGATCGGCGTGGTCACGCTCTTGGGCGCGAGCGACATCAGCGATTCGCGGCTGGCGCCGAGCAGCGCGCCCAGGCCGTAGGCCGACAGCGCCGCGGTGAGCGAGCCGATCACCAGCGCGATGCCCAGCGGCAGGGCCATCGCTTTCAGCCTGGGCAACTGGGCGTAGAGCGGAATCGCCAGCGCCACGGTGGCCGGGCCGAGCAGGAAGTGCACGAACTGCGCACCGTCGAAATAGGTCTGGTAGGGCGTGCCGGTGACAAGCAGGATGCTCGCCAGCAGCGCCACCGAGATCAGCACCGGGTTGGCCAGCGGGTGGAAGCCGCAGCGCTTGTACACCCAGAAGGCGGCCTGGTAGGCGAGCAGGGTGAGGGTGAGGCCGAGTAGGGGCGTGGTCGAGAGATAGACCCAGATCTCGTCGAGGCGGGGGCTCAAGACCGGCGCTCCTCATCGATACCGGCGGCGGCGCGGCGCCGGGTGAGCGCGTTCAGCACCAGTGCGGTGACCGCGATCGCCAGCGCGGTGCTGCCGACCAGCGCCACGCCCAGCGGCAGCCATTCGTCGGCGATGCGGCTGCCGTAGAGCACGATGCCGGTACCGGCCGGCACGAACAGCAGTGACAGATGCTGCAGCAGGGTGCCGGCGGTCTGGCGCAGGTCGTCGCCGGCGCCGCCGCGCACCACCAGGGTGAGGAAGAGCAGCGCCATGCCGATCACCGGACCGGGGATGGGCAGGGCGAAGGCGCGGGCGGTGACTTCGCCCACGAGCTGGAATACGAGCAGCAGGGTCAGCGCGCCGAGCATGGTTGGGTGTCCCCGTGGTTCTTGTCGGGCTGCGAGCTTACCCGATCAGCGCGTGGCCGACGCTGCGGGCGGCGATGCCGACCGCGGCGCCGAGCGCCGCCGGTTTCCATACCGCGGCGACGCGGCGGCCGGCCGACATCATGATGGCCACGCCGGCGACGTCGAGCGGATGGATCAGGAAGCCGGCGCCGTGGTTGAGCGTGGTCACCGTGGTGACGCCGTTCCGCAGCATCTCGTCCATCACACCCATCATCGCCGTGCCGCCGGCGATGTACTTGGTGAGTGTCAGCAGGATCATCGCCGGGTCGATGCCGATGGCGGCGAGCGTGGGTGTGAGCGCCGCGGTCAGCGCGTCGATGGCGCCGGTGGCGCGCAGCGCCATCACCGCCACCAACGCCAGCACCAGCATCGGGATGGAGCCGACGGAAATCTTGAAGGCCTCGGCGCCGGCCCGGTTGATGACGTCGAGCACGCCCTTGGCGTTGTCGGCGACGTGGTGGTGCAGGGTTTCGTCCAGGGTGCCTTCGCTGGCGGAAAGCCCGCGCCCGAAGCCGTGGTAGGTGGCAGCGGCGGCGATCAGGCCACCCAGCAGCGACAGCGCCAGCGCCGGCCCGAAGGCCAGGCCCATCGCCGCCATCGGGAAGGTGACGTTGGCCTGCGCCATCGCCATCACCATCGCCAGCGTGGCGGCCAGGTGGCGGTCGGAGGCGCCGCGGCCTTCCATCATGGTGAGCGTCGCCACCGGTGCGGCGAAGCTGACGAAGTTGATCTGCAGCGCGGCGAATACGCCCAGTCCGGTCAGGCCCACCGGGCGCAGCACCGGGGCAAGCCGGGCGACCACCCAGTCGAGCACGCCGCGCGCTTCGAGCAGGCGCATCAGCGACAGCATCACCACCATGATGGGCAGCAGGACGAAGAGGGAAAGCTCCACCGCCGAACGGCCGGCGCGCAGGATGATGTCGGTGAGTTGGTCCATGCCTTGTCGTTATTGTTGCAACGCCGCAGATGCTACCCGGTTGCGGGCTGAGCTGGCGAGTGCGGCGCCGCTGAGCAGGCATGGTGGAAGCGCGGCCGCGCACAGCGGCAGTGCGCGGTGTCCCGCGGACTGCATCCGGCCGTTCGCACGCGCCTCCCCGTCAAGGGGAGGGTAGGATCAGTTCTCGCGCTTGCGTTCGTCGTCTTCGGCTGGTGCCGGCACCGCCGGCGCGCCGAGGGTGACACCTATCAGCAACAGCAGCATCGGCGCGAGCGTCAGCGCGAAGACGTCGAAACTGCGCAGCCCGAAGCCGAGGACCAGCGGCAGCACCAGCAGCCCGTGGGCGAGGAAATCGGTCACCTTGCTCCATTGGATCATGTCGTTCTCCTGTGGGATCTGTCTGTTATCGGCGGTTTGTGCGATGCACAATCCGTGCCGGTACCGCCTTTTTCAAGTGTAGGTGGCGGCGGGCGAGTTGCCGGTTTTCCTGACTTGGCGTTATGCATGACAGGTGTCTATGCTGATGTGGTAGTCCGGTGCGTAGCGAAACGGGGGGACGCAATGAATATGGGCCAGTCGGCGATGCGCCGCCGTTTGCGGCAGGCGGTCGCGGTGTTGGGTGTCGCGCTCGGCGGCATCGGGGCGGTACCGGCGGCGCCGCTGCCGGCGCTTGTGCTGGATCCGACACAGATCACCGTGTCGGGGATATCTTCCGGTGCATACATGGCGGTGCAGTTCGGCACTGCGCACTCGGCGGCGGTGAGCGGCGTGGCTGTCACCGCCGGCGGCCCCTACTTCTGCGCCGGAGAGGACGCCCGTGGCGGCGCGGCGGTGAGCCGGGTGATGGCGCGCTGCATGCAGGGCGACCCGGACTACCCGGCGGTGCCCATCACCGCCGGCGACATGGCGGCGATGCAGGCGGCGACGCGGGCCTGGGCGCATCAAGGCCGGATAGACCCGCTGGCGGGGCTGGCGCGCCAGCGCATCTGGATCTTTCACGGCTACAACGACGGCATCGTCAAGCGGGCGGTCAGCGATGCGCTGGTCGACTGGTACGGCGCCTTCGTGCCGGCGGCGCAGATCTTCTACCGCAACGACCTCAACGCCGCCCATGCGCAGATCTCGGCGAGCTGCACCGCCGCCGCGCCCGCTGCGAGCTGCAATGCCTGCGCCGGCACCGGCGGCAACTTCATCAACAGCTGCCCCGACCGCGCCACCGGCGCGCCGCAGTACGACGCCGCCGGTGCGGCGCTGCAGTTCTTTCTCGGTCCGCTGCAACGCACCGAGCCGACGGCGCTCACCGGCAAACTGCTGAGCTTCGACCAGGCGCCTTACATCCGGCGCGGCGAACGCACGCTTGCGCCCATCCGGGCGTCCATGGGCCCGACCGGCTACCTCTATCTGCCGGCCGCCTGCGCCGCCGGCGAGCCGTGCCGGCTGCACGTCGCCTTTCACGGCTGCCAGCAGCAAGCCGGGCGCATCGGCACCACCTTCGCCGAGCGCGCCGGCTTCAACGAATGGGCGGACGCCAACCGCATCGTGGTGCTCTACCCGCAGGCGGCGGCGACCTCGGCGGTGCCGATCACGCCTTTCAATCCCAAGGGCTGCTGGGACTGGTGGGGTTACAACGATTTCTTCTTCGATGCCGTTGGCCGCTACGCCACCCGCGACGGCGTGCAGATCGCCGCCGTATGGCGCATGGTGCAGCAGCTCACCGGCGGCGGCGCGGGCCGGGTCGCGGGGCCGGTGCCGGCCGCGGCGCCGGTGCTGCGGCTGGCCGATGTGAGCGCGCACCGGGTGGCACTGGCATGGACGCCGGTGGCCGGCGCCACCGCCTACCGGGTCTATCGCAGCGCAGCCGGGAACGGCGCGGCGCAGGCGGTGGGTGAAGCGCGGGCAGTGCCCAGCGTCACCGATGGCAGGCTGGCACCGTCGACCGCCTACCGCTACCGGGTGCATGCGGTGGACGCTGCGGGCGTCGAGGGCGCGGCCTCGGCCGGGCTCGACGTCACCACCGCCGCCGCCGCGCCGGCCTGCGATCCCTACTTTTCGCTCGCCCAGGACCGCCCGGTGGATGCGCGCAACCGGCCGACCGCCGCCGTCTGCCCCTGACGCAGCCGCGCTCAGGGGCCGGGCGAGAAGTAGCTCGCGCGGCTGAGGAAGGTGTAATCGGCCTCCATCGCCATCAGGCCCACCAGCACAGCCAGGCACAGCGGCGGCAGCAGCACGGTGTAGATCAGCGCCAGCCGCTCCCAGCGCATGTGCATGAACACCGCGACGATGAGCGCGGCCTTCATGAACATGAAGGCCAGGATCAGCCCCCAGCGCAGCACGCCGGCGAGGTGGAAGTAATCGACCAGGTAGGACAGGGTGCTGAGCACGAAGAGCAGCCCCCAGACCTTGAGGTAGAGGCCGATCGGGTGCTGCTGGCCGCGGGCTTGTTCCATGGCGGGCCTCCTTACCAGAGATAGAACAGGGCGAAGATGAACACCCACACCAGATCGACGAAGTGCCAGTACAGGCCGGCGATTTCGACGATGCCGTAGTCGCCGCGCGCCTCGTAGCGCCCCGCCAGCACGCGGCTGGCGACCACCAGCAGGTAGATCACGCCGGCGCTCACATGCAGGCCGTGGAAGCCGGTGATCATGAAGAAGCTGGCGCCGAACTGGGCGGCGCCCATGGGGTTGCTCCAGGGCCGCACGCCTTCGTGGATCAGCTTGGTCCACTCGAAAGCCTGCATGCCGACGAAGGTGGCGCCGAGCAGCGCGGTCGCCAGCAGCAGCGCGGCGGTGCGGCGGCGGTCGCGGCGGTAGGCGCAATTGACCGCCATCGCCATGGTGCCGCTGCTGGTGATGAGCACGAAGGTCATGATCGCGATCAGGATCAGCGGAACCGTGGCGCCGCCGATGGTGAGCGCGAACACCTCGCTCGGGTTGGGCCAGGGCACCGTGGTCGACATCCGCACCGTCATGTAGCCGGTGAGGAAGCAGCTGAACACAAAGGTGTCAGACAGCAGGAAGATCCACATCATCGCCTTGCCCCAGGGCACGCGGAACACCTCGCGTTCGTCGGACCAGTCGGCGACCAGGCTGCCCAGCCCGGTGGTCGGGGCGATGGGGGAAGCGGGGGCGTGCGGCGTCATCGCGGGCTCCTCGGATTCAGCGCACGCCGCAGATCTCGGCGAGCGCGCGCAGCGTCGGCGGCGGGCTGGCGAGCAGGCCGAACAGCACCAGCCAGACGGCGAACAGGAAATGCCAGTAGCGCGCGCACAGGGCGACGGACAGCGCCGGCGCCGCTCGCCACAGGCGCCGGGCGGCGCGCGCCCAAGCCACCAGACCGCCGGCCAGATGGAGGCCGTGCAGGCCGGTGAGCAGGTAGAAGAAGCTGAGCGCCGGGCTGGCGGCGACGAAATGGCCGCCGGCGACGAGCTGCCGCCACACCCAGCCCTGACCGGCGAGGAAGGCCAGCGCGCACAGCCCGCCGATCAGGAAGGCGACACGGGCGCCGCCGCGCTGTCCCAGCCGCGCCGCACGGCTCGCGAACTGCATGGCGATGCTGCCGGCCAGCAGCACCGCGGTGTTGGCCCACAGTGGCGCCAGGGTGGCGAAGGGGCTGGCGGGGGAGCCGGCGAGGGCGGCCCAGTCCGGCAGCTGCGCCCGGATCAGCAGGGCGACCACGAGCAGCGCGAACAGGGCGGTGACGACACCGAGCAGCACATTGAGCCCCGTCCTGGCCGCCGGCTGCGTGGCGCCGGCGTCGCCGGGAGCCGGCGCCGGCAGCCAGGGGCGGGCGGTGAGGGCGTCGAACAGCGCGCGCGCCGGGCGCAGGCTGCCGGTCCACGGTGCGCTCATGTCTGCAATCCTCCGCCGGCCCGCCGCGCCGCGGAGGTCAGGCGGCCGTGTTCGCCGCCTTCGGCTTCGCCGTCCGCCGGCACGTTCTGCGGGATGAAATCGTCCTTGGCGCCGGGCACGCTGTAGTCGTAGGCCCAGCGGTGCACCACCGGCAGCGCCTCGCCCCAGTTGCCGTGCTGCGGCGGCGTGTGCGGCGTCTGCCATTCCAGCGTGGTCGCGCCCCAGGGGTTGGCGCCGGCCGGCTTGCCGTGACGCAGGCTCCACACCAGGTTGAACAGGAACACCAGTTGGAACACGCCGACGACGATGGCCGCTACCGTGATGAAGGCGTTGAGCTGCTGCGCCGAGGCCGGGATGAAGTCGTAGCCCTCGTAGGCGTAGTAGCGCCGCGGCATGCCGAGGAAGCCGAGGTAGTGCATCGGGAAGTAGATCGCATAGGTGCCGAGGAAGGTCACCCAGAAGTGGGCCTTGCCCAGGGTCTCGTCCAGCATGCGGCCGGTGACCTTGGGGTACCAGTGGTAGAGGCCGCCGAAGATCGCCAGGATGGGCGACACCCCCATCACCATGTGGAAGTGGGCGACCACGAAATAGGTGTCGGACAGCGGAATGTCCACGCTGACGTTGCCGAGGAAGAGCCCGGTGATGCCGCCGAGCACGAAGGTGCTGATGAAGCCGATCGCGAACAGCATCGGCACGTTGAGGTGGATGTTGCCGCGCCACAGCGTCAGCACCCAGTTGTAAACCTTGATCGCGGTCGGCACCGCGATGATCAGCGTGGTGGTGGCGAAGAAGTAGCCGAAGTAGGGGTTCATGCCGCTGACGTACATGTGGTGCGCCCACACCACGAAGGAGAGCCCGCCGATGGCGACGATGGCCCACACCATCATGCGGTAGCCGAAGATGTTCTTGCGCGCATGGGTGCTGATGAGGTCCGACACGATGCCGAAGGCGGGCAGCGCCACGATGTAGACCTCGGGATGGCCGAAGAACCAGAACAGGTGCTGGAACAGCACCGGGCTGCCGCCGGCGTGCTCCAGCGTCTGCCCCATGGAGACGATGGCTGGCATGAAGAAGCTGGTGCCGAGCAGCTTGTCGCACAGCATCATCACCCCGCTCACCAGCAGCGCCGGGAAGGCCAGCAGCGCCAGGACGCTGGCGGTGAAGATGCCCCACACGGTGAGCGGCATACGCATCAGCGTCATGCCGCGGGTGCGCGCCTGCAGCACGGTGGTGACGTAGTTGAGCCCGCCCATGGTGGCGGCGACGATGAAGATGACAAGCGACACCAGCATCAGCACGATGCCCCAGTCGGTGCCGGGCGTGCCGGGCAGGATGGCCTGCGGCGGGTAGAGCGTCCAGCCGGCGCCGGTGGGCCCGCCGGGCACGAAGAAGCCCGCCATCAGCACCGCCACCGCGAGCAGATACACCCAGTAGGACAGCATGTTGAGGTAGGGGAAGACCATGTCGCGCGCGCCCACCATCAGCGGGATCAGGTAGTTGCCGAAGCCGCCGAGGAAGAGCGCGGTGAGCAGGTAGATCACCATGATCATCCCGTGCATGGTGACGTACTGGTAATAGGCGGCGGCATCGATGAAGTCGAAGCGGCCGGGAAAGCCGATCTGCAGCCGCATCAGGTTGGACAGCACCAGCGCCACCAGGCCGACCGCGATCGCGGTGAGGGTGTACTGGATCGCGATCACCTTGTGGTCCTGGCTCCAGATGTAGCGGGTCAGGAAGCTGCGCGGCGCGTCGTCGTGGTGGGTACTCATTGCGGCGTCCCTCCTGCCTGCGCCGCTGCCGGCGGACCGGCCAGCGCCCGGATGTAGGCCACCAGCGCAGCGATCTCGGTCTCGTCCAGCGCGCCGGGCGGCATGATGGCCGGGTAGCCCTGGACGATCGCCGCGCCCGGGTTGCGGATGGATTCCGCGAGATAGGCGGCGTCGGCCGTCACCCGGCGGCCGTCGGCCAGGGTTTCCTCGCGGCCGTACAGCCCGCGCCAGCCGGGGCCGATGCTGCGGCTGCCGTCGGTGCTGTGGCAGGCAGTGCAGCCGCCGGCCTGCGCCAGCGCCTTGCCGCGCCGGGCCTGGGCGTCCAGCCCGTCGTCGGCCGCGCCGGCCAACCGCGCGGCGAAGGTCGGCTGCGCCGCCAGCCAGGCGGCGTAGGCCGTCGGCTCCTCGACCACCACCGTGCCGCGCATGTTGAAGTGGCCGACGCCGCAGAGTTCGGCGCACAGGATCTCGAAGCGGCCGGCCTGGGTCGGCGTCATCCAGAAGCGCGACACCAGCCCCGGCACCAGGTCCATCTTGGCGCGGAAGGGCGGTACGTAGAAGTTGTGCAGCACGTCACGCGAGCGCAGCAGCATCACCACCGGCCGCCCCAGCGGCAGGTGCAGTTCGCCGCTGTCGACCAGCACGTCGTCGAGTCCGGCGGGATCGTCCGGGTCCAGGCCGAAGGGCTGCTCCGGGCTCATGAAGCGCACGTCGCTGCGGCCTAGCCTGCCGTCGGTGCCGGGCAGGCGGAAGCGCCACTGCCACTGCTGGCCGAGCACCTCCACCGTGGCGGCATCGGCGGGCGGGTTGATCATCGCCGAATACACGTAAAGCCCCGGCGCCAGCATCGCGAAGATGCCGACCGCGGTGAGCGCCGTCAGCCAGCCTTCCAGCCGCCGGTTCTCCGGTTCGTAGTGAGCGCGGCGGTCGCTGCGGTGGCGGAAGCGGATCACCGTCCAGGCGACGAAGAGGTTGATCGCGACGAACACCGCGCCGGTGATCGCCAGCGTGATCAGGATGGTGTCGTCGAGCAGGCCCCAGTTCGAAGCGAGCGGGGTGAACCACCACGGGCTGAGGAAGTGGAACAGCACCGCGGCGATGACGATCAGGATCAGTGCGACAGCCAGCGCCATGGCGGGCGGCCCTCGTGCCTGGATCTTGCCGGGCGGCCGGGCGCCGGCGTGGGCAGGTGCGCCCGCCGCCGTCCTCCCTGCCGCTATCCGGATCGCGAGCCGCTACCGGCCGCGAGCGGCTCCGGATACATGCTTGCAAGCTAGTTCCGCGCGGGGCCGCTTTCAAGGCAGGGCCGCTTCGTGGCGTGCGGACCGGGCGCCGATCGCCGGGACTGTGGACGCCGGCCGGCGGGATGCTAAGTTGATAGTGGCGGCGACCGGGCGTGCGGCGCCCGCCTATCGTTCATCCACTCCGGGGAGGGCCGGACATGGCGGATATTTTCGTCAGTTACCGGCGCGGCGACAGCGCAGGACACACGGGGCGCCTGGTCGACAGTCTTGAACGGCATTTCGGCCGGCAGGCGGTGTTCCAGGACGTGCAGTCCATCGGCGCGGGGCGGCGCTGGGACGAGGTCATCCGCGACGGGGTAAGCAGCTGTCGCGTGCTGGTGGCGGTGATAGGGCGCGACTGGCTGGCGGCGGACCAGGGCGGCCGGCGTCGCATCGACGATCCCCAGGATCACCTGCGTCGCGAGGTGGTCACCGCGCTGGAGCGCGAGGTACCGGTGGTGCCGGTGCTGGTCGAAGGCGCGCGCATGCCGGTCGAGGCAGAGTTGCCGGACGACCTGAAGCCGCTGGTGCGATGGCAGGCGCACGAGCTGTCGGATTCGCGCTGGGAGTACGACACCGGCCGGCTGATGAGCATGATCGCGAGCGCGGCTGCGATCGTGCCCCAGCAGCAAGTCGCACCTAGGCCACGGCGCATCAAGCCCGTCCATGCGGGTGCCGCGGCGGCGCTGGTGATCGCCGGCGCGGTGTGGCTGCTGTGGCCCGATGCGGACGTGATCCCCGAGCTGCCGCCCGATGCGGTGCCCAGCGTGCCGGATGGCGGTGCGCACGCCGACAGCGGCGCGGTGGCCGTCGCCCCGGCCAGCTTCGAAGGCAACTGGTATGACGAGGACGCCGCGGAATGGGGCATACGCGTCGACCAGGACAAGGTCGAGATCAATCACACCGCGGCCGGCACCGGGACGGCGATCGGTTACGGGCAGGGGACGATCAGCGACCGCAGCATCAGTTTCGAGTACGTGGTGATGGTGCCGGACGAACCGCGTTTGAGCGGCCAGCTGGTGTTGTCGGACGACGGTCAGCGCCTCACCGGCGTCCTGACCGATCTCAAGAACGGCGGCACCACGCGCATCCTGCTCCATCGGCGGAGCTCCTGAGACACCTGCCGCCGCAATGAAAAACGGCGCCCGGGTTGCCCCGGACGCCGTCCGCATGCGGTGTCTCCAGGACGACCGGCTTATTCCATCGCTTCGTACAGCGGCAGCGTCAGGAACTCGGGGAAGTCCTCGGACAGCGACATCGTTTCGAAGATGCCGGCGGCCTGCTCGTAAGTCGCGGTCTGCTCGCCGGCGGCGGTCACCGTGGCCTTCACCTTGGCGAGTTCTTCCGGGATCATCGCGCGCACCATCTCGGCGGTGACCTTGCGGCCGTCGTCGAGTTTGCCCTTCGGGCTCACCACCCACTGCCAGATCTGCGAGCGGCTGATCTCGGCGGTGGCGGCGTCTTCCATCAGGTTGTGGATGGGCACGCAGCCGTTGCCGGCGAGCCAGCTACCGAGGTAGTGGATGCCGACGTTGATGTTGTTGCGCACGCCCACTTCGGTGATTGGCTGTTCCGGCTGGAAGTTCAGCCAGTCTTTCGGGCCGAAGCTGCCCGAGACCTGCTTTTCCCACTGGTTGGGCTTGTCGCCCAGCACCTTGACGAACTCTTCCATCGCGATCGGCACCAGGCCCGGGTGCGCCACCCAGCCGCCGTCGTAGCCGTCGTTGGCGTCGCGGGTCTTGTCGTGGCGGATGCCGGCCAGCGCCTTCTCGTTGGCGACCGGGTCGCTCTTGATCGGGATCAGCGCGCTCATGCCGCCCATCGCCGGGGCGCCGCGCTTGTGGCAGGCCTGCACCAGGGCCAGCGCGTAGGAGCGCATGAAGGGCACTTCCATCGTGATGGCGCCACGGTTGGCGAGGCAGAAGTCCTTGTTCTTCTTGAACTTCTTGATGCAGGAGAAGATGTAGTCCCAGCGCCCGGCATTCAGCCCGGCGGAGTGGTTGCGCAGCTCGTACAGGATCTCTTCCATCTCGAAGGTGGCGAGGATGGTCTCGACCAGCACGGTGGCCTTGATGGTGCCCTGCGGCAGGCCGATGTGGTCCTGCGCCATCACGAAGATGTCGTTCCACAGGCGGGCTTCGAGGTGCGACTCCATCTTCGGCAGGTAGTAGAAGGGGCCGGCGCCGCGGGCGATCTGTTCCTTGGCGTTGTGGAAGAACACCAGGGCGAAGTCGAAGATGCCGCCGGAGACGCGCTGGCCGTCGACCAGCACGTGCTTCTCGTCCAGGTGCCAGCCGCGCGGACGGATCTGCAGGGTGGCGATCTTGTCGTTGAGCTTGTAGGTCTTGCCGGCTTCGTTGGTGTAGCTGATCTCGCGGCGGATCGCGTCGTACAGGTTCACCTGGCCCTGGATCTGGTTGTACCAGTTGGGGCTGTTGGAATCCTCGAAGTCGGTCATGTAGGAATCAGCGCCCGAGTTGAAGGCGTTGATGATCATCTTGCGCTCGACCGGGCCGGTGATCTCAACGCGGCGGCATTCCAGCGCCTTCGGCAGCGGCGCGACCTTCCAGTCGCCTTCGCGGATGTGCTTGGTTTCCGGCAGGAAGTCGGGCAGTTCGCCGGCGTCGATGCGGGCCTGGCGGGCGACGCGGGCCTTCAGCAGTTCCTGGCGGCGCGGTTCGAAGGCGCGGTGCAGCTTGGCGACGAGTTCCAGCGCGTCGCGGCTGAGGATCTGGTCGAAGCGCGGATGCAGCGGCGCGTTGATCTGCATGCCTTGCGGCAGGTCGAGCGTGGCGGTCATGTGAGGCTCCTTGTGCGTGATCAGAAGGTCTTGGAGAAATAGTAGGCGGTCAACACGGTGCCGGTGGCGATGATGAAGTAGCGCAGCAAACGGGCCGGAATGCGGCGGGCGACGGCCGCGCCGAGGTAGCCGCCGGCAGTGCCGGTGACCAGCATCACCAGCGTGTGCGGCCAGGACACCGCGTTGGCGATGACGAAGGTGCCGACGGCGACGCTGTAGATCACCGCCGACAGCCAGTTCTTGAGCGCGTTGATCTCGTGCACATCCTTGAAGCCCTGGATGGCGAGCGCGGCCAGCATCAGGATGCCCATGCCGGCGCCGAAGAAGCCGCCGTAGATCGACACGCCAAGCTGGAACACGTAGCCGCCGGGGCCGACGTGACGCTCGTCCGCAGCCTTGGGCGCCGGCTTGAGCTTTTTCACCAACGCCGAGATCTGCGCGCTGAAGGCGAACAGCACCGTGGCCACCAGCAGCAGCCAGGGGATCAATGCCGAGAAGGCGGCGTTGGAGGTGGCCAGCAGCAGCAGGCCGCCAGCGATGCCGCCGATAAAAGCCACCACCGACAGCAGCGGCAGGCTGCGTGAGAAGCGTGCCAACTCGCGGCGAAAGGCCCAGGCACCGGCCAGGCTGCCCGGCCACAGCGACACCGAGTTGCTGGCATTGGCCACCACCGGTGGCACGCCCACCGCGAGCAGGGCGGGGAAGGAGAAGAAGGTGCCGCCGCCGGCGATCGAGTTCACCGCGCCGGCTGCGAGGGCGGCGATGGCGATGATCAGGATGTCGATGAGTTCCAGGGCGGCCATGGGGGAGTATCCGGTTGCGCTTAGGGGGTTGCTACGGTGCTGCTTCGCGCGCTGCTCCGGAGGCGGGGAGTCCTCCGGAGTGCGTCGTCTATGTTCGGGTCTGTCTCCTCCCCCGAATGCTGCGCAGTCTAAAACGGTCTTATATAAAACAAAAGAAGCGGTATGATCACTTTATCTTTTACCAAAAGTATAAAATGGACCAGCTTAAGCAGATCGAAAGCTTCGTCAACATCGCAAACCGGGGCAGCCTGTCCGCGGCGGCACGGGCAGAAGGCGTGACGCCCGCGGTCATGGGGCGCAGGCTGGACGCCCTCGAGGAACGACTGGGCGTCAAGCTGATGGTGCGCACCACCCGCAGCATCACGCTCACCTTCGAAGGTAGTGCGTTTCTCGAAGATTGCCAGCGTATTCTCAACGACCTTTCCAACGCCGAAGCCTCGGTCAGCCTGCACGGCGTCAAGCCGAGCGGACACCTCCGGATCTCGGCGCCGGGCGGCTTCGGCCGCCGCCACGTGGCGCCGCTGGTGCGCGAGTTCCTGATTGCCAACCAGGAGGTGAGCTGCAGCCTCGACCTGTCCGACCGCCTGGTCGATCTCGCCAACGAAGGCATCGACTGCGCGGTGCGCATCGGCGACATGGCCGATTCCAGCCTGGTGTCGGTGAAGCTGGCGGAGAACCGCCGGGTGGTGGTGGCCAGCCCCGATTATCTCGAGCGCCACGGCATGCCGCGCACCCCCGAAGACCTGCCGCGCCACGTCTGCCTGTCGCTGGTGCAGCAGCGCGGCTGGCAGTTCTCCAACGGCCGCGGCGGCGTGGTGACGGTGAAGGTGGCCGGCCGGCTGGAATGCAATGACGGTGCCGTGCTGCACGATTGGGCGCTGGCCGGGCAGGGCCTCGCCTGGCGTTCGCTGTGGGAGGTGTCGGCCGACCTGCGTGCCGGCCGTCTGGTGTCGGTGCTCGACGAGTTCGCCGCCGCGCCCACCGGCATCTATGCCGTCTTCCCCTACCGCCGCAATCTGGCGCTGCGGGTGCGCTACTTCATCGATTACCTGAAACAGCGTTACGGCAGCGCTGAATACTGGGTAGAGGCCGCCGCGATCGATTCCGCCCCGGCCTGACGGCCAGGCTGCGTGCGGAAACGGCATGGGAGTCCGCGCCGCAGTGGCGCTCTCCGGGCGTTGCCGGATATCCCGAGTGGGGGCGCTGCGCGAGGATGCCGCCATCGCATGTTATGATCATGTTTCAATATAATTCATATGACATAACAATAAGATGTTCGGTTACTCGCGGCGGACGAGCTTGCAACTCCGCGAAATGGACTCATACCGGGGTGCCGGACCCGGCGGCATTACCCAGGTCTGCGGCGCGGTTGGGAGTATAGACACCCGCAGCGATCGGAACGGCGATGACCCGCCCCGCCGGGCGGCCGCGCAGACTGCCCCGGACGGTCGGCACCCCGCCCGTAAGCTCGGCCTGACGCTGGCCCTCACCGTACTGCTCTTCGTCTGTGTCGAACTTGCGCTGCAAGTGCGTTCGCACATCCGCTATGGGCAGAGCGTGTTCAATGCCCTGACCGCCGAGACCCGCTACGTCGAGCACCCCGAAACAGGATTGCAGACCCTGCGGCCGGATCACGTATTCCGCGGCAACCAGGTCGAGATCAGAACGAACAGCCTGGGCCTGCGCAGCGAACCGATCACGGTGGACAAGCCGCCGGCCACCGTCCGCATTGCCGTCGTTGGCGCTTCCACCGTCATGGGGGCCTATGCGGCGACCAACGAGGAAACCTTCAGCTATCGCCTCGAAGCCTTGCTGGACGCGGGCGACAAGACGACCGACTTCCAGGTCATCAATGCCGGCATCGCGGGTTATGACCTGCACGACCAGCGGCGGATGATCGAGAAGCTCATTCTCCCGTTCGACGTCGACCTGATCGTCATCTATCCGGGCTTCAACGATTTCGCGGCTTACTGCCGCAACGACGCCGCGACCGCGACCAAAGCGATGGAACGCGTTGGCCTGCCTTTGCTGCAGTCGCCGGAATGGCTGCTGTCGGTCGAACTCGTGCGAAAGAACACGGTTTCCCTGCGCACGGCGCCCGAAAGCGGCGCCACCTACATCCCGGCCCACGGCATCGACCTCTCGCCTTACCGCGCGAAACTCGATGGATTGCTGGCGGCGGCGAAAGCCACCGGAGCGCGGGTCGTCATCGCAACCAATGCGCGGGCCTACCGCCCGGAACAAGCGCTGGATGAGCAGCTCAGGCTGTCCGAAACCGCGCGCTACTACACGCCCTGTTTCGACATTTCCGGCCTGCACACGCTGTATGACCGCCATAACCGGGAGATCGCCGCGGCGGCAGCCCGGCATGAGGTCAGCCTCGTCCCGCTCGGCGAGCGTATCCCGGGCGGGCGGAGCTACTTCGTCGACGCCAGCCATTTCTCGAGCGGTGGCGAACAGATGGCCGCCGAACAACTGCATCGTCATTTCATCGACCACGCGCTCATCGCGCGCGATTAACAAGCATGTCCTTCCAGTCTCTGCATTTCCTGGTGTTTGCGCTCGCCGTGTTTACCGCGAACGCGCTGCTGCTGCGTCGTCTGGCGTGGCGCAAGAACATGCTGCTCGCCGCCAGCTACTACTTCTACATGTGCTGGGACTGGCGCTTTGCCGGCCTGCTCCTGGCGGTCGCGGCAGTCAATTACCTGGCTGCCAGGAAGATCGAGGAGGCCGCCGACGGCGCCGGGCGCAAGGGCTGGCTCGTGCTCGCGCTGACCGCGTGCCTGGGAGTGCTCGGCTTCTTCAAGTACGCCAACTTCTTCATCGACAGCACCGGCCGGCTTCTCGCTGGGCTGGGCTTCCACGCCGACCTGCCGACCCTCTCGATGCTCTTGCCGATCGGCGTGTCGTTCTTCACCTTCCAGGGCATCGCCTACACGATCGACGTGTACCGCAGGCAACAGCGGGCCGTCACCGATTTCAGGGACTTTGCGCTCTTCATCGCTTTCTTTCCGACCGTCCTCTGCGGTCCGATCACCCGTGGCCGCCAGCTTCTGCACCAGTTCGCCGCCCCCTTGCCCTATCGTGCGGAGGCTGCGCAGGAAGGCTTCTTCCTGATCCTCAGGGGCTTGGTCAAGAAGGTCTTCTTCGCCGATGTTCTCGCCCTGCACATCGTCAATCCCGCATTCGACCAGCCGGGCGATTACGGCTCCTTCTTTCTGATCGTGGCGGTGATCGCCTACAGCTTCCAGATCTACATGGACCTGTCCGGCTACACCGACATGGTGCGGGGCATTTCCAGGACCCTCGGTTTCGAACTTCCGGAGAACTTCGATCGTCCCTACCAGGCGCGCAGCGTTTCGAACTTCTGGCAGCGCTGGCACACGTCGATGTCGAGTTTCTTCCGCGACTATCTTTACTTCGGTATCGGCGGCTCGAAGAAGGGAAACGTCTACATCAACCTGCTGGTCACCTTCGTCGCGATCGGCATGTGGCATGGCGCAGGCTGGAATTTCGTGGTGTATGGACTGCTCCATGGGAGCATCGTCGGGCTGGAGCGCTGCTTCCGTAACCATGAGTCCGAACTCGGCCTCGGCGCGATCGTCCGCACGCGCCTCTATGCCGTCTTCGCGATCGCAGCGACGTTCATGTTCGTTGCGTTTTCACGGATCCTTTTCAGGTCCGACGAGCTCGACGCGGCAGGGGCGTTCGCGCAGGCGCTCTGGCGCAATGGGAGCATGCAGACACCGTTTCCCACGATCGGTCTCGCGGCCTTGGTCGGCGCGGTGCTGCTGCATTACGTTCCGAAATCGTGGGTGGCGCAGGCGGGCTCGGCGTTCACCAAGTCTCCTGCTCCGGTGCAGGCCTGCGCGACCCTCGTAGTGATGCTCGGTGCGCTGGCGGCAAGTCCGGGGGCTTCTTCCTTCGTCTATTTCCGCTTCTGAAGGGCGAACGGAACTGCGCAGCGGTCGTCGGGCCGCAGGTCGCCCGCGAATCGACAACCCCTTCGCCGGCGGCGATGCGATGCTTCCCATCCACTCCTATGGATAGCGCTCCATGTATTCATCGACCTTCATCTTCGCGAAGAAGCAATTCGACGACGCCTTCCACGCGCTCGACCAGGCCATCGCCGAGGCGGCGCGGGCCAGTCCCGGTTATCTCGGCGAAGAGAGCTGGGAGAGCCCGGCCACCGGCCTGGTTTCGAACGTGTATTACTGGGAGACGCTCGACGCGCTCCAGGCGCTGGTGCGGCATCCGCGGCATCTGGAAGCCAAGGCCGGGCAGGCGAACTGGCTGGACGGCTATCAGGTGGTGATCGCCGAGGTCATCCGCATCTATGGCGACGACAGGCTGGGCGGCTTGCCCGTAGGCACCTGGAGCAAACCGGCCGCGGCCTGATGCGTAGCAGCTGGAAGAAGCAGGCGGGAGTGCGGGGCCGCCGCCACCGGCGTCGCGCCGGAGGGAGCGGCGCCGGTGGCAGTGGCGACGGAGCGCACCCGTTTGACTGCCCGGGTCGGTGCCCGCGCGCTCAGACGGTGGTGGAGGGAACCCGAGCCACGTGCAGCAGGTTGGTGCTGCCGCTGCGGCCGAAGGGCAGGCCGGCGATCACCACCACGCTGTCGCCGGGCTGGGCGAAGCCGTTGGCGACCGCGGCCTGGGCGGCGTGTTCGACCATCTCGCCGACGTCGCCCACCTCCTCGAAGGGCACCGGATGCACGCCCCACGCCAGCGCCAGCCGGCGCGCGGTGGAGAGCCGCGGCGTCAGCGCCAGAATCGGCGCCGGCGGGCGCTCGCGGCTGGCGCGCAGGCTGGAAAAACCGGAGGCGGTGAAGGCCACGGTGGCGGCGGGTTCCAGCAGTTCGACGGTGCGGCGCAGGGCGCAGCAGATCGCGTCCGGCGTGTTCGCCTGGGCTGGCACATGGCTGGCGTCCAGGCCGGCACGCCAGGCCGGGTCGCGCTCCACCTCGCCGATGATGCGGTCCATGATCTCCACCGCTTCCACCGGGTAGGCGCCGGAGGCGGATTCGGCCGACAGCATCACCGCGTCGGCGCCGTCGTAGATCGCGGTGGCCACGTCCGAGGCCTCGGCGCGGGTCGGCACCGGCGCGGTGATCATCGATTCCAGCATCTGGGTGGCGATCACCACCGGGCGGCCGGCACGCCGCGCGGCACGCACGATGCGCCGCTGCAGCACCGGCACCTGCTGCGGCGGCAGTTCCACGCCGAGGTCGCCGCGCGCCACCATCACGCCGTCGGCCAGGGCGACGATGGCGTCGAGGTGCTCGATCGCCGCCGGCTTCTCCAGTTTGGCCATGATCCAGGCGCGGTCGCCGATCAGCTCGCGCGCCTCGCGGATGTCTTCCGGCCGCTGCACGAAGGACAGCGCCACCCAATCCACACCCAGCTCCAGGCCGTAGGCGAGGTCGGCGCGATCCTTGGCGGTGAGCGGCGAGATCGGCAGCACCACGCCAGGCACGTTCACCCCCTTGCGGTCGGACAGCGTGCCGCCTACCAGCACGGTGGTGTCGGCGAAGTCGGGGCCGAAGGCGTCGACCCGCAGGCGGAGCTTGCCGTCGTCGAGCAGCAGCTCGGTGCCGGCCTCGAGCGCGGCGAAGATTTCCGGGTGGGGCAGGTTGGCGCGCTCCACGCTGCCTTCGGCCGGATTCAGGTCGAGGCGGAAGCGGGCGCCGGCTTCCAGCAGCACCTTGCCGCCGGCCAGCTTGCCGATGCGCAGCTTGGGCCCTTGCAGATCCATCAGCACGCCGATCGGACGGCCGAGTTCGCGCTCGATCTCGCGGATGGCGCGCAGCCGCTCGGCGTGGTCTTCGTGGCTGCCGTGGCTGAAGTTGAGGCGGAACACGTCGGCGCCGGCCTCGGCGAGGGCGCGGATGCGTTCCGGGCTGGAACTCGCCGGCCCGAGCGTGGCGAGGATGCGGGCACTGCGCTGGCGTCTCATTGGAAAGCCCTCCGGTCGTCGCTGCCCACGGAGTCCACGCCGGCGCGCGCCACCTGCGCGTCCTCGCCGGCCTTGACGCCGGAGACGCCGACCGCGCCGATCACCCGGCCGCCGACCACGATGGGCTCGCCGCCTTCGAGCGGCACCACCGGCATCGCCAGCGCGGCGTAGCGGCCGTTGTTCACCATGTCCTCGTAGACCTTGCTCGGCTTGCCGCTCAGCACGCAGGTGCGCGCCTTCTCCGGCGCGACCGCCGCGCTCATCGGCGGCGCGCCGTCCATGCGCTGCAGCCACAGGGCGTGGCCGCCGGCATCGCACACCGCGATGCTGACCGCCCAGCCGTGGGCGATGGCCTCGGATTCGGCGGCCGCGGCGATGCGCTTGACGTCGTCCAGGGTGAGTACCTTGCTGTCTTTCATTTGCTGTCTCCTCTCTCTCTCTCTCTCTTATGTTTTGGCTGCAATCCGGCGACGCAAGTGCGGTGCCCTTTGCTTCCGCCCCTTCAAGGGGGTGAGGACGGGGTTGGGTGTTCTGCTCCCTCCCCTTCAAGGGGGAGGAACCAGGAATGCCCCGCTCAAAGAATCAACACTGCCCGAAAATCATTCACATTCGTCAGCGTCGGCCCCGTCACCAGCGAGTCGCCCAGCGCCTCGAAAAATCCGTGGCCGTCGTTGTCGTCGAGGCGGTCGCGCGGGCGCAGGCCGGCCGCCCAGGCGCGGGTGAGGGTGTCGGGCGCGACGAAGGCGCCGGCGATCTCTTCCTGTCCGTCGACGCCGTCGGTGTCGCCGGCCACCGCGTGGATGCCAGTCGCGCCGTTGAGCGCCACTGCCAGCGACAGCAGGAATTCCACGTTGCGGCCGCCGCGGCCCCGGCCGCGCACCGTCACCGTGGTTTCGCCCCCGGACAGCAGCACGCAGGGCGCGGCCACCGGCTGGTTGCGCTGGCGCACCTGCAGCGCGATGCCCGCCATCACCTTGCCGACATCGCGCGCCTCGCCCTCGATGCTGTCGCCGAGGATCAGCGCCGGCAGGCCGGCCGCTTCCGCGACGCGGGCAGCGGCTTCCAGCGCCATTTGCGGCGTGGCGACGAGGCGGGTGGTGACGCCGGCCAGCCGCGGATCGCCCGGCTTCACCGTCTCGCCGGCGCCGCTCTCCAGCAGCACGCGCGCACCCGCGGGCAGGGCGATGCCGTAGCGGCGCACGATCTCCAGCGCGTCGGCGCAGGTCGTCGGGTCGGCCACGGTGGGGCCGGAGGCGATGTCCATCGGGTTGTCGCCGGGCACGTCGGAGATCAGCAGATTCACCACTCGCGCCGGATGGCAGGCGGCGGCGAGGCGGCCGCCCTTGATCGCCGAAAGGTGGCGGCGCACGCAGTTCATTTCGGCAATCGTCGCGCCGGACTTCAGCAGCGCGCGGTTGATCGCCTGCTTGTCCTCCAGCGTCACGCCCGCGCCCGGCAGTGGCAGCAGCGCGGAACCGCCGCCGGAGATCAGGCAGATCACCAGGTCGTCGGCGGTGAGGCCGCTGACCAGCGCCAGCAGGCGGGCGGCAGCCTCGCGGCCGGCGGCGTCGGGCACCGGGTGGGCGGCCTCGACGATCTCGATGCGTTCGCAGGGCACTGCGTAGCCGTAGCGGGTGACTACCAAGCCGGACAGCGGCCCTGGCCAGTAGCGCTCCAGCGCCTGCGCCATCGCCGCCGACGCCTTGCCGGCGCCGATGACGAGGGTGCGGCCACGCGGCGGTGCCGGCAGGTGGGGCGGGATGCAGTGCTCCGGCTGGGCGGCATTCACCGCGGCGGCGAACATCTGCGCGAGCAGCTCGCGGGGCGGGGTGTTCATGGCGGGTCTCCCTGTGCGCTCAGCGGTCGCCGAGGTCGGTGAAGCGTATCCACTGCGCACCCTTCCACAGCACGGTGCGGCCCATGTCCATCAACTGCTCGCCGCCTTCCACCACGGTGAGGAAGTGGTTGCCGGCGAGCTGGCCCATCTTGCTGGCGAAGCGGCTGCTGCCGTAGGCGAACAGGATCTCGGTCTCGGAGAAGTCGCCGGGGTAGAGCAGGATGTCGCCGCGTGAAGGGTGGCTGGTGTGGTTCTCGAAGCCAAGGCCGGTGTCGAAGTCGCCGAGCGGCACCCACACCGCCTCGCCGCTCCAGCGCGAATGGATGACCTGGTTGGAAAAGGGCAGCAGCTTGAGGAAGGCGGCGCAGGTGCGCGGCGCCGCTTCTTCTTCCAGGCGGGCGACGAAGCGGTAGGAGCCGACGTCGATGGCGAGGTGACGCATGGGGGGATTCCTATGGGATTGGGTCGAACCTAGGCGGTCGAGCGTTGGCGGACTAACTCCCTCCCCTTCAAGGGGGTGAGGGCGGGGTTTCGGCGAGCATCGCTGGCCGCCGGCCGAACGACGGAGCGAAGCGAGGGCTCCCGGGTTGGGGTGGGGATGGGGTGTAGCGGCGCCGGGATCACCCCCATCCCCCTCCCAACCAGGAGTCTCGGCTTCGCCTCGCCGCTACGCAGGCGTCGAGCTGCGCTCGCCGAAACCCCTGCTCCGCCCCCCTTGAAGGGGGAGGAGCAAACATTCTCCGCCTCGGGCTGACTTATCGCCTTACTGCCCGATCTCGAAATTGGCCATCTTCTCCAGCGCCCGCACCATCGCCGAGTGGTCCCAGCTCGCGCCGCCGTGCGCGGCGCAGGTGTTGAAGAGCTCCTGCGCGGTCGCCGTGTTGGGCAGGGCGACGCCGAGTTCGCGCGCGGTGCTAAGCGCCAGGTTGAGATCCTTCTGGTGCAGCGCGATGCGGAAGCCCGGATCGAAGGCGCGCTTGACCATGCGTTCGCCATGCACTTCGAGGATGCGCGAGTTGGCGAAGCCGCCCATCAGCGCCTGGCGCACCCGTGCGGGATCGGCGCCGGCCTTGGCGGCGAGCAGCAGCGCTTCGCCGACGGCCTCGATGGTCAGCGCGACGATGATCTGGTTGGCGACCTTGGTGATCTGGCCGTCGCCGTTGCCGCCGACCAGGGTGATGTTCTTGCCCATCAGCTCGAACAGCGGCTTGACCCTGGCGAAAGCCGCCTCGCTGCCGCCGACCATGATGGTCAGGCTGGCGGCCTTGGCGCCGACCTCGCCGCCCGACACCGGCGCATCCAGGTATTCGCAGCCGAGCGCGTTGATGCGGCGCGCGAAGTCCTTGGTGGCGACCGGCGCGATCGAGCTCATGTCGACCACGATCTTGCCCGGCGTCAGCCCGGCGGCGACGCCGTTGGCGCTGAACAGCGCGTCTTCGACGTGCGGCGTGTCCGGCACCATGGTGATGACGATGTCGGTCTGGCGGGCGACGTCGGCGCCGTTGGCGCAGACCTTGGCGCCGGCGTCGATCAGGGCGCGGGGTGTGTCGCCGTGGGTGTAGGTGAAGATGGTGTGACCGCCGGCGATGAGGTGGCCCGCCATGGGCGCGCCCATGATGCCGAGGCCGATGAATCCGATGTTTGCCATTTGTTTGTCTCCTGTTCGTTGTCTCTGTCGGGGGCTGGGGCGTGGGGGGCGTCAGGCCGCCAGCGCCTTGATCCACCCCAGCCCCTCGCGGGTGCCGTTGGCCGGCTTGTATTCGCAGCCTATCCAGCCGTCGTAGCCGAGGCGGTCGATGTGGCGGAACAGCCAGGCGTAGTTGATCTCGCCGCTGCCCGGTTCGTTGCGGCCCGGGTTGTCGGCGAGTTGCATGTGGGCGATGCGCGGCAGGTGCCTGGCGATGGTGTTGCCGAGTTCGCCCTCCATGCGCTGCGCGTGGTAGATGTCGTACTGGATATAGAGGTTGTCCGACACCACTTCGTCGAGGATGCGCGCGGCCTGCTCGGTGCGGTTGAGGTAGAAGCCGGGGATGTCGAAGGTGTTGATCGGCTCCATCAGCAGGCGGATGCCGGCTTCCTTCAGCTGGTCGGCGGCGAAGCGCAGGTTGGCGATGAAGGTCTCGTGCACCGTGTCGGCAGCGACGCCCGCCGGGGCGATGCCGGCCAGACAGTTGAGCTGCTTGCAGCCCAGCGTGCGGGCGTAGTCGATGGCGCGGCCGACGCCGTCCTGGAACTCCCCGACGCGGTCCGGATGGCAGGCGATGCCGCGCTCGCCCGCCGCCCAGTCGCCGGCCGGCAGGTTGTGCAGCACCTGCACCAGGCCCGCGCGCTGCAGCTTCTCGGCGATCTGCTCGGCCGGCCAGGCGTAGGGGAAGAGGAATTCCACGCCCTTGAAGCCGGCGTCGGCCGCGGCCTGGAAGCGGTCGAGGAAATCGACCTCGTTGAACAGCATGGTGAGGTTGGCGGCAAGTTTCGGCATCGTTCGTTCTCCTTCAGTATTCATGGCGGCCCCGGGCGGACGGGGCCGGCGGCGTTCGTCAGTCGAGCAGCCCCACCGCGGTCGGCGCGTCGGCGGCGCTTTCGGCCAGCGGCTCGAATTCGTTGATGGCGTTGATCTCGGTGCCCATCGCGATGTTGGTGACGCGCTCCAGCATCACCTCGATCACCACCGGCACCTTGTACTCGGCCATCCAGGCGCGGGCCTGTTCGATCGCCGGGGCGATCTCTTCCTGGCGGCGCACCCGGATCGCCTTGCAGCCCAGACCTTCGACCACCGCGACATGATCCACGCCGTAGCCCCCGACCGTCGGCGAATTGATGTTCTCGAAGGCGAGCTGCACGCAGTAGTCCATGTCGAAGCCGCGCTGGGCCTGGCGGATCAGGCCGAGGTAGGAATTGTTGACCACGATGTGCAGGTAGGGGAGCTTGAACTGCGCGCCCACCGCCAGTTCCTCGATCATGAACTGGAAGTCGTAGTCGCCCGACAGCGCCACCACCTTGCGTTCCGGATCGGCCGCGACCACGCCGAGCGCCGCCGGGATGGTCCAGCCGAGCGGGCCGGCCTGGCCGCAGTTGATCCAGTGGCGCGGCTTGTACACATGCAGGAACTGCGCGGCGGCGATCTGCGACAGGCCGATGGTGCTGACATAGCAGGTGTCCTTGCCGAAGGCGTTGTTCATGCACTGGTAGACTCGCTGCGGCTTCATCGGCACGTCGTCGAAATTGGTCTTGCGCAACATCGTGCGCTTGCGCTCGCGGCACTGGGCGACCCAGGCGCTGCGGTCGCGCAGGGTGCCGGCGGCCTTCATCTCGCGCGCCACTTCCAGCAGGCGGTCGAGCGCCGCGCCGGCGTCGGAGACGATGCCGAAGTCCGGGCCGAACACGCGGCCGATCTGGGTGGGCTCGATGTCGATGTGCGCGAACTTGCGGCCTTCGGTATAGACCTCGACTGAGCCGGTGTGGCGGTTGGCCCAGCGGTTGCCGATGCCGAACACGAAGTCGGAGGCGAGCAGGGTGGCGTTGCCGTAGCGGTGCGAGGTCTGCAGGCCGACCATGCCGACCATCAGCGGATGGTCGTCGGGAATGGTGCCCCAACCCATCAGCGTGGGGATGACCGGCACGCCGGTGAGTTCGGCGAATGCCTGCAGGCGCGCCGCGGCATCGGCATTGAGCACGCCACCGCCGGAAACGATCAGCGGGCGCTCGGCGGCATTCAGCATCGCCATCGCCTTCTCCGCCTGGGCGCGGGTGGCGGCGGGCTTGTACACCGGCAGCGGCTCGTAGGTGTCCGGGTCGAACTCGATTTCGGCCATCTGCACGTCGAAGGGCAGGTCGATCAGCACCGGGCCGGGGCGGCCGGAACGCATCACGTGGAAGGCCTGCTGGAAAACCTGCGGCACCAGCGCCGGCTCGCGCACGGTGACCGCCCACTTGGTGACCGGCTTGGCGATGGATTCGATATCCACCGCCTGGAAGTCTTCCTTGTACAACCGGGCGCGCGGCGCCTGGCCGGTGATGCAGAGGATGGGGATGGAGTCGGCGGAGGCCGAGTACAGCCCGGTGATCATGTCGGTGCCGGCCGGGCCCGAGGTGCCGATGCAGACGCCGATATTGCCGGCCCTGGTGCGGGTGAAGCCCTCGGCCATGTGCGAGGCGCCCTCGACGTGGCGGGCGAGCACGTGGCGGAAGCCGCCGTTCTTCTTCATCGCCGAGTACAGCGGGTTGATCGCCGCGCCCGGCACGCCGAACACCGTGCTGACGCCTTCCTTGCGCATTACCGCGGCGGCGGCATCGATCGCTCTCATACGGGCCATGCTTGTCTCCTTCGGGGGAATGTAGGGTTTTGTTGGGGCCAGATTAGTCGGCGCCCGGGAAAGGGTGAATTGCCGGGCGGGTTGGTTCTGTCGATACTTTTGGTATCGGGTAGTCCGGTTTGCCCCCCTGCTGAAGGAGAGATGGTTTTGTCCCTCCCCCTTCAAGGGGGAGGTTAGGAGGGGGATGGGGTTCAGCTTCGACCGAACCCCATCCCCACCCCAGCCCTCCCCTTGAAGGGGAGGGGGCCAACCACCTCACCGCCGAAACGCCCCTGCCCCGGCAAACCGCGCCTGCGGCCCCAGCTCCCGCTCTATCGCCAGCAGCCGGTTGTACTTCTCCACCCGATCCGACCGGCTCGCCGATCCCGTCTTGATCTGGCCGCAGGCGGTCGCTACCGCCAGATCGGCGATCGTGGTGTCGCCGGTCTCGCCCGAGCGGTGCGAGACGATGGCGGCGTAGCCGTGGCGGCGCGCCAGGGCCATCGCGGCGTGGGTTTCCGTCAGCGTGCCGACCTGGTTGGGCTTGATCAGGATGGCGTTGGCGATGCCGCGTTCGATGCCGCGCGCCAGCGTTTCCTCGTGGGTGACGAACAGGTCGTCGCCTACCAGCTGCACGCGGCGGCCGAGGCGGTCGGTGAGCTGGCCCCAGCCCGCCCAGTCATCTTCGGCCATGCCGTCCTCGATGCTGATCACCGGGTAGTCGCCCACCAGCCCGGCGAGGTAGCCGCTGAACTCCGCCGGCGAGAGATCCAGCCCCTCGTCCGGCAGGCGATAGCGGCCGTCGCGGTGAAACTCGGACGAGGCGCAGTCGAGCGCCAGCGCCACTTCGCTGCCCGGCTGGTAGCCGGCTGCGCCGATGGCCTCGACGATCAGGTCGAGCGCATGGCGGGTGTGCAGCACGTTGGGCGCAAAGCCGCCTTCGTCACCCACCGCGGTGGGAAAACCGTGGCGATCGAGCAGCCCGCGCAGCGCATGGAACACCGCCACGCCGGCGCGCAGCGCGTCGCGGAAGCGTTCGAATCCGTAGGGCACGATCATGCATTCCTGGATGTCCAGGCTGTTGTTGGCATGGGCGCCGCCGTTGATGACGTTCATCAGCGGCACCGGCAGCAGCGGCGGGCGCGCGTCCGGCGCCAGGTGGCGGTAGAGCGGCCGGCCGAGCGCGGCGGCCGCCGCGTGGGCGCAGGCGAGCGACACCGCCAGTACCGCGTTGGCGCCGAGGCGCGACTTGCCCGCGGTGCCGTCGAGTTCGCACAGCACCGCGTCGATCTCCGCCTGGCGGGTGGCGTCGCGGCCACGCAGCGCGGTCAGGATGGGGCCTTCGACATGGGCGAGCGCGCGCAGTACGCCCTTGCCGGAAAAGCGCGCCGGATCGCCGTCGCGCAGTTCCAGCGCCTCGCGCCGGCCGGTCGATGCGCCGGAAGGCACGGCGGCGCGGCCGCGATGGCCGGAAGCCAGCGTGACGGTGGCCTGCAGTGTGGGATTGCCGCGAGAGTCGAGGATTTCGAGCCCTTCGATGTGGGTAATGGTGTGCATGGGTGTCCTGTTGGCTGAGTAACCTTCGCCGGGCGGCCGGTTGCGCGGCGAGCATAGGCAGCACCGCCAGCGGACTGAATCGCTGCTAGCATCGCGACTGTCGATAGCCGGAGTATCGAATGGACCGCTACACCGAAATCCGCAGCTTCACCCTGGTCGCCGAGAAGGGCAGCTTCGCCGCCGCGGCGCTGGTCGAGGGCGTCACCCCGGTGGTGATGGGCCGCCGGCTCGACGGCCTGGAGCGCCGGCTGGGTGTGAAGCTGATGCACCGCTCCACCCGAGGCCTGACGCTGACCGACCTGGGCGAGCAGTTCCTGGAGCAGTGCCGCCAGCTGCTGCGCGACTTCGACGCGGCCGAGAGCAGCATCAGCGAAGGCCGCAACGTGGTGCGCGGCCACCTCGTCGTTTCCGCGCCCGCCGCCTTCGGCCGCCGCCACGTCGCGCCGCACGCGCCTGCCTTCAAGGCGAAGTACCCGGAACTGAAGCTCTCCTTCAACCTCACCGACAGCGTGGTCGACCTGGTGCGCGAGGGTTACGACATGGCCATCCGCATCGGCGAGGTCACCGACCCCAACTACGTGCCGGTGCGGCTCTTCCCCAACCGCCGGGTGGTGTGCGGCACGCCCGCCTACTTCGCCCGCCACGGCGTGCCGCGCACCCCGGAAGAACTCGCCGGCCACAACTGTCTCGCCTTCAACCTGCAGGGCGGCCAGCAGCGCGGCTGGAGCTTCGTGCGCGACGGGCGCCTGTTCGCGGTGCGGGTCGATGGCGATCTCGACTGCAACGACGGCGAACTGCTCCACGGCTGGGTCAAACAGGGCCTAGGCATAGGCTGGCGCTCCACCTGGGAGATCCAGGCGGAGTTGAAGCGCGGCGAACTGGTGACGGTGCTCGACGACTTCGCGGTGCCGAGCTACGACATCCAGGCGGTGTATCCGCAGCAGCGCTACCTGCCGGCCAAGGTGCGCCACTTCATCGATTACCTGAAGGCGGTCTACAACACGCCCGGCTACTGGGAGCGCACGCCCGGCTGAGGCCGGGCGCGGTCACGCGGCGGCCATTGCGGCCGGCCGCGAAGCAGGGCGGCTCAGGCCAGCCCGGCCTTGTCGAGCCCGTAGAGCTTGTCCGCCGATCCCGGCACCGCCTGGAAGGCCACACTCAGCCGGTTCCAGCCGTTGATCTCGACGATCAGGAAGGACAGATCCGCCAGTTCCTGCTCGGACAATTGCTCGCGCACGCGGCGGAACACCTCGTCCGGCACGCCGTGCGGCGGCAGGGTCGTCAGCGCCTCCGTCCATTCCAGCACCGCACGCTCGCGCGGCGAGAACAGCGGCGACTCGCGCCACACGACGACGTGGTGCAGGCGCAGTTCGCGCTCGCCGCGGATCTTGGCCTCTTTCACATGCATATCCACGCAAAAGGCGCAGCCGTTGATCTGCGACGCCCGCAGCGTGACCAGATGGCTCACCTCGGCGAGAAAGGGCTTGTCGTGCAGCACCTGGTGGAATTCCACGTACTTGCGGGCGGCTTCGGGGGAGGCTTTGTAATAGTCGAGACGTTGGCTCATGGCTGGCTCCGTTGGGGGCTGGGGATATCGGGGCATCGCCGCTTGCTGGCGACCCTTGTAAGGGCGACGGTTGCAGCGATCCGGTAGCCATGATTCTGGAGCGGCTTGGCCTAGTGATTAAGGGCCAAGAATGGGGTTTTGGAGTGGGACATGCGGATGGTGCTGGTGCTGGTGCACCGTGAGGGGCTCCACCTGGCGGCGACGTGCCCCTCAATTTCGTCATCCGCCTGCGAAAGCGAGTTCAGCCCACGACTACTTCGCTGATCTGGAGGATCGGTGTCTGGTCGGTGTAGTTCGGAATGTCCGCCAGGATTTCCTCTGCGTGCGGACCGAAGCCGGCTTGAAAGGCTTCCACTGAGTCACAGAAGATGTGGCACATCCCCACGTAGGTCGCTGGTGCGCCGGGTTCTCCGCCGGCCAGTCCTTTGTCTATCGTGTAGTACCTGCAATTGTCCCCCATGCGCGCCTTCACGAGAGGCAGATGCTTGTCACGGTAGTACTCGTGGTCGAATCTGGCGCCAGGCGCATTCGGGTACATCACGCTAACCTTGATCATGGGCAAGTCTCCGTTGTTTTAAGCCGGGTTGCGGCCGCGTTCATCATGCTCGCCAGATACGAAGGCGTGCAAGTGACCCGCCTATCCTTGCCGAGCGCTCCGGCAAGGCACGAGGGGCGCTGGGGCGGAGAAGGTAGCCACTGCCTCGCACACGTGGTTCATGCGTCGACCACCGTTCATGGCGACCATGCGGCTGCGGCGCATTCGCAGCAGCCGTCGCAGCGAGCCTCCCGTCGCGCTCGCCGAGCATTTCTCGCGTGTTTCGCGCGGAACACCGGAAGCAGTGTCCTGCTTGTACGCATGGGCACCACTCTGGTGATCCATGCACTGCTGCGGTGCGTCATCCGCGTCCCAGGCAACCCGTTTCCCCAGTAAACGCGCCGTTTTCGCCCCATTTTCCCGCTGGTACAGAACCTGCTTAATAGTCCTCGCTCGTTAGCAAAGTTGCGGCGAGCAAAGCCTCCGCCGATGACGGTGGGGTCCGGAAGCTGCGATATGCATCGCCGCTTTCCGGCCATTCGAACCTACATCGAACCGCGTTCTGCGGAGGCCTTCATGCATGTGCGGGGTTAATTCCCGAAGCGCACAGGTATCGCGAGCCTCCCGGGGCCTAATGAGTGATACCGCGCATGAAGATCGTTCTCGTCGGCCACGGCATGGTGGGCCACAAGTTCCTCGAGGAACTCCAGCAGCTCCAGATCCCCGGTGCCGAAGTCACCGTGCTGTGCGAGGAACCGCGCACCGCCTACGACCGCGTGCATCTTTCCGAATTCTTCGCTGGCAAGACCGCCGAAGACCTGTCGCTGGTGGCGCCGGGCTTTTTCGACGACACCGGCTTCGCGCTGCGCCTTAACAGTCGCGCCGCGGCGATCGACCGCCGCGCCAAGACCGTCACCACCCAGGACGGCGTGACGCTGTCCTACGACAAGCTGATCCTCGCCACCGGCTCCTACCCCTTCGTGCCACCGGTCAAGGGCAACGACCGCGAGCAGTGCTTCGTCTATCGCACCATCGAAGACCTGGAGGCGATGACCGCCGCCGGGGCGATTTCGCGCAAGGGCGTGGTGGTGGGCGGCGGGCTGCTCGGGCTGGAGTGCGCCAAGGCGCTGCGCGACCTCGGCCTCGAAACCCACGTCGTCGAGTTCGCGCCGCGGCTGATGGCGGTGCAGGTGGATGACGACGGCGGCCGCATCCTGCGCGAGAAGATCGAGGCGCTGGGCGTGCAGGTGCACACCAGCCGCAGCACCACCGAGATCACCGACGGCATGACGGCGCGCCACCGCATGGTGTTCGCCGACGGCAGCCACCTCGAAACCGACATGATCGTGTTCTCCGCCGGCATCCGCCCGCGCGACGAGCTGGCGCGGCAGAACGCGCTGGCGGTGGGCGCCCGCGGCGGCATTGCGGTGGACGACCACTGCCGCACCAGCGACCCGGACATCTACGCGATCGGCGAATGCGCGGCGTGGCGCGACCAGACCTTCGGCCTCGTCGCCCCGGGCTACGACATGGCGCGCCTGGTTGCCCGCCATCTGGCTGGCGAGACCAAGGCGGCCTTCGCCGGCGCCGACATGAGCACCAAGCTCAAGCTGATGGGGGTGGATGTGGCCAGCATCGGCGACGCGCACGGCAAGACGGCGGGTTGCCGCAGCTTCCGCTACAGCGACGAGGTGAAGCAGGTCTACAAGAAGATCGTCGTCAGCGAGGACGGCAAGCGCCTGCTCGGCGCGGTGCTGGTGGGCAATGCCGACGAATACGGCACGCTGCTGCAGATGGCGCTGAACGGCATCGCGCCGCCGGCCGAGCCCGAATTCCTGATCCTCCCGTCTAGCGACGGCAAGGCCAAGCCGGGCCTGGGCCCGGATGCGCTGCCCGACAGCGCCCAGATCTGCTCGTGCAACAACGTCAGCAAGGGCCAGATCTGCGCGGCGGTGGGCGAGGGCGCCACCAGCATCGGCGAGCTCAAGGCCTGCACCAAGGCCGGCGCCACCTGCGGCGGCTGTGTGCCGCTGGTGACGCAGATCATGAAGGCCGAAATGGCCAAGCGCGGCATGGCGGTGAACAACCACCTCTGCGAGCACTTCCCGTATTCGCGCCAGGAGCTCTACCACCTGGTGCGCGTCGGCGGCATCAAGTCTTTCGAGGACCTGCTGGCCCGCCACGGCCAGGGCCACGGCTGCGACATCTGCAAGCCCACCGCGGCGTCGATCTTCGCCTCGTGCTGGAACGACTTCGTGCTGCAGGGCGAACTCGCCAGCCTGCAGGACAGCAACGACTACTTCCTCGGCAACATCCAGAAGGACGGCACCTACTCGGTGGTGCCGCGCATGCCCGGCGGCGAAGTGACGCCGGACGGCCTGATCGCGGTCGGCCAGGTGGCGAAGAAGTACGGCCTCTACACCAAGGTCACCGGCGGCCAGCGCGTCGACCTGTTCGGCGCCCGCGTCGAGCAGTTGCCGGCGATCTGGGAAGAGCTGATCGCCGCCGGCTTCGAATCCGGCCACGCCTACGGCAAGGCGCTGCGCACCGTGAAGAGCTGCGTCGGCAGCACCTGGTGCCGCTACGGCGTGGATGATTCGGTGGGCATGGCGGTGGAGCTGGAGAACCGCTACAAGGGCCTGCGCGCGCCGCACAAGATCAAGTTCGGCGTATCCGGCTGCACCCGCGAATGCGCCGAGGCGCAGGGCAAGGACGTCGGCGTAATCGCCACCGAGCGCGGCTGGAACCTCTACGTGTGCGGCAACGGCGGCATGAAGCCGCGCCACGCCGAACTGATCGCCTCCGACCTCGACAAGGCGGCGCTGATCCGCCTGATCGACCGCTTCCTGATGTTCTACGTCCGCACCGCCGACCGCCTGCAGCGCACCAGCACGTGGCGCGAGAACCTCGAAGGCGGGCTGGACTACCTGAAGGATGTGCTGATCGCCGACAGCCTGGGCCTGTGCGCCGAGCTGGAAGCCCAGATGCAGCACGTGGTCGATACCTACCAGTGCGAATGGAAGACCGCGGTGACCGACCCGGACGTGCGCAAGCGCTTCCGCACCTTCGTCAATGACCAGCGCGCCGACAAGCGCATCGTCTTCGTCGAGGAGCGCGGTCAGATCCGTCCCGCCCGCCCCGAAGAGCGCGATGCCGAGCTGACTGCTTGAGCCCGAAAGGAATAGCCAACATGACTACCGAAACCCAGAACTGGACCGCCGTCTGCAAGGTCGGCGACATCCTCCCCGGCACCGGCGTGTGCGCGCTGGTCGATGACCAGCATGTCGCCGTGTTCCGCCTCGGCAAGGACAACTTCTACGCCATCGACAACATCGACCCGCGCTCCGGCGTCAGCGTGCTGTCGCGCGGCCTCATCGGCAACCTCGGCGAGCACATCGTCGTCGCCTCGCCGATCTACAAGAACCACTTCGATCTGCGCACCGGCGAATGCCTGGAAGCGCCGGAGCACTCGGTGCGCGCGCACCGGGTGGAGATCCGCGGCGAAGACGTGCTGGTCGCGCTCGCCTGACTCGGCTCGACCGAGCCCGTTCAACTGATTCAGGAAAACAACAACATGGCCTATATCGCGCCTGCCGAATTCGTCACCAAGATGGTCGATGCCGGCGAATCCAAACTGCTGATGTCCACCCGCGACACCCTGATCCGCGCCTACATGGCCGGCGCCATCCTGGCGCTGGCTGCGGCCTTCGCGGTGTCGATCACGGTGAATACCGGCAATCCGCTGATCGGTGCGCTGCTGTTCCCGGTCGGCTTCTGCATGCTCTACCTGCTCGGTTTCGACCTGCTCACCGGGGTGTTCACCCTGGCGCCGCTGGCGGTGCTGGACCGCCGCCCCGGCGCCACCTGGGGCGGGGTGATGCGCAACTGGTCGCTGGTGTTCACCGGCAATTTCGCCGGCGCGCTTACCGTGGCGGTGTTCATGGCCATCATCTTCACCAACGGCTTCTCCGAAGCGCCCAACGCCATCGGCCAGAAGATCGGCCACATCGGCGAAGGCCGCACGGTCGGTTACGCCGCCCACGGCGCGGCCGGCATGCTCACGCTGTTCGTGCGCGCGGTGATGTGCAACTGGATGGTCTCCACCGGCGTGGTCGCCGCGATGATGTCCACCAGCGTGTCGGGCAAGGTCATCGCCATGTGGATGCCCATCCTGGTGTTCTTCTACATGGGCTTCGAGCACAGCATCGTCAACATGTACCTGTTCCCCTCGGGTCTGATGCTGGGCGGCCAGTTCACCTTCATGGACTACCTGATCTGGAACGAGATCCCGACCGTGCTCGGCAACCTCGTGGGCGGCCTCACCTTCGTCGGCGCCACGCTGTACTCCACGCACTACAAGACCGCGCCCAAGCGCAAGGTCGCATAAGCGGCGCCGGCGGCTGCGAGCGATGCGCCAGTCGCTGCGCGTGTCCGTCGGCCAGCACTCGCTGGCCGGCGGACACGACACCAACCAGGACTTCCACGGCGCGGTGCTGCCGGGCGGTACGCTGCTGGCCACCAAGGGCATTGCGCTGGCGCTGGCCGACGGCATCAGCTCCAGCAGCGTCAGCCATCTCGCCAGCCAGACCGCCGTCGGCTCCTTCCTCGAGGACTACTACGCCACCTCCGAGGCGTGGACGGTGCGCCGCGCCGCACAGCGCGTGCTCGGCGCCACCAACGCCTGGCTGCATGGCCAGACCCAGCGCGGCGAAGGCCGCTTCGACAAGGATCGCGGCTACGTCTGCACCTTCAGCGCGCTGGTGCTGAAGGGCCGCGACCTCCACCTGCTGCACGTCGGCGACTCGCGCATCTACCGGCTGCACCCGCAATCGCTGGAACAGCTCAGCGAAGACCACCGCGTCAGCCATTCCTCCGTCGAAAGCTACCTCGCCCGCGCGCTCGGCACCGGCCCGCACGTCGAGATCGACTACCGCAGCTGGGAGGCGGAAGTCGGCGAAATCTACCTGCTCGCCACCGATGGGGCCTACGCGCATCTCGACGCCGCGGCCATCCACCGGGCCATTTCCACGCACGCTGACGACCTCGATGCCGCCGCCGCCTCGCTGGTGGCGCAGGCGCGCGCGGCCGGCAGCGACGACGACGCCACGCTGCAACTGCTGCGCATCGACGAACTGCCGCAGGACGACGCGCAGCAGGCGCAGCTGCGCCGGGAGGGGCTTGCGCTGCCGCCGGCATTGACGCCGCGCACGGTGTTCGAAGGCTTCACCATCGTGCGCGAGCTGCAGGTGAGTGCGCGCAGCCATGTGCTGCTGGCGACCGACAACGACAGCGGCCGGCCTGTCGTGCTCAAGACGCCCTCGGTCGACCTGCGCGGCGACGCCGCTTATCTCGACAGCTTCGTGCTGGAGGAATGGGTGGCGCGGCGGGTAAACAGCCCGCACGTGATCAAGGCCTGGCCGGGCGAGCGCCGGCGTGGCCATCTCTATGTGGCAATGGAGTACATCGAGGGCCAGACCCTGGCGCAGTGGATGACGGACCATCCGCAGCCGCCGCTGGAAGCGGTGCGCGCCATCGTCGAACAACTCGCCCAGGGCGTGCAGGCGCTGCACGGCCGCGACATGCTGCACCGCGACCTGCGCCCCGAGAACGTGATGATCGACCGCGACGGCACGGTCAAGCTGATCGACCTCGCCAATGTGCACGTCGCCGGCCTTGCCGAAGGCCGCGGCGGGGCGGAGCAGGGCGCGCCGCCCGGCACGCTGCAGTACATGGCGCCGGAATGCCTGCTCGGCCAGCCGGCTAGCGCCGCGGCCGACCTCTTCTCGCTGGCGGCGATCACCTACCAGATGCTGTGCGGCCAGCTGCCCTACGGCCTCAGCGCGGCGCGGGTGCGCACGCCGCAGGATCTGCGCAACCTGCGCTACGTGCCTTTGCGCCACCACCGGCCGGAACTGCCGGCGTGGCTGGACGGCGTACTCGGCAAGGCGCTGCAGGTGGCACCGGCCAAGCGGCAGGAGGCGGTGTCGGAGTTCGTGCACGACCTGAAGATGCCCGGCGCGCGCTTCAACCGCACGCAACGGACGCCATTGACCGAGCGCGATCCGGTGCTGTTCTGGAAATGCCTGTCGGCGGTGCTGGGGGCGTTGGTGGTGGCGCTGCTGTTCTACCTCCGGCAGGGGCGCTGAGTCGGTCGCTGCCGGTGTCGCCTGCGTCCGGCAAAAAAAAGCCCGCCATGACGGCGGGCCGGGCAAGTGGCCGCCCGGGTGAGGCGGGCGACCGAGGGAAGTCCTGGATTCAGGCGATCGCGCCGGTCAGCAGCAGATAGCCGGGCAGCCAGCCGGTGAGCACGCCCTGGCCGATCGCGACGCAGGCGGTCAGCCGCGCCAGCGGGCGCTGCAGCGCGAGCAGCAGGAAGAACAGCAGCCAGAGCACCGCCCACGCCGCCCACGACAGGCCGAGCCACACATCCCAGGCAGTGTGGGCGGAGAGCAGCGCTTCGGCCGCCACCGGCACCGCGGTGATCGCCACGAACAGGCTGAACCAGCCGAGGCCGCGGCCGTCGGCGCCGTTGTAGCGGTTGATCGCCACCCACAGGTAGGTGAAGGAGAACAGCAGCGACAGCGCCGCCGCCTTCACCGAGGCGGCGTCGGCGCCTTCGCCGAAGGCGAGGTGCAGCGACACCAGCAGGGTGAGGCCGCCGGCGAAGAGGTTGATGACCGAAATCTCGCGGTCGCCGATGCGGCCTAGCATCCACAGGCCGTTGAGGATCAGCACCGCGCCGACGTAGAACAGGGCAAGTCCGAGCAGCATGACGTCCTTCCCCCCGTTCAGGCCGGGCGCGCGGCGCGGGTTTGCGCGCAGACGGGTTCCGGCGCCGCGGAGGTGGGCGTGTCGGCGGCGGGCGTGGCAGGCGCGGTGGCCTCGCTGCGAGGGGGGCTGGCGGGTTGCCGCGGGTGACGGTGTTTCATGCGGAAAAGGCCGGTGCTCAGTGCCATGGGCGTAAAGCCTGCTGAAGGAGTGCGAGGAGTGTGTGCGCCACCGCAGCGCGGCGGCAGTCCGGCTGGCGGGAGGAGGCGAGATTAGCCGCGGGCAGGCGGCGGCTGAATGCCCGCCGCGGTCGCTACTCCCGATACCCGTGGTATGGAGTGGTGGGAGCAGGGCCGGGATTGTTCGCCCCGCCCGCGGGGGCAGGGCGCCCCGGGTGCAAGCTCAGAAATGCCACTCCATCTGGAAGGTCGGCGCGTTGGTATCGATGCCGGGCTTGGTGCTGCCGTTGGCGTAGTCGTGGTTGCCGAACTTGTTCTTCCAGTACTCGTAGCCCACGCCCATCAGGAAGGTGTTCTTCTTGCCGGCCACCATCTGGCCGACGTCGACCATCAGCGAGGTGCGCATCAGGGTTTCGGGCTTGGTCTTGACGTTGGCGTAGTCCTTGCCCTTCTCGCTGTTGTAGTTGAGGAAACCCTGGAACTTCAACGGCGCCGGACCGGCCTCGAAGGGGATGCCCCAGGCCACGCTGATCATCCATTGCGGATCGAAGGCGATCTCGCTCTTGGGGCAGGCGGGCGAACCGAGGCCGCAGTGGTTCCACTCCTTGCCGTAGAGCAGGCTCACATCGAGGAAGCCGGGCACGTCGAACTTCAGCGTCGGGCCGACCACCAGCAGGCGCTTGCGCGGCGCAAAGCGGGTGTTCTTGGTGTTGAGGTCGAAGCCGGCGGTGAGCGCGACTTCCTTCACCGGGCCGAAGGCGAGGGACTTGTCGAACAGCTTGCCCAGATGCACCTGGTGGCGGTAGGTCAGGTAGAACTCGGTGGCGCCGCTGTCGCTGCCGCTGGCCGGGTCCTTGTCGTCCGACTGCAGCATGTCGATGTTCACGAAGTTCTGGCCGACCGAGTAGCCGCTGGCGTGGGTGAGCTGCAGCACGTGCTTTTCGACGTCGTTGCGGTTGGTCGGCTCGCGGAAATCGGTGCCGTAGCGGTAGCCGATGAAGGTGTCGCTCCAGGTCGCGGCCTGGGCTGGGGCAATGGCGAAGGTGGCCGAGGCCAGGGCGAGCGAGGTCGCCAGCCGGTCGAGGCTGTTCATGCGGGTGTCTCCGTTGGTGTTGTTTTGGGGGTGCTACGGGATCAGTGGGCTTCGGCTGCCTTGGCGGCCTCGATGGCGCCGACGCTGTCTTCCTTGCCGCCGTTGAAGTAGAGGTTGAGCACCACGGCGGAGATCGCAGTGAGCAGGATGCCGGACTCCAGCAGCGGGTGCAGGCTGTGCGCCATGTGCTGCGTCCAGCGCGGCGCGACCAGCGGGATCATGCCGGCGCCGATCGAGATGGCGACGATGTAGAGGTTGTTGCGGTTGCTCTTGAAATCGACGTTGGCGAGGATGCGGATGCCGGTGGCGGCGACCATGCCGAACATCACCAGACCGGCGCCGCCGAGCACGAAGGTGGGCACTGATTCCACCAGCGCGGCCATCTTGGGCAGCAGGCCGAGCACGATCATGATGATGCCCGCGGCCACGCATACCCAGCGGCTTTTGACGCCGGTGACGCCGACCAGGCCGACGTTCTGCGAGAAGCTGGTGTAGGGGAAGGTGTTGAACACGCCGCCGATCACCGTGCCCAGACCGTCGGTGCGCAGGCCGGCGGCGAGATCCTTCTGGCCGATGCGGCGGCCGGTGATCTCCGACAGCGCCAGGAACATGCCGGTCGATTCGATCATCACCACGATCATCACCAGCGTCATGGTCAGGATCATCACCACGTCGAAGGTCGGCATGCCGAAGGCGAAGGGGGTGACGACGTCGAACCAGGGCGCCTTGGCGACCTTGTCGAAGTGCATCTTGCCCAGTCCGGCGGCGGCGAAACAGCCGATGACGATGCCGAGCAGCACCGCGATGTTGGCGACGAAGCCGCGGCCGTAGCGCACCAGCAGCAGGATGGCGACCAGCACGAAGGCGGCGACGCCCATGTTGTCGAGCGCGCCGTAGTTGGGATTGTTCTGCATCGGGATGGGGCCGGGCAGCTTCATCGCCGGTGCGGCGGTGCCGGGGGCGAGGTTGGCGGCGGCCGCAGTGGCGGATTCGCGCGCCTGGTCGACCATGGCGGCGAGCCTGGGCACATCCACGCTCTGTGCCAGCGGCGCGGGGCCGCCCATCGCCCAGCCGATGCCGACCCGCATCAGGCTGATGCCGATGATGGCGATGATGGTGCCGGTGACCACCGGCGGGAAGAAGCGCAGCAGCCGGCTCATCAGCGGCGCGATGGCGATGGAAATGAGGCCGGCGCCGATGATGGCGCCGAAGATCGCCCGCGCGCCTTCGGGGCCGCCCTGCACATTGGCCATCGCCACCATCGGGCCGACAGCGGCGAAGGTCACCCCCATCATCACCGGCAGCTTGATGCCGAAATGGCGGCCGAAGCCGAGCGACTGGATCAGCGTGACCAGGCCGCAGCAGAAGAGGTCGGCCGAGATCAGCATCGCCACCTGTTCGGGGCTCAGGTTGAGTGCGCGGCCGATGATCAGCGGCACCGCCACCGCGCCGGCATACATCACCAGCACATGCTGCAGGCCGAGGGTGAACAGGCGGCCGGCGGGCAGGCGCTCGTCGACCGCGTCGGGCTGTTGTGGGTTTCGTTCCAGGGTGTGCTCCGCCATCGTCATCTCCTTTCTCTGGTTATGGGCTGCAGCGTGCCCTGTGCATGACCGGTTGCGCGTCTGCGCCGCCGCGGGGGGTAGTCCCGGACCGGCTCGGTCTGTCGGCTCATGGCCGTGGCACTGCTGCGAGTGATGCGCAGAGTCTAGGCAGCAGCGCGTCGGGCGGAAGCCTGGTTCACGAATAAGTGAAATAAGACGGCGCGTATTGTTGCGACGCAATAATCAATCATAGGCAGATTCCCGCGTGCCTGTAGCGGCATCTTGTGGATGTGCTGCATTGCGAAATCGCATAAAGCCAGGGGCGGAAATGCGAAAGGCCCGCAAGCGGGCCTTTGGTCTGTGGAGGAGCGATGGAGCGCGTTCAGTCGATGGCGGTGATGAATCCGGGTTCGATCACGACCTCGTCGCAGTTATGCCCTGGCCCGGCGCGATCGACGACGAGGAAGTCGCAGACTGCGTCGAGCGCGAGCAGCGGGTGGTGCCAGACGCCGGTGGCGTAGTTCACCCCCTGGTCGCCGCGGGCGAGGAAGACGCGCAGGTCGTCGGCCGTGGGCGGCGTGCCCGCCGGCGCCACCACCACCAGGTAGGGCCGTCCCGACATCGGGATGAAGGCCTGGGAGGCGAGCGGATGGCGCTCCATCATCGCCACCCGGAAGGGCAGCGCACGCGGCTGGCCGCGGAAGATCGAGACGATCACCCGGCCGTCCGGCCCCGGCGCGATCTCGGCGAGGTCGTGGTAGCGCTCGGTGTTGCCGGCGTTGATGGTGAAGTGCTGCACCGCCTCGCTTGCCTCGATGACCTCGCCGTAGGGGGCAAAGGCCTCGCGGCTGAGCGGTTCGACGGTAAGCCGGTGTGGGGTGATCGTGTCCATCGGCGTTTCCTCAGCGCGGGGCGACCTTGCCCCACAGGCGCAGGCGCGAGACGCCGCCGTCGGGGAAGATGTTGAAGCGCACGTGGGTGATGGGGCCGAGTTTGGCCAGTTCGGTGAAGCTGTGGATGGCATCCATCTCCAGCTTCTGCTCGGGCAGCAGCGTCGCCCAGAACATCGATTGGGTGGTGATCGAACGGTCGGTGCCTCCGGAAACGAAAGCCGCCTGCACCGAGCAGCGGTCGGGGTAGTTGCCCTTGAAGAAGGCGGTATCGACCTCGATGCGCTCGACGATGCCGGGCGCGCCCAGTTCGATCACGCACCAGTCGTTGCCTGGCTCGCGGCGGCGGCGGGTCTCCCAGCCGTCGCCCATATTCACCCCGCGGCCCGGCAGCAGCAGCGCGGAAGCGGACGAACCGAAGCTCGCATCGTTCCACGACAGCGCACGGCCGCCGTTCTCCATCGCCACCAGATCGACCAGCGCATCGGGCGCGGCGCGCTCCAGCCCGCCCACCGGGCGGCCATAGACGCGCAGGCGCGCGATGCCGCCGTCCGGGTAGATGTTCACCCGCAGATGGGTCCAGGCCGCCTGGCTGGCGCACTCGATCAGGTGGTGGCTGTTGGGGCCGAGCGGGGTAGCGGGCAGGATCTCGGTCCAGGTCGCGGCCTTGAGCGTCTCGACCTCGTCGGACTCGGACACGCAGGCCTCGATCGAGACGGCGGGCGGGTAGTTGCCGGTGAAGTGGCTGGTATCGACGTCGAAGCCGCGGATGACGCCGCGCACGCCGAGTTTCACCAGCGCCCAGTCGTGGCCGGCGACGCGCTTGCGGCGCGACTCCCAGCCGTCCATCCACTTGCCGTTGGTGTCGAACTTGCCGGGGACGAACTGGGCGGGCTCGGGATTGAGCATGCGGGCGACTTCGGCGAAGAAGTCGTCGGAGGCGTGGAGCGCCTGAGCGCCGAGGCGGGTGCTGGCGAGATCGACCGAACGCAGTGCCCAGTCGGGCAGGTCGGCAGGGGGCGCGAAAACGGGGGCGCCGGGGGTGTGGCTGGCCATGGGGGTTCTCCTGGTTCTGCTTTATCAAAGAGGTAATCGGCGCGACTGCGGTGCAGGCTTTTAGCTCCCTCCCCTTCAAGGGGAGGGTTGGGGTGGGGATGGGTCAGGGGCCGCGCGTGCGCCAACCCCCTTTTAGCCGGTAGTCTCGGCTTCGCCTCGCCGCTACACCGGCGGCAAGCATGCTTGCCGAAACCCGGGTTCCGCCCCCATTGAAGGGGGAGGGACAAAGCGGCCGCGGCAGCAAATTAGGCCCGCGAAGCTTCGACCTGTACCGCGAGCGGGCCGGCGGTGCTGAGGCGGGCCTGTTCCTCGCTGGTGTCGAGCGCCGCGGGGGCGTTGAGATCCACCGTGATCTCGCCGTTCAGCACCTGGTTGGCGCGCTTGCGGTCGATGTCCTTCTCCCACACGCCGACCACGACGGTGGCGACGCAGTTGCCGATCATGTTGGTGAGCGCACGCGCCATGCCCATGAACCAGTCCACCGACAGCACCAGCACCAGGCCGATGGCGGGAATCGCCGGCACCGCCGACAGCGTGGCGGCGAGGATGACGATGGCCGAACCCGGCACGCCGTGCGCGCCCTTGGAGGTGACCAGCGAGATCGCCAGGATGGTGAGCAGGTCTATCATCGACAGCGGGGTGTTGGTGGCCTGGGCGATGAAGACCGCGGCCAGGGTCAGGTAGATGGAGAAGCCGTCGAGGTTGAAGGAATAGCCGGTGGGGATGACCAGGCCGACGGTGGAATCCTTGACGCCCATGAGTTCGAGCTTGCGCATCACCTGCGGCAGCACGGAATCCGACGATGCGGTGCCGAGCACCACCAGCAGCTCTTCGCGCAGGTAACGCAGCAGCTTGAAGATGTTGAAGCCGGCCATGCGCAGGATGAAGCCGAGCACGACGGTCACGAAGATCGTGCAGGTGACGTAGAACAGCACCACCAGCATGCCGAGCTGCTTGAGCGAGCCGACGCCGTACTTGCCGACGGTGAAGGCGATGGCGCCGAGCACGCCGAGCGGCGCGAGCTTGACGATGAAGCCGATCACCTTGAAGAACACATGCGCCAGGCTGTCGATCGCCGCGGTCACCGGGCGGCCGCGTTCGCCCAGCGCCGCCACGCCGCAGCCGAACAGGATGGCGATCAGCAGCACCTGCAGGATGTCGCCCTTGGCGAAGGCGTCGATGAAGGTGGCCGGGATGATTTTCATCAGGAAGTCGATGGTGCTGGTCGCCTGCGCCACCTTCTCGGTGTAGCCGGCCATGGCCGAAGCGTCGAGGCTGGCCGGGTCGACATTCATGCCGACACCGGGCTGCAGCACATAGGCCAGCAGCACGCCGAGCGCGAGCGCGAAGGTGGTGACGATTTCGAAATAGACCAGCGCCTTGACGCCGACGCGGCCGACCTTCTTGAGGTCGCCGGTGCTGCAGATGCCGTGGACCACGACGCAGAACACCAGCGGCGCGATGATCATCTTGATCAGCTTGATGAAGCCGTCGCCGAGTGGCTTGAGCTTGGCGGCGAACTCGGGCCAGACGGCGCCGACGATGATGCCCAGGATCAGGGCGATGACGACCTGGCCGAACAGGGTCTTGTGGAAACGCTTGTGCATTGCTCACCTCATGAGCCGGATGGAAAGGGCCGCCCGGGGCGACCGGTCTTTTGCCGCAGTGATGACGGGGGCGGTAACCGCCCGTCCATCCTTGGCCATCTTTGCTGCGGCCGCGTGGTGGCGCTGCCGGCACAGATGCTGAGATATATGTCTGCTGAAATGTTAGATATAAGCTTAGCGATATACCAATAAAAATTTCTTTTGGTGATCGTCGAGGGATGCTGCCCGACATTTGCCGGTCGCCGGCCGCGGTGTGACAATCGCGCCAACTCTCGGGGGAAACGAATGAACATGCCGGACGCCGAAGGCCTGCTGCTGGCCGACAAGGCTTTTCTTGCGCTGCGCGACCTGCTCACCAGCGGCGGTCTGCGCGCGGGGCAGTTCGTGTCGATGCCCGACCTGATGCGCACGCTGGGCATGCCGATGGCGCCGGTGCGCGAGGCGGTCAAGCGGGCGGAATCGGCCGCGCTGGTCCGCATCCTGCCCAAGCGCGGCGTGGCGGTCATGGAGGCGACGCCGGCCTTGATCCGCGACTGTTTCCATCTGCGCACCATCCTCGACCAGGAAGGCGCCCGCGAGCTGGTGCGCGGCGGTGCCGGCAATCGGCTCGATGCCCTGCGCGCTACCCACCAGCGGGTGCTCGATGCGGCGCGCGGGGGCATCACCTCTGCGTTGCAGCGCGAGGCGATGCAGGTCGACTGGGATCTGCACACCGCCCTGGCCGAAGCCCTGGACAACGACAGCGTGCGCGAAATCTACGCGCGCAACCGCGACCGCATCTCGGTGATGCAGCACTCGCGCCCGCTGCTGCCGGACCGCATCGTGCCGGCGATGGAAGAGCACCTCGTCATCCTGGACGCGATCGCCGGCGGCGACGAAACCCTTGCCGCCACCGCGGTGCGCGACCACTACCGCCAGACCCTGCGCTGGTGGGGCATCATCGTCTGAGCGGCCGGGGCGCGGGGCGCGTCGATAGATCCGCCACGGCGATGAGCGCGCCGTGGCTTCCAGGAGGCAGACATGCACATCAGGCTCATCAACCCCAACACCACGGCCAGCATGACCGGGAAGATAGGTGCGGCGGCGGCGCGCGTCGCCGGTGCCGGCACGCGCATTTCGGCGACCAACCCGGAGGCCGGCCCGGTGTCGGTCGAAAGCCATTTCGACGAGGCGATCAGCGCGGTCGGCGTGCTTGAAGAGATCCGCCGCGGCGAACGGGAGGGCTGCGACGCCTACATCATCGCCTGCTTTGGCGACCCCGGCCTGCTCGCCGCGCGCGAGTTGACCCGCGCCCCGGTGCTGGGCATCGCCGAGGCGGCCTTCCATCTGGCGACCCTGATCGCCACCCGCTTCTCGGTGGTCACCACGCTGGGGCGCACCTGCATCATCGCCGAGCATCTGCTACAGAACTACGGCTTCGCCCACCATTGCCGGCGGGTGCGCGCGGCGGAGATCCCGGTGCTGGAACTGGAGGACGATGGCGCCTGCGCGCTTGGCCGCATCATCGACGAATGCCGCCGCGCGCGCGACGAGGATGGCATCGGCGCCATCGTGCTCGGCTGCGGCGGCATGGCCGACCTCACCGCCGAGATCCGCGATGCGGTCGGCCTGCCCATCGTCGAGGGCGTGACCGCGGCGGTGAAGCTGGCGGAATCGCTGGTCAGCCTCGGCCTGGGCACCAGCAAGTACGGCGATCTCGCCTTTCCGCGCCCTAAGCGCTTCACCGGCCGCTTCGACTACCTCGGCAACTGAGCCGGCGTCGCTGCTCACGCTGCAATGAAAAAGGGCCCGCGTCTGCGGGCCCTTTGCCGTGCTGCCGCGGTGGCGTTCAGTCCGCCGCGAGGATGACGCCGGCCGGTTCGATCACGACCTCGTCGCAGTTATGCCCTGGCCCGGCGCGATCGACGACGAGGAAGTCGCAGACTGCGTCGAGCGCGAGCAGCGGGTGGTGCCAGACACCGGTGGCGTAGTTCACGCCCTGGTCGCCGCGGGCGAGGAAGACGCGCAGGTCGTCCACCGCGGGCGGTGCGCCCGCCGGCGCGACCACCACCAGATAGGGCCGTCCCGACATCGGGATGAAGGCCTGGGAGGCGAGCGGATGGCGCTCCATCATCGCCACCCGGAAGGGCAGCGCACGCGGCTGGCCGCGGAAGATCGAGACGATCACCCGGCCGTCCGGCCCCGGCGCGATCTCGGCGAGGTCGTGGTAGCGCTCGGTGTTGCCGGCGTTGATGGTGAAGTGCTGCACCGCCTCGCTCGCCTCGATGACCTCGCCATAGGGGGCGAAGGCCTCGCGGCTGAGCGGTTCGACGGTAAGCCGGTGTGGGGTGATCGTGTCCATCGGCGTTTCCTCAGCGCGGGGCGACCTTGCCCCACAGGCGCAGGCGCGAGACGCCGCCGTCGGGGAAGATGTTGAAGCGCACGTGGGTGATGGGGCCGAGTTTGGCCAGTTCGGTGAAGCTGTGGATGGCATCCATCTCCAGCTTCTGCTCGGGCAGCAGCGTCGCCCAGAACATCGATTGGGTGGTGATCGAACGGTCGGTGCCTCCGGAAACGAAAGCCGCCTGCACCGAGCAGCGGTCGGGGTAGTTGCCCTTGAAGAAGGCGGTATCGACCTCGATGCGCTCGACGATGCCGGGCGCGCCCAGTTCGATCACGCACCAGTCGTTGCCCGGCTCGCGGCGCCGCCGCGTCTCCCAGCCGTCGCCCATGTTCACCCCGCGGCCCGGCAGCAGCAGGGCGGAAGCGGACGAACCGAAGCTCGCATCGTTCCAGGAGACCGCACGGCCGCCGTTCTCCATCGCCACCAGATCGACCAGCGCATCGGGCGCGGCGCGCTCCAGCCCGCCCACCGGGCGGCCATAGACGCGCAGGCGCGCGATGCCGCCGTCCGGGTAGATGTTCACCCGCAGGTGGGTCCAGGCCGCCTGGCTGGCGCACTCGATCAGGTGGTGGCTGTTGGGGCCGAGCGGGGTGGCGGGCAGGATCTCGGTCCAGGTCGCGGCCTTGAGCGTCTCGACCTCGTCGGACTCGGACACGCAGGCCTCGATCGAGACGGCGGGCGGGTAGTTGCCGGTGAAGTGGCTGGTATCGACGTCGAAGCCGCGGATGACGCCGCGCACGCCGAGTTTCACCAGCGCCCAGTCGTGGCCGGCGACGCGCTTGCGGCGCGACTCCCAGCCGTCCATCCACTTGCCGTTGGTGTCGAACTTGCCGGGGACGAACTGGGCGGGCTCGGGATTGAGCATGCGGGCGACCTCGGCGAAGAAGTCGTCGGAGGCGTACAGCGCCTGGGCGCCGAGGCGGGTGCTGGCGAGATCGACCGAACGCAGTGCCCAGTCGGGCAGGTCGGCAGGGGGCGCGAAAACGGGGGCGCCGGGGGTGTGGCTGGCCATGGGGGATTCTCCTCGTGTCTCTGTATTTTCAAGCCTGCGGCTTGTAGGGGTGGTGTTCGATCCAGTGCCGCGCGATATCCACCCGGCGGCAGACCCACACGCGGTCGTGCTTTTCGACATGGTCGAGGAAGCGCTGCAGCGCCTTGAAGCGCCCCGGGCGGCCGAGCAGGCGGCAGTGCATGCCTATGCTCAGCATCGCCGGGCGTTCCTCGCCCTCTGCATACATCACGTCGAAGGCGTCCTTCAGGTATTCGAAGAACTCGTCGCCGTGCGAGAAGCCCTGCGGCAGCGAGAAGCGCATGTCGTTGGTGTCCAGCGTGTAGGGCACGATCAGGTGGGGCACGGTGTTGCCGTCGGTCTTCCGCACTTCGGTCCAGAACGGCAGGTCGTCGCCGTAGTAGTCCGAGTCGTACAGGAAGCCGCCGTAGTCCGCCACCAGGCGGCGGGTGTTGGGCGAGTCGCGGCCGGTGTACCAGCCGAGCGCGCGCTCGCCGGTCAGCCGTTCGATGATCTCCATGCCGATGCGCATGTGCTCGCGTTCGACCGCTTCCGGCGTGTTCTGGTAGTGGATCCAGCGCCAGCCGTGGCAGGCGATCTCGTGGCCGAGTTCGCGGAAGGCGGCGGTGAGTTCCGGGTGGCGTTCGAGCGCCATGGACACGCCGAAGATGGTCATCGGCAGGCCGCGGCGTTCGAATTCCCGCAGGATGCGCCACACGCCGACGCGCGAGCCGTACTCGTAGATGCCTTCCATCGAAAGATGACGGTCGGGGTAGCTCGCCGGGCTGAACATCTCGGACAGGAACTGCTCGCTGCCGGGGTCGCCGTGCAGCACGCTGTTCTCGCCACCCTCCTCGTAGTTGAGCACGAACTGCACCGCGATGCGGGCGCGGCCCGGCCAGTCGGCGTGCGGCGGGTTGCGGCCGTAGCCGACGAGGTCGCGGGGGTAGGCGGGATCGGGTTTGCTCATGGTCCGTCTCCTGGGTCAGACGTTGAATTCCGGGCCATCGTAGTCTTCAGGCACGTGGATGCGGCCGCTACGAACGCCTTCGGTGAGGTCGGCCAGCCGGGAGGCGAAGCGGCCGGGCACGTCCGGGTGCAGGCTGAGCCGCACCGCTGCTGCATCGTCGAGGCCGATTTTGCGGATTTCGCCCACGCGCAGCTTGCCCTCGCGTTGGTCGCGCACGGCGTTGTAGACACCGATGCCGACGTCGGCGATCGCCGAGGCGACGAAGACCTCCGGGTCGCGTTTGACCCAGTCGACCACGTTGCCGATCTGCTTGATGCCGTGGGCGCGGCAGGCCTCGCCGACACCGCCGCGGCCGGCGTTGAGCATGGTGAAGATGACGTCGGCGCCGGCGGCGATCTGCGCTTCGGCGACGCGCTTCGACAAGGCGTTGTCATCCTGATTGCCGGAGAAGTTGGTCAGCACCCGGATCTTGGGGTTGATCGCATGCACGCCGGCGACATAGGCGGCGCGCCCCTTGAGGCCGGGTTTGACGCGGATGCCCGACATGTGGCCGACGACGTTGCTGCGGGTGTGAAGTGCCGCCAGCGCGCCGGCCAGGAAGGCGGACTGCTCCTGCAGCACGTCGTAGCTCGCGAGGTTGGCCGACGTGACCGCGCCCTGGGTGACGACGAAGCGGACCTTGGGGAACTCGGCCGCGACCTGGCGGGCGGCTTCGTTGTTCTGTCCGCCGTGGGCGATCACCAGGGCCGAGCCGGCGGCGAGCTCGCGCAGGGCGGCGGCCAGTTTGTCGTGCTCGGGGGGAATGTCGTCGATGTGGCGGGTCTTGACGCCGAATTCACTACGGGCGCGCTCCAGGCCGCGGTAGCCGGCTTCCATGAAACCGCCGTCGTCGATCCGGCCGGCGAACAGCGCACCGACGGTGAGCGGTGCGCGCGCGGCGAGCGCCGGCCACGGGCTGCCGGTCAGTGCAAGCGCACCGAGGGCGCCGGTGGCCGCGATCAGCTGGCGGCGGCGCGGGGAATATGCATTGTTGTCGTTCTTCATGCCTTGTCTCCGGAAGGGGTGGGGGCGTGCGGTCAGCCCAGCAGTGCGTCGAGGCGGAAGCGGGCGATCTTGCCGATCTCGCCCAGGCAGGTGCGGAATTCGGTGGCGGCATCATTGGCCAGCCGCGCTTCGACCGCGTCCATGATCTGGTAGCGCGACAGGCCCTTGACCGCGATCACGAAGGGAAAGCCGAAGCGTTCGCGGTAGGCGGCGTTGAGACCGCGCAGACGCTGGAGTTCCTCGGCGCTGCACTGGTCCAGGCCGGCGCCGCGCTGCTCGCCGGTGGAGGCGGTGGTGAGCGTGCCGGCGGCGGCTTCCTTGCCGGCGAGCTCCGGGTGGGCGCGGATCAGTCCGAGCTGTTCGGCTTCGCTCGCGGCATCCAGCACCACGAGCATCGCGGTGTGCAATGCCTCGACGCTGAGGAAGGGGCGGGCGGCCCAGGCGCGCTCGGGTATCCACGGCGAATGCTCGAAGATGTCACCGAGGCGGGCGGTGAACTCCGCCTGCGGCAGCGCCGACAGCGCCGCCAGGGTAAGACGTGGGGTGGTGGTCGGGGTCATGGCGTTCTCGCGGGCGGGTCAGTCGGCAAGGCGGGCGCCCTGGGCGGCCCAGGTGGCGATCAGCGTGCGCTCGTCGTCGGTGATGTGGGTCAGGTTGCCGAGCGGCATGTAGCCGTTGCCCACGGTTTCGGCGATCTTGGCCACGTGCTGGCCGATCTGCTCGGCCGACTCCAGCACCACGCCCTTGGGCGGCTGGGCGAAGCCCTCCCAGCTGGGCTGGGCGGCGTGACAGGCGACGCAGCGAGAGTCGATGACGTGCTTGACCTGGGCAAAGCTCACCGGAGCACCACCGGCATCCACCGCCTTGGGCGCCATGACCACCATCAGCAGCGCGATCAGCGCGGAACCGGCGGCCGGCAGCCACAGCTTGAATTCGCCGCGATGGCGCAGCACGAAGAACTGGCGGATCAGCACGCCGGCCAGCATCAGCACCGCCAGAATCAGCCAGCCGTGCTTGCTGGCGTAGGTCATCGGGTAGTGGTTGCTGATCATGATGAACAGCACCGGCAGGGTGAAATAGGTGTTGTGCACCGAGCGCTGCTTGCCGACGATGCCGGGCTTGGTATCGACTTCCTGGCCCTTGCGGATCTGGTCGACCATGCGCTTCTGGCCCGGGATGATGTGGAAGAAGACGTTGGCCGCCATCATCGTGCCCAGCATCGCGCCGACGTGGATGTAGGCGCCGCGGGCGGAGAAGACCTGGTGCAGCGCCCAGTTGGCGATCATCACGAACACGAACACCAGCGCGGCGAGCAGGCTGTCCTTGCCGATGAGATTGCGGCACAGGATGTCATAGACCACCCAGCCGGCGACCAGCACCGCGATCGAGATGCCGATGGCCGCCGCCGGCGTGAGCGCCATCACCTGGTTGTCGATCAGGTAGCTCGACGCGCCTATCCAGTACACCACCACCAGCAGCGCGAAGCCGGACATCCAGGTGGTGTAGGCCTCCCATTTGGACCAGTGGAGGTCGTCGGAGAGCGGTTCGCCCTTGGGGCCGGTGAGAAATTTCTGGCTGCAGTAGAAGCCGCCGCCATGTACCGCCCACAGCTCGCCGAACACGCCGCGCTTGGCATCTTCCGGCTTCTTCGGCGGCTTGAGCGAGGTGTCCAGCATCACGAAGTAGAAGGACGCGCCTATCCAGGCGATGCCGGTGATGAGGTGGAGCCAGCGCAGCAGCAGGTTGGCCCAGTCGAGGAGATAGGTTTCCATCTTGTAGGTGCTCTCTGTTTCCGGGGTTGGGCCGGCTCAGCTGCCGCGGTAGGTGGAGTAGCTCCAGGGCGAGACCAGCAGCGGCACGTGGTAGTGCTGGTCGGGTGCGGCCACGCCGAAGCGCAACACGACGTCGTCTACGAAGAGCGGATCGGGCAGTTCGGTGCTCTGTGCGCGGAAGTAGTCGCCGGCGGCGAACACGATTTCGTAGCGGCCAGCCTGCAGCGCCGCGCCTTCCAGCAGCGGCTTGTCGCAACGGCCGTCGTGGTTGGTGATGGTGCGCGCGACCTCGCGGCGTTCGCCGTCCAGCCGGTAGACCGTGACCGCGATGCCCGCGCCCGGCCTGCCGGTGGCGGTGTCCAGAACGTGGGTGGTGAGTCGTCCCATGGTGCTGCCTCCTGAGTGCTGTTCTGTTTGTGTGGATGCGACGAGTCTACGACGGCTGGCTCTTACGGGAATCTTTATGTCCTTATAACTGATATATGCTCGCGCTTATTTTGACCAAGGCGGCCGTACACAAGCCGCCGGCCACCGAAGGAGACGCGAGACATGGCCATCCGGCGCGGCGACGATCCGCTCGACACCTATCTGCTGCGGATATTCTGTCTGCTCATCACCGAGCGTAGCGTCTCGCGCACCGCGCTCAAGCTCAACCAGTCGCAACCCGCGATCAGTGCGGCCCTGAAGCGGCTGCGCGACATCCTCGGCGACCCGCTGCTGGTGCGCGAGAAGGGCGGCATGGTGCCCACCGAGCGCGCGCTGGCGCTGCTGTCGCACGCCAAGGGCGCGCTCGCCGAAATCGACCGCATGACCGGCGGGCCGGAATCCTTCGACCCGCACACCACCCGGCAGGAATTCCGCATCGGCTCGCCCGACTATCTGGCGCCGGTGTTCGTCTCCAGCGTGGTCGAACGGCTGCGCCGCGAGGCGCCGCAGGCGCGGCTGACGCTGCATGCGCTCGGCCCCAATGTCGATTTCGAGCGCTCGCTCGCCGAGGGCGATCTGGACGTAGTGATCGGCAACTGGCCGGAACCGCCGCACCGCATGCATCTGTCGATGCTGCTGGAAGACGAGATCGTGTGCCTGGTCTCGGCCCACCATCCGCTGGCGAAGAAGGGCTTCACCCCCGAGGATTACCTGCGTGCGGTGCACGTGGTGCCGATGCCGTATTCCATCAGCCAGCGCGGCGTGATCGACAGCGTGCTCGCATCGCAGCGCATCAACCGCGACGAGCGGGTGATGGTGCAGTCCTTCACCGCCGCGCCCTATGTGCTGCAGAACACCGACCTGGTGTTCACCACCACCCGCCACTTCGCCAGCTTCTACGCCAAGCTGCTGCCGCTGGCCATCATCCCGTCGCCGATCGCCTTTCCGCCGATGCGCTTCTACCAGCTCTGGCACGACCGCAACCACAACGCGCCGGGGCACATCTGGCTGCGACGGCTGCTGAGCGACTGCGGCCGAAGGATCAACGCCGCGCTGGCCTGAGGGGCGCGCCGCCTCAGGTGCGGCCGGGCGCGTCGGCCATCTCGGCGCAGGCCGCGCGCAGCGCCGCCATCATCGCCGGGTCGAAGGGATTGTGGCCGGCGTTCTCCACCCATTGCAGCCGGCTGCCGGGTAGCGCCGCATGCAGCGCCAGCGCGCCCTCCGGCCGGCAGATCGCATCCTGCCTGCCATGCAGCAGGACCACCGGCAGATCGCCCAGCGACGCCGCCAGCCGCCTCCATTCGCCTTCCGGCAGGAAACAGTCGTGGTGCAGGTAGTGCGCCTGCACCCGGTACTTGTCGAGCATGCGCGCCGCGGTTTCGGCGTCGAGCTGCGGCAGCGCGGCCGGGCGGCCGAGGGTGAGGCTTTCCTCCCACTGCATCCAGCGGCGGACGACCGCCAGCGCACGGGCGTCGTCGGCGCCCAGCACCGCCTCGACGACCCGCTCCGCCAGCCGGCCACCGCCCGGCACGCAGGCGGCGAATTCCGCGTGAGCCGCCGGTAGCTGCGTCGCCGCGCCCTCGAAGAACCAGGCTATGTCCTCGCGGCGGGCGAGAAAGATGCCGCGCAGCACCGCACCCAGGCAGGCCTCCGGGTGGCGCGCGCAGTAGGCGAGCGCCAGCGTGGAACCCCAGGAGCCGCCGCTGACCAGCCAGCGCTCGACACCGAGGTGGGCGCGCAGGCGCTCGATGTCGGCGACGAGGTGATCAGTGGTGTTGGCGGCGAGGCTGCCACGCGGCGTGCTGCGGCCGCAGCCGCGCTGGTCGAAGAGGACGACGCGGAATCGGGTGAGGTCGAAGAGATCGCGATGGCGCGGGCTGCAACCGCTGCCGGGGCCGCCGTGGAGGAAGAGCAGGGGCATGCCGGCGGGGTTGCCGCATTGCTCGAACCAGAGGGTGTGGTCGTCGCCGACGTCGAGGAGACCGTCGTTCCAAGGATGGGGCGGGGCGGTGGGGTGGGTGGCCATGGCAATCATGCTATTGCCCATCATTCATCCGGGGGCTAACCGGCAAGTTTGTCGGCCGCGGCTAGCAGACTGTCCAGGATGTTGTCGGCCAGCACTTGGGGGAAGCCGTCCGGCAGTTTGCCACGGACTGCGTGCACAACCGCTGGTGTACGGGCGACCAGGTCATCGACAACGCATTCCGCCCCGCGGCCGTCGGGCGTCACAATCCCATGGCGCTGACCGACAGCCACCCAGTGCCGGCGCAGGATGTCGTGCATACGCCAGTGCGCGTTCTTTGAGCGCACGGCCATGGCCATCTTCACCTTGAAGGGCGACAGCTTGCCGGGGCCTTCGCCGAGCATCGGAGAGGTCGAGAGCACGTCGTAGAGCGGCGTGAGTTCGTAGGCGCCCCCGGGACGCAGGAACAGACTGAAGTTCTTCGCGTGACCATCGGGAGCCCACAGCATCCAGAAGATTACCTGGGCCTGGAAGAACATGCGTCGGTCGCGCTCCGCCTCGCGGGAGGTCGCCAGCAAGTCCATGATGCGACCCGCGCCGGGCCCACCGTCGGATTCGTACTTGAGATGAGGCGGCGTGGCGGTGGCCTGGCACATGTCTTCCTGCGGCAACCGGATGAGCCAGCGCTTCCCGTCGGCAGACGTCCACCACATCCGGTCGAATCGCTCGACCGCCAACACCTTCATGTCCTCGAACTGCAAGGGCTGGGTGCGCGCCACGGGCAAGCCATAGGCGGCCAGAATCTCCGAGCACAGCCACTCGTTTTCGACCGACTCGCGCAGGTCGAGCTGCATGTTGCCGACCAGGCCCAACGGCAGCTTGAAGATGTGGGTGGATGGCGTCGCGCCATGTGGCCGGCACCAGTTGCCGTCGAACCACAGCAGGGCAGTCTTTTCCTGTGCGCCGGCAATGGAAATCCGCAAGGCATCGTCGTCGGCCCGATCCGCGCCGCCCAACGGTGGTTGCGCCACGGTGTTGCGCAGCAGCTGCGCCACCTCTGCGTCGCTCAGCGGCGTTGCCTCCACCGCCTGCACGCCGGCCGGAACCACTCCGTCAGGCAGTATCTGCAGGGCGCCAACGCAATCCCGGCCAATCTCGGTCAGCAGGGAGAACGCATCGGTCGAGCCGGCGTGGAAGCGGCGCGCGACACGCTCGCGGATCTCCTTGCTGTCCGGTAGCAGGTTCTCGAAGTAGGCGCGCACAGCGTCGCCGCGATGAGGGCGATTGCCTGGTGTGAAGGGAAGGGACAGCGACAGCGGCCGCCCTTGCTCGGTGGCCACCCAGTCATCGGCGTACTGCAGGATTTCGCCGGAGTGGGGCGTCACGCTCCATGTGCCCACGAAGGCGCCATTCATCCAGAGGCCCAGGGCCCGTGTGTGAGAACGTCGGCCCACAGGCTCACCAGTTCGGGCCGGATGGCGTGCCACTCGTCGGCGTGGCGCCGCCCTGGCGCAGAACGAGCTCGACATCCAGGATGCTCAGCAGCTGCAGTAAACGGGCGGCACTGACCTTCTCGGCATTGCGCTCCAGCGCGGAGAGCGTCTGCTGGGTCACCCCCAGGCGCATCGCCGTAGCTGCCTGGGTCAAGCCGGCCTGCTTGCGGAACCCCTGAAGCAGTGCGGGAAGCTGCTCTGCGGTGCGAACGGTGAAGTCGGGCATACAACCCTCGTGTTGTATTTACGATTTACAGAATTTAGGCTGTAAATCAAGAATACACAAGCTGCTTTGTATTTTCAGTTTTACAGCTCGTGGTCTGTAATGGGAGCCACCGAAGTGGCTGGCGGAATGTCAGCCACGTGTGGGTTTGCGGGATGTTGCGATTGTGTCGCGGCGGGACCAGGGGTACTTCATGAAAATCATGAGCCCCACTTAACAAACCCCGCGATGTCTCCAGCCGCGTTCCGGCGCACGCTATGTCCCGTGCCCGGACACCCGGTCCGGCACCGCGCCGGGCGCACACCGGCACACACACTGGAGACTCACCATGCAATGGGAAACCCCGACCGCCATCGATTTCCGCTTCGGTTTTGAAATCACGATGTACATCGCGACGCGCTGAGTCGTCTTAGGGGCTCCGCGTCGCGGCTGCCCCTGCGAATACCGCGGGAGGGCATGAGGTGAAGATCAGGGTTCTCGGTTCGGCCGCCGGCGGCGGTTTTCCGCAGTGGAACTGCAACTGCCGCAACTGCGACGGCCTGCGTCGCGGCACCGTGCGTGCCCGCGCCCGCACCCAGTCGTCGATTGCGGTGACTGGCGACGACGAGAACTGGGTGCTGTTCAACGCCTCGCCGGATGTCCTTCAGCAACTGCGCGAAGCGCCGGAATTGCAGCCCGCCCGCGCGCTGCGCGACACCGCAATCCGCGCCATCGTGCTGATCGACGCCCAGATCGACCACACCACCGGCCTCTTGATGCTGCGCGAGCACCGCCAGCCGCACGCGCTGTGGTGTACCGCGCCGGTGCGCGAAGACCTGTCCACCGGCAATCCGCTGTTCGGTGTGCTCGGCCACTACTGCGGGCTGGACCTGCACGAGATTCCGCTGCAGGGCGGCTTCGACATCGCCGGCGTGCCCGGCGTCGGCTTCGCCGCGCTGCCGCTCACCAGCAATGCGCCGCCGTATTCGCCGCGGCGCGACAAACCGGTGCCGGGCGACAACATCGGCGTCACCCTCACCGATACCCGCAGCGGCCGCAAGCTGTTCTACGCGCCCGGCCTGGGCGAGATGGAGCCCCACGTGTGGGCGGCGATGCAGGCCGCCGACTGCGTGCTGGTCGACGGCACCTTGTGGACCGACGACGAGATGATCCGGCTCGGCGCCTCCAGCAAGACCTCCCGAGCCATGGGCCACCTGCCGCAGAGCGGCCCCGGCGGCATGCTGGAGTGGCTGGACCGCCTGCCGGCCAGCACCCGCAAGGTGCTGATCCACATCAACAACACCAATCCCATCCTGGACGAAGACAGCCCGCAGCGCGCCGAACTGGCCGCGCACGGCGTCGAGGTCGCCTGGGACGGCATGGTGATTTCGCTCTGAACCGCTCTTCCTTCACGCCTTCGAGGATGTCCCGCATGGAAGCCGAACTGCTCGCCGCGCCTGCCGCGCCTGCCTTTGCCCCCGCCGCCGGTCGCGACGACCGCCCGCCGATGCCGCGCGAGGAATTCGAGGCGCAGTTGCGCGCCAAGGGCACCAGCTACCACATCTACCATCCCTTCCACGTGATGATGGCCGAGGGCCGGCTGACCCCGGCGCAGCTGCGCGGCTGGGTGGCCAACCGCTTCTACTACCAGATCGCGATCCCGGTGAAGGACGCGGCCATCATGTCCAACTGCCCGGACCGCGAGATCCGCCGCGAGTGGATACAGCGCATCCTCGACCACGATGGCTACGAGATCGGCGGCATCTCCGACCCCGGCGGCATCGAAGCCTGGATACGGCTGGGCGAGGCGGTAGGGCTGAGCCGCGACGACGTCACCTCGCTGCGTTTCGTGGCGCCGGCGGCGCGCTTCGCCGTCGATGCCTACATCAACTTCGCCCGCCAGCGGCCGTGGGAAGAGGCGGTGGCCTCCAGCCTGACCGAGCTGTTTGCGCCGCACATCCACCAGCAGCGCATCGACACCTGGCCGCAGGTCTATCCCTGGGTCAAGCCCGAGGGCCTGCAGTACTTCCGCAACCGGCTGACCCAGGCGCGCCGCGACGTCGCCCACGGCCTGCGCTTCACGCTGGAGCACTTCAGTCAGACGCGCGCGCTGCAGGAGCGGGCGCTGGAGATCCTGCAGTTCAAGCTCGACGTGCTGTGGGCGTTGGCGGATGCGATCATGCTGAGCCAGTGCGAGATCGAGATCCGGGGGCCGAAGGCATGAGCACAGCAGTCGCCGAATCGCTGGACCTGCGCCCGCGCGTCTCCCGCCGCTTCCGCCTGCAGTGGGAAGAGGCGCAGCAGGCCTGGGTGCTGCTCTACCCGGAAGGCATGGTCAAGCTCAACCGCAGCGCCGGCGAGATCCTCTCCCGCTGCGACGGCGAGCGCACCCTCGGCGCCATCGTGGTGGCGCTGGAGCAGGCTTTCGGTGCGGGCAATCTGGCAGCGGACGTCGCCGCCTTCATCGACATGGCCCGCAAGCAGCAGTGGGTCGAATTCGCCGGGGTGTGACCATGAATGCAGTGCTGCCCTCGTCGCCGACGACTACCCTCGGCCCGCCGCTGTGGCTGCTGGCGGAAGTGACCTACCGCTGCCCGCTGCACTGCGCCTTCTGCTACAACCCGGTGGACTTCGCCCGCGACGACACCGAGCTCTCCACCGAGGACTGGCTGCGCGTGCTGCGCGAGGCGCGTGCGGCCGGTAGCGTGCAGTGCGGCTTCTCCGGCGGCGAGCCGCTGATGCGCGACGACCTCGAAGTGCTGGTCGCCGAGGCCCACCGGCTGGGCTACTACACCAACCTGCTCACCTCGGGCGTGGGGCTCACCGCCGAACGCGCGGCGGCGCTGAAGGCGGCGGGGCTGGACCACATCCAGCTGTCCTTCCAGGACTCCACCCGCGAACTCAACGACTTCCTCTCGCACACCCGCACCTTCGACCTCAAGCAGCGCGTCGCCGGCCTCATCAAGGACAACGGCTGGCCGATGGTGATGAACTGCGTGATCCACCGCCTCAACATCGACTACATCGACCGCATCATCGAGATGGCGGTCGAACTCGGCGCCGAATACCTCGAACTCGCCAACAGCCAGTACTACTCCTGGGCGCTGCTCAACCGCGACCAGCTGATGCCCTCGCGCGCGCAGCTCGAACGCGCCGAGCGCATCACCAACGAATACCGCGAACGCCTCGGCGACCGCATCCGCATCTTCTTCGTGGTGCCCGACTACTACGAGCAGCGGCCGAAGAAGTGCATGAACGGTTGGGGCAACGTCTTCCTCACCGTCACCCCGGACGGCACCGCCTTGCCCTGCCACACCGCGCGCATGCTGCCGGGGCTGGACTTCCCCAACGTGCGCGAGATGGATGTGAAATCCATCTGGTACGACTCCGAAGGCTTCAACCGTTACCGCGGCGACGGCTGGATGAAGGACCCGTGCCGGACCTGCCCGGACAAGGAAAAGGACCACGGCGGCTGCCGCTGCCAGGCCTACATGCTGGCCGGCGACCCGACCGCGGCCGACCCGGTGTGCGACAAATCGCCGGCGCACGGCAAGGTGGTCGAGGCAGTCGAACGCGCCAGCGACCCGGCGTGGAAGGGCGCGGAAAAACCGCTGATCTTCCGCGATCCGGCCCGATCGCGCGAACTCGCGGCCTGCGGCAAACACCAAGCGGCCGATACGGCGCTTCGAGGTTGAAGCGCTCACGGGCCTGTTGTATAGTGCGCGCCTTCGCTGCTGTAGCTCAGTCGGTAGAGCAACTGATTCGTAATCAGTAGGTCACCAGTTCGATTCCGGTCAGCAGCACCAAAGATTCAAGCATTTAGGCCAATCCGCAAGGGTTGGCCTTTTGCTTTTCGGGGGTGGAACGGGCGCCCCTTGCCGGCCTTGGGCGACGCTAGGAGAGCACCCCTCAGTGCGGCGCCGTCGCCCGCAGCGGCCACGGCGCCGTCTTCACCCACGGGATGAAGCCGCTCACCGGCATCGGCGGGCTGAGGTAGTAGCCCTGCGCCTCGTCGCAGCCCAGCGCGGCAAGGCGCTCGCAGATGGCTTCGTTCTCCACGCCTTCGGCGATCACCGCCAGCCCGAGGTTGTGACCCAACTCCAGCGTGGACCGCACGATGGTCGCCGCGTCCTCGTCCGCCAGCATGGGCAGGACGAAAGACTTGTCTATCTTGATGGCATCGACCGGTAGCTGCTGCAGGTATGCGAGCGACGAATAGCCGGTGCCGAAGTCGTCGATGAACAGCCGGAAGCCCAGGCTGCTGAGGCGTTTCAGGGTTTCGAGCGCCGTCTGCGGCTCGGTCATGATGGCGCTCTCGGTGATCTCCAGCCCTATCCAGCCTGCATCCGCGCCCCAGGTCAGCAGTGCGCCCTGGATGTGGCCGACCAGGGCGGGGTCGGTGAGGTTGCGCGCCGACAGATTGACCGCGACCGGTACGCGCATGCCGGCCCTCTGCCAGCCGTGACACTGCGTCACCGCGGCATCGATGATCCAGCGGGTGAGCGGGCCGATCAGGCCGGTGCTTTCGATGTAGGGCACGAACTGGTCGGGAGCGATGAGGCCGTAGATCGGGTGCTGCCAGCGCACCAGGGTTTCCAGTGCGACGATCTCGCGCGTTTTCAGGTCCAGCTTGGGTTGGCAGTAGAGAACCAACTGGTTTTCCTCGATCGCGGTGCGCAGTTCGCCCATCAGTTGCAGGCGGCGCGGCTTGTAGGAGTCCTGCTCGGACGCGTAGAAGGCGCAGCCGTCGGCGGTCTGGTGTGCGTGGTGCTGGGCGATCTCGGCGCAGCGCAGCAGCGCGGTCGCGTCCCCGGCATGACCGGGGAAGACGGCGATGCCGAGGTTGGCGCCGACTTCCAGCGTGAAACCGGCAATGTCGAACGGCCGCTCTATGGTCTTCTGCAGGCGCAGTGCGGTTTCGCGCGCGGCCTGGACGCCGCAGTTCGGCAGCAACGCGGCGAAATGGCGGCCGCCGAAGTGGGCGAGCAGGGCGTTTTCGTCCAGTGCGCTGCGAAAGCGCGGACCGACCTGCTGCAGCAGCAGGTCGCCGTTGGCCTGACCCAGCGTGTAGGCGATCTCCTTGAAGCGTTCGAGCGCGAGGATGATCACCGCTACCGGCCGGTTGTCGGTCTGGGCATGGGCCACGGCATCGCGCAGGCATTCCTCGAACTGGACGCGGTTGGGCAGGTCGGTGAGGGCGTCGAAGTAGGCGAGGTGCCGCAGCCTGTCCTCGGCGCGCTTGCGCTCGGTGATGTCCTCGATGATGGCGACCAGCATGCGCGGCGCGTCCGGCGTGCCGGGGATCATCGACACGCTCGCGTTGGCCCAGATCGTGCTGCCGTCGCTGCGCTGGTAGCGCCGCAGCGCGTGGTATTCGCTGATCCTGCCGGCCACGAGCTCCGCCACCTGGGCGCGGATGGCGTCGCCGTCTTCCAGGCTCAGCCCGGTCGGCGTGCGGCCGCGCAGTTCGTCCTCGGTGTAGCCGAGCAACTGCTGCAGCGCCGGGTTGGCGGCGAGGATGCGGCCGTCGGTGTCGATCAGCGCGATGCCGGCCGCCGAGTGCTGGTAGACCGCCCGCCAGCGCTGCTCGGATTCCTGCAGGGCGTCGTGGCTGCGCTGCAGCGCCTGGCGGTTGTCGATGAGCTGCTGCGTCAGCTGGGCGAGGTCTTCGCTGCGGCTGGCCAGCGCCTGCTGCAGCGCGTCGCGGGCGCGCTTCATCGTCACCAGGTTGCGCACCCTGGCGCGCAGTTCGTGGGGCGAGAACGGCTTGGTGACGTAGTCCTGGACCGCCTCGGCGAGCAGCTTGAGCCGCAGCGCCTCATCGCCCCGGGCGGACAATACCAGTACCGGCAGACGCGCCAGTTGCGGGTGCGCGCGCAGTTCGGCGACCAGTGCCTCGCCATCCAGCCGCGGCATCATCAGGTCGGTGACGAGCAGGTCGGGTGGCGCGGCGAGTGCCGCCGTCAGTGCCTCGGCGCCGTCGGCGGCGGTCACGACATGGTAGTCGTCGCCCAGGACTTCCGCGATGAAGCGCCGCATCTCTGCATTGTCCTCGGCGACCAGCACGGTGGCGCGGCCGGCCGCCGGCGGCGCACCGGGGTGGGCGCCGCCACGCTCCAGTTCCTCGACGGCGGCGTCGATGGCGTGGCTGTCTTCGGCACGGTCCCGGCCCTCGTCCGGCAGCCGGACGTAGGCCCCCGCCGCTGCAAGCCGCGGCAGTTCGACCTGGAACAGTGCGCCGCCGGCAGGGGCTTCGGTGACGGTGATGGTGCCGCCGTGCAGGCCGACGAAGTCACGTGCGATCGCCAGGCCCAGTCCGGTGCCGCCGAATTCGCGCGCGGTGCCGCCGTCGCCCTGGTGAAAGCGGTCGAAGATTGCGCTGCGCAGTTCCGGACGCACGCCTGGGCCGCTGTCCTGCACGGTGAGCAGCAGCCTGTCGCGCTCGCAAGGGGCGAGGGTGCAGCTGATCCGCCCGCCCGCCGGGGTGAACTTGAAGGCATTGGAGAGCAGGTTCACCAGCACCCGGTCGAATTTCTCCGGGTCGACCTCCGCCAGCAGCGTATCGGGTGTCGATACCGCATAGGTTAGCGAACGCTGCGGCGCCAGCGCGTCGAAGTGTGCGGCGACGGCGCGCACCGCGCGCGCCAGATCGATCCGTGCATAGTTCAGGCTCAGCTTGCCGGCATCCACCTTTTCCAGGTCGAGCAGGTCGTTCACGTGCTTGAGCAGGGTCGCCGCATTGCGGTGGATGACGAGCAGATCGCGGTGCTGGCGTTCGCTCAGCGCTTCGGTGCCGGCGAGCATGGCCTCGGCCGGGCCAAGGATGAGCGCCAGCGGCGTGCGCAGTTCGTGGCTGACATTGGCGAAGAATTCGCGCTTCGCCGCATCCAGGCGCCGCACCTTGTCGAGCAGTTGTTGCAGGGTTTCGTTCTTGCGCGATATTTCGGCTTCGGCACGCTTCATCTCGGTGATGTCGCGGCCTTCGGCGAGGAGGAAGACGATGTCGCCGTGGCGGTCGCGGACGGGCAGCAGCGAGAAGTCGACGACGATGGTTTCCCCGCCGGCGGCGCGGCCGTAGTTCTCGACGTCGCAGCGCACGAACTCGCCGGCGGCGGCACGGCGGACGGCATCATGCGCCACCCGCCGGGTCTCCTGCGACACGGCCCACCAGCGGGTATCCCAGAACGGTCGGCCGCGCACGTCCGCCAGCCGCAGGCCGGCGCCTTCCAGCGCCGCGCGGTTGATCTCCAGCGTCGTGCCCTGCGCATCGAGCAGGCCGACGAACTGGTACATGCCGTCGAGCAGGATGCGTGCGAGCTTCTCCCTGTGGGTCTGGGCGCTGTCGGTGGCGGCCAGTGTCACGGCGCCGACCTGCAGCGTCGGCGAGTCCCTGAACAAACGGTTCAGCGGCGCTGTGCCATGTCCTGGATATCTGCCGGTCCTTTCCTTTCCCGTTTCCGATTTCACGAGCGAACCCCCTGAATGCCCGACACGGCGACCGGATTGCGTAGCGCGATGCTGCTATGAGGCTAGTTCCGTCGCCGATGGACTGCAAAGGGGCGAACTCCGCTGGCCGCTGGCGCGTTGCTGCCGTCCGGACTGAAAGCAAACCGAAAGCCCTTCTCCGTATCGTCGGTCTCCATGCAGGGGCCAGGCGGACCGTCCCTGCCGACAACAAGCGGATGACGCGATTCGCCTCGGCCAGCCGGCATAGCCGGCGGGGCGACGGCGATGCCTTAGTGACGAGGAGACAATCATGTTCAAGAACATCTTCAAGGCGACTATCGTCGCCGGTGCGATCGGTTTCGGCGTGGTGGCGAGCGCGCCGGCGCTGGCGCTCGACAGCCTCAAGATCCTGGTGCCGGCCAACCCCGGCGGCGGCTGGGATCAGACTGGGCGGGCGTTGCAGGCGGCGCTGAACTCGGAGAGCGTGGTCAAGAAGGTCACGGTGGACAACAAGGGCGGGGCCGGCGGCACCATCGGCCTGGCCCAGTTCGTCAATGGCGCCAAGGGCGACGGCAATGCAACCATCGTCGGCGGCATGGTGATGGTGGGCGCGATCGCCACCAACAAGTCGCCGGTGAACCTCAGCCAGGTGACGCCGCTTGCGCGCCTCACCGGCGAAGTGCTGGTGGTGGTGGTGCCGGCCAGCTCCAAGATCCAGACGCTGAAGGAACTGCTCGACCAGTTCAAGGCCAACCCCGGCTCGGTGGCGTGGGGCGGCGGATCGGCCGGCGGTTCGGACCACATCCTTGCCGGGCTGATCGCGCAGGCTGTCGGTGTCGCGCCGGCCAAGGTCAATTACATCGCCTATGCCGGCGGCGGCGAAGCCCAGGCGGCCATCATGGGCGGCCACGTGGCGGCGGGCATCAGCGGCTTCGGCGAATTCCAGTCGCAGATCAAGTCGGGCAAGCTGCGCGCGCTGGCGGTCTCGGGCGCCGAACGCATCCCCGGCGAGAGCGTGCCGACGCTGAAGGAGCAGGGCGTCGATGTCGAACTCATCAACTGGCGCGCGATCTTCGGCGCGCCCGGCATCACCGAGGCGCAGCAGAAGGAACTGGTCGCCGCGCTCGACAAGGCGGTGGCATCGGCCTCGTGGAAGGAAACGCTCAAGCGTAACGATTGGGCCGACATCTACCTCACCGGCCCGGAATTCAAGAAGTTCCTCGAGGCGGATATCGCCCGCCTGAACAAGCTGGTCACCGACCTCGGCTTGGTCGCGAAGTAAGCCTGCAGCGCCTGGGCTGGCGCGGCAACGCCTGTCCGGGCCCCGGCCGCGAGCGCGGCCCGCCTGCCCTCCATCGTCCGGAGATTTTCGACATGCTTTCCAACATCATCGGCGCCGGCGTCGGCCGCGCGCTGCGATCCGTGCTGGCCGGCTTCGCCCTGGCGGCCGCGGCCAACACGGCGCTCGCCGCGGACTACAAGATCCTCGTTCCGGCTGCGCCCGGCGGCGGCTACGACCAGCTCGGCCGCGCCGTGCAGGCTGCGCTGCAGGGCGCCAGGCTGGCCGGGCGGGTGCAGGTGAACAACGTTCCCGGCGCCGGCGGCACGATAGGGCTGGCGCAGCTCATCAACGGCAGCACCGGCGACGGCGGCGCGCTGATGGCGAGCGGCAAGGGCATGGTGTCGGCGGTGTATATCAACGCGTCGCCGGTGAGCCTGTCGAACGCCACTCCGATCGCCCGCCTGACCGGCGAATTCGAGGTGCTGGTGGTGCCGGCGTCGTCGCCGCTGAAGTCCATGGCCGACCTGGTGGCGGCCTACAAGGCCAACCCCGGCGCGGTGTCGTGGGCGGGCGGCTTTGCCGGCGGCGTCGATCAGCTCACCGCCGGGATGATCGTGCAGGCCATCGGCGGCGAGGCCGGCAAGTTCAATTACGTCGCCTTCGGCAGCGGCGGCGAGGTGCTGGCCCAGGTGCTCGGCGGCCACGTCACCGTCGGCCTCGGCGGCTACAACGAGTTCGCCGCACAGATCCGGGCCGGCAAGCTGCGCGCCCTGGCCATCACCGCGGCGGCGCGGGTCAAGGACATCGACATCGCGACCCTGAAGGAACAGGGCATCGACGTGGAGTTCGTGAACTGGCGCGGCCTGATGGCGGCGCCAGGGATCAGCGATGCCCAGCGCCATGCGCTGGTGGCCCTGGTGACGCAGATGGCTGCCAGCGAAGCGTGGAAGGCGACGCTCGCCAAGAACGGGTGGACCGACATGCTGATGACCGGCGACGCCTTCACAAGCTACGTCGAAGCCGAACAGAAGACGGTCTTCAAGCTGGTCAACGAGCTCGGGCTGGTGAAGAAATGAGCACGCAGGCACGCATCCGGCCCGGCGAACTGCTGATCTCGCTCGCGCTGCTGGCCCTCGGCACCTTCGTGGTGCTGGAGACCGGCGGCATTGCCGAAACCCAGGGCTATTCCCAGATCGGGCCGCGCCTATTCCCCTATCTCATCGGCACCGGCCTGAGCGTGTGCGGCACCTGGCTGGCGTGGCAGGCGCTCACCGGCGGATGGCGCAACGTGCCGCAGGACGACGGTACGCACGCCGCGCCCGACCGCATGGCCTTCGTCGTCGTCAGCGCGGGCGTGCTGCTGCACATGGTGCTGATCGCCTGGGCCGGCTTCATCCTCGCTTCGGCGCTGCTGTTCGTGCTGGTCGCGCGCGGCTTCGGCAGCACGCGGCCGGTGCGCGACCTCGTCCTGGCCCTGGCACTGAGTACCGCCGCCTATTTCCTCTTCACGCACGGACTGGGGCTGACGCTGCCCGCCGGCCCTTTCGGAGGCTGACATGGATACCCTGAATGCACTGCTTTCCGGCTTCGCCGTCGCGCTGAGCCTGCAGAACCTGCTGCTCGGCTTCGTCGGCGTCACGCTGGGCACCGCGGTGGGCGTGCTGCCGGGCGTCGGCCCGGCGCTGACGGTGGCGCTGCTGCTGCCGGCGACCGCAAGCTTCGACCCGACCGGCGCGCTCATCATGTTCGCCGGCATCTACTACGGCGCCATGTTCGGCGGCTCAACCACTTCGATCCTGCTCAACACGCCGGGAGAGTCCTCGACCATCGTCACCGCGATGGAAGGCAACCTGATGGCCAAGCGCGGCCGCGCCGGTCCGGCGCTGGCGACCTCGGCGATCGGCTCCTTCGTCGCCGGCACCATCGCCACGCTGCTGCTTACCTTCGTGTCGCCGCTGGCGGTGGATGTGGCGCTGAAGTTCGGCCCCACCGAGTACTTCGCGGTGATGGTGCTCGCCTTCGTCACGGTGTCGGCGGTGCTCGGCGCCTCGCCTGCGCGCGGGCTGGCCAGCCTCTTCCTCGGTCTGACCATCGGCCTGATCGGGCTGGATAGTCAGACCGGCCAGGCACGCTTCACGCTCGGCATCCCCGAACTGCTCGACGGGCTCGACGTGGTGGTGGTCGCGGTCGGACTGTTCGCGGTCGGCGAGACGCTCTACGTCGCCACCTACCTCAACCGCAGCACCGACACCGTCGAGCGGATGAAGGGTTCGATCTGGATGAGCAAGGACGACTGGAAGCGCTCGTGGAAGCCGTGGCTGCGCGGCACCGCGCTGGGCTTCCCGTTCGGCTGTATCCCGGCCGGCGGCGCCGAGATTCCGACCTTCCTGTCGTACGCGGCCGAGAAGAAGCTCAGCAAGCATCCGGAGGAATTCGGCCAGGGCGCCATCGAGGGCGTGGCCGGGCCGGAGGCCGCCAACAACGCTTCCGCCAGCGGTACGCTGATGCCGCTGCTGACCCTCGGCCTGCCGACCACGGCGACCGCCGCCATCATCCTGGCCGCCTTCCAGCAGTACGGCCTGCAGCCCGGCCCGCTGCTGTTCGACACCCAGCCCGAGCTGATCTGGGGCCTGATCGCCAGCATGTACATCGGCAACGTCATCCTGCTCGCGCTCAACCTGCCGCTGGTCGGGCTGTGGGTCAAGTTGCTGACCATCCCGCGCCCGCTGCTCTACGCCGGCATCCTGATCTTCGCCACGCTGGGTGCCTACGGTCTGCGCAATTCCTGGTTCGACCTCGCGCTGCTGTACGGCATCGGCGTGATCGGCTTCGTCATGCGCCGCTACGACATCCCGGTGGCGCCGGTGCTGGTCGGCATGATCCTCGGGCCGCTGGCGGAGCAGCAGTTCCGCCGCGCGCTGGCGATCAGCCAGGGCGATCTCGCCATCTTCGTCACTCAGCCGATCTCGGGTGCGGTGCTGGCCGTCACCGCGCTGGTCGTCGTCGTGCCGCCCGTGTGGCGCCGCATCGCGCGGATGCGCGCGGCTGCGATCGGTCATCACAACCCCGCATAAGGAGACTTTCCCGTGTTCGAATTCATGATGGACGGCGCCTTCTGGGTGTCGGTACTGCAGATCATCGCCATCGACATCCTGCTCGGCGGCGACAACGCGGTGGTGATCGCGCTGGCCTGCCGCCGGCTGCCCGAGCACCAGCGCAACAAGGGCATCGCCTGGGGCGTGGTCGGTGCCATCGGCCTGCGCGTGGTGCTGATCTTCTTTGCCCTGCAGCTGCTCGAACTGCCCTTCCTCAAGCTGGTCGGCGCGCTGCTGCTGCTGTGGATAGGCGTCAAGCTGATGCAGCCGGAGGACGAGGACGGCCACGGCAATATCGAAGGCAGCACCCACCTGTTCGGCGCGATCAAGACCATCGTCGTCGCCGACGCGGTGATGAGCCTGGACAACGTCATCGCGGTCGCCGGTGCGGCCAAGGGCGATCTCGGCCTGGTGGTGTTCGGCATCGTCATCAGCATTCCCATCATCGTCTGGGGCAGCAAGTTCGTGCTCAAGCTGATGGATCGCTTCCCCATCGTGATCACGCTCGGTGCCGCGCTGCTCGGCTGGATCGCCGGCGGCATGCTGGTCGGCGATGTCATGCTCAAGCCCTGGCTGGAAGGCATGCCGGGCTGGTTGCATTACGTGACGTCGGCCATCGGTGCGCTCTTCGTGGTCGCGCTCGGCGCCTGGCTGGCCCGGCGCGAGACGGCGGCGCCGCTGGTCGAACTCGCGGTCGAAAACGCCGGCGACAGCGCCGGGCGTGGCGAATGAAGGAGAACACGATGCTCAAGATACTGGTACCGGTGGACGGCGCCGACAATGTCGGCCCGGTGGTCGACCACCTGCTCAGGCTGCGCGCCGCGAGCGGCGAACCCGACATCCACCTGCTCAACGTGCAGATCCCGATCGACTCCGGCCACGCGCGAATGTTCGTCGGCCACGACGAGCTCGAGCGCTATCACCGCGACGAGGGGCTGGCGGCGCTGGAGGCCGCCCGCCGCCTGCTCGATGCCGCTGGCGTGCGCTACACCCATCACATCGCGGTTGGCCACGTCGCCGATACCATCATCCGCTACGCCGGCGAGCACCGCTTCGACAAGATCGTCATGGGGACGCACGGGCGCAGCGGGCTGATGCTGGCATTGCTCGGCTCGGTCGCGCACGAGGTGCTGGAGCGCTCCACCATCCCGGTGACGCTGGTCAAACCCGGCGCGACCGGCTGAGCCCCGCGGTCAGGAGAGTCCGATGACGCTGAAGAAGACGGTGACGCTGCTGCTTGCGCTGGCGACCGCGCCGCAGGCCCTGGCGGCCGACGCCGCCGGTGCCGCGGTTAAGGCGCCGACGCTGACCATCGTGGTGCCCTTCACCCACGGCGGCCCCACCGACGAGATCGCGCGCATCCTGGCCGAGCCGCTCGGCCGGGCGCTGCAACGCAAGGTCGTCGAGCGCAACGTTCTCGGTGCAGGCGGCACGCTCGGCGCCGAGAAGGTCAGCAAGGCCAAGCCCGACGGCACGATGCTGCTGCTGTCCAACATCGGCCACGCGACCAGCGCGACGCTCCATCCCAAGCTGCGTTACGACCCGGTGGCCGGCTTCGAGCCGGTCGGCCTGGTGGCCGATGTGCCGATGACGCTGGTCGGGCGCCGCGACCTCGCCGCCGGCAACGTCGGCGAACTGCTGCGCGACGTCCGCGGCGGCATGAGCTACGCCCACGCCGGCACCGGCTCGGCGTCGCACCTGTGCGGCCTGCTGCTGCGCAGCGCCAGCGGTGCGCCGCTGCGCGCGATCGCCTACCCGGGCACGCAGGAGGCGCTGTCCGATCTCGCCGGCGGCCATGTCGACCTGCTGTGCGACCAGCCGACCAACACCCTGAAGGCGATCGAGACCGGGCAGGTACGGGGCTATGCGGTGACCGGTCCGGCGCGGCTCGACCTGCTGCCGGCGCTGCCGACCGTCCGCGAAGCGGGGCTGGCGGGGGTCGAACTGGTGGTGTGGCACGGCCTGTATGCGCCCAGGGGAACGCCGCCGGAGGTCATCGACGCGCTCGCTGCCGGCCTGCGCCGCGCGCTCGCCGAACCGGCGCTGCAGGCGCGCATGCGCCAGCTCGGTGCGCAGCCGGCCAGCGCCGCGCAGGCGACGCCGGCGGCGCTACGCGAGCGCCTGCAGTCGGAGATCTCGCGCTGGCAGCCCATCCTGCGCGATGCCGCCGCACAAAGCGAATGAACCTGCGCCGCCGCCGGCAGCGCGCAAGCCTTTCCGCCTACAAGGATCCATCATGTTCAAGCACATCCTCGTTCCGACCGACGGTTCGCCGCTTTCCGACGAGGCCGTCGAGCGCGCGATCGCACTCGCCCAGACCCTGGGCGCGCGCCTGACCATCCTCAACGCCACCGCCGAGGCACCGTTTCCGGTGACCAACTTCGGCGAGGACGGCCATTACGATCCGGCACGCTCCAGCCGCTTCGCCGAACAGGCAGCGGCACATGGCCAGCGCATCGTCGAAGCCGCCGTCGCCCGCGCCCAGGGTGCCGGCGTCGAAGCCGAGCACGTGCTGGAGACCAGCGACGTGCCGCATCGCGCCATCATCCGCGCCGCCACCGAACGCGCCTGCGACCTGATCCTGATGGCCTCGCACGGCCGTCGCGGCCTCGACGCGCTGCTGCTCGGCAGCGAGACGCACAAGGTGCTGACCTACTGCAGGATTCCGGTGCTGGTCTGCCGCTGAAGCACGGCGCTCAGGTCAGCGGCAGTTCCACCTCGACGCACAGGCCGCGGCCGCCGGCGCCGTCCTTCAACGCGATCCGGCCGCGGTGCGCCCAGCAGATCTCGCGCACGATCGCGAGGCCGAGGCCGCTGCCCTCGGTGTCGCCCTGGCCGAGGATGCGGTAGAAGCGCTTGAACACGTTCTCGCGCTCGGCCTCGGGGATGCCCGGCCCCTCGTCGCAAATGCTGACGACCGCCTCGCCGCCCCAGGCCGCCACCGCGACCACGACCTGGGAGGCCGGCGGGCCGTAGCGCAGGGCGTTGTCCACCAGGTTCGCGACCATCTCCCGCAGCATCGCCGCATTGCCCTGCAGCGTTACCGGTGCATCCGGGCCTTCGTAGGCGAGGTCGATGTGCTTCTTCAACGCGAGCGGCACCAGGTCCAGGGCCACCTCCCTGACCAGCGCGCTCAGGTCCACCGGCGCGCGCTCGCCGATGATGCCGTTGATGGCCTCGGCGTGTGACATCGCCAGCATCTGGTTGGCCAGCCGCCGTGTCGAATGGATGGTCGCCAGCAGGCTGGCGAGCGTGCGCCGCATCTCGTCGGCATCGTTCTGGCGCAGGCCGTATTCGGCCTGGGTGGTCAGCACTGCCAGCGGCGTGCGGATCTGGTGCGCGGCATCGGCGAGAAAGCGCCGGCGCGCGACCAGCATCGCCGACAGCCGCTCCATGTGGTGGTTGATCGCGTCGATCAGCGGGCCGACTTCGGTCGGCACGTTGCCGCCCTCGACCGGCGTCAGATCCTCGTCGTCTCGGTTGCGTATCGCCTCGCGCAGCTTGAGCAGGGGGCGGAAGGCCGACGCCAGCGCGATCACGATCAGTACGGCACCGACGCCGATCAGCGCGAGCTGGCGCCGCAGGCTGTCGAAGAAGAGGTCGCGCGCGAGCGCGGTGCGGGCGCCGGTGGTTTCGGCGAACACGATCAGCACCGCGTCGCCGCCGGCCAGCAGCGGGTCGTAGAGCCGCTTGCGCATGGCGCCGATGCGCACTTCCTCGCCCTGGAACTGCGCGGTGGCGATCCGTACCTCGCCGGTGTCCGGCGGCAGCTCGCGCGGCACGAGGCCGGCGTAGCCGGTCAGCAGTTTGCCGTTGGGGGCGACGAGGGCGTAGAAGATCCGCTCCTGCGCGCTGTCCTCGAACACCTGGAAGGCGGAATAGGGGATGTCCACATGGATCTCGCCGGCGAGCGAGTGGGTACGCTCGCCGACCGCCTTGATCGAGGCGGTGAGCGAGCGGTCGTAGGCGCGATTGACCACCTCGAGCGCGCTGCGGTAGGACAGCACCGCGTTGATCGCCAGCACGATCAGCAGCGGCGGCAGCAGCCACCAGCCGACCCGCCGGCGCAGGCTGTAGCGGACCTTCGACGGCATGGTCCGGCCGCTCAGGGGGCTGGCGTCTCGGCGAGCAGGTAGCCGAGCCCGCGCAGGGTGTTGATCGCCACGCCGGAGCCTTCGAGCTTCTTGCGCAGGCGCGAGACGTAGATCTCGATCGCTTCCGGGCGGGCCTCGGCGTCGAAATCGAACACCTTTTCGAACAGTGCCTCGCGCGCGACCGGGCGCCCTACGCGCGACAGCAGTGCCTCCAGCACGGCGAGTTCGCGCGGCGTCAGCGCCAGCGGGGCGCTGCCGACCGAGGCCAGGCGGGTGGTGGTGTCGAACTCCAGGCGGCCTATGCGCACTAGCGGCACGAGGTTGCCGCTGCGCCGCAGCAGCGCCTTGATGCGCGCCTCGAGTTCGGTCAGCTCGAAGGGTTTCGGCAGATAATCGTCGGCGCCCAGGTTGAGACCCTTGACCCGCTCTTCGGTGGTGCCGCGCGCGGTGAGCACCAGCACCGGGGTCGGCGGCCCCTGTTCGCGGCTGCGCAGGCGGCGCAGCACCTCCAGGCCATCGAGGCCGGGGAGCGACAGGTCCAGGATGACCAGATCGTAGGCTTGCGAACGCAGCGCGTGGTCGGCATGGTCGCCACGGTCGAGTACGTCGAGCGCATAACCGGCGTGGCGCAGGGCTTTCGCGACCCATTCGGCGAGTTCGGCATGATCCTCGACAAGCAGCAGGCGCATGGCTGACCCCGAAAGATTATCGAAAGCTTGGGCGGCGATTATTGTCGAAAAAGAGCGGGTGGGCCAAGCCGTGACCGGCGAGCCCACGCAGGAGGAGACAGGATGGGCCGGATTAGACAGCTGCTCTGCGCCGCGCTGGCGTTGAGCACGTTCGCGGCGTTCGCGCAGGGCAATGCCGACCGGCTGGCGGCGGCGGTGCGCGAGGGCGGCCGGGTGGTGGTCTATGCCGCCACCGACCGCGACATCGTGCAGCCGGTGCTCGACGCCTTCGAGGCGCAGCATCCGGGCGTGCGCATCGACTATCACGATATGAATTCCGCCGAGGTGTATCGCCGCGTGGTCGCCGAGGCCGAGCAGGGCCGGCACGAGGTCGACGTGGTGTGGAGTTCGGCCATGGACCTGCAGGTCAAGCTGGTGAACGACGGCTACGCTCAGCCCTACCGTTCCGCCGAGACCGCCGCGCTGCCGGCCTGGGCGGTGTGGAAGGACGAGGCCTTCGCCACCTCTTACGAACCTGCGGCCATCGTCTATAGCAAGCGCGCGCTCGGCCCCTACGAGGTGCCCGATACCCACGCCGCGCTGATCCGCCTGCTCGCCGAGCAGCCCGACCGCTTCCGCGGCCGCGTCGCCACCTACGACCCCGTCCGCGCCGGCCTCGGCCTGCTGCTGCACAGCCAGGACGCGCTCGCCAACCCCACCGCCTTCTGGCAGCTCGCGCGCGCGCTCGGCGGCCGCCAGGTGGAGCTGCACGTCAAGACTGCGGTAGTACTCGACCGCATTGCCAGCGGCGAGGTACTGATCGGCTACAACCTGCTCGGCTCCTACGCGCATTCGCGCGCGCGGCTCGATCCCAATGTCGGCGTGGTGTGGCCGCGCGACTACACCCTGGTGCTGAGCCGGGTGGCCTTCGTTGCGCGGCGTGCGCCGCATCCGGCGGCGGCGCGGCTTTGGCTGGACTTCCTGTTGTCGGCGCAGGGGCAGGTGCTGCTCGCCCGCGCCGGCTTGTTCTCGGTGCGCGAGGACGCCAGCGACGCCGCCGGCCTGCGCCAGCAGCTCGGCACCGCCTTCCGGCCGATCGCGCTCGGCACCGCGCTGCTGGCCTACCTCGATCAGGTCAAGCAGCGCGACTTCCTGCGCGAGTGGGAAGCCGCGATGCGCAAGCCCTGAGCGGCCGGAAGCTGACGCCGTCACCGCTTCAGCTCACGAAGCGGCAGGCCGACGCGGCGGTGCGCGTGTCCATGTTGCGGCCGCGGTTGAGGTGGTCATCGGCTTCGGCCGCGCAGCCCAGCATGCGCGCGTAGAGGAACACGGTGAAGGCGGCCGATTCGAGTGCCGATTCGCCGATCTCCCCGGCACGCCACGGTTTCCAGGTGAGCTTGAGCAACAGCGCGGCGATCACCGCGTCGATGTTCACGCAGTACACCGTGCGCGACACCCCGGCCTGGTGCAGTGCCTGCACCAGCGCACGGTAGAAGTCGTGGAAGACGTTGGTCTCGCCCCGGGCCGTCATCAGCTCGCGGATGAAGACCTCGCGCGGATCGAGGTTCACCGGCCTGTCCTTGAACACCGGGTGATTCACGCCGGGCAGCTTGCGCAGGTCGAAGGCGCCGGCGGATTTCGCTTCGGCCTTGTAGCGCGCGTAGTCTTCGGCGCAGCCTCGCGCCAGCGCGGCGAGATCCAGCCCGTGGGCAGGGTCGGCCGGATCGGCGAGCGGCGTGTCGCGGAAGGCTTCGATCAGGAATTGCACACCTTCGAAGCCGTTGCCGCCGTGGGCGTAGCCGGTGTGGGTGAGGAAGCCGACCAGCGCCTTGTTGAGCTGCACCCGCTGCGGTGTTTCCGGACCGTCGGCCGAGACCGCGCCCTTCGCGCCCTGCGCCGAGATCGTGCCGGGGCCGTTGGTCAGCAGGATGCCGACCAGGGTCTGGAAGGCGAACAGGTCGGCGGCGTCGGGGCTGCGGTCGAGCAGCGCGCGGCAGGCGATCTCGGTGATCGAGGCGTGGCCGAGCAGCTGCGCGGTGGGCATGCCGCAGAAGGCGGCCGGCTGGTGGCGCTCCGGCAGCGCGGCGGCGCCGATCAGGGTGCCGAACAGCCGCAGCCACCACGGCAGGGTCTCGACGGTGAGGCGCGATACGCGCTTGCGCATCAGCGGGCCCCAGGCGAGTGTCGTCGTCAGCGCGGCGAGCACCGCGTCGGCGCCGACCGGGCGCCCCAGGCTGCGCAGGTAGCGCACCGGTACCGAGCGCGCGGCGCGCGCATCCAGTCCGGCGAGCATGGCTTCGGCGCGCGCGTCGGGTTCCGCCACGGTGACCAGGCGGGCGAGCGCGGCGTCTTCGGCCAGAGCTGCGAGGTCGAAATCCTCGGCCAGCGCGTCGCGCAGGCCGGCCGCATGAAAGCGCTCGATGAAGGCGGCGGCGATCTCGCGGGCGCGTTCGGCGCGCCGCGGCCCGACGATGGAGAGCGCCGCGGCGAGCACGCTGTTGGGCGCATTGCCGGCCTCGCGTGCGGCGTGCGCGGCGGCCAGCGCCGGATCGCCATGCAGGTTCACGCAGGCGGCGAGCGCCACATTCACCAGCTTGCGGTCGTTGTCGCCGCCGGCTTCGCGCAGCAGGGCGAGGCCGACGTTGGCTTCGAGCGGCAGGCGTGCCGCTTCCAGCACGCTGAGACCGTGCAGGCTGGCGACCTGGGTCTTCGGGTCCATTTTCGACGCGCCGGAGGCGTCCTTCAGCGCTTCGCGCGGGAAGGATGCACCGACCTGCCGGGCGAGGGCGGCGATCTGCGTGCGGTAGGGGTCGAGCGCGTCGACCACCGGCAGGTCCAGCCGGGCCGGCAGCTCGATGCCGGGGTTGGCGCCGAACCAGGGCTTGAGTTCCATCGTGCCTTCCGGCGCGAAGTCGGGCAGGGTGGCGTTGGCGCGCATCACCGCGGTCAGCGCGGCGGGAATGTGGGCGATGTTGGCGACGACCGCACCCTTGGCCGAGAACACCGGTCTGTCCGGCGTGAACAGCGCGTCGACGCCGAACTTCTCCATGAACCAGCGTTCCTTGGCGGCGGCATCGTCCTCGCCGCCGGCCATCGCGCCGGCGTGGCCGACGGCGCGGGTGAGCTTGGACTTCCAGCGGCCGACCACGCAGGCGACCACCGGCTTGGTGAAGACGGCGTCGCGCTCGTAGTAGCCGCCGGGTTCGCAGTACAGCACCGCGGCCTTGCTGCGGGCGTCGTTGGCAAGCGCGAAGGCGAACTCCGGTGCCGCGTAGTGGATGTAGACGTCCTTGCCGCTCGACACCAGCGTGGTCGTGCCCCAGCCGGCCATGCGCAGGTATTGCGCGATGGTCGTGGTGAAGCCGCCGGAATTGGACAGCACCGCGATCGAGCCGGGCTTGAGGGTGTCGGACGGGCTGTCGCCGCCCAGCGCACCGCCGATGCGCACCTGGTTCCAGGCGTCGGCGACGCCGAGGCAGTTGGCGCCGAAGATGTCGATGCCGTGCTGCTGGCCCATCGCGCGGATTTCGCGGGCGTCATGGACGGCGATCTTCTCGGTGATGATGAAGATCTTCTTCAGCTCGGGATTCACCCGGATCAGCTCGGCCACCCCGTCGCGCGCGGCCGAAGGCGGCAGATAGACCACGCCGCAGTTGAAGCGGTGGCCGTCGTCCAGACCCTCGCGCACGCTGTTGTAGACCGGGATGTTGCCGGCCGGCGTTTCCAGCACCTGGCCGCGGCGTCCGGGTGAGGTGCCGAACACCACGTTGCCGCCCGACCACGCATGGCCGACCGGCGTCACCTCGCTCGATTCGCCGCCGAGGATGTTGAGTACGCATACCCGGTCGCCGCGCGTCGCGATCTGCGCCAGCGAGCTGATGCCCACGTAATACTTGAAATCGCCTACACCCTGCTGGTACATGGCTGTCTCCTTGATTGCTCTTGGTCTGCGTTCAGACGGCCGGCGCCGGGGCCAGGCCGAGCCGGCGGGCGACCGCGTCGCGGCCACCGGCCTTCATCCATTCGTTGGCTTCGCGGGCGTAGTCGACGACCTCGCTCATCGCCGAATCGAAACCGAACAGGCGGTAGGGCAGGCCGAGTGCCTCGCAGGTGTCGCGCAGCACGCCCATGCCGCGTACCAGGTTGGGCCCGCCGCGGCCGGCGACGACGTAGAGCGGGGTCGGGCCGTGGCGGCTGACGTGCTCGCGCAGCGCGTCGGCCATGGCGCGGAAAGTTTCGAAGATGTCGGTGTTGTTGGATTTGCCGCCGATGATGAAGAGCACGTTGGCCTGGGCCAGCCAGTGCTTGAAGCAGATGGCCGCGACCGACTTCATCTTCTCGTAGGGCGGGTTGCCGCCGAAATCCGACGAGATGATGGCGTCGTCGCCGAGCATCTCGGTGACCAGTGAGTTGGCGCCGCCGCCGAAGGTGGGCGCGAGGATGGTGCCGTGTTCATTGATGACGTAGACGTCGCTCTGGCCCTGGTGGGTGCGCAGCTGGTTGATCTCCTGTTCGAAGTTGGAATAGTCGGCGGCGAACAGGTGGGCCGGCAGCTTGAGGCGATGCCAGCGCGGGTCGTCGCGGTCGAAGCCGCACTTGAAGTCGCAGGCTACCGGCGTCAGCCGACCGCGGCGGTCGGGGCGCATGCGGATCGGGTTGAGTTCGAGCGTGGTCATGCCGAAGTCGTGGTACAGCTCCCACAGCTTGGGCAGCTGCTGCACCAGCGGCGAGATGATCTCCTTGGGGGCGCCGATGTCGGCGAGCGCGTTGGCGACGACGAAGGCCTTCAGCCCGGTCAGCGGGTCGAAGGGGATGCGTGCGACCTGCGACTTGTCCAGTTCCTCGATGTCCATGCCGCCCACGTGGGTCAGTGTCATGGTGGGGGCGCGGAATTCGGTCGAGTCGGTGATCGAGAAATACACCTCGTGCTCGGCCGGTACCGCGCCCTCGAAGGTGACGCCATTGGCCTTGGCGACCTGGTTGCCGTGGCGGTGCTCGACGAAGTAGAGCCGCTCCTTTTCGGCGAGTGCGCTCTTGAGATCCTGCGCGCGGCCGATCAGGCCGGCCTTGCCCTTCTTGCCGACGCCGCCCTTGAACACGGGCTTGACGAAGACCGAGCCGTAGCGCTCGATCAGCGCGCCGATGGCCTCCTCGCTGGCATCCGGCCCGAGCACTTCCGCGCTTGGGAAATCGGCGAACTCGAGCAGGCGCGATCCGTACAACATGCCGGTGATCTGCATGGCGTTGTCTCCTTGCTGGTGGGGTGATTTCGATGCTGGGCAGGGGCGCTTTCGAATCAAGAAAGAAACACCCCGGACGCAACGGTCGAGACGCAAGGCGCACCCTCTCTCCCCAGAGGGCGCGCCCGGTAGCAGTCCCGTCGCCGGATCCGGGGTGTCAGAACTTGTGGCGGATGCCGGCCATCACCACGCGCGGGTCGCCTCCGGCCGCCGGAGTGAAGTTGCCGAGCGCGTAGTTGGCGTCGTCCTTGTTGATCAGCCTGCTGTACCCGGTGTAGAGCGTGGTGCGCTTGGACAGGTCGTACATGTAATAGGCCGACCAGCCGCGGGCATCCTCGGCGGCGGCGTCGTTGGACTCGTTGCGGTCGGCGTAGCTGATCGCGACGGTGCTCCGGGCGCCGGCCTTGATCTCGACGCCGATGTCGTAGGTGCGGGCCTTGCCTTCGCCCTGGCTGCCGCTCTCCTTGTCGCGGGTGTAGGCGAAATAGGCCTTGGCCGGGCCGAAGTCGTAGGCCAGGCCGAAGCCGTCGGTGCGCACCTTGCCGCCGGTGGAATCGCGCTGGATGCGCTGGGTGACGATGGAGGCCGACAGCGGCCCGCGCTTGTAGAGACCTGCGATGCCGAAGCCGTCGCCCTCGCGCCGCGCGGTGGAGTCGGTGGCGGTCTTGCCGCCCAGCCAGTAGGCGGCGTCGACCGAGAAGCCGCTGAACTCGGGCGAGCGGTACTTGACCATGCTGTCCAGCCGCACCTCGTAGGCCGGCTTGATGCCGCCGGTCTTGCGGCTGAGCAGGCCGGGGCTGCGGTCGGCGCTGCCGGTGGCGTCCATCGGGTCGATGGCGACGAAGGCGGGCGTGTACTGACGGCCCAGGGTGAGCCGGCCCCAGCCGCCTTCGACGCCGACGAAGGACTGCCGGCCGAAGGTCCGGCCGCCCTGTTCGAGCAGGCCGGTGGAGGGGTCGAAGCCCTGTTCCAGCGTGAAGATGGCCTTCATGCCGTTGCCGAGATCCTCGCTGCCGCGAAAGCCGAGCCGGGTGCCGTTGAGTTCGCCATGGTCGAGCGCGCTGCGGCTTTGCGACCCGGCCCTGGTGTGGCTGAGGTTGAGGTCGATCAGGCCGTAGATCGTCACGTTGGACTGGGCACAGGCTGCCGGCGGCAGGACCAGCGCGGAAACGGCGACGGCCGCCGCCAGGATGTTGCGGTTCATGGAATCTCCTCCTCGTTCTTGGCTGTGATCCCGCCTGCGTCGGGCGGGGTGGAGGCGATTGAAACCGGCTTGGCTTTCGATCTGCTTTCGTTGGCCTGCGCCTGCCACGGGCTTGTCTATGATGGAAACAAGCTGCCGGGCGCGCTGCGCCCGCCGCGGGGACGACGGAAGGAGGGCGCCATGGTCGTGATCGTGTTCCGTACCCGCCTGCGTGCAGGCGTGGATGAAGCCGAAATGGAGCAGGTGGGCGGGCGCATGTACGAGATCGCGTCGGCAATGCCCGGCTTCCTGTCCTACAAGGACTACGCCGCCGCCGACGGCGAGTTCGTGTCCATCGTCGAGTTCGATTCGCCCGAGGCGCTGGCTGCCTGGCGCGACCACCCGGAGCACCGCGAGATCCAGCAGCGCGGCCGCGAGCGCTACTTCAGCGAGTACCGGGTGCAGGTGTGCGTGCCGCTGCGCGAGTACAGCTTCACGCTGGACGGCGGCCGGGTGCAGCATGCGGGTTGAGGCAGCGCGGCCGGCCGGACGGTGGCCATGACGCCGCTGCACCTGCGCATCTTCGTGTCCTCGCCGGGCGATGTCGCGCGCGAGCGCGAGCTGCTGGCCGATCTGCTGGCGCGTCTGCCGCGCGATCCCTTGCTGGCCGACCGGGTGACGCTGAGCGTGGTCGCCTGGGACGACCCCGAGGCGCCGGCGCCCATGGTGGCGGGCGAGACGCCGCAGTCGGCGATCAACCGCTACAAGGGCCTGCCTGCCGATTGCGACCTGACGGTGGTGATCTTGCGCGGGCGCATCGGCACGCCGCTCGCCGCCGACATCCGCCGCGCCGACGGCAGCTGCTACGAGTCCGGCACGGTGTGGGAATTCGAGAATGCGCTGGCGGGCCGGCAGCTGCATCCCGAGCACGAGGTGCTGGTGTATCGCTGCACGCGTGACCCCGAGGTCAGCCTGCGCGACCCCAAGTTCGACGAGAAGCGCGCCCAGCTTGCCGCACTCGACACTTTCTGCGAGCGGGTGAAGAAGAACGCCGACGGCAGCTACTGCGGCGGCATCAACAAGTACGACACGCCGGAAGCCTTCGTCGATGCCTTCCGCAAGCATTTCAATGCCTACCTGCGCGGGCGCCTGCCGGAGATGCCGGCCGCGCCGCCGCCGGCCAAGCCCTGGCTGGTGCGCGAGGCCCTGCGCAGCCATCGCATCGTCGGCCGCGACAAGCTGGTCGACGAGGTCTGGCGGCGGGTCTGTGCCGGCCGCAACACCAGCCTGCTGTTTCTGCCGGGGGTGGGCAAGACCACGGTGGCGCAGGAGCTGGTGCGCGACAGGGACAAGGTGCTGGCCGCGTTCGACGGCGTGCTGTGGGCCAACCTCGGCCGTCAGCACGTGGACAACGAGGAGCTGCGGCGCTGGGCCGAGGCGCTGGGCATTTCATCCGAGCGGATGAACAGCCTGGACCGGCCGGAACTGTGGACCCAGGCACTGCGCGAAGCGATCGGCGAGCGCCGCCTGCTGGTGGTGCTGGATGATGTCTGGCGTACCGAGGACGCGCAGCGCTTCATGGCGCTGGGGCCGCACTGCGTGTTCGTCTCGACCACGCGCTCCAAGGCGGTGGCGATCGAGCTGGGCGACAGGGAGGTCGTCGCCGAGCTGCCGCGTTCGCAGGGCTTTCGCCTGCTGCGCGAAATCGCACCCGAGGCGGTGCGCTTCGATCCCTTCGGTGCCAAGGCGCTGGTGGGCGCGATGCAGGGTTTGCCGCTGGCGCTGGTGCTGGTCGGCAAGTTGTTGCGGCGGGCGGCGGCGGACGATCCACCCGACCCCGACCGCCTGCGCCGCGCCTACCACGATGCCGCCGAGGCGGGGCGCCGGCTGGATCTGTGTGGCGACGACCGCCGCTCGCTCGGCGACGTGATAGAGCTGTCCTTTGCCGCACTGCATACCGATGCGGCGCGCGACGCGGCGATCGCGCTGTCCATCTTCCGGCCCAAGCCCAACGGCTTCTGCAAGGACATCGCGCTGGCGGTGTGTGACGCCGATGAGGACATGCTGTGGGACATCAGCGACATGGGCCTCATCGGCCACTACCTGCGCGGCAACAGCAGCGAATACACCATGCATCGCATCGTCGCCGAGTACGCCCGCACCCGCCTGCCGCTGACGGCCTCGCAGGCGCTGCACCGCAAGGCGCTCGCCTTCTACGCCGACAAGCTGCGCGGCACGCTGGAGAGCGATCCCGAGGCCTATCTCGGCTGGTACCGCTACGAGCAGGCCGAGTGGCAGGAAACCAAGGACGCCTGCCTCTATCACATGGCGCACGCCGGTGACACCGCGGCCGGGGTGCTCGCCTTCCTGCGGGTCTTCTTCGATGCCTTCTGGTGGTGGGGCTATTACCAGCGCTTTCCCTTCTGCGAGCGCCTGATTGCCGAGTGGCGCCAACGCGAGCTGGAGCCCCGCGCCCGCGAGATCCTGAACGAGGTGGCGCGCTTCCAGGATGCCTATCCGGCCGGCCCGGACAAGCGTGCGGCGGCGGGCGACTGGGCGCGGGTGGAGAAGGCGCTGCTCACCATCCGCGACCGCCTCGGCCTAGTCGGCGAAATCCGCCGCATCGAGGGCGAGGATGCGCGCCGGGTGCGCGCCTTCATCGATTTCTTCCTTGCCGAGGCCTGGGCCTACGGCCGCGGCGATCGCGATGAAGCCCTGCGCCACTACGAGGCAGCACGCACGCTCCTGGTTGCCGACGGCATGGCCTGGATCGCGGCGTGGATCGCCTTCTACGTGGCGCAATACCTGTTCGAACTCGGCGACCTGACTGCGGCGCGGGAGCAGGCGCAGCAATCGCTGGCGGAGGGCAGCGCCGAGTTCGGCGAGGCTGCACCGCTCGAACAGCGCGATTCCGAACTGCTAGCCAACGATTACCGCCTGCTCGGCGATCTGGCCCTGGCCGCCGGCGACAGCGAGACAGCCGCGCGGGCCTATTGCCGGGCGGCGCTCTATGCCTACATCTTCCAGGCCATACCGGAGCCGGCGGATTCCTACACCATGGCGTTTTACCGCGAGATCACCGGCCGCGTCGCCGGGCAGCTCGCCGCGCTGCTGGCCACGGACCCGGCGCGCGGCCGCGCGTTTGCCCGCATGCTGGCGGATTTCGGGGCGCCGTGCCGCGGCAGCCCGGGCGGTCCGGACGACACAGCGGCGCTGGATGCGGCACTGGAGAGCGGCGTGCCGGCACGACTCGCCGCAGCATTGTTTCCAGCGGGCCTCGACGAAGCGGACATCGTGCCCGCCGCAGCGGCGTATGGCGAGAAGGTGCTGGCCGTACTGCCCGCCTATGAGGAAGCAACCTGGGGATCGGGCTGGCTTGCGGCCGCGAGGGCCGGACGTACTGCAGATGCCGCGGGCGCAGGCGTATCGCCGACATGAAACGTCGGCCGATATGCCCCTGCAGCGGGGAACGGCGGCGCGTCAATGCGGCGCCGGCTGCAGGTCCGAGCGGGTGAGAACCCGGCAGGCAACGGCAAAGGGCACGCCGAGCTGGTCCATGCGGCGGCCGGCGTCGTTGATGCTGAGCCGGCCGGTTTTCACGGCGTGGAGCAGCAGATCGATCCGTGCACGGAGTAAGGGGTTGGTCCGGCGATCCATGACGCGTCCCTGTTGAAATATGTTTATTGAATTATCGCTAGCTTAGTCCATGGTCATCGTCGTGGCTAGTTCCATGTGCGCTGCGGGCTGCTTGGTGGATCCGGTTCAGCCCCGGCCGGCGGCAGTGCGATAGGCATTGCGTACCAGCCCGGTCCCGTAGCGCCGCTCCAGCCGGCGGATGGTGAAGTGCGCCTCGCTGACCGCCTGGAAGTGCGTCATGAACAGCAGGTTGACCGCCACGCCGGCGCCGACGCCGACGCCGGGAACGAGCATGCCGGCGGCCTTCTGCGTGAGCTGTACCTTGTAGCGTGCGGCGACCATGGAGAGCAGGCGCGCGATCGCCGGCGCGCCCTGCTGGCCGAGACCGCTCAGGCCCTGGCTGGCGACATGGCGCGAGGCGTCGCTGACCGCGCTGGCGAGCGCGGCGCGGACCGCGTAGTAGCCGGTTTCGATGCCGTCGTCGGCGCTGCCCGGTCCGCCGAGTGCGAACACTTCGAGCGCGGCCATGCGGGTGGCGGGGGCGTTGATGTCCTCGCCGTGTGCCCGCGCGACATCGAGGATGGCGCGCATGATCAGGATGGTGGACAACGGGATCTCGACCGTCAGCCCTGGAAGCCCGAAAGCGCCACCGGCGCCGCCGCTGACCGAGCCGAGCAGTTTGTGCAGGCGCGGCGAGGCGGTGCGCGGCCCGGCATCGGCATCGAGCGTGCGGGCGGCGACCGCGATGGCGCGGCCGAGGGCGTCCTGCGCGATGCCGCCCAGCCTGCGGCGCCAGCTCGCCGGCAGCCGCGCCATGCCCTTCTCGATGGGACGGCCGACGGCGTCGCTCAGTCGCATCGCCAGGCCGGGCGACTCCAGCGTGCTGCGGGCGGCGGCGAGGGCGGCGAGATCGGACGGGGACAGCGCGGGCGGGGACTGCGGCATCGGGCGTTCTTCCAGGGCGTGAGCGACATTCGAGTGGCCCCGGGCGCCTTCGGTTCAGCGTTGCCTGCCGTGGGCGATCAGCGCGCCAGTGTGCGACTCCAGCGCCGGTAGAGCCGGGTCATCAGCACATGCATCGCTGCACTGCGGCCAGCCGCATCGGTGGCGGTATCTTCCAGTGTGCCGACCGCCGGATTGCCTGCCTCGCGTTCGCGCACCAGCTCGTGGCCGTTGCGGGCGAGCGAGCGGTCTATGAGTTCGGGCGTCATCTCGAGGTGGAACTGCATGCCGAGATGGCGGCCGGCGACCACGTAGGCCTGGTTGGCGCAATGCCGGCTGCTGGCGATGCGCACCGCTGCGGCCGGAATGTCGAAGGTGTCGCCGTGCCACTGGAATACCGTGTGCTCGGTGCCGCCAGGCGTGCCGAACCACTCGGCCGCGTCGGCGTGCTCGTCGATGCGTATCGTCTGCCAGCCGATCTCCTTGCGCGCGTTGCGGCGGATCTGCGCGCCGAAGGCGTGTGCCAGCAACTGGCTGCCGAGGCAGTGGCCGGCCACCGGCAGGCCGCGCGCGTCGGCATCGTGGATCAGGCGGATCTCGTCCAGCATCCAAGGCAGGCGGTCGTTCACGCCCATGTAGCCGCCCATCAGCACCAGGCCGCTGTAGGGTTCGGCGGAGGCGGGGATGGGTGCGCCGTCGACAATGGGTACGATCTCCCAGGGGATGTCCAGGCTGTCGAGTACGGGGAGGACGGCGCCGGGGGCGCCGACTTCGGTGTGTTGGAGGATGGCGACCGGTTTCATGTCGGGGGCTTGGTGGGGCGGCCCGTCGTTGCGGGCCGCTGGGTGTCAGGCCGGCTGGAGGGCCGGGAAGGCGCCGTCTTCGGGCGGGGTGGGGGCGACGGCGGGTGTGGCGACCGTTGCCGGGCGGCGCGATTGGCCGACGCCGAGCAGGCTGTCGAGCAGCGCGCCGTCGCCGGCGAGTTCTGCGCTCGGCCCGGCGTGCACCACGGTACCGCGTTCGAGCACGATGGCGTGGTGGGTCATCGACAGCGTCAGCACCGGATGCTGTTCCACCACCACCGAGGCCAGGCCCTCGCTTTCGCACAGCAGCTTGATGACCAGCGCCAGCTCCTCGACGATGATGGGCGCGAGGCCTTCCATCGGCTCGTCGAGCAGCAGCAGCCTGGGGTTGGTCATCAGCGCGCGGCCGATCGCCAGCATCTGCTGCTCCCCGCCCGATAGCTGGTTGCCGTAGTTGGCGCGGCGCTCCTGCAGGCGCGGAAAGAGTTCGTACACCCGTTTCAGGTTCCACGGCCCGCGGGTGGCGATCACGGTGAGGTTTTCCTCCACGGTGAGCGAGGGGAAAACCTCGCGTTCCTGCGGCACCCAGCCCAGCCCGGCGCGCACCCGGCGGTGCGAGGGCTCGCGCGTGATGTCGCGCCCCTGCCAGCGGATGCTGCCGCTCTTCACCCGGGTATTGCCCATCAGGGTCTCGAGCAGCGTGGATTTGCCGACGCCGTTGCGGCCGAGGATGGCGAGGCTCTTGCCCGCTTCGAGCGCGAAGCTCATGCGGTCGAGTACCACCGCGTCGCCGTAGCCGGCGGTGACCTGGTCGAAGGCGAGCAGTTCAGACATGGACTTCTCCTGCATGGGTGCCGCTGCCGAGATAGACCTCGCGCACGCGGGGATCGGCGGAAATCTCGGCGGGCGTGCCTTCGGTCAGGACCTCGCCGGCGACCAGTACCGAGATGCGCCTGGAGAAGCGGAAGACGAGGTCCATGTCGTGCTCGATGAAGAGGATGCTGATGTCGTCCGGCAGTTCGGCGACGACTTCGAACAGTTCGCCGCTCTCGCCCGCCGGGATGCCTGCGGCGGGTTCGTCGAGCAGCAGGATGCGCGGTCGTGCCGCCATCGCCAGCGCGATTTCCAGCAGGCGCTGCTTGCCGTAGGCCAGCGCCGACACCGGCACGTCGGCCAGGCTGTCCAGCCGCAGCCGCGCCAGCAGCGCGTGGGCTTCGTCGAAGGCGGCGGTACAGCGCGTCAGCGGTCGCCACCAGGTGGCGCCGAGGCCGTCACGCTCGCTGATCGCCAGTACCACCGACAGCAGCGGCGTGAGGCTGGGAAACAGGGTGTTGATCTGGAAGGTGCGGACCAGGCCGATGCGAGCGCGTTGGTCGCAAGACAGGCCGGTGATGTCCTCGCCGCCGAGCTGGATGCTGCCCGAGGTCGGTTTGTACACGCCGGTCAGCAGGTTGATCAGCGTGGTCTTGCCGGCGCCGTTGGGGCCGATCAGGGCCTGGCGGGCGCCGGGTTCGACCGTCAGATTGACGTCGTTGACCGCGCGGAAGGCGCCGAACTGGATGCCGAGGCCGCGGGTGGAAAGTGCGGGGGCGCTCATCAGGCTCTCCTCACGGTGACGAGACGCGACAGCATGCCCATGATGCCGCCGCGGCCCAGCATGACTGCCGCGATCAGGAAGATGCCGAGCCAGAACATCCAGTACTGCGGATTCATGTCGGCGAACCAGTCGTGCACCAGCATGTAGACAATGGCGCCGATCATGCCGCCGTAGAGTCGGCCGGTGCCGCCCAGCACGAGGATGATGAGGATCTCGGCGGAACGGTTGAAGCTGAGCGATTCGATGCCGACGAACTGCGAGGTCTGCGCCAGCAGCGCGCCCGCCACCCCGGCGATGGCCGCGGAGAAGGCGTAGGCCATGCGCAGCCGCGCCTCGACCGGCGAGCCAATCGCCTGCATGCGCTTGCGGCTGTCGTGAATGCCGCGCAGCGCCAGGCCGAAGGGCGAGCGCACGATCAGCCGTGCCAGCAGGAAGGCCACCAGCACCATGGCGAAGCTGTAGATGAAGGCGGTCCTGCCCCACAGGTCGAATTCGAACACGCCCAATACCGGATCCATGGTGATGCCCTGCAGGCCGTCGGTGCCGCCGGTGATGCCGGACAGGCGGTTGGCCAGTTCGGCCAGCAGTACGCAGACGCCGATGGTGATCATCAGCCGGGTGAGGTCGGCGCCGCGCACCACAAGGTAGCTCAGGATGTAGCCGAGCGCGCCGCACACCAACAGCGCCAGCAACAGGCCGGAGAATGGCTCGCTCCAGCCGTGCCTGGCGAGCAGGCCGGCGGCGTAGGCGCCGCAGCCGAAGAAGGCCGCATGGCCGACGGTGAGGATGCCGGCATAGCCCAGCGCCATGTCGAGCGAGACCGCGAACAGGCCGAAGATCAGCACCTGGCTGAGCAGGGTGAGGTGGTCGGGCAGCAGGAAGTAGCTGCTCGCCAGCGCCGCCCAGAACAGGGCTTCGACCAGCGGCAGACGTCTGGAAGAGAGGGTGAGTAAGGTCATCTCATATCCCCTTGCGCGGAATCAGTCCGTTGGGCCGGACGAGCAGCGTGATCACCATGAACACGTAGATCAGGAAGGCGCCGAACTCGGGCAGGTAGTACTTGCCGGCCACGTCCACGATGCCGACCAGCAGCGCCGCGACGAAGGGGCCGGTGATGGTGCCGGCGCCGCCGACACAGACCACGATCAGGAAGAAGATCAGGTATTTCAGCGGAAAGCTCGGCTCCAGTCCGAGCACGCCCAGGCTGAGCGCGCCGCCCAGGCCCGCCAGCCCGCAGCCGAGCGAGAAGGTGAGGAAGAACAGGCGCTGCACATGGATGCCGGTGCCGCGCGCTACGCGCTGGTTGTCCACCGCCGCCCGCACCATCGCGCCATAGCGCGTCTTGTTGAGGAGCAGCAGCATGCAGCCGAGCACTAGCAGGCCGCAGACCACCAGGAAGAGCCGGTAGCTGCCGACTTCCAGCCCCAGCAGCGAAACGCGGCCGGCCAGGCTTTCCGGCAGCGCGAAGGGCTGCATGGTCGGGCCGAAGAAGTAGGTGAAGACCGCGATGGCCACGAACACCAGGCCGATGGACAGCAGCACCTGGTCGAGCGGATGGGCGCGGTACAGCCGGCGGTAGAGGCCGAATTCCAGTATCGCGCCGACCGCGGCGGCGGCCGCGAAGCTGATCGCCAGCGCCGGGAAGAAGCCGATGCCGAAGCGGTTCATCGCCACCGCCGCGGCATAGCCGCCGACCATGGCAAAGGCGCCGTGAGCCAGGTTGACGAAGCTCATCAGGCCCATCGTGATCGACAGACCGACCGCGATGAGAAAAAGCAGCATGCCGTAGGCCACGCCGTCGAATATCACTATGCCCATTGGGTCTCCACGGATTCTCTGGAAGGGGAAGTCGGGAAGGCGGGCCCGCCGCAGCAGGCCCGCCGCGGCTTACTTGCCTTCCTTGGCCGGGTCCTTGACCTTGTCGAACTTGTCGAATTCGACGTTCACCAACTCGCCGCCGACCTGTTCGGTGCGGCGGATGTACACCGTCTGCACGATGTCCTTGGTGGTGGCGTCGATCTCGATCGGGCCGCGCGGGCTTTCCAGCGTCAGGCCCTTGAGCGCTTCCATCACCTTGTCGCCGGACACGTCGCCCTTGGTCTTCTGCAGCGCGCCGTCGATGGCGGCAAGGCCGTCGTAGGCGGTGATGGCGAAGTAGCTCGGGCGCATCTCCTTGCCGAAGGTGGCGTAGAAGTCCTTGACGAACTTCTGGTTCTTGTCCGACTTGTGGGCGTAGGAATAGTGGTGGCTGGTGATCAGGCCCTTGGCAACGTCGCCGGTGGCGGTGAGGTAGCTGTCGTCGGTGGCCTCGCCGGTGGCGAACAGCTTGATGCCGGCCTCTTCCATGCCGCGCTCCTTCCAGGCCTTGAGGAAGGCCGGCGGCATCACGCCGGAGGGGAAGAAGAAGAACACCGACTGCGGCTTGGCATCCTTGATGCGCTGCACGTAGGCGGAGAAGTCCGGGTTGTTCATCGGTGTGCGCACGCTGCCGACGACCTTGCCGCCGCCGGCGGTGAAGGCCTGCTCGAAGGCGGTGTGCGAATCGGTGCCGGAGGCGTAGTCGGCCACCACGACGTAGGTCTCCTTGATGCCGTTCTTCAGCATCCACTGCGCCATCGGCGCCGATACCTGCTGCACGGTGAAGGACACGCGGGCGATGTAGGGCGAGCTGGTGGTGATCGCCGAGGACGAGGCGTTCATCACCACGGTCGGGATCTTGGCCTGGGTGACGATGGGGGCGATGGCGTAGGCGTTGGGGCTGAAGTCGAGGCCGGCGATGAAGTTCACCTTGTCGCGCACCACCAGTTCCTGGGCGAAGCGCTTGGCGGCGTCGGGCGCCGGGCCGGCGGTGTCCTTCTTGATGATCTCAACCTTCTTGCCGCCGATCATGCCGCCATGCTCCTTCAGGTAGAGCTGGATGCCGGCGTCGAACTGGCGGCCGTAGTCGGCGTAGGGGCCGGAGTAGGTGGCGATCACGCCGATGCGCAGGGTGTCGTCCGCGGCCGTGGCGACCTGGGCGAACCCGGCACTACACGCCAGGGCCAGTGCGGCCAGCAAGGGGGTCTTTCTCATCGTTGAATCTCCACTGTTGGTGCCCCCGGGGGCGGGGCAGGGGTTGGCGAACGGGTATTGCGTATTGCCTTGCTCATGCCCCGCGCGCTTGCTTGGCGGCGGGGTCGGATTCACTGCGCATTGCATGAGTTGCAGGCCTGGACGGCGAGCAGCGATTTGAGGTCGAAGCCTTCGTCGGCCAGTTGGGCCGGGGTGGCGGCGCAGCGCGCGGCCACCAGCTTGCGGCCGAGCATGTGGTCGGCCGGTCTGCTGACGGCATGCACCGAGGCGATGCGTCCGCCGCGCAGGCAGAACAGGCTGAAGCGGCCGCTGGCGATATCGCCGCGCACGACTACTTCGTCGTCCGCTGCCATCAGGCCGGCCATCTGCAGCTTGGCGTCGTACTGGTCGCTCCAGAACCAGGGAACTGCCGCATAAGGCTGCGGCTGGCCGGCGACCAGGCTGGCGGCGGCGCGGGCAAGGTCGTTGGCCGCCTGGATGGATTCCAGCCGGATCGGCGCGGCCGGATCGGCGGCGTACGGATTGGGGAAGGCTGCACAGTCGCCGGCGGCGAGCACGCGCGGCGCCGAGGTTTGGCCGAGGGCGTCGGTGAGGATGCCGTTGGCGCAGGCAATGCCGGCCCGTTCGGCCAGGCCGGTGTTGGGCAGCACGCCGATGCCGGCCACCACCAGGTCGCAGGCGATGCTTTCGCCGTCCTGCAGTTCGACCGCGGTGACTCGGTCGGCCTGGCCGATCAGCGCGCGCACGCCCTGGCCGCAGTGGATGTCCACCCCGTGGCGGCGGTGCAGCGCGGCGACGAAGTCGCTCAATTCGGGCGTGACCGCACGCGCCAGCAGGCGCGGCGCGGCTTCCACCACGCTCACCTGCAGGCCGCGGGTGGCCAGCGCGGACGCGACCTCCAGGCCGATGAAGCCGCCGCCGATGACGCAGGCGCGGCGGGCGTTGCGGGCGGCGGCGTCGAGCGCCAGGGCGTCGCCCAGGCTGCGTAGTTCGAACACGCCGGCGAGGTGGGCGCCGGGCAGCGTCAGCGGCCGGCAGCGTGCACCGGTGGTGAGCGCCAGCCAGTCGTAGCCGAGGCGGCGGCCGTCGTCGAGCACGACCACGCGGCCGGCGGTGTCGAGCGCGGTGACGCGGTGGCCGGTGAGAAGTTCGATGCCGCTCTCACGGTAGAAGTCGTCGGCCTTGAGCGCCAGCGCATCGACCTGGGTCTTGCCGGTGAGCAGGCCCTTGGAGAGCGGCGGGCGCTGGTAGGGGGCACGGGTCTCGTCGCCGATCAGCAGGATGCGCCCGTCGAAGCCGGCGTCGCGTGCGCTGGCGGCGAGCTGGGCGCCTGCGTAGGAGGCACCGACGATGACGAGAACAGGCGGGGCGGCGTTCACGCTTGCTGCGCCGGCACGCTGACGACGATACCGTCCAGCTCGGCGCTGAGCGGCAGCTGACAGCTCAGGCGGCTGCCGGGGCGGCGTTCGGCGGCGACGCCGTCCAGCAACTCCTGCTCCATGTCGTCGGGCGCCGGCAGTTTGTCGAGGAAGGCGTCGTCCACATAGACATGGCAGGTGGCACAGGAGCAGCTGCCGCCGCATTCCGCGTCGATGCCGCGGACGTTGTTGCGGATGGCCGCTTCCATGACGCTCTGGCCGATGGGGGCTTCCACCGCGCGGGTGGTGCCGTCCTTGAGGATGAAGTTGATCGTGGGCATGGTGTCTCTCAGAACATCTCGAAGTATTCGCGCTGTTCCCAGTCGCTCACTTCGAGGTTGAAGCGGGCGATCTCGGCTTCCTTGATGTGGCAGAGGTAGTCGACGAAGCGCCGGCCGAGCTGCTCGCACAGGTAGTTGTCGGCGCGCAGCGCGTCGAGCGCGTCGCCCAGGGTGCGTGGCAGCGGGGCAGCGGCGGTCTCGTAGGGCGAGTCGGCCGACGGGCCGGGTTCGATGCGGCGGTGGATGCCGTCCAGCCCGGAGAACAGTTGCGAGGCGAGGTAGAGGTAGGGGTTGGCGGTGGGTTCGCCGATGCGGTTCTCGATCCGGGTGGCGGACTGGCCGACACCGCCGAGCACCCGCAGCAGCGCGCCACGGTTGTCGCGCCCCCACACCGCGCGGTCGGGCGCCAGCGAGAACGGCCGGTAGCGGCGGTAGCCGTTGATGGTCGGGCTGGCGAGCGCGGCCGAACCGCAGGCGTGGGCGAGCAGGCCGCCGAGGTAGTGGCGGCCGATCTCGCTCAGATCCTCGCCGGCGGTTTCGGGCACGAAGACGTTGCGGCCGTCGCGCTTGCTCTTCAGCGATTGATGCAGGTGCCAGCCACTCGACATCACGTTCGGAATCTTCGGCCGGCACATGAAGGTGGCGTGGTAGCCGTAGCGCCGGCACACCTGCTTGACCGCGCTGCGCAGCAGCACCATGGCATCGGCCGGCGCCAGTCCGGCGGTGGGGCCGAAGGTGATCTCGAACTGGCTGGGGCCGAACTCGATCTCCAGCGAACGCAGCGGCAGTTCCAGGCCCTGGATGGTGGTGCGCAGCAACTCCATCACCGTGTCGACGCCGTCATAGCGCTGCTCGGTGAGGTACTGGTGGCCGTGCGACAGCAGCGACACCGCCGGCGACGTGCCCGGCTGGCCGGAATCGGGCAGCGCCATCTTCGGATCGTCGAGGCGGAAGACGTGGAATTCCACCTCCAGCCCGGCGATGAACTCGAGGCCGAGTTCGTCCAGCTGGCTCACGGCGCGGCGCAGGATCTGGCGGGTAGACAAGGGCGACGGCTGGCCGTCGGCCATGTAGGCGTCGCACAGCACCCAGCCGGTCTTGTGCGCCCAGGGCAGGATCTTGAAGGTGTCCGGATCGGCGACCATGGTGAAATCGGCGCCGCCCTGCATGCCGGGGAAGTCGAAGCCGCCGCCGGTGGAGAACACCGGGAAGACGGTCTTGTGCGAGGTGTCCTTCGCCAGCAGCGTGGTCGTCATGTTGACGCCGTCGCGCAGTGCATCCTTGGCCGCCTCGGCGACCAGGGTCTTGCCGCGCAGCACGCCGTGCTGGTCTGGAAAGGCGAAGCGCACCAGCTCTAGCCCTTCGGCGTCGATCCGGCGGATGACCGCGTCCGCGGCGTCGGCCTGCGCCGGCGACCACAGATCGAAGCGATCTACAAAGCTGGCCATGGCTGTTCCCCGTTATTTCGGCAGGCGGGCGGCGGCCCAGGACGACTGCTCGCGACGCTTGCGGTCGGCTTCCAGGCAGTAGCTGGCGGTCTTGTCGGACGGGCTGACGCCGTCGATCGAGGGCGGGCCGCTGAAGGCAGCGGCCTGCGCGGCGTCGATCAGCATCGGTGCGGGCTGGCCAGCCTGGGTGGCTTCGATCGCATTTACCAGGATGCGGCGGTAGGCGACGATGCCCTTGTCGGTGGTGCCCAGGTGTTCGCGGGTGCGGTCCTGGATCGGGCCCTGCGACTCGATCGCCCACTGGTCGTGGACGTTGATGTCGTTGCCCATGCCGGTGTAGGTCTCGTTCAGCTGCTCGTCGATGCTGTAGCCGTAGTTGTTGCGCTTGTTCTTGCGCGAGGTGTAGTCCGGCAGCTCGTACAGTTCGAGACGCTGCTCGCGCATCTGCTGCTTGTTCACCGGGCCGGTGAAGCTGGTGAAGATGGCGTACCAGTAGCAGTTGTAGTCATCGACCGGCACGTGCCACTGCGAGATGGTCATCTCCGAGCTCATCGGGATCACGAAGGCCTGCGGGAACACCACGTTGGTGACGCGCACATGGGTGCTGTCCTCGCTCAGCTTGCGCAGCGAGGTCAGGCGCAGGCCGTAGTCGGCGGACTCGACGTTGATCTCGGGGCGGTCGTACTCGCGCAGCACCTTGGTGATCGGCATGTCGGAGTCGTTGGAGGCGCCGCGGAACTGCTTGCCGTAGCTCGCCTCGGTGTCTTCGTCCTGGAAGAAGCGGTGCAGGTAGGAGGCGTGCGCCGGGTCGATGCCGACTTCCAGCGCCTGCAGCCAGTTGCATTCGAACAGGCCCTTGAAGGCGAAGACGTGGGTGTCCGGGGCGACGAAGCAGTCGAACTCGGGGAAGGCCGGCGGCTCGCCTTCACCGATGTAGGCAAAGACGATCCCGCTCTTCTCGACCACCGGGTAGGCCGACTGCTTGATACGGCTGCACAGCTTGCTGCCTTCCGGCTCGGCGGGGGTTTCCAGACAGGTGCCCTTGGTGTCGAACAGCCAGCCGTGGAAGGGGCAGCGCAGGCCGCCGCCTTCGAGGCGGCCGAAGGCGAGGTCGGCGCCGCGGTGCGGACAGTCGCGGTCGAGCATGCCGAGCTGGCCCTTGTCGTCGCGGAACAGCACGAAGTCCTGCCCCATCAGGCGGACCGCCTTGACCGGGCGCTTTTCTTCCAGTTCTTCGACGAGGGCGACCGGCTGCCAGTAGCGGCGCAGCAGCTTGCCGGCAGGAGCTGCGGGGCCGATGCGGGTGATGAGATCGTTCTGTTCTGCACTGATCAAGGGAGTTCTCCTGGGCTGTCTTGTGATTGCATACAACGGTATCCAATAGTAGACAAACCTTGATCCAGGTCAACACGAATTTGGAAAATTCTGGTTTGGTGCTGTTGCCTTGGAGGTGGGGTGATTTTTAGTTTTATATAAAAAACAATTACTTGTTTAAATTATAACCGTTTGGCTGTTGATGTCCGTTTTTCCGTTCGCCAACAATCTGGCGATTGATGTATGCAGTGAAGTAGATTTAAAAACGGCATGTATTTCGATGGATGCAAGAAGCGCTCCAGTTCGACGTAATGCCGATTTGTTCCAATCAAAATTGTTCATAAACAAACATTTGACGAAAGTGCAAGTCGCCGTTTCGCTCTGAAAGGCTAGAAAATCAATACTTTCGGAGGTTTTGGTGCGTGGGTCGGGCGCTTTTCCGGGTGCTTCTGCACCACTGATGGGCGTAGATGCACTGGATTGAGGAGTGGCGTGTCCGGCCGGGGCTGGAGATGCCGGCTGCCGGCATTGCATACAATGGGGTTAGAATCCGACCGATACGACGAGACAAGGTGGCGAATCCATGATGCAGTCCCAGCAATCACGCGTACTGGTGCAGTTGCGCGATCTCATCCTCAAGGGCGCCTTTGCGCCGGGCGAACGGCTGGCGGAGATTCCGCTGGCGGAGCGGCTGGGGGCATCGCGCACACCGGTGCGGCTTGCACTGGCTACCTTGCAGCACGAGGGGCTGATCGAACCGCTGAACGGCGGCGGCTATCAGATGCGGCAGTTCACCGCGCAGGAGGTGTCGGACGCGATCGAGGTGCGGGGTGTGCTGGAGGGCATGGCGGCGCGCCTGCTGGCGGAGCGGGGCGTACCGCGCCAGTTGATGCGCGAACTGCAGGATTGCATCGCGCAGGGCGAGGAGGCGGTGAACAAGGCGACGATGGATCTCGACGATTACGCCGCCTACCAGGAGATGAACAACCGCTTCCACGATCTCATCGTCCATGGTTGCGGCAATACCGCGCTGGTACGGGCAATGGACATGCTCAACGGTCAGCCGTTCGCCGCCGCCAGCGCCACCCTGCCGATGCAGTCGGCGCTGGAAGAGGAAGGGCACCGCTGGATGCGCTACGCGCACGAGCAGCATCGCACCATCGTCGAGGCGATCGCCCGCGGTCAGGGCATGCGCGCCAGTGCGCTGGCGCAGGAGCATGTGGAGATTGCCCGGATGAACGTGGATGAAGCGCTGGAGCGCCCGGAACGGGTCGCCGACATCATGCCGGGCATCCGCTTCGTGGCGCCCGGCGGGCGCATCGCGCGGCCTTGAGCGGCGTCCGGCCGGCGACTGTCGTGCACTTTGGCCGGACGGGCACGGCTCAGACGACCTCGGCGACGGTCGCGAAGTCCAGGCGCGGGCCGCGCGGGTAATTGGCGCTGGCGTCGCCGTAGCCGAGGTTGATCAGCAGGTTGGCCTTGCAGCGGCCGTCCGGGAAGAACTCGGCATTCAGCTTGTCGGCGTCGAAGCCGCTCATCGGGCCGCAGTCGAGGCCCAGTATGCGCGCCGCAACAATCAGGTAGCCGCCCTGCAGGCTGCTGTTGCGGAAGGCGGTGGCGTCGGCCAGTGCGGCGTTGTTGGCGAACATGTCGCGCGCGCCGGGAATGGCCGGGCACTGCGTCGGCAGGTTTTCGTAGAAGGCGGTGTCGAAGGCGACGATCACCGTGACCGGCGCACTCATGGTCTTGTCGACGTTGCCGGGGGCGAGGCAGGGTTTGAGGCGGGCCTTGGCTTCCGCGCTCTGCACGAAGACGTAACGCGCGGGCTGCGAGTTCATCGAGGTCGGACCCCACTTCAGCAACTCGTAGAGGCGGGCGAGGGTGTCGGCGCTCACCGGGCGGTCGGTGAAGCGGTTGAAACTGCGCGCGGAGCGGAAGGCTAGGTCGAGGGCGGTGTCGGGTGCGGTCATCGCGGTTCCTGGGATGTTGGTCTCGGGGCGGAGGGCAGGCCGGCGGCATCGCCCGGCCTGCATCTCATGCCCGGATTCTGCGCGCTTGGGCTGGTGGGGAAAATCGCGCCGGCTGGATCACAGTGTTCCGAAATCCGCATCAATCGCCTGCCGAAAGCGGGCGGAGCCGTGCCCGATGCGGACCTTGCATGGTGATCGATGCGGCACTCAGGGTGATCGCACGGCTTTACGTTAAGATATTAGCGATCGATTCTGCGCTATCCTTTCGCCTTGCCGTTCCGGCCGCCTTGCCGGCGTGCAGTTCGGGGCGATGTCTGCCGATCACGGAGTTTTCTTGAGTTCCTCGTCTTCTTCCGGCCCCGCCGAGCAGGGTGCCTGGCCTGCACCGGTGCGCGCGTTGCGCCATCGGAATTTCCGTTTCTATTTCTGCGGGCAGGCGGTGTCGGTGCTTGGCTCGTGGATACAGCAGGTCGCGCTGTCCTGGCTGATCTACCGCCTAACCGGTTCGGTGGCGCTGCTGGGCGTCACTGCCTTCGCCGCGCTCCTGCCCATGCTGATCGTCGGCCCGCTGGCCGGCGCCTGGATAGACCGCCGCGATAAGCGCCGGCTGCTGATCGTGGTGCAAGGCGTGCTCGCCCTCCAGGCGGCGGTGCTGGCGGTGCTGACCGCGCTCGATGCGATCGGGCCGACCCTGATCGTGGCGATGTCGGTGCTGCTCGGCGTGCTCAACGCTTTCGATACGCCGCTGCGCCAGGCGCAGATCAGCGTCTTCGTCGGCGATCGCGCCGATCTGCCCAATGCACTCGCGCTCAACGCGATGGTGTTCAATTCCGGCCGCTTCATCGGCCCGCCGCTGGCGGGCCTCATCCTCGGGCTGACTTCCGAGGCGGTGTGCTTCGGCCTGAACGCGGTGTCGTTTGCGGCGCTCGCCTTCGGCGTGGCGATGATCCGCGTCGACGCCCAGCCGCGCGCCAAGGGCTCGATGGGAGCCGTGTTCCGCGAAGGGCTGAAGTACGTGTGGGACGTATATACCATCCGCATGCTGATCCTGACCCTGGCCACGGTGAACGTCACCGCATCGAGCTATGCGGTGCTGCTGCCGGTGTTTGCCAAGGACGTGTTCGGCGGCGATGCGCGCATGCTGGGCTGGCTGTGGGGTGCGGCCGGGGCGGGCGCCTTCGTCGGCACCATCTTCCTCGCTACCCGCAAGAGCCTGCCGGGGCTGATCAGGGTGATCCTGAGCGGCGCCTGCGCGAGCGCGCTGGCGATGCTGGCCTTCTCCTACAACCGTCACATGCCGGTGGCGCTGGCGGCGATGGCGGTCGTCGGCTTCGGCATTTCGGTGTGCAACGTGGCGATCAACATGCTGCTGCAGAGCCTGGCGCCGGATCACCTGCGCGGCCGGGTGGTGTCCTTCTTCAGCTCCACCCGCTTCGGCTTCGATGCCATCGGCGGCCTGATCGCCGGCCTGATCGCGGCGCAGATCGGCGTGCAGGCGGCGATGGTGGTCGAAGGTGTGCTGCTGGTGGCCTTCGTGGCGTGGGCGCTGCGCATACGCGGGCGCCTGCATGGCGACATCCTGATCCATGCCGGCGATGGTCATGGCGCTGCAAGCTCGCGGTAGCATCCTGTCCTGCGCGGCGCAGGCCGCGCCGTTTTCCCCTGACCCTGTTTTCGGAGTGCCCGAATGAAATACGGCGAGTTCGATTCCGCCTCCCTGATGTACATCACCAACCGGCCGGACATCCTGTTCGAGCGCGGCGAGGGTTCCTGGCTCTACGACGCGCAGGGCAAGGCCTATCTCGACTTCGTCCAGGGCTGGGCGGTGAACTGCCTCGGCCATTCGCCGGCCGAGGTCCGCGATGCCATCGTTGCCCAGGTGGGGAAGCTGATCAACCCGAGTCCGGCCTTCTACAATGGCCCGATGATAGAACTGGCCGGCCTGCTCACCGCGCACTGTGCGCTCGACCGGGTGTTCTTCGCCAACACCGGCGCCGAGGCCAACGAAGGCGCGATCAAGCTGGCGCGCAAGTGGGGCCGGCTGCACCGCAACGGCGCCTACCAGATCATCACCTTCGAGCATTCCTTCCACGGCCGCACGCTGGCCACCATGTCGGCGTCCGGCAAGGCCGGCTGGGACACCCTGTTCGCGCCGCAGGTGCCGGGTTTCCCCAAGGCCAGGCTGAACGACATCGCCTCGGTCGAGGCGCTGATCGGGCCGGAGACCGTGGCGGTGATGCTGGAGCCGGTGCAGGGCGAGGGCGGCGTGATCCCGGCCGCGCCCGAGTTCCTGCAGGCGCTGCGCGCGCTCACCCGCGAGCACGGCATCCTGCTGATCGTCGATGAGGTGCAGTCCGGCATGGGCCGCACCGGCCGGCTGTTCGCCCACCAGCATGCCGGCATCGAGCCGGACATCATGACCCTGGGCAAGGGCATAGGCGGTGGCGTGCCGCTGTCGGCGCTGTTGGCGACCGAGGCGGTGAGCTGTTTCGAGGCCGGCGACCAGGGCGGCACCTACAATGGCAACCCGCTGATGACCGCTGCCGGCGTGGCGGTGATGCGGCGCCTGACCGCGCCCGGCTTCCTCGACGGCGTGGTGGCGCGCGGCGAATACCTGGCGGCGCGGCTGCACGAACTGATTGCGCGCCGCAGCCTGGCCGGCGAACGCGGGTCGGGCCTCCTGCGCGCGCTGGTGCTCGACAGCGAGCGTGCCCCGGCCATCGTCAAGGCGGCGCTGGAAGGATCGCCGACTGGCCTGTTGTTGAATGCACCGCGCCCCAACCTGCTGCGCTTCATGCCGTCGCTGACGGTAAGCGAGGCGGAAATCGACCGTATGGTGGAGATGCTGGACACGCTGCTGGCCTGATCCGGCGCCCGCCCGAAAAGGAAACGGCCCCTGCGCGGGGCCGTTTTCGTTTTATCGCCGGTACGGAATCGGTTGCTCAGGCGGGAAGCTGCTCCCAGGCCTGGGCGACGAGCTCGAAGGAGCGCAGGCGCGCCGCGTGGTCGTAGATCTGCGCGGTGAGCATCAGCTCGTTGGCGCCGGTGTCGTCGAACAGCACCTGCAACTGGCGGCGCACCGCCTGCGGATTGCCGATCACCGAGCAGGATAGCGATTCGTCGGCGAAGGCGAGTTCGTTGGGTGCCCAGTCGCGCTCGTCGAACTCCTCCGGCGGCGGCAGCTGGCCGCGTACGCCGCGCGCCATTGCGGCGAAGCGCAGGCGCAAGGAACGGAACAGGAATTGCGCCTGCTCGTCGCTGTCGGCCGCGATCGCGTTGGCGCCGACCATCACGTAGGGTTCGGCGAGGTGTTCGGACGGCTTGAACTCGCTGCGGTAGAGCGCGATCGCCTGCTTGAGGAAGCGCGGTGCGAAGTGCGAAGCAAAGGCGAAGGGCAGGCCGAGCTGAGCGGCCAGACCGGCGCTGTAGAGGCTGGAACCGAGCAGCCAGATCGGCACGTTCAGCCCGGCGCCGGGTACCGCCTGGATGGCCTGGCCGGGTTGCGGCTCGGCGAACCAGCCCTGCAGCTCGACCACGTCCTGCGGGAAGCTGTCGTCGCTGCCGACGAGGTTGCGGCGCAGGGCGCGCGCGGTGCGCTGGTCGGTGCCGGGGGCGCGGCCCAGGCCGAGGTCGATGCGGCCGGGAAAGAGCGATTCCAGCGTGCCGAACTGTTCGGCGATCACCAGCGGGGCGTGGTTGGGCAGCATGATGCCGCCTGCGCCGACGCGCATGGTCGAAGTGGCGGCGGCGATGTGGCCGATCACCACCGCGGTCGCTGCGCTGGCGATGCCTGTCATGTTGTGGTGCTCGGCCACCCAGTAGCGGGTGTAGCCCCAGCGTTCGGCGTGGCGGGCGAGATCGCGGGTGTTGGCCAGCGCCTGCGCGGCATTGCTGCCGCGCGTGATCGGGGCGAGGTCGAGGACGGAGAGCCTGCGCTCCACCGGCTCAGGCCTCGAGGCGCTTGTCGCGTTCGATCAGGGCGTAGGCCGAGTGGTTGTGGATGGATTCGAAGTTCTCGGATTCCACCGCGTAGGCGTCGATGCGCTTTTCGGCATTCAGCAGGCCGGCGACGTCGCGCACCATGTCCTCGACGAACTTGGGGTTATCGTAGGCGCGCTCGGTGACGTACTTCTCGTCCGGGCGCTTGAGCAGGCCATAGACCTCGCACGAGGCCTGGCCTTCCACCAGTTGCACTACTTCTTCGATCCACAGGTGGTCGTTGAGCGTGGCGGTGACGGTGACGTGCGAACGCTGGTTGTGCGCGCCGTAGGCCGAGATCTTCTTGGAGCAGGGGCACAGGCTGGTGACCGGCACCACCACCTTCATGGTGAATTCGTAGCGGCCGCCCTCGTGGATTTCGCCGGTGAAGGTGACCTCGTAATCCATCAGGCTCTGCACGCCGGAGACCGGGGCGGACTTGTTGATGAAGTAGGGGAAGGTCATCTCGACGTGGCCGGTTTCGGCCTCGAGGCGCTTGACCATCTCGCGCAGCATGGGCTCGAAGGACTCCACCGAGATCTCGCGTTCGTTGCCGTTGAGGATCTCGATGAAGCGCGACATGTGGGTGCCCTTGAAATTGTGGGGCAGGCCGACATACATGTTGAAGTTGGCAACCGTGTGCTGCACGCCGCCGGTCTTGTCGCTGACCTTGACCGGATGGCGGATGGACTTGATGCCGACCTTGTTGATGGCGATCTGGCGGCTGTCTGCGCTGTTCTGGACGTCTGGGATGGCGTGGGCCACGGAGCTGTTCATGGGCTGTTCTCTGTTGTGGTCGGGCGGCGGTGCCGGTGGCGCCCCCGCGTGAGATAGAGCGATGCTATCGTTCCCGACAAAATTACTCAACTATTGCCGGGATAGACGCGCTCAATGGCAGCGAGTATTCCGGCCTTGTCCAGGCCGACGGAGGCGAGCAGCTGGGTCTGGTCGCCGTGGTCGATGAACCGGTCGGGCAGGCCCAGGCGCAACATGCGTGGCCGCTTGGGCAAGGTGTCGAGGAAGCGGGCGACCTCCGCGCCGGCCCCACCGATCACCGCATTCTCTTCGACGCTCACCAGCAGGTCGTGGTTCGCGGCGAGTTCGGCGATCAGCGCTTCGTCCAGCGGTTTGACGAAGCGCATGTTGGCGACAGTGGCATCGAGCGCTTCGCCGGCTTCCAGCGCAACGCCCAGCATGCTGCCGAAGGCGAGCAGCGCGATGCGCTGGCCGCTGCGGCGGATCTCGCCCTTGCCGATGGGCAGCGCCGTCATCTGCTTGGCCGGCGCGACGCCGGAGCCGCCGCCGCGCGGGTAGCGCACTGCGGTGGGGCCGTCGTGGCAGACCGCGGTATAGAGCATCTGCCGGCATTCGTTCTCGTCGGCCGGCGCCATCACCACCAGGTTGGGCACACAGGCGAGGAAGGACAGATCGAAGGCGCCGTGGTGGGTGGCGCCGTCGGCGCCGACCAGACCGCCGCGGTCTATCGCCAGCACCACCGGCAGGTTCTGCAGTGCGATGTCGTGGATGAGTTGGTCGTAGGCACGCTGCAGGAAGGTCGAGTAGATCGCCACCACAGGCTTGAGGCCCTCGCAGGCGAGGCCGGCGGCGAAGGTGAGCGCGTGCTGCTCGGCGATGCCGACATCGTAGTAACGGTCGGGGAACTGCTGTGCGAAGGCGACCAGGCCGGAGCCTTCGCGCATGGCCGGGGTGATGCCGACGATGCGCGAGTCGGCGGCGGCGATGTCGCACAGCCAGTCGCTGAACACCTGGGTGTAGGTGAGCTTGCCGCCGCCCTTGCCAGTCTGGATGCCGGCGGTGTGGTCGAACTTGGAGACGCCGTGGTACAGGATGGGGTCGGCCTCGGCGAGCTTGTAGCCCTGGCCCTTCCTGGTGATCACGTGCAGGAACTGCGGGCCCTTGAGCTTGCGGATGTTCTGCAGCGTGGGGATCAGCGCGTCGAGGTCGTGGCCGTCGATCGGGCCGTAGTAGTGGAAGCCGAATTCCTCGAACAGGGTGCCCGGCGCGATCATGCCCTTGGCGTATTCCTCGACCTTGCGCGCCAGTTCGGCCATGGGCGGCGCCATGCCCAGCACCTTCTCGCCGACGCGGCGCGCGGCGTTATAGGTGGAGCCGGACATCAGTCTGGCGAGGATCTTGGTGAGCGCGCCGACCGGCGGCGAGATCGACATCTCGTTGTCGTTGAGGATGACGAGCAGGTTCGCATCCATGTCGCCGGCGTTGTTGAGCGCTTCGAAGGCCATGCCGGCCGACATCGCTCCGTCGCCGATCACCGCGATCGCGCGGCGGTCCTCGCCGCGGTCGCGGGCGGCGACCGCCATGCCGAGCGCGGCCGAGATCGAAGTGGACGAGTGCGCGGTGCCGAAGGTGTCGTACTCGCTTTCGCAGCGGCGCGGAAAACCGGAGATGCCGCCCCAGTGGCGCAGCCCGCTCATCGCCTCGCGGCGGCCGGTGAGGATCTTGTGGCCGTAGGTCTGGTGGCCAACGTCCCACACGATGCGGTCTTCGGGCGTGTTGAAGACGTAGTGCAGGGCGATGGTGAGCTCGACGGTGCCGAGGTTGGACGACAGGTGGCCGCCGGTCTTCGATACCGATTCGATCAGGAAGGCGCGCAGTTCGTTGGCGACGGCGCCGAGCTCGCGGCGCTCGGTGGCGCGGAGGTCGGCGGGAGAACCGATGCGTTCCAGGTGCGGATACGGTGACATGGGGCGGTCAGGGCAGTAGAGGGGGTCAGAAGGGCCGATGGACGATGTAGTCGGCCAGGTCGCGCAGGCGGCCGGCGCGTTCGCCCAGCGGTTCGAGCGCGGCGAGCGCTTCGTCGAGCATTTCGCCGGCGAGTCGCCGGGCATCGGCTACGCCGAGCAGGCTGACGTAGGTCGGCTTGTCGTTGTCGGCATCCTTGCCGGCGGTCTTGCCCAGCGTGGCGGTGTCGGCCTCGGCGTCGAGGATGTCGTCCACCACCTGGAACAGCAGGCCGACGAGCTTGGCGTAGCGGTCCAGGCGTTCGAGTACGGCGCCATCCACCGTGCCGGCCTGGGCGCCGAGCAGCACCGAGCTGCGGATGAGCGCGCCGGTCTTGTGGATGTGCATGAATTCGAGTTCGCGCAGGTCGAGCTGCTTGCCGACTGCGGCAAGATCGATGGCCTGGCCACCGGCCATGCCGCGCGACCCGGAGGCCATCGCCAGCAGGCCGATCATGCCGAGCTGGCGGCTGGAGGAATCGGCGACCGGCGCGGAGGCGAGCACCTGGAAGGCGAGCGTCTGCAGTGCATCGCCCACCAGCAGCGCGGTGGCCTCGTCGTATTCGACGTGCACGGTGGGCTTGCCGCGGCGCAGGACGTCGTCGTCCATGCAGGGCATGTCGTCGTGCACCAGCGAATAGGCGTGGATGAGCTCGACCGCACAGGCGATGCGGTCCAGTCGTTCCGGCTGGGCGCCGCCGATGGCGCCGGCCGCGTGCACCAGCAGCGGGCGCACCCGCTTGCCGCCGCCGAGCACCGCGTAGCGCATGGCTTCGTGCAGGCGTTCCGGGGCGAGGCCGGGATCGGGCAGGGCGGCGGACAGGGCTTCTTCGGTGCGCTGCTGGATGTGGCTCATCCAGCCTGCGAAATCCTGCTGTGCAGTGTTCGTCATGCGGGCTCCTGGCTGCTGCCCTTGCCCAGGTCCACAGGCAGGTCGGTGAGTTCGTCGCCTTCGAGCTGTCGAATGCGCTGTTCCGCGCCGCTGAGCGTTTCCTGGCAGAACTTCAACAGGCCGATGCCGCGTTGATAACGCGCAAGTGCGTCTTCCAGATTGAGCTGGCCGGATTCCATGTCCTGGACGATGGATTCGAGCTCGGCAACGGCGGCTTCAAAGGATTTGGGAGATGACGCCGGCTTCGGCATGGATCTGGCACGGAACGGGGACGGAAAAAGGGGAAAATAACCGATCGCGCGTCTGGCGGTCAAACGCCATCTGGCTTAGAATTGCGCGTTTAATTTTCCGGATTTCTGGTCCAGATAGGGGGTTCGGGGATGTCCGACATCGCTTCCACGGCTCGGCTGGCGCCTGCGGTTTCTCAACTGCCGGTGTCATGGTACTTCGATGAGAAGGTTTTCGAATTGGAGAAGAAACTCCTCTTCGATGCCGGTCCGGGGTACGTCGGCCATGAGCTGATGGTACCGGAAGTCGGCAATTACCGTTCGCTGGAGTGGCTGGACCATTCCAAGCTGCTGTTCCGCACCGACGCGGGCATACACCAGCTGTCGAACATCTGCCGCCATCGCCAGGCGATCATGCTGCAAGGTGCAGGCAAGACCGAGCACATCGTCTGCCCTATTCATCGCTGGACCTACGACCAGCAGGGCAGCCTGCTGGGCGCGCCGCATTTCCCGAGCAATCCCTGCCTCAACCTCAAGCGCGACGTGCTGGAGAACTGGCACGGCCTGCTGTTCAAGGGGCCGCGCTCGGCCAATGCCGACCTGGCCGGCATGCAGGTGGCACAGGAGCTGGATTTTGCCGGCTACAAGCTCGACCGCGTCGAGATCCACCAGTGCAATTACAACTGGAAGACCTTCATCGAGGTCTATCTCGAGGATTACCACGTCGTGCCCTATCACCCGGGTCTGGGCAATTTCGTCACCTGCGACGACCTGACCTGGCAGTTCGGCGACTGGTATTCGGTGCAGCGCGTGGGCGTGACCTCGCTCGCCAAGCCGGGTTCGGCGACCTATGCCAAGTGGCACAAGGCGGTGCAGGAGTATTACGGCGAGAAGAAGCCGCAGCACGGTGCGATCTGGCTGACCTACTACCCCAACATCATGGTGGAGTGGTATCCGCATGTGCTGGTGGTGAGCACGCTGATTCCGACCGATGTGGACAAGACCACCAACGTGGTCGAGTTCTACTACCCGGAAGACATCGTGGAGTTCGAGCGCGAGTTCGTGGAGGCTGAGCAGGCCGCCTACATGGAAACCGCCATCGAGGACGACGACATCGGCGAACGCATGGATCGCGGCCGTCTGGCGCTGCTGAAGGAAGGGCGCAACGAGGTCGGTCCCTACCAGTCGCCGTACGAGGACGGGATGCAGCACTTCCATGAGTTCTACCGGCGGATCATGGAGCCGAATGTCTGAGTGATTTGTTGGCGGACTGAGGGTTTGCGCGGCTGCGATACGCGCCGCACGGGGTAGTTGCTCCGGCGGCTGCGGAACTCGCTCGCTGCGCTCACTCGGCAGTCCTCGCCGCCTCCACAAATACCCCGCACGTCGCTTTTGGCAGTGAGTGTCAGGCGCAAGCCCAAGAAGCAGAAAGGCCCCGGTAGGGCCTTTCGCATTTTTGACGTCTGAGTGCCTGCTGCATTCAAGCGGTGGGCGGGAGGTTTGCAGAGCGGGCGAGGACTGTCCGAGCCCGCAGGGCGAGTTCCGCAGCCCGCGGCGCAAACCTCCCGTGCGCCGCGTTCGCTGCAACTAAGGCGACAAGCAGCACCTAAGAGAGCCGCGAAGCCCGCTCAGCGCACCTCCTGCAACTCCTTCGGCAGCGGGAACGTCACCTTCTCCGGCACGCCGTCCAGATTGCGCACCGAAGCACCGCTCAGTGCCTTGAGCCGTTCGATCACCTCCGCCACCAGCACCTCCGGCGCCGACGCCCCGGCGGTGACGCCGATGCGTCGCTTGCCGGCGATCCAGGCCGGATCGATGCCCTCGGCGTTGTCGACCAGGTAGGCCGGCACCCCGCGCAGCTCGGCGACTTCGCGCAGGCGGTTGGAGTTGGAGCTGTTCTTCGAGCCCACCACGAACACCACGTCCGCGTGCGGGGTCATGAACTTCACCGCGTCCTGGCGGTTCTGCGTCGCGTAGCAGATGTCGTCCTTCTTCGGCCCGACGATGTTGGGGAAACGCTCGCGCAGCGCAGTCACGATGGAAGCGGCATCGTCCACCGACAGGGTGGTCTGCGTCACGTAGGCGAGCTTGTCCGGATCGGCGACCTGCAGGCCGGCGACGTCCGCGGCTGTCTCCACCAGGTGGATGCCGTCCTTCACCTGGCCCATCGTACCCTCGACTTCGGGGTGTCCCTTGTGGCCGATCATCACCAGCTCGCGGCCCTGCTCACGCATGCGGGCGACTTCCAGGTGCACCTTGGTCACCAACGGGCAGGTTGCATCGAACACGCGCAGGCCGCGCTTGTCGGCCTCCTCGCGCACTGCCTGCGACACGCCGTGGGCGCTGAAGATCACCGTGTTGCCGGCGGGAACCTCGTCCAGTTCCTCGACGAAGATCGCCCCCTTGGCACGCAGATCGTCGACCACGAACTTGTTGTGCACCACCTCGTGGCGGACGTAGATCGGCGCGCCGAAGCGGCGAAGAGCCTGCTCGACGATTTCGATGGCGCGCTCCACGCCGGCGCAGAAGCCGCGCGGGTTGGCGAGCAGGATTTCGTTGTTGTCCATCTTTTCTCTCTGTGGGCGAACGCGGCCTCAGGAAGCGCCGATGATCTTCACCTCGAAGCGGATCGCCTTGCCGGCGAGCGGGTGGTTGAAGTCGATCAGCGCCGATTGTTCGTCGATCTCGCGCACCAGGCCGGAATAGCGCGAACCGTCGGGCGCGGTGAATTCCATGATCGACATCGCTTCGATTTCCTCGGCCGGCATGTGTTCGCGCTTGACGCGCTCGACCAGCTCGGCGCGATGGGGGCCGAAGGCGCTTTCCGGCTCCAGTTCGAAGACGTGGTTGCTGCCGATTTCCAGGCCGATGATGAGCTGTTCCATGGCCGGCAGCATTTCGCCGGCGCCGAGCTGCAGCGTGGCGGGCGTGGCCTCGAAGGTGCTGATCAGCGGCTGGCCGTTGGGCAGGGTGATCCGGTAATGCAGGGTGACGAGGCTGTTGGCGGCGACGGTCTGACTCACGAGGGACGCTCCGTGTTGGTGTCGGATGCCTGTTTGCCGGCGCGCAATTGTGCCCACAGCATCAGTCCGACTCCGAGGGTGATCGCCGAATCGGCGAGATTGAACGCCGGCCAGCCGTAGCTGCCGGCGTGGAAGTACAGGAAGTCGACCACTGCGCCGTGCAGCAGGCGATCGACCACATTGCCGATGGCGCCGCCGATGATCAGCGCGAAGGCCGTCGGCAGCAGTCGTTCTTCGCGATGCTGGTGCATCAGCGCCAGCAGCCAGCCGCAGATCACCACGGCCAGGCCGGTGAAGAACCAGCGCTGCCAGCCGGAATGGTCGGCGAGGAAGCTGAAGGCGGCGCCGCGGTTGAAGACCAGCACAAGGTCGAAGAAGCCGGTGACCGGAATCACCTCGCCGTAGCGCATCGTGCCCAGCACCACCTGCTTGGTGAGCTGGTCGAGCACGATAATCAGCACGGCGAGGGCCAGCCAGGGCAGCATCGCCCGCAAGGCCGGGCGCTGGGCGGTGTGCAGCTCAGGCATGCGCGCGCGTCTCGCCTTCGCCGTAGAGGTTGCTCACGCAGCGACCGCACAGCGTCGGGTGTTCGGCGTCGTGGCCGATATCGTCGGTGTAGTGCCAGCAGCGTTCGCACTTGGCGAGCGCGCTCGGTACGGCGACGATGGCCTCGTCCTCGGCGCTGGCCGCAGCGGCCAGCGTGGCGCGCGAGGTCATGGTGACGAAGCGCAGGTCTTCGCCCAGGCTCTGCATCGCGGTGAGCTTGTCGGCGGTCAGGCGCAGTTCGAGCTCGGCCTGCAGCGAGGCGCCGACCTTGCCTTCGGTACGCAGCGCTTCGATCACCTTGAGCGCGTCGGAACGCACCGCGCGGATGGTCTCCCAGCGCGTAACCAGCCCGGCTTCGCCTTCCTGCGCCGGCAGCGCGTGGAAGGTGTGCAGCATCACGCTGTCTTCCTTGCCCGGGTTGAGCACCGCCCACGCTTCCTCGGCGGTGAAGGACAGGATGGGCGCCATCAGCTTCAGCAGGGTCTGGGTGATGTGCCACAGCGCGGTCTGTGCGGCACGGCGCGGCAGGCTGCCGGCGCTGGTGGTGTAGAGGCGGTCCTTGAGGATGTCGAGGTAGAAGGCGCCGAGATCCTCGGCGCAGAACACCTGCAGCGCCTGCACGATGCGGTGGAATTCGAACTTGGCGTAGTCGGCCTCGGCCTGCTGGGCGAGCTGGCGGGTGAAGGCGAGCGCGTAGCGGTCGATGTCCAGCCACTGCTCAAGCGGCACCGCATCCCTGGCGATGTCGAAGTCGGCGGTGTTGGCGAGCAGGAAGCGCAGGGTGTTGCGCACCCGGCGATAGACCTCGACGACGCGGTCGAGGATTTCCTTGGAGATCGACAGTTCGCCGGAGTAGTCGGTGGAGGCCACCCACAGGCGCAGGATTTCGGCGCCCATCTTTTCGGACACTTCCTGCGGCAGGATGGTGTTGCCGAGCGACTTCGACATCTTGCGGCCCTGCTGGTCCACGGTGAAGCCGTGGGTGAGCAGCGCCTTGTAGGGCGGATGGCCGTCGATCGCGCAGCCGGTCAGCAGCGAGGAATGGAACCAGCCGCGGTGCTGGTCCGAGCCTTCGAGGTAGAGGTCGGCACGCGGGCCTTCGACATGGCCGTCGTTGTGCGAGCCGCGCAGCACGTGTTTGTGGGTGGTGCCGGAATCGAACCAGACGTCGAGCGTGTCGCTGATCTTGTCGTACTGGGCAGCATCGATGCCGAGCAGTTCGGCGGCATCGAGCTTGAACCAGGCTTCGATGCCCTCCAGCTCGACGCGCTTGGCCACCTCTTCCATCAGTTCGACAGTGCGCGGATGCAGCTCGCCGGTTTCCTTGTGCAGGAAGAAGGGAATCGGCACGCCCCAGTTGCGCTGGCGCGAGATGCACCAGTCGGGCCGGTTGGCGATCATCGCGTGCAGGCGCGACTGGCCCCAGGCGGGGAAGAAGCGGGTGGCTTCGACTCCGCGCAGCGCGCGCTCGCGCAGCGTGGAATTGTCGGCCACCGGCTTGTCCATGCCGACGAACCACTGCGCGGTGGCGCGGTAGATCAGCGGCGTCTTGTGGCGCCAGCAGTGCATGTAGCTGTGGGTGATCTTCGCTTCGGCCAGCAGGCAGCCGACTTCGCGCAGTTTCTCGATGACCGCCGGATTGGCCTTCCAGATGTTCATGCCGCCGAAGAAGGGCAGGTCGGGTGCGTAGCGGCCGTCGCCCATCACCGGGGTCAGGATGTCGTCGCTCGCCATGCCGTTGGCGCGGCAGGACTGGAAGTCTTCCAGGCCGTAGGCCGGCGCGCTGTGCACCACGCCGGTACCGGTGTCGAGCGTGACGTAGTCGCCGAGGAAGACCGGCGACTGGCGGTCGTAGAAAGGGTGGCGGAAGGCGATGTGGTCGAGCGCCGCGCCCTTGCAGGTGGCGACGATGCGGCCGTCCAGACCGTAGCGCTCGAGACAGCTGGCGACCAGGTCGTGCGCCAGCACCAGGTAGCGTTCGCCGGTGTCGACCAGGGCGTAGTCGAACTCCGGGTGCATGTTCAGCGCCTGGTTGGCGGGGATGGTCCACGGCGTAGTGGTCCAGATCACCGTCAGCGCCGGCTTGGCGAGCGGGCCGAGGCCGAAGGCGTCGGCCAGACGGTCGGGTTCGGCGCAGGGGAAGCCGACGTCCACCGCGGGCGAGGGCTTGTCGGCGTATTCAACCTCGGCTTCGGCCAGTGCGGAGCCGCAGTCGAAGCACCAGTTGACCGGCTTGAGGCCCTTGAACACGTAGCCCGCTTTGACCATCTCGGCCAGGGCGCGGATTTCGCCGGCCTCGTTGGCGAAGCTCATCGTCAGGTAGGGATTGTCCCAGTCGCCGAGTACGCCGAGGCGGATGAATTCCTTCTTCTGGATCTCGACCTGCTCGGCGGCGTAGGCACGGCAGAGTTCGCGCACCTTGTCGGCGGGCAGGTTCTTGCCGTGGGTGACTTCGACCTTGTGCTCGATCGGCAGGCCGTGGCAGTCCCAGCCCGGCACGTAGGGCGCGTCGAAGCCGGCCAGGGTCTTGGAGCGGACGATGATGTCCTTGAGGATCTTGTTCAGTGCATGGCCGAGGTGCAGGTTGCCGTTGGCGTAGGGCGGGCCGTCGTGCAGCACGAACTTGGGCCGGCCGGCGGCTGCCTTGCGGATCTTCTGGTAGAGCTTTTGCTGCTGCCAGGCGGCAATCCAGCCGGGTTCGCGCTTGGGCAGGTCGCCGCGCATCGGGAAGGCGGTGTCGGGCAGGTTCAGCGTCTTGCGATAGTCAGCCATGGCAGTGGTCTTGGTCAGCCCCGGGGGCGGGGGAAAGTCATCGTGGAAGTGTCGGCGGATTCGTGTGCGCTGCGGAGGCCGCGCTGGTGCCCGGATGCGCGGCCAGCCAGGCGCGGGCGGCGTCGGCGTCGCGGCGGATCTGGGCGGTGAGCGCGTCGAGCGAGTCGAACTTGGTCTCGCCGCGCAGGCGGTGCAGGAAGTGCACCCGCAGATGGGCGCCGTAGCAGTCGGCGTTCCAGTCGAAGAGGTTCACTTCGAGCCGCAGGCGGCCGGAGCCGGTGACTGTGGGGCGGATGCCCATGTTGGCGACGCCATCGACCAGACCCTCGGCGAGGCCTTCGACGCGTACCGCATAGACCCCGGTGAAGGGCGGCTTGCGGTGCTTCATCTGGATGTTGGCGGTCGGATGGCCGATGCGGCGGCCGAGCTTGTCGCCGTGGATCACCCGGCCGGCGATGCTGTAGGGGCGGCCGAGCAGGCGTTCGGCATGGGCCATGTCGCCTTCGGAGAGCGCCGCGCGCACCGCCGAGCTGGACACGCGTTCGCCTTCGACGTCCAGGGTTTCCATCGATTCGACACCGAAGCCGTGTGCTTCGCCGGCGCTCTGCAGCATGGCGAAATCGCCGGCGCGCCTGGCACCGAAGCGGAAATCGTCGCCAATGTAGAGGTGGCGCACGGCCAGGCCGCGTACCAGGAAGTCGTCGATGAAGGCCTGTGCCGGCTGTTGCGCGAAGCGGGCGTCGAAACGGCAGACATGGACGCGGTCGACACCGCAGGCGGCGAGCAGCAGCAGCTTTTCGCGCAGCGACGCAAGGCGGGCAGGGGCAGCGTCGGGCGCGAAGTACTCGCGCGGATGCGGCTCGAAGGTGAGCACGACCGCCGGCAGGCCGAGGGCACGCGCCTTGTCGGTGAGCAGCTTGAGCAGGGCCTGGTGGCCACGGTGCACGCCGTCGAAGTTGCCGATGGTGAGGACCGAGGCCTGGCTGGCCTGCTCGGGAATCCCGCGTAAGACCTGCATAACCGCCTGAAAAAGCCGCAATTATAACGGCAAAGCGGGGGGCGATCAGCTGTTAACGGCGGTGCTCGGGCCGGTGCTGCGGCGCCCGCCTGGTCCAGCGGGGTGTGTGCCGGCCGCAACATCGCGTCGCGGCCGATTTTCGTCCGTCGCTCCGCGTGGTTCAAATTTGTACAGCTCGGACCGGTGGCTGGACGGGTTGTCCGATTCTCGAACGATCATAGGCCGGATGGCTGCCTCGTTCTGGCGAAAATCCCTTCAAGGGCAATGGCTTGCGCGTTGTCGGCCGCGCTGGCGCGGCCCTTGCTGGAGTCAGGGCGAGGCGCCGGATTCAGGCGTCCGGGACGTCGGCGCGGGGCATGGTCCGCTTCTGGCCGACGCGCCCAAGCACACCCAAAGGAGACGACGATGAGCGCATATCCGATGACGGCCGCAGTCCTGAGCCGCGAGAACGAAGTATTCCAGGGGACGGCCGCGGTGAGCAGCGGCAACCGCCACCGCGGGTTCCGCCCCGCCTTCCGCGATCAGGAGACCGGAGAGGTGTTCCTGTCCTGCCACGCTGACGGCCGTCCGGCGGCCTTTCATCTGCTCGACGGCCTGCCGCCCGAGCTGACCATCCGGGATGGCGCGGGCCGGGTACGGGGTGCCAAGGCTTCGCTCAGTTCCGGTTTCGTGCTGGACGACCGCTTTTTCTCGCGTGAGGAAGCGGCCCGCCTGGTGGACGCGGGCTGAGGTCGCGCCATGCTGCGGACAAGGGCGATTCCGGCCTTCCAGGACAACTACATCTGGCTGTCGAGCGCGGGCGGCGACGCCGTGGTGGTGGACCCCGGCTGTGCGGCGCCGGTGCTCGCGGCGCTGGTGGCTGAGGGGCTCAGGCTGCGGGCTGTGCTGATCACCCATCATCATCACGATCACGTCGGCGGCGTGGCGGAATTGCTGCAGCACTTCCCGGTGCCGGTGTTCGGCCCGGCGGGGGAGGACATTCCGGTGCTGACGCACCGCGTCGCGGACGGCGACCGCGTGACGCCGCTGGAGGGCCACGCCGGTTTCGAGGTGCTGGCGCTGCCCGGCCACACGCTGGGGCACGTCGCCTATTACGACGGCAGCAGCCTCTTCTGCGGCGATACGCTGTTCCCCTGCGGTTGCGGCCGGGTGTTCGAGGGCACCATGGCGCAGATGCACGCCTCGCTGGCGCGGCTGGCGGCGCTGCCGGCGACGACCCAGGTGTATTGCGCGCACGAGTACAGCCTTGCCAATGCGCGTTTTGCGCTGGCGGTCGAACCCGGCAACACCCTGTTGCAGGCGCGCCAGCGCTGGATGGTGGCGCGGCGGGAGGCGGACATGCCGACCGTGCCCTCGTCGCTCGAGGACGAGTTCGACACCAATCCCTTCCTGCGCTGCGGCGCCGCGGCCGTCAGTGCCGCCGCCAGCCAGCGCTGCGGCCATCCGCTTGCCGACGAGGCCGAGGTCTTCGCCGTGCTGCGCGAGTGGAAGAACGGCTTCTAGCCGTCCGACTGCCGCCACGCCTTTCCCCTTCAGGCAGGTCCCGCGCGATCCCCGCTCCGGCGGCGATCGCGCGCGGTGCATGGCGCCACGGCGCCGTCCGCATGCCTTGGCCGGGGCGCGTCGCGTTTTCGGACAGCACCACGTTCCAGAGGTCCGCGTGGCTGTCCGATTCTCGGACATGCCTGCTTCATCAGCCCGCCGGGGCGTCTGGGTGGCGATAAAAAATGTTTTTGATTCAATGATTTGGTGAAATTCTCCCGCCGTCTTCCGTGCGTGGCTTGGAAGTTGCTGAACAGCCGCACAGCGCAAGGCTTGCGCGGGAGGAGAACGATGGAACGAGCACATGTAGGCCGCGCCGGGATCGGAGCGCAGCCATGTTGAGCGCGGTCGAACTGGCGGACTGCACCCCGCACACGCTGGACTTTGCCGGGCGCGCAAGCTGGCGGGTACGGGTGGTGTCGGAGCTGGTGGAAATCAACTCGCGGCAGTTGCGTGTCGAAACCCGTCGCGCCGGGGCCGACATCGAATTGCAGGGCGCGCTGGAACGGACGCCGGATGCCGCGCTGCCGACCGGCATGGATCTGCTGCGCGAGGCGCTGGCCGCGGCCGAGGCGGAGCTCGATGCGCTCGAGCTGCGGCGCTCCGCGCTGCTGGCGGTGCTCGACGCCCTCAACGCCGCCGAGCTGGCCGGGGGGCAGCCATGAGCGCGGGTGTGAGCCGGCTGCCGGTCACCGTCCTGACCGGCTTCCTGGGCGCGGGCAAGACCACGCTCCTCAATCACCTGCTGCGCGAGAGCGGCCGCCGCTACGCGGTGATCGTGAACGAATACGGCGAGATCGGCATCGACGGCGAGCTGGTGGTCGGTGCCGAGGAAGAGGTGCTGGAACTCAACAACGGCTGCATCTGCTGCAAGGTGCGCGGCGACCTGATCCGGGTGGTGAGCGGGCTGCTCAAGCGGCGCGGCCGCTTCGACGGCATCCTGATCGAGACCACCGGGCTGGCCGATCCGGCGCCGGTGGTGCAGTCCTTCATGGCCGATGACGAGATCCGCCAGGCGGCGCGGGTGGACGGCGTGGTCTGCGTGGTCGATGCCTGTCACTTCCTTGCCAGCCTGGCGCGCACCCGCGAGGCCGGGGTGCAGCTGGCGCATGCCAGCACGGTAGTGATCAACAAGGTCGAAATGGCGGACGAGGCGACGCTGGCCGCGGTCGAGGCCGAGATCGCGCGGCTGAATCCGAGCGCGACGGTGTTGCGCAGCGCTCGCGGCGCGGTGCCGGTGGAGGCACTGCTCGACCAGGGCGCCTACGAGCTGCCGCGGCTGGAACTGCCGGCCAGCCCCGCACCGGCCCGGCCGCGCTACGTGGCTGTGCCGCAGGGACGCCATACCGACGATCTGGAGTGCGTGTCGATGGTGCTGGACCGTCCGCTGGAGCGCAGCAGCTTCCTTGGCTGGTTGCAGCGCCTGGTCGCCGAGCGCGGCGAGAAGCTGCTGCGCACCAAGGGCATCGTGGCGCTGGCCGGTGCCGACCGCCGCTTCGTCTTCCAGGGTGTGCACATGATGGTCGACAGCGATTTCGACCGGCCGTGGCGCAGCGAGGAGACGCGCGACAGCCGGCTGGTCTTCATCGGCCATGGCCTGGATGGCGTCGAATTGCGCGCCAGCCTGGATGCCTGCCAGGTGCCCTGGCCATGAACGGCCCGCCAAATGCGCTGCCGCCGCTGGTCGATCTGCTCGGCACACGCTGGCGCCTCGATGCGCCGGTGGTCGCGGTGGCATGGGCGCGCCGTGGCGGACGGGCGGCCTTCGCGTTCGGCGACGGCACCGTGGCGTTCGGCGGGCCGTTCGTCGTCCGCGCCGGCCAGCCGCCGCGCGGGCCGCGCGAGCTGAACCGCATCCCCGCCCACGACGGTGCCTGTCTGGCGCTGGCGGCGGACGGCGAGGGCGGCTTTCTCAGCGCCGGTGACGACGGCCGGCTGCTGGGCATCGTACCGCCGGCGGCGCCGGTCGAACTCGCCAACCAGCCGGGCGAATGGCTGGACCACGTCGCCGTCGGTGCGCGCGGCATCCACGCCTGCGCGAGCGGTCGCCGGCTGTGGATCAGGGGGCCGGACTTCGAGGACGTGCTGACGCTGGCGAGCGGCGTCACCGCGCTCGCCTTCGATCCCGCCGGACGGACGCTGGCGATCGCCGGCCATGGCGGCGTCGAGCTGTGGTCGGCGGCGGATCGCAGCCGGCGCCGGCTCGAGGCACCGGGCTACCACCGCGCGCTCGCCTGGAGCCCGGACGGGCGCTTTCTCGCCAGCGGCCTGCAGGAGAACGCGGTGTGCTGCTGGCGGCTGGGCGATGGCCGGCGCTTTGTCTTCGACGGTTATCCCGGCCAGCCGCGTGCGCTGTCCTTCGCCGCGCGCGGCCACACGCTCGCCACCAGCGGCGGGCCGCGCGTGGTGGCCTGGGACCTGGACCGCCCGCGCCCGGCCGACAGCCGTATCGAGTTCGGCTATCCGGGCCGGGTGCCGGTCAGCGCAGTGGCCTGGCATCCCGGCCGCGGCATGGTCGCGGCGGGCTACCACAACGGCGCGGTCCTGCTGTGCCGGCCGGGCAGCGACCAGCATCTGTTCGTCCAGGGTTCCGGTTCCGGCCCCGTCACCGCGCTTGCCTGGGCGGCCGACGGGAGCGGCCTGGCGCTGGGCACGCAGCAAGGGGAACTCGCCATGGTGGCGATTCCCCCCGAAATCCTGTCCATGGCCAGGGCGGCCTGAGGCGGGGCACAACATCGCGCAATGGAGGAGACCAATATGACAAACCAAACGTACACCCAAGACCCGGCCGCAGACGCGATCGATCCGGCCGAAGCCGCCGCCAAGGACGAATTCTTCGAGCAGGTTTCCCGCGTCTCGGAGGAGATGATCCAGGCCTACGGGCGCGATTTCGCCATGGGCGTGCTGCTGCTGGCGGCGCGCTACATCGCCCAGACCCGGCCGGCCGAGGCCGCGCCCGTGCCGCAGATCATCACCCAGCCCTGAGGGCGTCCGCCGCCGTCCTCGCGGCGGCGGCAGCAGTACCGAAATCAAGAAATGCGCCGGCCCGTCCGGGCCAGGCGCAGCACCACGGGCGACACCGTCAGCCCGCACACACCAATAGAGAGAAGAGGAGTCGAAGATGGCGGCGAAACACAGCCAAGGGGAAGTCGCGCCCGTCGCGCGGCGCAGTTTGGGCAGGGCGCTGGCAGGCGCATGGATGGCGGCGGGACTGGCAGCGGCATCGAGCGGTGCCTGGGCGCTGGAGATGGACGCCGGCGACGACACGCCGCTGCCGGAGGGCACCAATCTCGCGGTGCTGTACTACCAGCACGTCGAGCGCGACCGGCTGTATGTAGACGGCGACAAGGCGGCGGGGCGTAACCGGCTCGATTCCGACATCGGCATCGCCCGTTTCGTGCATTACACCAAGTTCGCCGGGATGACGATCAACCCGCAGTTCCTGCTGCCCTTCGGCAATCTGCACGCCAAGGGCGACCTGTCGCCGCTCGGCAGCGCCAGCGGTGTCGGCGACCTGATCCTGGCCTCGGTGTTCTGGCTGGTGGAGAAGCCGGAGACCAACACCTACTTCGCCATCACACCCTATCTCTACGTGCCCACCGGCAGCTACGACAAGAACGAGGCGCTCAACCTCGGTGAGAACCGCTGGAAGGGCACGCTGCAGCTCGGCTACATCACCGGGCTGACCGACAAGCTGCTGCTCGACCTCTATGCCGACGTCACCGTGTTCGGCAACAACAACGACTACGGTCCGACTTCGGCCACGCTCAAGCAGGATCCGCTCTACCAGGTGCAGGGCTGGCTGCGCTACAAGCTCACCGACGCCTGGGACGTGCGTGCCGGCTACTTCCACACCTGGGGCGGCGAGACCAAGGTCAACGGCGTATCCAGCGACGATCGCGTGCGCAGCTCCAAGTACCAGGTCGGCACCGCCTGGTTCTACGAGCCGAGCGCGCAGGTCGTCTTCACCTACGGCCAGGACCTGACGGTGGAGAACGGCTTCAAGGAGCGCAACCGCCTCAACTTCCGTTGGCTCAAGGTCTTCTGATGGTGACCTGAGCCACCTGGCACCGCGGCGGCCACCCGCCCGGTGCCCTTTTTCTTCCCGCAGTCCGGCATCCCGTCCTGCACCCAATCCGCCCCGCCCGCGCGGCGGGGCCATCGCAAGGAGTCCGCAATGTCCCAACTCGCTGCACTGTCCCTCAGCATCGGCCTGCTCGGAGGCTTCGCCACCTGGCTCTTCCTCACCGTCGGCGGCGTGCTGATCTGGGCCGCCTTCGTCGCCTGGGGCTGCTACTTCCAGGCCGGCGGCAACGCCCAGGCGCTGCGCAACACCCTGGTGTGCAACACCTTCGGCGCCGGCGTCGCTTGGGTGGCGGCAGTGGTGATCCTCGCCCTGCCGCTGGCCGACACCCTCACCCTGCCCGGCTGGGCGGCGGTGGTGGTGTTCGTCACCGCCTGGCTGGTGTGCATGGCGGCCAACATCCCGGCCTTCGCCACCATCCCGGCCAGTTTCTACGGCTATGCCAGCACCTTCGCCTTCCTGCTGCAGACGCCGGAGAAGATGAATCTCGCCACGCTCACCAGCCCGACGCTGGACAACGCCTTCATCGTCACTGCGCTGTCGATGGGGATAGGCGCGCTGTTCGGCTACGTCTCGGGCCGGCTGGGCGGCGTGCTGATGGCGCGCGATGCCCGCGCCGCATGAGCGGGCGCGTCCCAGAATAGGCCAGCGCCCGCGGGCGGCCGTCGCAAAGCAGGACGCGACGGCCGCCCGCAGTCGCGTCCGGGTATGCCAATGCGAAATCAAGGTACTGATAAAAAGGAGAAATCGAATCGGACTGCGGCTGCGGACAGGGCGATGGCGGGCATGGTCCGGCTCTTGCGAAAGCGGTGGCAAACAAGGCCGCACCCGTCCGGCAGACGGGGCGGCACCACCGGAGGAGACCCGAACATGCCACGCCTGCTGTCCTGCATCCTGCTTTGCCTGTCCCTCGTCGCGCCGGCCAGCCGTGCCGCACCGCCGCTGGAGGTGGTCACCACCCTGGCGCAGATCGCCGAGCCGCTCGCCCTCATCGCCGGCCCCCGTGCGCGCGTCAGCAGCCTGCTCGGACCCGGTGTCGATCCCCATCTCTACCGCCTGACGCGCAGCGACGTGGCCCGTCTGACCCGGGCCGACCTGGTGTTCTACAACGGTCTGCACCTCGAGGCGCAGATGGAGGAAATGCTGCAGTCGCTCGCCAGCCGCAAGCCGGTGGTGGCGATCGGCGCCGCCATCGATCCGGCGCGGCTGCGCGACGACGACGGCCCGGCGCATGATCCGCACGTCTGGATGGATCCGGCGCTGTGGCGGGTGGCGCTGGAGGCCGCGGTGGCGACGCTGATCAAGGCCGATCCGGCCGGCGCCGACGGCTACCGCAGCCGCGCGCGCGACTACTTCCAGCGTTTGAACCACCTGCGGGCCTACGTCGGCGAGGTGCTGGCGACGGTGCCGGCCGGCGCGCGGGTGCTGGTCACCGCGCACGACGCCTTCGGCTATTTCGGCCACGCCTTCGGTCTGGAGGTGTTGGCCATCCAGGGCATCAGCACCGAGAGCGAGGCCGGCCTGCGCCGCATCGAGGAACTGGTGGACGTGCTGGTCCGCCGCCGCATCGGCGCCGTCTTCGTCGAGAGTTCGGTGTCGCCGCGCAGCGTGCGCGCGCTGATCGACGGCGCCGCGGCGCGCGGCCATCAGGTGCGCATCGGCGGCGAACTCTACTCCGACGCCATGGGCAGCCCGGGCGACTACACCGGCACCTACATCGGCATGCTGGACCACAACGCCTCCACCGTCGCGCGCGGCCTCGGCGGCCGCGTACCGGCCGGCGGCATGCTCGGCCGGCTGGCCGATCTCCACTGACCGCAGAAGGAGCGCACAGATGGTTACCCTGCTCAAGTTCCGTCCGCGCCACCGCCCGCTGCCGGCCGAATCCGACAGCCCGCTCGCGGTGCACAACCTGACCGTGGCCTACGGCCACCAGCCGGTGCTGCAGAAGGTCGATTTCGTCGCCCCGGCGGCTGCACTGGTGGCGGTGGTCGGGCCCAACGGTGCCGGCAAGTCCACCTTCATCAAGGCGGTGCTCGGCCTGCAGCCGCGCATCAGCGGCGAAGTCGCCTGCTACGGCCGGCCGGTGGAGCGTCAGCGCCGCCTGATCGGCTACGTGCCCCAGCGCAGCAGCGTGGACTGGGACTTTCCCGCCTCCGCGCTCGACGTGGTGACCATGGGCCTGTACGGCGGCATCGGCTGGTGCCGGCCGGTGCGCGCCCGTCACCGCGAACAGGCAATGGCCTACCTGGAGCAGGTGGGCATGGCCGACTTCGCCCGCCGCCAGATCGGCCAGCTTTCCGGTGGCCAGCAGCAGCGTGTGTTCCTGGCCCGCGCGCTGGCGCAGGACGCCAGGCTCTACCTGATGGACGAGCCCTTCGCCGGGGTCGACGCCGCCACCGAGCGCGCCATCGTCGAAGTGCTGCGTACCCTCAAGAGCCGTGGCCGCACGGTGCTGTGCGTGCATCACGACCTGCAGACCGCGCCCGACTACTTCGAGCACCTGCTGCTGCTGGCCGGCCGGGTGGTGGCCGCCGGGCCGATGGCGGAGGCCTTCACCACCGCCGCGCTGGAAGAAGCCTACGGCGTCGGCCTGTCGCTGATCGGCACCGCGGCCGCAGCGCGGGCCGGCTAGGGGAGGGGCCATGGACACCGGTTTCATCGACATCCTGCTGCTGCGTGCCGGCTACAACAGTGCGGTCGTGGTGGCGGGCGCCGCGCTGCTCGGGCTGGCGGCGGGCACCATCGGCGCCTTCGTGCTGCTGCGCAAACGGGTGCTGATCAGCGATGCGATCAGCCACGCCACCCTGCCGGGCGTGGCGCTGGCCTTCCTGCTCGGCGTGGCGCTCACCGGCGGCGGGCGCCACTTCGGCCTGCTGCTGGTCGGCGCCGGCGTGTCCGGCGCGCTCGGCGTGCTGCTGGTGCAGGCGATCCGGGACCATACCCGGCTGCCGGAAGACAGCGCCATCGCCACCGTCCTCAGCCTCTTCTTCGGCGTCGGCGTGGTGCTGCTGTCGCACATCCAGACCCTGCCGGTGGGCGGGCAGGCGGGCATGAACAGTTTCCTGCTCGGCTCGGCCGCCACCATGAGCCTGGACGAGGCCTGGCTGGTGGGTGGCGCGGCGCTGGCGGTAGTCGGGCTCGCCGCGCTGCTGGCCAAGGAGTTCGGCCTGGTCTGCTTCGACGCCGGATACGCCGCCGCGCTGGGCTGGCCGGTGCGGAGGCTGGATCTCGCTCTGCTGGTGCTGCTGCTGGCGGTGGTGGCGATCGGCCTGAAGACGGTGGGGCTCATCCTCGTCGTCGCGCTGGTCACCATCCCGCCCGTGGCGGCGCGCTTCTGGACCGAGCGGCTGGGCGCGATGGTGGTGCTGGCGGGAGTGCTCGGCGCGCTCGCCGCCTGGCTGGGGGCGGCGGCCTCGTCGCTGCTGCCGCGCCTGCCGACCGGCGGGGTGATCGTGCTGGTGGCCGCCGGCCTGCTGGCGCTGTCGCTGCTGTGCGGCCCGGCGCGCGGGCTGCCGGCGCGTTGGCGGAGGAGGTCGGTATGAACCCCGGCGTCGAGGACTTCCTGATGATAGACCTGCCGGCGGTGCTGGCCGCGGTGCTGGCAGCGCTGGCCTGCGCGCTGCCCGGCAGCTTCCTGGTGCTGCGGCGCCAGGCGCTGATGGGCGACGCGATGTCGCACGTGGTGCTGCCCGGCATCGTCTGCGCCTACCTGGTGGTCGGCGACATCGCGCCGCTGGCCATGGTGGCGGGCGCGCTCGGGGCCGCCTTGCTGGCGGTGATGCTGATCAACGCGCTGCAGCGGCTGGGCGGGCTGGAACCGGGCGCGGCAATGGGGGTGGTGTTCACCGTGATGTTCGCCGCCGGGCTGGTGCTGCTGGAGCAGAGCGGCGCCGGCAATGCCCACCTCGACGCCGAGCACGCGCTCTACGGCAACCTCGAAGGCACGCTGTGGATGGGGCCGCGGACCTGGGCCGATCTGCTCGATCCCGCCAGCTACCGCAGCCTGCCGCGGGTGCTGGTGACACTGGGCGGGGTGACGGTGGCGATGGTTTTGCTGCTGCTGCTGTTCTTCAAGGAACTGGCGGTGACCACCTTCGACCCCGGCCTTGCCGCCGGGATGGGCATCTCCAACCGGGCGGTCGGGATGGGCCTGCTGGCGATGACCGCGGTGGCAGCGGTGGCGGCCTTCGAGGCGGTGGGTTCCATCATCGTGATCGCCATGTTCGTCTGCCCGGCGGCCACCGCCCGCATGCTCACCGACCGGCTGTCGCGACAGGTGTGGCTGAGCGCGCTGTTCGCGGTGCTGGCCGGGGCCGGCGGCTACTGGCTGGCGGCCTTCCTGCCGCCGCTGCTCGGCCATCCCAATGCGCTCAACGCCGCCGGCATGGTGGCGGTGGCGGCCGGCGCGATGCAATGCGTGGCGATGCTGCTGGCGCCGCGCTACGGCGTGCTGCCGCGGGCCTGGCGCGCGCGCCGGCGGGCGATGCTCGCGCCCTGATCCGCGCCTTGCGCCTGCGAGGGGCGTCCCGCCGCGCGCTGCGGCCGGACGCCCCTTTCCTTTGCGGCCGGCTGCGGCCTGCCGTGCCTTCTCCATATTCCTGATTTTTCGCGCTTTTCCAGGTGGGTGCCGCGCGCTGGCGGGGCGGCGCGAGGCACGTCCCAAAATCGGACGAGGCCCATGCCGGCCGAGTCGCAGAACACAACATGCTGCACTGCATGAACCGCTGTTTTCGGCGCTTTTTCACTGGAAAACGGGGGGGGGACGGGCTGGCACGCATGTCGCTAAAGAGACCTCAGGTTGATCGGCACAACGGGCCCGGCCAGCGCAGCACAGGCCCCCCGGCGGCGATCGGCTTCAACACGGCGACATCCCCTCGCGGGGCCGCCCATACCAATACGAGAGCGAAAGGAGATTCGAATGTCTGCTGGATTGACCCTCAACAAGATCACCTCCCAGCGGGGGGTCAGCATCGGCGAAGCAGCCCGCCGCATCGCCGACCTCGGGTGGAATCCTTCCTACGTCCAGGAAGCCATGACCTTCCCGACCGACTACAAGATCGGCCGCCAACCCAAGGACCCGATGAAGCAGGTGCTGCGCTCCTACTTCCCGATGCAGGAAGAGAAGGACAACCGGGTCTACGGCGCGCTCGACGCCGCCCTGCGCGGCGACATGTTCCGCAACGTGGAAGCGCGCTGGGTGGAATGGATGAAGCTCTTCCTGGCCATCATCCCCTTCCCGGAAATCTCCGCCGCCCGTTCGATGTCGATGCTGGCCCGCCTGGCCCCGGGCGAGGAACTGCGCACCGGCTTCACCATGCAGATGGTCGACGAGTTCCGCCACTCCACGATTCAGATGAACCTGAAGAAGTGGTACATGGAGAACTACATCGACCCGGCCGGCTTCGACATCACCGAGGCCGCCTTCGGCAAGTGCTACGCCACCACCATCGGCCGCCAGTTCGGCGAAGGCTTCCTGACCGGTGACGCGGTGACCGCGGCCAACGTCTACCTGCAGGTCGTCGCCGAAACCGCCTTCACCAACACGCTCTTCGTGGCGATGCCTTCCGAGGCCGCGCGCAACGGCGACTACGCCCTGCCGACGGTGTTCCTGTCGGTGCAGTCGGACGAGAGCCGCCACATCGGCAACGGCCACTCGCTGCTGATGTCCATCCTCAACGACCCGGACAACCACCTGCTGCTCGAGCGCGACCTGCGCTACGCCTTCTGGCAGAACCACTGCATCATCGATGCGGCGGTCGGCACCCTGATCGAGTACGGCACCACCAACCGCGACAAGAACAAGGAATCGTACGTCGAGCTGTGGCACCGCTGGATCTACGAGGACTACTACCGCACCTACATGCTTCCGCTGGAGAAGTACGGCATCAAGGTGCACCACGACGACGTCGCCGCCGCCTGGGACCGTCTGGTCAAGAAGAACTATCACCACAAGGTCGCGCAGTTCTTCGCGGTCGGCTGGCCGGTCAACTTCTGGCGCATCGAAGCCCAGACCGAGAAGGACTTCGAGTGGTTCGAGCACAAGTACCCGGGCTGGTACGCCGAGTTCGGCGACTTCTGGAAGTGGTACGGCAAGAAGAGCGTGCCGGGCGAGACCAACATCCTGTTCGACCAGGAAAACGGTTACGTCTATCCGCACCGCTGCTGGAGCTGCATGGTGCCCTGCCTGATCCGCGAGGACTTCGTCGTCGATGAGGTGGACGGCAAGCTCTACACCTACTGCTCCGACCTCTGCCGCTGGACCCACAAGGTCGCCTTCAGCGCCGAATACGAAGGCCGCTCCACCCCGGCGATGGGCCGCTTCAGCGGTCGCCGCGAATGGGAAGAGTGCTACCACGGCTGGGATCTGGCCGACGTCGTCAAGGACCTCGGCTTCGTCCGCCCGGACGGCAAGACCATGGTGTCGCAGCCGCACCTGCGCTTCGACGACAAGGACATGTGGACCCTCGACCACATCAAGGGCCACACCATCCAGAGCCCGCTCGTCCTGCTGCGCAACATGACGCCGGAACAGCGCGAGAAGCACATCGCCGAGTACCGCGCCGGCTTCAAGATCAACCCGTTCCAGTAAGCCTGCAGGCGGGCGCGCGCGGCGGTGCGCGCGCCCGCCTTACCCACGGCCCATGCACATGAAATAAGGAAGACCAGCATGTCCGAAACCCCCGTACACATCGTCCGGTTCGAACCGGTCGGCGTCGAGATGGAAGTCGCCGAAGGCGAAACCGTACTCGACGCGGCCTTTCGCCAGGGCGTGGCCGTCATGCACGGCTGCAAGGAAGGGCAGTGCAGCAGCTGCAAGGCGCTGCTGATCGACGGTGACGTCGAAATGCTCAAGTACTCCACCTTCGCGCTGCCCGACTACGAGCGCGACGCCAACCACGTGCTGTTGTGCCGCACGCTGGCCTACACCGACATCACGGTGGAGCTGCTCAACTACGACGAAGACCTGATGCGGCGTTCGATCGCGGTCAAGGAATTCGCCGGCAAGGTGGTCGGCATCCGCGCGCTGACCCACGACATCCGCCAGCTCGACGTCGAGCTCGATCAGCCCATCCGCTTCTGGGCCGGCCAGTTCGTCGACATCACGCTGCCGCAGAAGGGCATCACCCGCTCGTACTCGATGGCGAGCGTGCCGAGCAGCCCCGGCCAGGTGTCCTTCATCATCAAGAAGTACCCCGACGGCGCCTTCTCCACCGCGCTCGACACCGAGCTCAAGCCGGGTGACCCGGTGCTGGTGAAGGGCCCCTACGGAGGCTGTTTCCGCCGCGAGGAACGCCCCGGCCCGATGGTGCTGATCGGCGGCGGCTCCGGCATGTCGCCGCTGTGGTCCATCCTCAACGACCACATCGAGAGCGGCGAGCAGCGGCCGGTGCGCTTCTTCTACGGCGCCCGCACCCGGCGCGACCTGTTCTACCTGGAGCAGTTCGCCGAGTTCGAGAAGAAGATCCCCGACTTCCGCTTCATCCCGGCGCTGTCCGCCGCCGAACCGGGAGACGAATGGACCGGCGAGACCGGCTACATCCACGAGGTGGTGGCGCGCACGCTCAAGGCCGAGGGCTACGACGGCGAAAGCATCGACGCCTACACCTGCGGCCCGGGCCCGATGATCGACGCCATCACCCCTGTGCTGCAGATGGCCGGCGTTCCGCCCGACCAGATGTACTTCGACAAATTCACCCAGGCGGTCCGTTAAGGCCCGGGCCTGCAACCCGTCTCGCCGCAGCACCCATCCACAAGCAAGGACAAAGAGGAGACTCAAGTGAACGCATTCACCCAGGAAGCCATCGCCAAGCCGGTCAAGTCCGGCGCTGCCGGCGCCGCCCAGTTCGCCGGCTGGGACAGCCGCAAGTACAACTACTACACGCCCAAGGGCCGCCACGCCACCCACTACGAAGACGTCACGGTGGACGTCCAGCCCGATCCGAAGCGCTACCTGCTGCAGGATTTCATCATCTCCTTCCCGGACGGCACGCCGACCTACTCGGAGCACTGGACCGAAGCGAAGAGCTCGGACTGGCACAAGTTCCGCGCGATCGACGAGGAGTGGGAGCGCACCCACTACCAGCGCCAGTCGACCATCTGCGGGATGATCACCAACGTCATCGAGAACGCCCGCCGCGCCGGCGCCACCAAGCGCCTCGACCGCGCCTGGGTGAAGGTGCTGGAGCAGTACCTCGGCGCCTACAAGCACGCCGAGTTCGGCCTGGGCATGGCCACCATGCACGCCCAGCGCTACGGCTACACCCAGATGATCAACAGCGCCATCCTCACCAACTCGTCCTACAAGCTGCGCCTGGCCCAGGATCTGACGCTCTACCTGGCCGAGCTCCAACTCGACCAGCCGGACCTCAACCTCGACCTCGGCAAGCAGCACTGGATGGAGAACCCGGCCTGGCAGGGTACCCGCCACGCCATCGAGGCGATCAACGGCGCCACCGACTACCTCGAGAAGTACTTCGCGGTGAACATCGTGTTCGAGCCGCTGGTGGCCGAGCTGGTGCGCAGCGGCTTCTTCATGCAGGTGTCGGCCGCGCAGGGCGACTTCACCACGCCGACGGTCATCTCCGCGGCCGAAGGCGACTACCAGCGCAACCTCGCCAACACCGCCGAACTGGTGCACATCCTCGCCCATGATCCGGAGCACGGCGCCCACAACCGCGCGCTGTTCAACCGCTGGCTGGCCGACCACGGCAAGCGCGCGCTGATCGCCGCGCAGCAGCTGCAGCCGATGTGGTCGCTGCCGCACCACAAGGTCGCCCAGTTCCCGGATGCGCTGGCCCGCTCGCTGGAGCGCATCCGCAGCATCACCGGCGAGCTCGGCCTCGACCTGCCGGCCGAGCTGAAGGCCTGAGCCTGCCCGGTCCCAGCCCCCAAACCCGACTCAGAGGAAAAGACATGAGCAACTACCACAACGGCAACATCTTCCAGTCCATGAAGGACATGAAGTTCGAACAGACCATCTCGCACCAGTGCGGCGTGACGATGAACGACAGCGTGGAAGCGCGCGCCATCGCCGAGCTGATGGCGACTAAGCCGGGCCTCAAGGTGACCTACATGCCGGCCATGATCCGCATCGACGGCGAGGGCAAGATCGAATTCAGCATGCCCGAGATCAGCGAAGCGCTCGGCCGCGAGATGACGCCCCACCTGTTCGAGATCTTCACCTCCACCCACTACGGCCGGATGGTGATGATCGACGACGACACCGTGGTCCTGTTCGGCGACATGGACGCCGCGCTGGCCTACGAGTAAGCGCGCTCGCCGCCCGCGGCCGGCACACCGGACCGCGGGCGGCACGCCGACAACAAATACCGGAGGAGAGACAAAATGCCCAACATCATGCTGCACGACGACGAAGCCCGCGCCGCCCTGGCACGCGGCGTCGCCAAGATGGCCAAGGCGGTACGCGGCACCCTCGGCCCGCGGGGGATGAACGCCATCATCGACCGCCCCATCGGCACCCCCATCATCTCGCGCGACGGCGTCAGCATCGCCGCCGAGATCGAGCTGGAAGACCCGTTCGAGAACATCGGCGCCCAGGTGCTGCGCGAGGTCTCGCGCCAGACCAACGAGGTCGCCGGCGACGGCACCACCACCGCCACGGTGCTGGCCGACGCGCTGGTGCAGGGCGGCCTCGCCTGTGTCCAGGCCGGCGCCAAGCCGGTCGAACTGGTCAAGGGGCTGGATCTCGCGGTCGAGGAGACCATCGCCGCGCTCAAGTCCATGGCCATCCCGGTGCGCGGCCGCGAGGACGTGTTCGCGGTGGCGGTGGTCGCGGCCAACGAGGAGAGCACCGGTGCGCTGGTGGCCGAGGCGCTGGAACGGGTCGGCCCGGACGGCATCGTCGACGTCGAGTACGGCACCACCGTCGAGACCACGCTCGACGTGCTCGACGGCATGGCCTTCGACCGCGGCTACCTGTCGCACCACATGGTCACCGACGTCGAGAAGATGCAGGTGGTGCTGGACGATCCCTACATCCTGATGACCGACCAGCGCCTGCAGAGCCAGGAAGAGATTGCGGTGCTGCAGAGCCTGCTCGCCGGCAGCAAGCGGCCGCTACTCATCATCGCCGAGGAAGTGGCGCCCGCCTGCGTGGTCAGCCTGATGGCGTGGCGCGAGAAGACCGGCGTGCCGGTGGCGGCCATCCACCCGCCCGAGTACGGCCACTGGCGCAAGTCCATGCTGGAGGACATCTCCATCGTCACCGGCGGCAAGGTCATCGCGCGCGACCTCGGTGGCATGCTCAAGGACGTCACCCTGGCCGACCTCGGCAGCGCGCGCCAGGTACGGATCTCGTCCAACCAGACGGTGATCTCCGGCGGCGGCGGCAGCCACGAAGCGATCACCGCGCGGCGCAAGCAGGTGCAGCGCCAGTACGAGCTCGCACCGCAGAACATCGAGCGCGACAAGTTCCAGGACCGGCTTGCCAAGCTCACCGGCGGCACCGCGCTCATCCTCGCCGGCGGCGCCACGCCGGTGGAGCAGAAGCGCCGCGTGCTGCTGATCGAGGATGCCATCCATGCGGCGCGTGCCGCGATCGCCGAAGGCATCGTGCCCGGCGGCGGCGTCACCCTGCTGCAGGCGGCCGGCCGGCTCGAACAGTTGGTGGCGAACACCAGCGGCGGCGTGCAGCAGGGCGTGCGCCTGCTGCAGCGCGCCCTGTCGCGTCCGCTCTACCACATCGCCAGCAACGCCGGCCTGGATAGCGACAAGGTGGTGGAGCAGGCGATGCGTGCCGAACCGGGCCATGGCCTGGATGTGCGCAGCGGCGCCTTCGTCGACCTGGTGGCGGCAGGCGTGATCGATCCGGTCAAGGTCAGCTACACCGCGGTGCGCAATGCGGCGTCGGTCGCGGGCCTGATCCTCACCACCCAGACCCTGGTGGCGAAGAAGCCGGAGATCGTCGATCCCACCGCCGGCCCGGCCACCGGCGGCGGCGCCGAGCACTACGGCCGCGACTGAGTCCCGCCGGGTTCAGAGGCTCCGTCCTGCCCGGGAAACCGCACGCGGTGTCCCGGGCCTTCGTCCAATTTCGGGATGCTGACGCGATGAACGAGACTTCCGACCGCCACTACCCGGCGGCCTTCCTGCCGCTGTTCGTGCTCCCCAGGAGCCCGGTCCGGCGCCTGCAACGGGTGCTGGGCCTGGTGATCTGGATGGCCGGCCTGCTGATCTGGCTGTCCGGCGGCTTCTACGCCTGAAGCCGGTCCGTCCGGGTCGCCCGGACTATCCTGTCGGTGATAGTCCGGGTGCCTTTCCAGCCGTTGAATGAGGGTATTATTTACTGTCTGTAGCTGGGTCGAGCCAGCGAGATGCACGTCAGATGCATTGATCAAAAGAGACAGGGCGGGCCAGGCCGACGCCAGATCGGCCGTAGCCCGTCCGCTCCAAAGGAGTGAGACATGCGGGACGTTTCTTACCGAAAGTCCGGCGCTCGGCAGGCCGAGGCGGTGCAGTGCGGCTTCGGCATGCAGTTGGCCGGGAACGAGGACGTGGCGCTCGAGCGCGCCACCTACTCGGCCTGGGAGCGCTTCCTGACCGGCGAGCCGCTGACGCCGAGTGCGGTCGATTCGCCGGTGCTGGATTCCTGGACCCGCAGCCGCGCCGCCGGGGTCAACCCGGTCGGCCGCGCTGCACCGGTGGTGGCGCGCGGCGACGACATGGCGCCGCTGCGTCATCGCCATCGCGAACTGATGGCGGCCTCCGCCAACCTCTTCGCCCATACCTGCGACCTGCTGGCCGGGTCGCGTTCCATCGTGCTGCTCACCAGCCCCGAGGGCGTGGTGCTGGACGCCGCCGGCGATGCCGCGACGCTGGAGGCGGCACGCGACATCCACCTGATGACCGGCGGCAACTGGTGCGAGGCGGTGGTCGGCACCAACGGCATCGGCACCGCGATCGCCACCCGCTGCCCGACCCACATCCACGGCGCCCAGCACTTCTGCGAGGGCATCAAGGGCTGGACCTGTGCCGCGGCGCCCATCTTCGAGCCGGGCACGCAGGATATCCTCGGCGTGCTCGACATCTCCGGTCCGCCGCAGACCTACCAGCGCAACAACCTGCTGCTGGCGGTGTCGCTCGCCCACCAGATCGAAATGGTGCTGTCGCAGAGTGCGCTCGGCGAGCGCCTGCGCCTGCTCGAACAGTGCATGGGCAAGCTGTCGCTGACCGATGCCGCCGGCATGGTTGCGATCGACCGTCAGGGGCGGTTGATCCACTCCGCCGGGCGGGTGCCGCTGCCGGTGGGCGTGGGCGAACGGCTGCCCGGATTCCGGCCCCATGCCGACATCGAAGAGTGGGCCGAGCACCTGCCCGAAGGCCTGCGGCCGGAATGGCTGCATCCGGTGGTGTCGGGCGGGCGCACGGTGGGTGCGGTGGTGCTGGTTCCGGGGCGCGGCGTGCGTGGCTCGCCGGTGGCGCGGCTGGCCGAGCAGAGTTCCGAAGCCGACCCGCGGCGCTCCTGTTTCGACAGCATCCTCGGCCGCAGCACGGCGATGCAGGAAGCGACCGGCCTGGGCCGCAAGCTCGCCACCAAGCGGGTGCCGGTGCTGGTCGAGGGCGAGACCGGGGTGGGCAAGGAACTCTTCGCCCGCGCGCTGCACGGCGGCGAACACCTTGGCGGTCCCTTCATCACCTACAACTGCGGGGCGGCGTCGAAGGAGTTGATCGCCGCCGATCTGTTCGGCCATGTGCGCGGCGCCTTCACCGGCGCCACCAACGACGGCCGGCCGGGCCGCTTCGAACTCGCCAATGGCGGCACGCTCTGTCTGGACGAGATCGGCGAGATGCCGCTCGACCTGCAACCGGTGCTGCTGCGCGCGCTGGAGGAGGGCATCGTCTACCGCCTGGGCGACACCCAGCCGCGCCGGGTGGATGTGCGGCTGATCGCCATGACCAACCGCAACCTGCGCGACGAGGTGGCCGCCGGCCGCTTCCGCCGCGATCTCTACTACCGCATCGGCGTGACCCGCCTGCGCATCCCGCCGCTGCGCGAACGCGAAGGCGATCTTCCGCTGCTGGCCACGCACTTCGCCGAACAGCTCGCCGAGCGTCATGGCGTGGCGCGGCGACAGCTTGGCGCGGAGGTGCTGGAGGCGCTGGAAGCCTATTGCTGGCCGGGCAACGTGCGCGAACTGCGCAACGTGATCGAGTCCTTGCTGCTGATGTCGTCCGAGCCGACGGTGCGGCTGGACGAACTGCCGGAAGAGATCCTCGCCGCGGTGCCGCAGCGCGTGCGTCCGCCGGTGCCGGGGGTGGAGCCGGAGTGCGCCAGCCTGGAGGCGGCCGAGCGCTGCGCCATCCAGAAGGCGGTGATCAACTTCCAGGGCAATCTCGCCCAGGCGGCACGCCTGCTCGGCATTTCGCGCAGCACCCTGTACCGCAAGGTGGAACGTTACGGGCTGGAGGATTTCGTGCGTGCGGCGGGCGGCAACCTGGAGGCCGAAGGCGGCGGCGCGCCCGACTAAGCCGCATCTTCCTGTTGCGTATCTTCACCACTGCGGCCGCCGGGGCATACCCGGCGGCCGCAGTGCTTTGCAGGCCGCGCCTTGCCAGCGCAATGGCGGCCGGCCTGCCTGTCCCAATATCAGTCGTGCCCCGCGAGGCACGCTGGCGGTGGCGTCCGATCTTGGGACGCGGGTCATCCCGCGCGCGTGCGCTGCGGTCGGGTCTGGAAAATAAAGTCTATAAAATACAGTATGTTGCAGTGATTCTTCGGGTGTTGCGCGGCTTGGCACAGGGGTTGCAATAAGGCTTTCTGCAAGCTGCCGTCGTGCCGAGGGGAAGGGCTCTCCTCCTGTGAACGACCCCGACGCACGCGGCGCTTGCCTCCGAGAACCATAGAGGGAGACGCCCATGCCAAAGCCAAAACTCATCCACACCATGATCCGGGTCCTGGACCTGGACAAGTCCCTGGCCTTCTACCGCGATGCGCTAGCACTGGAAGAGGCCTACCGCCTCGACTTCCCCGACTTCGCGCTGGCCTACCTGCGCAACCCCGAGAACGACTTCGAGCTGGAACTCACGCTCAACAAGGGGCGCAGCGAGCCCTACACCCACGGCACCGGCTACGGCCACATCGCCGTCTGCGTAGACGACGTCGAGGCCGAGCATCGCCGCCTCGTCGCGCTGGGCCTGCTGCCCACCGACGTCAAGAGCTTCCGCGACGGCGACGCCCTGATCGCCCGCTTCTTCTTCATCCAGGACCCCGACGGCTACAAGGTCGAGGTGCTGGAACGCCACGGCCACTACCAGTGACCGCGGCCCCGGCAGCGCAGTAGCACCCCCATACCAACAAGGAGAGAGACAACATGTCCGAACATCCCGTATCCCTCGGCGCGCTCGCCGCGCCGCGCGTGACCCGGCGGGCCTTCCTCAAGGGCAGCGGCCTGCTCGTGGGCACCCTGTGGGCCAGTTCCAGCGCACTGCTGGCGCTCGCCCCGAGCCGCGCCTGGGCGCTGGAGCTGAAGAGCCTGGACCAGGCCACCGGTGAAGCGCTGCTCGGCTTCTGTCGCCGCATCTTCCCCCACGACAAGCTGGACGACGCCGTCTATGCACTGGTGGTGAAGGAGCTGGATGCCGCCGCTGCCAAGAGCCCCGAGACCCGCAAGCTGCTGGTGGACGGCGTCGCCACGCTGGCCCAGCTGGCGGGCGGCAACTGGGCGGGCGCACCGCTGGCCAAGAAGGACGCCATCGTCGCCAGCCTGGCCGGCAAGCCCTTCTTCCTGAAGGTGCATGGCACCGCGGTAGTGGCGCTCTACAACAACGAACTGGCTTTTGCCCACTTCGGCTACGAAGGCAATGCCTTCCAGCAGGGCGGCGGCTATCTGCTGCGCGGCTTCAACGACCTGAAGTGGCTGCCCAACCCGAGCGCCCAGGCCAGCCCGGCGCCGTTCGGCGCCTGACCCCGCATCCGAGGACAAGAACATCATGGCAACGTACAAGCACGACGACAATTCGGTAGTGGTCATCATCGGTTCGGGCGCCGGCGGCGGCACCCTGGCCAACGAGCTGTGCCAGAAGGGCGTGAAGGTGGTGGTGCTGGAGGCGGGCAAGCGCCAGTCGCCGGCCACCTTCATCAACGACGAGTGGGCCGCGTTCGGTCAGCTGTCGTGGACCGACAAGCGAACCACCTCCGGCAGCTGGCGGGTGGCGAAGGACTTTCCCAACCTGCCGGCCTGGATCTGCAAGACGGTGGGTGGCACCACCACGCACTGGGCGGGCGCCTCGCTGCGCTTCCAGGAGCACGAGTTCCAGGCGCGCACGGTGTATGGCGACGTCGCCGGCGCCAACCTGCTCGACTGGCCGCTGACGCTGAAGGAGCTGGAACCCTACTACGCGCGCGCCGAAGACAAGATGGGCGTGACGCGCACCACCGACATCCCCGGCCTGCCCGGCAACAACAACTTCAAGGTGTTCTATAACGGCGCCACCAAGCTGGGCTACGGCGCGACCACCGGGCGCATGGCGATCAACAGCCAGCCGCGCGCCGATCGCGGCGCCTGCCAGCAGTACGGCTTCTGTTTCCAGGGCTGCAAGAGCGGCGCCAAGTGGTCCACGCTCTATACGGAGATTCCCGCCGCGGAGAAGACCGGCAAGCTGGAGCTGCGCACCGAATGCCACGTCGCCCGCATCGAGCACGATGCCGCTGGCAAGGTCAGCGGTGTGGTGTATTTCGACAAGGACGGCAAGGAGCAGCGCCAGAAGGCGAGGGTGGTGTGCGTGGCCGGCAACGCCATCGAGACGCCGCGCCTGCTGCTGATGTCGGCCTCGAGCAAGTTCCCCAACGGGCTGGCCAACTCGTCGGGCCAGGTCGGCCGCAACTACATGCGCCACACCACCGGTTCGGTCTACGCCACCTTCGAGCAGGAGGTGCGCATGTACCGCGGCACCACCATGGCCGGCATCGTGCAGGACGAGGCGCACCACAACACCAAGCGCGGCTTTGCCGGCGGCTACGAGCTGGAGACGCTGTCGCTCGGCCTGCCCTTCATGGCCGCCTTCCTCAACCCCGGCGGCTGGGGCAAGGACTTCGCCGATGCCATGGACCACTACGCGCACATGGCGGGGCTGTGGATCGTCGGCGAGGACATGCCGCAGGAATCCAACCGCATCACCCTGCATGCCACCGAGAAGGACCAGTGGGGCCTGCCGGTGCCCAACGTGCACTACGACGACCACCCCAACGACGTCGCCATGCGCAAGCACGCCTACCAGCAGTCCACGGCGCTGTACCAGGCGGTGGGGGCGAAGAAGGTGTACGAGGTGCCGCCCTATCCCTCGACCCACAACCTGGGCACCTGCCGCATGAGCGCAAAGGCGCGTGACGGCGTGGTGAACAAGTGGGGCCAGACGCACGACATCCCCAACCTCTTCATTTCGGACGGCAGCCAGTACACCACCGGCGCGACGGAAAACCCGACGCTGACCATCGTCACGCTGGCCATCCGCCAGGCCGAGTACATCGCCGGGCAGATGCAGGCACGCGCCCTCTGATCGGATGACGGCCGGTTCGCGCCGGCCGCCATCCGACGGCCCCGGGCGAGGGCCGCGGGTCAAGAATCGCTCGATACAAGAGCAGTGCACCTCCCTCCTTGGCGCCGGCTCCGTCCGGCGTTCTTTTTTTGGTGTAGCGATCATGTGGATTGCAGATCGGCGGCAGTGCCGCAACATGGGCGCCGTGCAGCACCCGCGCCGCGGGCGCAGGCTGCAGGCGATAGTCCTTGCCCTGACTTTGCTGGCGGCGCAACCGGCCAGCAGCGAGCGGCCGATGACGGTGGACGACGCCGGCACCCTGGCGGCCGGCGGCGGCAAGCTGGAACTCGGCTGGTCGCGCGACGACGACCTGCGCGGGCTCGAACTGGCGGCAGGCTATGCGCCGCTCGAGAACTTGGAGCTGGAACTGGCCTACGCGCGTGGCCACAACCCGGCCCGCGACCCCTGGCGCAACCAGTGGAGCCGGGGCCTTGCCGTCAAGTGGGTGCCGCTGCAGCCGGAAACCGGGCTTGCCCTCGGCATCAGGTACGAAATCGTGCGCGAGGCGTTCGAGCCTGACGATGGCCCGCGTCGGTGGGGCCGCAGTCAGGGGCTGACCGGCCTGGCGAGCTGGCGCTGGGCGTCGGGCGAGGCGTTGCATCTCAATCTGGGCCGGGAATGGGGCCGTTTCGATGGCGACGACGAGGCGGTCACCACCTGGGGCGTGGGCGCCGAGCACGCCTTGTCGGACGGGTTGAGCCTGACGGTGGAAACCTACGGCGACAGCGGTAGCCGGCCGGACCGGGCCGCGGGCGGGCGTTACGAGGTCGCCGACGGCGTCAAGCTCTCGGCCGCCGTCGGTCGCGGCAATGATCGCAGCTTCTTCAACGCCGGCCTGACGTGGGAGTTCTGAGCGGCGGCAGCGCACCGGGCGCGGGCTGCCGCATCTGCAGCCGGAATTGACGCCGGGGCTGACGCGGGGGCAGAGTTGCTGCCATCCACGCCGCCACAATTGACAGTCCATGTCCGATCCGCGCCCCTTGCCCGAGCTGGTGTCCTTCATCGAAACCCTGGCCGAGCCGCACATCCTGTGCGACCGCAACTACCGCATCGTCGCCGCCAACGCGGCCTATCGCGGTTCTTGCGCAGCGGGGCGTGACGTCGTCGGGCGCACCTGCTACGAAGTTTCGCACCACTACAGCGTGCCCTGCGACCGTGCCGGCGAATCCTGCCCCCTGGCCAAGAGCCTGAAGTCCGGCCAAAGGGAGCGTGTGCTGCACCTGCACCATACCCCGCGCGGCGAGGAGTACGTGAACATCGAGCTGTCGCCGGTGCGCGATGCGGCAGGGGAGATCGCCTGGTTCATCGAGAAGATGGAGCCGATGCACGTTGCCCGCGGCGTGTCCGACCATCGCGGCCTGATCGGCCGCGCGCCGGCCTTCCAGCGCATGCTCGAACTGGTGATGCGGGTGGCGCCGTCGGATGCCAGCGTGCTGCTGCAGGGCGAATCCGGCACCGGCAAGGAGCTGGTGGCCGCTGCGGTGCACGAGGCCAGCCGGCGTGCCGACCGCCCCTTCGTCGTGGTCGATTGTTCCGGGCTGCCTGAAATGCTGTTCGAGAGCGAGCTGTTCGGCCACGAACGCGGCGCCTTCACCGGCGCGGTGGCGCGCAAGACCGGCCTGGTCGAAGCCGCCAGCGGCGGCACGCTCTTCCTCGACGAGGTGGGCGACATTCCGCTCGGCATGCAGGTCAAGCTGCTGCGCCTGCTGGAAACGGGAACTTATCGCCGGGTCGGCTCCACCGAGCTGCGCCGCGCCGACATCCGGCTCGTCTCCGCTACCCACCGGCCGCTGCAGCAGATGATCCGCGACGGCCGGTTCCGGCAGGACCTCTATTTCCGCATCAACACCTTTCCGATCACCGTGCCGGCGCTGCGCGAGCGGACCGAAGACCTGCCGCTGCTGGTGGCGTCGCTGCTCGAACGGGTGGCGCCCCATCGTGGTCTGGCGCTGTCGCCCGCGGCCCTGCGGGTGCTGGCCGCCTACCCCTTCCCGGGCAATGTGCGCGAACTGCGCAACGTGCTCGAACGCGCCAGCCTGATGTGCGATGGCGATCTGATCGGGCCGGAGCACCTCGCCGAGGAAGTGCGCCAGCCGCCTTCGCCCTCGATCCCCAGCGTTGGCGGCCCGGCCTTCGCGGCGGCAGACGAGGCTGCGCTCGACCTCGACGAAGTGCAGCGCCAGGCCTTGCTCCGGGCGCTGCGCAGCCATCGCGGCAGCCGGCGCGAGTTGGCGCGCAAGCTCGGCCTGAGCGAGCGCACGCTCTACCGGCGGCTGCGGGCGCTTGGCCTCGACCAGGCGCAGACGCTGCCAGACGACGCTGACATGGCTTGACGGAAATGGCGGTAGTGGCAGTGTCTGGCACCGCGACGAACGGCTTCAACCCTGCAAAACCGCGGTAACCGGGCGTTGGCACGGGGTTTGCAGAACGGGTGCTGAAGCGGGGCCGCGCCGCGGTCGCCACCCGATCGTCACCTCTGCGATCGCCAAACCCCTGGGACGGCGACAGCGCTACGGACAGGCTCCGGCGGTTCCGCTTCAACTTTCCGAACGATGCCGCCTGCAGGCCAGCCCCGGAGCCGTCATGTCTGCCTTTCTCGAAGATCGTCGCAAACTGTTGATTGCCACCACCGGTGCCGGCGCCGTGGCCACTGCCGCGACGGCCGTCCCCTTCGTCGCCAGCCTGACGCCGTCGGCCCGCGCCCGCGCCAGTGGCGCGCCGGTCGAGGTCGATGTCGGCAAGCTGGCCGTCGGCGAAATGATGACCGTCGAGTGGCGCGGCAAGCCGGTCTGGATCCTGCGACGCAGCCCGGCGATGCTGGCCGCGCTGGCGGAGCACGACGCCCGCCTGGCCGATGCAGCCTCGTCCGAGGCGCAGCAGCCCCACTACGCGACCAATCCGCATCGCTCGATCCGGCCCGAATTCCTGGTGGTGATCGGGATCTGCACCCACCTCGGCTGCTCGCCGTCGGAGAAGTTCGCCACCGGGGCGGGCGCCGGCATGGCGGCCGACTGGCCCGGCGGCTTTCTGTGCCCTTGCCACGGTTCGACTTTCGACCTTGCAGGGCGTGTCTTTCTCAAGCAGCCGGCGCCGACCAACCTCGAAGTGCCGCCCCACGCCTGGCTGTCGGATGCCGTCGTGCGCATCGGCGAGGCCGACACCGCTTCGGCCTGACCCCGTATCTTCCGACAAGGCTTATCCATGACGACTGTTCCCAAACTGCTGGTGATCGGCGGCGTGGCCGCCGGCGCCTCCTGCGCCGCGCGCGCCCGCCGCCTGCGCGAGGACGCCGAGATCATGATGATCGAGCGCGGCCCCGACGTCTCGTTCGCCAATTGCGGCCTGCCGTACTTCATCGGCGGCGAGATCGGCAGCCGCGAAGTGCTCGCGGTGCAGACGCCGGCCTCGCTGCAAAGCCTGCTCAAGCTCGATGTCCGCACCGGTTGCGAAGCCATACGGATAGACCGCGCCAACAAGCGGGTCGAGGTCCGCCACCTGGACAGTGGCAGCCCCGAGTGGCAGCACTACGACAAGCTCATGCTGGCGCCCGGCGCGGCGCCGTTGCGGCCGGCCCTGCCCGGCGTCGGCGACGCCCGGATCCATACGCTGCGCAACCTGCAGGACATGGACCGCATCGTCGCCGCCACCGCGTCCGGCATGCGCGCGGTGGTGGTCGGCGCCGGCTTCATCGGCCTCGAGATGACCGAGCAGCTGCATCGCCGGGGCTTGTCGGTGCAGTTGGTCGAGCTGCAGCCGCAGGTCTTTCCCCAACTCGACGCGACCATGGCGGCGCTGCTGGAGAGCGAACTGCGCCACCACGACGTCGGCCTGACGCTGGGCGATGCGGTGGCGCGCTTCGAGCCCCTGGAGGACGCCCTGCGCTGCCACCTTGCATCCGGCAAGACGCTAGATGCCGATCTGGTGGTGCTGGCCATCGGCGTCCGCCCAGACACCGATCTCGCCCGCGAGGCCGGGCTGCAGCTCGGTCCGCAGGGACACATCGTGGTCGACGAATTCCAGCGCACGTCCGACCCCGACATCTATGCCGCCGGCGATGCCGTGGAAGTCGCCGACCGCGTATCGGGCGGACGGACCGCCGTGCCGATGGGTGGCCCGGCCAACCGGCAGGGCAGGGTGGCTGCCGACCACATGTTCCGCCCCGACCTGGCACGTCCTTTCCCCGGTGCGCAGGGCACGGCCATCGTGCGTGCCTTCGGGGCGGTTGCCGGCATCACCGGCTGGAGCGAAAAACGCCTGCTTGCCGCCGGCACCCCCTTCGACACGGTCACCGTCAACGATCACCAGCACGCCACCTACTATCCCGGTGCACGGCCCTTGACGCTGAAGATCCTGTGGGATCCGGTGAGCGGCCGCCTGCTCGGCGCGCAGGCGAGCGGCTTCGAGGGCATAGACAAGCGCCTCGACGTGCTCGCCACCGCGATCACCGGCGGCCTTACGGTGGAGGACCTGTGCCATCTGGAGCTGGCCTACGCGCCGCCCTTCGGCACCGCCAAGGACGTGGTGAATCTGGCCGGCTTCGCGGCCTGCAACCGCCGCGACGGGCTCGTCAGCCACACCACCGCGCTGCCGACCGACCCCTGGGTGCAGGTGGTCGATGTCCGGCCCAGGCCGCTGGCCGAAGCCTATCCGGCGCCGGGCAAGGTCATCAACATTCCCTTCGCCACGCTGCGCGCCAATCTGGACAAACTGGACCGGAACCGGCCGGTGGTCACGCTGTGCGCGTTCGGCAAGATGAGCTATTTCGCCGCCCGCATCCTGCGCCAGCAGGGCTTTGCGGTCACGAGCTTCAGCGGCGGCCTCAAGGCCAACATCGATCCGCGCACGCCGGCCCGGCTGCCGAGCGTCTGAGCGCATCGGCCACGGCGCCGGCGGCAGTTGCTACCGGCGCCGTTCTCCCTCTTCAGTAGCGCATCTCGATGCCGACACTCTGCGCGCCTTCGCCGACATCGAAGGCGCTGTCGTCGAAGGCCGGCGGACCGATCACCGACGGATTGTTCGACAGCCCGTAGCCCTCGGTCGGGAACATGCCCAGGCGGCGGTTGAGTTCGCCGTTACCGTCTTCGTCGTGGTAGGCCATGATCGCGTAGCGCCCGGGCGGCACCTCAGTGAAACGGACCGTCACCGTGCCGGCCGCAGCCGGCACCTGCTCCACCGCGTAGGCCTGCGCTTCCTTGCGGAAAGTCTTGGGATCGGCGTAAAGGCCGACCCGGACGCTGCCGCGCGCATGCTGCACGCCGGCAAGACTGACCTCCAGCGGCTGGGCGGCGAAGACCGGGCTTGCGCCGAGGGTGAAAAGAAGGGCGGCAAGGCGGGGCAGGGGTGGCGTGGTCACGTCGGGGAATCCTCGGCTGGTGGAATGTCGCCGTGGTGGACGGTGTATGGGGGCGGGGGTTCCGGGCTGAGGGTGTACTGGGCCGTCGGGCTAGCGTTGCCGACCCTGAGTCCGCTTTCAGTTCTCTTGAAGGCTGACGTTTGGCTGTCAAAGCACCCATGCTAATATATGAAACGACTACTAATCATATATCCGGTATAAGCATGGGAATTCTGAAGATCTCCGAGCAGATGCACGAAAACCTGCGCTCCACCAGCGCTGCGCTCAGTCGCTCCATCAACGCGCAAGCCGAACACTGGCTTCGAGTCGGCATGTTGGCCGAACTCAATCCCACGTTGAGCTATGGCGACATCTGCCAGTTGCTGATTCAGGCACATCAGGCTGCGGATCTCATCCCGGCTGCCGTTCGGCCGGCCGTCGAGCCGGAGGCGGCGTGACGGTCAGGAACAACGTTCCCATCCGTTCGGACTCGGAGATCGGGATGGCGCGGCGCGCAGGCGCATTGGCGGCAGACGTGCTCAGGATGATTGCCGAGCACGTCAGGCCAGGCATTACCACGGGCGAACTGGACAGGATCTGCCACGACTACATCGTCGACGAATTGAAGGCCATCCCTGCCAACGTGGGCTACAACGGCTATCCGAACACCATCCTCACTTCCGTCAACCATGTCGTTTGCCACGGGATCCCTTCCTGCAAACGTCTGAAGGATGGCGACATCATCAACGTCGACGTCGCCGTCATCAAGGACGGCTGGTACGGTGATACCAGCCGCATGTATTTTGTTGGGGAACCGGGAATTCTTGCCAGGCGCCTGGTGCGCACGACCTATGAGGCGCTGCGCGCCGGCATTCTGGCGGTGCGCCCTGGCGCAACACTGGGCGATGTTGGCCACGCCATTCAGACCGTCGCGCACCGCGAGGGATTCAGCGTCGTGCGCGGCTTCTGCGGTCATGGCATCGGGACTGTCTATCATGACGAACCGCAGGTGCTGCACTTCGGCCGGCCGGGCGCGGGTCTGGTGCTAGAGCCGGGCATGATCTTCACTGTCGAGCCAATGCTCAATGCGGGCAGACCAGGGACGAAGCAGTTGGCTGACGGCTGGACGGTCGTGACGAAGGATCGCTCCCTGTCGGCACAGTGGGAGCACATGGTGGCCGTAACGGATGGCGGCTTCGAGATCCTGACTTCGTGGCCCGACGAATACGGGGACTATTCGCCCATCACTTCAGAAGTGTCGCCTTCGCCCGCTGCGGCGTGTTGACGCGGTGGCCTGTCGACGCGCACTGAAGCGGCGAGCCACGACATCCGGCCGCCGCGGTCCTCGACCGCCGGAGCAGGGCAAGGCCCGGCGTCAGGCCGGGCCAGCCAGTCCGACTCGACCAGACCTGACCAAACAAACCCGACTCAACCCAGCTGCGCGACCTTGGTCCGCGGGTTGGGCGGGTTGTTTTCGAAGTAGCGCTTGATTCCGCGCAGGATGGCGTCGGCCATCTTGTCCTGATAGGCGTCGTCGTTGAGGCGGCGCTCTTCTTCGGGATTGCTGATGAAGGCGGTCTCGACCAGGATGGACGGGATGTCCGGCGCCTTCAGCACCGCGAAGCCGGCCTGTTCCACATGGGCCTTGTGCAGGGTGTTGATGTCGCCGAGTTCGGACAGTACCGCCTTGCCGAGCTTGAGGCTGTCGTTGATGGTGGCGGTCTGCGAGAGGTCGAGCAGGGTGCGGGCGAGGTGGCCGTCCTGCCTGGCGAGGTTGACGCCGCCAATGAGGTCGGCATCGTTTTCCTTCTGCGCCAGCCAGCGTGCGGCCGAGCTGGAGGCTCCGCTTTCCGACAGCACGAACACCGAGCTGCCGCGCGCTTCGGGGCGTACGAAGGCGTCTGCGTGGATGGAGACGAAGAGGTCGGCCTGGACCTTGCGGGCGCGGGTGACGCGCTGGGCAAGCGGCACGAAGAAGTCGCCGTCGCGGGTGAGCACCGCGCGCATGCCGGGATCGCTGTCGATCTTGCGCTTGAGGCGGCGGCCGATCGACAGGGTGACGTTCTTCTCGTAGCTGCCGGCACGGCCGACCGCACCGGGGTCTTCGCCGCCGTGGCCGGGGTCGAGCACCACGGTGAACAGGCGGTTTACCTGCGGCACATTGCGCTTGGCGGCCTGCGGGGCATCGTTGTGCGGCGGCGGGCGCAGTTCGCGGGTGGCTTGCTGGACGCCGCTGCCGTTGTCGCCGGCGGCGGCGTCCATCGGCGAGGGCTTCTGGATCAGTGCGAGCAGCGGGTCGGCCGGCTGGGTGGGGTAGAGGTCCAGCACCAGGCGGTGGCCGTAGTCGCCTACCGGCTTCAGCGTGAACACCTGCGGGTTGGTCTCGGCCTTCAGTTCGATGACCACACGCACCACGCCGGGCCGGTTCTGGCCGGCGCGGATCAGGCGGATGTAGGGGTCGGTGTCGAGCACCTTGGAGGGCAGCGACTGCAATACGCTGTTGAGTTCGACGCCTTCGAGATCGACCACCAGGCGTTCCGGATCCTTCACCAGCATGTGGGTGAATTTGGGCTCGGCCGTGCCTTCCAGTGTGATCCGGGTGTATTCCTCGGCAGGCCAGACCCGCACCGCCAGCAGGCTGGCCGCGGCGTGGCCGGTGCGCGTGACCAGCAGGGTCAGCGAGGCACCGGTGAACTTGAGCAGCTCCCGGCGGCTCAGGCCGCGCCTGGAGGCGGGGTTTGTTTCAGCAGATTGGCCAGTTCGATCACGCATGTTCGCCCCGCCTCGCTTCTTGCTGCGACGTTTGCGACACGGCCGTCTCCTTCCGGATCGAGCCGAAGTTCGATGTCGGGTTGGTCGAGATAGGGCAGCGCCTTGTCAGGCCATTCCACAATGCATACGCCCTGTCCGGCGAAATATTCGTCCAGCCCAGCATCCAGGTACTCTTCCGGCGCGTTGAAGCGATAAAAATCAAAGTGATATAAGTCTAATCTAGAAACTGAGTAAGGTTCAATCAAGGTGTAGGTCGGGCTCTTCACCTTGCCGGTGTGACCGAGTGCACGCAGCAGCCCGCGGGTGAGGGTGGTTTTGCCGCTGCCGAGGTTGCCCTGCAGCCAGATGTGCAGGCCCGGTTGCAGGGCCGCGGCCAGCGCGGCGCCCAGCGCGAGGGTGTCGTCCTCGCCCGGCAAGTGCGCTTGCAGGCGCGCATCGCTATCATCGGCGGAGAGAACGATGCTGATCATGAAAACCTCTCGGTGACGGGGGAAACGGAAAGCCTGGCCGCGCTCGTGGCGCGTATCCGGCAATGGGGCACGGAGCTCGGATTCGGTGCGGTCACGATTGCCGATATCGATCTGGGCAGCGCCGAAGAAGGCCTCGAGCGCTGGCTGGCGGCCGGCTTTCACGGCGGCATGGATTATATGGCGCGCCACGGCATGAAGCGCGCCCGTCCGGCCGAACTGGTGCCCGGTACGCTGCGGGTGATCAGCGCGCGGATGGATTACTGGCCGCAGGCGGACGATGCCGGGGCGGCGCTGGCCGATCCGGCGCGGGCCTATGTGTCGCGCTACGCGCTGGGGCGCGACTACCACAAGGTCTTGCGCAAGCGTCTGCAGCAGCTGGCCGACCGCATCGCCGCGGTTGCGCCGCATGGCTACCGGGTGTTCGTCGATTCGGCGCCGGTGCTGGAGGTGGAGCTTGCCAGCCGCAGCGGGCTGGGCTGGCGCGGCAAGCACACCCTGCTGCTCGATCGCAGCGCCGGCTCCTGGTTCTTCCTCGGCGAGCTGTTCACCGACCTGCCGCTGCCGGTGGATGCGCCGGTCACGCCGCACTGCGGCAGCTGCCACGCCTGCATCGACGCCTGCCCCACCGGCGCCATCGTCGAGCCCTACCGGGTGGATGCGCGGCGCTGCATTTCCTATCTCACCATCGAGCTGGACGGCGCCATCCCGGAAGACCTGCGACCGCTCGTCGGCAACCGCATCTACGGCTGCGACGACTGCCAGCTGGTCTGTCCGTGGAACCGCTTCGCCAGGATTACCGCCGAGCCGGACTTCTCGCCGCGCCACCGGCTGGACCAGGCGACGCTGTGCGAGCTCTTCGCCTGGACGGCGGCCGAGTTCGACGAGCGCACCGCCGGCAGCGCCATCCATCGCATCGGCCATGAACGCTGGCTGCGCAACATCGCGGTGGCGCTCGGCAATGCGCCGACGACGCCGGAGGTGCTTGCCGCGCTGCGCGCGCGTTCGGACGACCCGTCGGCGCTGGTACGCGAGCACGTCGCCTGGGCGCTCGCCCGCCACTGCCCGGCGGGCAGGGACGCTAGACGCTGAACTGCGCCGCCGCCTCGTGCATGCGGGCGGCCATGCCTTCCAGGCTGCGCACCGAACGCGTCGTATCGCCAAGCGCGGCGGTGCTTTGGTCGCTGGAGCGGGCGATGGTTTCCAGCTGGCGGGCAATGGTGTCGCTCGCCACCGCCTGCTCGTGCAGCGCCGCGCTGATCTCGCTGGCGACGTCGACGACGCGGCGGGTGCGGTCCTGGATGTGCACGATCACCTCGCCGGCTTCGCGCGCGAGTTCGGCATCGGCGTTGACCTGCTCGACCATCTGGCGCATTTCCTCCACTGCCTGGCCGGCCTGCTGCTGGACGGCGGCGATCTTCACGCCGATCTCGCGCGTTGCCTGCGCGGTGCGTTCGGCGAGCTTGCGCACTTCGTCCGCCACCACCGCGAAGCCGCGACCCTGCTCGCCGGCGCGGGCTGCCTCGATGGCGGCGTTGAGGGCGAGCAGGTTGGTCTGCTCGGCCACTTCGCGGATGACTTGCACGATGTCGCCGATGGCGGAGGAGTGGGCACCGAGTTCGTCCACGTTGCGGGCGGCTTCGCGCACGCGGCCGGCGGTGTCGAGCATGCGGCCGACCGTGCGGCCGACCACCTCGCCGCCCTCGTTGGCCAGCCGGGCCGACTCGCGGGTGATGTCCAGGGTCTGGGCGGCGTTGTCACGCACATGGTTGATCGACACGGTGAGTTGTTCGATGGAGGCGGCCACGGTGGCGGTGGAGTCGTTGAGCACGCTCACGCTGCCGTCGATGTGTCCCACCGCACGCGCCACGTCTGCCGTGTTGCCGGCGACGCTGCCCGCCTGCTCGTTGATCTGGCGGACCAGCTGCTGAAAGGTTTCGAGCATGCTGTTGAAGCCGCGGCCGGTGGCGGCGATCTCGTCCTGGCCGTCCGCCGCGGCCCGCAGGCGCAGGTCGCGTTCGCGCGCGGCACGGTTCATCGTCGCAGCCAGACCGGTCAGGGCCCGCACGATGCGCTGGACCATCAGTGTCGCCATCGTGCCCATTGCGCCGATCAGCACCACCAGCACCACCAGCAGGCTGGTCCGCACCGTGGCGTGGGTGTGGCCGGCGGCCGCGAGCGTGTCGTTGAGCGTGGCCGCCTCGTGGGCCTGGATGGCTTCGACGAGCTTGTCTAGGCCGCCGGCAAAGGTGCGGTCCATGCCGCGCACCGCCTTGTCGACCGCCTTGCCGGTTTCGGGGTCGTTGGCATCGAAGCGCTTCAGCGCTTCGCGGTAGCGCTGCCCCATCTGCCGGTGCTCGGCGAGCAGGGCGCCGATGTCGATCCCGGGCAGGGCTTCACGGGCATAGGGCTGCACCTTGGCCAGTTCCTGCTGCACCAGCGCTTCCTCGTGCTCGAAGCCCTTCAGGTGGCGCTCGTAGGTGGCGGCATCGTTACCGCGGATCAGCACGTTCTTCCACTCCTGCACCTGGGTCTTGAAGGCCGCCTGCGCGCGGCCGACCGCGACCAGCGAGGATTCGCCGGCCTTGATGCGGGCGAAGGAGTCGGCCATGGCGAGGTTGAAGCCGGACAGCTCGAACAGCGCGTACAGGCCGATGGCCAGCATGCCGGCCGAGCCGAGCAGGGAAAGCAGGATGAGACGGGCCTTGACGGTCATGGGAGCGGTCCTGAGAGAGTTCGTTGTGTCCTCAACGGCCATCGTTGTCGTGGCTTGAGCGCGAATCAGCCCGATGCTACCGGAAGTCGTCTCCGCGACGCCGGCCGGAATCGCCCCCGGTCGAGCTGGCAAATTAATGTCAATTGAATATATATTGACACGTCATTTACTCCGAAGGATGAATCATGCAGTTGCCTCCGCACATGCACAAACCTACTGGCGCCTTCATCGGGGCTTCGTGGGCAGCCTTGTTCATCGGCGCGCTCACCTATCTCGTCGGTCTCTGGAATGCCGACATGCAGCTCAACGAAAAGGGCTATTACTTCACCGTCCTGATGTATGGCTTGTTCGCCGCGGTGTCCTTACAGAAGACGGTGCGCGACCGGCTCGAAGGTACACCGACAACCGGGATCTACCACGGGCTGTGCTGGCTGTCCTTCATGCTGGCGGTACTGCTGCTGGCCATCGGCCTGTGGAACGCGACGCTGGCGTCGAGCGAAAAGGGCTTCTATGCGATGTCCTTCCTCCTGAGCCTGTTCGCGGCGATTGCCGTCCAGAAGAACGTGCGCGACGTCGCCCGCCTGAACGACGGTGCGCCGTCGGGCCTGGTCGGCGACGACGCCGGCGCCTAGGCCCATGCATCGTCACGTTCACAGATGAAACGAGCGATGGCGGCCGAGCCCCGCGAAGGGAGGCCGCTATCGCGCTACTACGAGAATCAGCTCGCCAGCGCGCGCATCTCGGCGATGAGGTCGGCCTTGCCCTCGAAGCCGATGCCGGGCAGCTCGGGCATCTCGATATGGCTGTCGACCACCTTGACGCCGTCGGGGAAGCCGCCGTAAGGCTGGAACAGGTCGGGGTAGGACTCGTTGCCGCCGAGGCCGAGGCCGGCGGCAATGTTGAGCGACATCTGGTGGCCGCCGTGGGGAATGCAACGGCTGGGCGACCAGCCGTTGTCCTTCAGCATCTCCAGCGTGCGCAGGTATTCGACCAGGCCGTAGGACAGCGCGCAGTCGAACTGCAGCCAGTCGCGGTCGGGGCGCATGCCGCCGTAGCGGATCAGGTTGCGCGCGTCCTGCATCGAGAACAGGTTCTCGCCGGTGGCCATCGGGCCTGCGTAGTGGTTCGCCAGTTCGGCCTGCAGCGCATAGTCCAGCGGGTCGCCGGCCTCCTCGTACCAGAACAGGTCGTACTGCGACAGCGCCTTGGCGTAGTCGATCGCGGTGGGCAGGTCGAAGCGGCCGTTGGCATCCACCGCCAGCTTGCAGCCCGCGGGCAGGATGGAAAGAATGGCCTCGATGCGGCGCAGGTCCTCGGCGAGCGGGGCGCCGCCTATCTTCTTCTTGACCACCTTGTAGCCGCGGTCCAGGTAGCCGCGCATCTCGTTCTTCAGCGCTTCCAGATCCTGCCCCGGGTGGTAGTAGCCGCCGGCGGCATAGACGAACACCTTGCGATCGGGCGTACCGGTGCCGTACTGCTCGGCCAGCAGCTGGTAGAGCGGCTTGCCGGCGATCTTCGCCACCGCGTCCCATACCGCCATGTCGATGGTGCCCACGGCCACCGAGCGCTCGCCGTGGCCGCCGGGCTTCTCGTTGGTCATCATCGTCGCCCAGATCCTGTGCGGATCGAGGTTGTCGCCGGCATCGTTGATCAGGGATTCCGGTGCGGCTTCGAGCAGGCGCGGGCGGAAGCGCTCGCGGATCAGGCTGCCCTGGCCGTAGCGGCCGTTGGAGTTGAAGCCGTAGCCGATCACCGGCTTGCCGTCGCGGATCACGTCGGTGACCACCGCCACCAGGCTCAGCGTCATCTTGCTGAAGTCGATGTAGGCGTTGCGGATGTTGGACTTGATCGGCTTGGTGACTTCACGGATGTCGATGATTTTCATGGGGCTTTCCTCCTTGGGGGCGCTGCAAGCGGCAGCGAACGGAGCGAAGCTTATTGAATTCCAGAAGACGTAGAATCGATAAGAATTAAAATCATTAGGTCGAAAAAGTTAAAAATGGACGCTCCTTCCGAACTCGCCTTCTTCCTGCTGCTCGCCGACAAGGGTTCCTTCACCGCCGCCGCGCGCGAACTCAACCTGACGCCGCCAGCGGTCAGCAAGCGGCTGGCGCAGATCGAGCAGCGCCTCGGCGTGCGCCTGCTCAACCGCAGCACGCGGCGGGTGAGCCTCACCGACGAGGGCGAGCTTTACCTCGAACACGCGCGCCGCATCCTTGCCGACATCGAGGATATGGAAGCCTCGCTGGGCAATCGGCGCGCCGCGCCCAAGGGCCTGCTGCGGGTCAACGCCACGCTCGGCTTCGGCCGCACCACGATCGCGCCCATCGTGTCCGCCTTCGCGCGCCAGCATCCGGAAGTGGAGGTGCAGTTGCAGCTCACCGACGCGCCCATCGACCTCGTCGCCACCGGCTTCGACCTCGCGATCCGCTTCGGCGAACTGCCGGACAGCCGCCTGTCGGCGCGCAAGCTGATGAGCAACCGCCGCTTCCTGTGCGCCTCGCCGGCCTATCTCGAAACGCACGGTGCGCCGCAGACACCGGCCGAACTCACCCGCCACGCCTGCATCCTTCACCGCCAGAACGACGACGCCTACGGCATCTGGCGGCTGTCGAGCGGCCGCCATGTGGAGACGGTGAAGGTGCGCGGCACGCTGTCCTCCAACGACGGCGATGTGGTGCTGGGCTGGGCGCTGGACGGCCACGGCATCCTCATCCGCTCGGAATGGGATCTGGCGAAGTACCTGGAAAGCGGCCGCTTGCGCGCGGTACTGCCGGACTACACCCTGCCCACCGCCGACCTCTACGCGGTGTATCCGGCGCGCCGCAACCAGCCGGCACGGGTGCGTGCCTTCATCGATTTCCTGCTGGACCGCTTTGCGCCGTCTGCGCCGGAGCGGAGCGGGCAATTGTCGAGCGTGTGACATTGCCGCGGCGTCGACCTACCGCCGGCGGCTTTGCATGAGTTCAATGGAATCAGCGGCTTGGAGGAAGGTGCTGCGACGATGCCGGTTGGCACTCATCGTGCTTTGGAGATTGTGAAAATCCCCGACAGAGGAGTCTCTCCCATGCAACAGAGTCCAGCCCCGATCACCCGTGATGCCGCCTTGCGCGTGGCGCTGGCGGCGCGGGCCATGCCCGGCATCACCCTGCCGCAACTGATCGACGTGTTGCAGAACCGCATCGGCAGCGACCAGATCGACGTCGACGAGCTGCGCACCGTGACCGTCACCGATCTCAAGACCGCTTTCGCCAGCGCCGACGGCGAGGAAGACGGCGAGGACATCGGCATCGGCCTGGAAGCGATGAAGCTGGCAGTGCGCATCCTCTGGGGTGACGCCGACGGCGAGGTGCTGCCGCCGGTGCAGCCCTACGAGGAAGGCGACATGCCGGGCTCGGTGCGGGTGGCGCTCGCGTCAGACAGCGGCGAGGCGCTCAATGGCCATTTCGGTTCCTGTGTGCGCTACCTGGTCTACCAGGTGTCGACCACCGAAGCCCGCCTGGTCGGCATCCGCGACGCGCTCGAGGCCGATTTCGCCGAAGACAAGAACGGTTTCCGCGTCCAGCTCATCTCCGACTGCCATGTGCTCTACGTGGTCTCGGTCGGCGGTCCGGCCGCGGCCAAGGTCATCAAGGGCGGCATCTACCCGATCAAGCGCATCGAGGGCGGCGAGGCCGCGGTGGTGCTGGCCGAGTTCCAGCACATGATGACCGACTCGCCGCCGCCCTGGCTGGCCAAGATCCTCGGTGTTGCTGCCGGCCAGCGCCTGAAGAACTACAACGCCGAACTGGTCGAAGAATAGGAGGATGCCGTGGCCGACAAGGATTACCACGCCATCATCACCGACCTGATCGCCAATGCGATCAAGACCTCCAAGGTGGCGGGCGAGAACGGTCGCATCACCCGCCTGGTCGCGGGCAGCATCGGGCGCTTTGCCGCGGAGTTGAAGGTCGGCAAACAGGAGGACGAGGCCCAGGCGCTGATAGAGCATGCGCGCGAACTGCTGGATGCCGGCGATGGTGCGGAGATCGTGCCGGCGCTGACCGCCGCGGTGGCTGCAATGGCGGCGACGCGCTGAGTTTCGGCACCGCTTTCGTGGCCGGGGCGGTGGCGGAGGGCTAGAATCGCGCCCTGCCATCGCCCCGGAACCCCCATGGAAGACCGCCTGGAACGCCTCGAAGCCAAGCAGATGCTGGCCGAAGACCAGCTCGACGAACTCAATCGCACCGTCTACCGCCAGCAGCAGCAGATCGATCTGTTGCAGCAGCAGCTACGCCAGCTCGCCCAGCAGGTGCAGTCCGCCCAGCCGGCCGCGCGCCTGCGCCCGGAAGACGAGATCCCGCCGCACTACTAGGCGCGAAGCGCCTCTCAGACCGTCGGCCGCGAGGCGTAGAACTGCAGCTTCTGCGCCGGTACGTGCTGGTGCAGATGGGCGACGTGCGGTTTGAGCTTGCCCACCACATGCATTTCGCAGCGCTTGCAGTCGAAGCGCAAGGTCAGCTTTTCCTTGCCGTTCATCAGCGTCATCGGCTCGGGCCGGATGCCTTTCACTTCCTTCGGACACAGGTTGAAGCTGTAGCGCAGGCAGTGCTTGGTGATCATCAGCGAGACTTCGTCGGTCTCTTCGTTGGCCTCGTAGGCCGCTTCGATCAGGCTGACGCCGTGCTTCGCATAGAAGGCGCGCGCCTTGTCGTTGAGCACGTTGGCGAGATAGGACAGCGCATCCTGCGGGTAGGGCGCCGGCGGTTCGACCGCCGCGGCGCGCGGTGGGCGCGGATGGGCGGCGAGGCGCGCGCTTTCGAGCTTGTCGCAGGCTTCGCGGCGCAGGCCGTTCACCATGGAGGCGGGGATGAAGGGCGCGCCGGCCACGTCCAGCCGGAGTTCGCCGACGGTGAAGATGGTGTTGCCCAGCTTGGCGAGGTTGTCGCGCAGGCCGGCAAGGGCGCGTTCCACGTTCTGCGCCGGTTCGCGCACACAGGTCACGGTGACGTCGACCTGCACGCCGTCTTCGTCGGTGAGGCCGAGGCCGTAGCCGTCGGCGGTGTCGTACAGGCGCAGATCCACCCGGACCCGGCGCTCGGCGGATTTCTTCTCCAGCAGCCGTTCGAAGGCGTGGTCGTGATTGCGGAAGACCGCGGTGCCGGGCACCAGGTCGGCCGGTAGCGCGTCGGACGGGAACAGCCGGTCTGTGCCGTCGGCGAGCTGCTCGGCGGTGTTGATGCGCAGGCCGACGAGGTCGCCCTTGGGGTTGTAGTAGGCCAGCCCGTCGCCGTTGTGGATGGGCTCGGTACGCTCGACGTCGAAGAACCTGCGCTGGCGGCTGTCGATCTTGGTCACCCGGCCTATGGCCTCGCCGACGAACTTGGGCGACTCGAAGGCCTCGATGCCGTGCTGGCGTTCGTTGGCGAAGTAGTCGGTGTAGCCGCGGTTGAAGGTTTTTTCCGGGCGCGGCGTGAACAGGAACTGGCTGCGCCCGGACGAGGCGCGGCTGTACTCGCCGTCGGCGCCGTCGATCAGTTCGTCGATCAGCTGGCGGTAGTGAGCGGTGATGTTCTTGACGTAGGAGAGGTCCTTGTAGCGGCCCTCGATCTTGAACGAGCTGATCCCGGCGTCGGCCAGCGCGCGCAGGTTGGCGCTCTGGTTGTTGTCCTTCATCGACAGCATGTGCTGGTCGCTGGCGACGATGTTGCCGTCCTTGTCGGCGAGGTCGTAGGGCAGCCGGCAGGCCTGCGAGCACTCGCCGCGGTTGGCGCTGCGCCCGGTGTGGGCGTGGCTGATGTAGCACTGGCCGCTGTAGGCCACGCACAGCGCGCCGTGCACGAAGTATTCGAGCTGGCAATCGGTGGCGGCGGCGATCTGCTGCACCTGCTTGAGGCTGAGTTCGCGCGCCAGCACGATCTGCGAGAAGCCGACGTCCTGCAGGAAACGCGCCTTGGCGGCGTCGCGGATGTCGGTCTGGGTGCTGGCGTGCAGCTGGATGGGCGGCAGGTCCAGTTCCAGCAGGCCCATGTCCTGCACGATCAGCGCGTCGGCGCCGGCCTCATATACCTGCCACACCAGCTGGCGGGCGGCTTCGAGTTCGTCGTCGCGCAGGATGGTGTTGAGCGCGACGAAGATCTTCGCGTGGTAGCGGTGGGCGTGCGCGCACAGGCGGGCGATGTCGGCCACGGTGTTCTCCGCCGCCGAGCGCGCGCCGAAGGACGGCCCGCCGATGTAGACGGCGTCGGCACCGTGGTTGATGGCCTCGATGCCGATATCGGCGGTCTTGGCGGGGGCGAGTAGTTCGAGGACCTTGCGGTTGTGGCTCATGGCTGCGGCGTGTTGCGTCGGGGCTGGGCAAGTCATTGATCGAAAAAGGGCTTATCGGGTGCTGCCGCCCTTTTTTTGGGTGCGCAATGATACCGCTTAAGCGTCCGCTCCGGACGAGTGCCTTGCGCCCGTCAGCCAGCGCTGCGGCAAGAGGCGTAGCAGCGGCAGTGCGGCCAGCACGCCGATGGCGTCGGCGAGCCAGTCCCAGGGGTCGCCGACGCGAAATGCGGTGAAGGACTGCGCCACTTCCATCGCCGCGCCGTAGAGCATCAGGCCGACGACGATGGCGGCCGGGCGCGAGCGCCAGGCCGCCAGGCCGGACACGGCCAGCGCGCAGAACAGCAGGGCATGCTCGACCTTGTCCTGCCACGAGAACAGCACCACGATGTCCGGCGCCGGTTGCACCGCCAGCCAGAATATCGCCGCCAGTGCCAAGCCATAGGCCGCACGCAGCAGGGTGAGGAAGGTGGGAGGGCACGCGGCGGATGTCTGGGGCATGGCGGTCGAAAATCCAGTGGAATGGCTCGGGCTTGAACCCGGCAGCGCCTGTCGGTGTCCTCAACAGGTCGCCGGGGCGTCGTCCGCCCGGATTCTTCAGGAGATTGCCGATGTCCGCCACCCCGCTGTCCCTTTCCGCTCTCACCCTGACGGCCGCGCTGTTAGGCGGGACGCTCGCCCTGCCCCTGTCGGCGAGGGCCGACGCGGTGTCGCAGAGCGAGGCCGGGCCGATCCGCATCACCGAGGTCGCACGCGGGCTGGAAAACCCGTGGGCGCTGGCCTTCCTGCCCGATGGCCGGCTGCTGGTGACCGAGCGGCCGGGGCGGATGCGCATCGTCTCGGCCAGCGGCGAGCTGTCGCCACCGATCGCCGGCGTGCCCGCGGTGCATGCGCGCGGCCAGGGCGGCCTGCTCGACGTGGTGCTGGCGCCCGACTTCGCCTCCAGCCGCCGCATCTATTTCTCTTATGCGCAGCCCGCCAGCGGCGGTGCCCGCAGCGCGGTGGCGAGTGCCACGTTGGATCTGGCCGGGCTGCGGCTGACGGAGCTGAAGGTGATCTTCACCCAGCGCGACGCGGTCGACGGCAACAACCACTGGGGTTCTCGGCTGGTGTTCGACCGTGCCGGCAATCTCTTCATCACCCTGGGCGACCGCTACAGCGAGCGCGACCGCGCCCAGGATCTCGGCACCCACTTCGGCAAGATCGTGCGCATCCGCCCGGACGGCGGCGTGCCGGCGGACAATCCTTACGCCGGCCGGCCGGGCGTGCTGCCGGAGATCTGGTCTTACGGCCACCGCAACGTGCAGGGCGCGGCGCTTCATCCGCAGACCGGCGAACTGTGGGCGACCGAGCACGGCCCGCAGGGCGGCGACGAACTCAACCGGGTGCTGGCCGGGCGCAATTACGGCTGGCCGGTGATCACCCACGGCCGCGAGTACGTTACCGGCTTTCGTATCGGCGAGGGCGCGGAGCGCGCCGATGTGGAGCCGTCGCGGTGGCAATGGACGCCGTCGATCGCGCCGTCCGGGCTGGCGTTCTACAGCGGCGATGCCTTCCCGGCCTGGAAGGGTAATGTCTTTGCCGGCGCGCTCAAGTTCCGCCTGCTGGCGCGGCTGGTGCTGGACGGCGACAAGGTGGTGAAGGAAGAACGCTTGCTGACCGACCAGGGCATCCGCATCCGCGACGTGCGCCAGGGGCCGGATGGCCGCCTGTGGCTGCTGGACGACGGCGACGGCAGAGTGCTGCGGCTCGATCCGGCCTGAGCGCTCCCGCCCGGCCCGCGTAGTGACAAGCGGGTAGTCCGGTAGGCGCGCGTCAGCGTTCCAGCGAGTCGAAGAAGCGGTAGCTGTCGCGGCCGCTGGTCTTGGAGTGGTACATCGCACGGTCGGCGTGGCTCAGCAGGGCATCGGCGGTCTCGCCGTCCTGCGGGTAGAGGCTGATGCCTATGCTGGCCAGCACCTTGAGCGCATGGCCGTGGGTCAGTACGGGCTGGCGCAGGGCGGCCAGCAGCTTGTCGGCGATGCGGACGACGTCGTCGCGGCCGATCACGGCGTCGAACAGGATCACGAACTCGTCGCCGCCCAGGCGCGCCACGGTGTCGATCTCGCGCACGGTGTGGCGCAGCCGCTGCGCCACCGCCTGTAGCACGAGGTCGCCGCTGGCATGGCCGTAGCGGTCGTTGATGTCCTTGAAGTTGTCGAGGTCGATGTAGAGCAGGGCGAGCGCCTGGCCGGTGCGCCGGCTGGTGGCGATGGCGTGCTCCAGCCGTTCCTGGAAGTGGCGGCGGTTGGCCAGGCCGGTCAGCGGATCGTGGCTTGCCAGCTGGGCGAGCGCACTGCGGCTTTCGTGCAGATCGTCGAGGTAGGCGCGGGTCTGCGTCTGCATGTCCTTGAAGCTGCAGGCCAGCACGCCGATCTCGTCGCTGCGGGTGAGCGGCAGCGCCTGCATCGCGTCGTCGTCCGGGAAGCGGCGCACCGCCGCCACCATGTTCTTGAGAGGCTCGGTGACGGCGCGCGAGGTGACGACGGCCAGCAGGATGGCCAGCAGGCTGAAGCCGATCACGATCTGCACGATGGCTTCGCCCAGCTCGCGGGATTCACGCAGCACGCCGCCCAGCGGCTGGGTCAGGCCGAAGATGACGAACTGGCCGGTAAGCGGATCGCCGTAGGGGTGCTTGACGAAGCTGGCCACCACTTCGTCGCCGCCGGTGGCGGTCGCCTGCGTCGTCACCACCTGGCCGGCCTGGCCCTGGACGATGGCAGCGGTAGGGGCGAAGCTGTCCTGCACCAGGATGCGGCGGCCCTGGTCGAAGCCGAAGGTCTGCGTGTCGTCCGGATGAACGAGGAAGTCGCCGCGCTGGTTGGTCAGGTACACCTGATAGGCTTCCGGCAGGTCGCGACGCAACTGGCCGAACAGGCCGTTGAGATCGACATTGACGACGATCAGTCCGTAGGCTTCGCCCTGTTCGCCGCGTATCGGCGTCGCCACCAGCAGGCTGGGCTGGCCGAGACCGCTGTGCGCACCGCGTTCGTGATTGATGCCGATGTCGGAAAAATGCACCTCGCCGCTGCCGAGCGCGAGCGTCTTGAAGACATAGGGGTAGTGCCCTTTTTCCTGCAGCTCGTCGCCGTGCATGCGGGCAAGGCGGTCGCCGTCGCGGTCGACACGCACGATCTCCAGCCCGTGCATGCCGGCGCTGATGAGCCGGATCTGGAAGTACTCCGGATTGGCGCTCAGCAGGGCGACGAACTGCTCGGTGAGCGCGTCCTTGTCCGCCTGTACGCCGATGGCGTCGGGGTTGGCGCCGACGCGCTGGGTCCGCGGCTGCAGCGCGAGCTGGATGGCATCGTCGGCGGCCTCGCCGACCGCGGTCGAGAAGCGCCGTGCCAGCACCTGCGTGGCCGTGAGCTGGGCGCTTTCAGCCGCATCGATCAGCATGTTGCGGCTGGCGGAATAGGAGTAGTAGCCGGTCAGGCCGGCGGCAAGCATCGCAAAGCTTGCCAGCAGGACACCGAGCTTGAGGCCGAGATTGATGCGCATGGCGGGCGCTTCAGTGCGGAGAGCGGTCGGCCACGTGCCGCTCGCCCGACAGGATCTGCTCCCACAGCGCGGTGCGCCGGCCCACGTCTTCCACCGGCTGCAGCCAGATGATGCGGTCGGCTGCGGCAGGAGCGCCGGTGCTGTCGGTGGTGTTGGCGAGGCCCTGACGGTCGACTAGCGCCTTGCTCGCGGCGCGGTCCAGCATGTGGTCTATCCAGGCTTCGGCCAGGGCGCGGTTGCGCGCGCCGCGGGTGATGGACCAGCAGTCCAGCCAGGCGAACACGCCTTCGCGCGGCAGCACGTAACCGATGTTGATGCCGGCCTTGCGCAGCTGCTGTACCTGCTGGGTGCCGTAGTTGGCGAACATCACGGCGATGCGCTGGCTGCGGAACAGTTCCACCGACTCCTCCGGCAGGCTGTAGAAGGTAAGCACATTGCGGCGCAGGGCGATCAGCTTGTCGATGGCGTCGCGCATCTGCGCTTCCGGGATGCGGAAGGGCGATTCCAGTCCCAGCGCCTGTGCGGCCAGCGAGAAGTTGTGGCTGCTGCCGTTGAAAGCGAGGATCTGGCCGCGATAGCCGGGGTCCCACAGCACCGCGATGGAGTCCGGCGGCGTGGCGAAGCGCTGGCGGTCGTAGATCAGCCCCATCGTCGAGTAGGTATAGGGAATCGCGTAGGCCTTGCCGTCGCGTACCAGGCCGGAAATGGCCGCGAGGTCGCGGAAACGCGGCAATTGCCGGCCGGTGTTGGGGATGCGCTGCTGATCGACCGGCACGCTGATGCCGGTGTCGATGTAGCGCTGCAGCTCGGCGGTATTCACCGCGAACACATCGAAATCGCGGCCCTGGCCGACGGCCAGCTTTTCCCACATGACGTCGTCCGAACCGATGAAGGTGATTTCGACCTTCACCCGGTGGCGCGCTTCGAAGGCCTGCACGATGTCCGGGTCGGCATAGCCCGGCCAGGCGAGCACGCGCAGCAGCTCGGCCGCGACGACCGGCGCCTGGCCCAGCGCGAGCACGAGCACGCAGCCGAGGTGCAGGGCAGCGAGCCGGAGTGAGCGGGGAGCGGGCTTGCGCATGGTTTCCATGCTTGGCGTAGTGTTTTCGTATTGGATAGCAAATTCAACGAGGAACCAAGTCCTGGCGCGGGAATTTGTCACGCTCGCCACGCCGCGCCCGCCGGCCCGGGCCGGGCGGTTGCGGCGGCCGGCGATATTGCGCGCGGGGCCGCGGAAAACCCTCGAAGAGCTACCCATTTTGTAGTAGGTTGCCGGCAGGAGGCGGCGCACTGGCGCCGGCGGGGTTCGACGCAACAGCAATGAACAAGAACATAGGTCGGTTCGAAATCAGGGGGGAGCTGGGTCGCGGCGCGCAAAGCGTCGTCTATCGGGCTTTCGATCCGCAGCTGGAGCGCGAGGTCGCGGTCAAGACGCTGCATTTTTCCGAGCACAAACCGGGGCAGAACGAGGTGTTGCTGGCCGAGGCGCGCATCGTCAGTCCGCTGCGTCATGCCGGCATCGTGCCCATCTTCGAGGCCGGCGAGGCCGACGGCGACGTCTACCTGGTGTTCGAGTACGTGCGCGGGGAGAGCCTGGCGGCCTGCATGCGGCGCGAAGGCGCGCTGCAGCCGGTGCGCGCGGCCGAGATCATGGTGCAGATCCTGGCGGCGGTGGGCCAGGCCCACGCCGAGGGCATCATCCACCGCGACCTCAAGCCGAGCAACGTGCTGCTGGACGAGGGCGGCGCGGTCCGGGTGATGGACTTCGGCATCGCCTGCCGCATGGCGGGCAATGCCGGCCAGGGTGATTTCTCCGGCACGCCGGCCTACATGGCGCCCGAGTACATCGCCAGCCGCGCGGTGAGCGAACGCATCGACGTGTTCGCCGCCGGCGTCATCTTCATCGAACTGCTGACCGGGCGGCGGCTCTTCGCCGGCGACAACATCGACATGGTGATGCAGCGCATCGTCAGCCAGCCGGTGGTGCTGCCCGACGATATTCCGCTCGACGAGCGGGTGGCCGGCATCGCGCTGCGCGCGGTGGCGCGCGATCCGGCCGAGCGCTTCGAGAGTGCCGCCGCGTTCCGGCAGGCGCTGGCTGCCTGGCTGGAGCCGGAGGACGAGGCGCAGTCGGCCGAGGCGCGCCAGAGCACGGTGGACTTCCTGCTGCGGCGCATGCGCCACAAGAGCGACTTTCCCGCGCTGTCGGAGTCGGTGAGCGCGATCAACCGCATCGCATCGAGCGAATCCGAGAGCGTCTCCAAGCTGTCGGTGTCCATCCTGCGCGACTTCTCGCTCACCAACAAGATCCTGCGCCTGGTCAATTCGGTGGCCTACCGCCAGGCCGGCGGCGGCAGCATCAGCACGGTGTCGCGCGCGGTGATCGTGCTCGGCTTCGATACCGTGCGCAACATCGCCATCACCGTGCTGCTGTTCGAGCATCTGCAGAACAAGAGCAATGCCGGCCAGCTCAAGGAAGAGTTCCTGCGCGCCAACCTGGCCGGCATCCTGGCCAAGGACATCTCCGCCAAGGCGCGTACCCGCGACCTGGAGCAGGCCTTCATCTGCTCGGTTTTCCACAGCCTCGGGCGCCTGCTCAGCCAGTTCTATTTTCCGGAAGAGAGCGAGGAGATCCGCCGCGTGATGGTGCAGAAGTCCTGTACCGAAGAAGTGGCGGCGCTGCGCGTGCTGGGCATCAGCTTCGAGGACCTGGGCATAGGCATCGCGCGCAGCTGGGGTTTTCCGACGCTCATCGTCGAATCCATGCACAAGCTGGCGGCCGGCAAGGTGCGCAAGCCGGCCACGCAGGAAGACCGTCTGCGGGTAGTGTCGGCGCTGTCGAACGAGATCTCTTCGGCCATCGCGACGCTGACGCCGGAGCAGCGCAAGAAGGAGATGCAGCGCATCGCCGCCCGCTTCGCCGACGCCCAGCCGCTGGACGCGGCCGAGCTGAAGGAGGCGATAGACCACGCCATCGAGGAAGTCACCGAGTTCGCCCGCATCATCCGCATCAACCTCGGCCAGACCCATTTCGGCCAGCAGCTGCGCAAATACGCATCGGGCACGAGCGCTGCGGACGAAGAGGGCGGCGAGGGCAGCATGGGCGGTGCGGTGCTGGAGCAGAACCGTTCGCCGGCGCTCGATACCGGCAACTTCGGCGAAGAGGGCCGCAAGGCCGCCGATGCCCAGGCGGTGCTCACCGCCGGCATCCAGGACATCAGCAATACGCTGGTCGAGGACTTCAAGCTCAACGACATCCTGCGCATCATCCTCGAGACCATGTACCGGGCGATGGGCTTTCGCCGGGTGCTGCTGTGCATCCGCGATGCCCGCAGCAACACCATGCAGGGCCGTTTCGGCTTCGGCCCAGATGTGACCGAACTGGCCAAGCAGTTCCGCTTCACCCTCAACTTCACGCCCGACATCTTCCATGCCGCAACCTCCAAGGGCGTGGACATCCTGATCAGCGACGTGGACGACGCCAAGATTGCCGAACGCATCCCCGCCTGGTATCGCCAGTCCGTCAGCGCCAAGACTTTCGTGCTGTTCCCGCTGACGATCAAGAACGCGCCGGTGGCGCTGATCTACGCCGAGAAGGAGCACGCCGGCGAGATCGAGATCACCGAGAAGGAACTCTCGCTGCTGCGCACCTTGCGCAACCAGGCGGTGCTGGCGATCAAGCAGTCGAGCTAGGGCAGCCGTGGGTCGCAGCGGGTGCAGGCCGGTTCAGGCAGCTGGCATAATCCTCGGGCCAGCCGGCCGGCCCGGCCCATTGCCCCGGATTCCCCATGCACCCTTCCGCCATCCGCTACACCCTCGACCCTGCCACCGCGCGCGCCGCCTACGAGCTGTCGGCAGCGAGCCTGAATCGCCGTGTCGGCCAGGGGCCGGCGGCCGGGGGCCGGCACTTGCTCGGCTGGATCGTCGTCGGCGCGGTGCTCGGCATACTGTTCGGCGCCGAGGCCATCGGCGACCGCGGCACCCTGGCCGGGCTGATCGTGCTGCTGGTCCTGGCCGGCCTGCTGTCCGCCAGCGCCGCGCGGCGCCGGCTGTTCGGCTACCTCGGCAGGAGCTATGCGGAGGCGAGCGGCGAGATCAGCCTGCGCCTGACCGAGCGCGGCATCGAGGACGTATCGGGGCTGGGCGTCTCCTTGTTGCCGTGGTCGCGGGTGGCCGAGGTCTCGGAGCAGCCCGGCTGGATCGCCATCGTGCTCGGGCCGGTACCGCAGGTGCTGGCGGTGGCCGACAGCGCCTTCGCCGACGGTACGCAGCGGGCGCAATGGCTGGCCGCCCTGCGTGCCGGCATGGCCGGTGCTGCCGTGTCGGAGCCCGCCGGCGACGAGGCCCCGCTTTCCGGGCCGGCAGACGAGGTGGCGGCGACGGCGGCCGGTGCGCCCCCGTCCGCGGCCGGGGAGCTAGCACCGGAGCCGCGGCGCGGCAGCTTCGTCGACGACCTGCACCAACTCGGCCGCATCCTGCTGCTGCGTCCGCCGCTGGCTGGCAGTCTGGTGGCCGATGCCGCCAGCCTGGTGCTCGCGGTACTGGTCTTCGCCGTGCTGACGCTGGTGCTGCAGATAGTGGCGGAGGGCTATCCCGGCGAACTGGTGTGGTACGAGGCGACGGAGCTGCTGTCGCCCTTTGCCGGTGCGGCGCTCGTGGCCTCGCTGGCGCTGCTTGCGGCACGGCGCCGGGTTGCCGCCGGGCGCCTGCTGATTGCCTTCACCCTGCTGCTGTTGCCGCTGCCGCTGACCGCCCTGTGGACTGAGCTGCCGGTGGGCAAGCTGATCGCCGCGCGCGGTCTGGCGCCCGAGGGCGCCCTGCTGGCCACCTTGTGGGCCCTGTACTACCTGCCCCAACTGTGGCTGCTGCTCGCCGGCGCTGTGCTGGTGTGGCGGCTGGTAGATGGCAGCCGCGGCCTGCGTGCGCTGGCGGCCGGTGTCGCGACGCTGGCCATGGCAGGGAACCTGTGGCTGCATCTCGAACCGCCCGAGCTCTGGTACGTGGCGCCGGCGGAAGGGGCGGGCAAGCCGCGGCTGCGCATCGACGAAAGCGTGCTCTACGGCCAGCCGCGCGTACTGGAGCGCCAGCTTGCCGGCCTGCTGCCCGGCCGCGCGGGCGTGCCGGAAATCTACTTTCTCGGGGTGGGCGGCGACGGCGGGCAGGACGTCTTCCTGCGCGAGGTCCGCGCCGTGGAGCAGCTCTTTGTCCAACGTTTCGGCACCGCCGGCCATTCGGCGGTGCTGGTGAACAACCCCGCCACGGTGCAGGATCTGCCGGTGGCCAACCGCGAATCCCTGGCCGTCGCGCTGCGCGAGATCGGTGCCCGCATGAACGGCGAGGAGGATCTGCTGTTCCTGTTCCTGACCTCGCACGGTTCGCCCAACCACCGCTTTTCCTTGTCCTTCTGGCCCTTCCAGTTCGAGGACATCACACCCGGGATGCTGCGCCGCGCGCTCGACGACGCCGGCATTCCGCGCCGGGTAGTGGTGATCTCGGCCTGCTATTCCGGCGGCTTCATTCCGGCGCTGGAGGACGAGCACACGCTGGTGATCACTGCCGCCGCGGCCGACCGCAATTCCTTCGGTTGCGCGGACCACAATGAATTCACCGACTTCGGCCGCGCCTATTTCCACGAAGCGCTGCGCGAGACGCGTTCCTTCACCGAAGCCTTCGAGATCGCCAGCACGCGCATCGCCAGCCGCGAGCAGGCCGAGGGCCTGCTCGCCTCGCTGCCGCAGATGCGCGGTGGCGCCGCACTCGCGCCGATGCTGCTGCAGTTCGCGAGGGAACCGCTACCGGCGCCGGCCCACCTGCAGAAGGTCGGCGCTGCCTTGCCCTAGCCGGGAGTGCGGCGGGGCCGCCGCCGCTATTCGCCCTGCGCCGGGTAGACGTTATGCTCGGTGGCAGCACCTTGCCGCGGAGGGTTTTCCCGCCGCGGCATTTCGCCAACGAATCTGCCCAGGATGTTCCATGGATCTGTCCCACCTCCAGCCCGCCGCCGTCTGGCGCCATTTCGCCACGCTGTGCCGCATTCCCCGCATGTCCGCGCACGAGCAGGCGCTGCGCGACGAGATCGCTGCCTGGGCGCGGCAGCGCGGGCTGGGCGTGGCGATGGATGCCACCGGCAACCTCGTCCTGTCCAAGCCGGCCACGCCGGGCTACGAGGACAGCCCGGGCGTGGTGCTGCAGGGCCATCTCGACATGGTCTGCCAGAAGAACGCGGCAAGCAGGCACGACTTCCTGCACGATCCGATCCGCGCCGAGCTGCGCGACGGCTGGCTGGTGGCCGACGACACCACGCTGGGGGCGGACAACGGCATCGGCGTGGCCTTGGCGCTGGCGGCGCTGGAGGCGGACGACATCGCCCATCCGGCGCTGGAAGTGCTGCTGACGGTGGACGAGGAAGCCGGCATGACCGGCGCGCGCGGCGCGCAGGCCGAGGCTTTGCGTGGCCGGCGGCTGATCAACATCGATACCGAGGACTGGGGCGAGTTCTATCTCGGCTGCGCCGGGGGCGCCGACGTGGTGGTGGACGCGCCGCTGGAGTCGGTGCCGGCGCCAGCCGGGCAGCAGGCGCTGCGCCTGTTGGTCGATGGCCTCAAGGGCGGCCATTCCGGCGTCGACATCCATCTGCAGCGCGGCAATGCGATCAAGCTGCTGGTGCGTGCGCTGCAGGGCCTGGCCGGCGCAGGACTGCCGTTCGCCCTGGCCGGCATCGACGGCGGCACCGCGCGCAATGCCCTGCCGCGCGAGGCCTGCGCGCTGATCCTGGTGGCGGACGGCAAGGCGCAGGCGCTGCAGCAGGCGCTGGCGCGCATCGCCGCCGACATTGCCGACGAACTGGCGGGTGTCGACGACGGCTTCCGTTTGCGCGCCGAGCCGGACGCCGCCCAGCCGGCACGCGTGCTGAGCGATGCGGCCGCCCGCCGCGCGCTGGCGGCGCTGCACGCGGCGCCCCACGGCGTGCGCCGCATGAGCACGCGGGTGGCGGGCGTGGTCGAAACCTCCAACAACCTCGGCGTGCTGAAGCTGGATGCGGATCGTCTGCAGGCGACGCTGATGGTGCGCTCGCTGCTGGATGCGGGCACGCGCGTACTGGCGGACGAGATCGTCGGCCTCTTCGGCCTTGCCGGCATGGCGGCGACGGTGAGCGAGCCTTACCCCGGCTGGGCGCCGAATCCGGATTCCGGCCTGCTTGCTTTGTTCCAGCAGGTCTACCGGCGCGAGTTCGGCGGCGAAGCGGCGGTGAAGGTGATCCACGCCGGGCTGGAATGCGGCATCTTCACCGCCACCTGGCCGGACATGGACATGATTTCCTTCGGCCCGACCATACGCGGCGCGCATGCGCCGGGCGAGCGGGTGGAGGTGGCGAGCGTGGAGCGCGCCTGGCGCCTGCTGGTGGCGGTGCTGGCGGCGATGCCGTCGCGCGAGGTGCCCTCAGCCTAGCCGGGGCCGGTTCGGCAGTTCGTCGACGTCGGCCTCGTGTTCGCCGTCGCCGCGCGGGAAGTGGCGTTCGAGTTCGGTGCCGACGGCGTCGATCGCGCGCGCCAGGCCATCCTCGTAGTGGCCGGCGCGAAAGGCCGCGCTCATGTCGCCGAGCAGCGCCGCCCAGTCCCCGGGCGGGACGTGGCGCGCCAGCCCGCGGTCGGCGACGATCTCGATATCGTGCTCGGCCAGCTGCAGATAGATCAGCACGCCGTTGTTGAACTCGGTGTCCCACACCCGCAGCTTGCCGAACTGGGCGAGCGCGCGTTCGCGCACGATGACCGCCATCGGCAGCCGCCGGCGCAGCCCGCGCCAGAGATAGCTCAGCGGCAGGCTGGCTTCGACGTAGAGGCAGATCTCGCCACGGTGGCGGCGTTCGCTGTCGGCGATGCGCGCTTCGAGGCGGTGCAGCGCCGGCCCGCCGAGCGCGCGGTGGGCGTCACCGGCGTCGAGCCAGAGGTGTCGGAGCAGGGTGAAGAGGGCGTTCATGCGGGGTTTCCGACTGCCAGTCCGTGTGTGTGCATGGGCGGCCTCACCATCTGCCGGAGGCGCCACCGCCGCCGAAGCTGCCGCCGCCGCCCGAACTGAAGCCGCCTCCGCCGCCGCCGCGTCCGCCGCCCCAGATGATGGGACCGCCCAGGCCACCGCCGCCGCGACCACCCCGGCCGCCGCCGCCCGAGCCCATGGTCAGCACGAAGAGCAGCGCCAGCACGCCGCCGACGATGGCGAGCAGGAGGCTGCCGGTAAGGATCTGCACCAGCACGCCGGTGGCGCCGGCGGTGGCCAGGGTGCCGAGCTTGCGGCCCAGCATCGCGGTGAGCACGCCGCCCACCACCGGCACTCCGACGAAAAGGAAGACGGCGAGGTCGGCCAGCGACAGGGTGTCCTTCCGTCCGGTATCGCCGGCGGCCGGCAGCGGCAGCGCTTCGCCGCGCACCAGTGCCATCAGCGCATCGACCCCGGCATCGATGCCGCCGGCGAAGTCGCCGCGGCGGAAGGCGGGCACGATGATGCGGTCGATGATGCGGAAGGCGGCGAGGTCCGGCACCGCGCCTTCGAGTGCGCGTGCCACCTCGATGCGCATCGTGCGGTCGTCCCTGGCGACGATCAGCAGCAGGCCGTCGCCGACCTCGCGCCGGCCTATCTTCCAGCTGTCGGCCACGCGGAAGGCATAGGCCGCGATGTCCTCGGGCGCGGTGGTCGCGACCACCAGCACCACGATCTGGGTGCCGCGTTCGGCTTCGAAGCGGGCGAGCTTGTCTTCCAGCGCCTGGCGCTGGCCGGCGTCCAGCGTGGCGGTCTGGTCGATGACGCGCGCGTTCAGCGGCGGTACCGGCTGCAGCGCCTGCGCCGCCGCCGGCAGCGCTGCGGCAAGCAGCAGGCACAGCGCCATGCGCAACAGCGCAGCGAGCCAGGCCGGCGGCGCAGGGGGCAAGGGCAGGTGGGCGGGGCGCTTCATGCGGGCGGCGCGGCGTTCAGCGCGCCGGCTGCTTGTCGAAGTCCACCGTGGGCGGGCGCGAGATCTCGGCTTCGTTGGCCACGGTGAAGCCGGCCTTGGGCGCGTAGGAGAAGATCATCGCGGTCAGGTTGGTGGGGAAACTGCGCGCCAGCACGTTGTAGTCCTGCACGCTCTGGATGTACTTGTTGCGCGCGACGGTGATGCGGTTCTCGGTGCCTTCGAGCTGCACCCGCAGATCCTGGAAGCCTTGGTTGGCCTTGAGGCTGGGGTAGTTCTCGGACACCGCGAGCAGGCGCGACAGCGCGCTGCCGAGCTGGCCCTGGGCCTGCTGGAAGCGCTCCATCGCCTGCGGGTCGTTGAGCATTTCGGGGGTGACCTGGATGGCGGTCGCGCGCGAGCGCGCCTCGATCACGCGGGTGAGGGTTTCCTGCTCGAAACTGGCTTCGCCCTTGACCGTGCTGACCAGGTTGGGGATGAGGTCGGCACGGCGCTGGTACTGGTTGAGCACCTCGGCCCAGGCGGACTTGCTCTGTTCGTCGAGACGCTGGAAGTCGTTGTAGCCGCAGCCGCCGAGCAGGCCGGCGAGGCCGACGACGGCGGAGAGCGCAAGCAGGCGGGCGGTGCGGAGCAGGAGGGAGGCGGGCATGGTCGTCCTTCGCGTGGTTGGGTGGGGGCGCCGCCGCACGGCGCGATGCGGGGTGGCCACGGGTGTCCGGGACCGCGTTACTTTACCAGCGTCATGCGCTGGCTGCGCGCAGGCCGATGGATGCGGCAGGCGCGGCGAGCGCTTCCTATACTGAATTCACGCTCAGGAGGAGGACGCTGCCATGTCGGACCATGTCTACAAGCTCGTCGAACTCGTCGGCTCATCCAAGACCGGCACCGACGATGCCATCCGCAACGCCATCGAGACCGCCGGGCAGACGATCCGGCACATCGACTGGTTCGAGGTCAGCGAAACGCGCGGCCATGTGGTCGACGGCAAGGTCGCCCACTTCCAGGTCACGCTGAAGGTGGGCTTCCGCATCGAGAACGGCTGACGCGGGGCAGGGCGCCAGGCGCGCCCGGGGAGGCGTCGTGGCAGGCAGCGGCTGGAAGGCCTTCATCAGCCATGCGTCCGAGGACGCGCGGATTGCCGATGGGCTGTGTGCCTTCCTCGAACGCGCCGGCATCGACTGCTGGATTGCGCCGCGCGACGTGACGCCGGGGCGGGAGTATGCCGCCGAGATCCTCGACGGTATCGAATCCTCGGCGGTGTTCGTGCTGCTGCTGTCGGCCCAGGCCAATCGTTCGCCCTTCGTGCGGCGCGAGCTGGAGCGGGCGGCGAGCAAGGACAAGCCGGTATTCCTGGTGCGTATCGAGGATGTCGCCCCGGACCGCTCGCTGGAGCTGTTCGTGTCGTCCGAGCACTGGATCGATGCCTGGCAGGAGCCGGTCGAGGCGCACTGGGTACGTCTGGCCGATGCGATCCAGGGGCGGCGCGCGGCAGCCAGCGGGTCGGCAACGGCGCCGCGGCGGCGAGTGCCGGTGATGGCGCTCGTGGTTGGCGCGGGTGCAGGCGTCGTGACCGCGGTGGCGCTGTTGGCCGGCTGGCAGTTGCTGGGCGAGGGCGGGCAGGAGGCTGTCAGGCCGCAGCCGCTTGTGCAGGAAGCAGCGACGACCGGCTCGGCTCCGCCTGCCGTGTCAGCGCCGCCGGCACCGGGACCGCTTGCTGCGAGCACCGGGGATGATGCGCCCGGGCCGTGTCCGCAGTACTTTGCGATCAATCCCGACCTGCCTACGCCCTTCACCTGTGTCTGCGGCGCGGCGGGAACTTATACGCACAATGCGGTGTGGGGAACGGACGTCTACACCGCCGATTCCGGCCTGTGCCAGGCGGCGCTGCATGCGGGGGCGATCCCGCGTGCGGGCGGCAAGGTGGTGGTGGAGCGAATGCCCGGGCGCGATCTGTACGCGGGCACCGAGCGCAATGGCGTGACCAGCAGCGACTACGGGCGCTATCACCCGGCGATCCACTTCGCCGGCACCGCGCTGCCCGCCGCCGTGGAGCCCTGCCCGGCGCATCTGTCGCTGAATCCGGATCTGGTCACGCCGTTTTCCTGCGTGTGCTCCGGCGATGCGATCCACAACGGCGCGGTGTGGGGGAGCGACATCTATACCGCGGATTCCGGGCTGTGCCGGGCTGCGTTGCACGCCGGCAAGGTGACGCGCGCGGGCGGCACCATCAGCGTGGTGTTCGCCGAAGGCCGGTCGCTCTATGTGGGCAGCAGCCGCAACGGCGTGGGCAGCGCCGACTACGGCGCGTATCCGCTCAGCATTCGCTTCCCCTAGCCGGGAGGCGGCTCACTTGGCCTTGCCGTACTTCTTGAATACCGCCTTGGCGTCCTGTTCGGCGCGCTCCTGGGTGCAGATCGAAGGGTCGTCGTCGTGGCCGCTGAAGAAATCATCGGCCTGGGCGCGCATCACCAGGGCGATCGCCGCCTTCTCGCTCAGGCCGTAGTGTTCGTAGATCAGCGTGGTGACTTCGTCGAGGTGCGCTTCGTAGCTCATGGGCGGTGTGTCCTGCGGATGTTGGCGATGGCTGGGCGGATTGTCCCATGCCGCGCCTGCGATGTCCGCGGGCTGCCGCTCAGGACATGCCGTGGCGCCGCATCCAGTCCTTGAATTCGTCGCGCCCGCCGGCGCCGCGCAGGCGGCCGAGGTGCAGGATCATGTTCTCGGTCATGGTGTGCGCCGCGATCGCTGCCATGATCTCCAGCCGGGCCTCGGCATCGAGTCCGTGTTCGGACAGGCGTTCGTCGATCTCGCAGAAATGGCTGGCCATCAGCCTGCGCGCTTCGGTCTCGTCGATGGCGAGATCGCCGAGATCGAGCGGATCTTCTTCCTCGATGTCGGCCATCAGGGATTCGATGGATTGCAGGTTCATGGCGGGGTCTCCGGCGGGGGAATGCGGATTGGACCGCGTCGGCGCCTATCGAGTGCCGCTGCGGCCGTTTCAGTCCTCGGGCAGCCAGTTGGCCTCCCACTCGGCGAGTGCCGGCAGGTGCGCGTCGAGCGTGAGGCGCAGGGCGTCGTCGAGACGGCCAAGCCGGGTGCGCAGGCCGGCATCGACGGTGTCGGGCAGTACCGCGTCGAGCTCGACCACCAGCGCACCGGCCGGACGTCCGCCGCGGCCGGGCAGGCCGGCGCCATCCACCCGCAGCTGGCGGATGCGGAGGTCGCCGGGCAGTGCGATGCGGCGCACGCCGCCGGGCACCGGTACCACCAGCTCGCCGCCGGCGAGCAGACGGAACAGGCTGACCGGTCGCGTCACCAGCAGGTCGCGGCCGTCGCGGCGGAACAGCGGGTGCGGTGCGAGCTCGACGACGAGGCGCAGGTCGCCGGGGCGGCCGTCGGCGCCGTCGTGCGCTTCGCCTTCGCCTTCGAGGCGCAGTTCGTCGCCGGGCAGCATGCCGGGCGGCACGCGCACCGCCAGCCGGCGTTCGCTGCGCTGCCGGCCGCTGCCGGCGCAGTCGGGGCAGGCGTCCTTGTTGACATAGCCGCGGCCGTTGCAGACCGCGCAGCTCACCAGCCCGTGCGCACCGCGCAGCCGGCCCGAGCCGTGGCAGGTGGCGCACAGCCGGCTGTGGCTCAGCGCGGTTTCGCCGCTACCGTGGCAGTGGGCGCACACGGTTTCGTCGGCGATCACCACGATCTTTTCCGCGCCGAGACAGGCCTCCTCGATGCTCAGTACCAGCGTCTGGCGGCGGTCGGCGCCGCGCGGGCCGGCCGGGGCCGCCGCGTCGGCTGCGGCTTCCTCGCCGGGGTCGATGTCCTCGTCGTCCCCGGATGGCTCGGCGCCGCCGTCGGTGAGGTCGGCGAGCAGGGTTTCGTAGGCGGCGCGCAAGGCCTTGAAATGCTCGAGCGCGTCCGGCGCCGGATTGCGGTCCGGATGCCAGCGCATCGCCAGCCGGCGGAAGGCGCGCTTGAGTTCGCCTTCTTCGGCGCCGGGGGTGATGCCGAGCAGGGAGTACGGGTCCATGGGGCGGCCTGGGGGTGCGCGTGCTGGTGTAGGGGGCGAAGCCGTGGCGGCGATTATCGCGCGGGCGTGGCGCGTCGGCCATCGGCGTTTGTACCTTGGCCGGGGTAAATCGCCGGCGCCGGCGGTTCAGGCTTGGCGGCGCGCGGGCTGCTGGCTTAACCTGTGAGCGCCCGCATCTTCATGCCTGCACGCGGGTGGCCGTTTGCGGCGCAGGTTATCGGAGTTTTCATGCAGCTGCCCAATCACCAACTCACCATGACGGTGCTGATGACCCCGGACATGGCAAATTTTTCCGGCAAGGTCCATGGCGGCACCATCCTCAAGCTGCTCGACCAGGTGGCCTATGCCTGTGCCAGCCGCTACGCCGGCGAATACGTCGTCACCCTGTCGGTGGACCAGGTGATGTTCCGCGAGCCGATCAACGTCGGCGAACTGGTGACCTTCCTCGCCTCGGTGAACTACACCGGCAAGACGTCGATGGAGATCGGCATCAAGGTGGTGGCCGAGAACATCCGCGGCAAGCGCATGCGCCATGCCAACAGCTGCTTCTTCACCATGGTGGCGGTGGACGAGAACGGCCGCGCCACCCACGTGCCGCAACTGGTGCCGGGCACGCCGGACGAAGAGCGGCGCTACCAGGCCGCGAAACTGCGCCGCGAGCTGCGCCAGGAGTTCGAGGCCCGCCAGCAAGCCTTGAAGCCGGCCAGCGCATGAACGACGCGGCCAGCCGCGATCCGTTGCACGGCGTCACCCTGGAGCGCCTGCTCAACGAGCTGGTGGCGCACTACGGCTGGGACGAACTGGGCCGGCGCATCGATATCCGCTGCTTCAACGTCGACCCCAGCATCGCTTCCAGCCTCAAATTCCTGCGCCGCACGCCGTGGGCGCGGGCGCAGGTGGAAGCACTCTACGTGGAACTGGTCAGGCGGGGCTGAACCGCAGCCGCTTCAGAGTTCGACCTTGACCGCGCTCGCGGCGCGCAAGGCCTTGGCGCGCGCGGCCTCGATCGATTCGTCGCGCGCCAGCGCCACGCCCATGCGGCGCTGACCCTTCACCTCCGGCTTGCCGAACAGGCGCAGCGCGGTGTCGGGTTCGGCCAGCGCCGCGCCGAGATTGGCAAACGCCGTCCGGGTCGATTCGCCCTCGACCAGGATCACCGCCGAGGCGGACGGTCCGAACTGGCGGATCGCCGGGATGGGCAGGCCGAGGATGGCGCGCGCATGCAGCGCGAATTCGGAAAGATCCTGCGAAATCAGCGTCACCAGCCCGGTGTCGTGCGGGCGCGGCGAGACCTCGCTGAACCACACCATGTCACCCTTGATGAAAAGCTCCACGCCGAACAGCCCGCGGCCGCCGAGCGCGCCGGTGACGACGAGCGCGATGCGTTCGGATTCGGCGATGGCCTTGTCGCTCATCGGCTGCGGCTGCCAGGATTCCTGGTAGTCGCCCTTTTCCTGGCGGTGGCCGACCGGCGCGCAGAAGGTGGTGCCGCCGGCGTGGCGCACGGTGAGCAGGGTGATCTCGTAGTCGAAGTCGATGAAACCCTCGACGATCACCCGGCCCTTGCCGGCACGGCCGCCTTCCTGGGCGTAGTCCCAGGCCTTCTTCACGTCGTCGGGTCCGCGCAGCAGGCTCTGGCCCTTGCCTGAGGAACTCATGATGGGTTTGACCACGCAGGGGAAGCCGAGCGCGGTGACGGCGGCAGCGTAGTCCTCGTAATTGTCGGCGAAGCGGTAGGGCGAGGTCGGCAGGCCGAGTTCCTCGGCCGCCAGGCGGCGGATGCCCTCGCGGTTCATGGTGAGCTGGGCGGCGCGCGCGGTCGGGATCACCGTGTAGCCTTCCGCTTCCAACTCGACCAGGGTGGCGGTGGCGATGGCCTCGATCTCGGGCACGATGTAGTGCGGCTTTTCCTGCTCGATCACCGCGCGCAGGGCGGCGCCGTCCAGCATGCTGATGACGTGGCTGCGGTGCGCCACCTGCATCGCCGGGGCGTTGGCGTAGCGGTCGACCGCGATCACTTCGCAGCCGAGGCGCTGCAGCTCGATGACGACTTCCTTGCCCAGTTCGCCGGAGCCGCACAGCAGCACACGGGTGGCGGTGGGAGAGAGCGGGGTTCCGATACGGGGCATGGGGGCGGTCCTGGAGGAAGTGCGGGGAAGCGATTGTGGCAATGCCGGCGTGCATGGGCAAGCGCAGCGCCCGGCGGTGCCGCCGCCCGTCGCGTGGTGTGCACCTGTCGGCGTGCCGGAAGCCATGTTCTGCATTCCTTGCGGGCACTATGCGCCTATTACAAAAGTACAAGCGTAGCCACTCGCCCCGGGGGTCGGGACGGGAAGCCAAGGAGACGACATGAACGAGCCCGATACCAGGGGTGCCGGCCTCAGCCTGCGCCTGGACGACGGCGGCAAGGTCCTGCTCGCGGCCGTTGCGCCGGTGCCGGATGCCGTACCCATAGACGAGGCCTGGCTGCAGCAGCGGATCGCCGACGCCGGCTTTGCCGAACTGCGCGTGCAGCCCGCCGCGTTCAAGCTCTTGCTGCTGCAGTACAACGCGGGCAAGCCGGTGGCGGCGCTGCCGGTCGCCGAATGCGTCGATGCTGGCCTGGCGGTGCGGATTTCCGCCGACGGCCTGTCGGCCACGCTCAGCATCGTGCCGGCGCAGGGAGGCAAGCCCATCGCCAAGGAAGACGTGCTTGCCGAGCTGGCGGCTAAGGGCATCACCGAGGGGATCGCGCTCGATGCGATCAATGCCGCCATCGCCGCGGGCGCCGCGTTGGAGGTGGGGATTGCGAATGGCCGTCCTCCGGTGGCCGGCGACGACGGCTGGCTGGAAAGCCTGCTGCCGGAAGTGCGCGACCGCCGTCCGCAGCTCGATGCGAGCGGCCATATCGATTACCGCGACCTGGGCGAGATCCAGGTGGTGCGGCCGGGTGACGCGCTGATGCGCCGCCATCCGGCGACCGCAGGGGTGGCCGGCGTCAGCGTGTGCGGGGTCGCGCTGCCGGCACGGCCGGGCAAGGAGGTGGCGTTTGCGCCCACGCTGGCGGGCGCGGGGCCGGCCAGCGGCGATCCCGATCTGCTGGTGGCGACGGTGGCGGGGCAGCCGGTGCAGGTGCGCGGCGGGATGATGGTGGAGCAGGTGTTCAGCGTGGACACCGTGAGCATGGCCAGCGGCAACATCCGTTTCGATGGCAGCGTGAAGATACGGGGCGACGTCGCCGCCGGCATGGTGGTGAGCGCGACCGGCGACATCGAGGTCGGCGGCGTGGTGGAATCGGCCACGCTGGAGGCTGGCGGCAGCATCGTCATCAAGGGCGGCGCGATCGGCAAGCTCGGCCGCAAGGACGGCGGCGAACATCACCTCCGTTGCGCCGCCTCGTTCTCGGCGGCCTACGCGCAGCAGGTCAGGGTGGAGGCGGGCGACAGCATCTTCATCGACGACATCGCGATGCAGTGCGAACTGGCCGCTGGCAACCACATCCGCATCGGCCAGCGTCGCCGCGGCTATGTGATCGGTGGACGGCTGCAGGCCACGCTGTCGATTCGCGCCAAGGTGCTTGGTTCGCCCAACCGCATCGAGACCCGCTGCGAGGTCGGTACGCCACCGGAGCTGCACCGCCGGCAGCTCGAACTGGCCAAACAGCGCGACGGCAAGGAGAGCCAGCTGCTCGACATCAGCAAGCTGCTCGCCTTCGCCGATCAGCATCCGGGCCGGTTGCCGGCCGAAACGGTGGGCAAGGCGCGTCAGACCGCGGCGGTGCTGTCGGCCGACATAGCCGAGCTGCGTGCCGGGGAAGAAGCGCTGGCGCAGAAGGTGGAGCTGGCGCACATGGCGCGGGTGATCGCCGAGCAGGCGATGTACGAAGGGGTGGTGGTGACGCTGGGCAACCAGCGCTACCGCGTGGCGGGGGAACACGGCGCCGCCACCATCGGCATTGGCGCCCACGGACTGGAACTGCTGGCGCCGGACGCGGCCTGAAGGGCGCGCAAGACGCCCGTCCGGTTTCAGCGCCCGCGCTGGGCGGTTGCCTGTTCGATGGTCCAGCTCACCAGTTGGGCGGCGAGCGCGTCGCCGGCGGTGCCGAAGGCGCGCACCACTTCATCCACCTGCGTGCCCGATGCCGGCTGGCGCACCTCGAAGCGGCGGCTGGCGATGATGCGCTGCGAAGCCGGCTGCACCAGCCGTGCTTCCAGCCGGATTACCGCCTCCGGCACGCCCTGGCGGTATTCGCTCTGGAAAGCGCGCAGGTCGCTGTCGAGTTCGAGGTCGGCGTACAGCGCCTTGTCGTCGCTGCTGAGTGCGGAGATGCGGCCGTCGGCGCGGAAGGCGTCGAATACGCGGTTGCGCACCAGCACCGGTGCCGGATCGCTCCAGCTCGCCCCCTTGTAGATGCTAACGCGGTTGCCCTCGGGCAGCACCACGATGCGTTGGCCGGCCAGGTGCAGGCTGCTTTCCGGGCGTGCGACCCGCAGCGAGATGTCGAGCTTCGGCGCTTCGGCGGCGGGTGCGGCAGTGGCCGGCAGCAGGTAAAGCTCGACCGGTTCGGCCCTGGGCAGGATGGAGCAGGCCGACAGCACGCCGGCGGCAAGGATGGCGATGGCGGCCGGTCGGCGCAGGACGGCGGACGTGAGGCTCATGGCTGGAATTCCTTGGTCGGTTCGAGGCCGAGCAGGTAGTCGGCCGGCCTGTCTTCCAGTTGACGGGTGATGGTGCGCAGCGAGGCGAGGGTGCGGCGCAGTTCGGTGAGCGCCGGGCCGATGTCGGCAATGCCGCGCATGCCGCTGTCGAGCTGGCCGCGGTTGTCGGCCACCAGCTTGTCCACCGTCTGCATGGCCTGCTCGAAGGCGGCCATGGAGCGCTGGGCGCTCTCCAGCGTCTGCTTGCCCTGGGTGTCGATCAGGTGGTTGGTGGCGCTCATCATTTTCGTCGCCTCGGCCAGCGCGGCATTGGCCTGCTCGCTGGCGAGCGCCAGCTGACGCAGCGCGCGGCCCATGTCCTCGCGCTGGGCGGCGAGCGCGCCGGTCGTCTGCTCCAGGTGCTGCAGCGTGCGGCCGACGCTGGCGGCGTTGTCGCTGGAGAAAAGTGCGCGTGCCTGGATCAGCAGTTCGTTCACGTTGAAGATCACGTCCTCGCCGTCGGCCAGCAGTTTGGCGAGCGGCGAGGGCTGGGCGACGATCACAGGCACTTCGCCGTTGGCCGGGCGCAGCTCGGTGCTGTTGGGGTCGTCGCCGCTGGAAAGCCGTATCGTCGAGATGCCGGTGATGCCGGCCGGCGCCAGGCGCGCGCGGGTGTCGCTGCGGATCGGCGCCTCGCTGTCGACGCGGATGCGGGCCAGCACCCGGCGCGGGTCCTTAGGGTCCAGCCGCAGGCTGCTCACCTCGCCGATCTTGATGCCGTTGAATTCCACCGTGCTGCCCTTGGACAGCCCGGCGACCGCCTCCTGGAAGACGACGTCGTACATGTCGAACTGCTTGTCGCTGTCGACCTTGCCCAGCCACAGCGCAAACACGAGTGCCGCGCCGACGACGAGCAGGGTGAAAAGGCCGATCAGCACGTGATGGGCACGGGTTTCCATGTCAGCGATTCTCCGGTTCGGGGTGGCCGGCGGCGGCCACCTGGGCGGCGCGGCCGCGCGGGCCGTGGAAGTATTCGTGGATCCAGGTGTCGTCGGTGGCGGCGACCGCATCCAGGCTGTCGTTCACCAGCACGCGCTTTTGCGCCAGCACCGCGACGCGGTCGGTGATGGTGTAGATGGTGTCGAGGTCGTGGGTGACGATGAAGACGGTGAGTCCGAGCGCGTCGCGCAGGGTGAGGATGAGCTGGTCGAAGGCGGCTGCGCCTATCGGGTCCAGCCCGGCGGTGGGTTCGTCGAGGAAGAGGATGTCCGGGTCCAGCGCCAGCGCGCGGGCGAGCGCGGCACGCTTGATCATGCCGCCGGAGAGGTCGGACGGGTACTTGTCGCCGGCCAGTGCCGGCAGGCCGGCGAGCGCGATCTTGAGCGCGGCCAGCCGGGCCGCCTCGGTGGCCGGCAAGCCGGCGTGCTCGATCAGCGGGAGCGCGACGTTCTCGGCCACGGTGAGCGAGGAGAACAGCGCGCCTTTCTGGAACAGTACGCCGAAGCGCCGCTCCAGCCGCGAACGCTCGGCCGGCGGCAGCGTCAGAAGGTCTGCGCCGAACACCCGTACGCTGCCGGTGGCCGGCCGGTTGAGGCCGACGATGGTGCGCAGCAGAACCGATTTTCCGGTGCCGGAACCGCCGACGATGCTGAGGATTTCGCCGCGGCGCACGTCGAGATCGAGCTGGTCGTGCACCACCTGGGGGCCGAACTGGTTGCGCAGGCCGCGCACCTCGATGATGTTGTCGGCGGTGCTCACCAGCCCATCTCCATGCAGAACAGCGCGGCGACGGCGTCGACCACGATGACGACGAAGATGGACTGCACCACCGCCGAGGTGGTGTGCTCGCCCACCGACTGCGCGCTGCCGCTGACCTTGAAGCCTTCGAGGCAGCCGATCACAGCGATCAGGAAGGCGAAGATCGGCGCCTTGGCGAGGCCGATCAGGAAGTGGCGCAGGCTGACGTCGTTCTCGAAGATGGAGAGGAACATCGTCGGCGAGATGTCGAGGGTGAGCGCGCACACCAGCATGCCGCCGACGATGCCCGAAATCATCGCCACGAAGGTGAGCATGGGCAGCGCGATCAGCAAGGCGGACACGCGCGGCAGCACCAGCAGTTCCATCGGGTCCAGGCCGAGCACCCGGATCGCGTCGACCTCCTCGTTGGCCTTCATCGAGCCGATCTGCGCGGTGAAGGCGCTGGCGGTGCGGCCGGCGACCAGGATGGCGGTGAGCAGCACGCCGAATTCGCGCAGGAAGGAGAAGGCCACCAGATCGACGGTGAAGATGCTGGCGCCGAAGTCGGCCAGCACGGTGGCGCCGAGGAAGGCGACCACCGCGCCGACCAGGAAAGTGAGCAGTGCGACGATGGGCACCGCGTCCAGCGCGGTTTTTTCCAGGTTGGCGACCAGCGAGGTGAGGCGCCAGCGCGGCGGCATGACCATGACGCGCAGGGCCGATTCCAGCGTCAGGCCGATGAAGCCGAGCAGGCTGGTGAGGTGGCGCCAGAACACGCCCGTCGAAATGCCGATGTGTTCGAGTACGTCGCCGACTGCCGAGCCGCGGCGGCGTGGCGCTTCGCTGCCGGTGGGAGCGAGGGCGCCGGCGACGGCCTGCAGCAGGGCGCGGCGCTCCGGCGGCAGGGCGGCTGCCAGCGCCTGCACGCGTTCCGGGCCGAGCAGGTCGACCAGCAGGCTGGCGCCGGCGGTGTCGAGCGCACCGAGGGTGTCGATGTCGATGCGGGTGTCGGCCTGCAGTCGGGCGCGCAATGCGTCCAGGCCGGCAGCGAGCGTGCGGTAGTGGGCGAGCGTCCAGTCGCCGCTGATGCGCAGCAATGGCTGGCCCGCCGACGCGGATAGCTCCGCCCGGCCGATCGATGACGTTTCACTCATGGAGTGGAACTTTAGCCAAGTTCCGGGAAATGCGCAGCGCGTCCTGTCGGATCGCGCTGCGCACTGCAGGTGCCCGCGGGGCGGCGATCAGCGGGTGATCGGCTTGTAGCGGATGCGCTTGGGCTTGGCGCCTTCCTCACCCAGGCGCTTCTTCTTGTCTTCCTCGTATTCCTGGTAGTTGCCGGCGAAGAAGGTCCATTGCGAATCGCCTTCGGCCGCCAGGATGTGGGTGCAGATGCGGTCGAGGAACCAGCGGTCGTGCGAGATCACCAGCGCGCAGCCGGCGAATTCCAGCAGCGCGTCTTCGAGTGCGCGCAGGGTCTCGACGTCGAGGTCGTTGGATGGTTCGTCAAGCAGCAGCACGTTACCGCCGGCGATCAGGGTCTTGGCCAAGTGCAGGCGGCCGCGTTCGCCACCGGACAGGTTGCCGACGATCTTCTGCTGGTCGCCGCCCTTGAAGTTGAAGCGGCCGATGTAGGCCCGGCTGGGCATCTCGAAGCGGCCGACGGTGAGGATGTCAGCACCTTCCGAGATGGCTTCGAACACCGTCTTGTCGTTGGCCAGACCGGCACGCGACTGATCCACCGCGGCGAGCTTGACGGTGGAACCGACCACGACTTCGCCGGAATCCGGCTTGTCGCGCCCTTCGATCATCTTGAACAGCGTCGACTTGCCGGCACCGTTGGGGCCGATCACGCCGACGATGGCACCCGGCGGGATGCTGAAGTTAACGTTGTCCATCAGCAGCTTGTCGCCGAAGGCCTTGCTGACGTTGTGGAACTCGATGACCTTGTCGCCGAGGCGTTCGCCGGGCGGGATGAAGATTTCCTGGGTCTCGTTGCGGCGCTGGTACTCGACGCTCGCCATTTCCTCGTAGCGGGCCAGACGTGCCTTGGACTTGGCCTGGCGTGCCTTGGGGTTGGAGCGCGCCCATTCCAACTCGGTCTTCATCGCCTTCACGTGGGCCGCTTCCTGCTTGGCTTCCTGCGCCAGGCGGTCGCCCTTCTGCTCTAGCCAGGACGAGTAGTTGCCCTTCCAGGGGATGCCGTGGCCGCGGTCGAGTTCGAGAATCCACTCGGCGGCGTTGTCGAGGAAGTAGCGGTCGTGGGTGACGGCCACCACGGTGCCGGGGAAGCGGGTCAGGAACTGCTCCAGCCACTCGACCGATTCGGCGTCGAGGTGGTTGGTGGGTTCGTCGAGCAGCAGCATGTCGGGCCTGGACAGCAGCAGCTTGCACAGCGCGACGCGGCGCTTCTCGCCGCCGGACAGGTTGCCGATCACGGCATCCCACGGCGGCAGGCGCAGCGCGTCGGCGGCGACCTCCATCTGGTTCTCGATGTCGGCGCCGGCGGTGGACAGGATGTTCTCGTAGCGCGCCTGTTCTTCGGCGAGCTTGTCGAAGTCGGCATCGGGTTCGGCGTAGGCGGCGTAGATCTCTTCGAGCTTCTGGCGCGCCTCGAGGATTTCGCCGAGGCCGGATTCGACCTCTTCCTTCACCGTCTTGGCAGCGTCGAGCTCCGGCTCCTGCGGCAGGTAGCCGATGCGCTGACCGGCGAGGTGCTGCACTTCGCCGTCGTACTCCTTGTCCACCCCGGCCATGATGCGCAGCACGGTGGACTTGCCCGAGCCGTTGAGGCCGAGCAGGCCGATCTTGGCGCCGGGGAAGAAGGACAGGGAAATGTCCTTGATGATCTGCCGCTTGGGCGGAACGATCTTGGACACGCGGAGCATCGACATTACGTACTGGGCCATGGGATTCCGTTGTTGAAGAATGGCGTGAAAGCCGGAAGTCTAGCGCAGGCGGCGCGGGGTGCAATCGCTGCGGTGCACGACATGCCGCCCATCGGCCGGTTCGCGGCGATAATCCGGGCTTTCCCGCGTTTTCCGTTGCGCCATGCCGAGTCCCGCCCTGCTGCTCAATCTCTTCCTCGACCTCGTCGCCCGTGGCGAGCAGCCGCGCGTGCCGGAGCCGGCGCTGGTGATGGACGATGCCGGGGCGGCCGAAGCCTTCATGCGGGCCGGGCGCGAGGACGGCATCCTGGCGCACACCTACGTCTATCACGCGATCCAGGCGAGCACCGTGATTCTGCCTGGGGCCACCGTGGTAGACCTTGGCTGCGGGCCGGCCAACCAGCTGGTGCAGGTGGCGCGGCTCAATCCGGACGCGCACTTCATCGGCGTCGATGCCTCGGCCGAAATGCTGACGCTGGCCGCTGACACCCTGGCGCGCTGCGGCGCGGCCAACGTCGAACTGCGCCAGGCGAAGATGGAGTCGCTGGCGGGCATCACCGATGCCGGCGCCGATGCGGTGATTTCCACCATGTCGCTGCACCACCTCGCCGACACCGCGGCGCTGGCGGCGACGCTGGGTGAGGTGAAGCGCATCCTCAAGCCCGGCGGCGGCGTCTATCTGGTCGATTTCGGCCGGCTCAGGCGCGAGGCCGGGCAACGTTTCTTTGCGACCGAGCGGGCGGCGCTCCAGCCCGAACTCTTCACCGCCGATTACTACAATTCGCTGCGGGCCGCCTTCAGCCTGGCGGAACTGCGCGGGGCTGCAGCCGTGCTCGGCGATGCCGTGCAGGTCAAGCGGACCTTTCTCGTGCCTTTCCTGGTGGCGATCCGCAGCCGCCACCACCACGCGCTGCGCGCGGAAGGCCGGGCGGCGGCACGCGCGCTCTACCGGGCATTGTCGTCGCGCCAGCGCTACGACCTGCGCGATCTGGCGCGCTTCTTCGGCCACGGCGGTTTTCCGCTCGCCTACCGGCCGTGGTCGCTGCTCGGCTCAGCGGTATAACGGCATCGCATCCAGCCGGCGTTCGATTTCGTCGGTCAGCCGGCGGTAGGCCGGGCTGTCGATGCCGCCGTAGCGGCGGCGGAATTCGCGTTCGGCGAGAAACTCCGGCAGATCGTCGAGGCGGGGCGCCAGGTCCGCGTCGCCCATCGTGCCGGCGAGCAGGGGCTGGATGCGTTCGGGCGCATTGACCAGCGCTTCGCCGAAGCGGGTGCCGGCGCGGTCGGCGGCGAGATCGGCAAAGGAGAAGCCGCTGCCGCGGCGGGCGTCCTCGAGTTCCTTGTAGAGCCCGATCGCGTCGGCCACCGGTTCGCCCGCCCACGCGGCCAGGGCCGCCGATACGACGAAATGCTGGGCGCTGTCGTGGCGCCCGCGCAGGGTGAGCGCCAGCGGCGGCGGGCGTGGCCAGCGCTTCGCCTCCGGCACCAGCGCTTCCAGACCGCGGCCTGCCATGTAGCTCGCCAGTACCAGCAGGCTGGCGCGCTGCTGCGCGGAGGCATTGTCGGCGTCGAGCGTGAGCAAAGGGGCGAGGACGGCGGTCAGCGGCCGTGTGCTGCCCGGCGCCCAGGGCGCCAGGGTGGCGGCGAGGGCCTGCTGGGCGCGCTCCAGGCGGACCACGTCGGCCGGCGCCAGGGCGATGGCGCGCGCACGATCGAGGATCTCCGGTTGCCACACGTAGTGGACCAACACGACCTGGCCGCCGGGGATGAAGTTCAGCTGGCGGACGGCCTGGCGGGCAAGCTGCCACGCCTCGCCGTAGCCGAGATGGCGGGCCGCCGTGGCGATGGCGTAGTCGAGCACGGCAGGCGGCAGCGGCAGCGCGCCCAGGCGGACGTCCTCGAATTGCGGTTCGCCCGGGCCGGATCTCAGCCTGGCTTTCAGGTTGAGGTAGCGGGCGCCGGCCAGACGGGGCAGGGGCAGTGTGACGCGGATCTCGGCGCCGTCCGCATCGAGGGCGAAGGACGCCCGGCCGTCGTAGCGCAGGCCGGCCAGGTGGTTGAGGCCGTCGTCGATCAGGCCGGCGGGCAGCGCGACCCGCCGCTGCTCGCCGCGGCGCAGGTAGCGCGGATCGTTGCCGGCAAGCAGGCGGCGGGCGTGGGCCACCGAGTCGGGCGATATCGACTGCGCCCTTACCACCAAGGGTGCGCTGTCGATCGCCGCCGCCAGTGCGAGCGCGAGCAGCCCGGGCAGCAGCAGGCTGCCGGCGAGCCAGCCGAGGGCACGCATCATGGCGCGCTCACTGCACTACCCTCTGTCGCTGCACGACGGAGGGTCGGCTTTGCACAGTCGGCCCGTTGCGCAGGCGCGGAGCAGTGCTCCACGAAACCCCTGCCTCACCGTCCCCGCGGGAGGGAGCACCCCCTTCGGGCGGCCGGGCGGGGGCGCTCATGCGCGGGCAAGCTGCGCTTCGATGTCCGTCACCAGCTCCTGCGGCGTGGTCGTGGGGGCGTAGCGCGCAACGATCTCGCCCTTGCGGTCGATCAGGAACTTGGTGAAGTTCCACTTGATGGCTTCGGTGCCGAGCACGCCGGGCGCGGCGTGCTTGAGGTGCACGTAGAGCGGATGGGCCTGGTCGCCATTGACGTCGATCTTGGCGAACAGTGGAAAGCTCAGGCCATAGTTGCGCTGGCAGAAGCCGGCGATTTCTTCGGCGTCGCCCGGCTCCTGGGCACCGAACTGGTTGCAGGGGAAGCCGAGCACCATCAGGCCGCGGTCCTTGTAGTCGCGGTAGAGCTGTTCCAGTCCGGCGTATTGAGGGGTGAAACCGCACTGGCTGGCGGTGTTGACGATGAGCAGCACCTTGCCGGCGTATTCGGCGAGCGTGGTGTCTGCGCCGTCGAGACGCTGGACGGCGATGTCGTAGAGCGGTGAGGTCATGGCGGACTCCATCGGGAAGGGGGCGATGAGTTGGATCGCTGGCGGCCCAATAGTGCCCGAAGGGGGCGGATTGTGCGCGTCGCGCAGGTTCAGCAGGCGTGTGCCAGCGCGGACGGGCCGTCGTTCGCCCGCGGCACGGCGTGTGATGGGGCGTCGGCGGCGAGCTGCGTAGCAAGAACGTCGGCCTGCTCCGGCTGGCCGAACAGGAAGCCTTGCAGGTGGTCGCAACCGTGACGGGCAAGAAAGTGTTGCTGGGCTGCGGTTTCGACGCCCTCGGCGGTGACCTGCAGGCCGAGGTTGTGGGCGAGGGCGATGACCGCGGTGGCAATCTTGCCGTCGCTGCCGCCCGGACGGATGTCGTGCACGAAGCTGCGGTCGATCTTGAGCGTATTGACGCGGAACTGGCGCAGGTAGGCCAGTGAGGAGTATCCGGTGCCGAAATCGTCGATCGCCAGCGTCACCCCCATGTCGCGCAGTTCGGCCAGGGTGGCGATGGTGCGGTCGACGTCGCGCATCAGCATGGTTTCGGTAAGCTCCAGCTCCAGCAGCCGGGCCGGGAGGCGGTGCTCGGCCAACACATCGCGGACCAGCGCGACGATGTCCTGGTGGGCGAACTGCTGGCCGGAAAGGTTGACCGCCACCGGCACCGGCGTCAGGCCTGCATCCAGCCACGCCCGCAGCTGGCGGCAGGTTTCGCGCAGCACCCATTCGCCGATGGGCACGATGAGGCCGGATTCTTCCGCTGCCGGGACGAAGCGGCCGGGCGACAGCAGGCCGAGGTCGGGGTGCTGCCAGCGCAGCAGGGCTTCGCAGCCACGGAGGCTGCCGTCGGCGGCGTCGACCTTGGGCTGGTAGTAGAGCCGCAGTTCGTCGCGGTCGAGCGCGCCGCGCAGCTGATGTTCCAGCAGCAGTTCGCCGAGCGAGTGGGTGTTCATGTCGGCGGCGTAGAACTGGAAGCCGTTGCGGCCGTCCGCCTTGGCACGGTACATGGCGGCGTCGGCGTTGCGCAGCAGCATCGAGGCGTTGTTGCCGTCGCCGGGGTACAGGGCGATGCCTATGCTGCCGGTGACGGTGAGCTCGTGCATGCCCAGCCGGCAGGGCTGGGCGAGTGTGCCGAGTATCTTGCGTGCGATGATGCCGGCGTCCTGCGGGTGTTCGAGATCGGGCAGCACGATGACGAACTCGTCGCCGCCCTGACGTGCCACGGTGTCGGTTTCGCGCACAGCGGCAAGGCAACGCTGGGTCACTTGGCGCAGCAGGCCGTCGCCGACCTCGTGACCGAGGGTGTCGTTGATGGTCTTGAAGCGGTCGAGGTCGAGAAAGAGCACCGCCGCGTGGCGCTCGCCGCGCCGGGCCTGCAGGATGGCCTGGGCCAGGCGGTCCTGCAGCAGCAGGCGGTTGGGCAGGCCGGTGAGCGCGTCGTGGTGGGCGAGGTGACGGATGCGCGCTTCGGATTCCTTGCGGTCGGTGATGTCGGAGAAGATGCCGATGTAGTGACTGATGTCGTCGGTCTCGCTGCGCACCGCGGTGATCGACAGCCATTCCGGGTAGATCTCGCCGCTGCGGCGGCGATTCCAGATCTCGCCCTGCCACTGGCCGCGGCGGGCGAGCGTGGTCCACATCTTGCGGTAGAAGGCCGCGTCCTGGCGGCCGGAGCTGAGCACTGCCGGGGTCTTGCCGCCGATTTCCTCGATGCTGTAGCCGGTAATATCGGTGAAAGCCGGATTGACCGCGACGATGCGGGCTTCGGCATCGGTGATCGCCATGCCCTCGCTGGCGTTGGTGAACACGTTGGCGTAGAGGTGCAGCTCGGACTGGGTGAGGCGCAGGGTTTCGATGCGTTCTTCGAGCTTGCGGTTGGCACCCGCCAGCGCGAGCGAGGCACGTTGCAGGCGCAGGATGGCGAGGGCGAGGTAGCCGGCCAGAGCGAGCGCGACGACGAAGAGCAGCACCCGGTAGGTGTGGGCACGCTCGGCGGCGCGTTGGTAGCCGGCGGCATAGGCGCGGATCAGCGATTCGCCGCGGGCGGTCGTGGGCAGTTCGAGGATGTCGCGGGTGAGGGCGTCCAGCGTCGGCTTGCGTTCGAGAACGATGCGCGCGTGCGCAAGCAGGTTGGCGAGCCGGGCAGCGAGCGGTGGCGGCAATTCGCGGGACGCGGCGACAAGCGCGTCCAGCCGCTGCGCTACCGTGCGCGACAGCGCGGGGTCGCCGTTAAGCGCATGGGTCATCACCGTTCGGGCGAAGATGCCGACCCGACGCGACAGCGGCGGCGGGAGCATGCCGTCGTCGATCAGGGCGTCGGTTTCGGCCGGGAAGTAGGACAGCGAGTTGCGCAGCACCGCGGTTTCGCGCTTGAAGTGGTCGACGAGCTCGGCCTTGCGGGCCGTGAGTCGCCGGAGTTCGACGACTTCGCGGTCGAGGGCGTTGCGGTCGCGTTCGTCCAGGAAGCCGGGGGTGCGCTGCAGCGCGGTGCCGATGTCGCTGAGTGCCAGCGTGCCACGGGTGACCGCGTCGAAGTCGCGGTAGAGGCCGTTGCCGCTGGCCAGTACCGCGGCGTTGAGGTCGGAGTCGATGTTGAGCAGCTGGCGCAGGTCGCGGCCATAGCGCTGGTTGTCGTCGGAGGTGACGGCGTCCGCTTGCGAAAAAAGCCAACCCAGCAGGGCCATCGCGGCGACCATCAGCAGCGCGGTGCGCATGATGCGCCCGCGGTCGATGCCGGCAAAGGGATTGAACGTGGCGGGGAGCGGTGTCATCGGGCAGGGGTCGGGCGTTGCAGGTCCGGCGTCCTGCCGGTGAGCGATTGCAGGAAGGTGACGATCAGGCGGCGGTCGTCGGCGGGAATCTCGCGGCCGAGCTGGTAGCGGCCCATGATCGCCACCGCCTCGTCCAGGCTGTCGACCGCGCCGTCATGGAAGTAGGGCGGGGTGATCGCGACGTTGCGCAGGCTGGGCACCTTGAACACATGGCGGTCGCTCTCGAGGCCGGTGACCGTGTAGCGGCCGAGGTCCGCAGGGTCGACCTTGCCACGGTCGGCGAAGTAGTTGCCCATGACGCCGAAGCGCTGGAACATGTTGCCGCCTATGCCGATGCCCTGGTGACAGCTGGCGCAACCGTAGGCCTTGAAGCGGGCATAACCCTCGCGCGCATCGGCATCCAGGGCGGGCTGTTCGCCGCGCAGGTAGCGGTCGAAGGGGGCGTCGGGCGTGGTGAGGCTGCGTTCGAAACTGACGATGGCGTCGGCGACGGTGGCCGCGGTGATGCCTTCCGGGTAGGCTCGGGCGAAGGCGTCGCGGTACTCGGTGCTGGCGTCGAGGCGGGCGATCACCCGTGCCCAGTCGGAATCCATTTCCACCGGGCTGTGGATGGGCCCGGCAACCTGGGCTTCCAGGGTGGAGACACGCCCATCCCAGAACTGCGCGAAGTTGAGGCCGACGTTGAGCACTGTCGGCGCATTGAACTGGCCCGGGGTGCCGCCGACGCCGATGGATACCCGCCGCCGGTCGGTGCCGCCCAGCCCGAGCGGATGGCAGCTGGCGCAGGAGATGGTGCCGTCGCGCGACAGGCCGGGGTCGTGGAACAGGCGTTCGCCCAGCGCGCGGCGGACGGGGTCGATGGACGCGATGTCGCGCGGCAGTGGCGAAACCGGCTCGTCGCGGGCGATGGTGTCGGCGGGCGTGTTGATCGGGCTGGCCGTCGACGCCGCTACCTCCGGTACCGGGGTGCGCCAGGTCAGCGCGACCAGGGCGACGGCCAGCAGGGCGAGCAGGCTGATGACGAGTAAATGAAATGCGCGGCGTTTCACCGCAGCATCTTAACGATGGTGCGGCGACGCGATTTGAGCCGTGTCAACGATTCTGGCCGGCGCCGCTGGCAGGCGGTAGGTGCTGCACGCCGGCCTGCGGTCCGGGAGTTGCATCAGCTCGATCGGACTTACTTCTCGACGAAGGCGCGCTCGATGACGTAGTCGCCCGGTTCGCCGATGCGGGGCGATACTTTGAAACCGCGACGGTCGAGCAGGTCGCAGCAGTCCTGCAGCATCGCCGGGCTGCCGCAGATCATGGCGCGGTCGGTGGCCGGGTCGAGCGGCGGCAGGCCGATGTCGGCGCAGAGCTTGCCGGAGTCGAGCAGTTCGGTAAGACGTCCCTGGTTGCGGAAAGGCTCGCGGGTGACGGTCGGGTAGTAGATCAGCTTGTCGCGCACTTCGTCGCCGAAGAACTCGCTGCTGGGCAGCCCTTCGGTGATGAAGTCGGCGTAGGCGAGTTCCGACACGTAGCGCACGCCGTGGATCAGCACCACCTTCTCGAAGCGTTCGTAGGTTTCCGGATCCTGGATCACGCTCATGAAGGGGGCGAGGCCGGTGCCGGTGGCCAGCAGATAGAGGTGCTTGCCGGGGTTGAGGTCGTGCAGCACCAGCGTGCCGGTGGGCTTCTTGCTGATCACGATGGGGTCGCCTTCGCGCAGGTGCTGCAGGCGCGAGGTGAGCGGACCGTTGGGCACCTTGATGCTGAAGAACTCCAGGTGCTCCTCGTAGTTCGGGCTGGCGATGCTGTAGGCGCGGGTCAGCGGACGGCCGTCGACATCCAGGCCGATCATGACGAACTGCCCGTTCTCGAAGCGCAGCCCCGGATTGCGGGTCGTGCGGAAGCTGAACAGGGAATCGTTCCAGTGGTGCACGCTGATGACGCGTTCTTCGTTCAGGTTGCTCATGCCGGTTGCGCTCCAGGTGGGTGGGGTCTATCGATGGCTTGAATTGTAAGGACACCGGTTTAGCGATTCAGTGGATAATTCAGATAACACTTAGAGGCTTGATCGATATGCGATACACCCTGCGCCAGCTCGAAGTCTTCGTTGCCATCGCGCGCAGCGAAAACGTGTCGCGCGCGGCCGAAGTCATGAATCTGTCGCAGTCGGCCACCAGCGCCGCGCTGGCCGAACTGGAGCATCAGTTCGCACAGCAGTTGTTCGACCGCCACGGCAAGCGCCTGCGCCTGAACGAGCAGGGGCGCCTGCTGTTGCCGAAGGCGGTGGAGTTCCTCGACCGCGCACAGGAGATCGAAGCGCTGCTGCGCGGCGAGCGCGGCCTCGGCAGCCTGCGCATCGGCGCGACGCTGACCATAGGCAACTACCTGCTGCCGTTGATCGTGGCTGGCTTCCTGCAGCGCCACCCGGAAAGCCGTGTGCAACTGCAGGTGCACAACACGGCCAGCATCGTCGGCATGGTGTCGCGCTACGAGATCGACCTCGGTCTGGTCGAGGGCGTGGTGAACGATCCGGAAGTCGAGGTCGGCGAGTGGGTGGGCGATGAGCTGTCGGTGTTCTGCGCGCCCGGTCATCCGTTGGCGCGTCGTGGCGAGGCCACCGTGGCCGAGCTGTCCGGCGAACCCTGGATCCTGCGCGAGCGTGGATCCGGCACCCGGCAGACGCTCGAGCAGGCCTTGCGTCATCATGCCGGCAGCTTCACCCCACGCCTCGAACTGGAACACACCGAGGCGGTGAAGCGGGCGGTGGAGAGTGGACTGGGCATCGGCTGCATCTCACTGCTGGCGTTGCGCGACGCCTTCCGGCGCGGCAGCCTGGTGCGGGTGGTGACGCCGGAACTGGATCTCCGGCGCAAGTTCCAGTTCGTCTGGCATCGCGGCAAGTACCACACCGCGGCGATCCGCACCTTCCTCGACGATTGCCGGGCGCTGACCGCGGGCGTGGACTACAGCCACGAGATTCCGCTGCCGGCGGTGCCGTGAGCGGCTGGCGGGATGAGCGGCACCCATTTCGGTGAGAGGCAAGCTTGCGTAACCTGAATCTGGCAATCGCGATCGCCCTGTTCTTCGGCATCGAAGCCCTGGCGGGCGGCGCCGTTGGCAGCGGCCTGGCGCTGCTTGCCACCATCGCCTGGCTGTGGGTGAGCGAGGCATTGCACGTAAGCGTTACTGCGCTGCTGGTACCACTGCTGGCTGCGGTGACCGGCCTGCTCCCGTTCGACGAGGCGTTGCGGCAGTTTGCCGACCCGGTGATCTTCCTGTTTCTCGGCGGTTTCGCCCTTGCGGCAGGCTTGCACCGGCAGGGGCTTGATGTGCGCATCGCGGCCTGGGTGATCGCGCGTGCCGGGCAGCGGCTGGGGAGGGCGGCGCGCTGGTTGTTCTGGCTGACGGCCCTGCTGTCGATGTGGATCAGCAATACGGCCACCGCCGCCATGATGCTGCCGCTGGCGCTCGGTCTGCTGTCACCCTTGCCCTACGAATCCCACCGCTCCACCTATGCTTACGTGCTGCTGGGTGTCGCGTTTGCCGCCAACATCGGCGGCATGGGGACGTTGGTCGGGAGCCCGCCGAACGCGATCGCGGCGGCGAATGTGGGGATGGATTTCGCCGACTGGCTGCTGTGGGGCATTCCGTTGGTACTGGTTCTGATGCCGCTGATGGAGTTGGCCTTGCGCTGGACCTTGAAGCCGGAGCTGTCGGCGCGGGTGGAGGCGCCGGTCGGTGGCACGGGTGACTGGGGCGCGCCGCAAAGCCTGATGCTGGGCGTGTTTGCCTTGACCGTTGCCTTGTGGGTGTTCGGTGCGCCGCTGGCGGTGATTTCCGGGCTGGGGCGCGGCTTCGATGCGGCGGTGGCCCTGTTCGCGCTCTTCCTGCTGCATGGACTGCGTCTTGCAAGCTGGGACGATATCGACCGCAGTGCGGAATGGGGTGTGCTGCTGCTGTTCGGCGGCGGCTTGACCTTGAGCCGGGTGTTGTCGGACAGCGGTGCCGCCGCCTGGATCGCCGCTCAGTTCGGTGAGCCGTTGGCGATGCTGCCCGCCGTGCTGTGCCTTGCGCTGGTGATTCTCTTTGCCATGGCGATCACCGAGGTGACCAGCAATACCGCAAGTGCGGCACTGCTGGTGCCGCTCTTCCTGCAACTGGCGCCCGGCTTGCCCGGCGAGCCGCTCGCCGTGCTCGTCGCAAGCGCGGCATCCTGCGCCTTTCTGCTGCCGGTGGCGACACCGCCGAACGCGATCGTGTACGGCTCCGGCAAGCTGCCGCAGCGGACGATGATACGGGGCGGCCTGGGCGTGAGTGCGGTGGCCTTCCCGGTATTGCTCGCCGCCGGGGCGCTCGGTTTGATGTTCGCCTAGAAAAAACGCCATGTCTGACGACATGGCGTTTCGGGCCGGGTGACGCCGGTCAGGCCGCGGTGCCGAGCTTGTTGATGCCGGCGGGGGCGGCAGCCGGGCGTTCCGGCATGTAGGCTGCCACCTGGCAGGCGATGGAGGCGATGTAGGGTATGCACTGCAGGGCCAGGATGCCGACCCACAGCTGGGTTTCGAGATCGTTGGCGCCGCGCAGGCTCACCAGCGCCACGGCGCCGAGGACGAGCGCGATCAGCATGCCCAGCTCTTCGCGGATCGGCCCGAAGAAGGCGAGCGCGCCCTTGGCCTTCCAACCCTTGGGCGTGACCACGAACACCCCCTTCTTCTTCACCAGGCCGGTGAACACGCCGCGTGCGATCGCATGTGCCAGGCCGACCGAGAGGATGGATGCGCCGAGAATGTCTTTCCACGGGCAGTCCATCGTGCGGCGGTAGAGAATGGGGCCGAGCGCGGCCTTGAAGGCCATGAAGCCGAGGATGGGCAGCGCCAGCGCCGTCACCGGCAGGCCGAAGGCCTTGGGGAACAGCAGGATGCCAAGCGTCCACAGCAGGCTGCCGAAGGCGAATACCAGCTGCAGCGCGTCGCCCAGCCAGGCGAACCAGCCGGTAAGGAAGTGGTAGCGCTGGGCGAGGTTGAGCGTGCTCTTGCCGACCATCTGCGGCAGGTGGGCCTTGAGGATCTGCATCGCACCGAAGGCCCAGCGCAAGCGCTGGCTCTTGATCGCGGCGAAGTCCGACGGCGTGAGGCCGCGACCGAGGATGTGGTCCACGTAGCGCGTGTCGTAACCCTTTTCGATCAGGCGCAGGCCGAGCTCGGTGTCCTCGCAGATGCACCATTCCGACCAGCCGCCGACTTCTTCCAGCGCCAGGCGGCGCACCAGGGTCATGGTCCCGTGCTGGATCAGGGCGTTGCGTTCGTTGCGGTGGTGCATGCCGATGCGGAAGAAGCCGTCGAACTCCCAGTTGCACATGCGGCGGAAGGGGTGGGTCTCCCAGTCGCGGTGAGCCTGCGGTGCCTGCACCACGGCGACGTCGGGCTTGTCGAAGTGCGGGATCAGGCAGGACAGCCAGTCGGGATCGACGACGTAGTCGGCATCGACCACGCCGACCACCTCGGCGCGCGGATCGGTGACCTTGAGGCCATAGTTGAGCGCGCCGGCCTTGAAGCCCGGCCAGTCCATCAGGTGGAAGAAGCGGAAGCGCGGGCCGAGCTCGGCACAGCGGGCTTCCAGCGGCTTCCACTTGGCATCGTCCTTGGTGTTGTTGTCGAGGATGAGAACCTCGAAGTTGGCGTAGTTGAGCGCGGCCAGGCTGTCGATGGTAGCGATCACCATCTCGGGCGGCTCGTTGTGGCAGGCCAGGTGGATGGAGACGAAGGGCTGGTCTTCCGGCGCGTGCGGCGGCAGCGGCATGAAGCGGCGCTGCCACTTGCGCTTGAACAGCATCTCGCCGAACTCGAAGCCGTGGGAGAGCAATACGGCAGCGGTCAGGCAGGTTGCGGCGATCAACATGCCGAGCCCGATGAGGTCGCGCTGAGTCAGGTAGTAATCGACCGGCACGTTGAGGCCGACGATGAGCGTGGACACACAGGCCTGGATCAGACCGGCGAGGAAGATGCGGCCGGCGACACTCCAGTCCGCCAGGAAGAAGGCGATGAGCAGCATCGGAATGAAGGCGAGCGCGGCGGCGTTGCTGGCCTTCTTGGCCCAGTGCGGATCGCGTTCGACCAGGCCTTCGAGCGCGAACTTGGGTTCGCGGTCGGCGTTGAACATGCCCCAGTAGGCACCGGCCCAGCCTTCCACCTCGACCTTCCACGGTTGGTCGATCGCCTCCATCAGGAAGTAGTCGAGGCGCGCGGTACGCGGGTGAGCGAGAAATTCGCGGATGAAGCGGGCTTCGTTGTCGAGCGAGGGTACCGAGGCGCCGATGACCGGACCCTTGCTCGGCCAGCCGATTTCGCCGATGACGATCTTCTTCTTGGGGAAGGTCTTCACCAGTTCGTCGTAACGCTGCAATGCGTATTCGACCGCCGCTTCGACAGGCACGCCCTCGTGGTAGGGCAGCAGGTGGACGGTGATGTAATCGACGTGCTTCGCCAGCTCCGGATATTTCAGCCATACGTGCCAGGGTTCGGCGGTGGAGACCGGCTTGCGCAGCGCTTTGCGCACGCGGTCGAGGTAGCCGACCATTTGGTCGGCATCGAGGTCGCCGCGCAGGATGGCTTCGTTGCCGACCAGCACACGCTCGATGAAGCGGTGCTTGCGTGCGGCCTCGATCAGCGCCGAGATTTCTTTCTCGTTCTTGTCCTTGTCGGTATCGAGCCAGGCGCCGGCGGTGACCAGCATGTCGCGTTGGCCGGCGAGCTGGAGCAGGGTCGGGAGGTCATTCACGCCATAGGTGCGCAAGCCGTCGGCGGAGCGGCCGAGCAGGTCGAGGTCGGCGGCGATCTGGGCGTCGGTGGGATAGGTACCGCGCAGCGGGCTTTGGTCGCGCTGGAAGCCGTTGTAGGCGAAGCCTTTGATGCTCTGGCTTGCGCCGATGAATTCGGAGCCGCGATTGAAGTGTTCCCAGATCCAGTACTGGGCGATAGCCACCAGACTGGCGATGGCCAGGGCGATCGTCATTCGGTAGACAAGAGATGCTGCATTCTTCATCGGGATGTTTGTCCGATCAGAGGGTTACGAGCCATCCGGCGTCGCGGCGGGCAGCTTGTGAGCTGCGGGTCTGATCCTGCGGGCGATTTGTTCGGCACGTGTTTGGCAGGTGTCGGTGGGCAAAATTCCCAAGCATCGTGCGCTGTGACAGAATTCGCACCCTCGCCACGGGAACCTGACGCGCTGCATTTTATGCGTTATTTCAGGCTGTTACGAGAACGTTGAAAACGGAATTTGCAACATTGCATGTTGCCCGGTCAGTCGAATTGATTTGTAAGGGAAAAGCGACGTGAGTCGAAATAATTCGCAGGAATGTGGCGTGCGCGCGATCGTCGTCGGGGCGGTCGTAGTGCTGGCACTGGCGCTCGGCGCACGTTACGGTCTGATCGAGAATGGCGTGCTGCCGCGCGATTGCACGGTGCCCGAGGCGCAGGCCCGGGCAGGGCTGTGCGCAGTCAAATGGACGCTGGTACAGATGTTCCACGCGCAACGTCTGGGCATCTTCAGCCTGGTGTGCGGCGTGCTTGCCTTTGCGCTCGGTTGCCGCAGGCTGGCGTGGGCCGGCTGGCTCGCCGGCCTCGCCGGCCTGGTGCTGTACAACTACGATTACGCGGCGGTTGGCGCCTTACTGGCTCTGCTGGTCCTTGCCGCAGGCGGAAAGCAGCAGCGGCAGGCCGAAGCCTAGACCGGTGAGCAGCCAGCCTATGGCCTGCGGGTTGGCCGGTTCGGGCAGCCAGCGGCCGACGGCGCTGATCACGATGGCGGCGGCGCAGATGCGTTCGGCACGCCCGGCACGGTGGCCGAGCATGGCCAGCGTGCCGAACATCAGGGCCGGGGCGAGATAGAGCAGGCTTGGAAAGTCGCGGTAGCGCGCGTCGGCGAACAGCAGAAGGGCCGCCACGGCTGCGGCAAAAGTCAGCACGCCGCGCGCCAGTCCGAGCAGGTTGGCCGCCGAGGCAAGCTCCTGCTGCTGGCGTACCCGGCGCCAGGCCAGGCTCGCACTCGGCAGGCGGGCTCCGTTCCAGCACGCCAGCAGCAGTGCGCTTGCGCTGGCGATTAGGCCGACGCCGCCCAGCACCATCCATTCCAGCTCGTCGCGATAGGCGAGCACGGCATGCTCCCAGTGCAGTATGGCAAGCAGTCCGCCGACGGCGCCGACCGCGGCGACGGCCGCGATTCTCGGCGCTCCCCCGCCGGCCTTGCGCCGGCTGGCGATGCCCAGACCCAGCGCCACGAGGGCGCCGATTGCGGCACCGACGAGCGGCGCGTGCATGGACTGGCGATCCGCGACCGGACCGGCCAGCGGGAATTTCGGCTTCAACTGGGCGTCGAGCATGCCCCAGTGGCCGCCCACGGTACCTTCGAGGCGGCGCTTCCACGGTTGATCGATGGCTTCGATCAGGTTGTAGTTCCAGCCGCGGTCGTGCGCCTGATGGACGAATTCGCGGATGTAGCGCGCCTGGTTGGCAGGCGAGGGGCGCGACTCCTCACGGCGACGGCCTTCGCTCGGCCAGCCGGTTTCGCCGATCAGGATGGGCTTGGTGAAGTGAGCACTGACTTTGCCGTGAATCTCGGCCACATGCTGCAGCGCGTGCTCGATGTCGACGGGCTCGTCTTCCCAGAAGGGGAGAATGTGCACGGTGACGAAATCCACCGAGCCGGCCAGGCCGTCGTGCCGCATCCAGAATTCCCATACGTCGGCATAGGTGACGGGCACCTGCGATTTCGACTTCGCGTAGTCGATCAGCACCCGCATCTCGTCCTCGGTACGCTCGCGGCGCAGCAGGACCTCGTTGCCGACGATCAGTGCGCGCACGACGTCCTTGTATTCGTTGGCGATGGCGATGGCGTGATCGAGTTCTATCGCGTTCTTCTTGCGGTCGAATCCGATCCAGGCGCCGAGCAGCACCTTCATGCCGACTTCGCGCGCGACCGCGGGCACCTGATCCAGTCCCTGGTCAACAGAGTAGAGGCGCACACAGTCGGTGATCCCGGCGAGCGCGGTGAGGTCGGCCACGATCTGGTCGCGCGGGATGCGCAGATCCTTGTCGAACGGCGTCTGGCCGGGCAGGTGATAGGGCGCGTACGACACGCATTTGAGCTTCTCGCCGTCGGCGAGATGCAGATCGTGCATTTCCACCGGGCGGGTCTGGCTGAATACCCAGGCAATGAGCGCGACCAGCGCGATCAGGTGGACCAGCAGCAGGCTGATCCAGAGGGAAGGTCGGGCGGACATGGTGTCTCGTCAGGTGAAGGCGGGTGTTCGTTACGGGGGGCATCCCCGAAAAAAAGCCACGCGCGCGGCGTGGCTTCGTGTGAAGCGCGGGCATTCTACCTGTAGTCAGGCATACGCCTCCATCGGCACGCAGGCGCAAAAGAGGTTGCGATCGCCATAGACGTCGTCGATGCGGTTTACGCTCGGCCAGAACTTGTTTTCGGCCACCCACGGCAGCGGGAACACCGCCTGCTCGCGGCTGTACGGGCGGTTCCATTCGGCTGTGACGACTTCAGCCTGGGTGTGCGGCGCGTTGCGCAGCGGATTGTTGTCGGCAGGCCATTCGCCGCGCTCGATGCAGCGGATTTCCTCGCGGATCGCCACCATCGCGGCGATGAAGCGGTCGAGTTCGGCGAGGTCCTCGGATTCGGTCGGCTCCACCATGATGGTGCCGGCCACCGGGAAGGACATCGTCGGCGCATGGAAGCCGTAGTCCATCAGGCGCTTGGCGATGTCGACCTCGCTGATGCCGGTCGCCGCCTTGATCGGACGGATGTCGAGGATGCACTCGTGCGCGACGCGACCCTGGCTGCCGGTGTAGAGCACCGGGTAGTGCTCGCCCAGGCGGGCGGCGAGGTAGTTGGCGTTGAGGATGGCCACCTCGGTGGCGCGTTTCAGGCCTTCGCCCCCCATCATCGCGATGTACATCCACGAAATCGGCAGGATGCTGGCTGAGCCGAAGGGGGCGGCCGATACCGCGCCCTGCCCCTTGTTGGAGCGATCCTCGCCGCCGGTCGCCGCCACCACGTGGTCGGCCATGAAGGGCGCGAGATGCGCCTTCAGTCCGATCGGTCCCATGCCAGGGCCGCCGCCGCCGTGCGGAATGCAGAAGGTCTTGTGCAGGTTCATGTGCGACACGTCGGCGCCGATGGTGGCAGGCGAAGTGAGACCGACCTGGGCGTTGAGATTGGCGCCGTCCATGTAAACCTGGCCGCCATGGGCGTGCACCGCGGCGCAGATTTCACGGATGTTCTCCTCGAACACGCCGTGGGTGGAAGGGTAGGTGATCATCAGCGCGGCGAGTTTGTCCGCATATTGCGCGGCCTTGGTCTTGAGGTTTTCGAGGTCGACATTGCCGTTGCTGTCGCATTCGACCGCGACCACCTCCATGCCGCACATCTGTGCCGTCGCCGGGTTGGTGCCGTGGGCCGACTTGGGAATGAGGCAGACGTTGCGGTGACCCTCGCCGCGGCTCGCGTGATAGCGGCGGATGGCGACCAGGCCGGCGTATTCGCCCTGCGCACCGGAGTTCGGCTGCATGCAGATCGCGTCGAACCCGGTGACTGCCTTCAGGTAGTCGGCCAGCCCGTCGATCATCTGCAGGTAGCCGGCGGCCTGTGCGCGCGGCGCGAAGGGGTGCAGGTTGGCGAATTCCGGCCAGGTGACCGGGATCATCTCGCTGGTGGCGTTGAGCTTCATGGTGCACGAGCCGAGCGAGATCATTGAATGGTCGAGCGCGAGGTCGCGGTTCTGAAGCTTCTTCAGGTAGCGCAGCATCTCGTGCTCGGTGTGGTGGGTATTGAACACCGGATGGGTCAGCACCGCGTCGCTGCGCAGGAGGGCGGCAGGCAGGGCACCGCCCTTTGCGCCGACGGCTGCATCGAGTACGTTGATATCGGTGGCCGCACCGAAGCAGGCGAGCACAGCGGCGATGTCGGTGCCGGTGGTGGTTTCATCGACCGACAGGCCGATGCGGGTGGCGGAAGCGTGCCGCAGGTTGTAGCCGGCACCCTCGGCCCTCGCGTGGACTTCTGCTGTCCGCTGCCCGACTTCCACTTCGAAGGTGTCGAAGAAGCCCGCATCGGGCGCGTCGAAGCCGGCCGCGCGCAGGCCGGCGGCAAGGATGGCGGCCAGCCGGTGGATGCGGGCGGCGATGGTCCGCAGGCCTTGCGGGCCGTGATAGACGGCATAGAAGCCGGCCATGTTGGCGAGCAGCACCTGAGAGGTACAGATGTTGGAGTTGGCCTTTTCGCGGCGGATGTGCTGTTCGCGCGTCTGCAGCGTCATGCGCAGTGCGGTCTTGCCGCGTGCATCCTTCGATACCCCGATGATGCGGCCGGGCATGGCGCGCACATAGGCTTCGCGGGTAGCGAAAAATGCCGCATGCGGACCGCCGAAGCCCATCGGCACGCCGAAGCGCTGTGCCGAGCCGAATGCGATGTCGGCCCCCATCGCGCCCGGCGACCTGAGCAGCATCAGCGCCATCAGGTCGGTGGCGAGGGCGGTGATAGCCCCGCGTGTCTTGAGCTCGGTCAGCACGGCCGACAGATCGTCCACCATGCCATGAACGTTGGGGTACTGCAGCAGCGCGCCGAAGACGTCGTGACTTGCGGCATCTTCAGCCTTGCCGACGACGAGTTCGAAGTCGAAGTAGGCGGCTCGCGTGCGGACCACGTCGATAGTCTGGGGGAAGCAGGCCTCGTCGACGAAAAAGGCATTCGATCGGGATTTGGAAACCCGGCGGGCCATCGCCATCGCCTCTGCAGCGGCGGTGGCTTCGTCGAGCAGCGAGGCATTGGCCAACTCGAGCCCGGTGAGGTCCATCACCATTTGCTGGTAATTCAGCAATGCTTCCAGCCGCCCCTGGGCAATTTCCGCCTGGTAGGGCGTGTAGGCGGTGTACCAGCCCGGGTTTTCCATGACATTGCGCAGAATGACTGACGGTGTATGGGTGCCGTAATAGCCCATGCCGATCAGCGATTTCTTTACCTGGTTGCACGACGCGATGTCGCGCAAGAGGCTCAGCGCTTCCTGCTCCGGACGTGGCCCTTCGAGCGGCAGCGGTGCTGCCAGCCGGATCGCGGAAGGTACGGTTTGTGCGATCAGGCTGTCGAGGTCCGGAACGCCGATGGCTGCGCACATCTGCGCGATCTCATCGGGGTTGGGGCCGAGGTGGCGATGGAGGAAGGCATCCCGTTGTTCGAGTTGGACAAGCGGGGCGGAAAGCGGCGTCTGGGGCATCGTGGTGCTCGGTCAGGCAGGACGACCCTCCGCCGGCTAACGGGTGGAGGGTCCGAAGCGGAGTGGGCGTAACTCAGGCGGCAGCAACTTCCGCGGCGTAGCCGGCGGCGTCGAGCAGGCCGGCGACATCGGAAATGTTGTCGGGCTTGATCTTGAACAGCCAGGCGGCATAGGCATCCGCATTCACCGTCTCGGGCGAGTCAGCGGTGTCGTCGTTGGTGGCGATGATTTCGCCGGCAACCGGTGCGTAGATGTCGGAGGCTGCCTTGACAGACTCGATCACCGCGCAGGCCTCGCCGGCGGCGAGCTTGCGGCCGACTTCCGGCAATTCAAGGAAAACAACGTCGCCCAAGGCTTCCTGAGCGTGGTCGGTAACGCCCACTGTCACGGTGCCGTCCGCTTCGGCGCGGACCCATTCATGGGACTTGGTGTACTTCAGTTCTGCCGGGATGTTGCTCATCGTGGGCTCCGGAGGTGGGCTAAATGGTTAGTGAGGACGTGTTTGAAGGCGGAAGAAGGAGGGGCGATATCGGGCCCGGGTGACCCGCGCCTCAGATCAGCGGCGTACCCTTGCGGACGAAAGGAAGCTTTACGGTCCGCGCTTTCAGACGTTTGCCGCGAATATCGACTTCGACGGTCGTGTCGGGCGCAACGGCTAGGGGAATACGTGCGAAGGCGATGGAGCGCTCGAGCGTGGGCGAGAAGCTGCCACTGGTGGTTTCGCCCTCGCCATCCGGGGTGAATACCTTCATGTGTGCGCGCAGCACGCCCTTGTCTTCAAGGATCAATCCGGTCAACTGCTGGCGTGCCGGGTTGGCGAGCAAGGCCGGCTTGCCGACGAAGTCGCGCTCGCCATCCTTGAGGTCGACTGTCCAAGCCAGCCCGGAGTCCAGGGGTGAAACGGTCTCATCCATGTCCTGACCGTAGAGGTTCATGCCCGCTTCCAGGCGCAGCGTGTCGCGCGCCCCTAGGCCGCAAGGGCGGACGCCCGCAGCCAGCAGCTTGGACCATGTCGCCTCGGCCAGGGGAGCCGGCACAGCAATCTCGAATCCGTCTTCACCCGTGTAGCCGGTACGCCCGATGAAAGTGTCGCCAATTCGGATGCCGACGAAGGCCTGCAGCGATTCGCCAGCGGGGCGGAATTCGGGAAGTGCGGTCCAGAAGCGGCTGAGGGCGTTGGGGCCCTGAACGGCGATCATCGCGAGATCCCGGCGGGAGGTCAGGGTCAGGTTTGCGCCGGTCTGTGCGATCCGATGACGCATCCAGGCGAGATCCTTGTCGGCGGTACCGGCGTTTACCACAACCCGATAGTCGTCGTCGGCAAGCCGATAGACGATCAGGTCGTCGATGACTCCGCCTTCGGCGTTGAGCATGCAGGCGTACAGCGCCTTGCCTGGCGTGCGCAGCTTTGCAACGTCGTTGGCGAGCAAGTTTCGTAGCCAGGCCGTGGCATCGGGGCCAACCAAGTCTAGGGCAAGCATGTGAGAAACGTCGAACATGCCTGCGTCGCGGCGCACCGAGTGATGTTCTTCGATCTGCGAGCCGTAGTTTACCGGCATGTCCCAGCCGGCAAAGTCGACCATGCGGGCGTTGGCGGTAAGGTGGCAGGCGTGTAGCGGCGTACGTTTTGCGGGCGTGTCCATGGGTATGTCCTCTCGATGTTCGGGAAACAAAAAAGGGCGAAGCCGGCTTACGCCAGTTCGCCCCATCTGTCCCTTGTACCTGAGAGATTCCGGCAATTACACCGGGTGCCCCTTCGGTGGATGCGCCAGAGCCATATTCATGCTCCCGCATCGCTCTCCAGACTTTCGATACGTGTCGGCGGTCCCTGTTGCCTGAGCGATTCCTGGGGGTTACGCCTTCGGCGACTCGGCCAATCAGCCAAGTTCTCTCCCGCGCGACTTGTCGGAAGATATCACCGCAAGGTGACGCGCGGCAATATGAAATGACGCCGGTACCGGGTGGCCTAGAATACACGCGCGTGTTTCGTGTTGTGATACCTGCATTGAATGGCCTCCGGTCCTCTAGGCGGTATGGCTTACTGAGTGTTCGCCGACCCATTGAACCTGAAAGGGTGGAGCCGATGGAGCGTGGCGTTCTCCATCTATATAGGTGAGGAAATACGTCCGTTGGCTGTTCAGCTGCCATTTCAGTAGCGCTCCTTCACTTTGCCCTTGATGTTTCTTGAGTGATGTATATACTGCGCGGCTCTTCGCGACTGTCTGTGTTTTTTTGCGGTGGTGAAGGGGTTTTGCGAGGTGGTTTTGCGAGTTTGTCTCGGCGTGATCGGTTTTAAAAAGGTTGCGGCGGGGGTTGACGAAGCGAAGCAAGTGCTACATAATCTCGCTTCTCTGCTGCAGCGAATGCAGCGCTCTTTAAAAAATTGAACAACCGATAAGTGTGGGTGCTTGGTTGTTGTGGCGAAGCCGCTTCGGCGGTTTAGTTTCGCAATGATTAGGTGCTCATGTCAGTAAGTGACTTTGAGTGCTTTGTATGGATTGAACTTAAGAGTTTGATCCTGGCTCAGATTGAACGCTGGCGGCATGCTTTACACATGCAAGTCGAACGGCAGCGGGGGCTTCGGCCCGCCGGCGAGTGGCGAACGGGTGAGTAATGCATCGGAACGTGCCCAGTCATGGGGGATAACTACGCGAAAGCGTAGCTAATACCGCATACGCCCTGAGGGGGAAAGTGGGGGATCGCAAGACCTCACGTGATTGGAGCGGCCGATGTCAGATTAGCTAGTTGGTGAGGTAAAGGCTCACCAAGGCGACGATCTGTAGCGGGTCTGAGAGGATGATCCGCCACACTGGGACTGAGACACGGCCCAGACTCCTACGGGAGGCAGCAGTGGGGAATTTTGGACAATGGGCGAAAGCCTGATCCAGCCATGCCGCGTGAGTGAAGAAGGCCTTCGGGTTGTAAAGCTCTTTCGGACGGAAAGAAATCGCGCGGGCTAATATCCCGCGTGGATGACGGTACCGTAAGAAGAAGCACCGGCTAACTACGTGCCAGCAGCCGCGGTAATACGTAGGGTGCGAGCGTTAATCGGAATTACTGGGCGTAAAGCGTGCGCAGGCGGTTTTGTAAGACAGGTGTGAAATCCCCGGGCTTAACCTGGGAACTGCGCTTGTGACTGCAAGGCTAGAGTACGGCAGAGGGGGGTGGAATTCCACGTGTAGCAGTGAAATGCGTAGAGATGTGGAGGAACACCGATGGCGAAGGCAGCCCCCTGGGCCTGTACTGACGCTCATGCACGAAAGCGTGGGGAGCAAACAGGATTAGATACCCTGGTAGTCCACGCCCTAAACGATGTCAACTAGTTGTTCGTAGAGGTAACTCTGTGAGTAACGCAGCTAACGCGTGAAGTTGACCGCCTGGGGAGTACGGCCGCAAGGTTAAAACTCAAAGGAATTGACGGGGACCCGCACAAGCGGTGGATGATGTGGATTAATTCGATGCAACGCGAAAAACCTTACCTACCCTTGACATGCCTGGAATCTTGCTGAGAGGCGAGAGTGCCTTCGGGAACCAGGACACAGGTGCTGCATGGCTGTCGTCAGCTCGTGTCGTGAGATGTTGGGTTAAGTCCCGCAACGAGCGCAACCCTTGTCATTAATTGCCATCATTCAGTTGGGCACTTTAATGAGACTGCCGGTGACAAACCGGAGGAAGGTGGGGATGACGTCAAGTCCTCATGGCCCTTATGGGTAGGGCTTCACACGTCATACAATGGTCGGTACAGAGGGTTGCCAAGCCGCGAGGTGGAGCTAATCCCTTAAAGCCGATCGTAGTCCGGATCGTAGTCTGCAACTCGACTGCGTGAAGTCGGAATCGCTAGTAATCGCAGATCAGCATGCTGCGGTGAATACGTTCCCGGGTCTTGTACACACCGCCCGTCACACCATGGGAGTGGGTTTCACCAGAAGTAGGTAGCTTAACCTTCGGGAGGGCGCTTACCACGGTGAGATTCATGACTGGGGTGAAGTCGTAACAAGGTAGCCGTATCGGAAGGTGCGGCTGGATCACCTCCTTTCAAGAGAAAAGCCGCTAACGGCCAAGTATCCACAACTTATCGGTTGTTCAGGCGAAGAGCCTCGATGTCGAGGGTCTGTAGCTCAGCTGGTTAGAGCACCGTCTTGATAAGGCGGGGGTCGTTGGTTCGAACCCAACCAGACCCACCAGTCTTTTAGGTGCTCGAAGTCAGAATGGGGCTGTAGCTCAGCTGGGAGAGCATCGGCTTTGCAAGCCGAGGGTCGTCGGTTCGATCCCGACCAGCTCCACCAGTGCCGCAGCGCCCGCGCTGCTCGGTTGTTCGACATGTCGAGACGTCAGTCATGCGTATGCAAGTGCTCATGCCTGACTTCTTGGTCATCGTGCCAGAGGTTCGCTCTTTAACAAATTGGAAGAAGTTAGTGCAGCACATCTAGGTGTGTTGCACGGGTTGTGTGATTGCATTGATCCGACACTGCGTAGTCAGCACAGTGGCGGATCGCACAAACGAGTTCGACCTGTAGCCGGATCTTCAGTGCGTGAGAACGCGCGAGAGGATCTAAGGTTATAGGATCAAGCGACTAAGTGCATGTGGTGGATGCCTTGGCGATCACAGGCGATGAAGGACGTGCAAGCCTGCGAAAAGCGGGGGGGAGCTGGCAATGGAGCTTTGATCCCCCGATATCCGAATGGGGAAACCCACTGCGCAAGCAGTATCCCGTACTGAATACATAGGTACGTGGAGGCGAACGCGGCGAACTGAAACATCTAAGTAGCCGTAGGAAAAGAAATCAACCGAGATTCCCCAAGTAGTGGCGAGCGAACGGGGAATAGCCTGCACGACTAAACCATCAGCTTAGCAAAACGGTCTGGAAAGTCCGACGATACAGGGTGATAGTCCCGTATGCGAAAAGCCGGTGGCGGGTCTGAGCGTGCGACAAGTAGGGCGGGACACGTGTAATCCTGTCTGAAGATGGGGGGACCATCCTCCAAGGCTAAATACTCGTGATCGACCGATAGTGAACCAGTACCGTGAGGGAAAGGCGAAAAGAACCCCGGGAGGGGAGTGAAATAGATCCTGAAACCGCATGCATACAAACAGTGGGAGCCTCGTAAGGGGTGACTGCGTACCTTTTGTATAATGGGTCAGCGACTTACGTTCAGTGGCGAGCTTAACCGAATAGGGGAGGCGTAGCGAAAGCGAGTCTGATAAGGGCGATTTAGTCTCTGGGCGTAGACCCGAAACCGGATGATCTATCCATGGCCAGGATGAAGGTGCGGTAACACGCACTGGAGGTCCGAACCCACTAGTGTTGAAAAACTAGGGGATGAGCTGTGGATAGGGGTGAAAGGCTAAACAAATCCGGAAATAGCTGGTTCTCCCCGAAAACTATTTAGGTAGTGCGTCGTACGGACACTTGCGGGGGTAGAGCACTGTAATCGTTGGGGGGGTCACTGCGATCTACCCCGCGATAGCAAACTCCGAATACCGCAAAGTGATATACGGCAGACAGACATCGGGTGCTAACGTCCGGTGTCAAGAGGGAAACAACCCAGACCGCCAGCTAAGGTCCCAAATGCATGGCTAAGTGGCAAACGAGGTGGGAAGGCATAGACAGCTAGGAGGTTGGCTTAGAAGCAGCCACCCTTTAAAGAAAGCGTAATAGCTCACTAGTCGAGTCGTCCTGCGCGGAAGATGTAACGGGGCTCAAGCCATGAACCGAAGCTGCGGATGTGTCTTTGACACGTGGTAGGGGAGCGTTCCGTAAGCCTGCGAAGGTGTCTCGTAAGGGATGCTGGAGGTATCGGAAGTGCGAATGCTGACATGAGTAGCGATAAAGGGTGTGAAAAGCACCCTCGCCGAAAGCCCAAGGTTTCCTGCGCAACGTTCATCGGCGCAGGGTGAGTCGGCCCCTAAGGCGAGGCAGAAATGCGTAGTCGATGGGAAACAGGTCAATATTCCTGTACCGGTTCTAGATGCGATGGGGGGACGGAGAAGGTTAGGCCGGCCGGGTGTTGGACGTCCCGGTTTAAGCGTGTAGGCGTGCTCTCTAGGCAAATCCGGAGAGCTGAGCTGAGGCGTGATGACGAGCGAACTTGTTCGCGAAGTGGTTGATACCCTGCTTCCAGGAAAAGCCTCTAAGCTTCAGTCTAGAATCGACCGTACCGCAAACCGACACAGGTGGGCAGGTTGAAAATACCAAGGCGCTTGAGAGAACTCAGGAGAAGGAACTCGGCAAATTGATACCGTAACTTCGGGAGAAGGTATGCCCCATTAGCTTGTAGGAGTACATCCGAAGGGCGAAGGGGCCGCAGAGAATCGGTGGCTGCGACTGTTTATTAAAAACACAGCACTCTGCAAACACGAAAGTGGACGTATAGGGTGTGACGCCTGCCCGGTGCCGGAAGGTTAAGTGATGGGGTGCAAGCTCTTGATCGAAGCCCCGGTAAACGGCGGCCGTAACTATAACGGTCCTAAGGTAGCGAAATTCCTTGTCGGGTAAGTTCCGACCTGCACGAATGGCGTAACGATGGCCACACTGTCTCCTCCTGAGACTCAGCGAAGTTGAAATGTTTGTGAAGATGCAATCTCCCCGCGGCTAGACGGAAAGACCCCATGAACCTTTACTGTAGCTTTGCATTGGACTTTGACGGGACTTGTGTAGGATAGGTGGGAGGCTATGAAGCGGGAACGCTAGTTCTCGTGGAGCCGTCCTTGAAATACCACCCTGGTGTCGTTGAGGTTCTAACCCAGGCCCGTGAATCCGGGTCGGGAACAGTGCATGGTAGGCAGTTTGACTGGGGCGGTCTCCTCCCAAAAGGTAACGGAGGAGTTCGAAGGTCTCCTAGGTACGGTCGGACATCGTACTGATAGTGCAATGGCAAAAGGAGGCTTGACTGCGAGACCGACAAGTCGAGCAGGTGCGAAAGCAGGACATAGTGATCCGGTGGTTCTGTATGGAAGGGCCATCGCTCAACGGATAAAAGGTACTCTGGGGATAACAGGCTGATTCCGCCCAAGAGTTCACATCGACGGCGGAGTTTGGCACCTCGATGTCGGCTCATCACATCCTGGGGCTGTAGCCGGTCCCAAGGGTATGGCTGTTCGCCATTTAAAGTGGTACGTGAGCTGGGTTTAAAACGTCGTGAGACAGTTTGGTCCCTATCTGCCGTGGGCGCTGGAAGTTTGAGGGGACCTGCTCCTAGTACGAGAGGACCGGAGTGGACGCACCTCTGGTGTACCGGTTGTGACGCCAGTCGCATCGCCGGGTAGCTAAGTGCGGAAGAGATAACCGCTGAAAGCATCTAAGCGGGAAACTCGCCTCAAGATGAGACTTCCCTGGGGACTCGATCCCCCTGAAGGGTCGTGGAAGACCACCACGTTGATAGGTCGGGTGTGGAAGCGCAGTAATGCGTTAAGCTAACCGATACTAATTGCCCGTGAGGCTTGATCCTATAACCTTAAAATAGCGTCAAACTCGTCAAAGCGTGTACAACACGACGCAGTCACACAATCCAACACTTCTTCCAAATTTGGCTCGGATGACAAAAACGCCGAGCAACAAGTCAAAGTCTGACGACCATAGCGTCTGGGTACCACCCCTTCCCATCCCGAACAGGACCGTGAAACCAGACCGCGCCGATGATAGTGAGATCCGCTCTCGTGAAAGTAGGTCATCGTCAGACTAACCCATCAAAAAGCCCGTACAGTTCTACTGTACGGGCTTTTTTATTGCAAAATCGAAAAATTCCCCAAACCCTACGGTAAGTGACGTAAGCATCCGCCCAGCACCGTCTTCCGCCTCTGATTGGGATCGCCCAGAGTGGCGCCCACCAAATATTTGGTGGGGAGCACTTTGGCTACGAATGGCATCACGTGACCTGCCCCGATTCTTCGGACCACGAATTACGTGAGACGGATGGCCTCGTGGTCGTTGCCTGACTGCTTCTGAACGTACTGTGCCGGGGTCAGGTAGCCCAGCGCGGAATGCGGCCGCACCTCGTTGTAATGACGGCGCCAATGCTCGATGACGACGCGCGCCTTCAGGCAATTGCGAAAATATTCCATGGACAGGTACTCGTCGCGGAATTTGCCGTTGAAGCTCTCGTCGGTGCCGTTCTGCCAGGGTTTGCCCGGTTGCGACAGCGCCATCTGCAAGCCTTGATCGGTCGCCCATTGGAGCAACCGAATCGAGACGAACTCCGAGCCATTGTCCGAGCGCAAGGACGGCCGTCGGCGCGCCGCGCTCACTGATCAAGCGGCTCAAGACCTCGATGACGCGCTCGGAGCGGATGCTGCCGGCGACATCGATCGCCAGCGCTTCGCGGGTGTGCTCGTCGATGACCGTCAGACACTTGAGTTGCTGGCCGTTGGCGCAGGTGTCGAACACGACGTCGTAAGCCCAGATTCCGTTCGCCCCCGATGCGCGCTGTACCTGATCGCGCTGGCTGGCCACCCGGCGACGCGGGCGTTTGCGCGGCACCTGCAGACCTGCCTTGTTCCACAGCCGCCAGGTACGACCGATGCTTAGTCGGTGGCCGGCACAGCGCAGGAAGATGCGAATGCGCCGGTAGCCGTAGCGCGGATACTGGGCTGTCAATCGCCGCATCTCGCCGATCAACGGGCGATCGCGCTCGTCCGGTCGGGACACATAAGCCAGGGCCGAGCGCGACACACGCATCAGGGCGCACGCCTGGCGCAGGTGCTCACCTTTTTTTTCCGCGATCTCCTTCATCACGTCGATCTCCAGGTCGCGCTCGGCCAGCATCTTCTTGAGCCGCGCATTCTCGGCCTCCAACTGGCGCAGCCGCTTGACCTCATCCCCGCTCATGGCGCCGAAGCGCTTGCGCCAGGTGTAGATCGTCTGCTCGCTCACGCCGTGCTTCTTCGAGATCTCCGCGACTGGCGAGCGATCCGCCTCACGCAGGCTCTTGACCATCTGTTCTTCGGTAAAACGGCTCTTGCGCATGACTTCCTCTTCTTCCTGGAAGCCATCCTCTCAAGTTTCAGATGGTCCGAAAAGCCGGGAGCAGGTCACCATTGATTCAGGCCCGCACGGGACAGCGATGAGGACTTCATGCACCATGATGTTGCGTGAGTCTAAGGGGGCGCACCATTTTAGGTGCCTATTCAAGTGGGGGCTCACTCTAAAGAGTTGATATTACTAACTTTCTAAAAAGTAATGTCAGGCAAGGGCATATTGACACTCCGGCTGGCGGAAGAACGATTTGACCAGGTTCGGCAGGCGTTGAATCCGGCGCAGCGCGCCCAGCGCCAGCCGCTTCATTTCGTCCTTGTCCTGCACCAGGCGCTTCGAGACCTGGCGCTTCACGTGCGCCCAGACCTGTTCGTCGGGGTTCAGTTGGGGCGAGTACGGCGGCAGGTAGAAGAGCTCGAGCTGCCCCTTCAGGCTCTCGACGTAGGCGCGAACCAGCTTCGCCTTGTGAATGGGGTGTCCATCGACAATGACGAAGACGGGCTTGGTGGCGCCGATCATCAGTCGCTTGAGGAACTCCCGGAATACCGTAGCGGTGACCGAGCCTTCGTGAAGCATGAAGCGAAACTCGCCTTGCGGGCTCACCGCCGAAATCATGTTCAGCGAGAAGCGCCGGCCGGTGACCTCGACGACCGGCGTCTGCCCACGCGGGGCCCACGTGGTGCCGGTGTGGTAGTCGGAGCGAATCCCCGATTCGTCGGCAAAGTAGATCGTCGCGCCCGCCGCACGCGCTTTGGCACGAATCGCCGGATAGGTTTCCGACTCCCATTGGCGCACCAGCGCGGCATCCTGCTGCCATGCTTGGTAGAGCGGCTTCTGGGCGCTGAATCCGAGCATCTTCATGAGCCGGCTGACCGTGGCGATCGACAGCTCCTTGCCGAACTGCCGCTTGATCAGCGCGCGAATCAGCGACAGCGTCCACAGCCCGAACTCGAACTTGTACTGCAGCGGCGTGTTCTCCCGCACTGCCTGAGCGAGCCAGCGCATCTCCTCGGCGCTCACCTTCGAGGGGCGCCCCGGAATCGGCTTGGCAAGCAGCGCGTTCTGTCCGCCGCTCGCAAAGTCGGCCAGCCACCGAAAGACACTGCGCACGTTCACGCCGAAGGCGGCCGCTACGCTTTGTGCTGTCTGCCCTTCGCGAACCGCCTTGATGGCCTGTTGGCGCATGACCTGAAGCGAGTGATGGTCGATGGCCCGACCGTCCGAGTTCCGTTTGCATTTCATGCGCGTATTGTCTCATGCTGTGACAATACTTACGAGAATGTTAGTAATTGATTAGTCTCCCGTTTCTATTGTGGCACAGTTTCTGCTTTAGTGGCTCTGACCCGCGTCCGGTCAGCGTTGACCGACAACTTGGAGCCTTCCGGGGCTTATCACCGGTACTGCAAAGAGGCAGTGCTGTCAGATCAAAGACGATCCCAGTCAAGACGCCATTTTTTGGCTTGGTAGTGGCTCACGCCTCTGCCGATTGAATCGGGAGCTGTCTTATGAACAAACCTTGGCCTGTCACGATCGGCAATGGCATGGCCGGTGCCTGCGCGCCGGAAGTGTTGTTCAATGTGGGCGTCGATCTGTTCGGTGCCACGGTCGTCGACGCTCAACCTCAGCCAAATTTCGACAACACTAGATTTTCGCCCATGATCGGTGTTGGCCGGCTTGGTCTCGCGGCCGTCGACAGGCTGGATGCGCACTGCAACGGCCACTTCGCAACGCTCCATTTTCCCGAGAGCGCTGGTTCCCCGACTGGTGTCGCGCTGATGACAGGAGCTATGCGTTCCAGTACGAGCGTGGTGGACTACGCCGGTTCGGAATACATCTGCGACATTGTCCTCGACAATGCTCTCAAGACGGCCGGTTTGAACATTTGCCCGGTGCGCAAACGCCCCTGGCGCTACGAACGCTCATGTGGGTTGCGGGCGCGATTGTTTGCACGGCCGGGCGTTAGCGCGACCCATTTCGGGGGTAAAGACTGGGGAACGCTAGCCGGGCCCGGTGAGACCGCGCGAGTTTTGGGTAACCGTCGGCGAGGGGTCGGGTCCAGTCATGCTTGCCGCTCGCAGGGACTGTATCTGGGGGGGCTTCCGACATGGCAAAGACATCCGCATGTTCGGCCGTGCGGGCGTTGGGGGCTTTCGATGCGCGTCAGGTGTCCGCGGATAGGCGGGCCGCCATATCAGGGCATGGTCAGGCGCCGCACGGACGCTTGCCGGAGGGATCGCTGCAAGGCGCAGCGCGTGAGCTGTCAGGTGATGGTATTCGATGCCGGTTGCAGCACACCCCTCGACCTCTGGGTATTAAACGGCCAGATCCATCTGGCCCTCTGAATCAACAGCCATAATCGGAGCAGGCGTTCTGCTCCGATCGGGAGCACACGATGGACAAGAAATCCTTCATGCAGGCGGGCCACATGCCCACCCTGCTAGCCGCATTCCTTTACTTCGACCTCGCCTTCATGGTGTGGGTGATGCTTGGCCCGCTGGGCGTGCAGATATCGGCAGACCTTGGTCTGACACATGCGCAAAAAGGCATGATGGTTGCGACACCAGTGCTGGCAGGTGCCTTGCTGCGCTTCGTCATGGGCATGATGGTCGACCACCTCAAGCCGAAGCTCACCGGAGCGATCGGCCAGGTGATCGTGATTGTCGCGCTGGCCTATGCGTGGCGTAACGGCATCCACTCCTACGAGCAGACCCTGATCCTCGGCCTGTTCCTCGGTGTGGCGGGGGCGTCCTTCGCGGTGGCCTTGCCGCTGGCGTCGCGCTGGTATCCGCCGGAGCATCAGGGTACCGCGCTGGGAATTGCCGGCGCCGGTAATTCCGGTACGGCGTTGGCCGCGCTCTTCGGGCCGGGTCTGGCTGCCGCGTTCGGCTGGGTGAATGTCTTCGGGCTGGCGCTGATTCCGCTTTGCCTCGTCTTCGTCGTGTATCTTGTGCTGGCGAAGGATGCGCCGGATTGTCCTCCGCCCAAGAAGCTGAGTGAGTATCTGGCGGTGCTGAAGGACAAGGACGCCTGGTGGTTCATGTTCTTCTACAGCGTCACCTTCGGTGGTTTCGTCGGCCTGGCGTCGTCGCTGACCATCTACTTCAATACCCAGTACGGGCTCGACGCCAAGATGGCGGGTTACTTCACGGCTGCCTGTGTTTTTGCCGGCAGCCTGGTGCGCCCCATCGGCGGCAATCTGGCTGACCGCATCGGCGGTATCAAATCGCTTTCCGTCGTCTATGTCGCGGCCGCGGTCGCGCTGGCACTGGTGTCCGTTGGTCTGCCGAGCGCCTGGATGGCGCTGCTGGTCTTCGTTTGCGCAATGCTGTCGCTCGGCATGGGCAACGGTGCGGTGTTCCAGTTGGTGCCGCAGCGCTTCCGCAAGGAGATTGGCGTGATGACCGGTCTGGTCGGCATGGCGGGCGGTGTCGGCGGTTTCTACCTGGCATCCAGCCTCGGCTATTCCAAGCAGGTGAGTGGTTCCTACATGTTCGGCTTCCTGATCTTTGCTGGCCTCGCGCTCGCCGCGCTGACCGGCTTGACCGCGGTGAAGAGGCGGTGGCGCACCACCTGGGGGGCTCCCCACCTGACCACCGCCAAGATCTGACTCTTGCCTGCAGTGCGGCGCATCGGCAGCTCGGATGCGCCGCGCTCGCGTGTTCGGACCTTGCCCGCGGACGCATCTGATGCTTCCATGCGGAACGCTCACCCTCTGCGCATTCACAGGCCCTCATGAGCCAGCTCAATGTTCGCATCGGCTATTCGTCGCTCACCGGAGCGCGTCCGCGTAACGAGGACTACGGGGGCTATGTCACGCCCGCCGGCGCGGAGCTTGTCGATAAGGGCATCCTGCTGGCGGTGGCCGACGGTCTGGGGGGGCACGAGAATGGGCGTGAGGCTGCCGAAGGTACAGTGCGTGGACTGCTGGCTGACTACTACGCCACGCCGGACACCTGGGCTGTAAACACCAGCCTGGAACGGGTCATCCAGTCGCTCAACCAGTGGGTGGTCAGCCAGGCAAAGAAGAACCGCCAGACCGCGGGCATGGCTACCACGCTGTCGGCGATGGTGGTGCGCGGCACCCGTTATTACCTGGCGCACGTCGGCGACACCCGCATCTACCGCTGGCGCGATGGACGCCTGGAGCAGCTCACTACCGACCATACCTGGGCTCACCCCGAGCTGGATTCCGTCTTGTCGCGCGCAGTCGGCCTGGATTCGCGACTCAGCATAGACCTGTCCGACGGCGATCTGGCGCGCGGCGACGTCTATGCCTTGATGAGCGACGGCGTGTGGGCAACGCTGGGCGACGAGCGCATCTGCAAGATCCTCGAGGATGTCAGCGACCCGCAGGATGTGGCGGCCGAACTCGCGATGATGGCGACCCGCTCGGGTTCGCCCGACAACTGCACCGCCTTGGTGCTGCGGGTAGAGAGCCTGCCTGCGTCGCGCCTGCCAGAGCTGTTCGAGGCCGGCCGCCTGCTGCCGCTGCCCCCCAGCCTCAAGGCCGGCGAGATGCTGGATGGTCTCGTGGTGGACGAGGTGCTGCACGATTCGCTGGTGACTCGCCTGTACCGGGTGGCCGACCCGCAGGGGCGGCCGCTGGTGTTGAAGACGCTACGTCCGGGCGCCGGCGACGAGGAGAACTGCCGCGCCCTGGTCTACGAGGAGTGGATTGCCAAGCGGGTGGTGGACCGGCATTTTCCCGAGGTCATCGACTGGCCGGAGCGCAAGCATCTCTATTACCTGATGACCTGGCACGAGGGTGCAAGCCTCAAGATGCGGCTGGCGAGCGGCTACCGCTTCTCCAGTGCGGAGGTGGCCGACCTGGGGTGCGAGATCCTGCGCGGCGTTGGCGCTCTGCACCGGCTGGCGATCGTGCATCGCGACATCAAACCCGACAACCTGCATCTGGATGCCCAGGGCAAGCTGCGCATTCTCGACCTCGGCGTGTCCGCCACCGATGGCCAGGAATTCAACGAGATCAACAATCCGGGCACACCGAGCTACATGGCGCCCGATCTCTATGCCGGCGAGCGCGCCAACGAATCCACCGATCTCTACGCGGTCGGCGTGAGCCTGTACGAGTTGCTGACGCGCCATTACCCCTATGGCGAGATCGAACCCTTCCAGAAGCCACGTTTCGGCGAACCGGTGGCGCCCACCCGCTATCGGCCAGATATCCCCGACTGGCTCGAGGCGGTGCTGCTGAAGGCGGTGGCGCGTGAGCCGGGCGAGCGTTTCGAGACTGCAGAGGAGTTCCTGCTGGCGCTGGAGCTGGGCGCACACCGGCCGCTGCGGATGCCGCGCAAGCGCCCGCTGGCCCGACGCCATCCGGACCTCGGCCTGAAACTGCTCGCCGTCGCCTCCATCGTGCTCAACGTATTCCTCGCGCTGCTGCTGTTCGCCCGTTGAGGGAGCGATCGACGATGACGCTCAGGCGCCGGGCGAGGCCGATCGCTGGGAGGCTGCGTACTGCTCGCAGCGCTCCATGTATTCGCGCGCGCTCTTCGGCATGGTGACGCGGGCGCGGGCGATGTAGGTCAGCAGGTCTCGTCCCTGCATGATCAGGCGCAGGCCGTCGGCCGCGCTCTGTCTTTCTTCCGCCGTCGGCGTACAGGACAGCCGCGGTGCGAAGGCGGCCATGCGTTCCGAAGTCACCACGAAGTTGGGCCAGATTTCGAAGATCGCCTCGTCGGTCCGCAATGTCTCGCATTTCACCTTGGCGATGCGCGAGAATTCCGCGATCAGTGCCTCCACCCCGGCGAACAGCGGATTGTCCTTGAAGGTGGCGATCATCACGTCTGCGACACGGTCTATATCACGCAGGGCCTGGGCAATCTTGACGTAACGGCTTTCATAGAAGGCCTCGACCGGGATCGAGAAGGCGCGGAAGGGCTCACCCCAGAGCTCGTCGATGCCCTCTTCTCCGCTGCGGTGCAGAACCATCCGGCCGAGGTTGAGCGCTTCCTGCAGACAGACGCCGCACTCACGCATCAGCGCATTATCGGTTTCGATTTCGATGCCCAGCGCTTGCAGTTCGACCAGCTTGGTGAAGATATCGGTTGCACGGTTGAACAGCGCGCCGGCCAGCATTGCTCCCTTTACCCGTTTGTGTTCCGGATCCTGCTCGGTTTCGAAGGCACGGCGTGCGTCTTCCAGGCGCTTGCCGGGAATGTTGATACCGTGCTCGACGTGGTTGAAGAGTCGGCGCGTCAGTGCCTGGATCAGCGTCTTCTTGGCCTGCAGCGAATCTGCTGGTGGATCGTAGACCTTCATCCAGTAGCCGTCGTAATACACACGGCGTACGCCGTCGACGGTGTCGAGGGTACCGTTGGGGATGTCCGGGTTCATGTGCGCAACTGTCCTTGCCGGGAGGGGCGGGGAGCAAAGAATACGCCGATCGTGCGCTGCAAAAAAGTCTTCCGCGACTTGGAAGAAGAGGATGCCGCCGCCTCACCGAAAGGCACGGGCAGCGGCGCCTGCCGGGGCCGCAGGCGTGAGGCAGGGGATAGGGCTCACCACGCAGGACGACCGTTCCCCGGGGCGTGTTCGGAGCCGTGCCCGGCTACGACTTTGTATAGTGCTTGGCTAGACCAGGTCGGCCGGCAGGACCGCGCGCAGCACGGTCTGCGTTTCACCGTCGCGTACGCGGTTGGTGAACCACCACAGCGCGCCTTTCTTGATCGTCCAGTCGGCTTCCACGCCGGCCAGCAGCAGTGAAGAGAGTCGTCCGAGCGCAGGCTGGTGACCGACGATGAGGGTTGCGCCGCCACCATCCGGCCAGCCGACCGCGCCGAGGAGATCGGCCACGCTGCCCATTGGGCCCAGCGCGGGCACGACCTCGAAGTCGTCGGTGAAGGCCGAGGCCGTCTGTCGGGTACGCAGCGTGGGACTGACCAGGACGCGCAGCCGCTTCGGTTTGTGCGCGTGGAGCCAGTCAGCCATCTTGTGCGCCTGCTTGATGCCGCGCTCGGTGAGCTCGCGGGTGTGGTCGGGCGTGCCCTCGACGGCTTCGGCGTGACGCCAGAGTAGTAGATCCATGCGTGTGTCGGTCCTGGAAAGGGCCGCCATCTTGGCGTCCGCCGGTTGCACCGGTATTGCAGCTGCGCTCACCATGGCTTCTTTCCCCACAGTACCGGCCGCACGTCGTCGAGCACCCGCCGGCGATAGCGGGCATAGCGGGTTGCATGCCAGCCGAGCACGAAGGCGCTGGCCGCCTGCAGGGCGGGGATGTCGTCCGCCCAGGCCTCCAGTCGGCCACGAGCCACGTCGACGTCGTTCAGGTAGCCGAGTGTGTTCTGCGCCCGTGTGAGGCGGGCGATGTAGCGCTCGCCTGCCTTGCGGGCCAGGAGCGGCGCGAAGAACTCGGCGCCGTAACGCAGGTGCTTGAGCGCGATGCGCAGCGCATGCAGACGGGTCGGGGCGAGCGACGCGGCATCGTCGTAGCGGCGCCGGGCGCGTTTTCGCAGCAGATCGAGCTGGGCCGCGGCGAAATCGCCCAGCGTGCCGCTGTTTGCCGGCGGGGGTGCCAGCCGATGCAGGGCAGTGGTGAACTCCAGGATGGGTAGCCCCTGGTTCGCGGCGGCCAGATTCCCGAGCGCGCGATGGCGGGCGGCTTCGCGTGCCTCGGTGGCGAGCGTCTGCAATCCGGCCACGTCGACGTTGCGGTCGGTGAGTTCGTCGGTGATCACCGGAGCGAGCAGTTCGTCGTAGAGCACGTCGAGGTCGCGTGCATCGCCGACGAGGTTGGCGTTGTCACGCAGGCGGTTGTTCCATTCGCTGCGAAAGCCGGCCGGCAGGGCTGGGGCGAAGATGCGCAGCAGCGAACGCAGGCGTCGCAGGGCCACCCGCAACTGATGCACGAATTCCGGCCCGTCGTCGCCGGCGGCGATTGCGACCGCATTGGCTTGCCATTGCCGCAGGCAGGCGAAGGCAAGTTCGCGGAAGGCGACGCTCACGTCCACATCGGCGGTGAGCGGCACCGGCTGGGCGCGAGCGGGCAGGACGGGCTGGTCGAGGAAAAGGCGGTAACCGCGTTCGGCTTTGCTGATGTCGCTCGGGGTCAGCGGCAGGTCGCGCGCCAGGGTGCAGGCGAGTTCGAGCAGATCGAGTGCAGTGCCCTCGACCAGTTCGAGTTCGAGTTCGCAGATCGGCGTGGAGCGCTCCTGCGCCACGATGGTGCCGTTGTCGGTCATCAAAAGGATGCGGACGCCGTCACGCGGCGCATACAGCCGGGTTTCGCGGCGAAAACGGGTGGTGAAGAGCGGAACGAGCTGGTCGTGGTGCTTGTGCAGCAGCTTCGCCACCTCGGGACGGTCGATCGCGGAGAAGTCGAAGCTGCCGCTGTAGGGGCCTTCCCACTCGGGCCGCTGGGTCAGGCCACCGGTGGATGTCGCGGCGCACTTCACCGTCTGCAGCCACTTGCGGCCCTGCTTACGGGTCCGGATCGCCACCTTGCGTGCCTTCAGCGTGAGCGCCGCGGTGTCGTAATAGGTGTTGTCCAGCGTCTCGATCTTGCCCACTTTCTGGGCGGAAGCAACCAGCGGGTGGCGACGCAGGGCGGGCAGCGCGCGGGCGGGCAACGCGAGCTTGAGTTCGATTTCCTGGCTCATGGCGGGGGCGACGGCGCGTCGGAAGGGACGGGAAACGCAGGATTCTACCCGCCCCAAAAGTGGGCGTGGTTACAGCGGCGTTCCATCGTCCCGCGCCTCCTCAGCCGCCGAACACGCTTGCCCACAAGGCTTCCACCGGTTTGCGTGCTTCGGCCACCTCGTCCGGTTCGACCCGCGAGGGCTGGCCGTTGAGGCGCTGTCGGTGCTGCAGACGACGAAACTCGCGGTAGCTGTCGCCGCAGGCCTCGGCCAGCTCGGCGGGAATCAGTCCCAGCTCGGCAGCGATGCGTAGCAGTGCGATGTTGCCGAGGTTGCCGGTGAGCTGGGGATGGGCATTGGCATGACCGAGCACCAGATACTGGACGAGGAATTCGACGTCGATCAGGCCACCGTGGTCGTGCTTGAGATCGAACAGCGCGCTCTTGCCGCCATGTGCATCGCGCATCTTCTGACGCATGTCGGCGACCTCCGTCCGCAGCGCGGCGAGATCGCGCGGCAGGCGCAGCACCTCGCAGCGGATGCGCTCGAAGGCTTCGCCGATGGCCGGATCGCCAGCGCTGAAGCGGGCACGGGTGAGCGCCTGGTGCTCCCACACCCAGGCGGACTCGAGCTGGTACTTGCGGAAGGCTTCGAGCGAGCAGGCGATCAGCCCGGATTCGCCGTTGGGCCGCAGGCGCAGGTCGGTCTCGAACAGGATGCCGGCGGCGGTCTGACTGGACAGCCAGGTGTTGGTGCGCTGGGCAAGGCGGGAATAGACCTCGGCGGATTCCGGCGCCTCGTCGTCATACAGGAACACGATGTCGAGGTCCGAGGCGTAACCCAGTTCCTTGCCGCCGAGCTTGCCGTAGCTGATGACGGCGAACTTCGGTTCGTCGCGGTGGCGGATCTTGATCTTGCGCCAGCACAGCGGCAGGGTCAGCGCCACCATGATGTCGGCCAGCGCGGAGAGGTGGTCGGCGAGCTTCTCCACCGTGAGCAGGCCGGAGATGTCCTGGGTGAGCAGGCGGAAGACCTGGGCGTGGTGCTGCTCGCGCATCAGGTCCATCTGGCGTTCCATGTCGGGCTCGATGGCGTCGAGCTGGGCGGCGAGCTCGTCGCGGAAACGTTGCCAGTCGGGCTGGGGTTCGTGGTTGCGGTCGTCCAGCAGTTCGTCGAGCAGGATGGGGTGGCGCGCGAGGTACTGCGCGGCCCAGCGCGAACTGCCGACCAGATCGGCCACCCGGCGCAGCGCCTGAGGGTATTGCTGCAGCAAGGCCAGATAGGCACCGCGTCGGCTGATCGCCTCGAGCAGGTCGAGGCAGCGGGCCAGGGTTTCGTCTGCGTCCTGCGTCGCGGCGGCCGCCTCGATCACGCGTGGCATCAGCGCGTCGAAGCGGTGGCGGATGTGGTTGGGCAGCTGCTGGTAGCGCGAACTGGCGTGGATGGCGGCGAGCCGGCTGGCCGCGGCGTCGGCGTCGCGATAACCGAGTTCGGTCAGCTTGGGCGCGGTGCGCGTGCTGTCCTGGGCCGCAGCCCATGTAGCGTTGAGGTTGTGATCTTCGTCGTTGGGATTGCCGAATACCGCTTCGAAATGGCGGCTGACGACGGCGCGATGGCCTTCCAGCACGTGGTTGAGCGCGGCGAAACTGTCGAAGCCCATGGCGCGGGCAATCAGCGCGCGGTCGGATTCGCTGTCCGGCAGGTCGTGCGTCTGGGCGTCGTCCAGGTATTGCAGGCGGTGTTCGAGCCGGCGCAGGAAGTCGTAGGCGGCCGACAGCTCGGCAACGGTGTCGGCGCCGAGAATGCCGCGCGCGGCCAGTCGTGCCAGCACCTGCAGCGTCGGCCGGATCTGCAGCTCGGTGTCGCGGCCGCCGCGGATCAGCTGGAAGACCTGGGCGATGAACTCGATCTCGCGGATGCCGCCGGGGCCGAGCTTGACGTTGTGCATGCGGTCGCGGCGGCTCACCTCGCGGCGGATCTGCGCATGCAGGTCGCGCATCGCGTTGATCGCGCCGAAGTCCAGATACTTGCGGAAAACGAAGGGGCGGGCGATCTGTTCCAGTTCGCGCCAGCGTTCGCCGGCGAGCACGCGCGCCTTGATCCAGGCGTAGCGTTCCCACTCGCGGCCCTGGCTAATGAAGTAGTTTTCCAGCATGTCGAAGCTGCCGACCAGCGGACCGGAGTCGCCGTTGGGCCGCAGCCGCATGTCGACGCGGAAGACCTGGCCGTGCTCGGTGATTTCGGCCAGCGACTGGATGAGCTGCTTGCCCAGCCGCTCGAAGAACTCGAAGTTGCTGATCACCTTCTTGCCACCGGTATCGCCGTCTTCCGGGTAGATGAAGATCAGGTCGATATCCGAGGACACGTTGAGTTCGCGCCCGCCGAGCTTGCCCATGCCTATCACCAGCAGTTCCTGCTCCCAGCCGGTGGGCGAGAGCGGTGCGCCGTAGCGCTGCATCAGCCCCTCGCGCAGCACGTCGTGGGCGTGCTTCACCGCGACTTCGGCGAGCACGGTCATGGTCTCGGTGACCTCGGCGAGGTCGGCGCTGCCGCTCAGGTCGCGCACGATCAGGTGGCCCAGCACCCAGGTGCGCAACTGGCGCAGGGTCGGGCGCAGACTGGCTTCATCGGCGCCCTGTTCGGCAATGAAGGCCTGCATTGCTGCCGCGTCGACCGGGGCGTCGATACTGGCCGCCAGCGTTTCCGCCAGCCAGGGACGGCTGTCCAGCATGCGGGCAAGGTAGCGCGACAGTCCGGCAGCGTGCTGGATGGCGGCAGGCAGGAGGGCGGATTCGGTGGGCATGTGGACGAGTTCCGAACGTGGGCGTGATCGTTGGTAGAATGCCGGGCTCCGACGGGCGGCCCTGCTGCCCGGAAAACTGACCAACGTGGATGAAGCAAGGATTGTAGCCAAGCCGGGATATTCCGGCCCGCAAGGTCGGTCCGAATACCCATGAGCGACGAGCCGCAGCGCCTTCCTCCTGTTCCTTCCGTCCCGGCAGCGCCCTGGCGCGTGTCGGCGTATGCATTCCTGCGCCGGCTAGGTGTCGCGGCGCTCGTCGTCTGGTTTGCCTTCGGTGGCCTCTTCATCGCCCTGCGCGAATTCGTGTTGCCCAACGTCGGCGCCTATCGGGAGGAGGTCGCGGCCGGGTTGTCGCGCGCGGTCGGGTTGCCCGTTTCGATAGACGCGCTGAGCGGTGACTGGTCGGGCCTGCGCCCGCGCCTGCATCTGTCGGGATTCGCGCTGAGCGACCAGCAGGGCCAGCCGGCGCTGCGCCTGGAACGCGTTGATGCCACGCTGGCCTGGTCGGCGCTGCTCAAGCTGCGGCCCTATTTCCATCGTCTCGAAATCGTCGGGCCGGACATCGCCGCCCGCCGCGGCGCCGACGGCAGCATCCAGGTGGCCGGCATGGCGGTCGACACCGGCGCGTCCGACGGCGGTTTCATCGAATGGCTGCTCGAGCAGCGCCAGGTGGTGGTGCGCAATGCCGCGCTGAGCTGGACGGACGACCTGCGCGGCGCACCCGAACTGCGCCTGACCCGCGTCGAGTTCCGGGTGGACCGCAGCTTCGGCAAGCATCGTTTTGCGCTGAGAGCCCAGCCGCCGGCAGCGCTGGCCTCGGCGCTCGATCTGCGTGGCGAATTGACGCGGCTTGCGGTGGACGCCCCGGTCAAGTCGGTCGGGCGCGTCTACATCGCGCTCGATCACGCCGACCTCGGCGGCTGGCGCTCGTGGGTCGATTACCCCGTGCCGGTCAGCGGCAGCGGCGGTGTGCGGGCCTGGATAGACATGGAGGCCGACGGTCGGCGCGGCATCGTTGCCGACGTCGCCCTGAATGCCGTCGAGACCCGCCTCGGCGAAGGCCTGCCGGCGCTGCAGCTTACCCGCCTGAGCGGCCGTCTGGCGGCGAGCACCTCGGGTGCGGCTTTCAAGGTGAGTGCCCGCGGCCTCAGCCTGGAAACCGGTGATGGCGTGAGTGTCGCCCCGACGGACTTCCAGCTCGAGGTTCGGCACGAGGGTGACGGCGCCGGCGGCCTCGCCCGCGCCAATCAGCTCGATCTCACCGGACTTGCTGCGCTGGCGGCCCATCTGCCCTTCGACGACAGCGTGCGCCAGCGGCTCGCGGCCTTCGCTCCCCGCGGCCGGGTGCAGGATCTGCAGGTCGATTGGCGGGGCGAACTGGATGCGCCGCAGTCGTGGTCGCTGGCGGCCCGCTTCGACGGCATCGGCCTGGCGGCCCGTGATGCGATTCCGGGTATCGGCGGTCTTTCGGGCGATGTCGAGGGCACCGAGAAAGGCGGGCGTTTCCGGCTCGACGGACGCGATACCCACGTCGATCTGCCGGAAGTGTTCGTCGAGTCGCGTCTGCTGTTCTCCACTTTCCGTGCGGAAGGCGGGTGGACGCGCAAGGACGGTCGACTGGAGATCGCGCTCGATTCGGCGAGCTTCGACAATCCGGACGCGGCCGGTACCGCATCCGGCCGCTACTGGCCGGCGACCGGCGGCGCCGGCGAAATCGACCTGCAGGCCCGTCTCACCCGTGCCGAGGGCACGGCGGTGTGGCGCTACCTGCCGCGCGTCGTCAATCGCGATACCCACGACTGGGTGCGCAACGCGATTCGCCGCGCCACCGTGCCCGACACGCGCTTGCGCCTCAAGGGCAACCTGGACGATTTCCCCTTCCGCAAAGGCGATGGACAGTTCCTGGTGGCGATCCAGGTAGCCGACGCCGTGCTCGATTACGCGCCGGGCTGGCCCATCATCGAAGGCATCTACGGCGAGGTCCGCTTCGAAGGACCGGGCCTGCGCATCGCTGCCAACCGCGGCCGCATCCTCAACGTCGCGCTGAGCGAGGTCGTCGCCAACGTGCCCGATCTCGATGTGCTGCCCAGCGAGGTCATGACGCTCACCGGCAGGGCCGATGGCGCCACTGCCGACTTCCTGCGCTTTGTCTCCGAAAGCCCGGTGGCCGACCGTATCGACCGTTTCACCGATGCGATGCGCGCCGAGGGCAATGGCAGTCTCGATCTCAAACTGGTGATGCCGCTGCGCCACACGCGCGACAGCACGGTGCGCGGCGAATACCGCTTCAGCGGCAATCGCCTGTGGGTGGTCGAAGGCCTGCCGCCGATGGAGGAGGCCGCCGGCCGCCTGCGCTTCACCGCCGACGAACTGGCGATTCCGGAAGCGCGCGCCCGGCTGTTCGGCGAGCCGATGATACTCACCGCCCAGACTGCGGCGGATGGGACGGTCGCCTTCAACGCGACCGGCCGCCTGAGTGCGGCCGCGCTGATGCAGACCCACGACTGGCCGCTGCTTGCCCACCTTGCCGGCAGCACGCCGTGGCAGGCGGACATCGCCGTGCGTCGCGACGGAACGCGGGTGCATGTGCAGTCGGGCCTGGATGGCCTTGTCTCCAGCCTGCCGTATCCGCTGAACAAGACCGCCACCGAACGCTGGCCGCTGGAGGTGGCGTTGAACTATCCGGCCAATAGCGATACCTCGGTGCTCAAGGCGACAATCGACGGCCGCCTGCAGCTCGAGTTCGAGCGCCGCCCTGGCGAGCAGAGGCACGCGGGGGTGGTCCGCGGCGGTGTCGGTGTGTTCCAGCCGGTGCGCATGGCCGAACGTGGCGTGCTGGTGGCGGCCACCCTGGATGAACTCGACGTCGATGCCTGGCGCAACGCGCTCGGCATGGTCGGAAGGACTGAGGAAAACGACGCCGGCCTGCAGTTGCCGCTGGCCGGCGTGGCTCTGCAGGCGGGCAAGGTGATCGTGTTGGGGCAGCATCTCACCGGTCTCAACTTGCGCGCGGTGGCCGATCCCGGCGGCTGGAAGGCGCGCTTGGACAGCGCCCAGGCACAGGGTGAATTCGACTGGCGTCAGGCCGGAAACGGTAACCTGGTGGCGCGTTTTTCGCGCCTGATGGTGGGTGACAAGGACGATGGTGCCGTGGTGGTCGATGAACAAGCCGAGGTGCCGGCCGACCCGCCGCACAGCCTGCCCGGGCTGGACGTGACGGTCGCTCAGTTGTCGCTGCGCGGCCAGCCGCTCGGCCGTCTGGAGGTGCTGGCGCGCAACCGCGATCGTCAATGGCTGCTCGAGCGTTTTGCCCTGACCCGTGCCGAGGGGCGCCTGAGCGGCAGCGGCCTGTGGCGGCCAAGCGGCAATCCGCGTACCGAGCTCGACTTCCGTCTCGAAGCGCCCGACATCGGCCGGCTCACCCACGCGCTGGGTTATCCAGACGCGGTGCGCGGCGGCCAGGCGACGCTCGCCGGCAAGCTCGGTTGGCGCGGTGCGCCGACCCGCATCGACTACGCCTCGCTCGACGGCGAGATGACCGTGGAGGCGGAGAACGGCCAGTTCAACAAGCTCGATCCGGGGGTTGGCCGCCTGCTCGGCATCCTCAGTCTGCAGGCGCTGCCGCGGCGCATCACGCTGGACTTCCGCGATGTCTTTTCCGAAGGTTTCGCCTTCGATCGCATTTCCGGTAGCATCGACGTGCGTGCCGGGGTGATGCGCACCGAGAACCTGCAGATCCGTGGGCCCGCGGCCCGCGTGCTGATGAGCGGCTCGGCCGACATCGGCGCCGAAACCCAGGATTTGAGAGTCACCGTGCAGCCTACGCTGTCGGAGTCGGTGGCGATCGGCGCGGCGGCCGGCCTGATCAACCCGGTGGCCGGGGTGGTGACCTATCTCGCACAGAAGGCCTTGAGCGATCCGATCGAAAAGCTCTTTGCCTACGACTACGCGATCACCGGCGAATGGGACGATCCAAAGGTGGAGAAGCTCGGTTCGCCGGCCGAAAACCTGATTCCGCAGTTGCCGCTGGGGCAGCCTGCCAAACAATCCGCAACACCTGCCCAATGAGCACCGAACCGACTGCCGAAGATCCTGCCGACCCGATTCCGCCCGCACCCGTGCGTGTCGCCGCGGTACAGACCGTATCCGGCCCTGACGTCGCCGCCAATCTGCGCGAGGTGGCTGCGCTGATCGCCGCGGCCGCCGACGACGGCGCCCGCCTGGTGGCGCTACCGGAGTATTTTCCGCTGATCAGTGCGGACGAGACGGCCAAAGTCAGCCTGCGCGAACGCGAAGGTCAGGGACCGCTACAGGATTTCCTCGCCGAAGCCGCGGCGCGGCACGGCGTCTGGCTGGTGGGGGGCACCATCCCGATGGTGGCATCGAGCGATCACAAGGTGCGCAACACCACGCTGGTGTTCAACGACCGTGGCGAGCAGGTGGTGCGCTACGACAAGATCCACCTGTTCGGTTTTCAGCGCGGAGCCGAGCGCTACGACGAGGCCGCGACCATCGAGCCCGGCCGCCAGGTGGTCAGTTTCGACAGCCCGGCGGGGCGCACCGGTCTGTCCGTCTGCTACGACCTGCGTTTTCCCGAACTTTTCCGGGCGATGGGTGAACCCGACCTGATCATCCTGCCGGCGGCCTTTACCTACACCACCGGTCGAGCACACTGGGAAGTGCTGCTGCGGGCGCGTGCGATCGAGAACCAGTGCTACGTGATGGCACCGGCGCAGGGCGGCCGCCATCCGAGCGGGCGCGTGACCTGGGGGCATTCCATGATCGTCGACCCGTGGGGCGAGGTGCTTGCCTGCAGGGAGGAGGGCTGGGGTTTTGTCGCCGCGGATGTCGATTTTTCGCGCATCGCTTCGGTTCGCGCCAGCCTGCCAGCCCTGAACCATCGTTGCCTGCCGACGGCCCCGTGATGCCGGCGCAGATCGTTTTCCGGTTGTCGGAGTCCAACCCGACAACGTCAGAACTGGACCTCACATGAGCAAATCCACCAATCCCCTCAAGATCGCCGACCAGTACCTGCTTGCCCCTTACCAACTGGGCGGCGAAGAGCTGGAAAAGGTGTTCCGCAAATTGATGCGTCATCGCATCGATTACGCTGATCTCTACTTCCAGTACCACCGCGCCGAGGCCTGGAGCCTGGAAGAGGGCATCGTCAAGTCCGGCAGCTTCGACATCGAGCAGGGCGTTGGCGTGCGCGCGATCAGCGGCGAGAAGACCGCCTTCGCCTACTCGGACGATATTTCCATCGATGCGCTGATCGGCGCCGCGACCGCCACCCGCGCGATTGCCGAGGCCGGCAGCCGGCGCAGCGTTGCGATCGAGCCGAAGAAGTCGCGCATCCGCCTGTACCGGGCCGACGATCCGCTGGATTCGCTCGAAGACACTGCGAAGGTGAAGCTGCTCGAACGCCTCGAAGGCTTTGCCCGCGCCGAGGATCCGCGCGTTACCCAGGTAATGGCGCACATCGCCGGCTCCTGGGAGGTGGTCCTGGTGGCGCGCAACGACGGCCACATGGCGGCCGACGTGCGGCCGTTGGTGCGGGTGTCGATCACCGTGATCATGGAAGAGAACGGCCACCGCGAACAGGGCAGCGCCGGTGGCGGCGGCCGTTACGACTACGGCTTTTTCAGCGACGAGCGCCTGCGCGACTACGCCCGTGCAGCAGTCCACCAGGCGAGCGTCAATCTTGCTGCTGGCCCGGCACCGGCCGGCACCATGTCGGTGGTTCTGGGTGCGGGCTGGCCGGGCATCCTGCTGCATGAGGCCATTGGTCACGGTCTGGAAGGCGACTTCAACCGCAAGGGCAGCTCGGCCTTCTCTGGCCGGCTTGGCCAGCAGGTCGCGGCCAAGGGTGTCACTGTGGTCGACGACGGCACCATCCCCGACCGCCGCGGCTCGCTCAGCATCGACGACGAAGGCAATCCGACCGAGCGCACGGTGTTGATCGAAGACGGCATCCTCACCGGCTACATGCAGGACACCATGAACGCGCGGCTGATGGGCATGGCGCCGACCGGCAATGGCCGGCGAGAGTCCTACGCCCACCTGCCGCTGCCGCGCATGACCAATACCTACATGCTCAACGGCGACAAGGCACCCGAGGAAATCATCAAGTCGGTGAAGAAGGGGCTCTACGCGGTGAATTTCGGCGGTGGCCAGGTGGACATCACCTCGGGCAAGTTCGTGTTTTCCACCGCCGAGGCCTACCTGATCGAGAATGGCAAGGTCACGCGCCCGGTCAAGGGGGCGACCCTGATCGGCAACGGCCCGGATGTGCTTACCCGCGTGAGCATGATAGGCAACGACATGGCGCTCGATCCGGGCGTGGGCACCTGTGGCAAGGACGGCCAGAGCGTTCCGGTGGGCGTCGGCCAGCCGACGCTGCGCGTCGATGGCCTGACGGTGGGCGGCACCGCCTGAGCCGTATTCAGCCGCGCACCCGGTAAGCATTCGACGACAGCTTCAGGGTTGCGTCGAAGCTGACCGGCGTGCGCGCCGACACCTGGCGGAGTTCCGCATCGATCCGCAGCCGGATAGGGTGATCGCCATCCCGTGTTGGTAATACGCTGACCTGAACCTGCCTTAGACGCGGCTCGTGGCGCACTATCGCCCGCCTGAGCTTTTCCGCCAGCTGCATCCTGTCGGACGGCGTCTGCAGGCCGAGGCCGTGTGTTTCGGGCAGGCCGAAGGTGAGGATGGAGTCGGCAGCGCGCGGATAGCTGCTGAACCCGGCCCGGTTGTCTGCACGCCGCGTGTTGAGGAGGGCTTCCAGATCGCGCGCGAGTGCTGCCCTCAGTTGGCTGGCCAAGGGAGCGGGCCGGCTTGTTCCGGGGGCGAGGTCGTCATCCATCAGGCGGTCGAGCAGGGAAGGCATGGGGCTGATCCGGAGCGTTCTGCTCAGAGGCCGAAAAGTGTGCTGACCTGTCGGCCGAGCAACCACCGATAAGTGCCGAAGAATGCCGCCGTCGCCGCCAGCAAAAGCGCAAGGTAGAGTCGGAGGGGCAAGCCCCGTCGCGAGGGAGCGGCGGGGCTGTCCGGCAAGCGCCAGTGGGCGACGGCCTGGTGCGGTTCTCCTCGCAGACGTCCGATCTCGTCCCTGAGCCCGCGTTTCAGGTAATCCAGCTTGTCGCGCTCTTCGAGCAGGTAGCGGCCTCGAAATCCCAGTTGCAGCGCCATGTGGAAGAGTTCGAGTACCTCGAGGTTCTCGCTTGGCGCCAGACGCAGGTGGGCGAGGCGCTCGAAGAAGCCCTCGCCGGCCAGGTGTTCGCCGAACAGGCGGAGTTGCAAGGGCATCCGCTCCCACTCACCCCGGATCGCGAAGTTGGACGACAGGATGAGTTCGTCCAGCACTGCGCAGAAGGCGTAGCGGGCATGTTCTATTGCCTCGTCCGCCTTGCCCTGCGTACGTGCCCGGCTGACATAGCACTGTAAATAGCTGTCCAGTTGGTCGTTGAAGTGGGCGCTGTTGCGGGGCGCATTGCCGTTGCGCAGCAGCAGAATGAGGTGGACGCCTTCTTCGAGCAGGTCGAGCAGCGTCGGTGGCGCGGCTGGTGCCATGCGAAGTGCGGCTTCTGTATGCGATGGGTTCATTTGTCCTGCCGTCATGCCTGATACCCGCTCAACGGAATACCGCAAGCAGCTCGAGTTTCACTGCAGCCAGGGTCTGTGGAACGTAGATGCAGATCGACCGCGCCTGGAGCATGCGCTGGTAGATTTCACCATGAGGTTCCAGGGCGAAGTAGTGGTTTCCGACCCGTACCGGGATGGAAGACGGCGTCTGCGTCGCATGGGCGAGGGCGACGCCGCGTACCGCCGAATTCAGGATCTTGTCGACATCGTCGGGTGCACCGACCTTCAGCTTGTAAGGTATGGACTCGATGACCGTTGCCAGCGGCAACTCGGTCTGCACCGACAGGTAGAAGTCGACGCCGTCGACCAGACGGTCGCTGTCCAGATGGCCGATGTGAAAACTCGGCTTGGCGCTGTTCAGCGGAATTGCCACGTAGCGACTGGAGATCACGGTATCGAGCAGGTCCCGGATCCGTTCATCGAGTGGAAGGAAAGTGGCCGCAAGGTCGTCGTGTCGATAGGCCGGCAGGTCGGCGACCACCTCTGTGCGGGAGAAGGTGAGCAGTTCGCCGCAAAGCTCGGCCAGAGCCATGTAGAGCTCCTCCGGATGGACAGGCGAGGTGGCGTGTAGATGGCGCAGCCGGGCATGGTTCCGGTTGACCGTGTGCAGCAGCCAGAACGATGCGATATCGCTCGTCGTGTATTCCATCACGTGGGCTGTTCGTTCGCGGTGCAGGGCCGTCAGTGCAGCGCACTTCGCGGCGAGGATGTCGAGCAGGCGGCGTAACAGGCGTGTCAGTAAGGGCGATGCGCCCAGTTCCGTCATCGGTGGAAGGTAGCTTTCGTCGATTTGCCAGTGGCCGCTGCCGTCCTTGAGCAGACAGGCGACCGGCAAGGCGTCGAAGCCGTCGCGGTTCTCTTCGGCAACGCGCAACTGCACGTTCAGGTGCAGGCAGATGAGTTCAGTCTCAAGTGCGGTGGTGTAGAGGTCGGCAACACTGCCGGTGTGCCTGGCGTAGCGTTCGGTTTTACCGGGCGGAGAACTCTCACGAAGGACGTTGCCGCCGTAGGCCCGCAGGTCGGGGAGGCAGGCGTACAAGGTGGTTCGCGTGCCGCAGGTCGGGATTTCGTTGAGTTCTCTTGAAACCGGCAAGGGGTCGAGGCCGGGTGCCACGAGGCTGGTGCCGTCGCGAAAGCGTATCGACAGTCGGTCGAGTCGGACTTGCCCGCATTTCAAGGCCGCGTCGTCAAACTCGATTCCCGCCAGTCCCCAGCCGTGACGCCGAACCGCGTTGGCCAGATGGGCTCGCTGTTGCTCTTCATAGAGCGCCTGCTGCTGAAAATGCTGAGGGCGGAGAAACATGCCCTCGCCCCAAAGGATGCGCTTGGCCCTGGACATTTCGGTTTCTCCTCAGCGGCTGGCGGCCGTGTGTGGCGCCGGCTTGCCGCAGTCCATCTGGTGATCGGCGGACTGGCCGGGAATGGCCAGCGGCGCCGGGCTCGTCATGACCAGGTGGCAGTCTCGTGCCTCGATACGCAGGCCGTATCTCCTGATCGCGGTCGCGTCGGCCAGCAGGCGCCAGCGTTGGGCGTCGGGTTGAACGAAGAAGCCGATCAGGCCGACGTAACGCGCGTGTGGCGCGAGGGGCAAAGCTGTTTCGATCGATCCACCCGGGGTCAGCACCCATTCGTGCAGCGTCAGCAACTGCTCGCCCAGGGCATCGGCCTCCGGTTTGCCGCCGGCAATGCTGTCGAGGCCGAGCCGATCGAATGCTTGTCGGTCGGATAGTTGGTAGGCCCGGACGACAACGGACAGCGGTGCGCCGCTGACATCGCGATTGACGTGCTGCGTGGCCTGCGCTTGGAACAGGGGAGGGCGTGGCGTGCCACAGCCGGCAATTGCCAGAGTGACCGCCAGTGCAAGGAAGAGCGTGCGGTTGTGTTTGCCGCGTGCGGAGACGACAGCGAAACCGAAGCGGGGAAAGCGGTGGCCGTGGCTCGTCGATGCTGGTGGCGCGATGCTGGGAGCCAGGTGTGCGTCGTGGTCGGTGTGATCCATTTTCGAGGGCTTGCAGGAAAACTTGAATGTCATGTTAGCATGTAAATGACATATACATGACGCGCTTCTAGCATGTTCCCTGCAGACCACTGGTGGTTGCCTCCGCTTCTAATCTTCACGTTCATCGCCCTGGCCTCGACCGGGGCGTTGATGTGCGGTCGTGGGTTTGTCGTGCCGGCAGTCAGTCGCGGAAAGTGTGAAGACCGGCAGTGCAAACCGGCTCGACTACGGGTTCTGGCTGAGCCCGGGCAGGTGACGCTTGCGTGGCCGCTCGCGGCGGCGCTGGCGATTGTTGCCAGCGCCGGCTGTGCATGGACGGCGGCCGTGCCGGTGGTGGCGGAGCCGTCGAGTTCGTCGAGGCTGGCTGTCCATTCGGCATTTCTGGGAGATCTTTCCGGCACGGCCGCCACTGCATCCGCGGTCGTCGCGATTGATTCCGGGCACGGTGCCGCAACGGCCGATCGCGACTGGAACCGGCTGGAACCCGTTTTCCGCGATCGGCTGGAACGGGTGATCGACCGGCTGGGACGGCGTGGATATCGCTTTCAATTGATCGAAGGCTATCGCACGCCCGAACGGCAGGAGCAACTGCTGGCCATGCCGGTGCGTGTGACCTACGCCGGCGCCTGGCAAAGCCGTCACCAGTTCGGTCTTGCCGCAGACCTGGCTCCGATCTCCGCAGGGCGTGTCCTCGTCTCTGCAGATAGCGAAGAAGCCCTTGGCGCTTACCAGGCCTTGGGGGAGGAGGCGGAAGCCGCTGGTCTGACCTGGGGCGGTCGGTGGACGCTGCGCGACTACGGTCATGTCGAGCTGGCAGTGCCGACCTCGCGGGAGGTCCGCGGATGAATATCACGCATGCTGTCCGCGCTTCGGTGGCTGCCGCCGCATTGCTGGCATTGGTGGCGCTCGCCGGTTTTCTCCTGTCCGCCATGTCCGTTGGAGAGTTCGAGGGGAAGCTTGCCTGGGCGGTCGCAGCAATGGTCGCAGGGCTGGCGGTGGCATCTGTGTTGATGGCTTGGCGCTGGTTCCGGCTTCGGGCTGCGGCTCCGCAAGCTTCCGACGCGCTCGGCTTGCGGCAGGGATTGATGCAGGCGCTGGCTGTCATCAAGCAGTCCAGGCTGGGCAGAGCGCAGCGGACTGCGGCCCTGTATGAGTTGCCGTGGTATCTGGTGCTTGGCGCCCGCGGTGCCGGCAAGAGCAGCGTCATCCGGCAGGGCGGGTTCAGTTTTCCGGTCGGTCGTGACGCACGCGAATCAGCCTCAGGCACCGATGGTTCCTGCAACTGGCTCTTCTCCACCGAAGCGGTCTTTCTCGACACCTGTGGCTTCGACACCGTCGAACCGGGCCCGCGGGCAGAGTGGCGGGGCTTCTGGCGCCTGCTCAGGCGCAGTCGTCCGCGCGAACCTCTGAATGGCGTGCTGTTGGCGATCAGCCTTGCGGAGCTACTCGACGGCGATCAGGAGCGGCGTCGCTCGCACGCGCTGCAGATGCGTGCATGCCTGGACGAAATGGCCGATGGCCTGGGCATGCGTCCCCCGGTCTATCTGCTCGTCACCAAACTCGATCTGCTGGACGGCTTCGGCAGCTTCTTCGGAGGGAGCGACGATCCGTTCTTGCCACGAGTACTCGGTGTCAGCCTTGCTCTTGCAGCCGAGGAGGGGCTTACGCTGCGCCTGGAGAAGTCGTTTGCAGGCTTGTGCCAGGAACTGCGGCGTTTGCGCGACGGGAAACTGACGGATGGCGCGGCGCCGGCCGCGCAGCAGGCGGCCTTCGGTTTTCCCGTGGAGTTCGAGGCCGTAACGGCGCCATTGTCGGACTATGTCCGGCTGCTGTGCGAGCCCAATCCGTATCATCTCGATCCCCGCTTGCGAGGGGTGTATTTCTCGAGCGCCATTCCGGCTGGGCGGCCCGTGCCACGTGTCGCACGCGCGGTATCGGATCGCTTCGGCCTGGAGCTTCATCCACTCGCCGAGCCAACTGGAACATCTCGGGTGTGCGTGTCGCTGCGCGCCATCTTCGATCAAGTCATCCTGCCCGATCGGCATTTCCTCGCTGCCTTGCCGGCTCGCCTGCTGGGCTGGCGGATCGCCGCCATGATCGCCTCGCTGGCTGTCACCTGCCTCTGCGTTGCCGGCCTGACTCGTTCCTACCTGGGCAACCGGGTACTGCTGGATGAACTGGCCGCGGCGGCGGCTGGTGCCATCCCTCCGGATGAAGCGCCCTTGACCGAACGGCTTGAGCGCCTGCTGCGCTTGCAGACCAGGCTGGAACAGCTGGAACGGTTGCGCGAAGGCCGGCCCTGGCGTCTTGGCCTGGGGCTCTATCAGGGCGATCGGGTCACGGGGAGCCTGCGTGACCAGTATTTTTCGCAGTTGCGCACACTCATGCTCGATCCGGTGGGCGTGGCGTTGAGAAACACGCTGCGTGCGGCGGGGCGCAGCGCGCCGTCACGCGACGGTGGTCGGCAAGGGCTCCAGGGCTTCAGCTGGCAGCGTGATCGGGACGGCGACGGCGGCCTTCCCATCATTCCGCTGGGAGACGTGGTCGTCGATGCCGAGGACCGGGTCGCGGCGTTCGTGCCCGACCGGCGGGCAACGAGGAAGACGGTCGATAAGGCGTCGGTTGCCGAGCGTGACTACCAGGCACTCAAGACCTATCTGATGCTCGGCAACCGGGCAAGGATGGAGGACGCCCACTTGAGCGACCAGTTGCCGCGCCACTGGCGGGGGTGGCTCGAGGAGCACCGGGGCCGTGCGTCCATGCAGGAGGTCGCGCAGCCGGCCCAGGCTTTGGTCGCGTTCTATGTTGCCCAGCGCGCCACGCCTGATATACCGGTGATCGACAACGACCCGCAGTTGGTCGCAGGAGTCCGTCAGTCCTTGAGGTCCGGCCTAGGCGAGCTGCCGGCGCACGAACGTGCATATCGTGCGCTGAAGACCGGGGCTTCTGCACGCTTCGAGCCCGTCTCCCTGGCCCGCCTGCTCGGCAGCCGAAGCGCTGCGCCCCTGGTTGCGAACGAGACGGTACCCGGCTTCTACACACGGGAGGCCTATGAAAGCTACGTAAAGACTGCCGCCGCAGCGGATGCGGGCGCAACGGTCGTGGCGGGTGAGGACTGGGTGCTCGACGGGCCGGTTGGAAACCTGGGCGCAGAAACCGCCACGGTGTTTGACCGCGAGGCGCTCGAGGCGCTTTATCGCCGCGATTACGAGGATGCCTGGCTGCGCTTCCTGTCGAGCATCCGCGTCGAGGAGCGTGTGAGTCTCGATGAGGCGATCGATATTCTCGGCCGGCTCGCGGATGGTGAACACTCGCCGCTGCCGCCACTGTTGCAGGCCGTTGCGGCTCAATTCGACGGGTTCCCGCGGGATGTCGCTAGCCAGGACGACGCTTCTGTTGCAACTGTCGTGCTGCAGAGAGCGAGCAGGCTGGTTCGGGGCCAGGAAGCGACCAACCCCGCTTCGCCCAAGCCGGGCCAGGAAAGCCGACCGTTTGCGAGGCTGCGCGCCCTTGTCGATCAAGGGGGCGAGCCGTCGCCTCAACTTGCCGCCTATCTCGCTCATCTTGTCGCACTGCGGGGGCAACTCCTCACCATCGCGAACAGCAGCGCCGAGTCGGAAAGTGCCGGCCGTCTCGTCAAGGCGACGCTGGAGGGTGGCGGGTCCGAGTTCTCCGCGACCCTGCTCCATGTCGAGGGCAGCGTGCTGGATCTGGCCGATCCGGCATCCAAGGCGGTACTGCGGCCGCTGCTCGTTCGTCCGCTGAACCAGGCCTTTTCCGCACTTCTTCCGTTGGCCGAGCAGCACATCAACCTCGCTTGGCAGCGCGAGGTACTTCCGCAATGGCGCAACCTCTCCGATAAGTACCCGTTCAGCGATATGCCGAACGAAGCCCTGCACGCTGACATCTCCGCCTTTGTTCGGGTGGGCGGAGCACTCGACCAATTCGTCGCTCAGCGTCTTGACGGATATGTCAGCCGCCGCGGCAACCAACTGCTTCCGCGGACCTGGGGCGGTCAAGGCCTGCAGCTGCATCCCGGGTTTGTCGCGGGAGCAGAGCGTCTGTTTGCGTTTGGTGCGAGCTTTCCCCGCGAAGGCGACGGCGGGCGTTACGAATTGCAGCCGGAACCTACGCCCGGTCTCAGCGAAATCGTGCTCGAAATCGATGGGCAGAAGTTGCGCTATCGCAATGGCGCCCAGACCTGGCAGGCATTTGTCTGGCCGGGCGCGAGCGGTTCCGAAGGGGCGCTCGTCCGCACGGTCGATTTTGCTGGCGCGGCCTCGGTGGCCGCCAGCCATCCAGGGCGGATGGGGCTTGTGCGCTTGCTCGCGGGCGCGCGTACCAGCAGCCGGGACAGTGGCGTCACGCAACTCGAATGGCAAGCCCGAAATGGCGAAGCTGTCGTTCCGGTCCGCCTGAATTTCCGCATGGTGAGCGGTGCCAGTCCCGTCCAGCTCGCCGGCTTGCGAGGCCTGGCGCTGCCGGAGCGCATCGTGCGCTGAGCCGATTGCCCTCGAGGCCGACAGCTGCATGCATTGTCTCTGTTCCCGATGTCTTTCATGAGAGCTTGAACATGGTTCGAGAAAGTACCCAGAAGAAGCTGTCCCGCGTGCGCCCGCCGCGGGTGCAGATCACTTACGACGTCGAAGTCGGTGATGCGATCGAGACCAAGGAGCTGCCCTTCGTGCTCGGCGTTGTCGGCGATTACTCCGGACATCCGCACGAGCCCTTGCCGAAGCTGAAGGAACGCAAATTCGTTGGCATCGACCGCGACAACTTCGACGACGTGTTGCAGGCGGTGGCACCGCGCCTTGCGCTGCAGGCGCGTAATCGCTTGTCGGACGAGGGCGGATTGCTTCCTGTCGAACTGGAGTTCCGGTGCATGTCGGATTTCGAGCCACACAAGGTCGTGCGTCAGGTGGAGCCGCTCCGACTCCTGCTCGAGGCGCGTCAGCGCCTGGCCGAGCTTCGCAACAAGATGGTGGGGAATGACCGGCTCGAGGAACTGCTCAACGATGCGGTCGGGGATCGGACACTGCTGGAAACGTTGGACGGCGAGTTGAGCGTACGTCGCGGGGGGGAGCAATGAGCCCTGATGGCCAACTGTTGGCTGGCAGCGGGCACGCCGGGGCTGAACCCGCGCGCACCGGCTCCCTGCTCGACGCCCTGATCGAGCGCAGCCGCATCGTTGCTGATGAACAGGAGCGGGACAGGACGCGGGATCTGATCGGGGAACTGGTCGATCAGGTCATGGCCGGCACCGTGCCGATGTCGGGCGATCTTGCCGCCTGCGTCGACGCCCGTATCGCCGAGCTGGACGCCATGATCTCCGCACAGCTCAACGAGATCATGCACTTGCCGGATTTCCAGCATCTCGAAGCTGCGTGGCGTGGCCTGAAGTATCTCGTCGACGCCAGCGAGACCGGCCCGATGCTGAAGATCAAGATGCTCAATGCGTCGAAGCGGGATCTGATCAAGGATTTTCGGCATGCCTCCGAGTTCGACCAGAGTGCGCTGTTCCGCAAGGTCTACGAGGAAGAGTACGGCACCTTCGGCGGCTCCCCCTTTGCCGCCTTGGTGGGGGACTTCGAGTTCTCGCGCCACCCGGAGGACCTCTTCCTGCTCGAAGAGATTTCCCATGTCGCTGCCGCCGCCCATGCGCCTTTCATTGCTTCGGCGGCGCCGGGCATGTTCGGCCTCGAGAGCTTCGCGGATCTCGGCAAGCCGCGTGATCTTTCGCGGGTGTTCGAGACGGTCGAATACGTGAAGTGGAAATCCTTCAGGGCGTCGGAGGACGCCCGCTATGTCGGGCTCGTTCTGCCCCATGTGCTGGGGCGTCTCCCGTACGGCCGCGCCACCCAGCCGGTCGAGGCCTTCAACTTCGAAGAGGACGTCGACGGTAGCGATCACGGCAAGTATTTGTGGACCAACGCCGCCTACGCGTACGCCAGCAGGCTGACCAGCGCGTTCGCACAGTTCGGCTGGCTCGCTGCGATACGTGGGGTCGAAGGCGGAGGCCTGGTCGAAGACCTGCCGGTACATACCTTCACCACCGACGACGGCGAGATCGCGCTGAAGTGCCCGACCGAACTCTCGGTGACCGACCGGAACGAGAAGCTGCTGTCGGACCTGGGCTTCATCGCCCTGACGCACTGCAAGAACAGCGACTATGCGGCGTTCTTCAGCGGGCAGTCGACCCAGAAACCGCGAAGCTACAACACCGACGCGGCCAATGCGAACGCGCGCCTGTCGGCGCAACTGCCGTACATCTTTGCTGTATCCCGCATCGCGCACTACCTGAAGTCGATCATGCGCGACAAGATCGGCAGCTTCGCTTCGCGCCAGAGCGTCCAGGACTACCTCAATACCTGGCTGGCGCAGTACGTCCTGCTCGACGACTCGGCGACGCAGGAGGCGAAGTCGAAATATCCGCTGCGCGAGGCGCGCGTCGAGGTGGTGGAGGTGGCGGGGCGTCCTGGTGCCTACCGTGCGGTGGCCTTCCTGCGCCCGCATTTCCAACTCGACGAGCTGACCATCTCGCTGCGGCTCGTCGCCGAGCTGCCCGCGCCGGCGCGCTAGGGTGGTTCTGGCGGTTCCCCCTTTTCATCAACTGCATCATGGCTGGAGACTGGCAATGGCATTCGACGCCTTCCTCAAGATCGAGGGCATCCCGGGAGAAAGTACGGACGACGGGCACAAGGACTGGATAGAGATCCTCTCCTTCGCTCACAACATGGAGCAGCCGGCCTCGGCAACCGCGAGTTCGGTGGGCGGCGCGACCGCCGAGCGCGTCAATCACGACACCTTCGATGTAACCCACCTCATTGACCAGGCCAGTCCCAAGATCTATGAGGCCTGCTGCACCGGCAAGCACATCAAGGAGGTCACGCTGGAGTTGTGCCGCGCCGGTGGCGACAAGTTGAAGTACATGGAAATCAAGCTGGAGCAGGTCGTCGTGTCCAGGGTGATGCCGGGCGGGGCGGCCAACGAAAGTGGCTTCCCGCATGAGAAGGTTTCGTTCAGCTACGGCCGCATCAAATGGATCTATACCCGGCAGAAGCGGGAGGATGGGGCTGGTGGCGGCAACATCAGCGCCGGCTGGGACCTGACCGCCAACAAGGTGGTCGCATGAACGTGGCTGCCGGCGAGCTGAAAGCGGAGGTCGGCGTCGGGCGACCGCGGTGGCTGAACTCCGGCCGACTGGGCATGCTGGTGTCCGTGCTGGCGCTCGCGGCGTGCTCGAGTACGCCGCCGTTGCCGGAGCCGGTTGCGGAGAGTCCGCGTGTCGAACCACGGGTCGAGGCCGCGCCGGCGCAGCGGGCGGAGCCGGAGCAGTTGGCCAATGGCAGCCATACCTTCAAGTTCGACACCATGAGCGTTGCCCTTGCCGACAGCGACAAGCTGCGCTTGGCGGGCCTGGCGGGACAAGCGCGTACCGCGCGGAACATTGTCATACGCGGCTCCTGCGATCGCACCATGGTCGGAAATGCCAAGGAGGCGGCAATCGCCCGCGCTCTTGCGGTACGCACGGTGCTGGTGCAGGAGGGCGTGCCGGCGGCGAAGATCCGTGTCCGCTACAGCACCGAAGACGGCCTGCACGCAGCGGTCCTGAGGCTCAACTGAGCGAGGGGCAGCGGTTGCGCCAGTCGAGCGCAGCCGCTGCCCGGCTTGAACGATAACTGGCGTGAATCAAATCTCGAAGATGGACCCGCTTGCCGATCTCCTGGCACCTTTCGCCTCTGCGTTCAGTCAGCACGGCAGGCTGCTGTCGCTCCGACTCGGTGCTTCCGAGCTGTGGTCGACGCGGCTCCTTCCCCAGTATGCCGAAATCGAGGAGCAGCTTTCCGGGGGATATACCCTGTGGATACGCTGCCTTTCGCCGCAGGCGGGTTTGCCGCTGAAACAGTTTGTGGGGCAGCCCGCGTGCCTGGGTTTGGTGACGAGTGAGAGCGAATCGATCCTGCGCTGCGGGCTGGTGACGCGTGCCCGGGCATTGGGGGGAGACGGTGGCTTTGCCGCTTATGAACTGCAGGTCGAAGCGCCACTCGCGCTGCTTCGGCATCGCCATGGCAGCCGGATCTTTCAGGCCTGTTCGGTGCCGGAGATTATCGATCGGCTCGTACAGGAAAGGCGGCAGGAAAGCCCGGCGATCGCTGCCTGTTTCGAACTGCGCGTGGAGTTGCGCAAGACCTACCCGGCGCGCTCCTACTGTGTCCAGTATCGAGAGTCCGAACTGGCCTTCATGGAACGCCTGCTGACCGAGGAGGGTATCGCATGGCGTTACGAGCATATCGCCGGCAACGAGGAAGACGACTCTGTGCCGCGCGTGGCCTGGGTGTTGTTCGATGACGCAGGCGATCTGCCGCCCTGCATCGGTCGGCAGGTCCGCTTCCACCGCACCGACATCAGCGAAGCCGCGGACGGACTGACCGTATGGCAGGGTGCGCGCCGCCTGGGTAGCGGGAGCAGCGGGCTGGCGAGTTTCGACTACAAACCGGTGGCTACATTGCAGGTGAGCGAACACGGCGGCAGGCAGGCGGGCGAGGCGGACGGCATCGAAGCGACGCTGGAGGACTACGATCCCCAGGTAGCCTACTATGCAAGCGATTCAGCCGAGCTGGCGCACTATGCCCGCCTGCGGCAGCAGGCGCACGACCGCGACAAGAAGGTCTTCCATGGCGAGGGAGCAGTCCGGACCCTCCAGGCTGGCCGCTGGTTCGAACTGGTGGATCATCCGGAGCTCGGGGCAGATCCATCCGCGCAGCACGAATTCGTCGTCACCGGACTGCACCTCCGCGTGGCGAATAACCTGCCCGGCCTGGCCGGCGCTTTGTCCGGCGAGCCTCTGTCGGGGGTTGCTGCGTCGAATGGCGCGCCCGAGATGCCTTGCCGGGTGAGCTTCGAGGCGCAACGGCGCGGTATTGCACTGCCACCGGACTACCGTGGTACGGCGCATGCCCGCCCGACCGCGCGCGGGCCCCAGACGGCCACTGTGGTAGGGCCGGCCGGCGAGGCGATACATACCGACGAATACGGTCGCATCAAGGTCCAGTTCCACTGGCAGCGCGAACGCGATCACGCGGATGGAGGGGCTGTGTTCGACGAGCGGTCGTCCTGCTGGCTGAGGGTCAGCTATCCGAGTGCCGGCACCCAATGGGGGCATCAGTTCGTGCCGCGGATAGGACAGGAGGTCCTGGTGGATTTCCTCGACGGTGACATCGACAGACCGGTGGTGGTTGGCGTGCTCGGCAACGGATCGCATCGACCCGTGCATTTCTCGGGGCGGGGGCAGTTGCCCGCCAACAAGGCCTTGTCAGGCATCAAGTCGCAGGAGATGAAGGGGAGCGGCTACAACGAGCTGCTGTTCGACGATACCGCAGGCCAGTTGCGCACGCGCTTGAGCAGCGACCATGCGGCAAGCCAGCTCAATCTCGGCTATCTGGTCCATCCGCGGACCGACGGCAAGGCGGAGCCGCGTGGCGAAGGTGCGGAGTTGAGGACCGATGCCGCGATCGCGCTGCGCAGCGCGCAGGGCATGCTGTTCAGCGCCTATGGTCGGGTGGCGGGGAAAGAGGGGCAACTGGCTCGCGGCGAACTCCTCGATCTGTTGGAGCAATGCCGTCAGGCTTGCCGTTCGCTGGCCGAGTATGCCGAACGCCACCAGGCACTGGCCGGCGATGGGGGGCCAATGGAGACGCTGATCGAGGGGTTGAAAGCGTGGGACGCGGGCAGCAATCTCGACAGGAGCGGGCAGGGCGGCGGCAAGCCGGCGATCTGCGTGACAGCACCGGAAGGCCTGGCCTTGGCCACGCCGCAGAACATCCTGAGTTACGCCGGACTGAACCAGGATCTGGCGGCCGCCCAGCATCTGCAATTGACCGCCGGCGAGCAGGTGGGCGTGAATGCCGGTGCCGGTCTGAGCTTGTTCGCGCAATCGGGCGACGTCAGGGCGATCGCTCACCAGGGGCAGTATCTGATGCAGGCGCAGCACGGCGATCTGGTCGCGGAGGCGGAGCGCAATGTGCGTGTGTCGGCGACCACTGGCGAGGTCGTCGTCAGCGCACCGACCATACGCCTGGTTGCCGGGGACGGTTCTTTCATCCGAATTGGCGGCGGCATCACCCTCGGTACCGAGGCGGTGGTCGCAGTCAAGGCCGCACGCCAGTCGATGAGCGGACCGGCCACCGATGCCGTCGATCTACCTGCGTTCGACAAGGGCAGCGTCGATCAGCGCTTCCAGCTGTTCTATCCGCATGCCGACGCAAGCGTCCGCCAGGCGGCGGCCGAGCGGCGGTACGAGATCACGCTCAAGGACGGCCGCGTGATCAGTGGCGTGTCGGATAGCGAGGGCAGGACCGAACTGCTTGTTGCCGATGCGATGCAGCTGGCTCGCATCCGCATCTTCGATGCCTGACTGGCGACGACCGGAGACCCGACGTGTTTGAAGCATTGCTGCCGCATTACGAGCGTGAACTCGGCTATCTGCGTGAGCTTTCCGGCGAGTTTGCCCGGCGCTTCCCGCGGATTGCCGGGAGGCTGCAACTCGATGGCGACCAATGCGAGGATCCGCATGTCGAGCGCCTGATCGAGGCCTTCGCCTTTCTGACCGCCCGCATCCACCGCAAGATCGACGACGAGTTCCCCGAGATTACCGGGGACTTTCTCGATGCCTTGTATCCGCATCTGTTGCAGCCCATCCCGGCGGCCAGCATCGTCCAGTTCGAAGCCGATCCGGACCGACCGGAACTGAGCCGGGGCCATGTCGTCGAGCCTCACCAGACCGTCCTGACGCCGGCGGTGGATCAGATCGTCTGCCGCTTCCGGACCTGCTACCCGGTACAACTCTATCCGCTGTCGCTCGTTGCGGCAGGCATCGAACTCACCAGTGCGCAGCCCCGCCTCGCGGCTATCGCGCCGCGGGCGGCCGCGGTGCTCACGCTGACCCTGGAGACGCACGGTGCTCTGCCGCTCGCCTCCATCGGCCTGCAATCCCTGCGCTTTTTCCTCGATGGCGAACCCGCCCTGATGCACCTGCTGTACCAGTTGCTGCTGGCCGACGACCTCGAAGTCAGGGCCGGTGGCGGTGGGGTTGAGGCAGGCCGGCTGTCGATGCTTGCGCCCGGTGCCGTGCGGCCGGTCGGGTTCGCTCGCGAGGATGGCCTGCTCGATTACGATGACCGTTCGTTTCTCGGTTATCGCTTGCTGAGCGAATACTTCAGCTTCCCGGAAAAGTTTCTCTTTCTCGACTTCGAAGGGCTGGGCAAGGTCTCGGCCGATATCGTCGGTGGCAGGCTGGTGATCCAGTGCCTGTTCCGCCACTTTCCGGCGAACGGGCGCCACCTGCGCTTGCTCGAACAGCTGGACGCCCGGCATCTGCGCCTGGGGTGCACGCCGGTGGTGAATCTCTTTCGACAGGCGGCGGAGCCGATACGGCTCACCCACCGCCGCACGGCCTACCCGGTGATGGCCGATGCGCGTGCGCCGCAGGCCTACGAGGTGGTCCGGATCGGACGGGTGCAGTGCATCGAAAGGGGGAGCGACACGACTGTCGTGCGCGACGTCCTGCCGCTCTACGCCGTCGATGGCGATGGGCGGGGCGAGTCGACTTCCTCGTTGCGATGGCGTGCCGGGCGCGAGCGGGCAACGCGAGCGGGCGACCGTGGCACCGACGTCGAGCTTCATCTGGTCGACGGCTCCTACTCGCCATCGCGTCCGGCCGCCGAGACCCTCAGCGTCGAACTGCTCTGCAGCAACCGCGACCTGCCGGAGCGCCTGCCCTTCGGCGGGAGCGAAAGCGGGTCGCACACAGACTTCTCTCTGCCGGGGCAGGCGATGGTTCGCCGCGTACGCCTGTTGCGCAAGCCGACGCTCAGCGTGAGACCGCCGGACCGGGCCGGCTGGCAGTGGCAGCTGGTGTCCCACCTGTCGCTGAACCACCTGTCGATTGCGGACGGCGACGGTGCGGCGTTGCGCGCCTTGCTGGCGCTCTATAACCCGACTGACAGGCAGGCTGTCCGGCGGCAGATCGACGGCATCCGTGCCGTCCGCAGCGCACCGTCGGTGGCAAGGCTGGCAGGCCCCGATTTTGCGAGCTGGGTCCGTGGCACGGATATCGAGCTGACGCTGGACGAAGAGTGTTACGTCGGCGGCAGTACCTATCTGTTTGCAGGGGTGCTGGAGCGCTTCTTCGCGCTGTACTGCGCGCCCAACAGCTTCGTCCGCCTGCGATACAGGACGTTGCAGAACGAGGAGACCGTGGTCGAATGGGCACCGCGCTCGGGCGAAGCCGTCGTGATCTGAACAGGGAACTGGCGCAGGAGCCCTGCCAGTTCGGCTTTTTCCAGGCCGTGCGGCTGTTGGCCCTGGCTCAGCCCGACATCCCGGCGCGGCGGGACTACCTGCCGCCGGCGCTGCGCTTTCGCACGAGCGTGTCGCTGGCCTTTCCGGCAAGCGAGGTAGCCGGTTTCCGGGGCGAGCCTGCTGCGGTCGCGGAACATCAGGCGGCAGCGCCGGCGGAACTGACGGTCAGTTTCATCGGATTGACCGGTCCGAGCGGCGTGCTCCCCACCGCCTACACCGAGCTGCTGTCCGATCGGCGGCTGCATGGGCGCGACGCCGCCAGCCACGCTTTTCTCGACGTCTTCAATCACCGCATCGTGGCCTTGTTCCATGCCGCATGGCGCAAATACAGACCTTGGCTGGTCGCCGAAGCGGGCGGGGACGACGACTTTGCGGCGCAGCTGCTCGCAGTCTGCGGACTCGGCTCGCCTGCCTTGAGGGCAAGTCTTGCAAGGGGGGCCGAGCGCGGGCTGAGCCTATCGGTCGTGCTGCGCTACGCCGGCCTGCTGTCGCAGAAGCCGCTGTCGGCCGATGCGCTGGCGACGGTGCTGCGTGGGGTGCTGGGCGTCGAGCTCGAGCTGACATCCTTTGTCGGCAACTGGATCGCGCTGTCGCCGCAGGAGCGCTCCCGCCTCGGCGTGGGCGCATGCGAACTGGGCAGTGGCGCATTCTGCGGCGATCGTGCGTGGGACCGGCAGGGGAAGATGGGACTGCGGATCGGTCCGGTGCGACGACCGTTGTTCGACCGCCTGCTGCCGGGGGGCAGCCGCGCCGAACTGTTGCGCGACCTGCTGCGCTTCGCCTTCGGACATGCGCTTGCTTGCGATCTGACCGTGGTACTCGACGCCCGCGATGTCCGGCCCGCCCGGCTGATGGAGGAGGGCGCCCCGGTTCTGGGGGGAGATGCCTGGTGCTGCTCGCGACAGGATGGTGCTGATGCCGACGATCTGCGTTACGCGCTGCTCGCCTAGCTGTCGTCCTTGGTGCCGCCTGCATAGCGGCGGGCGGTGTGCTCGTCGCTCAGTTTCTGCTCGCGCTTGGCGTCCTGCTTGGCCACCCCGGCCTGGTGGCGCTGCGACAGGGTGTCGAAGGCCTTGACCCGGTTGCGCTGTGCCAGCCACACCTCCTGGCCCTGCGCGGTGCGGTCGCGTGATTGTTCCACCACCCGGCGCTGGGCGGCGATGGCGTCGTCCAGCTTGCCGATGAAAGCGCTGAAGTTGCGCCAGGCGTCGGGGCCGATGCCGTTGCGGGCGGCTTCGACGAAGCGGGCGTGGTATTCGTCGCGGTAACCCTGCAGCATCTCGAGCTTCTGCTGGCCGTCGCGTTGGGATGCGATCAGCTCGCCAAGCCGGCGCGCGGCTTCGTCCATGCGCGTGTTGGCAAGGTCGAGCAGGGGTTGCAGGGGGAATTTCCCGGTCATGATGCGTTTGTCGTTACGGGAACGGCGCGCATTTTACGCCTGCCGGCGGCAGTTGTGGCGGTTATCTGTCAGCCGGTGGCGGGCCTTCAGCCGCCGCCCGCGGCAAACAGCTGGGCGAGTTTCATCACCGCGCTCTCATAGGGTTCGCGCTCATCGACACGCTGCTGCAGGAAGGCCTCCAGACGCGGGTACAGCGCCACCGCCAGGTCGAGCAGTGGCTCGGCGCCCGGTTGGTAGGCGCCGACGGCGATGAGGTCGCGCGAGCGCTGGTAGCGCGAGAAGAGCTGCTTGAAGCGGCGGACCAAGTCGAAGTGGGCGTTGTCGACCAGCGTGTGCATGGCACGCGAGATCGACTGCTCGATGTCGATCGCAGGGTAGTGGCCCTGGTCGGCGAGACTGCGCGAGAGCACGAAGTGGCCGTCGAGGATGGCGCGGGCCGAGTCCGCAATCGGATCCTGCTGGTCGTCGCCCTCGGCGAGCACCGTATAGAACGCGGTGATCGAACCGCCGCCGTCGGGGCCGTTGCCGGCGCGTTCCACCAGAGCCGGCAAGCGCGCGAACACCGACGGCGGGTAGCCGCGGGTGACCGGCGGCTCGCCGATGGCGAGTGCGATCTCGCGCTGCGCCATGGCGTAGCGGGTGAGCGAATCCATGATCAGCAGCACCTGCTTGCCCTGGTCGCGGAAATACTCGGCGATGGTGGTGGCGTAGGCGGCACCTTGCAGCCGCATCAGCGGGCTGTTGTCGGCCGGCGCGGCGACCACCACCGAACGTTTGCGGCCCTCGGCGCCGAGGTTGTGCTCGATGAACTCCTTCACTTCGCGGCCCCGTTCGCCGATCAGGCCGACGACGATGATGTCCGCCGAGGTGAAGCGCGCCATCATCCCGATCAGCACCGACTTGCCGACGCCTGAGCCGGCGAAGAGGCCGAGGCGTTGGCCGCGGCCGACGGTGAGCAGGCTGTTGATCGCGCGGATGCCGACGTCGAGCGGCTGGGCGATCGGCGCACGGTTGAGCGGATTCACCGCACGGCCCTGCAGTGAGCGGGTTTCCTGGGTGTTGAGCGGGCCGAGCCCGTCGAGCGGGCGGCCGGCGCCGTCGACCACGCGGCCGAGCATGGCATTGCCCACCGGCAGGTGCTTGGCGCGGTCCGAGGCACGCCGGCGCGGGCCCAGGCGTTTGCCGGGCACCAGCCGCGGCACGGTGTTCTCCATCGGCAGCACCTGGGCGCCCGGGGCCAGGCCGAACACGTCGTCGGTCGGCATCATGTAGAGCTTTTCGCCGTTGAAGCCGACCACTTCGGCTTCCACCGCACCGCTGCCCGGTACCGCGATCTGGCAGCCGGAGCCGAGCGGCAGGCGCAAGCCGGAGGCTTCCATCACCAGGCCGTTGATGCGCGTCAGCCGGCCCGCGTACTGGAAGGGGTTGGATGCTTCGACCAGGCTGCGGCCATCTTGCAGGAAGGCTCGCCACAGGGCGCCGTGGCGGTCCATCAGGGGGCCTCGTCCCACTGCGCGTTGTGGCGGCCGAGGTTTTCCAGGATGCGCCGCCAGCGCGTCTCCATGGTGGCGTCGATCTGCGCGCCGGCCGAATCGATGCGGCAGCCGCCGCGACTGAGCGTGCTGTCTTCCACCAGGCGCTGGCCGGCGTGGGCGATCTGGTCGCCGAGGTGTTCGCGCACCAGCGCGGCATCTTCCGGATGCACACGGATCTGCGCGTGGTTGTGCGGCAACTGGCCGAGCGCGGCGCGCACCGTCTCGACCACGCTGTCCGGCCGCTCCAGGAGTGTGTGCTGCACCATCTGGCGGGCGATTTCGATGGCGAGTGCCATCAGTTCCTCGGCGACTTCGGCGTCGAGCTGGGTGAGCGCCTGGTCGAGATTGCCGGCGAGTTCAGCGAGGCGGGCCGCCTGCTGCTCGGCGAGCGTCCTGCCTTCTTCGTAGCCCTGGCGAAAGCCCTGCTCGTGGCCGGCTTCCTGGCCCGCCTGCTGGCCGGCGGCATAGCCTTCGGCATGTCCCGCGGCGCGCGCGTCCTCGTGCATGCGCTCGAGCTCTTCCGCGGTGGGCAGGTTGTTCAGACCGGCCAGCAAGGCCGGATCGATGTCCGGGGCGGGCTCGGGCACCGGCGCGGCCTCCTGCGCAAGCGGCGCCTGCTCTTCCTGCGGCGGTGCGGTTTCGTCGTTGCCGTCGAAGGCGGGCGGGGCCCATGGCCGGTAGGCGCCGACGGCTTGGTGACGCGAGATGCTCATCGGGCGCTCTCCGCCCGGCGGGGATCAGTGCGATCAGACGAAGCCATCGTCGCCTCCCTTGCCGCCCATCATCACCTGGCCTTCCTCGGCCAGGCGGCGGACGATCTTGAGGATTTCCTTCTGCTCGGCCTCGACTTCGGACAGCCGCACCGGCCCCTTGGCTTCGAGATCCTCGCGCATCATCTCGGCGGCGCGGCTGGACATGTTCTTGAAGATATTCTCGCGCAATTCCGGCGAGGCGCCCTTGAGCGCGACGATGAGCGAATCGGACTGGACCTCGCGCAGGATGGTCTGGATGCCGCGGTCGTCGATGTCCATGAGGTTTTCGAACACGAACATTTCGTCGAGGATCTTCTGCGCCAGGTCCGGATCGTACTCGCGCACGTTGTCGATGACTGCGGTTTCCACCGCCGACCCGACGAAGTTGAGGATCTCGGCCGCATGGCGCACGCCGCCCATCGCCGCCTTCTTGACGGTGGAGGCGCCGGCCAGCATGCGGGTGAGCGCGTCGTTGAGCTCCTTCAGCGCGGTCGGCTGCACGCCGTCCAGGGTGGCGATCCGCAGGATCACGTCGTTGCGCAGGCGTTCCGGGAAGTACTTGAGGATCTCGCCGGCCTGGTCGGTTTCGAGGTGCACCAGGATGGTGGCGATGATCTGCGGGTGCTCGTTCTTGATGAGATCGGCGGCGGTGGGCGAATCCATCCACTTCAGGCTTTCGATGCCGGCGGTGTCCGAGCCCTGCAGCACGCGCGAGATGAGGTGGGCGGCACGCTCGTCGCCCAGCGCCTTGGTCAGCATCTGGCGGATCTGCTCTTCGTCGGCGTGGATGGGCGAACCCTTGCCGAAGTGGGATTCCAGCTCTTCGAGCAGCGGTTCCACCCGGGTGCGCGGCTGTGCCGGCATGGTCGCCATCTTCATGCCCAGCTTCTGCACCTCGCGCGGGCCGAGGTGCTTGAGCACTTCCGAGGCTTCGTCGGCGCCCAAGGTCAGCAGCAGCAGGGCGGCGCTTTCCAGTCCTTCTTCCGGTGTCATCACTTGCGCCCCTCATCGTTTACGCCCATCCATTCGCGGATGAGGTTGGCCACCATCTTCGGGTCCTCCTTGGCCAGTTCGCGTGCACGTGCCAGCTTGGCCTCGTAGGTGTTGGCCTGGGCGGCGCCCGACAGGCTGACCTCGACCCCTTCCTCGCCTTCCTCGCCGGGCTCGCCCGCTTCCGCAGCCTCGGCCTTTTCCGCCTCGGTGGGCGGCGGCATCACCGACTTCATCAGCGGCCGGATGATGGCGAAATACACGAACAGCACCACCAGCAGCACCAGCAGGTACTTGAGCCCTTCCTTGCCGAGCTCGACCATTTCCGGGTCCTTCCAGATCGGCAGCGCGGGCTCGGCACCGAGACCGGCGAAGGGGCTGGTCGCAACGTTGATGGTATCGCCACGCGCCGGGTTGTAGCCTACCGCTTCGCGCACCAGGTTGTTGATGCGGGCGACTTCCTCGTCGGACAGCGGCACCGTCTGCGTCTGGCCGTTGGGCAGGGTTTCGGTCTTGTGGTTCACCACCACCGCCACCGACAGGCGCTTGAGCTGACCGAGCGACTGCTTGACGTGCTGGACGGTGCGGTCGACCTCGTAATTGAGCACCGCGGTACGGTTGGTGGTCGCGGTCTGGCCGGTGCCGGCCTGGTTGGGCGGCACCGGCGGCGTGGTGATGGGGGCGGTGGCCGGTACCGGCGGCTGGTTGGTGAGGGCGCCGGGAACGCCCTGCGGGCCGGGCTGGCGATTGGTTTCCTCGGTGGTCTGCTGGCTGCGGATGGCCTGGTCGGGCGAGGGGTTGGGCTTGAAGGTCTCGGCGGTCTGCTCGACCTGGTTGAAATCGACGTCGGCCGCCACCTGGGCGCGGAAATTGTCCTTGCCCACCATGGGCTGGAGGATGTTCTCGATGCGTCGGATGAAGCCGGCTTCGACTTCCTTCACGTATTCGAGCTGGGTGGCATCGAGGCCGGACTGGCGCAGCGGGTCGTTCTTGGTGGTGAGCAGCTCGCCGTTCTGGTCGATGATGTTCACGCCGGACTCGACCATGCGCGGCACGCTGGAAGAAACCAGATGCACGATGCCGGCGACCTGGTTGGCGTCCAGCACCCGGCCGGGACGCAGGGTCACCATCACCGAGGCGGTCGGCTTCTGGTCGTCGCGCAGGAAGGCGGTCTGCTTGGGCATGGCCAGATGCACCCGTGCCGCCGACACCGAGTTGATTGACTGGATGGTGCGCGACAGTTCGCCTTCGAGCGCGCGCTGGTAATTGATCTGCTCGTTGAACTGCGACACGCCGAGCTTCTGCGTATCCATCAGCTCGAAACCCACCAGCCCGCCCTTGGGCAGGCCGTTGGCGGCCAGGCGCAGCCGCAGTTCGTGCACCTGGGCCTGCGGCACCAGGATGGACATGCCGTTGGGCGACATCCGGTAGGGCACGTTCTGCTGTTGCAGGGCGGCGATCACCTGACCGCCGTCGCGTTCGTCGAGGTTGGAGAACAGCACGCCATACTCGGGCTGGCGGTTCCACATCAGCACGCCGACCACCAGCGCGATGGCGAGCGCGATCGCCGCCGCTGCGGCAATCTTCTGCCGTGGCGTCAAGGCGTTGATGTTCTGCACCGCCTGCTGCAGGCGCGCGTTCAAGGCGCTGGTTGGTGCGGCTACGTTTGCTGTTGCGGCGTTCTCTGCGGTGGCCATGGGAACCCCTGATGCAAGCCCTTTTTCGGATGGCGGCATTGTCGGGCTCAGGTGGCAAGCGCGGTCGAACGAAAAGCGGCATTTTTTGCCGCCTGTTTGCCGGCTAACATTTGCATGAGTGCCGGTAGAGTGCCAGCCGTGAAACTGGAGCAAGTGCCAATGTCACCCACGACGATCCCCGACGCGCCTTCCGCCGCGACGCCGCCAGCGGCGCCGCCGCTCGATGCCGCGCAGCTGGCCGAGGCCTTCGCGCTGTTCAGCCGCGCCTCGGAGGAGTTGTCGACCGCTTACAACGCCCTGCAGGGCCAGGTCGCCCAGCTTACCGAGCGGCTGACCGTGCTGATGGGCGCCTTGCCGGCCGGCGTGGTGGTGGTCGATCGTGGCGGGGTCGTGGTGCAGGTCAATCGTGCGGCGGAAAGCCTGCTCGGTGCCGGGCTGGCCGGCCAGCGCTGGCCGGCGATCGCGCGTGTACTGGAAGCAACGGGCACGCCGGGCGAGGTCACGCTGGAGCATGCCGAGGGGCAGCGCCGCCTGTCGGTGTCCGAGACCGCGCTGGAATCCGGCGAGGAACGCATCCTGCTGCTGCACGACGTCACCGAAACGCATCGCATGCGTCTGGCTGCCGAACGCAACGAGCGCCTGGCCGCGATGGGCGAGATGGTCGCGGGCCTGGCCCACCAGTTGCGCACGCCGCTTGCGGCGGCCTTGCTCTACACCGGCAATCTGCGCCAGCCCGAGCTGGGGCCGGTCGAACGCGCCAAGGTGGCCGACCGCGCCATCGAGCGCCTGCGCTACCTCGAACGCCTGATCCGCGACATGCTGTTGTTCGCCCGCGGCGACAGCCTTGGCCGCCAGCATTTCGGCGTGTGCGACCTGGTCGCCGAACTCACCCACACGCTGGAACCTCTGGCACGTGCACGCCAGATCGAGTTCGACAGCACCTGCGATTGCGGCGACCTCACCCTCTACGGCGACCGCAAGGCGCTCGGCGGCGCGCTGACCAACCTGCTGGAGAACGCCATCCAGGCCACCGAAGCCGGCGGGCGGGTGACGTGCGAAGCGCATCGCGAACAGTTGGCTGCGGGCGATGGCGTGTGCTTCGTGGTGCGCGACAGCGGTCGCGGCATCCCGGCCGAGCTGCAGGAACGACTTTTCGAACCCTTCTTCACCACCCGCGCCGAAGGCACCGGCCTCGGCCTTGCAATCGCCCGCGGCGTGGCGCGTGGACACGGCGGCGACATTGCGCTGCTGTCGACGCCGGGCCAGGGTTCCACCTTCACTCTCAACCTGCCCCTGTGGCGCGGCGAAGCACCCGTTGGCACCGCCGCCGACAGCGGAGTCTCAGCCTCATGATCGAACACCTCAATATCCTGGTCGTCGAGGACGACGCCGCGCTGCGCGATGCCGTCTGCCTGACGCTGGAAATGGCCGGACACGGCGTTACCGGCGCAGACGGCGGCCCCGCCGCGCTGGCCGAGCTTGAACGGCAGTCCTTCAACCTGGTGGTATCCGACCTGCGCATGCAGCCGATGGATGGCCTCCAGCTGCTCGGCGAGATCCGCGCCCGCCTGCCGCAGTTGCCGGTGCTGCTGATGACCGCCTACGGCGATGTCGACAAGGCGGTGGCGGCGATGCGTGGCGGTGCGTGCGACTTCCTGATGAAGCCCTTCGAACCCGAGGTGCTGCTGGAAAATGTGCGTCGCTACGCGGCCGTGCAGCCGAGTGCCGACGACACCGTCGCCGAGGATACGCACACCCGCAACCTGCTGGCGCTCGCCGCGCGGGTGGCTGAAACCGACGCCACGGTGCTGCTGACCGGGGAGTCCGGTACCGGCAAGGAGGTGTTCGCACGCTACATCCATCATCACTCACCCCGCCGCAGTGGCCCCTTCGTCGCGATCAACTGCGCGGCCATTCCCGAGAACCTGCTCGAAGCAACGCTGTTCGGTTACGAGAAGGGGGCTTTCACCGGCGCGCAGACCGCCCAGCCCGGCAAGTTCGAACAGGCGCAGGACGGCACCATCCTGCTCGACGAAATCTCGGAGATGCCGCTCGGCTTGCAGGCCAAGATGCTGCGGGTGCTGCAAGAACGCGAAGTGGAACGCGTCGGCGGCAAGAAGCCGGTGGCGCTCGACATCCGCGTGTTGGCGACCAGCAATCGTGACATGGTCAAGGAGGTGGCTGCGGGCCGCTTCCGCGAGGACTTGTACTACCGGCTCAACGTCTTTCCGCTGGCGATTCCGGCATTGCGCGAGCGTCCGGGCGACGTGCTGCCGTTGGCGCGCCACTTCCTCGCCCGTCACGGCGAGCGCTTGAAGCGTCACGCCCGCTTCTCGCCCGAGGCCGAGATGCTGCTCTGCCAATACGGCTGGCCGGGCAACGTGCGCGAGCTGGAGAACACCATGCACCGCGCCTTGATCCTCACGGTGGGCGATACCGTCAGCGCGGAGACAGTGCGGCTGTGCCTGCCGCACTGGACCGCCGACGCGATGGCCAGTGTGCCCGTGATGGCGCCCGCGGCGCCGGCGCCGCAGCCGGCGATTGCCGCACCGGCTGCGCCTGCTCATTCCTGGCCGATGCCGGCGCAGGCGGCAAATCTTGCCCAGGGTTCTGCCGCAAACGGCGGCGGAGCGGCAAATCTTGCCGGTGCTGCAATGGCGGCCACCGGAGCGGTGCTTCCGGAGGGCGCCGGCCGGCCGAGCAACATGAAGGATCTCGAGCGGGAGCACATTCTCGGCACCCTTCGCGCGGTCGGCGGTTCGCGCAAGAAGGCCGTTGAAAAGCTTGGCATTTCCGAACGCACGCTGCGCTACAAGCTGCAGCAATATCGCGAGGAAGGCCATGACGTCTAATGCCTGAACACCGAGGCCCGGTTCTTGCGTATGCCTTTGTGAAGCTGCTCGCCAGCACGTGTGGAGCGGGCCGATCATGTCCATTGGTGGCATGCGGATTGCTCTGCTAGACTGAGAATCAGGAGAAACCCGAGGCCGGGGGAAAGGCGTAATGGATACCCGCGGAATTGACCAGATGTTGAGCGAACTGCGTTCGGTGACGCAGGCTGCGCAGAACAAGCCTGCCCAGACCGTGCAGGGCGCCGAGGGCACCGACTTCGCCCAGGTGCTGCAGACGGCCATGGCCGACGTGAGCGCAGCGCAAAAGGAAGCACGCGCCATGGCGCAGGATTTTTCTGCCGGCGACCCGAATGTGAACCTGCAGGATGTGATGGTGAATCTGCAGAAGGCCAATCTGTCCTTCCAGCAGATGGTCCAGGTGCGCAATCGCCTTGTCACTGCCTACCAGGACATCATGAATATGCCGGTCTGACTTTCATGCCGGCGTAAGTCCGCCCGGTTTGGCTACCCGGCATGAAGCGATGCCGCCCGCAAGGGCGGCATCGTCCGTTTACGCGGTCGCTTGCCGGGTCAGAGCCGTCCGCGTTCGCGGGCGCTGCGTTCGCGTTCGACCTTGAAGATATAGCGCTGGATGGCGTTGTCCGCGCTGCGTGGCAGATCGACGAACTCGCAACCCGCGCGCAGCATCTGGATGCCGTTGCGGTTGGTGAGGCGGAAGATGTTGCGCACCCTGAGCCGTACCGCAATCGTGCCTAGTTCGGGCAGTTGCAGCTGGCAGTCGACGAATTCCATGTCGGCGGAAAAGGGCACATTGTCCGGCGGCACCACGACCGCGACACCGCCAGCGCTGATGTCGATGACCCGGGTTTCCAGGCTGATCTTCTTGCCGTCGGGTTGCGGGATCGGTATCCGGCAGCTCACCGCGTGGGTGACGGGCGTCTGCAGGCGGTAGAACTCGCGCCGCTGCAATCGAAAGAGCTGGTCCGGCACCGCGGCACGAAAGGCCGGATGACCGTCGTGGTTCGTTGCGGCGGGCGTCTGCAGTTCGAACTGGATGCGGATCTTGTCCAGCTGGGTCATGCAGATCAGCTTTTCCGAGCTGCCTATGCGCTGGTTGATGTGCTCGTCGGCGCTGGCATCCACCAGCACGCTGTTGCCGTCGTCCGACAAGGCGATCAGGGCCGTGAGAAAGGACTGCTGGCCCGGCGAGAGCTGGGCGGTGACGAGTGCGTGGCCGTCGATCAGGCCCTGCAGGATCTGGCGGATTTCACGACTGCCGCGAAGCAGGTATTTGTCGTGATCGTCGGAGCCGATGAGGTCGACCCGGGTGTGCTCGTTCTGGTTGGACATGCCGCTGATTTCTGGACGTTGGCCGGCTCGGGAAACAGGCAACTTATAGCATGGCCGCGCCGTGAAGAGGGCCTTTGCCTGCTGCGGAAATGCACTTGGGCAGCCTATTCGCTGGCCTTGCCAGCCACGGGTTTGCGGTTTTCCGGCAGGGCCTCGATCAGTTCGCGCAGGGTGCCCGGCGCCGGGACCGGTGCCGGTCCCGCTTCGGCGCCGGCTTCGATGCGGTAGAGCCAGGCCAGCAGTTCGGCGATCACCACGTAAAGTTGTGGCGGGATGTGGGTGTCCAGATCGACCTGCATCAGCAGGGCAACGAGTTCGGGTGACTCGTGCACATAGATGCCGGCATCGCGGGCGCGCTCGATGATCTCCTGGGCGATCAGGCCGCGCCCCTTGGCGACGACCCGCGGTGCGGCTTCGCCGGCGGCGTAGGTCAGGGCGACGGCTTCGCCGCGCGGTACGGCATCGCCGAGGTCGGATTCGTCATCCGGCGTCATTGCGTTGCTCCACGACCATGCCGGTGAGCGGCAGGCCGGCCGCCGACAGCGATTCTTCAAGCGCCTTGCGACCGGATTCCAGCGCGCTGATGGTGCCGGCGTCGTCAGCGCGCAGGCGCAGCGCGACGCCGGCCGGCGTCAGATGAAGCTGCGCCTCGAGGCCGCCGAGCCGGGGCAGGGTGAGGCGCAGCGTGGTGTTCCATTCCCGCAGGTCCTCGCTGCCGTCGCCTTCGCGGCCGTTGCGCGGATCCTCGATGATCCATTCGATCTGTTGCCCCGGCCACGCCTGCCCTTGCCACACGTACTGGTTGGTGGCCAGCGCGTCGAGTTGCTGGTGCACCACCGCCAGCAGCCGCTCGGGGATGGGGCCCGCACGGGGGCCGGCAATCTCGTCGGCAGCGCCGGCGTTGGCGGCGTAGCGTTCGTTGGCAGCAAGCTCGAGTGGCGTGGCTGCCGGGTTTGCCGGCGCGTTGCTGCGCCCGCCCACGGCGGGTTGCGGATGCTGCGCGCTGGCGGGCGAGGGATTGGCCTGCGGCTCGCGCAGCAGGCTGGCGGTGTCGACCTTGCCGGCGAGCCACTGCGCCTGGTGCGCTTCATAGAACAAGCCACTCTGGGCGAGCGCCTGTCGCAGCATGGGCGCGAGTTGTGTGGCGTTTGTCGGCGGCGCGGTGAGAAGGGGTTGATTGCCTGCGAGGGAGGCGGCCTGCGCCGGCGGCTGACCGGTGAGTAGAAAGCTGATCAGGCGGCCCGTCTGACTGAGTGCGGGTTGAGCCGAGGAGGGCGTGGCCGCGGCTGCCGCTTCCGGGTTGGCCAGGCGGGCAAATACCGCCTTGGGCGATGTCTCGGTGACGACAAGCTCCAGCGTGTCACCCGGCTTGGCGCTGGAACTCAACGCCAGGGTAACCTGCTGGCCCGCGACCACGGCGCGGAATGTGCCGTCGGGCAGGGTGCGTTGCAGCGTGGCGAGAAAGCGCTGTCCGGGAACGAGATCGGGCAGCAGCGCCTGGATTTCGCGGGCCCGCTGCAGGCCCGCTACCGGCGGGGATGTGTCGAAGAAGCTCGCTTCATTGATCATCCGCAACCGGGCGGCGAGGTCGGCGGGGATCATGATGGCGTCCTGCGTGTTGTCCGTTCAGCGCACGCTAGAATCCCGCGCTGCCGTATGCATCGCGCACGTTGCGGCCACGCACGGAGCTGCTCAGCAGCTTGCGGGTGCTTTCGAGGGCAGGCTCGGCGTGCTCGCGGATTTCGCGCTCGAGGTCGAGAATGCGTCGTATCGTCATGGCGAGCTTTTCCTGGTCCTGCGGTGTCAGCGTATTCATCGGGCGGATGTCGCCGCTCGCCGCCTTGCGTACCACGTCGGCGTCGGTGCCGAGGGCCGCGAGACGGTTCCAGTCGTTGGCACGCGCGGCCTGCGCCATCTCATCGTAGAGGGCCAGCAGCTTCGAGCCGTTCTCCAGCGTCAGCATGATGACGGTTCCCCTTCAGGAGGGCGACACCTGGTCGGCGATGCCCTGCCAGGCTTCGCGCAGACTGGCGAGCAGACCGGACACCTCGTCGAGCGCCGCCTGGTTGTTGTGCAGGTTGGCATAGAGCAGGCGGTCGCCCATGTACTCGTACAGTGCGTCCAGCCGCTCGGCCAGCTCGCCGCCGGCATTGAGATCGAGGCTGACCTTCAGACCATTGGTGATGATCTCTATCGCCTTGGAAATGGCCATGCCCTTGGCAGGAATGTCCTGTTTCTCCATGGCCACGCTGGCGGAACGCAGCGCCAGCAGCGCGCCGTCGTAGAGCATCAGGATGAGCTTGTGTGGTGAGGCGGCCTCGATGCTGGTTTCGGTGCCGACACGCGCATAGGCTGCCGCGCGATTGGCGTAGGACGTGGATCCGAACATGGCAATCAGGCTCCTTAGGAACTGGCCGACGGCAGGTTGGCGAGCTGCTGGGTGAGATAGCTGCTGGTCTGGCTCAGGCTGGAGAGCAGGGTGTCGAGCGACGAGAACTGCGCGCGGTAGCGCGCTTCCATCGTTTCGAGACGGGTTTCCATCGCGTCGTATTGCTTGGTGATCGACTTGATGGTCGAGTTGATGCCGTCGGTCCGGCTGGCAAGCAGGCCGTCGGTGTCGAGGAAGCTCTCCAGCTTGGCTCCGAAAACATCGGCAAAGCCATCGACCTCGTCGGTTCCGGCAAACAGTGCGCCGACGTCCATGTCCGGATCGCTCATCGCCTTGTTGAACTTGGTGCTGTCGAGACTGAGTGTGCCGTCCTTGGCGAAGCTGATGCCGATCTGGGAAAGCGTGCTGGCGTTGCCGAGTCCGCCGAAGGTGGACGCGAGCGCGCTGCGCAGCTGGCCCTGGATGCTGCGCGCGGTGGAGTCGCCGGTCAGCGTGGCGGCGGTTTCGGTATCGGTGTTGTACGAGGTCAGCGACTTGAGCGTGCTCTGCACCTCGTTGTAAGCCTTGATGAAGGCTTCGACCGCCGTCTTTGCAGTGCTCTGGTCGGCGGCCACGGTGAGGGTGCCCGAGAGCGAGGTCGCGGTGCCGCTGGGTTCCTTGTTCAGCGTCAGCGTGACGCCGTCGATCACGTCGGAAATCGTATTGCTGCTGCGCGTGACGGAGATGCCATCGACTTCGAGGATGGCGTCCTGCGCGGCCTGCACCGAGTACATCTTGTCGCCGACAGCGGGCGTTGCCGAAGGATCGTAGCTGAGGTCGGCGAGGCCGCTTTCGCCGGTCAGCTTGAAGGCCATCTTGGCGCCGGTGGCCGTGCCGCTCAGCACCAGCTGGTTGGTAGTGCCGTTGTTGACGACGCTTGCCTTGATGCCCAGGGTAGCGTCGTTGTTGATCGCATCACGCAGCTCTTCGAGCGTGCTGCCTTCGAATTCCAGGCTGGCGGTGCGTGCGGGGGAATCGCTGACGAAGCTCTTGGTGCCGCCGGATTCGCTGACGGTGCCGAACTCGATGGTCAGCTTGCCGGCCGCCGGCACGAAGGAGCTGCCGGTCGAAGTCGACACCCGCTGGATCTTGGCCATCTGCGTCACATCGACGCTGTAGCTGCCAGTGGCGGCGTTGGCATCGGAGGTGGCGGTGAAGCCCTCGCCGGCAACCGTTGCCTTGGTGGCGGCAAATTTGTCCGCGCTATTGAGTGCGGTTGTTGCCGTCTGCAGGGAGGACAACACGCTCTTGATCTGGCCGAATGCCGAGAGCTTTGCCTGGTAACTGGCCTCCTTGTTGGCCAGCAGGGTGAGCGGGCGGCTTTCGACGGTCATCAGGCCACTGACCAGGGAGTCGATATCGAGTATCGAGCCGCTGCTGGTGATCGTTGCCATGAGGTGTCCTCCTTCTATCTACTGAATCAGGCTTTCTGCTGGACGAGCAGTCCCTGCAACTTGTCCAGTGCCTTCGCGATGGAGATGATTTCCTCGGAAGGGATCTGGCGGATGACTTCGTCCGTGCTGGCATCCACCACTTTGACGATGGTTTTGCCGGTATCTTCGTCTATCGAAAAAAGCAAGTCCTGTGCCACAGGTGTGATCGCCTTGCGGACGTCCTCCATGGCCTGCTGAACCTGCTCGAGCGAGGTCGGCTGGGCCGCCGCCTCCGGGCTTGTGGCGTCCGTCGCCGCGGTGGCTGGCGTGGGTGCAGCCTGGGCTGCCGCAGCTGCGGTGGGCTGCGACATGCGGGACGCCGCCTGCTGGGCGAGGCCCTGGAGCCGCGCGTCTGCCGCCTGGGAACTGATCGAGGTGATGCTCATGATTCGCCTCCCTCATGGTCTAACGGCGCGAGGCCCTTGCGAGCCCCGCGCCGTGCGATTAACGCTAGGCTACCTTGCTTAGCCGAGCAGCGAAAGCACGTTCTGCGGCAGGGCGTTGGCTTGCGACAGCATCGCGGTACCGGCCTGTTGCAGGATCTGCGCACGGGTCAGGTTGGCGGTTTCGGCCGCGAAGTCGGTGTCGCGGATCCGGCTGCGGGAGGCCGACATGTTTTCCGAGGTGGTCTGCAGGTTGGCGATCGTGTTCTCGAACCGCGATTGCAGGGCACCGAACTTCGCACGCTGGCCATTCACCGCGGCAAGCGCCGCATCCACCATCGCGATCGAGCGCTGTGCTGCATCGACCGAACTCACGTCGAGGTTACTGACCTTCTGCAACTGTCCTGCTGCCGCTGTCGCGTTGAAGAAGTCGGTGGTGTTCGCCGCTTCGATGCTGAAGGACTTCTCGGAGTCGAGCACCAGCTGACCGGTGGCGACCGCGGTGGCGCCGGCAGCCGTCGATTGACCGCCGATCGTCGCGGTGGCGGAGCCCGAGGCTGCGTTGGCGACGGTGATGTTCTCGCCAGCGCTGTTGAGCAGCGTGATGCCGGTACCGGCATCATTGACCCGTGCGGTCACGCCGGTCTTGGCAGACACGTCGTTGAAGGCATTGACCGCGGCGGCCAGACCGTCCTTGTCGTTCGCACCGGTGGTGAAGGAGATGGTGACGGCGGTCGAGTTGTCGGAGGTCAGGTCGAACTTGTACGAGGTGTTCGCCGCGCTGAAGCTCACATCGATTTCGGTCTTGGCCGAAGCGGTCACGCCGGTCTTGCCGGTTTCGCCGTTGATCTGCTCGGCGGCCTTCTTGGCGGAAGCGCCGGCGGCGATGGTCACCGAGGACGCGCCGGCGGAGCCGTTGATGGTGATCGCGCCGCCCGCGACACGGCTGGCGGTGCCCGCGTTCGAGGTGATCGCGCTGGCGGTGCTGCCCATGGTCAGGTCGCCCTTGCCGCCGGTGGTGGTCGCCGCGGCCGAGCCGATACGGTAGTTGCCGTACTGGGTGGTCGAGAAGTTGGCGGTGGTGGCGGAGATGGTCTGACCGGCGTTGGCACCGACCTGGAAGGTCGCGGTGGTGAAGGAGCCGTCGAGCAGCTTCTTGCCGTTGAATTCGGTGGTCGAGGCGATGCGGTTCAGTTCCGAGGTCAGCGCGTTGACTTCGTCGTTCAGGGCCTGACGGTCCGAAGCGGAGTTGGTCGCGTTGGAGGACTGCACCGCGAGTTCGCGGATACGCTGGAGGATATCGCCGGACGACTGCAGGGCGCCTTCGGCGGTCTGCGCGAGCGAGATACCGTCGTTGGCGTTGCGGCGGGCTTGGTCGAGACCCTTGATCTGGGCGGTGAAGCGCTCGGAAATCGCGAGGCCGGCGGCGTCGTCCTTGGCGCTGTTGATGCGCAGACCGGAAGACAGGCGCTGCAGCGAGGTTGCGAGCGAGCCAGCGGAGGTGTTCAGATTGCGCTGAGCGGTCAGCGATTGAACGTTGGTGTTGATGACTTGTGCCATGATCGTCTCCCGAAGAGAAGAAAAATTCCGTCGATAAACCGGCCGTTTCGCGCTTCCAACTTAGGCTTGCTGCGTGATCCGATTGCCGTTGAGACCATTAACGGGCGCGATTCGGAAAGCTTTAGGCATTTTTTGCCGGTGGTCGCCAAATCTGTATCTGCCTGCCAGCTAGCCCGGACGGCGGGTCGGAACCGGTGCCGGTTTCGATGCCGCTGGACTACCGATCCGTCGTCGATCGCGGCTAACGGCACCCTCTCATGGTTTCTTTAGTGATTTCAGTCCATGTCCATGTTGAACACCTTGCCCTCCCGGGATAGGGAAGCGCTCGCCAGCGCGGCAGCCTGCTTCCAGCAAGGGCGTCTTGACGATGCCGTACGCCTGGCGCGGGAACTGCTGGCCCGCCAGCCTGGCCTGGGGCTGGCCAACAAGCTGTTGGGCAGTGCGCTCCACGCCCAGGGGCGGCATGCCGAAGCGGTGGTCGTGTTGCGCCTGGCTGTCCGGCAGATGCCGCAGGATGCGCAGGCGCATACCAATCTCGGCAACGCGCTGGCCGCTGCAGGGCAGCCGGACGACGCGATTGCGTCGCACCGGACGGCCATCGCGCTGCAGCCGGAGGCCGCAACGCCGCGCTACAACCTGGGTTGCACCTTGCTGGCCCAGGGGCGGCGCGAGGAGGCCTTGCAAGCCTTGTGGCAGGCCTTCGAAAAGGCCCCGACCGAGGCGGACACCGCCAGGCTGTGCCGCGAACTGCTGGCCGAGATCGGCGACGAACAGCGCCTGGGCGCGTTCTGCCGGCTCAACCTCCAGCATCTGCCGGACGATGCCGGCGCGCTCGCGATCCTCGGCGCCCTGCTGCTGAAGGATGCCGGGGCCGACCGGGCCGAGGCCGAGAACCTGTTGCGCACGGCGCTGCAGCGAGCGCCCGGGGATGCGGCCACCTGGTCCAATCTCGGCGTCGCACTGCAGGCGGATGGACGCGTTGCCGAGGCGGTCGAGGCCGGTCGGCGTGCGACCACCCTGGCGCCCGACTGGGCACAAGGCCACAGCAACCTCGCGGTCGCGTTGCGCGACGCCGGCGCTTGGGACGAAAGCAAGACGCATTGCCTGCGGGCCCTGTCGCTGGACGGCGATTGCGTCGATGCCTATTACAACCTCGGCTGCGTATGCGTCGATCTGGGTGAGCATGCGCTGGCGCGCGAGGCCTACATCGAGGCGGTGAAACGTGCGCCGCGGCCGGGCTGGCTGTTGCAGGGCGCGCATGCCTGCCGGCAGGTGCTCGATTGGGACGGCGCCGAACTGCTGGAGGAAGAACTTGCCCGCCAGCTTGCCGATGCGCCCTTGCCCGGCGGGGCGGCGGCGCTGTCGCCTTTTGCCTTTCTCACCACCCCGGGTACCGATGCGGCCGGCCAACTGGCGGTTGCCCGGCAGTTTGCCGCACAGTTCGCGGCGCGGCCGGCGCTGCGCCGGCCGGTGGCGAAGGCGCCCGGTGAAGAGGCCGGACGAAGGCTGCGCATCGGCCTGCTGTCGGCGGATTTTCGCGACCACGCGACGGCCCATCTGCTGACTGGGGTGCTGGAGGAGATCGATCGGTCGGCGTTCGGGCTTGTTGCCTACGACCACGGTCCGATGGCGGCGGCCGACGACGCCTACCGAGGCCGGCTGGAAGCCGCCATTCCGGAGTGGGTGACGGTCGCCGGTCTGTCGGACGAGCAGGCAGCGCAGCGCATGCTGGCGGACGGCATCGACATCGCCATCGACCTCAAGGGCTGGACCCAGGGCTATCGCGGCGGCATCCTGGCCTATCGCCCGGCGCCGGTGCAGATGCAGTGGCTCGGCTTCCCGGGCACGATGGGCGCGCCCTGGCTGGATTACCTCATTGCCGATGCCGTGACGATTCCGCCCGGCGCGGAGGCCGCCTACAGCGAGTGCATCCTGCGCCTGCCGGGCTGTTACCAGCCCAACGACACCCGGCGGGAGGTCGCTCCGACACCGCCGCGCGCGGCTCTCGGCCTGCCGGAAGGGGCGCTGGTGCTGGCGGCCTTTCACCAGCATTACAAGATCACCCGCGCCACCTTCGCGCTGTGGCTGGACCTGCTGCGGCAACTCCCCACCGCGGTGCTCTGGCTGCTGGATGCCCCGGCGGAAGCCAGGGCCGTTCTGGAAGCTGCGGCTGTTGGCGCCGGCGTGGATCCGGCCCGCCTCGTCTGGGCGCTACGGCTGCCGGCCAGCGAGCATCTCGGGCGCTTTGCCGCTGCCGATCTGGCGCTCGACGTCTTTCCGGTCAATGCCCACACCACGGCGAGCGACGCCTTGTGGGCGGGCGTGCCGCAAATCGCACGCTGCGGCGACTCCTTCGTGTCGCGGGTATCGGCCAGCGTCGTCAGCGCGATCGGATGCGAAGCGCTGGTCGCGCGGGACGATGACGCCTATGCGGCGCTGGTGCTGGCGCTGGCACAGGATGTACCGCGCCGCGAGGCGCTGCGCGAACGCATCCGCGCGGCCCGCGGACGGGCGCCGCTGTTCGATTCGGCCGGCTTCGCCCGTTGCCTGGAAGCGGGCTGGCGGCAGGCCTGGGCACGATATGCCGCAGGCCTGCCGCCGGCGCACATCGACGCCGGTTGATCAGCGTGTCCAGGCGGCAAGCCATTCGGCTTGCCGGGCATCGATCATCCAGTCTGCCCTGACGGCGTCGCGCAGCGCGGCACCCAGACTTTCGCGCTCGCTGCGGTCGGCCAGCAGGCGGCGAATCGCTGCAACCCACTGCTGGGTGGTGTTGGCGACGCGGACGACGGGCAACTGGCCCTGGTAGGGCAGGATGTTGCTGCAGATCACCGGATAACCAAGTGCGCCGTACTCCAGCAGCTTGAGGTTGCTCTTGGCCTCGTTGAAGGCGTTGGCCGCCAGCGGGGCGATGGCGATGTCCAGCCGCAGGCTGGCAAGCGCCGCCGGGTAGTCTTTCACCGGGACGGGCGGATGCACCTCGCGCACCAGCGGGCGCAGGGCTTCCGGGCAGAAGCCGAGGAAGACCCAGTCGACCTCGTCGGCCGTGGCGCGGATGGTGTCGTGGATCAGCGCCAGGTCGCCGCCGTGGCTGGTGCTGCCCGCCCAGCCCACGCGCGGCCGCGCTCCCTCGTTGGGCAGTGCCGCCAGCGGTCCCCATACCGTGTCGTCGAGCAGGTTGGGGGCGACCACGGTTTCCTGCGCGTAACGACCGTAGGCAGCTGCCAGCGGTTCGGTGGACACGACGAGGCGGTCGCACAGGCGCATGCCCTTCGCCAGCCTGGCCTCCATGTCCGGCGGAAAACCCTTGCTGTGCTCGTTGTCGCGCGGGATGCGGCTGATGAGGTCGTCCAGCTCGTAGATCAGCAGGCCGCCGCTGTACTTGCGGTAGGCCTCCAGCCATTCGAGCGAGAGGTCGCTGAAGATGCGTTGCGTGATGACGGTGTCGGGCGCGAGTGCGGCCAGATCCCAGGGACCGATGAAGCGCGTGCCGCCGCCGCCCTGAACCAGGCCGCTGCGTGTCAGGGCGCGCAAGGGGGTGAGCACGCGCATCTCGCCGCAGCCGCTGAGATCGGCCGGGTGGGCGTAGATGCGCGGCACCGGGTGCCAGGGCAGCGGGTCCTGGGCCAGCGCATGGTCTGCCTGCAGGCGCGGCCGCGTCTCGCTGTAGCTGATCTGTCGGTTGCCGTAGGGGTCGGCGGGCCGGACGTGCAGCCAGTCCTCCAGCAAGGGGAGATCGGCCGGGGTGGGAGGGGCGAAGGGGCGCGGCCTTGCCGGCGAGGGTGCAACCAAGGTGGCGTGCGGCGTCCACACATGGCGCAGACCCCGCTCGCCGAGCCGCAGGCAGAAGTCGGTGGCCGCGTGCGCGTCGGGATAGCGCTCGGCCTTGAAGCCGCCCTGTTCGAGGAAGCGTTCACGGCTCACCATCAGGCAGCGTTGCGAAACCGCCGAGCAGTTCTGGTCCAGTTGGAGTTCGCCGCCGTTGCCGGCGTAGTTGGCCGAGACACCCACATAGGGGCTGCCGGCAACGCCGGCTTGCCCCAGCCTCACCATGCCTTCGCACAGGCTGCCGTCCGGGGCGACGACGCGTCCGCCCACCGCGCCGATGCCCGGTCGGCGGGCATGGGCGGTCAGCGCTGTCAGCCACTCGGCATCGAGCGGTGTCAGTCCGCAGTCCAGCAGGAGCAGCAGTTCTGCGTTGGCCGCGGCGGCGAGGCGGTTGCAGGTGGCCGCGGGCGGGAGGGTGTCGACATCGACAATCCGGATGTTGGGCGCACCCAGCGCGACGAGCTGGCCGAGGCAGTCGCGCAGGGGGGCGGAGCAGTCGGACGCACGTGGCAGCCAGACCGACACCGGGAAAGGCCCGCTCTGCGCGAGCACGCCTTCGACCGTGCGCAACACGTCTTCGGGTGTGGTGGGGTGGGTGACGAGCACCGCCACGGATGGCGGCTCGCCGGCGTGTTCGTAGCGTATACGGCAGCTGTCGTCGATGAGCCCGTGTTCCAGGTTCGCCGGTTGGCCGAGACGATCCAGATGGAGGCGCAGCAGGTCGGCGCGGAAAGCGAGCGGTATCGGCTCCGCCGTTTCCTGGCGGCTGAGGGCAACACGCGGCAGGTGGTGCAGATGCGCGGGCGGCGATTCGAGCGCGCGCAGTACCGCGGCCAGCGGCAGGGCGTTCGACGGCGAATCGCCGATGTCCCGCAGTGCCGCCAGCATGAGTTCCCTGGATGCGATCACCAGGCCGCCGACCTGCAGCGTTGCCCGCAACCAGTCGGGGTTGAGACCCGGTGCGAACCAGCTGCGCAGCGGGCCGCCGTCGGCGCCGCGGCTGTCGCCGTCGGACAGGATGAGCTGGCAGTCGGGGGCGCCGATCAGGTGCTGCGCGGCGAACAGCAGGGCATCCTCGGCGAGGCTGTCGCCACCCGTCAGCACGGCATGCCAGCCGGTATCGCTGGCGGCGACCAGCTCGGCCACCGCCTGGCTGGCCTGGTGCGGCGCGATGGTGTGCCAGCCCAGCCGGGATGAGGCGATCTGCGGCGCCGCCCTGGTGGACAGCACATCGAGGTGCCAGTGTTCGTACAGCTGCCCCGAGATCGCGTTGAGCGAGCGCGACAGCGCATCGTCGCTACAGCGGGTCGCGTCGAGGATGACGTGGATACGCGGCGGGGTGCTGCGGTTGATGCGTTCGTCGTGCAGGCGGGCGACCGGCTTGCCGATGCGCTGCGCCGCCAGCCACTTGGCGTACTGCTGGCGGATGACGAAACCGTGGTGTTCGAACGGGTCGGTCAAGGGCGGCGCCTTGAGCCCATCCGGGGCGGCAGCCGTGTCGAGTGCGCGACGCGTGGCTTCCAGGTAGCCGCGGCCGAACTTCTGGTCCGGTTCGAGGTGGTTGCCCTCGGCCCACTCGTTCCAGGCATTGATGAACACCAGCTGCTGGCTTTCCGGGCGGTCCTTGATGCGGCGCAGGGTTTCGGACAGCCAGTACTCGTATGCCTCCGGCGTGCTGTCGGCGATGATGAAGGCGTTCTTCTTGCGCCGCGCGGAGTTGTCCCACGACGGCGTCACGCCGGGGAAGCGCAGATGGGGCACTTCGGGACGGGCGAGTTCGGTCTCTACCAGGTCGCGGTAGTCGACGACGAAATGGTCGTCGGGCAGCACCACGCTCGGATTGTCGTCGTTGATCGCCATCCAGTCGGGCTGGAAATCGACCGAGGCGTCGAAGCCGAGCGCATGCGGGTTGTCGCGTTCGTTGAAAAAGTTCTCCACCCGGCAGATGAAAAGTTCGCCGATGCCGGCCTTGCGCGCCTCGTTGCGCCAGATGGTGAGCGAGCGCTTCGGGTCGGGCAGATGGCGGGCGCGGTAGATCAGGATCAGCGGCTTGCCGTCCACCCGGATGTAGCGGGGGTCGCGGAAGGCGCGGATCAGGTACTGGATGTGGGCGCGGTCGTCGTCGTCGTTGTAGTTCTGGCCGATCAGTACTTCCTGCTCGGCGCCGTCCCAGCGCCGCGTCCAGTTCTCGTTGGCCCAGCACAGGCAGAACGGGAAATCCGGCTCGCCGGAGGAAAGGATTTCCTCGAACGGGCGTTCCAGCAGCAGCTTGCCGTTGAACCAGTAGTGGTAGTAGCAGAAGCCATGGATGCCGTACTCGCGGGCGAGCTCGGCCTGGGCGGCGCGCGCTTCCGGCAGGCGCAGGTCGTAGAAGCCGAGGTCGGTCGGCAGCTGCGGCTGGTGGTGGCCGGGAAAGCGCGGCGTCGCCCGGGTGACGTTGGTCCACTCGGTGAAGCCCTTGCCCCACCAGGCGTCGTTTTCCGGGATGGGGTGGAACTGGGGGAGGTGGAAGGCGATGAGCTTCGGATTCATGGACGAACCTGCCTCAGCGTGGCTTGCGCATCACGATCAGCGCCTGCGGCAGGCTGCCGTCGTCGATGAAGGCGACAGGCTCCAGGAAGCGCGACCACACCCGCTCGACAAAGCCCGGCGGCACCAGCGCTTCGCCGTAGAAGCTGGACGGCCGGGCGTCGCCGCCGCCGGTGGCGGAGTAGAGGAATTCGCCGCGCTCGTAGGCGGCCTGGCAGGCCTCGACGTCGGTGAAGGACTGCGCCAGCTTGAGGTGCCACGGGTGGGTGATCTCGCCCGAGCGGCGGATGTGTTCGCAGTAGTCGATGAAGCGGCGGCCCTGGGTGGTGATCGCGATCATGCCGCCGGGCGCGAGGATGCGGGCGAACTCCTCGATCCAGGCGGTGGCGGCGGCTTCCGACAGGTGCGAGAACACCGAGTAGGCGATCACCAGGTCGAACTGGCCGGCGCCGAGTTCGGTGGGCGGGAAGGGCGGCACGACCTCGAAGTTGCAGTAGGGGAAGGTGCTGCGGCAGACCTGCACCAGGCTGGGATCGACGTCTACACCGGTGATGTTGTCCGGCGCGATCTCCTTCATGAAGATGCGCGAGTAGCGGCCCCAGCCGGTGCCGAAGTCGAGCAGCCGGGTGTCGGCGGTGAGCGGGTGACCGTGGTCGGCGCACAGCGCCTTCACCGCGCGGTAGAAGTTGAAGCCCTCGCGCAGCGCGGATTCGTTGCTCGAACCGACGATGCCGGTCTGCAGGCCCTCGGCCGGGAAGCCGGGCAGCGGGAAGCCGCGGTAGGACGGGGTATCTACGCTGCGGATCAGCACGTTCAGCCAGTCGTCGTCGGGCAGCGCGTGGATCTGCTGCCAGGCGGCGGTGCGGGCCTCGGTGCTCGGGGTGGCAGCAAGGTGGCGCAGCTCGCCGCGCAGTTCGGCGACCTCGGCGCGCAGGCGTTCATTCTCTGCCCTGGCGACCGCGAGCTGGTGCACCAGCGCTTCATGCTCGTCGAGCGCCTTCTTCTGTTCGGCCGACGGCGTGCGCAGGTCGGACAGCAGCCGCGCCCACGCGATCGGCCCGAGCAGCGGCGCCTTGCCGAGGATGTCACGCACCAGGCCGTAGTCCTCGTTGCCGGCACGGCCGGAACGCAGGATGGGGCTGAGGGTGGCGAGCGCGTCTTCATAGTGCTGCTCGATACCCTGCGCCAGCGCAAGGTTGCGGCGGGCGGCGACGGATTCCGGGTCGCGCTCGAGCGCCATGCCGAACAGCGAAACCGCGGTCTCCACGTCGCCCTGGCGCACCGCAAGGCAGCCGAGGTCGTAATAGGCCTCGAACAGCGGGGTTTCCGCCAGCACCAGCGCGGTAAGTATTTCGGCGGCTTCGCCGAGCTGCTCTTGTGCGATGAGACTGCGGGCGAGTTCGACTTGTTGGCGGTCCTGGTCGGCGGCGGTGGTTTGCATGGCGGCGGCTCCTGAGGCCTGGCGTGGGTTCTGGGCGATTGCGATGTCGTTACTGCTGGCGGCTTCCGTTGCTGCGGAAGGACTTTCCGCCGGCGGTCGAGAGGCCTGGGCTGCGGTCGGGATCGAAGTGGCGTGCTCCCTGACGAGCGATAGCGTGTCGAGCGCTTCATCGAGCTGCGTACGCAGGACGGCCGCCGGATAGCGTAGGTCGGCCAGTAGTCGGGCCCAGCTGATGGGGGACAATTCCGCGACCATCCCGAGCAGGTGGCGCAGAAGCGCCAAGCCTTCTTGCCCATTGGGCTGCCGGCGCAGGAATGCGCCGACGGTGACGAGGGCCTCGTTTGTTCTGCCGGTCGCGGTCTGCAGGTTTGCGAGACGCAGCAGCGCTTCGTCGGAGACGATCTCCCTGTCCTGCAGGCTGTCGAGCAAAGCACCCGCCGCATCGACGTCGCCGAGTGTCTGCGCATAGTGCGCCAGGTCGACATAGACATCGCCGACCTTGGTGGCGCTGCTTGCCAGTTCGATCAGGGCGCCAGCCGCCTCTTCGACCTGACCGGCCTTCATCCGGGCGGAGGCCTGCTCGTAGCGGTCGAAGTCTGGATCCTGCTGGCGAGCCCTCGGTACGGGGGCGGCTCGGCGTTGGTCGAAGTCGTCAAGGATGCGGACGAGGCCGCTTGCGTGAGTCGCAAGGATCTTGGCGCGGTTTTCGGCCGTGGCCTGTGACGGGGCGAGGACGTAAGCCTGCTCGAACAGCAGACGGTCGATTTCGCCGAACAGATCGTCCACCGTTCCCGCGGGGTCGTAGGCAGGAATGGCATCCATCAAACGACGATGGACGGTGCGCGCGGCGGCGACCAGGCCGTCGGCGTTCGGAGTGGGCGCCCTCGGCGCGTGATTGAGTTCGGGCGAGATGAAGGCCGCAGCGCGGTTGACGTTGTCGCTCTGCCAGTCGAGCTGAAGAGTGAGATGGGATTCGAGACGGGCAAGCTCGGTGCGCCAGTCTTCCAGCAGCGCTTCATAGGCGACGAAGGATCGGCGGAAGCCTCTCGTGCCCAGTTCGGACGCTTTGACATGCATCAGCCAGAGCGCGCAGGCATCCTCCGGTGTGAGCTCATCGCGTGCATGCAACGACGCGGCGCAGGCGTCCGGGTTGCGGACGGGAAGAACAAAGCGGGGGGCAAGCTTCAGTTCCCTTAGCAGCTGCAGCCATAGCGGCAGCAGTTTGCACATGCGCGGGTCCTTGAGAACCCACTGGCCGCCTTGGCGCGCGGCGTCGCTGATCAGGCCGCGAAGCTGTTCTGCGATCTCCCGTGTCAGTGGCGCATCCAGCCAGCCTTCCGGCAGCGGCCGCAAATCCTTCCAGGAGGATCCGAGGCCGGTCAGCAGCTTGTCGTGCAGGCCGACGACGCGCGAGTCCTCGAAGTACCCCTTCTGGTTGAATTCGTTGCCCTGGAACAGGTGCGCACCGGCATCGAGTCCGAGGGCGGTCAGCAACCCTGCGGTGGCCGAGGTGCCGCAGCGATGCATCCCGAGCACGATGATGGGAGAGAACGGGCCGGGCTTGCGCCGGACGGCTTCGTTGACTGGTCTGGTCAAGACGCATTCCTGGGGTTTGAAGATCGCATCGAGGTAGGCGATATCGGCGGCACTCAACTCGTCGCGGTAACCCTGCGTGGAGCCAATTCGAACCTTGCCGTGGCCATTGCGTTTTCTCAGCCAGGGCTCGGAGAAACTATCGGTCTCTTCTTTGGCGCGCATCCGCTCCAGGGTCGAGTTGGCGACGGCTTCGGCAATCGCCTGCCGGTCGATCGGCAGGCCGAAGTGCTGCAGGATGGATTCGATCACGCCACCCAGGTCGGCATGGCAGTCTTCATAGCTGACCACGCGGATGTTCGGCAGGTCGGCCAGCGCAGTCCACATGTTGCGGAAGCGGGCCAGGACATCCGCACCGAAGTAGGGGTCGCGCAGGAAGTCGGACAGGTTGCCCTCATAACGGAACATGTCCTTGAAGCGGCCCGTCACCTGATGATACAGGCTCACCATGACAGCCCGTGGGTCCCGGACAAGAAAGACGACGGGGCCCGAGGTGGCGTAGCGAGCCCGCCGCTGGGCAAGATCGAAATCGTGAGGGGGGCGGCTTCCGTCGTTGAATTCGAAGCCATCGTGGTGGAACTGGATACGTCCCTCGTAGCCGAGCTGGAACAGGACATAACGGATCCATGTCCGCCCGGATTTGGGATAGGAGACGAATTGGGGCGTCATCGTGACGGGTTCCTGAGTGATCCTGGCCGGTGCGGGGGCGGTGAATTCCCACAGCGCGCCGATCTGATCGCCCTCTTCGACGAGGGCCGTGCTGGTGAGCGTGAAGCCGAGCGCCTGCGCGCGTTCGACAAGTTGATCACGCGATGCAACCGTTTCGGACGTCCGCATGTAAAGCGTGCGTCCGGTACGACGCAGGAGCGCGTCGAACACGCCGCTTGCTGTCGTCGGGTCGAGGTGATGGTGAACGCCGAGGTAGAGCACGATGTCGTACTTTGGCAGCAGCGTCGCGAGCTGCTTCAAGGCGTTCCGCTGATTGAGGTCCAGCGTGAAGAAGCGGGCGCGGTCCGCGTCTCCCGCGTTGCGGCGTCGTGCCTCCTGGACCCGTTCCGCGTCAAGCTCCACGCCATCGACTTGGCGGGCACCCGCCTGCAGGCACCGCTCAGCGATCAAACCTTCTGCCGCGCCGATGTCGAGAACGCTGCATCCGGAGCAGGCGGCGAACAGCGCGTCCAGTCCGGCCGTGCGGCGGTTCAGTGGCCACTTGCCGTAGAGGCCGGCTTCCGGGGCATAGAAATAATGCGCATTCGGTGGCGCCCGCAGTAGTTCGATCAGGCGGTTCGAATATTCATGCCAGTCGAATTGGGCAATGGCCTCCCGCCCTTGGGCCGCCAGGCGACTGGCGTGGGAGGGGGATGCATGCAGCTCCAGGACTGCTTGTGCGATGCGGAGCGGACGGGTGTCGCCGATCACGACCGCGGTTTCGCCATGTCGGGCGAAGGCCCCGGTCCCGGATGCGGTGCACACCAGGGGGCGTCCGGCTGCAGCGGCCTCCGCGGCTGTGTTGGACCATCCGGCAACAAGTTCCGGCGTGACAACGATGTCCACGCCCGCGTAGTAGGCGGGCAAGGCCGATTCTTCGATCGGCCCGACAAGCTCCAGGCGGCCTTCGGCGATGAGATCACCGCATCCGTCGATCAACTGAGAGGGTATGTCCCCGAACAGCCGCATCCGGAAGTTGGGCGGCAAATGCCTCAGTGCGCCGGCAAGGTCGAGCGAATTCTTTCTGGCCTGTCCGCCAATCCAGCAGGGGCCGGCCGGATCAAGCGTGGCAAGGGGAATGCGCTGAAACGCGGCCAGGTCGACGCCGCCTTCGAGGAAGTGAAACTGGGCGCCGAGAAAATCCGGAAAGTCTGCGACAGTCCAGGCGTGGTTGTTGAAGACAACCAATTGAGGTTGGAACGCCCGGTTGACGGCAAGAAACCCGGCCCTGTACGAGGTGTCGTTGAGAACGAACTGCACGCGCAGGCCAAACTGCGGTTTGCGAAACGGAGCGAGGCTCGACAAGGTGTCGGGGGTGAGATCGAAACCGGCCCGGCCAGGCAGCAGGGTGGCATCCCAGGTGGCGGCTGCCGCTTCCTCGGGACTCAACACGGGCGACGTACCGGGCCACTGCGGCGATACCTTCCCGGTCATGCAGCAAAAGCTCAGGCTGTGTCCCTGCGCCCGGAGGCAGCGCGCAATGCGCTCGAACCGCAGCATGCCGCCGCTCGAATACATCTCGACCGTTGCTACGAGGATGCGTAAACCTGCGGGTTGCTGGGAGAGCGCAGGGTTGGCGGAATGCGGTGGGAGGCTCATTGCATATGTCGATTGAGGGGCAGGCGCAATTGGCACAGAGGAATCCTGATTCGGCAGCTTAGCGGATTGTCCCGGACCGGATCCTCCGATCAAGTGGCTTTTTAAGCGCCAATTTGCTTGGCTTGAAATAAAAAAGGCCCGCCGGAGCGGGCCTTGGTCGAAGTGACGCGGGTTCAACCCTGCAGCAGCGACAGCACCTGCTGCGGCAGTGCATTCGCCTGGGCCAGCATCGCGGTGCCGGCCTGCTGCAGGATCTGCGAGCGGGTCAGGTTGGCGGTTTCTGCGGCGAAGTCGGTGTCGCGGATGCGGGAGCGCGAGGCCGACAGGTTTTCCGACGAGATCTGCAGGTTGGAAATCGTCGTCTCGAAGCGCGACTGCAGGGCGCCGAACTTGGCGCGCTGGCCGTTGATCGCCGACAGCGCCGCATCCGCGATGGCAAGGGTGCGCTGGGCGGAATCGACCGAGCTGACGTCGAGGTCGGCGACCTTCTGCAGTTGTCCGGCAGCCGACACGTTGTTGAAGAAGTCGGTGGTGTTGGGTGCGTCGATGCTGAACGACTTGTCCGAGTCGAGCACCAGCTGGCCGGTGCCGATGGCGGTGGCGCCGGCGGCGGTCGAGGTGCCGCCGATGGTGGCGGTGTTCGAGCCGGACGCGGCGTTGGCGATGGTGATGTTCTCGCCGAAGGAGTTGAGCAGGGTGATGCCGTCGCCGTTGTCGTTGACCCGTGCCGTGACGCCGGTCTTGGCGGAAACATCGTTGAAGGCATTCACCGCGGCCGCGAGGCCGTCGTTGTCTTCGGCGCCGATGGTGAAGGAGACGGTGATCGGGGTGCTGTTGTCCGAGCTCACGTCGAACTTGTAGCTGACGTTGGGCGCGCTGAAGTCGATGTCGAATTCGGTCTTGGCCGAGGCGGTCACGCCGGTGGTGCCGCTTTCGGCGTTGATCAGGGCGGCTGCATCCTTGGCCGAGGCGCCGGCCGGGATCGCCACGGTGGAGGAGCCGGTGGCACCGTTGATGGTGACGGTGCCGCCGGCGACGCGGTTGGTAGCGGCGGCCGTGGACCCGAGCGCGAAGGCGGTGCTGCCCGGCGTCAGGTCGCCCTTGTCGCCCGGCGTGGCTGCGGCCAGCGAGCCGATGCGGTAGCCACCGTACTGGCTGGTGCTGAAGTTGGCAGTGGTAGCCTGGATGGTCTGGCCGGCGTTGGCGCCGATCTGGAAGGTGGCGGTGGTGAAGGAGCCGTCGAGCAGCTTGCGGCCGTTGAACTCGGTGGTCTTGGCGATGCGGTCGAGTTCGGCGGTGAGTTGGTTCACTTCGGCGTTGAGCGCCTGGCGGTCGGACGCCGAGTTGGTGGCGTTGGACGACTGCACCGCGAGTTCGCGGATGCGCTGCAGCACGTCGCCGGCGGATTGAAGCGCGCCTTCGGCGGTCTGCGCCAGCGAGATGCCGTCGTTGGCATTGCGGCGCGCCTGGTCCTGGCCGCGGATCTGCGAGGTCATCCGCTCGGAAATCGCGAGGCCGGCGGCGTCGTCCTTGGCGCTGTTGATACGCAAGCCGGAGGACAGCCGCTGCAGCGAGGTCGACAGCGCGCTCTGCGAGCTGTTGAGGTGGCGCTGGGTGTTGAGCGAGGCGACGTTGGTATTGATGACCTGGGCCATTTTGCATCTCCTTCGATATCTGGTTCGGCTGGTGCTCGGGTCGCCGACGCGGGGTGTGTCCGCGGTTCGAGCAGGGCATCCGAGCCTTCTGGCCAGATATCAGCGAAATGTGTGCCAGGTTTTTTTGGGCGGCTAAATCCCTTTTTTGTCAGGGTGTTGCGGCAAGTTTTTGCAGAAACCGGCAACTACTGCCGGCGATTGCCGCCGCCATCAGGGGTTTGCCGGGGCGGCAACGACCTGGTTCTTGCCGCTTTGCTTGGCCCGGTACATGGCGGCGTCGGCGCGGGCGAGGATCTGCTGCAGGCTCTCGCCGGCGGCGAGCGGTGTGACGCCGGCACTGAAGGTGATGACTACCTTCATCTGGCCGGACATGAAGAAGCTGCGCGTGAGTTCGCGCTGCAGGCGCACCAGGGCGGCTTCGGCCTGGTCGAGGGTGGTCTCGGGGTAGAGGATGACGAACTCCTCGCCGCCGTAGCGCGCAAGGGTGTCCTGCGGGCGCAGAAAGCGGCGGATTACGCCGGTGAGGTGCAGGAGCGCGCTGTCGCCGCTGTCGTGGCCGAGGGTGTCGTTGAGCCGCTTGAAGTTGTCGATGTCGAGCAGCGCAATACAGAGCGGGGCATGGCGACGGCCGGCACGGGCGCTTTCCTTGGCGAACATGTCCTCCAGCCCGCGCCGGTTGAGCACGCTGGTGAGCGTGTCGTGGCGCATCAGGCGGCTGGCCTGATCGAGCGCCTGTTGCATGGCCGCGAGCTCGGCTTCCGCGCTGCGCACGCGTTCGCGCGTGATCTGGAGCTCGTCGTGCGATCGGCGGGTTTCGTCGCGCATGGCGACGGTCTGCGTCATGACTTCGTCGAGCACCTGGCCGATTTCGGTGATGTCGCGTGCTGCAGCGATCTTCTGCGCGCAGCTGCCCAGCTTGCCGTGATAGCGGTCGGTGCTGGCGCTGAAGCGGGCGAGCTGGTCGACGAAACCGGCGAGCATGTCCTTGAGATTGCGCTGGGCCTCGACGAGGTTGTGCTTGAGCTGGCTCTGCTTGTAGATGACTTCCTTGAGACGGCGTTCGGCGTCGTCGAGCAGGCGGATGTCGAGCGGCTGGTCGATGAGGCCGCGCAGGGTGTCGATCTGCCCGTGCAGCCAGCGATCATCGATGACGAGCTCGTCGATGTTGCGCAGAAGTAGGCGCAGCAGGTCGAGCAGGGCTGCGCGGATCTCGGCGGCATCGGCCGCGGCGCCTTCCAGGCGCAGGGCGAACTTGCGCAGCTGGCGGGCGGCAACATCGAAGGCGCGCAGGTCGGTCGCCTGGCGGACGCTGGTGGCGATGAGGGCTGCATCGGTGGCGAGTTCGTCATCGTCGCCGAGAAAAGCGGGGACCACCGTTTCGAGCGCGAGCAGCAACACGCCGCGTAGGGCTTCGAGCAGTTCGGCAGCCTCCGCGTTGTCGAGCGCGCGCAACGGCGCTGGCGGGCTGCCGGTCTGCGGCGCCGGTGTGGCGACGCTCTCCGCCAGCCTCGGTGTGTCGACCGGCGGCGGCAGCTCGGGATCGGTGGGCGCCTGGCCCCAGGCATTGAGCAGCGCCTGCAGGCGTCCGTGCAGGGTGGCCGGGTCGCTGGCGGCGAGTACCCGTTCCAGCGAGTCGCGCTTGCGCGCGGTTGTCCAGCCAAGCTGCCGGCCCTCCCATTGGCGCAGGAGCTGGGCGATGAGTTCGTTCCACGCAGGGGCGTCGCCCGTCTTGAGGCTGTCGATGTAGTCGTCCAGCGCCCGGGCGCCGGCGGCGGTGTCGTCATTGGCGAGCGCCTGGTCGAGCTGGCGGGCGAGGCGCAGGCGCTCGGCGGAGTCGCGCGGCAAGCGCTGCGCGAGCCGCTTGACGAAGGGCGCGGGGAAGTCCTGGTTCGCTGCCCGGCTGCCGGCGATCTCGTGGTAGAGGCTGAGATAGTTGTCCGGTGTCGGCGGGATACGGCGCAGGGCGAGCTGGCGCAGCGTCTCGCGTGCGATCTCGGACGGGTTGGTGGGCGCAGGCATGGGCGGCGTCCGCAAGGGCAAGAGCCGGCGATTATAGGCGTCCGGCATGGCTGCCGCGGCGCCCGCCGCCCGGCGCGAACTCAAGCGGCGGTGAGCACCCGGTTCTTGCCCGCGCGCTTGGCGGCGTACATGGCCTTGTCGGCGCGGTCGATCGCGATCTGCGGGTCTTCGGCGTGGTCGAGGCGGGCGATGCCGGCGCTGAAGGTGATCAGCAGCTTCTGCGCATTGGCCAGGAAGAAGCGGCGGGTGAGCTCGCGCTGCAGGCGGACGATGACGGCATTGGCCTGGTCCAGCTCGGTGTCCGGCAGCAGGATCAGGAATTCCTCGCCGCCGTAGCGGCCGACCGCGTCCTGCGGCCGTACCGCTTCGCGTATCACCGCAAAGAGGTGGCGCAGGGCGTCATCGCCGGCGCGGTGGCCGAAGGTGTCGTTGAGCTGCTTGAAGTTGTCGACGTCGAGCAGGGCCAGGCACAGGCTGCTGCCGTGGCGGCGTGCCCGAGCGATCTCGCGGGCGAGCGCTTCGTCCAGACCCTTGCGGTTGAGCGCACCGGTCAGCGGATCGTGGCGGACGAGCTCGCTGGTTTCGTCGAGTTCGCGCTGCAGCCGGACGATGTGCTGGTTGGCCGATTCCACCTGCTCGCGCAGTTCGGCGAGTTCTTCACCGGAGCGCCGGGCCGATTCCTGGGTGTTGCGGGTTTCGCGCAGCATCTCTTCGACGACGTCGGAGAGTTCGCTGATGTCGTTGGCCTGACTGATGCGGGTGGCGCAGTCGTCGAGCACGTCGTGGAAGTCGCCGGTGGTGTCGGAAAAGGCCGCCAGCCGGTCGATGAAGCCGGCCAGCATGGTCTTCAGTCGCTGCTGCGCATCCGACAGCTGGCGCTTGAGGTGGCTCTGCTTGTCGATGACGTCGCGCAGGCGGCGTTCGACTTCATCGAGCACGCGGATGTCGAGTTCGCCGGTGAAGGCTTCGGCCAGTACGCTTAGCTGGCCGTGCAGCCAGTTGTCGTCCAGCACCAGTTCGCGGATGTTGTCGACCAGCAGGCGCAGCAGGGTGAGCAGCGCCTGACGGACCGCTTGCTGGTCGTCGCCGTACCAGGCCAGCCGGGTGGCAAAGTTGTCGAGGCGTTCGCCGTAGCTTGCGATCGCTTCATAGTCGGCCAGCTTCAGGGCGGCGTCGGCCAGCTCGGCGACCTCGGCGGACAAGCCGCTGTCGTGCGCCACCGTGGGGGCGATGCCGCGGCGAAGGAGGCGGGAGAGCAGCTCTGCCAGGGCGACCGGCAGGTTTACGCTCGCTCCGGCACTTTCTTCCGCGACCGGATCTGCCAGGGCCGGCGCATCGGCACTGTCGTCGGCCTGCGTCCAGCTGCGCAGCAGCCCCTGCAGGCGAAGGTAGAGTTGACCGCTGTCCGTGCTCGACGCGGCAAGCACGTGTTGCAACGATTCCAGCTTGCGGGCGCGGGTCTGCTTGGCGTGAGGGCGCTCGAGCTGCGCGATCAGTTCGCGGATCAGCAGCCCCCAGGCGAGCTGTCCTTCGGTACGCGCTTCGCAGATCGAGACGATGGCCTGCTTCAAGGCCGGCCACTGGCCGCTGCCGACCGCCTCCTCGAACTGGCGTGCGGTGCGCACCGCCTCCGGTGTGCCGCGCGGCAAGGCCGCAGCGATCGCCTTGAGCGTGCGCGCAGGGAATTCATCCTCGGCGACGGTACCCGCGATCTGGTGGTAGAACGCGCGGTAATTGTCGGGAGTGGGCGGTACTCGCTTGGTAGCAAGTTGACGCAGCGCTTCGCGTGCGATTTCCGGTGGCGTGGTCGATTCGGTCATGGCGCCGGTCCGGCGCGGATCGGATCCCGAACGGGAGGGGGGGAGGGCGGATGGAGGCGTGCGCGTCATTCAGCAATCCGGATGAGTGCCTACCGGCGGAACAGCCGATCGGACGCACGGATTATGCACGCGCCGCGCCTTGAAAACCACGGACTTGAAGGGAGTTTGTGCCGGCCACCGCGCGCGGATGCGGTTGGCGGCCGGCGGTGTGGCACCGGCCGGGGGTATTCAGGCACGCAGTTCGGTCATGAGCTTGCCGACATCGAGGTTGCGGGCGCGTTGCTCTATCTCGGGGGTATAGCGCTGCTGCAGGCTGCGTGCCTCGCCGAGCAGGCCGGCGAATGCATTCTTCAAGGCTGCGCCATCCAGGGTGCGTCCGCCGCCGTAATACTGGATCGCCACATGCCCGAGGGCATAGGTGCTGGCAAACGAGAAGGCGGAACCGGTGGCTGCACTGCCTATGGTCTTCCCTGTCTTGCCGAGCACCTTGCCGAGCAGGCCGCCGATGAGCTTGCGGCCGAACTGTTCCACGTACTGGGAGGTCAGGCCGACGCCGACGGTGGCGAGGAAGTCGGTGATGTGGCCGCGGTCCAGTTCGTAGCCGTGCGCCTTGCCGACGCGATAGACGAGACGGGTCTGCAGCGGAATGATCGCCATCGAGGCGAGCGATTGCGGGAGCAGCTCCAGCGCGCCGTTGAGGATGGCGGCGTTGAGGATCATCCGTTCGAGTTCGCTGCGGTCGGGCGTGGCGGCCCGTGCGTCGGTCGTGCTGGCCGGCGCGTCCGTCGCGGTGCCGGTGTCCAGCGGCAGGGCGGCGATGGCATCGGCTTGCTCCAGCTGCTGCGCAGCCACCTTGCGATCCAGGCCGAGGGCAGCGGAGAGGCGTTCGAGAAAAGCCGCTTCGGCTGCATCATGGACGCCGTCGGCATCACAAACGCCAACTGCCATTTCGTAGGCGAGCTGGCGAAGTTCGGTGGAATCCAGCATCGCGGCCTGGTCTTCGAGCCGGATGCGTTTGAGCAGGACGTCCTGGTACAGACCGATCAGGTCGGCATTCGCGTCGCGGGACAAGGATTCCGCCACGCGCCGTATATGTTCGCGTTCGCGGTCGTCCTTACGGTTGTCGGCGAAGGCGGCGAGAAGGCAGATGGCGAGAATGGCGCGGTTCTGCTGTGCTTGCATAGGAGTTTCCATCCGGGTTCCAGTGAATCGTCACCTGTCATCGACCGCGAAAGGTCCTTGCAGGTTTCCGGCGCAGGTGTCGGGTAGAATGTCGCCAGATCGCCGATGCTGCTGCTTCACGCCGGCGATGTTCCCCATATTGTCTACCCGAGCGATGACTACCGATACTCCCGCGGCCAAGCCCGCGCTTGAACCCCGAGCGCTGTTGCAGAAACTCCAGGCACTGTCTCCGACCTTCCGCGACTGCAAGCCGCTCGCCCTGCGGATCGATACGAGCATCCTCGAACGCTTCCCGGAATTCGAACGCAAGGCCTTGCGTGCCGCGCTGCGTATGCATACGGCGTCGACCCGCTACCTGAAGGCGGTGGAGCGTTCTGCCGAGCGCTTCGACCTCGACGGCAACGTCGCCGGCGAGGTGACCGACGAGCAGCGCAGCCACGCCGCAACGATGCTCAAGGAGCGTTTTGCCGCGGCGGCAAAACAGCAGAAGGCAAAGCGCGAAGCCGAAGAATCGGAGCGGCGGCGGGCGGAGAAATTGCAGCAACTGGTGAGCAAGTTCGGCCGGTGAGACGGACGACCCGCATGATACGCAGGGCCATCGTCGGTGTCGGTTGTTGCCTGGCGTGCGTGAGCGCGTCGGCCGAGACCGTGGGCGAAGTGTCCACAGTGTGGAAGCTGATAGGCCCCAATCACAAGGTTGTGGTCGAAGCCTACGACGATCCGCGGGTCGAGGGCGTCACCTGCTATGTTTCCCGTGCCAAGACCGGCGGCCTTTCGGGAGCGGTCGGGCTGGCTGAGGATCGTTCCGATGCCTCCATCGCCTGCAGGCAGGTCGGGCCCATTCGTTTTCGCGAATCGATACCGGTGCAGGAAGAGGTTTTTTCCGAGCGCCTGTCGGTTCTGTTCAAGAGACTGCAGGTCGTACGCATCGCCGATCCGAAGCGCAACGTGCTGGTCTACCTCACCTATTCGGACAAGCTGGTCGAAGGCAGCCCCAAGAACAGCGTGACCGCCGTGCCGGTGGATCGCTCCATCGCCATCCCCTTGCGGAAGTAGGGTTGGTTTTGCCTGCTTCCGGCTTCTTGATCAGGAGCGTTCTTCGTCCCGCATTCCCGAGCGCAACAACCATGCGGTGGCTATCCCGGCCAGAGCAAGGGCAACTCCGCCGCCAGGCAGGCCGACGCCTATCATCGATCCCGCCAGCAAGCCGAGCATCATCAAAGACTGTGTGAGTTTCGATTCCATTGCGAGCTCCTGGAGTGGTAACCGTGGTCGGATGATATGGCGATAACTGTTATTATATACAGTAGTTCGAAAAAGGAAAGCGCTGTGGCGGAACCGGCGGGTGTCCGTGCGTCGCGGGCGCGGCTTCAGGCGCTTTGCGCTATAATCCGCGCCGCTTCTTCAGCCGTGCCGGACTGACAGTCCCGCTGTGCGCGTGTCGCAGAAGTACAGATTTGCCCTTGTAGCTCAGTTGGTAGAGCAACGGTTTTGTAAACCGAAGGTCGCGGGTTCGAGTCCTGCCGGGGGCACCAGATACAGAAAGGCCTGCGCTTTGCTGCGCAGGCCTTTTGCGTTAACCGGACCTTGGTGCCCGGTTCATGGGGCGGCGGGCAGCCCGAGACCGCCGTGTTCGAGCAGGGGGCGGATGACGTCGGCCGCGGCGGGCTTCTGGAAGTAGTAGCCCTGAACTTCGTCGCAACCGGCGGTGCGCAGGTAGATGACCTGCTCGCGGGTTTCCACCCCTTCGGCGATGACGGTCAGACCGAGGTTGTGGCCGAGCGCGATGGTGGAGGCGACGATGGCCGCATCATTGGTCTGGTTGCGGATGTCGCTGATGAAGGAGCGGTCGATCTTGATGATGTCGATCGGCAGGCGCTTGAGGTAACTGAGGCTGGAGAAGCCGGTGCCGTAGTCGTCCAGCGCGATCTTGAGGCCGAGCGCCGAGAGCGTTTCCAGCGCGGCCCGCGGGCGTTCGAAGTCCTCCACCACGCAACGCTCGGTGATTTCGATTTCCAGCAGTTCGGGACGAATACCGCAGTGGGCGACGGATTCGCGGATCACATCGACGAAGCTCTGGTCGCGTAGTTGCTTGGGCGATACGTTGATCGCGATCGGAACCACGTCCAGGCCTTCGGCCAGCCACGCGGCGATCTGGCGGCAGGCCTCGCGCACCACCCAGTTGCCCAGTTCGATCACCAGGCCTTCCTGTTCCGCATACTCGATGAATTCGCCGGGTGGTACGAGTCCGCGTTGCGGATGCTGCCAGCGGATCAATGCTTCCAGGCTGGTGACGCGAAAGCCGTTGAGGGCGACGCGTGGCTGGTAATGGAGCACGAATTCGTCGCCGAGGATGGCGCGACGAAAGCGACCGCTGAGATCCAGCTGCAGCGACGAGCGGGCGTTGAGCGAGGGGTCGTAGTAGTGGAAGCACCCGCTACCGGTGCGCTTGGCTTCGTACATCGCCGTATCCGCATTGCGCATCATGGTTTCGACGTCCGTGCCGTCGCGGGGATGGATGGAGATGCCGATGCTCGGGCGCACTTCGATTTCGTGCGTTTCGAACTGCATCGGCTGGGCGACGGTTTCGATCAGCTTGCGTGCGACGCGGCTGGCGTCGTCGATGGTGTCGAGCTCGGTGAGCAGCAGCACGAATTCGTCGCCACCCAGGCGGGCGACGATGTCGGTTTGCCGGACGCAGCCGCGCAAGCGGTTCGCCACCTCCTGCAGCAGCAGGTCGCCGATGCGGTGCCCGAGGGTGTCGTTGATGCGCTTGAAACGGTCGAGATCGAGAAACATCATCACGAACGGCGAGTGGCTGCGTTTTGCCCGGCTCAGGTGACTGTTCGCCAGCTCGGAGAACAGCATGCGATTGGGCAGTCCGGTCAGGTGGTCGTGGGAGGCGAGTTGGTAGGCGCGCGAGGATTCGTCGCGCAGGCGGGCGACCAGTTCGCTGTTGGCTTCACCCGCGCGGACCAGTTCGTGGCACAGGCGGCGTTGGCGGTAAGCGATCGAAACCAGTACGACGGCAGCGGCCGATAACGCAATGGTGAGGCTCCAGCCCCAGCTGCGCATGTTGCTGCGTGCGCCGTCGGTCAGCGCGAGCACCTCGTCGAGCGCGCTGACGACGCGGACGTGCAGGCCGTAGCCGGGGATTTCGGCATGGCCGATCACGACGGTGCCGCCGGCGGAGGAGTGGATCACCCCGGCGTTCGGCGGAGGGTGCTGGATGGCCGCTATTGCCGACGCCGTTGCACCCGGTGGTGTCGGGCGCCGCCAGGTCGAGCGCCCGCGGTGATCGTACAGGACGACGATGCCGGGATGTCCCGGGGCGACACGTTCGAGTCCGGCGAGCAGGCTGCCGGTGTCGATGCCGATTCGGTGCCCGGTGCCCGGCGCGGACTGCAGCGTGACGGTGAGCATATCGTCATCGATGCCTACGGTCGGAGCGGGTTCCTGCGTGGCGACCATGGCGCCGGCCGGCGTGCTGCCTGCGCTTGTCCCGACCGCGGCGATATCGTGCTCGAGTCGAGCCGCGATCCGGTCGGCGACCAGCCTGGCGAGCCCGTCGTTTTGCGCCAGCGTGAAGCGGATTGCGAGGTTGCGTTCCCTCTCGGCATAGATGCCGTGCCCTGCCCAGATCGCCGCCACCAGCACGGCGACGAGCAGCAGCGGACCGATGATCAGACCCAGCCAGCCATCGATCCGCACCTGTTGTTCGAGGACGGGTGGGGCGAAGGGGGCCGGTGGTGTGGGTGACCTCAGCGGTGGGCCGAACAGGCAGGAGTCGTTCACAGGGTTATTGTTCGCCCGGTCGTAACAGGCAGGCCGTCGATGCGGCGGGTGCGCATGGTCGCGCGGCGACATTGCAGCCGTGTTACGCCGACGGTGCAGCGGAGCGGGACCGGGCATTCCGGATTACCGGGAACGCTTTGGCTGTCGTCAGGTCTGATCCGGCAGCGCAAAGAAAGACGAGGGCAGCCGGCGGCATGTTAGACTGCAGCCCTTGAAATACAGCGCGCCGTCTCCATATAGGGGACATGCGTTACCGATCACCTGGGGCCGACCTGGCTTCGACGTGGGTCGCGAAGCAGTGCAGTGCATACCGAGGACCAGTCACCTCGTAAATCCATCTGGGAAACTACAAACGCCAACGACGAGCGTTTCGCTCTCGCCGCTTAATCCCGGCGGGCGCTGCACCGGCAGGTCTCTGGGCCGGGTGGTCTTAGCGTAAGCTGAGCCGCTGCAGTGTCATTTACAGAGAATCGCGAGCAGGGCCGGGTTACTTGGCTCTGTAGCTAAAGGTAAGGTAACTCGCTGATGACCGGCCTGCCGATCGGCTAAGTCAGAGGCTAAATCCAAATAGGTCGGCTAAGTATGTAGAGCTGTCTGTAGAGGGCTTGCGGACGGGGGTTCGATTCCCCCCGGCTCCACCAGCACGACTTCCAAGGAAGTCCAAAGAAGGCCAGAACTCCGAGAGAAATCAAGGGTTCTGGCCTTTTTCTCGTGTTGTCTCGGCACGTCTGTCCGCGGTCGGGTCGACGACGCATCGTCAGTCCGACGCGCGGAACTCCAGCAATTCCTGCAGTTGGCCCAGGGTCGATCCGTCCTTGATCACTGTCTGCAGCCATTCCTCGAAGCTCATTCCGGCCCAGCGGGCGGCACGTTCGACGAGTAGCGCGACCGGACTGTGGGGCTCGTGGTGACGGAAGTAGCGGGCGACTTCTTCGAGTTGCCGTATCGCCTCGACGCGCCCTGCAGGTGACTCGCAGGCGGCGGAACGGATGTCCGGGGGAGCAGCTTGGTCGGTTGCCGCGGTCGGCGGCGGCGCCGTGTGCGCGGCGATTGCCGGTGTTGCGCTGCCGTGGCGGTGCAGACGGGCAGCGAGCCGGGTGCAAGCTTCCACCGCATCGCATGTCTGCCGCATGACGGGGGCCTGGAGGCCGAAATGCCTCGCGAGGCTGGCGTCCAGCCCTTGCCACGCATGACGAACGCGCTCCAGGCGCGCATCGAGCTTGGCAAACCACTGTGGTCCCGAAGCCGCAGCGCTGCGTTCGAGCAGGGTCGCAGGCGGAGCGGGCTGCCCTGGGACGGTCGCTGCCGGTGCGGGCCGGCTGCCTTCCCCATCTGGCGCGTGGGAGGGGCTGTTGTCGTGCCAGCTGTAGCCGCCATGATCAGGCGAGGTCAGCGCAAGCGTGCGCACCGTTCCGGCCAGTTGTGCATCCAGCCATTCGATGCGTCCGCTGCGTTCGCCGAGGTCGCCGTCGTCGGGTCGGGGGAAGAGCTGCGGCCAATGGGCGTCGAGCAGGTTGGCGAGGAATGTCAGCCCGAAGGCGATGCCGTCGAAACCGGCGGTATGGGCGAGGGCGTCCACATACCAGGCAGCCAGCCGAAGGTCTTTGCTCTGCACGGCCAAGGCCTCTTCGCACAGGCGGGCGGTGAGTTCCCAGTCCGCCACCTTCAGCGTAGCGACCCAGTCGCCCTGGGCGAGGCTGGGATCGTCGGCGTGGCGGGCCTCGCGGATCTGGTCGAACAGGGATGTGTAGCCGAGGTCGGCTCCAGCGGGAGCGTCGGCCGCGACCGGCGCGAGCAGGCGTCGAAGCAGGGCTTCGTCCATGTCAGCCCCTGCCCGCGTTGGCCAGCGTGGCGATCAGGCTCGCGCCACAACTGGTGAGATGTCCTTCGAGTGCGACAGGGAGCCCGTCTATCAGCCAGTCGGGATCGCCTTCGATGATCACGCCGACGGCGTGGCCGGAGAGCGGACAGACGACGCGATCGCCCAGGCGGGCTACCGCCTTGCCCATGACTTCGCAGTTGGGAGAGGCGCTGGCGACGATGCCGCCGTGGCTGGTCGGATCGCCGAGTCGGATGAGAGGGCGCATTGAGTACTCCATTGGCATATTTCGGAAGTATATCGACCATCGCGCCGTCGTGGCAGCTGGTCAGGTCGGTTTGCGAGACATGATGCAGCGCTGCGTCGCCCGGAGCCTGGCGCGCCTTCATCGTCCGCGACCGCCATGACGCATGTCGCGATTGCGCAGGCGCCTTGCGGCAAGGTGGTGGAATGGCTGGAGAAGCCCGGGACGAGACATGTCGGCAGGTGCCGCAATGAGGGTAGCCGGAGCGGATGCTTCATCCCCTTCGCCATCAGGGAGATCGTCCTCACTACCCGCAGCCTGGGGTATAGTCCGCCCTCCGTCCTTCCCGGACGGATCCGGATTCACCTGTTTTACCGTTGCCCACACCATGCCGTTGCCCAGCTTCAACCCCGCCGATTACGACACCCAGCTCGCCGGGAAGGTCGCCCGCTTCAAGGCGGACTTTGCCGCCCTTGGCGTGCCGGAACCGGAAGTCTTCCGCTCCGAGCCGCTGCACTACCGGCTGCGCGCCGAGTTCCGCATGTGGCACGAGGGCGGCCGGGTCGATTACGCGATGTTCGATCCGGCCGAGCCGAAAGTGCCGGTCATCCTTTCCGACTTTCCGCCCGCGGCGGCGCCGATCGCCGCCGCGATGCCGGTGCTGCGCGAGCGGCTGATGGCCAGCGAGGTGCTCAAGCGCAAGATCTTCCAGGTCGAGTTCCTCGCCACCCTGTCGGGCGAGCTGATGATCAGCCTGGTCTATCACCGCTCGCTGGAGGCCGACTGGGAGGCGGCCGCGCGCGAGCTCGCCGCCGCCATGGGCGTGCAGATCATCGGCCGCAGCCGCAAGCAGAAGATCGTGCTCGAGCGCGACTGGCTGCTGGAGGAGTTCGAACTCGACGGCCGCCGCCTGCGTTACCAACAGATCGAGGGCTGCTTCTCCCAGCCCAACGGCGGGGTGAACCGCCATATGCTGGGCTGGGCGCGCGCGCAGGCCGCCGGCAGCGGCGGCGACCTGCTGGAGCTCTACTGCGGCAACGGCAACTTCACCGTGGCGCTGGCGCCGCTGTTCGACAAGGTGCTGGCCACCGAGATGAGCAAGCCCTCGGTGCGCGTTGCGCACTACAACCTGGAAGCCAACGGCGTCGGCAATGTGACTATGGTGCGGATGGCGAGCGAGGAGATCAGCGACGCGCTCGCCGGCGGCCGCGAGTACCGCCGCATGAAGGAGATCGACCTCGCCGGCTACCGCTTCGGCACCCTCTTCGTCGATCCGCCGCGCAGCGGCCTGGACGAGGCCACGGTGGCGCTGGCGCGCGGCTTCGACCGCATCCTCTACATTTCCTGCAATCCGCACACGCTGCGCGACAATGTCGCCGCGCTGCAGGACACCCACCACATCGCCGCGGCGGCGGCCTTCGACCAGTTCCCCTACACCCACCACCTCGAATGCGGGGTGCTGCTGGCGCGCCGCGCGGCCTGAATGTCCGCGCATCCATAACGACAAAGGAAGATCATGAGCAGCCTGCCCAAGTGTCCCCAGTGCAGTTCCGAATACACCTATGAGGACGGCGACAACTACGTCTGCCCCGAGTGCGCCCACGAATGGCCCAAGGCCGCCGCTGCGGCCGTGGAAGAGGCGCGGGTGGTGCGCGACGCCAACGGCAATGTGCTGCAGGATGGCGATTCGGTGGTGGTGGTCAAGGACCTGAAGGTCAAGGGTTCGTCCTCGGTGGTGAAGGTCGGCACCAAGGTCAAGAACATCCGTCTGGTCGACGGCGACCACGACATCGACTGCAAGATCGATGGCTTCGGTTCGATGGGGCTGAAGTCGGAGTTCGTCAAGAAGGCCTGATCGGCCACGCTGTGCGGCGGCGGTTTCAGCCGCCGCCGAGTTCGTCGAGCAGGCGCTCGCACTCTTCCATCAGCGACTTGGCCACTTCCGATTCGTAGCGTGGATCGAGCGCCTCGCTCATCTCGTGGCTGATGTAGAGCCCGGCCTCGCGCGACACCGAACCCTGCACCTGGCGCGCCAGGGTGTCGCTGGCGGCCGACAAGGCCCGCCGCTCCTCCAGCGCGATGTTCCGTTTCGAGCGCGCCAGCCATTCTGCCGCCAGCGTGGCGCCCTGCGCCTCGGTGAGCCACTGGCCGTGTTCGTAGAAGATGGACAGCCGCTCGGCGGCGAGCGCGAAGATCAGCGCGACGCGGATGCCGCGCTCGCTGGCGGTGGAGGGAATCGGATCGTGCTGCATCGGAAGGCGGGCGGTGGGGAGGCCGGCAGTGTAGCCCTTCAGCCGCCGCGCAGGCGATCCAGCCGCAGGCGCTGGCGTTCGTCGAACAGCCGGCGCGCGGCCATGCTCACCGCCACCGTGGTGCCGAAGCCGGTGCCGGCGGCGATCAGGAACATCACCAGGATCTGGTATTTCACCGCCTCCACCGGCGGCGTGCCGGACAGGATCTGGCCGGTCATCATGCCGGGCAGGCTGACCACGCCGGCTGCCGCCATCGCGTTGATGATGGGGATGAGGCCGACGCGTATGGCCTCGCGCCGGCTGTCGGCGATCGCCGAATTCGAGTCTTCGCCGAGCGCCAGCCGGGTTTCCAGCACGGCCCGCTTCTGCACCGCATCCTGGGTCAGGCGGTCCAGCCCGAGCGAGATGCCGCTCATGGTGTTACCGAGCACCATGCCGAGCAGCGGAATGGCGTACTGCGGCGCATACCAGGGGTGGTTGGCGATCATGGTGAGCAGTGCCAGCACGGTGACGCTGAAGGAGGACACGAACATCGCCAGCGTGCCCACGCCGAAACCCCACCAGCCGGTCAGCCGCCGCTTCTGGCGCGCCATCACCTCGCGGCCGGCGATCGCCACCATGGCGACCGCCATCAGCGCTACCCAGTAGAGATGCACATTCTCGAACAGCGCCTTCAGCACCAGGCCGATCAGCAGCAGCTGCAGCGTGGTGCGCGCCGCGGCCACCAGCAGCTGATGCTCGACGCCGAGCCGCATCCGCCACGACAGCGCGGCCAGCGCGACCACCAGCAGGGCGGCGAGCGAGAGGTCGAAGGCGCTGAGCTCGATCACGTTCATGGCTGCGCCTGCTCGATGAGTTGGCCGTTGTCCATGCGGAAACGGCGTCGGGCCACCCGTGCGGCCTGGTGTTCGTCGTGGCTGACCCAGAGCAGCGCCGCGCCGTCGCCGGCGAGATAGTCGGCGAGCAGCGTCTCGACCCGCGCGGTGCTGTCGGCGTCGAGGTTGCCGGTCGGCTCGTCGAGCAGCAGCACCGCCGGCTTGCGCATCAGCGCGCGCAGCAGGGCAAGGCGCTGGCGTTCGCCGGTGGAGCAGCGCGCCACCTCCCATTCCAGCGCGTCCGGTGCGAGGCCGAGCCGCTTCAGCCAGTGAGGCTCGATGCCGTCGGCGAAGTGATCGCCGATGCGCGGCGCCCACCATTGGCTTTCCGCCATCACCAGCACCACCCGGCGCCGCCAGACGGGCGCAGGCAAGGCCGAGCAGGCGACATCGTCGAGGAAGGCTTCGCCCTCGTGCGGGTCGAGATCGGCGATTGCCCGCAGCAGCAGCGACTTGCCACAGCCGGAAGGGCCGCGCAGGCAGACGCATTCGCCCGCCGCGACGGTGAGCGAGAGCGGGCCGACGTGGCGGGTGGCAAGCTGGTCGAGGCGGAGCGTGGGCACGGCGGCGGCGCGGCGATGGAATGGGCGGATTGTAAGGGCGCCGAAGCGGGTAGCCATCATTCCGGATGATTGACCGGGCGTGCGTGCTGGCTCAAAGTCCGGGCTCCCTCATCTTTCCGCCGAGCGCCACGATGTCCGACCCCGAACAGAGCCCCTCCGCCGGATCGGCGCCCCTGCAGATCGGCGCCCGGGTGCGCGTGCTGCTCGGTGAAAGCGTGGCGATCGGGCCCGGCAAAGCCGACGTGCTCGAAGGCATCCGCGACACCGGCTCGATCGCCGCCGCCGGGCGTCGGCTGGGCATGGGCTACAAGCGGGTGTGGCTGCTGGTCGAGTCGATGAACCGCTGCTTTTCCGGCCCGCTGGTGGAAGCCTCCAAGGGTGGTGCGCGCGGCGGCGGCGCCCGCCTGACCGATCTCGGCGAGGAAGTGCTGCAACGCTACCGGCGCATGCAGGCGCTGGCGGAAGCCGCCATTGCCGACGAGGTTGCGGCGTTGCAGGAGTCGCTGCGCCGTCGCGACGCCGGCGGCGACGCGCCGACCAGCTGAGTCTCCCACCGCGTAGTTCCCCCGAACCCTGCAGGCGCAATCCGGCGTCGGCGTGCGCCTTCCCGTGTCGCACGTGATTCGATATGCCTTCGTTGACATATCGATGGGCGCTTCGATATGGTCCACACGACATATCGAGGTCGCCATGCCATCCACCATCCCGTCCGCCCCGGCAGCGTGCGCGCTGCCGCTTGCCGCCAACACCCTGTGCATCCGCCGCAACCGCGTCGCCAGTGGCGGCTGGGGCGCACTCATCGGCCTGCTCGGCGGGCTGATCGGGCTGGGCGGGGCGGAGTTCCGCCTGCCGGTGCTGGTGATGGCCTTCCGCCTGCCGACGCTGGAAGCGGTCATCCTCAACAAGGCGATGAGCCTGGTGGTGGTCGCCGCCGCGCTGGTGTTCCGGGGAGGGTCGATTCCGTTCGCCACCCTGCTGGGCCATGCGGACGTGGCGCTCAACCTGCTTGCCGGCAGCCTGTTCGGCGCGTGGTGGGCGGCCGGGCATGCGCTGACGATGTCGGGTCGCAGGCTGAACCAGGCGGTGATGGCGCTGCTCGCCGGGCTCGCGCTGCTGGTGCTGATCGAAGCCTGGGCGGGCATCGGTACGCCGGGGGCGCCGCTGCTGGCCGACCCCGGCCCGCGCAACGCCGCCGGCGTGCTGGCGGGCTTCGCAATCGGCGTGGTCGCGGCGCTGCTCGGCGTGGCCGGCGGCGAATTGCTGATCCCGACCATCGTGCTGCTGTTCGGGGTGGACATCAAACTGGCCGGCAGCCTGTCGCTGCTGGTCAGCCTGCCGACCATGGTGGTCGGCTTCGCCCGCTACCGCAGTTCGGCCACCTTCGCGGTGGTGGTGCGCGAGCGCCTGCTGTTTCGCTGGATGGCCGCTGGCTCCGTCGTCGGCGCCGGCATTGGCGGGCTGCTGCTCGGCTTCGTCCCCACCGGCTACCTCGTCAGCGCGCTCGGGGTGATCCTGCTGCTGTCGGCGGTGAAAACCTATCGGCATGCGCACTAGGCGCGGTGGCCCAGGGCGATTCATTCTTGTCTGAATATAAGACCTCGCGGCATCAGATCTGCCGCCATTTCCTTGCCACGACTGGCTTCTGACGGTCCGCACGTCTTCACCCCCGTCATGTCGGATGGGAATCCGCGTTGAAATCCGCGGAATCCGACCCACACTGAAGCGCTGGCATCCGGCTTTGTCGCCGCTGCTGTATGCGCCCGGAAGTGGCGCACCGGCGAACCTGGATCAATAAGGACAAACATTCCGCCAGCCCCCCGAGCCGCAGGCCGGGCCCTTGAGGCGAAGGGCCGCGCGCGCCTGCGCCGTCGTTTCCAATGTCGAAGGAGGTGGCAATGAAGGCGTACACCCAGGATTTCTACGCGAACCGGCACGCGAACACCGTCCATTCCGCGCACACCATCCTGTCCATCGTGCTGTCGCGCATCCCCGCGGTACACTCCGCGGTCGATCTCGGCTGCGGCATCGGCACCTGGCTGTCGGTGCTGCAGGACAAGGGCGTGCGCGAGATACAGGGCATGGACGGCAGCTGGGTCGATCAGGAACTGCTGGAAATCCCGCGTACCAGCTTCAAGCAGGTCGACCTCGGCACCGCCGACCTGGCGCTGCCGCGCCGCTACGACCTGGCGATGTCGCTGGAGGTCGCCGAGCACCTGCCGGCCGAGCGAGCGCGCGATTTCGTGCGCTCGCTCACCGCGCTGTCGGACTACGTGCTGTTCTCGGCGGCGGTGCCTTTCCAGGGCGGCATCAACCATGTAAACGAGCAGTGGCAGCACTACTGGGCCGATCTCTTCGCCGACCTCGGCTACCTGGTGCACGACTTCATCCGGCCGCAGATCTGGACCGACAGCGCCATTCCCTACTGGTATCGCCAGAACATCTTCCTGTACGCCCGCCAGCGCCTGCAGCCGGCGGGGGCGGCGGACATCGCGACGAATGCGCCATCGACGCTGCCGCTGGACGTGGTGCATCCGGAGCTCTACCTGAGCAAGGCGCGCGCTCAGGACGGCGTCAAGCGCAGCTTCCGGGTGTTCGGGCGCTCGGTGCGGGATTACGTGGCGAGCAAGCTGGGCCACGCCCACTGACGATTGCCGGGGCGCCGCCGCAAGCGCACGCGCCCCGGCAGCGCGATACCTTGTGCGCCGGCGACCGGTCGGCGCCGTCTTCTCCTCCCTCGCCAGCCGCCAACGCCAGTCGCTACGGCGTGATGCGTTCGCTCGTCCGAATGATATGGATCCCGTCCGTGCCGCGCCGGAGCGGGGCGATAGCCCACGATCGTCCGGGGCGGAACCGCAGCTCTGCGGCCCCCGGCAAGCCTCTCCGCGGAAGCCTCGCGCCCGGCCTCGCCGGCCATCCGGCGAAGCGGCAAACCAGACAACAAACAAGCAGCGAAGGAGACCGCCGTGTCCCAGACCATCACCCCTGCCCAGGGCCTGCCCTGGACCGACAACTTCCTGCTCGGCCACGCCCGGCTGGACGAACCCCACCGCGAATTCGTCGCCGTGGTCGACCGCATGCTCACCTGTGCAGATGCCGATCTTGCCGCTGCGGTCAGCGCCTTCGTCGTCCATGCCGAAGCGCACTTCGCCGACGAGAAGGCGATGATGGAAGCGACCGGCTTCCCCGCCACCGATTGCCACGTCGACGACCACAACGCGGTGTTCGCCTCGGCGCAGGAAGTGGAAGCCCTGGTGCTGGCGGGCAACATCGAAATCGGCCGCGCCTTCGCCGCCGAACTAGCCGCTGACGAAGTCGCGGATTTCCTGCCGTTTGCCCACGCCGAGGTAGCCGGTGGTGTCGAAGCCGCTGCGCTTCTGCACGGAGGTGTGGACCACCTGGTAGCCGAGCGTTTTCGCCAGCTCGCGCAGCTCGGCGAGCGAGGCTTAGAACTCGGCGTCGCTCACGTTGGGGATTTGCACCGAGGCGGCGATGGCGTACCTGGGTTTGTCGGCGAGGTCTTTTTGCATTCGGGGCTGGTGTGGAGAGGGGAAGGGTGGGGATGCTAACCGCAGAAAGCACTGAACGCAGGCTGGCCCAGCGAGAGTGCGTTGCGCGCGGTTTGCGCTCCCGCGACGAGGCGCGCGTCAGCTGCGAGTATGTCGATGCATCGGCGGTGCTCGGCCGGCTTGAAGGCATGCTCGAAACGGGCCAGGAGGACTGGCGGATGACTTGCCACGTCCGCCTTACCAGGTCGGTCGAAGCGGATGTCCCGCGCCGGGCCGGCGCGCGGCCGTCCGCATACACCCACGGCATGGGTGCGTATGTCATGGGTGGTGGCGTGGTCTAGTATGGATTGATGTCCGCAAGGACAGGGAGGCGCCGGGCGCCGCCGCGAGGCCGGGCGGCGCCGGTGCCCTCGCTCGCAGGATCACGCCATGCTGACTCCGCGACTCCACCTGCCCGTGCCCATGCTGCCCCAGCCGGACGAAACCACCTGCGGGCCGACCTGCCTGCATGCGCTCTACCGCTACTGGGGCAGGGAGGAACCGCTGGCCGAGGTCATCGCCCGCAGCGGCAAGCTGCCGCGCGGCGGCACGGTGGCGGTGTTCCTTGCCTGCGATGCGCTGCGCCGGGGCTTCGACGCGACCATCTACACCTACAACCTGACGGTGTTCGATCCGTCCTGGTTCAGGCCGGGCATCGATGTAGCCGATCGCCTGCAGCGCCAGCGCAGCGAAAAGCCGGCCGACCGCCGGGTGCAGGAGGTCACCGAGGGCTACCTGGACTTCCTGCGCCTCGGCGGCCGGCTGCGGCTGAAGGACCTGTCGCGCTACCTGCTGCGCGGCCTGCTGCGGCGCCGGCTGCCCATCATCACCGGGCTGAGTTCCACCTACCTCTACCGCACCATGCGCGAGTACGGCCCGCAGGACGTGTCCGACGACCTGCGCGGTTCGCCCGGCGGCCACTTTGTGGTGCTGGCCGGCTACGACCGTCCGGCGCGCACCGTGCTGGTGGCCGATCCCTACGGACCGCATCCCTACGGGCCGTCGCGCGAGTACTGGTTGAAGATAGACCGGGCGGTGGGGGCCATCCTGCTCGGCACGCTCACCCACGACGCCAACCTGCTGGTGATCCAGCCGAAGACGGAAAAGGGGAGCGCCTTGCCGTGAGCGCGGTCGTCGTCGTCGGCAACCCCAAGGACTGGCCGCTGGCGCTGCCGGACGTGAGCGTGGTGCCGGCGCGCGATTACCTGACCGATCCCGCCTACGGCCGCCAGCGCGGGCTGCAGGTGTTCAATCTGTGCAAGTCCTACCGCTACCAGAGCCTGGGCTACTACGTCTCGCTGCTGGCCGAGGCGCGCGGCCACAAGCCGCTGCCCGGCATCGGCGCGATCGAGGATCTGCAGTCGCAGGACCTGGTGCCGCTGCTCACCGCCGAACTCAACGGCCAGATCCAGCGTTCGCTCGGCCGCATCCGCGCGGACGATTTCATGCTCAGCATCTACTTCGGGCGCAACGTCGCCGCCCGCCACGATGCGCTCGCCCGCCAGCTGTTCGAGCTGCTGCAGGCGCCGCTGCTGCAGGCCCAGTTCGTGCGCCGCAACGGCCACTGGCAGGTGAAGGGGGCGCGGCCCATCGCCGCCAGCGAGATCCCGGCCGCGCATCGCGCCTTCGTGATGGAGGCGGCGCAGGCCTATTTCGCCGGCCGCTGGCCACGGCCGCGCAGGCGTCAGACCGCGCGCTGCACGCTGGCCATCCTGCGCGATGCGGACAACACCCAGCCGGCCTCGAACGCCGCGGCCATCCGCAAGTTCGAGCGCATCGCCCGCGGCATGGGCATCGCCACCGAGTGCATCGGCCGCGGCGATCTCGCCCGGCTGGCGCAGTTCGACGGCCTCTTCATCCGCGACAACACCTTCATCAACCACTACACCTATCGCTTTTCGCGGCGCGCGGCGGCGGTCGGGCTGGTGGTGATCGACGACCCGGATTCCATCCTGCGCTGTAACAACAAGGTCTACTTGGCGGAATTGCTGGCGCGGCACAAGCTGCCGGCGCCGCGGACGCTGCTGGTGCATCGCGGCAATGTCGGCGACATCGAAGCGACGCTCGGTCTGCCCTGCGTGCTCAAGCAGCCGGACAGCTGCCTGTCGCTCGGCGTGGTCAAGGCAGAAACGGCCGAGGAGCTGGCGCGGCTGGTCGATGGCCTGCTGGAGAAGTCCGACCTCATCGTCGCCCAGGAGTACCTGCCGACCGCTTTCGATTGGCGCGTCGGCATCCTCGACCGGCGGCCGCTTTTCGTGTGCCAGTACCACATGGCCCCGGGGCACTGGCAGATCATCCGCCACGATGCCGGGCACGGTCACTACGAGGAAGGGCCGACCGTGGCGCTGGCGCTGGAGGAGGCGCCGCCCGAGGTGGTGCGCACCGCCTTGCGCGCCGCCAACCTGATCGGCGACGGCTTCTACGGCGTCGACATCAAGCAGGTCGGCCAGCGCTGCTACGTGATCGAAGTGAACGACAACCCCAATGTCGATGCCGGCAACGAGGACGGCGTGCTCGGCGACGAACTCTATCGCCGGGTGCTGGACGTCTTCGCCAGCCGCATCGCCCAGCGCCGGAGCCGCCTGCCATGAACGATGTCGCATCCCTGCCGCCGCTCGGCGCCTTCGCCGCCTGCGGCATCGAGCTGGAATACATGATCGTCGACCGCGACACGCTGGGCGTGCTGCCCGTTGCCGACCGCCTGCTGCAGCGTGCGGCGGGGGCGGCGACGCCGGTGGACGAGGTGGCGCGCGGCCGGTTCGCCTGGTCCAACGAACTGGTGCTGCACCTGGTCGAGGTCAAGAACGCGCGGCCGGATGCCGACGTGGCGCAGCTGGCGGCGGGCTTCCAGGCCGAGGTCGGCGCCATCGACCGCCTGCTCGCCGACTTCGACGCCCGCTTGATGCCCACCGCCACCCATCCCTGGATGGACCCGGCGCACGAGCTGCACCTGTGGCCGCATCAGCACGCCGACATCTACATGAGCTACCACCACATCTTCGACTGCCGCCAGCACGGCTGGGCCAACCTGCAGAGCGTGCACGTGAACCTGCCTTTCGCCGACGACGCCGAATTCGTCCGCCTGCATGCCGCGCTGCGCCTGCTGCTGCCTTTGCTGCCGGCGCTGGCGGCGAGTTCGCCGGTGGCCGACGGCGAGCGCAAGCCGGTGCTGGACTTCCGCATGGCCTGTTACTGCCAGCATCCGCGCCGGGTGCCGGCGCTGATCGGCCAGGTGGTGCCGGACGACACCGCCGGCCGCGCCGACTACGAGGCACGCGTGCTGGCGCCGATGTACCACGACATCGCGCCCTTCGACCCAGACGGCGTGCTGCGCCACGAATGGCTCAACACCCGCGGCGTGATGCCGCGCTTCGACCGCAATGCGCTGGAAGTGCGGGTGATCGACGTGCAGGAATGCCCGCAGGCCGACCTGGCGATCGCGGCCATCACCGTCGCGGCGGCGCGCGCGCTCTACGAAGAACGCTGGAGCCCGCTGGCGGCGCAGCGTGCGATGGACACCGGTGCACTGTTCCACCTGCTGCAGGGCACGATCCACGATGCCGACCGCCATGTCATCGACGATGCGGCCTACCTCGGCCTCTTTGGCATGGCGGCCGGGCCGTGCGAGGCGGGCGCGCTGTGGCGCCACCTGCTCGACGCCTGCGGCGACGACCCGGCGCTGTCGCCGATCGCCGCGGACACGCTGCAGTTCATCCTCGACCGCGGCCCGCTGGCGCGCCGCATCGTCGCCGCGCTGGGCGGGCGGATCGACCGCGTGCGGCTGCAGGCGATGTATCGGCGCCTGTGCGACTGCCTGGCGGCGGGCGAGCTGTTCGCCGGCGCGGCGTCATGACCCCGCCGCTGCCGGCGGGTACCGCCTTTCTCGTCAGCTGCGAGCACGGCGGCAACCGCATTCCGCCGGCTTATCGCGCCTGTTTCGCCGGCCAGGGCGCGCTGCTGCGCAGCCACCGCGGCTACGATCCGGGCGCGCTGGCGCTGGCACGCGAGCTGGCGAAGGCGTTGCCGGCGCCGCTGATCTACGCGACGACGAGCCGGCTGCTGGTCGATCTCAACCGTTCGCCGGGGCATCCGCGGTTGTTCTCGCCGACGATCCGGGCGCAGCCGGCCGCCACGCGGCACGACATCGTCGAGACCTGGTACCTGCCTTATCGCCAACGCGCCGAGCACGCCATCCGCGAGGCGATGGCGGGCGGGGCGCGGGTGATCCACCTGTCCAGCCACAGCTTCACCCCGGTGCTGGACGGCGTCGAGCGCAATGCCGATGTCGGCCTGCTCTACGACCCGGCGCGCGCCGGCGAGGCCGCGCTGTGCCGGGCGTGGCAGATGGCGCTGGCGGCGGCAGCGCCCGCCTGGCGGGTGCGGCGCAACTACCCCTACGCCGGCAAGTCCGACGGGCTGACCGCCTACCTGCGGCGGCAGTTCGACGGCGGCCGCTACATCGGCGTGGAGATCGAGATCAACCAGCGCATCGTGCGCACCGGCAGGTCCGACTGGCGGCGCCTGCGCGCCGAGCTGATCGCCGCGCTGCAGGCGGCGCTGGCCCACCACGCTTGGTGACGGGTGGTGCGCTTCAGTGCGGCACGCGGTCGAGCTGGGCGGCGAGGCGGCGCAGGCCGGCGGAAATCTCCACCGGATAGACCGCTTCGGCGGGCACGCTTTCCAGCCCGCGCAGTGCGGCCGGCAGGCGGCCGAGTTCGGCGGCGGCGTGCTGGCGCAGTGCTGGCAGCGCTTCCGGCGCGGCCAGCCGGCGGCCGTTGCGCATTACCGCCTGCAGCAGCGGCGCGCCGGCATGGGCTTCGTCCGCGAGGGTGATGTGGTCGCGTAGCAGGCCGCCGTCGGCGTCGAGCTGGCGGTGCACCTGCTTGGCGCCCGGCCAGGTGGCCTTGCCTTCTGAGCGCTTGCGCCGCGCTTCGCCGGCATAGACCTCCAGCTTGTAGGCGGAATCCAGCGTCGGCGCGTCCGACGAGGTGGTGAGGTGGGTGCCGATGCCGAAGCCGTCGATAGGTGCGCCGCCGTCCAGCAGCGCGGCGATGCGGAATTCGTCGAGGTTGCCGCTGGCGAAGATGCGCACGTCCTCCAGCCCGCCGGCATCGAGGATGGCGCGCACCTTGCGCGCATGGATCGCAAGGTCGCCACTGTCCAGCCGCACCGACACCAGGTTGACGCCGCGGCGCAGCAAGGCCGGCGCCAGCGCCACCACCTTGGTCGCGGCGGCCTCGGTGTCGTAGGTGTCGATCAGCAGGGTGACGTTGCGCGGCTGCGAGGCGGCGAAATGCTCGAAGGCGTCGACCTCCAACTCGTGCGCCTCGATGTAGGAGTGCGCCATCGTGCCGAACACCGGGATGCCGTAGCGCTGGCCGGCCAGCACCGTGGCGCTGCCGGCAAAACCGGCGAGGTAGCTGGAACGTGCCGCCAGCAGCCCGGCCTCAGCGCCGTGGGCACGGCGCAGGCCGAAGTCGATCAGCACCTTGCCGGGCGCGGCCAGCACGCAGCGCGCGGCCTTGGTGGCGACCAGGGTGGAGAAGTTCACCAGGTTGATCAGCCGGCTCTCGACGAACTGGGCCTGGCCGATCGGTGCCTCGACGCGCAGCACCGGCTCATTGCCGAAGAACAGGCTGCCTTCGCGCATCGCATGCACCTCGCCGGTGAAGCGGAAATCGCGCAGCCAGTCGATGAATTCGCCGCGAAAGCGGCCGGTGCCGCGCAGCCAGTCGAGTTCGGTGGGGGTGAAGCGCAGGTTCTCCAGGTAGTCGAGCGCCTGCTCGATGCCGGCCAGCATCAGGAAGTTGCGCTGCGGCGGCAGCACCCGCACGAAGAGCTCGAACACCGCCGGCCGGTACATGGCCTCGTCGAAGTAGGCCTGCAGCATGGTGAGTTCGTAGAGGTCGGTGAGCAGCGCCGGACTGCCGGCCTCGGTGCTCACTGCACTACCCCCTGTCGCTGCACGACGGCGGGTCGGCTTTGCACAGTCGGCCCGTTCCGCCGGCGCGGAGCAGTGCTCCATGAAACCCCATCTTCACCCTCCCCGGGGGAGGGCGCGCCCCCTTCGGGCGGCCGGGCGGCGGCGCTCATGCGTGCACCGCCCTGTCGAGCGCGGCCAAGGTGACCGGGTGGGCGCCCGCCGCGCGCATTGCCTGCAGCGCGCGGGCGCCGTCGCCCGGATGGACGTCGACCGCACGTATCGCATCGACCAGCAGCATCACCTCGAAGCCGGCGGCCAGCGCGTCGCGCACGGTGGCGAGCACGCAGTAGTCGGTGGCGAGCCCGCCGATGAAGAGGCGGCGGCGGCCGCGGCCGTGCAGCCATTCGGCCAGGCAGGTGCGCTCGAAGGCGGAATACGCGTCGGCGGCGCTGGTGGTGGCTTTGGACACCACGGTGGCGACGGCCGGCACCTTCAGCCGCGGTGCGAAGCAGGCGCCGGGACTGCCCGCCACGCAATGCGGCGGCCACGGCCCGCCCCGGGCCTGGAAAGAGCAATGGTCGGCCGGGTGCCAGTCGCGGCTGAACACGATGGGTAGTTCCTCGCGTGCGAAGAGCGCGATGTACTCGTTGAGCACGGGCACCACCCGGTCGCCGTCCGGTACTGCGAGGGCGCCGCCGGGCAGGAAGTCGCGCTGGACATCGACCACCAGCAGCGCATCGCCACGCTGCAGGTGCAAGGCAGGCATGCGCCCGCTGCCCGCCAGCCTGTGTCGTTTCATCCCCTGTCTCCTCGGTGGGCGTTCTGCCAGCCGCAGCGGTCCGGCGGCTGTCGACGCTTCACCTTTTTATATAGCCTGCCGGCGGGCGACAGGACAGCGGCCGCGCGCCGAAGCGCAAGCGATCTGGCAACGGTGGGATAGCCCGCTAAGATGAAATGGCGAAGCAAGACCATCCGGCCCACAGGGGCATCGCCCGCGGGCAAGGACGAGAGGGGAGGGGAAGATGGCTGCGAAGCAGTTCCTTTTTCACGAAGCTGCGCGCCACAAGATCCTCCACGGCGTGATGATCCTGGCCGACGCGGTGCGCGAAACCCTCGGCCCGCGCGCGCGCACGGTGCTGCTCGAACGTCCTTACGGCCCGCCGGTCGTCATTAACTCCGGTGTGGTGGTGGCGCGCGAGGTGGAGCTGGCCGATCCCTTCGAGAACATGGGCGTGCAGCTCGTCCGTCAGGTCGCGGCACGCACCTCGGAGCTGGTCGGCGACGGCACCACCACCGCGACCCTGCTTGCCGTCGCCATCCTGCGCGAAGGCATGAAGCACGTGGCCGCCGGAATCAATCCGATGGATCTCAAGCGTGGCGTGGATCGGGCGGCCGAGGCGCTGGTCGCTGCGCTGCAGGCGATGGCGCGGCCGTGCGCGACGCGGCTGGAGATCGCCCAGGTGGCGAGCATCTCGGCCAATAACGACTCCGCCATCGGCGAGCTGATCGCCGATGCGATGGATAGGGTGGGCAAGGACGGCGTGATCACGGTCGAGGAGGGCAGCGGGCTGGCGAGCACGCTGGAAGTGGTCGAGGGCATGCAGTTCGACCGCGGCTATCTTTCGCCCTACTTCATCAACACCAAGGAGGGCACGCTCGCGGTGCTGGAGGACGCGCTGGTGCTGGTGAGCGACCGCAAGCTCTCGGCGGTGGCCAACGTGCTGCCGCTGCTCGAACTGGTGGCGCGCGACGGCCGCCCGCTGCTGCTGATCGCCGAGGACATCGACGGCGAGGCGCTGGCGGTGCTGGTAGTCAACAGCCTGCGCGGCACCCTCAAGGCCTGTGCGGTGAAGGCGCCGGAATTCGGCGAGCGCCGGCGCGCGATGCTGGAAGACATCGCCGCGCTGACCGGCGCCACGCTGATCAGCGCCGACGCCGGTCTGAGCGTGGAGGACATGACGCTGGCGCAGCTCGGGACGGCGCGGCGGGTGGAAGTCGACAAGGAAGCCTGCACCCTGATAGGCGGAGGCGGCGCGCGCGCGGGCATCGACGCCCGCATCGAACGCATCCGTGCCGAACTCAAACATGTCCACAGCGACTACGAGCGCGAGGGCCTGCAGCGGCGGCTGGCGCGGCTGGCCGGCGGCGTGGCGCTGGTGAAGGTGGGTGGCGCCAGTGAGACCGAGATGAAGGAGCGCCGTGCACGCGTGGAGGATGCGCTGCATGCCACCCGCGCGGCGGTGGCGGAAGGCGTGCTGCCCGGCGGCGGCGTGGCCTTGCTGCGTGCGCGGGCGGCGCTTGGCAGCCTGCACGGTGCCAATCACGACGAGGACTGCGGCATCCAGATCGTGCTGCGCGCGGTGGAGGAACCGCTGCGCCAGCTTGTCGCCAACGCCGGCATCGAACCCTCGGTGGTGCTGGACAGGGTGATGGCCGGCAGCGGCAACTTCGGCTTCAACGCGGCCAGCACCGAATACGGCGACCTGGTGGAAATGGGCGTGCTCGACCCCTGCAAGGTGACGCGCACCGCGCTGCAGAACGCCGCCTCGGTGGCCGGGCTGATCCTCACAACCGACTGCATGGTGGCCGAGGCGCCGGCGCCGTTTGCTGCGCCGGCCGCGGACATGGACATGTAGAGGGCGACCGATGCCGTGGGAGACCTTTCCGCACGAGGCCGACATCGGCGTGCGCGGCCGCGGCGCGAGCCCGGAAGATGCCTTTGCCGGGGCGGCGACTGCACTGACCGCGGTGATCTGCGACCTTGCGACGGTGGTGCCGCGCGAGGCAGTGAGCATCGAATGCACCGCGCCGGAGCTCGAACAGCTGCTGGTCGACTGGCTCAACGCACTGGTGTTCGAGATGGCGACGCGGCGCATGCTGTTCTCGCGCTTCGACATCGAGATCGATGTGGATGCCGGCGGTGCCTGGCTGCGCGCCAGCGCCTGGGGCGAGCCGGTGGAGGTCGGCCGCCACCAGCCGGCGGCCGAGGTCAAGGGCGCGACCTACTGCGAGCTCGAAGTCGCACGGCAGGCGGACGGCGGCTGGCTTGCGCAGTGCGTGGTCGACGTCTGAGGCGTCAGGAGGCAGCGGACATGGACATCGCCAGACTGCGCCAGCGCGGCCCCTACGAATGGGAGCTGCCGGCGACCGGCCGCATGCGGGTACCGGGGGTGATCTTCGCCTCGCGCGCGCTGATCGAGGCGATGGACGACAAGGTGCGCGAGCAGGTCGCCAACGTCGCCAGCCTGCCCGGCATCGTCGATGCGTCGTACGCGATGCCGGACGCGCACTGGGGCTACGGCTTTCCCATCGGCGGGGTGGCGGCCTTCGATGCCGGCGAGGGCGGCGTGGTGTCGGCCGGCGGCGTCGGCTTCGACATCTCCTGCGGCGTGCGCAGCCTGCACACCGGGTTGAAGCTCGCCGAGGTCGAGGCGGTGAAGGCGCGGCTGGCCGACGTGCTCTATGCGCGCATTCCGGCGGGCGTGGGCAGCACCGGCGCGCTGCACCTGTCCGCCGCCGGCATGGACGCGATGCTGCGCGGCGGGGCGCGCTGGGCAGTGAAGGAAGGCTACGGCAGCGAGGCCGACCTCGCCCGCATCGAGGAGCACGGCTGCGTCGCCGGTGCCGATCCGGCGGCGGTGTCGGAGAGGGCGAAGAAGCGCCAGCGCGATGAGATGGGCACGCTCGGTTCGGGCAACCACTACCTGGAAGTGCAGATCGTCGACGAGCTCTTCGACGCCGCCGCCGCGCAGGCCTACGGGCTGGCGGCGGGCGACGTGCTCGTCACCATCCACTGTGGTTCGCGCGGCATGGGCCACCAGATCGGCACCGATTTCCTGCGCGAGATGGTGGTGGCCGCGCCCAAGGCCGGCATCGCGCTGCCCGACCGCGAACTCGCCTGCGCGCCGCTCGGGTCCGAACTCGGCCGGCGCTACCTCGGCGCGATGCGGGCGGCGATCAACTGCGCGCTCGCCAACCGCCAGATCCTCACCCATCTCGCCCGCGCGGCCTTTGCCACGGTGCTGCCGGGTGCGCGCCTGAGCCTGCTGTACGACGTGTCGCACAACACCTGCAAGGAGGAGTCGCACGTCGATCGCGCCGGCCGGCGGCGGCGCCTCTTCGTCCACCGCAAGGGGGCGACGCGCGCCTTCGGGCCGCAGCATGCCGAACTGCCGGCCGAGTACCGTGCCACCGGCCAGCCGGTGCTGATAGGCGGCAGCATGGGCACCGCGTCCTGGGTGCTGGCCGGTGCCGCGGGTACCGAGGAACGCGCCTTCGGTTCCGCCTGCCACGGCGCCGGCCGCGCGATGAGCCGCAACGAGGCTTTGCGGCGCTGGCACGGCGGCAGCGTGGTGAGCGAACTCGAGGCGCGCGGCATCCTGATCCGCAGCCCCAGCCTGCGCGGCGTGGCCGAGGAAGCGCCGCTCGCCTACAAGGACGTCGGCGCGGTGGTGGAGGCCGCCGAGTGCGCCGGGCTGGCGCGACGGGTGGCGCGGCTGCGGCCACTGGTGTGCATCAAGGGCTGAGCCGTCGGACTTCGGAGAGCGCACATGCCGCGTCCCGCCATCATCCACAAGACCGCCGCCGATCTGGCGGTGGCGCCCAATCTGGCCGACTACGCTGCCACCTGCCGCAACTTCCGCTGGGCCGACGCACGCGCGGCGCTGGCGGGGCTGCCGGGCGGCGGCCTCAACATCGCCCACGAGGCGGTGGTGCGCCATGCGGCGGGCGCGCTGCGCGACCATGTCGCCTTCCGCTTTCTCGGCCGCGGCGGCGTGCGCGACGTGAGCTACGGCGAACTCGCCGCGCTCACCGCGCGCTTCGCCAATGTGCTGCGCATGCTGGGCGTAGGCCGTGGCGAGACGGTTTTCGTGCTCGCCGGGCGCATCCCCGAACTCTACGTCGCGGTGCTGGGCAGCCTGCGTGCCGGCTGCGTGGTGTCGCCGCTTTTCTCCGCCTTCGGCCCGGAGCCGGTGGCGACACGCATCCGGCTGGGCGAGGGCGCGGTGCTGGTCACGACCGACCTGCTTTACGCGCGCAAGGTGGCGAAGCTGCGCGAGCAGCTGCCCAGCCTGCGCCATGTGTTGCTGGTGGCCGAAGAGGGTGGCACCACCAGCGAGCCTGGCACCCACGACCTCGCCGCGCTGATGGCGCAGGCCGCCGACGAATTCGACACCGCGGCCACCACCGCCGACGACCCCGCGCTGCTGCACTTCACCAGCGGCACCACCGGCACGCCCAAGGGCGCGATGCATGTGCACGGCGCGGTGGTGACGCACTGGGCGACCGGCCGTTACGCGCTAGACCTGCATCCGGACGACGTCTTCTGGTGCACCGCCGACCCTGGCTGGGTCACCGGCACCTCCTACGGCATCGTCGCGCCGCTGCTGCACGGCGTGAGTTCCATCGTGGACGAGGCGGACTTCGACGCCGAGCGCTGGTATCGCATCCTGCAGGAACAGCAGGTGAGCGTGTGGTACACCGCGCCGACCGCGATCCGCATGCTGATGAAGGCCGGCCCAGAACTGGCGCGCAAGTTCCGCTTCCCCAGGCTGCGCTTCGTCGCCAGCGTCGGCGAGCCGCTCAACCCGGAGGCGGTGTGGTGGGGCAAGGAAGTGCTCGGCCACGCCATCCACGACAACTGGTGGCAGACCGAGACCGGCGGCATCATGATCGCCAACCTGCCGGCGCTGGACATCAAGCCCGGTTCCATGGGCCTGCCGCTGCCGGGCGTGGAAGCCGCCATCGTGCGCCAGCACGCCGACGGTTCGGTGGCGCTGGTAAGCAAGGCGGACGAGGAGGGCGAACTGGCGCTGAGGCGCGGCTGGCCGTCCATGCTGCGCGGCTACCTCAACAACGAGGAACGCTACCGCAAGTGCTTCGCCGGCGACTGGTACCTGACCGGCGATCTCGCCCGGCGCGATGCCGACGGTTACTACTGGTTCGTCGGCCGTAGCGACGACGTGATCAAGTCCGCCGGCCATCTGATCGGCCCCTTCGAGGTCGAGAGCGCGCTGATGGAGCACCCGGCGGTGGCCGAGGCCGGGGTGATCGGCAAGCCGGACGAGATGGTGGGCGAGGTGGTGAAGGCCTTCGTCTCGCTCAGGCAGGGTTACGTGGCCGACGAGGCGCTGCGCCTGGAACTGCTCGGCCACGCCCGCAAGCGGCTGGGTGCGGCGGTCGCGCCCAAGGAGATCGATTTCCTGCCGGTGCTGCCGCGCACCCGCAGCGGCAAGATCATGCGGCGCCTGCTGAAGGCGCGCGAACTCGGCCTGCCCGAAGGCGACACCTCGACGCTGGAGGCCGGCGCATGACGCGCAAGACTACCGCGACCACTGCGACCGCCACGACGACCGCCCGCCCGCTGGCGCTGCGCCTGCTCGCCGACATGCTGCGCATCCGCCGCATGGAAGAGAAATGCGCCGAGCTGTACGGGGCCGGCCAGATCCGCGGTTTTCTCCATCTCTACATCGGCGAGGAGGCCTGCGCCACCGGCACGATGCATGCACTGGAGGACGGGGACAACGTCGTCGCTACCTACCGCGAGCACGGCCATGCGCTGCTGCGCGGCGTGCCGATGAGCGCGATCATGGCCGAGATGTTCGGCAAGGCGGCCGGCTGTTCGCGCGGGCGCGGCGGCTCGATGCACCTCTTCGACGTGACGCGCCATTTCTACGGCGGCAATGCCATCGTCGGCGGCGGCCTGCCGCTGGCGACGGGGCTGGCGCTGGCCGACCGCATGCAGGGCGTGCGCCGCGTCACCGCCTGCGTGTTCGGCGAGGGGGCGGTCGCCGAAGGCGCCTTCCACGAGGCGATGAACCTCGCTGCGCTGTGGCGGCTGCCGGTGCTGTTCTGCTGCGAGAACAACCTGTACGCGATGGGTACCGCGCTGGCGCGCTCCGAATCGCAGACCGATCTCTGCGCCAAGGCCGCCAGCTACCGGATGGCCACCTGCAAGGCCGACGGCATGGATGTGCGCGCGGTGCTGGAGGCCACCACGCAGGCGGCGCGCCAGGTGCGCGAGGGCGAGGGCCCGGTCTTCCTCGAACTGCAGACCTACCGCTTCCGTGCGCATTCCATGTTCGACCCCGAGCTGTACCGCGACAAGGCCGAGGTCGAGGCGTGGAAGGCGCGCGGGCCGATCCACACCTTTTCTGCGCAGCTGAAGGCGGCCGGCATGCTGACGGAGGAAGGCTTCCTCGCGCTCGATGCCGAAGCCGGAGCGGAGATCGACGCCGCGGTGGCGTTCGCCGAGGCCGCCCCCTGGGAGCCGGTCGAGGATCTGCCGAGGGACGTGTACACGCCGGGAGCGCAGCCATGAGGATGAGCTACCGCGAGGCGCTGCGCCTGGCCTTGCGCGAGGCGCTCGCCACCGACCCGCGCGTCTTCCTGATGGGCGAGGACGTCGGCCGTTACGGCGGCACCTACGCGGTGTCCAAGGGCCTGCTGGAGGAGTTCGGCCCGGAGCGCATCCGCGACACGCCGCTGTCGGAACTCGGCTTCGTCGGCGCCGGCATCGGTGCGGCGCTCGGCGGCATGCGGCCCATCGTCGAGGTGATGACGGTCAATTTCAGCCTGCTGGCGCTGGACCAGATCGTCAACAACGCGGCGCTGCTGCGCCACATGTCCGGCGGCCAGTGCTCGGTGCCGCTGGTCGTGCGCATGGCCACCGGCGCCGGCCGCCAGCTCGCCGCCCAGCATTCGCACAGCCTGGAGAACTGGTACGCCCACATCCCCGGCATCCGGGTGCTGGCGCCGGCCACCGTGGCGGATGCGCGCGGCATGCTGGCACCGGCGCTGGCCGACCCCGACCCGGTGGTGATCTTCGAGCACGCCCAGCTCTACAACCTGGAGGACGAGCTGCCGGACGAACGGCGGTGCGACATCGCCCGCGCGGCGGTGCGGCGCGCCGGCACCCGCGCGAGCGTGTTCGCCTACGGCGGCTGCCTGCCCAAGGCGCTGCAGGCGGCGGAGGAACTCGCGGCCGAGGGCATCGACGTCGAGGTGGTCGACCTGCGCGTGCTGCGTCCGCTCGATACCGAAACCATCGCCGCCTCGGTGGCGCGCACGCATCGCGCGGTGGTGGTGGACGAGGGCTGGCGGAGCGGCAGCCTCGCCGCCGAGGTGATCACCCGCATCGTCGAGGACAGCTTCTACGAGCTCGACGCACCGCCGGTCCGGGTGTGCAGCGAGGAGGTGCCGATTCCCTATGCCAAGCACATGGAAGAGGCGGCGTTGCCGCAGGTCGGCAAGATCGTCGCGGCGGTGAAGGCGCTGGTGGGGGCGTAGGCCGATGTTCGACTTCAAGCTGCCCTCGCTCGGCGCCGACATGGACGAAGGCAGGCTGCTGGAATGGCTGGTGCGGCCCGGCGACGCGGTGAAGAAGGGCCAGGCGGTGGTGGTGGTGGATACCGCCAAGGCGGCGGTGGACGTGGAGATCTGGCAGGACGGCACGATGCACGAGCTGCTGGTGCAGCCGGGCGAGAAGATCCCGGTGGGCACCGTGCTCGCCATCGTGCTGGCGCCCGGCGAGAAGGCGCCGGCGGCGAAATCGCCAAGGGCGCACGGCAGGCCGTCGGCGAAGGCGGCGCCGGCCGCGGTACAGCCAATCAGCGCGGTGGCGGTGGCGGCACCGTCGGCCGGGGCGCGGCTGCGCATCTCGCCGGCGGCGCGGCGCAGGGCGGAGCAACTGGGTGTGGCGCTCGCCGGCCTGCAGGGCAGCGGCCCCGACGGTGCGGTGACGCTGGCCGATGTCGAACGTGCCGCGGCGGCGGCGCCCGGCGCAGCGGAAGCGGCGCCCGCTGTCGCCGTCGACCGCATCGCCGAAACCCGCCGTGCCATCGCCGCGGCGATGAGCCGCGCCAAGCGCGAGATCCCGCACTACTACCTGTTCGAGTCGGTTCCGCTGGCGCGCGCCCAGGCCTGGCTGGCCGCCGCCAATGCCGATCGCCCGATCACCGCGCGCCTGCTGATGGCGGTGCTGCAGCTGAAGGCGGTGGCGCTGGCCGCGAAGCGCTATCCCGAGATGAACGGCTGGTACCGCGACGGCGGCTTCGAGCCGGCTGCGGCGGTGCACATCGGCGTGGCGATTTCGCTGCGCCAGGGCGGGCTGATCGCGCCGGCGCTGCACGAGGCCGATGCCAAGCCGCTCGGCGTGCTGATGGCCGAGCTCGGCGACCTGGTGAAACGCGCCCGCGCCGGCTCGCTGCGCAGCTCGGAGATGCGCGATCCGTCCATCACCGTCACCAATCTCGGCGACCAGGGCGTGGAGGCGGTGCTGGGGGTGATCCATCCGCCGCAGGTGGCGCTGGTCGGCTTCGGCCGCATCGCGCCGCGGCCGTGGGTGGAAGACGGCGTGATGCAGGTCGTGCCGGTGGTCACCGCCAGCCTGGCGGCCGATCACCGGGTGTCGGACGGCCATCGCGGCGCGCGCTTTCTCGCCGAGGTGCGCGAGTTGCTGCAGCGGCCGGAGGAACTCTAGGGAGGCGGGATGGACGATACCGAACTGCGCGCCGTCGTGCTGGCGACGCTGAAGACGATCGCGCCGGAAGTGGAAACGGACGCATTGCGCGGCAACCGGCCGCTGCGCCAGCAGGTCGATCTCGATTCGATGGACTGGCTCAACTTCCTGATCGGCCTCGCCACCCGGCTGAAGGTGGCGATCCCGGAAGCGGACTACGGCCGGCTGGCGACGCTGGATGCCTTGGTCGATTACCTGCGCGACCGTCTGCCGGACTGAGGTTCAGGCGTCTTCGGCCTTGCTGCCGGGCTTGGGCGGCGTGAGCGGACGGGCGAACTCGCGCCGCAGTTGTGTGAGCTGGCGCAGCCCGGTGGCGACGCGGGCGTTGAAGGACTCGGCCGGCATCTCGCCCTCGTCGTCGGGTACGCCGGCCGGCAGGCCGCTCAGCAATTCCATCGCTTCGTCGGCGCTCGCTACCGGCCAGATGCGGAAGCGCCCGGCACGGGCGGCGTCCACCACCTCGCGCCTGAGCATCAGGTGGCAGACATTGGCGGCGGGGATCAGCACGCCTTGCTCGCCGGTGAGACCGCGCGCCGCGCAGATGTCGAAATAGCCCTCGATCTTTTCGTTGATGCCGCCCACCGGCTGCACCACGCCGAACTGGTTGACCGAGCCGGTGACCGCGAGCGACTGGCGCAGCGGCACATTGCCGAGCGCGGACAGCAGCGCCGCGAGTTCGGCCAGCGAGGCGCTGTCGCCGTCGATGCCGCCGTATGACTGTTCGAACACCAGGCTGGCCTTGAGCGACAGCGGCATGCGCCGGCCGAAGCGGGCGGCCAGGAAGGACGACAGGATGAGCACGCCTTTGGAGTGGATCGGCCCGCCGAGCTTGACCTCTCGCTCGATGTCCACCACCTCGCCCTCGCCGACACGCACCGCGGCGGTGATGCGCACCGGGTGGGCGAAGCTGCTGTCGCCTAGCGGCACCACGGCCAGCCCATTGACCTGGCCGACCGCGCTGCCGGCGGTATCGACCAGCAGCTGGCCGCGCAGGATCCCGTCGCGGTAGCGCTCGCGGATGCGTTCGTGGCGACGGCGATGGGCGTCGAGCGCCGCCTCGACGTGCTCGCGCTCGATGCGCGTGGCGTGCGCCGCGCCGGCGAAGTAGTCGGCCTCGCGCATCAGGTCGTCGAGCGGCTGGGTCTGGGTGCTGAGGCGCTCGGCATCGCTCGCCAGCCTCGCTGCCTGCTCGATCAGCCGGGCAACCGCTGCGGCGCTGAAGGGGCGCAGCGCGTCGCGGCGTGCCAGGGTGGCGATCAGCCGCGCGTAGTGGGCGGTGTTCTGCGGATTGCGCTCGACCTCGCTGTCCATGTCGGCGTTGATCTTGAAGAGCGCAGGAAACTCCGGGTCGTACTGCGACAGCAGGTAATAGATGAGGCGCTCGCCGATCAGCACGATCTTGAGTTCGAGCGGCATCGGTTCGGGTTCTAGCTGGACCGTACTGGTGAGACCGATCAGGTCGGACAGCGACTCGATGCGGACATGGCCGGCGGTGAGACAGCGCTTGAGACCTTCCCAGGCGTAGGGCTGGGACAGCACCTTGACCGCGTCCAGCATCAGGAAGCCGCGGTTGGCGCGGTGCAGCGCGCCGGCCCGTATCAGGGTGAAGTTGGAGAGCAGGGTGCCCATGTGCACCACGTGCTCGATGCGGCCGACCAGGTTCTGCAGCGTCGGATGGTCTTCATGGACCACCGGCCGCTGGCCGTCGGCGGGGTTCTCCACCAGCAGGTTGACCAGATAACGCTGCACGGTAATCAGGCCGCTGTAGGTGGTGGTTTCGGTGTCGCCTTCGCTCTGGGTCGAGGTGTGCAGGGATTCCCCGGTTTCGATGATGTCCTGCAGAACTGCGTCGAGGTAGGCGGTGACGACGGGGAGGTCGTCGTAGCGCGGCCTGATCGCATCGACCAGGTGGGTCACGGTGGCGCGCAGGGCCTCGCTGCCGGCCTGCTTGATGCGGTCCTGCATGTCCTGGCGCCAGCGCGGAAACTGCTCCATCAGCTTGTGCATGCGCTCGTGGAGCATCTTGATGTGGCCGGCGAGTTCGTCCTTGCGCGCATCCGGCAGCGCTTCGAACTCTTCCTTCGTCAGCGTCTCCTCGCCTTCCTTCAGGGGCACGAAGGCGAAACCGTGGGGCGTGCGCAGCAGCGCGATGCCCAGCGTCACGGCCTCGTTGCCGAGCGCCTGCAGTGCTGCTTCCTCGCGCTGCTTCTCCTCGTCCTGCAAGGCTTCGAGGCGGCCACGGTAGTCGTCGCTCTGGAATACCGCGGTGATCGCCGGCAGCAGGGCGTCGACCAGGCGCTGCATGTCGTCGCGCAGGCCGGGACCACGGCCGCAGGGCAGGCGCAGCAGGCAGGGGCGGGCCGGTTCGGCGAAGTTGTAGGTGTAGCACCAGTCGGCCGGTGGTTCGCCGCCGCGGCGTTCGGTTTCGAGCAACTGGCGGGTGATGGCGTGGCGGCCGCTGCCGGTCTCGCCGAGCACGAAGAGGTTGTAGCCGTCCTTGCGGATGTCGAGGCCGAGATGCATCGCCTCGACGGCGCGCGGGTGGATCAGGGCGGCGTCGAGATCGGGGAGTTCGTCGGTACTGCCGAAATCGAGCGCTGCCGGATCGCAGGCGGTGTAGAGCACTTCCGGCTGAAGCGGAGCGGACGGGCACATGGGGACGGCCTCGTGTTGTGCTTTTGAATAAAGCATAAGCGCCCGAAAGCAGAAAAGCGCCCTGCGGGGCGCTTTTCTGCTGGAACCGCTGGATGGCGGGGAGGGCGCTGGCCGCCCCCGCCATCGCTGTAATGCGCTTACTGCGCCTGCTGGATACCCGCCAGGCGCCAGCCGCCGCTGCCGTCGCGCGGTTTGACCAGGTGCCAGATCTCGTTGATGGGCTCGGGTGCGCTGTCGCGGTCTTCGCGCAGCAGGCCGCGGTAGAGCACGCTGACGACGTAGCGCGAGGCTTCCTCGACCACTTCCAGAACTTCCGCCTCGATCTCGAGCACGTCGGTCTGCTGCGCCGCTTCACTGCGGGCGAGGATATTGGTCTTGAGTTCCGCGAACATCTCGGGCGTGGTGAACTCGCGCAGGTCTTCGAGGTTGCCGGCATCGTGCGAGGCCTGCAGGCGGATGAAGTTGACCTTGGCCTGGCGGACGAAGCCGGCCACGTCGAACCCGGCCGGAATGTTGCCGGCGGCAGTGGGGGCGTCGAAGGCCGTCTGCGCACTGGACGCCGTGGCAGCGGCCGGCGGGACGGCTGCATCGTAGCTGCCCCGCGTCGGGGCGGAGCCGGCGTAGTGCATGCCACCTGCACCGGCACCCGCCAGGGCGGGCTGCTGGGCCGCGGCACGACGGCGCATGATGAGGCCGACGACCACCAGCACGGCCATGACCAGCAGGCCGATCATCATCATCGAAGCGAGTTCTTCACCGAAGCCCAGGTGCGAGGCCAGTGCCGCGAGACCCAGACCGGCGGCCAGACCGGCGAGCGGGCCCATCCACGAGCGCTTGGGCTGAGCCGCCGGGGCCGCCGCGGTGGCCGGCGTCTTCGCGGCGGTCGAAGCCGTGGGCGCGGTGGGCGTCTGCATCTGCGTGGTGCTGGGGGACGTGCTGGGCGTGGTCATCTGCCGTTGCATGCCCGACGAGCTACCGCCGCCGAGGCGCTTGGCAGCTTCGGCTTCGGCCACGTTCAGGGTGAGCCCGAGGGCAAGTACTGCGGCAAACAAAGAGAATCCTTTCATCGAAGGCTCCTGGTGAGGAAATGACTCCTGGAGGATAGCGGTCGATGGAAGAAAGAAAAATCAGGAATGAGAAGACTTTTGAATCGAAAAAACCGAATTGGTGGGAACTGAATCCGGACCTCGGTGGCAATTTGCCTCGGCAGCCATGGGCCGCTGGCCTCCGCGAGTGCAGGAGCAGCCCGGCGCAGGCTGCGCCAGGGGCGCACTAGCCTCCCAGCGACTTCGCCGTGTCCTGGATCAGCCGGCTCATCCAGCGGGTGGCGGGGTCGACGTCGCGGTACTGGTGCCACTGCAGGCTCCAGCCCATGTTGGGGATGTCGAGTGGCGCCGGCAGCACGCGCAGCGGCAGGTAGCTCGCCCACAGCTCGGCCAGGCGGCGGTGGATGGTGGCGATGCGGGTGGTGCCGACGACGTAGTGCGGCACCGCGCTGAAGGTGGTGGCGACCACCTCGGCGCGGCGCTCGATGCCGAACTTGTCGGTCAGCCATTCATCCACGCTCGGCCGGCGCTGGCTGCCGAAGCGCACCATCACATGGCCGAGGCCGAGGTATTCGTCCAGGCTCAGGGTCTCGCCGATCAGCGGATTGTCGCGCCAGCACAGGCAGACGAAGGACTCTTCGAACACCGCGCAGCGCGGGTGCTGGTCGGAGAGGAAGTTGTCCGGCAGCAGGATGAAGTCGGCGTGGCCGCGCTCCAGCTCCTCGACCGGCGCGTCGGTCGGCGTCAGCAGCTCGAAGCTGACCCTGGGCGCGATCTCGCTGGCGGCGCGGATCACCTCCGGCATCAGCACCGTCGCGGTGTAGTCGGACATGATCAGGGGGAATTTGCGGTCGGCGCTGGCGGGGTCGAACTCCGGCCGCTGTTCTATCGTGGTCTGGATCTGGATCTGGATCAGGATCAGGATCTGGATCTGGATCTGGATCAGGATCGCCCGCACCGGCGTCACCAGGCTCTCGCCCAGCGGCGTCAGCACCATCTTGCGGCCCACTTGCACCAGCAATTCGTCGCCGAAGAACTCGCGCAGCCGCGCCAGCGCGCCGCTGGTGGCCGACTGGCTCAGATACACCTTCTCGCCGGCGCGGGTGATGTTCTGTTCGCTCAGCAGGGCGTCGAGCACCACCAGCAGGTTGAGGTCGAGTCGGTTGAAGCGCATTGCGGAAGTCCCCTGTCGCTGTCGTTATCGAAGCGAAGCCGGTCGTCGTGTGCCGGCCCTGTCTTTCATCCGTCGTGTCGATACCTGTCATGGGATCAAACGATTTTTTTGATGAATGGAGGGGATTTACTCTTTCCTTCACGCGCTTGCATGGTGCGCAAAAGGTGCCAGCGAACGCTCCCGCCGCCCCGCTCAGCCCGGTGCGCGGGCAGACAGATAAAGACAGGAGACAAGCCGTATCGTCACACCACGCCTTTGCGCGGCCGCTTCGCCGCGTGCGCTGCAGTCCGCGGCTTGCTTCGTTGCCAGTTCCAACGCCGGCGCGCCGGGGGCCTGAGTCGTGACGGCGATCCAGTTGCATCCCTGCGGCCCGGCCTGTCCGCCGGCCTGTGGTACCGCCGCGCCGCGCCGCGACGAACGCCATCCGCACACCATAGATCTGCACTGCCATGCGCTGGTGCCGGCGGTCGAGGCGCTGGTCGAGGGCGCAGCCGAACGCCAGGTCGAAGCCGCCGCGCTGGCCGAGTCGATGGGCGAGGCCTCGATGACCCACAACCGCGAGACGATGCTGCCGCACGCCGGTCCGCGCCTGGTCGATGTCGCGCTGCGACTGCGCGAGATGGATGCGATGGGCGTGGATGTGCAGGTGCTGAGCCCGTCGCCGGCGCAGTACTACTACTGGGCCGGCGCCGAACTCGCCGAAGAGGTCGTGCGTCAGCAGAACGAGGCGATCGCCGCAATGTGCGCCGAACACCCGGCGCGCTTCCTCGGCCTCGGCACGGTGGCGCTGCAGCATCCGGAACTGGCGCTTGCCCAGCTCGAGCACGGCGTCAAACGGCTCGGCCTGCGCGGGGTGGAGATCTCCACCCACATCGACGGCATGGAACTGAGCGATGCCCGCCTCGAGCGCTTCTGGGCGAAGGTGGAAGCGCTCGGCTGCGTGGTCTTCGTCCATCCCTTCGGCGCCAATCTCGGCAGCCGGCTGCAGCAGCACTACCTCTCCAATTTGATCGGCCAGCCGCTGGAAACCACCATCGCGCTGTCGCACCTGATCTTCGGCGGCGTGCTCGACCGCCACCCGGCGTTGCGCATCCTCGCCGCCCACGGCGGCGGTTACCTGCCCACCTACGCCGGCCGTTCCGACCACGGTTACAAGGTGCGCCCGGAAGCCGGCGCCATCGCCCGCAAGCCCAGCGACTACCTGCGCCAGATCTGGATCGACTCGCTGGTGTATTCGCCGCAGGCGGTGCGTTGGCTGATCGACCAGGTCGGCATCGGCCAGGTGGTGGTCGGCACCGATTACCCCTTCGACATGGGCAGCGACGACGTCCACGGCCTGGTCGCTGCCATCCCCGGCCTCAACGACGACGACCGCGCCCGCATCCTCGGCGGCAATGCCGCGCAGCTGCTCGGCCTGGTGCCGGAAACCTCCCCGCGCTGAACCGGAGTCCCCATGAATTCCCGCACCCCCAATCCGCTCAAGGGCTGGCAGCTCGACCGCGAGGCGATCCGCTTCGTCGGCCACGACCTGCAGCGCCCCGAATGCATCCTCGCCGAGCCCGACGGCACACTGTGGGCGGCCGACGCCCGCGAGGCCGAGCGCGGCGCCGCCAGCCAGACCGACGCCACCGGCGTGGTGGTGACCACCATGGAACAGATGAGCGCCAGCATCGCGCTGGTTGCCGACGGCACCGAACAGGTCCGCGCCAACGCGCTGCACAGCCTCAACGGCACCCAGGAAGGCAGCCACGCGCTCGACCTGACGCAGCGAAGTCGACCGGGTGCACACCGCCTTCACCGAAATCCGCCAGCTTGTTGAAGACTTCCTGCGCCGCACCGCCGCCATCGCCGAACTCACCCATCAAGTGAAGGGCATCGCCGGCCAGACCAACCTGCTCGCCCTCAACGCCGCCATCGAAGCCGCCCGCGCCGGCGAACAAGGCCGCGGCTTCGCCGTCGTCGCCGACGAAGTGCGCAAGCTCGCCGAACACTCCAGCCAGGCCGCCGGAGGCATCGAGGAAGTCGCCACCGCGCTGGGCGCGCAATCGGCAACGGTGGGCGATTCGCTGCAATCCGGCCATCGCTCGCTGGAAGCCGCCCTGGAACAACTCGCCGGCCTGCAACAGGTCATGCTCGCTGCCGGCGACGCGGTGGCAACCACCACCCGCGAGATCGACGGCAACGCCGAAGCAGTCAGGGAGCAGAGCCGCGGTAGCACCGAGGTGGCGGGCAAGGTGGATGAGATCGCGCGGATGGTGGAAGACAACTCGCAGGTGGTGGTGCGGGCTGCGGGAGCGGCGCGGAAGCTGGAGGAACTGGCTGGGGGGCTGGCGGGGGCGGTGTTGGTGTTTCGGGTTTGAGGGGCACTGCGGTGCCTAGGGGTTGCTGACCGGCCATTGCCGACGTTCGGCGAACCTCGCGGTACCGGCCGCTCTAGATAATGAAGTGGCCTTCCGACGCGTTCACGGGTGCCAAGTCCATACACGGCGTGGCATGCCTTCCATTCATAAGCGTCTCCGCCACCGATACTGGCCAACGCGTTTTCCGACGAAACTCGTTCGAGCAACGCGGGCCGGATCGGTGCGTCACCGATGATATTGGCTGTGACTTCAATGACGTGAGTCTCCGGCGTCCGCTCGTCGATGCCAGAATGCACCTTGCTCCATCGCCGATGGTAATCCACGCTTTGCTTCTTGCTCTCCTCCTCATCTAGCTATGTCGCCACCCGTGCAAACATCGCAGCCAAGTGATCTATGAACAGCCGCACCCGCGCCGGCAGATGACGGCGTGACGCGTACAGCACCTGCACCGGCGCGCGCGGACCTGCCCACTGCGGCAGCACCTCCACCAACCGGCCGCTGGCCAACTCGTCCGCCACGTCGAGGATAGAGCGACGTACCAAGCCCAAGCCCGCGAGCGCCCAGTCATGTGCAAGTTCGCCGTTATCCGTCGCAAATCGCCCCTTCACCCTCACGGTCGTTAGCGCGCCCGTGTCGCGCTGCTCCAGTCGCCAGTCTGCGTGAGCCACGCCGCTGCGGCTCATCACGATGCAATCGTGCTTGGCCAAGTGTTCCGGCGTCTGCGGCGCACAGCGCTTGGCCAGATAAGCCGGGGCCGCGCAGATGATGCGGCGATTGTCGGTGAGGTGCCGCGCAATCAGCCGCGAATCCGCCGTACCGCCGATTCGCACCGAACAATCCAGGCCGCCCTCAATCAAATCGACAATCTGATCCGACAGCATCAGCTGCACCGTCAATCGTGGTGCCATCGCCGCTAGCTCGGCCAGCGCCGGCCCGATCCAGCGACGACCCAGTGCAACCGGCGAGGACACACGCAGCACGCCCTGCGCCTCGTGCCGGCCACGGCCCACCGCCACCTCCGCATCGTCCACCTCGGCCAGAATCACCTGACAGCGTTCGTAGTAGATCGCCCCTTCTTCTGTCAACGCCAAGCGACGTGAGCTGCGCTGCAGCAGGCGCACGCCCAGATCCGCCTCCAGCCGAGATAGACGCTTGCTGCCCACCGCCGGTGAAAAGCCCAGCTCACGTCCCGCCGCCGACAAACTACCGCAGGCTACGGCGCTCACAAAAAAGCGCATATCGGCCAGTTCCACCATGCTTGACCCTCGCTATGTTTTCCAAACTGGAATAGATGGTTGTGCGTTTAGCTGTATTTTTATCCAAAAGCAAAAATATAAAAATAGAGGCACGTCAGCAAGGGGCTGACGACTGACCGATAAAGGACGACTCCATGACGACACCACGACTCCGGCACATCACTATCGCCCTCGCATTAACACTCACGGCCGCTGTCGCCTGCGCCGCCGACACGCCCGCGCTGCCCAGCGCGTCATCGCTCATCGTCGATCAGGGCATTGCCGCCCCGCAGCGTGAAGCCATGATGCTGGCCGCCCGCCGCTACTACGCCTTTTGGAACACGGGTGATGCCAGCTATGCCAAAGCGGCGCTTGCCAGCGACTTTATCGACCGCACTTTGCCGTCCGGCCGCCCGCAAGGTGTTGAAGGCCCCATGTTTGCCTCCAGCCACTTTCGCGCCGCCGTGCCCGACCTTGCCGCTTCGGTCGACGAAATGCTCCTCGTTGGCGACCGCGTGGTGGGCCGCCTGCACTTCACCGGGCACTTCACCGGCAGTTTCAACGGGGTGCAGGGCAAGGGCCAAAAGGTGGATTTCATCGCGACCGACATCTACCGCATTGCCGACGGGCGCATCGCCGAGAACTGGCATCTGGAAGACAACCTGGCGCTGTTGCAGCAAATGGGCATCGTCGGTCACTAAGCCCACCGCCAAGGAGTCCATCATGTCACTCAAAGACAAACAAATCGTCGTTATCGGCGGCAGCTCCGGCATCGGCCTCGCCGTCGCCCATGGCGCTGCCGCACAAGGCGCCAAAGTCCTCGTTGCCGGACGCGATGCCCACAAGCTGGCTGCCGCCGCCCACGCCATTCCGGGTATCGCTACCGAAGTGCTCGACGCGCGCGACGAAGAACAAGTCGCCGACTACTTCGCGCGCATCGGCTCGCTCGACCACCTGGTCGTCACCGCCGGCGGCCTGGTCGCGGCCTCGCCACTCGTCACACAAGACTTCGCTGCCCTGCGCGATGCGGTGGTCAGCAAGCTCTACGTCAGCCTGCTGGCCGCCAAGCACGCCGCCCCGCGTCTGCGCGCCGGTGGGTCCATCGGCCTGACCTCCGGCATGCTGGCCCGCAAGCCCACGGCCAATGCGCTCGTCAAGACGCTGATCAATGCCGCGCTGGAAGCCGCGGTCCGGCAGATGGCAAAGGAACTCGCCCCGCTGCGCGTCTACGCTGTCAGCCCCGGCCCCGTCAACACTCCCAGTTGGGCGCACCTGGACGACACCGCCCGCGCCGCCGTGTTCGACAAGCTCAACAGCACGCTGCCCGTCGGCTTCGCCGCCAGCCCTGACGACACCGCCGCCGCCTACCTCTTCGCCATGCAAGCTCGCGCCCTCACCGGCACTGTGATCGACCTCGACAGCGGCGCCTTGATCGCCGGATAAGGAAACCGATATTCGTAGCCGGCACAGCGTAGCGGCGTCTTCGCACTGCGCAGTGCCGGATTCCATTCCCTGCCGCCTGAATCGCGCCGCCGTTCGTGAAGCCCCGTTGAGCAATGACTGGACCAGAGTGAATCGCACCGGGTTTCGTGGAGGCCGGTTGAATCGCTCCGATTTTTTTTAGTGGACGTCTCCTGCCGCTTTAACGCTTGGAGCGGCAGCAGCCTTATGGTCCGTTGAACCTCAGCAAAGGCGCCGAGCAGGACTCCCATCCTCAATGCCTTCTGTGCTCAGTTTCCTGCCGCTGATGCTCGCCAGGCCGAATGTCCGGATCGGGTCGGAAACAGTGAACCGGGCTAGACGTTGTGACTGGCCGCTCTGGCCGAGTTGCTGGCATGGCGTGGATGGCGGCTTCCGGAGCGGAGTTGCCTCTCCAACGATGACTCGCGATCTTGCGCTACCGGCCAACTCCGGACATTGGCGAACAAGTCCCAAAGGGGCTAGCTGATCGCATCGAAATTTCACCCTCTGCTACAAATCCGCAGCGAGCTTGGTTGAGCACCGCATTTCGCCCTACGCGCCGGTGTGCAACTGGGTGCTCTCGGCGGCGAAACAGGTTCGCTCCTATCAGACATCCCGGCGCCGACGGGTGAACTACACTGAAACCGTTTTCGCATCGGCAACTTGCAGCCCAAGGAGCCAAAATGATCGACGCGCGTACCGGTAGACCGCTTACCACTGATTGTCCAAAAGCTGCAGAACGGTATCAGCTCGCTGTTGATCTCATCCTCGGTTCTGAGACCGGCGCTGTGGAAGCTCTCGATCAGGCTTTGGCGCTGGACAGCAATCTCGCGCTGGCCCTTGCTGCACGTCATATGCTTGGCAAAGACGCCAACGCTGCAGATGCCGATCTATTCAAAGAACGTGCCCTACTGGCAGCACGATCTGCGCTGCCCTGGGAGCGTGCGCACATCTCCGCACTCTTTGCCCTGCTTGAAGATCCCTATACCAACCTTGCCGCTACCGAGGCCTACGTTGCTGCCAATCCCAGAGACCTGCTGGTCATTTCGCAACTTTGCGGTTATCTGATCTTCTACGGAGGTGAGCGCAAGCTTGAGCGCGTTCTCAATATCATGGAATCGGTCGATCCCAGTTTGCGTGATGATTGGGCCTGGCTCGCACGCCTGGGGTTCGCAGCCAGTGAGGCCGGTGATCAGAAGCGTGGTCGGGCGCTTGTCGAGCAAGCACTGCAGCGGCGCCCACAGGCTCCCTACGTTATTCACAGCTATGCGCACGTGTTACACGACCAGGGCGAACCCGGAGAGTCATTGGAATTGCTGGGTTGCTGGCTGAATGAACACCGCCCGGCGGCGGAGGGCGGCGCGATGTATGGTCATGTGCAGTGGCACCTGGCACTGGCCGAGTGGCAGTTGGGGCTAACCGAGCAGGCATGGCAGCGCTATGAGCGTTACTGTGCACCAGAGGTCACTCGCTGTGGTCCGGTGTTGACCCTGGCTGACTGTGGCGGTTTCTTGTTGCGTGAATACCTGCGCACCGGAGCTACGCGCCCGATTTCAGCCGCGGTTTCCGTCCTGTCCGAGCGGTTCAATTCTATGCTGTCGCATCCGTTCATAGCGCTGCATCTCGCGGGAATTCAGGCATCGGCGGGGGATACTGGTGCCCTTGAGCAAAGCAGGGCGGCTATCACGGCCAAGGAGCCCAGCGACCAGACACGGCTCTCGCTCAGGCTGGTTGACGCCGTCAGCCAGTTTGCCAGGGGGCAGTACGCCGAGGCAGCCGATACATTGAAGCTGATATCTGCAGATCAACGCGTTGGCGTTGGGGGAAGTCGTGTTGAGCGCATCCTGATCGACCTGCTTGAAACAAGAGCGGTTGAGCTCGCTGCCTAGTACGTGACTGCTCCCGACGGTTCGGGCCATCTGAAACGCGAGATGGCCGCTTCCAGGAAGAAGGGGAAGTCATCCGCAAGAGCCGTTCTTCCCGAAGAGCAGATGGTCAGGATCGTGCGGTAGGCGGATCGTCCTGCGGTCGCGAAGGTTTGCCGGACGCCTCCGGCTATGCGGCTTTGGCGAGCACGCTAGCCAGTTCCCGCAGCAACGAACCACCGTCGCCTCGCCACGCGCTACCGTGCATGCAGGCCAGCGTCGTCGGCTGCTCGTCGGCGAGCCGGGTCAACGTGGCGCGGGTGCTCGGCGCATGAGCGAAGTAATCCATCGGTGCTCGGAAGGCTTCGCTCGGGGCGAGGATGTCGGCTTCCGTCAGCGCCAACTCGCCGGCGCCCGGCTGTGTGAACAGATCTCCACAGAAGAAGGTGCGGGTGGATACGTCCATCATCAGCCCGCACTCCCAGGCGTGGGGCACGTGCGGCGTGTCGAACCAGCGCATCGTGTGGCGGCCTGTGACGAGCGACTCGCCGTCGGCCATCGCGCGCGGCGCGCGGTCCGCCAGGTCGTTCATCGACACCATGGCGGCAATCTGACCGCACAGCGGCACGGCCCGCGGGGCTGCCGCGAGGAATTCGTTCAGTGAGCCGCATTCGTCGGCCTCGACGTGCGACAGGCCGAGATAGCACAGCCGTTCGAGCGGCAGCACGCGGGCGATGGCCTCGCTGACCGGCGGGAACAGCTTTCGTGGCCCGGTGTGAAAGAGCAGCGGCTCGTCGTCCACGATCAAGTACTGATTGAAGCTGAAAGCGGCGCCATCCGGAAACCGGATGGGGGTGTTGATGCGGTAGATGCCATCGGCGATCTCGTGGACATTGGTGCCTGACTCGCGGTTGGTGATCATGGGACCTCCAGTGAAAGAGCGCAGGATCTGTCGCCACCCGGCAGATCGTTACACCCCTTCTTGTAGGCGACCCGACGCCGCACTGCAATCCTGTGGCGCCGGCAGCCCACCGTTAGGAAGACATCGAAGCGCGGCCGCTCCTGCGCGCACCGCAGAGGCGCCGCCGAGGACTGCCCGGCGGACAAGCAGCACTACTCGCTGGCGCAAGCGGCAGCGAATCGGCATCACCCCCGCCGCGCAGCCTCGATCGCCGCAACATCGATCTTCCCCATCTCCATCATCGCTTCAAACGCCCGCTTGGCCGCGGCGGGGTCCGGGTCGGCGATGGCGTCCGTCAGCACCCGCGGCGTGATCTGCCACGACAGGCCCCATTTGTCCTTGCACCAGCCGCACACGCTTTCCTGGCCGCCGTTGCTGACGATGGCGTTCCACAGGCGGTCGGTCTCGGCCTGGTCGTCGGTTGCGACCTGGAACGAGAAGGACTCGTTGTGGGTGATTCCCGGGCCGCCGTTCAGCCCGAGGCAGGGGATGCCCATGACGGTGAATTCGACGGTGAGGACGTCGCCTGCCTTGCCGGAGGGATAGTCGGCCGGGGAGCGAAGGATGCGTCCCACCGCGCTGTCCGGAAACGTCCGTGCGTAGAAGCGGGCGGCCTCCTCGGCCGTGCCGTCGTACCAGAGACAAATCGTGTTCCTGCTGACCATGTCGTTCTCCTGCGCTTGAGGAAGGTGGGGCCGAGCCGGGACGGCGGGCCCGACGCGCCGGCCCTTGCGCTCGCTGCTGTGAAGCATAGACGTCGGCTTTCGGCTGGGCGCCAGCGCCCGTTCCGTCCGATTTTCCGGTCCCGCCGCGGCGGCAGGCTGCTCGACATCGACCGCATGTTGCTGCACATCCCGCCCTTCGTCACCGGCTGGGGCGGCTTTCTGCGCGCGGTGCGCACCGAGCTGGCGCTGCCGTACCGGCTGCGCGAACTGGCGATCTGCGCGGTGGGGGCGCTCACCGGCTGCGCCTACGAGCTGCAGCAGCACCGGCCGGAGTTCCTGCGCGCCGGCGGCAGCGCGGCGCAGTTCGCCGCGCTCGCCGACGGCATCCGCGCAAGCAATGACGACGGCCTGTTCGACGCCACCGAGCGCGCGGTGCTGCGGCTCGTCGTGGAGATGACACAGGGCGGCGCCGCCAGGGCCGAGGCGGTGACCGCGGCGTGCGCGGCACCGCCCGACGACCAGCAGGCGGTGGAGCTGGTCGGCGTGATCGCCGCCTACAACATGGTCGCCCGCTTCATCAACACCCTCGACATCCAGCCCGAATGACGGGCAATCCCCGACACCCAAGGAGAACCCCATGATCCAGTACATCAAGCAAGGCAAGCCGGCCGAAGTGAAGGCCGACCTCAACGCCCAGGTGCGCGTCACCGTCGAAGGCATCCTCAAGGACATCGAAAGCCGCGGCGACGCCGCGGTGCGCGAGTACTCGGCGAAGTTTGACAAGTGGTCGCCGGCGAGCTTCCGCCTGAGTGCGGAAGAGATCGAGGCCTGCATCGCCGGCCTGCCGGCGAAGACGCTGGAGGACATCCGCTTCGCCCAGGCGCAGATCCGTCGCTTTGCGCAGATCCAGCGCGACTCGATGACGGACGTCGAGGTCGAGACCCTGCCCGGCGTCATCCTCGGCCACCGCAACATCCCGATGAACTCGGTGGGCTGCTACATCCCCGGCGGCAAGTACCCGCTGATCGCCTCCGCCCACATGAGCGTGCTCACCGCCCAGGTGGCCGGGGTGAAGCGGGTGATCGCCTGCGCGCCGCCCTTCGAGGGCAAGCCCTGCGCCGAGATCGTCGCCGCCATGCATCTGGCCGGCGCCGACGAGATCTTCTGCCTGGGCGGCGTGCAGGCGGTGGCGGCGACGGCGATCGGCACCGAATCGATCAAAGGCGTGGACATGATCGTCGGCCCGGGCAACGCCTTCGTCGCCGAAGCCAAACGCCCGCTCTTCGGCCGCGTCGGCATCGACCTCATCGCCGGCCCGACCGAGACCATGGTGATCTGCGACGACACCGTGGACGCCGAACTGGTGGCGGTGGATCTGCTCGGCCAGGCCGAACGCGGCCCGACTTCGCCCGCCTACTGCATCACCACCAGCAAGAAGATCGCCGCCGAACTGCCCGCCGCCATCGAAACCGTGCTGGCCCGCCTCGACACCGCGCCGGTGGCGAGCGTGTCGTGGCGCGACTACGGCGAGATCATCCTGTGCGACACCGACGAGGAGGCGCTGCAGGAAGCCGAACGCCTGTGCTCCGAGCATGTGCAGGTGATGACCAGGGACCCCGACTGGTACCTGCAGCGCATGACCCGCTACGGCGCGCTCTTCCTCGGCCACCGCACCAACGTCAGCTATGGCGACAAGGTGATCGGCACCAACCACACGCTGCCGACCCAGGGCGCCGGCCGCTACACCGGTGGGCTGTGGGTGGGCAAGTTCATCAAGACCCACACTTACCAGCGCGTGCTCACCGACGAGGCCGCCGTGATGGTCGGCGAATACTGCTCGCGCCTGTGCGGCTACGAGCACATGAGCGGCCACGAGGAACAGGCCGACATCCGCGTGCGGCGTTTGAAGGCCGCTTGAGGTGAGGACCCCCACGCTTGCGGCTGCCGCCGCTGCGCTGCCCCCCGAGGGGGCGCAGATCCCCTTGGGGCGGCCCGGCGGGAGACCTGAGATGACGCTCGACAACAAGGTCGCACTCGTCACCGGCGGCGCCCTACGTCGTGCCGGCGCGCTTGGTGCCGCAGCCGCAGGACCTGCGCATCACACTCAAGCTCAACGGCGACACCATGCAGGACGAGAGCACCGCCGACATGATCTTCCCCATCCCGCGCCTGATCGAATACCTCAGCGCGCGCATCCAGCTGTGGCCGGGCGACATCCTGATCACCGGCTCGCCCGCCGGCAACGGCTCCCACTACAACCGCTACCTGCGCGACGGCGACGTCATGGAAGGGACGATCGCCGGCATCGGCACCCAGCGCAACCGCTGCGTCGCGGCACCTGCGCGCTGATTCCCGCAAACCGATACCGGAGAAATTCGATGTACCGACATCTGCTGGTTCCGCTCGACGATTCGGATCTCGCCGTCGAGGTGGTCGCGCAGGCCCTCGCGCTCGCCAGGCCGCTCGGTGCGCACATCACCTTCTTCCATGCACGGCCCGATTTCGGCGCCACCCAGGACGGCGCGCTGCAGCGCAGCCTGGACCCGGCCGGCTTCGCCGCCGGCGCCGCAGGGCATGCGCGTGCCGTGCTGGCCAAGGCCGAGGTGTCCGCACGCGCGGCCGGGGTCGCGTACGACACGCTTGCTGTCACATCCGACCGGCCCTTCGAAGCCATCGTCGAGGCGGCCGAAGCCCGCGGCTGCGACCTGATCTTCATGGCCTCGCACGGCCGGCGAGGCATCCGCGGGCTGATGCTCGGCTCGCAGACCCACAAGGTGCTGCAGCACAGCGCCATCCCGGTGCTGGTGTGCACCGTCGAGAGCAATGCCGCGGGCCAGGAGATGAAGCGTGCGATCGGCATCATCAAGGACGAACACCGCTCGCTCGCCGCGGTAATCCACGGCTTGCGCCACCTGGTGGCTCAGGTCCGGGAGCAGGGTGTCGCGGCCGATTCCGGCCTGCTGCGGGCGGCGCTGCATTACATCCGCGTCTTCCCGGAAGCCCTGCATCATCCGAAGGAGGAGGACTGGCTGTTCCGCCGCCTGCGCGGGCACGACGATCGGCTCGACGCCACGCTGAGCCTGCTGGAAGGGCAGCATCGCGACGGCGGTCGCCGATTCGCCGAGCTCGAGCAGACGCTGGCGGCCTTCGAGCAAGGCCGGGCCGACATCGACGGCTTCGCCACCGCCCTGGAGCACTTCGCCGAACTCGAATGGGAGCACATGAGCGTGGAGGAAAAGGTCGTCATCCCCGCCGCCCAGGCGCGCCTCTCCGAACACGACTGGCACGAGATCGCCCGCGCCTTTGCCGACAATGGCGATCCCCGCCTGGGGGCCGAACCGGACGAGCAGTTCCGGCGCCTGTTCGCGCGCATCCTCAACCTGGTCGCCGAGCAGGCGGACCGGACCGGCACGCCGGATGCCGCACTTAGATGAGGGCGTCGGGGCAACGGCGCCGTCCGGCGCTCGCCGCCTCGCCCCTTTCGTTGCCGAATTGGCTTTGCCGCTGCAGGTTTCCCCCGTCTTCCTCTTTGCCTGCAAGCGGTTTCGAGCGCTCGGCGGCCGTCTCGGTCGGCCGCCGATTTTTTTCATAGGCAATGCGCCGCGGGCGAGCATTTCGTCACCGCTGCGCTCATGAATCCGCAGCCGTTCAATCCAGTCGCGCTGCCCTGACCTGGCGGCCCAGGCTGGCCATTACCGCGGCCTGCGCCGCCCGGTCGGTCCTGGCCCCGGTCAGGAACACGCAGAGGACGACGGGCTGGCCGGTCGGCGTCCAGTAGACGCCCACATCGTTGGCGGTGCCGTTGTCGCCGGTGCCGGTCTTGTCGGCAAGGCGCCATCCGGCTTCCAGCCCGGCGCGCAGGCGCTCGCCGCTGGTGCGGGTGGCGAGCATCCAGTCGGTAAGTTGCTGGCGAGAATGGCTGCCGAGACCGTCGCCCAGCAGCAGGCGGCGCAGGTCGGCACCCATCGCGGCGGGTGTGGTGGTGTCGCGCGGGTCGCCCGGGCGGGCTTCGTTCAGGTCGGGCTCGTAGCGGTCCAGTCGGGTAAGGCTGTCGCCCTGCGCGCGCAGGAAGGCGTTGAAGGCCTCCAGTCCGCCCAGCGCGTCGAGCAGCAGGTTGGCCGCCGTGTTGTCGCTGTCCGCGACCGCGGCCTCGCACAGTTGCGCCACGCTCATGCCCGGTCCGTCGGCGAAGGAGCGGGTCACCGGCGAATATTCGAGCAGATCCTGCCCGGCGAAGCGGATGCGACGGTCGAGGCGCTCCTTGCCTGCATCCACCCGGGCCAGCACCGCCGCTGCGGCCAGCCACTTGAAGGTGCTGCACATCGGAAAGCGCTCTTCGCTGCGATAAAGAAATTCTTGTCCACTGCGGCCGTCGAACAGGTACATCCCGAGACGGCCGAAGCTGTCCGCCTCGAGCTTGCGGCAGAGCTCGGCGAGTTGCGGCGGCGCGCCATGGGCGATGCGGGCGCCCAGGGTGAGGCTCAAACTGCTGATCAGGAGGAAGGTGCGGCGCTTCATCGGTCCGGCTCCACGGGAAAATGAAGGGCGCATCCTAGTGGGTGTGTCGAGCTTGCTTCAAACGATGATTTCGATGGTCACGCATAAGAAAATCTGGGGAGCGGGTCGATAATGCCGGCATGAACATTCCGTTGAACGCCTTGCGAGCCTTCGAGGCCTCGGCCCGCCACCTCAGTTTCACCCTGGCTGCGCAGGAACTGAACGTCACCCAGGCGGCGGTGAGCCAGCAGGTCAAGAATCTGGAGGCGCGCCTGAACACGTTGCTGTTCCGCCGTCTGCCGCGGGGGCTGGCGCTGACCGACGAGGGGCTGGCGTTGCTGCCGGCCCTGTCCGATGCCTTCGGGCGCCTGCAGTCGGTGCTGCAGCAGTTCGAAGGCGGCCGGGTGCGTGAAGTGCTGAACCTCGCCGCGGTGGGCACCTTTGCCGTCGGCTGGCTGATGCCGCGTCTGGCTGCTTTCCGGCAGGCGCATCCCTTCATCGATCTGCGCCTCTTCACCCATAACAATCGGGTGGACCTGAGCGCCGAGGGCCTGGATTTTGCGATCCGCTACGGTGACGGCGCCTGGCACGGCATGGGGGCTGAACGCCTGGTGGATGCGCGCATGGCGCCGGTGTGCGCGCCGAGGCTGGCGGCCGCCTTGAAGACTCCGGCCGACCTGCTCGATTGCGAGCTGCTGCGTTCCTACCGGGCGGACCAGTGGCCGCGCTGGTTCGCCGCTGCAGGACTTGCCGATCCCTTGATCCGTGGGCCGGTGTTCGACTCGTCGCTGGCGATGGCCGAGGTGGCGGTGCAGGGCCTGGGCGTGGCCCTGTTGCCGGTCGCCATGTTCGAACGCCGGCTGCGTGATGGCCTGCTGGTGCAGCCCTTCGAGCCGACCGTCAGTACCGGGCAGTACTGGCTGACCTGGCAGAAGTCCCACCCGCACACCCGCGCAATGCGCGAGCTGCATGGCTGGCTGGTCGCGCAATGCGCGGCTGTCAGCCCCGCCAACGGTGACGAGGTGGTCGATCCGTGAGCGGCACCGCCCGCAGGGCTGATGCGGGCGGTATTCCTCGGTCAGGCCGGGCGGCCGCTTTCCTGCCGGGCGGATGCGATGAAGGCCGACACCAGGCCGGCGATGTCCTCGGGGCGTTCGCGGTGCGGCACATGGTAGGTGTCGGGGATGATCTCGACACGCGCGGGCCCGGCGCAGAGCTCGCCTATCATCTCGGGGTGGCGCGTGGTGCCGTACTCGTCGTGGATGCCGTGAATGGCCAGCACCGGACAGCTCACCCGCGGCAGGACGGGTGTGAGCGACCACGAGGCGAAGTCCGGATGCAGCCAGGATTCGGTCCAGGCGGCGAGCACCCAGCGGGCTTTGTCGCCGTGGTACTTCTCCAGCCGCTGGACCTGCGTTGTGTCCTTGAACTGTTCCTTCGCCGCCGCGATGTTGCGCAGCGTGAGTTCTTCCGGAAAGACCTGCGCCGACTCGGTGATCAGCGCCTCGCAATCCGCGGCGAACTCGGCCGCGCAATTGACGGCCATGCCGCCGCCGACGCTGTGGCCGAAGGCGACGAAGCGCTGGATGCCGAGTTGGGCGCGCACAGCCGGGAAGTAGGTCTTCGCCTCGTCGGCAATGAAGTCGAGCGCGGGCTGGCCGGCGCGCGCGTCGGAGCGGCCGAACCCGAGCCTGTCGTAGGCGACGACCCGGCGTCCGGTGAGCGCGCTCAGTCGTGCCGGGAAGTCGCGCCACAGATCGACGCAACCGAGCGAGTCGTGAAACAGCACGATGGGCGCTTCGGCCGCTGCCATGGCCGGACCGCCGGATGGCGTCCAGCTGCGCGCGAACAGTCGTCCGTGCTCGTGTTCGACCCAGCTGTCGTGGTGGGAGACGTTGGGGCTGGTGGGGTCTGACATGGTCTTGTTCTCTATGAGTGCGTTGCCGCGGCGTCTCGCGCCGTCCGGATAGGCAGGGGCGGATGCAGGGCGGAACGAGCGCATCCGCTCCGTGCCGGTGAAGCTGCGCCAGTGTCGATTTTTGTTCGCGTTGACGTTAACGTCAACAAATTCCTGCGGCCCCGCCCGGTGCCCGGCGAAGCGGCATGTCGGTGGCCGACTCCGAGGCAGCCGGCCACACGATGCGCCCCTGTCCGGCCTCCTGCAGTCGCGCCAGCAGGGCAGGGGCGTGTTCTTCCGGCAGGCTGAAGACCAGTTCGACCAAGGCGTCGTGGCGGACCTCTTCCAGGGCCGCCCCGGCCATGTCGAGTTCGCGCCGCAGGCGGCCTTCCAGCGCGTAGGGTACGGCGCAGCGGAGCGTGCGCCGGCGCACGATGGCCACCTTGGTGGCGCCGAGCAGGGCCTGCGCGACACAGTCGGTATATGCCCGGACCAAGCCGCCGGCCCCGAGCTTTACCCCGCCGAAGTAGCGCACCACGGTCGCCAGCACGCCCTCCAGATCCTGATGGCGCAGCACATCCAGCATTGGCCGTCCCGCCGTTCCGGATGGCTCGCCGTCGTCGACGGCGGCCGATTGCCCACCCGCCAGCAAGGCCCAGCACACGTGCGCGGCGCCCGGATGCGCGGCACGCAAGCCGGCCACGACCTGTTGTGCGGCAGCGCGATCGGTCATCGGCTGGACGCACGCGATGAAGCGGCTCTTCTTGATCAGGAGTTCGCTATGGGCGGCGGAGGAAAGTGTCTGCGGCATGGTCGGGCGGGTCTGATTCTCTGGCAGGCAAGGATGCGAACACGTGGTCGATGAAGGCGCGCAGGCGGCCAAGGTGGCGCAGGTCGCGATGGTAGCCGACGTAGACGGTCCGGCCCGGTGGCGTTTCGCCCAGGTCGATGCGGGAGATTGCCGGAATACGGTCCGCCAGCAGGCAGGGCAGCACGGCGATGCCGGCGCCGGCGATGCACTGCGTCGCCTGCGCCTCCCGGCTGTTGCTGGTGAAGCCGACGCGCGCATTGGGCAGGCGCTTTCGCAACCACTGAGCGTCGGGAATGTCGGCAAAGGCGGCGTCCATGGTGATCAGCACGCAAGCGGTGCCGTCGCCGGGCGAGGGCCGGGGCAGCTGCGGAGCCGCATAGACGGCGTAATCGAGCTGCATGAGCGGGCGCTGCACGACGTCGGGCTCGTCGAAGGGCTTGATGCGGAAGGCCAGATCGGCCTCGCGTCGCGCCAGGCTGAACAGCCGGCTGTCGGTGATCAGCTCCACCGACACGCCGGCGTGCAGCTTGCGAAAGCCCGCCACGATGGGGCTGAGGATGTGCGCGCCGAACCAGTCGGACGAAGAGATGCGTAGCAGGCCTTCGAGTGCCTGAGTCTGGCCGGCCAGGCGACGTTCCAGCGTCAGGGCGGCCTCTTCCATCTGCTCGGCGTGGGCGAGCACTACGCGGCCTTCGTCGGTGAGGATGAAACCATCGCTCGTCCGCTGAAACAGGGCGTGGTCGACGGCCGCTTCCAGTGCCCGCAGGCGCCGACCCATGGTGGGCTGGGTCTGCCCCGTCAGGCGTGCCGCGCCGCTCAGCGTGCCGCTACGCGCTATGGCGAGAAAGGTCTTGAGGTCGCTCCACTCCATGGCTTGCTCCGGGTTATGCATTGGTGCATGAAAGATATGCGATATCTTGGATTTTCATTCATTTATGAATGGAAAAGAATGGCTCCAGGATCAATCACAACGGAGTCACGATCATGGAAAGGACGACCACCATGCAGGCCCTCTACATCGAAGAAGTGGACGGCCCCTTCATGCGCCGCGAACTTGCGCTGCCCGCGGCGGGCGCCGGCGAAGTGCTGGTGCGCATCGCCGCCAGCAGTGTCAATCCCCTCGATACCAAGATCCGCGCCGGCCGTGCCGAGCATGCGCGTCATCCACTCCCGGCCGTGTTGGGCATCGACCTCGCCGGCATGGTGGTGGCGGTGGGCGAGGGCGTCACGCACTTCCAGCCGGGCGATGCCGTGTTCGGCATGACGGGCGGCGTCGGCGGCGTACAGGGTTCGCTGGCCGAATATGCGGCCGTGGATGCCAGACTCCTGGCACACAAACCGGCCAGGCTCTCGATGCGGGAGGCTGCCGCACTGCCGCTGATCTTCATCACGGCCTGGGAAGGCCTGGTCGACCGCGCCCGAGCGGGTGCCGGCAATAAGGTGCTCGTGCATGGCGGCGCGGGCGGTGTGGGCCACATTGCGGTGCAGCTCGCCAAGGCTCGCGGGGCCGAGGTGTATGCCACGGTATCGGCCGACGACATGGCGACGGTGGCGGCTTACGGCGCAACGCCGATCGACTATCGGGCGCAGTCTGTCGCCGACTATGTACGGCAACATACGGCGGGGGACGGTTTCGACATCGTCTATGACACGGTAGGCGGCGCGACCCTGGACACCTCCTTCCAGGCGGTCCGCAGCTACCACGGTCATGTGGTGAGCTGCCTGGGCTGGGGGACGCATGCCCTGGCGCCGCTATCCTTCCGTGGCGCCACCTACTCGGGGGTCTTTACCCTGCTGCCGCTGCTGACCGGCCGGGGGCGCGCACATCACGGCCGGATCCTGGCCGAGGCCGCCCGCCTCGCGGACGCCGGCCTGCTTCGGCCCAATGTCGATGCGCGCCGCTTCGATCTCTCCACCGTCGATGAGGCACATGCCTTGCTGACCGGGGGCCGCGCCAACGGCAAAGTGGTGGTGGATGTTCTGGCGTCCTGAGCGGACCCTGCGAGGCCGGCGGCACACCCTGTTCCGGTCGGCTGAAGCGAATGCGCGGATGTGGGCAGGCGCGACGAGGTGGAAACGAAAAAAGCCCCTGATCGCTCAGGGGCTTCATTCTGAATAGTGGCGGAGAGGGTGGGATTCGAACCCACGGTAGGCTCGCACCTACGCCTGATTTCGAGTCAGGTACATTCGACCACTCTGCCACCTCTCCGCGTCCCGCCGACGCCGGGGCGTCTTGAGGAGCGCGCATTATACGCAGGGTTTTGGCGAAGTGTTGGATTTTTATGGGCGTAGGTCGAAATTCCCGTGCGATCGATCCGCATGGGCACATTGCCGGGCGGGCGCGGCTCAAGCAGAATCAGCGTCCCTTATGCGGACATGCATCGTGCTTCGTATCCTTTTCTGTCTTCTGCTTGCGGTGATGATGGCCGGTTGCGCGCCCGAGAAGTCGGCGCGCATCGCCGATTTTCGCACCCTCGGCGAACTCAGGGTGGCGACCCGCATGGACGCCGTGTCCTACCGGGTCGAGGCCGACGGGACGGTATCGGGCTTCGAGTACGACCTGTTGATGAGGCTGGGCGAGACGCTGGGCGTGCCGGTGCGCTTCATCGTTTATCCGGATTCACTGCGTGCGATGGATGCGGTGATCAATGGCGAGGCTCATCTCGCCGCTGCCGGTCTCGCCCGCAATGATCGCCTGCCGCTGCGCTGGTCGGCTCCGTTGCGCGAGCTGGACTACGTGCTTGCCGGCAAGGCCGATGCCGCCGAGATCGACCGGGAGTCGGATCTCGGCGGCCACAAGGTCAGCGTGCGCCGCGGTTCGCTGCCGGCGGATGCGCTGGAGCGCATCCGTCAGCGCGTGCCGGACCTGCAGGTCCACTATCCGCACCGCGCCGGCGACCAGGATCTGCTGCAACAGCTGGCCGAAGGCAGCTTGGATCTGGTTGCGACCGACCGGGTGCACTATGCGCTGGCTGCGCGAATACACCCGGCGCTGGCCATCGTCTACGATCTGCCGATCAAGTCGCACATTGCCTGGGCGATGCCGCGCGACCACGATGCCGATCTCGGCAGGACGGTGGAGGGCTTTCTGGCCGATGCGGCCGGCAACGGCCTGATCGCCCGCGTTGCCGATCGCTATTTCGGCCACGTGCGCAGACTCAACGACGTGGATATCGAAACCTTCCTCGGTCGGGTCCAGGAGCGCCTGCCGCGCTTCCGGTCGCATTTCCAGGAAGCGCAGGCCCGTACCGGCATCGACTGGCGCTACCTCGCCGCGCTGTCCTACCAGGAGTCGCACTGGGATCCGCTCGCGACCTCGCGCACCGGTGTGCGCGGCATCATGATGCTGACGGTCGATACCGCCGATCGTCTCGGCGTCGCGGACCGGCTGGATGCGCGTCAAAGCATTCTCGGCGGTGCGCGCTACCTGGCGATGATCCGCGAACAGTTGCCGGACGAGATCGCCGAGCCGGACCGTTCCTGGATGGCGACGGCAGCCTACAACCTGGGCATGGGGCACATGAACGGCGCCCGCGCCATCGCCCGCAAGCTGGGCAAGGACGACGCTTCGTGGTGGGAGATGAAGTCGGTGCTGCCGCTGCTGTCGCGCCAGGATTACGCCGCGCGGCTGAAGTCCGGCCCGGCGCGCGGCGGCGAAGCGGTGATCATGACCGAGAACATCCGCAACTATCACGACATCCTGATGCGGATCGAAGCCCCCTTCGATGCACGCAAGGCGGTGCCCAAGCTGCGCCTGTCGGCCAGCGGCTGGTAGCGGGTGGGCCGGCCTAGCCGGCCTGGGGGCGCTCCAGCCGCCGGCTGGCGCGCGAAAGCGCGAAGCAGCCCGTCCAGTAGATCGCGCCTATGAAGACGTAGCCCTCGAGCTGATAGCTGCGCCATTCGGCATCGCCCGCCAGCGCGATTTCGAGCGCGCCGGTCAGTTCGTAGAGGCTGACGACCACCACCAGCGAGGTGTCCTTGAACAGGTTGATGAAGCTGTTGGCGATCGACGGCGTCGCGTTGCGCAGCGCCTGCGGCAGCAGGATGTGACGCTGGGTCTGCCACCAGCCCAGGCCCAGCGCGGCGGCGGCCTGGCGCTGACCGTCGGAGATGGCCAGCAGTGCGCCGCGGATCGCCTCGGCGAGGTAGGCGGCGGCGAACAGCGTGATCGCCACCTGCACGCGGAACAGCACATCCACCTGCCAGTCGGCCGGCAGCAGCAGCGGCACCAGGAAGGAGGCGAGGAAGAGTGCCGGCACCAGCGGCACGCTGCGGATCAGCTCCACATACACCGAACACACCGCGCGCATCGCCGGTAGCGGTCCGCTGCGGCCGAGCGCCAGCGCGATGGCGAGCGGGAAGGCGGTAGCGATGCCGCCCACCGCCAGCATCAGCGTCAGCGGCAGGCCACCCCACAGTTCGGTGGGCACCGGCGCCAGCCCGGCGAGGCCGCCACCCATCAGCAAGGGGAACAGCGCCAGGGCGGCCAGCCAGGCAGCGCCGACGAGGCGCCAGCGCCGGGCGCCCGTTGCGCTGGGCCGCCGGCCGGCGGCAAGCAGTGTCAACGCGATGGCGACGAGCAGGACCAGCGTCGCCAGCAGAGGGCGCCACTGCGCATCGTAGGGGTAGCGGCCGAACAGGATGGCACGGTGCTTCTCGGCGATCACGCCCCAGCAGGCGCCGCGGGCTGCCTCGCAGCGTACGGTGTCCGCCACCCACACCGCATCGACTACGGCCCAGCCGATCAGGCGCTGGCCGAGGAAGAGCAGCAGGGCGAGGATGACGAGCGTGGCGAGCGACGACCATGGGCCGTCGAACAAGCGGCTGCGCAGGCTGGCGACTAAACCGCGGCGCGGGGCAAGGGAGGCGGTTCTCATGCGTGCTGCCAGTGGCCGAAGCGGTGCTCGAGCAGATGGGCGAGGCCGATGCCGAGCGCGCAGATCGTCACATACACCGCCACCACGATGGCGATGCATTCCACCGCGCGGCCGGTCTGGTTGAGCGTGGTGTTGGCGATCGACACCAGGTCCGGATAACCGATCGCCACCGCCAGCGAGCTGTTCTTGACCAGGTTGAGCGCATGGTTGGCGAGCGGCGGCACGATGGCCGGCAGCGCCTGCGGCAGGGTGATGTGGCGCAGGATCTGGCCGCGGCGCAGGCCGAGCGCGGCCGCCGCCTGCGTCTGGCCGGCGGACACCGCCTGCACGCCGGCGCGCACCGATTCGGCGACGTAGCTGGCGGTGTAGCTCGCCAGCCCGATGAGGAGCGCGAGGTATTCCGGCGACAGCTGGGCGCCGCCGCTGATCGAGAAACTGCCGCGCTCCGGCAGCTCCAGGCCGTCGCTGCCGGGCCAGGGCAGGGCGAGGCCGTTCTTGCCGAGATACACATGGGGCAGCAGTTCGATCGCCTGCGCCGCCGGCGGCAGCACCGCGGTCAGCACGAAGTACCAGGCAAGCAGTTGCAGCAGCAGCGGGATGTTGCGCAGCGTCTCCACGTAGGCGGTGCAGCAGGCGCGCAGCAGCGGGTTGTGGGCGATGCGGCCGAGGCCGACCAGGAAGCCGATCGCGAGCGCCGCGAGCGTGGCCGGCAGCGCCACCCGCAAGGTGTTGGCGAGGCCGACGCCGAAGGCCTTCAGGTAACTTTCCGCCGGGTCGAAGGCGGGCACGCCCTCCGAAATCCAGAAGCCCGCCGACTGCAGCAGGAAGTCGAAGCCGCTGTGGATGCCGCGTTCGCGCATGTGGCCGGCGGCGGTGGCGGCGAGCAGCCACAGGGCGGCGGCGATCAGCGCGAGCAGCCCCAGTTGCAGCAGCAGGCTGCGGCCTGCGGTGCCGGGCCGGGTCACCGCAGCGGCGGGGCGTACATCAGGCCGCCCTGGCTCCACAGCGCGTTCTGGCCGCGCGGCAGGCGCAGCGGCGAGCCGGCGCCGAGGTTGCGTTCGAAGATCTCGCCGTAGTTGCCTACCGCGCGCACCGCGCGATAGGCCCACTGCGCATCCAGCCCGAGCGGCTTGCCGAGGTCTTCGGTCTTGCCGAGCAGCCGGCCGACCGCCGGATCGCCGCCCGCGGCCTGCTTGTCGGCGTTGTCGCGGGTGACGCCGAGCTCCTCGGCCTCGATCAGCGCGTAGATCACCCACTTGACGATGGTGAACCACTCGTCGTCGCCACGTCGCACGATGGGGCCGAGCGGTTCCTTGGAGATGGTCTCGGGCAGGATGAGGTAGTCGTCGGGCTTGGGCGCTTCGCCGGCGCGGATGCCGGCGAGGCTGGAGGCGTCGGTGGTGTAGGCGACGCAGCGGCCGTTGAAGAAGGCCTTGAGCGAGGCGTCGAACTTCTCGAACACCACCGGCTTGACGCGGATGCCCAAGCGGCGGAAGTAGTCGGCAAGGTTCTTTTCGGTGGTGGTGCCGGACTGCACGCAGATTTCGGCGTCGCGCAGCTGCTTGGCGCTCGTCACCTTGATCGACTTGGGCACCAGGAAACCCTGGCCGTCGTAATAGGTGATGGCGGTGAAGGCCAGGCCGAGCGAGGCGTCGCGGGTGAGCGTCCAGGTGGTGTTGCGCGACAGGATGTCGACCTCGCCGGCCTGCAGCGCCGAAAAGCGCTGCTGCGAGCCGAGCGGGACCCACTTCACCTTGTTGCCGTCGCCCAGCACCGCGGCGGCCAGCGCGCGACAGACGTCGACATCCAGCCCGCTCCAGTTGCCGCGGCTGTCGGTGGCGGAAAAGCCGGGCACGCCGGAGCTGACGCCGCAGGCGATTTCGCCCTTGCGCTTGATCTGGTCGAGGGTGGCGCCGGCCTGGCTGGCGGGGGCGAACAGCGTGCTCGCCAACAGCAGGGCGAGCGCGGTCGAGAGACGTCGAAAGGGATTCTTCATGGCAGCGGGAAGGTGTCCGGAAGAGGACGGAGCGCCGATTCTTGCACGATTCGGCGCGAATGGCGCCCGGCCGAGGCCGGGACACGCCCGCGGCATGCTGCCATGCCGTGCCGAGGGCGGCTTGCCTACTGCGTCGACACCTTGGGAAATACCGCGTCGCGCACCTTGGCCTCGGTCAGCGTCGGCGAGCAGCATTCGATGAAGCGCAGCGCGTAGCCGCGCAGGTAGTGGCCGCGACGCAGCGCGATCCAGGTGGTGTTCATCTCGAACAGGCCCTTGCTGTCGAGCAGCTTGAGCCCGGCGTCGCGTTGCGGATGGAAGGCCATCGCCGCGATGATGCCGACGCCGTGGCCGAGCTCGACGTAGGCCTTGATCACGTCGGCATCGAGCGCGGACATCACGATGTCGGGCGTCAGCCCCGCGCGCGCAAAGGCGGCGTCGATGCGGGTGCGGCCGGTGTAGCCCTCGTGGTAGGTGATGATGGGGTATTCGGTCACCGCTTCCAGCGTCAGCGGATGGACCTGGGTGAGCGGATGGTCCTCCGGCACGATCAGGGTGTGCTGCCAGTGGTAGAAGGGGAAGCTCACCAGGTCGTCTTCGTCGCCGAGCGCCTCGGTGGCGATGCCGATGTCCACCTGGCCGCCGCGCAGCAGCGCGACGATCTCCTTCGGTCCGCACTGGTGCAGTTCGAGGTGCACCTTGGGGAATTCCTGCTTGAAGCGCGTCACCACCGGCGGCAGCGCATAGCGCGCCTGGGTGTGGGTGGTGGCGATGGCGAGGTGGCCCTTGTCCTTTTGCGAGAACTGCTCGCCCAGGCGCTTGATGTTCTGGGTATCGAGCAGGATGCGTTCGACGATGGGCAGCAGTTCCTTGCCCGGCTCGGTCAGACCGAGCAGGCGCTTGCCGCGGCGCACGAAGAGTTCGACGCCGAGCTCGTCCTCCAGGTCCTTGATGTGCTTCGAGACGCCCGACTGCGCGGTGTAGAGCGCGTTGGCGACCTCGGTGAGGTTGAAGTTGCGCCTCACCGTTTCGCGCACGATGCGCAATTGCTGGAAGTTCATGGTCAGGCTGCCTCGCGCGGGAATACGCGCAATTGTGACGGTACCAGGCGGACACGCTGGCCTTCCGCGAGCGGCAGGCTGGCCAGGCGTTCGCGGGTGAGCACCACCTCGTAGTGGCGCGGCAGGCCGCTGTCGCCCTCGGCTTCGACGGCGTCGAGCTCCACCCGCACGCTGGCGCCGAAGGCGAGCACGCGGGCGACGATGGCATCGACGCCGTTGGGCGCGGCGAGGTCGGTGACGATGTCGAGTTCGTGCGGACGGGCGAAGCCGACCACATCGACGCCGTGCTCCGCATCGCGGCCGTCGTGCGGCAGCACCGCCTCGCCGACGCGCACGTGTTCGCCATCGACGCGGCCGTGGAAGAGATTGACCGCGCCGAGGAAGCCATAGACGAAGGGCGTGGCCGGGTGCTCATAGACTTCCTGCGGGGTGCCGACCTGTTCCACCTTGCCCTTGTTCATCAGCACCACGCGGTCGGCCACTTCCAGCGCTTCTTCCTGGTCGTGGGTGACGAAGATGGAGGTAACGTGGAGTTCGTCGTGCAGCCGGCGCAGCCAGCGACGCAGTTCCTTGCGCACCTTGGCGTCGAGCGCGCCGAAGGGCTCGTCGAGCAGCAGCACGCGCGGTTCCACCGCCAGTGCCCGGGCCAGCGCGATGCGCTGGCGCTGGCCGCCGGAAAGCTGCGCCGGGAAGCGGTCGGCCAGCCAGTCGAGCTGCACGAGTTCCAGCAGGCGATGGACGCGCTTCCTGATCTCGGCTTCGCTCGGGCGTTCCTTGCGCGGCTTCACGCGCAGACCGAAGGCGACGTTCTCGAACACGGTCATGTGGCGGAACAGCGCGTAATGCTGGAACACGAAGCCGACCTGGCGTTCGCGCACATGGGTGCCGGAGGCGTCTTCGCCTTCGAGGATGACGCGGCCGGAATCCGCCGTTTCCAGCCCGGCGATGACGCGCAGCAGCGTGGTCTTGCCGCAGCCGGAGGGGCCGAGCAGGGCGACCAGTTCGCCGCTGGGGAAGTCGAGCGAGACGTCGTTCAGCGCGGTGAAGCTGCCGAACTGCTTGTGGATGTTTTCGACCTGGATGCTCATGGTGCGTGCTTCCTCATTCCGATTCGGTATGCGTCTGGCCGGCCTTCCACTCGATGAAGGACTTCAGGCCCAGCGTCACCAGCGCCAGCAGCGCCAGCAGGGAGGCCACCGCGAAGGCGGCCGCGAAGTTGTATTCGTTGTAGAGAATCTCGACATGCAGCGGCATGGTGTTGGTCTGGCCGCGGATGTGGCCGGACACCACGCTGACCGCGCCGAACTCGCCGAAAGCGCGCGCGTTGCACAGGATCACGCCGTAGAGCAGGCCCCACTTGATGTTGGGCAGGGTCACCCGCCAGAAGGTCTGGAAGCCGGAAGCGCCGAGCACCACCGCGGCTTCCTCCTCCTCGCGGCCCTGGGCTTCCATCAGCGGGATCAGCTCGCGGGCGACGAAGGGGAAGGTGACGAACACCGTCGCCAGCACGATGCCGGGCACCGCGAAGATGATCTTCACGTCGTGTGCCGCCAGCCAGCCGCCGAACCAGCCATGGGCGCCGAACAGCAGCACGTAGATCAGGCCGGCGACCACCGGCGACACCGAGAACGGCAGGTCGATCAGCGTGGTGAGGAAGTGCTTGCCGCGGAACTCGAACTTGGCGATCGCCCACGCCGCGGCGACGCCGAACACCAGGTTGAGCGGCACCGCGATGGCCGCGGTGATCAGCGTCAGCTTGATCGCCGACAGCGCGTCGGCATCCGACAGCGAGGTGAGATAGGTGATCCAGCCCTTGCGCAGCGCCTCGGCAAACACCGCGATCAGCGGCAGCAGCAGGAACAGCGCGAAGAAGCCGAGCGCCAGGCCGAGAATGGTCCACTTCACCCACGGCGCTTCACGCGTCGCGGAGTTGTCTTCGTAACGGCGGGCGTCGGCCCGGCCGTGCAGTACGCCAGCGGCGGCAGCCATCAGCGGTTCCTCCCGGTCCGTTTCGCACTCCACGCCTGCAGCAGATTGATGACCAGCAGCAGCGCGAAGGAGAACACCAGCATCACCACGGCGATCGCGGTGGCGCCGACGTAGTCGTATTGTTCGAGCTTGGTGATGATCATCAGCGGCGTGATTTCCGACACCATCGGGATGTTGCCGGCAATGAAGATGACCGAGCCGTACTCGCCCACCGCGCGCGCAAAGGCCAGTGCAAAACCGGTCAGCAGCGCCGGCAGCAGGATGGGCAGGATCACCTTGGTGAAGGTCTGCCAGCGATGCGCCCCCAGGCTGGCAGCGGCTTCTTCGAGCTCGGTCTCCATGTCTTCCAGGATGGGTTGCACCGTGCGCACGACAAAGGGCACGCCGATGAAGACCAGCGCCACCAGCACGCCGAGCGGGGTGAAGGCGACCTTGATGCCGAGCGGTTCGAGCAGCTTGCCGACCCAGCCGTTGCCGGCGTAGAGGGCGGTGAGCGCGATGCCGGCTACCGCGGTGGGCAGCGCAAAGGGCAGATCGACCAGGGCGTCGATCAGCTTCTTGCCGGGGAAGCTGTAGCGCACCAGCGCCCACGCCAGCATCAGGCCGAACACCGCGTTGATCGCGGCGGCGAGCAGCGAGGCGCCGAAGGACAGCTTGTAGGAGGCGATCACGCGCGGGTTGGTGACCACGGTCCAGAAGTCGGCCCAGCCGAGGCTGGCCGTCTTGAGGAAGACAGCAGCCAGCGGCACCAGCACGATCAGCGACAGATAAACCAGCGTGTAGCCGAGCGACAGGCCGAAGCCCGGCAGCACGCGGGTCTGGCATGTCGGGTTGAAGAAGCTTGCAGCGCTCATCAGCGGTTCACCACGATCTGGTCGTAGATGCCGCCGTCGGCGAAGTGCTTCTTCTGCACGTCGGCCCAGCTGCCCAGCAGTTCCTCGACCTTGAAGGCCTTGATCGGCGGGAAGCGGTCGGCGTTGGCCTTGAGCAGCGCTTCCGAACGCGGCCGGAACCAGTGCTTGACGATGATCTTCTGGCCGTCGTCCGAGTAGAGGAAGTCGAGGTAGGCCTTGGCTTCGGCGGCGGTGCCGCGCTTGGCGACCACGCTTTCGACCACCGCCACCGGCGGGCTGGCATCGATGGTGATCGACGGATAGACCACGTCGAACTGGCCTTCGCCCAGCTCCTTGGCGATCTGAGCGGCCTCGTTCTCGAAGGTGACGAGCACATCGCCGATGTCGCGCTGGGTGAAGGTGGTGGTGGCGCCGCGGCCGCCGCCGTCGAACACCGGCACGTTGCGGAACACCTGGGTGACGAAGTTGCGCGCGTCGGCTTCGGAGCCGCCCCTGGCGACCACGCTGCCCCAGGCGGCGAGATAGGTGTAGCGGCCGTTGCCGGAGGTTTTGGGGTTGGGGACGATCACCGACAGGCCGTTGCGGGCGAGGTCGTTCCAGTCCTTGATGTTCTTCGGGTTGCCCTTGCGCACCAGGAACACCGAGTAGGTGGTGTAGGGCGTGGCCTCGTGCGGGAAGCGCTTGCGCCAGTCGGGTGCGACCAGCTTGCCGCGTTCGACCAGGATGTCGATGTCGGTGGACTGGTTCATCGTCACCACGTCGGCTTCCAGCCCAGCCGCCACCGACAGCGCCTGCTTGCTGGAGCCGCCGTGGGACTGGTTCACCGTGACGTCCTTGCCGGCTTTCGCCTTGTACCAGGCGGAGAAGGCGGGGTTGATGTCCTTGTAGAGCTCGCGGGTGACGTCGTAGGACGCATTGAGCAGCGTGGTCTGGGCATGGGCGGCCGGCAGTATGGCGACGGAAAGTCCGCCGAGGGCGACGACGAGCAATGTGCGAAGACGGAAGTTCATGCGTGCATTCCTGTTGGTTTCAACTTCCAGGCGAGATTAGTGCGCTGCAAAAAGAACGGGAATCGATAAGCGGATATTTCTATAGTGGTATTTTGGAATAAAGATCGGGCAAGGTACGGGGCGCGCCTGCGTCTATGCAGAAAAATCGATATGGAACAGCGGCTTGTAATGAGGGCGGCAGTGCACGGGGTGCTTCTACGAATATCTGCGCTCGATATCGCAAAAAGTGAAGTCAGCCGAACGTGGCGGCGGTCCGGCCGTCGGACATGGGCCTCGTATAATCGACGGGTCGTGGCGGTCTTCGCCGCATTCTGTCTGGGGAGATACCGATGACGACCCTTGTCCGCCCGCGCTTGCGCGGCCGTCGCAACCCTGCGTCCGTGATGACGGCCCGCGTGCGCCGTGCTGTCTTGCCCGGTCTGAGCATCCTCTGCTCCAGGCCGCCCATGCCGATGAGCTTTCCGGCTGTCTTGCCCAACTGCGTCCGGATGCCGTTGCCGCGGGGGTGTCCGGTGCCGGTTTCGATCGCCTTACCGCCGGCCTGCAGGCGGACATGAGCGTGGTCGCGCTGCTCGATGCCCAACCCGAGTTCGTCACGCCGATCTGGGATTACATGGCGGGTCTGGTGGACGAGGAGCGAGTGAACGACGGCAAGGCGATGCTGACGCAATGGGCGGATGTGCTCGCCCGGGTGGAGGCGGCCTACGGTGTCGATGCGGCGACGGTCGTCGCGGTGTGGGGCGTGGAAAGCATTATGGGCGCAACTTCGGTGGTCGCCCGTTGCTGACCTCGCTGGCGACCCTGTCCTGCAACGGGCGCCGTCAGCCCTTCTTCCGCCAGGAGCTGTTCGCCACGATGAGAATCGTCGAGGGCGAACAGGTCGCGCCCGAGCGTTTGAACGGCTCCTGGGCCGGGGCCTTTGGCCACACCCAGTTTCATGCCGACAACCTATATGCGACTGGCGGTCGATTTCGACGGCGATGGCCGTCGCGACCTGGTCGACAGCGTGCCGGATGCCCTCGCATCCACCGCCAACTTCCTGCGTAAGGCTGGCTGGCAGAGCGGTCTGCCGTGGGGCTATGAAGTGCAGTTGCCGCCGGGCTTCGATGCGTCGGTTGCAGGGAGGAAGAACAAGCGGCCCTTGAGCGAATGGGCAGCCAGAGGCGTGAAGCGGGGGGATGGCTCCGCGCTCGATGCCAACGGTAGCGCTGCCATTCTCCTGCCCCCGGCGCAGCTGGTCCGGCTTTCGTGGTGACGCGCAATTTCGACGCTGTGTACAGCTACAACGCGGCCGAGAGCTACGCGCTGGCGATCGCGCACCTGTCGGATCGTCTGCGTGGCGGGACCCTTCGTCCGGGCTTGGCCGACCGACGACCCAGGCCTGTCCCGCGCCGAGCGGCGGGAGCTGCAGCAGCGCTTGATCGCCCGCGGATACGACATCGGCGAGCCGGACGGAATGATAGGCGCACGTACGCGTGAAGCTTTGCGCAAGGTCCAGACCGAACTTGGTCTGGAAGCGGACGGCCGCGCCGGCCAGCGCATCCTGCAGGCGCTGCGCCAGCCTTCCAGTTGAGCTCAGGCGCTCCCGATTGCGCCGGCTCGCGCTGGTCTGGCGCAATCGCGCGGATTAAGTTGACGTTTACGTCAACTGAAACTAAGGTGCCGCCAATCGCAATACCGACGACAGGGTGGAAGGAGGCGCACGCATGAAAATCGAGAACAGCGTATTCGTGGTGACGGGCGGAGGCTCCGGCCTCGGTGCGGCGACGGCGCGCATGCTGGTCGCTGCTGGCGGCAAGGTGGTGCTGGCCGACGTAAACGAGGCGGCGGGTGCAGCCGTGGCCGCCGAGTTGGGTGAGGCGGCGCGCTTCGTGAAGACCGACGTCGCGGACGAGTCCAGCGCGAAGACGGCGTTCGAGTGCGCGCTGAACGGCTTTGGCGGCTTGTCCGGACTGGTGAACTGCGCCGGTGTGGCGCCGGCCGAAAAGGTGGTGGGCCGCGAGCTGCCGCACCGGCTCGATGCCTTTGCCCGCACGATCAACATCAACCTCGTGGGCAGCTTCAACATGATGCGGCTGGCGGCCGACATCATGAGCAAGGCAGCACCGAACGAGGAGGGCGAGCGCGGCGTCATCGTCAGCACCGCGTCGTGGCCGCCTATGACGGTCAGATCGGTCAGGCGGCCTATGCGGCCTCCAAGGCCGGCATCGTTGGCCTGACCTTGCCGGTGGCACGCGAGTTGGCCCGTTTCGGCATCCGGGTGATGACGATCGCGCCGGGCATCATGGAAACGCCGATGCTGATGGGCATGCCGCAGGAAGTGCAGGATTCGCTCGGCAAGATGGTGCCCTTTCCTTCGCGGCTGGGCAGACCGTCGGAGTATGCTGCGCTGGTACGCAGCATCATCGAGAATCCCTATCTGAATGGCGAGGTGATCCGCCTCGACGGCGCGATCCGGATGGCGCCGAAGTAAGGCGAATCCCAGCCCGACTGCAGACAGGGCGGTGGCAGCATGCCGCCACCGCCCTGTCTGCAGCGCATTTGCGTTGGCGCATTGGTCGGTTTGGTGAAATGTGCTACAAGGTGCGCTTCCCGTCGTGACCCCCGGGACAGCACCGCCGCTCCCGCGGCCGGCAATGTCCCCGATCCATGAACTCACCCGACTTGCCTGCCGTAGACGCCGCGGCCGCCGATAGCGATCAGGACTGCTACCACTGCGGCCTGCCCATTCCGGCCGAGACCCGGCACTACGTACGAATCGACGGCGCCAACCGGCGGATGTGCTGCGTGGGCTGCGAGGCGGTGGCCCAGTCCATCGTCGACAACGGTCTCGAAGACTACTACCGCCATCGCGATGCCATGCCCGAGCAGCGTCGCGAGGCACTGCCTCCGGAACTCCAGGAACTCGGCCTGTTCGACCATCCCGATTTCCAGAAGTCTTTCGTACGCCCGGTTGGCGAGCATGAGCGCGAAGCTTCGCTGATCCTCGAGGGCATCACCTGCGCGGCCTGCGTCTGGCTCAACGAGCAGCATGTCGGCCGCCAGCCCGGCGTTTCCGCCGTGGAAATCAACTACGCCACCCGCCGTGCCCGCGTACGTTGGGACGAGCGGCGCATCAAGCTGTCTGACATCCTGGGCGCGATCGCGGCCATCGGCTATCGCGCCTACCCCTACGATGCGGAGCGTTCGGAACAGATCGCCCACCGCGAGCGTCGCTCCATGCTTTGGCGCGTGTTCGTTGCCGGCTTCGGCATGATGCAGGTCATGATGTACGCGGTCCCGGTCTATCTGGCCGGTGAAGGCGAGATGACTGCGGACATCGAGGCCTTGATGCGATGGGCGAGTCTGCTGCTGACCCTGCCGGTGGTGCTCTACTCCGCGGCGCCATTCTTCCGGCGCGCCCTGCGCGACGTCCGTTTGCGTCGGCTTGGCATGGATGTTCCCGTGGCGATCGGCGTTGGCAGCGCGTTTGCCGCCAGTGTCTGGGCAACGGTGACTGGCGGGCCGGAGGTCTATTACGACTCGGTGACGATGTTCGTGTTCTTCCTGCTTGGCGGTCGCTACCTTGAGATGCTGGCGCGACAGAAAGCCGTTCGCGGCGTGGAGGAACTTGGCAAGGTTCTGCCCGCCTTCGCCGAACGTCTCGATGCCGAGCGTGGTCACGAGCGGATTCCGGTGGCGCAGTTGACGCCGGGCGATCTGGTGCGTGTGCGCCCCGGCGAGGTGATTCCGGCCGACGGTGTCGTCGTCGAAGGACGCAGCGATGCCAATGAGGCGCTGCTGACCGGTGAGAGCCGCCCGGTGCCGAAGGCGACAGGGGCTACGTTGACCGGTGGCAGCATTAATATCTCCAGTCCGTTGGTGTTCCGCGTTGAGCAGGTGGGCGATGCGACCCGGCTGGCAGCGATCCGCCGGCTGATGGAACGTGCGGCAGAGGAGAAGCCGAGGATCGCGGCGCAGTCCGACCGGGTCGCGGTGGTCTTCATCGTCACCCTGCTGGTACTGGCTGCACTCACGGGCGTAGTGTGGTACTTCGTCGATCCGCAGCGTGCGCTGTGGGTCTTCGTCTCGGTGCTGGTGGTGGCTTGTCCGTGCGCGCTATCGTTGGCCACACCGACCGCGCTTACGGTAGGCACCGACGCCCTCGCTCGCATGGGTGTGCTGGTGACGCGCGGCCATGCCATCGAGACGCTGGCGAACGCCAACCACTTCGTGTTCGACAAGACGGGAACGCTGACCTACGGCCGGATGGCGTTGCAGGAAACGCTGCCACTGGGAGAGATTCCGGCCGCCGATGCACTGGTGCTTGCCGCGGCCCTGGAGCAGGGATCCGAGCATCCGATAGCGGCCGGGGTGCGCGACGCTGTCGATCGCGTCCTGCCTGTCGCGACCGATGTCCGTGCCGAAACCGGGCAGGGGTTGGGAGGTCGCGTCGATGGCGAACAGCTATGGATCGGGCGGCCGGATCATGTCGCCATGCGCATCGCCCGTCCTTTGCCGGAGACTCTTCATGCCGTCGAGCTACGCGGCGGAACGGTCGTCGCGCTCGGCTGTGTTCGTCGCGGATGGCTTGCGCTCTTTCGCCTTGCCGACACCCCGCGGGCAGAGGCGGCGGGACTGATTGCCAAGCTTTCCGGCGAGCTCCTGCGCACGACGGTATTGTCCGGCGATGCGCCCACCGTCGTGACCGCGGTGGCGACCGGTCTCGGCATCGCGGATGCCCATGGTGCAATGTCGCCGCAGGACAAGCAGGCTTATCTTGTGCGACTGCAGCAGACACCGTCTGCCGTCGTGGCGATGATAGGCGATGGCGTCAACGACGCTCCTGTCCTGGCCCAGGCACACGTGTCGATCGCGATGGGTGGAGGTACCGATCTGGCGCGCAATCAGGCCGACATCGTGCTGTTGAGCGAAAACCTCGCTAGCCTCGGACAAGGGATGGATCTCGCGCGACGAACCCTGCGCATCATTCGTCAGAACCTCTGGTGGTCCTTCATTTACAACTTCACCTCGGTGCCGCTTGCGATGGCCGGGCTGGTGACGCCGTGGATGGCTGGCATCGGCATGGCCGGCAGTTCGTTGCTGGTGGTGCTGAATGCGCTCCGCCTTCAATACCGTCCGCGCAAAGCCTGAAGAACACGATGGAAACCTTGTATCTGCTCATTCCCCTGTCGGTCGTGCTGGTTTTCCTGATCGGTGTGATCTTCTGGTGGGCCTTGCGTAATGGCCAGTACGATGATCTCGAGGGGCCCGCTTACCGGCTCCTGATGGACGATCGCGACGAGCCGCCCAATCGTCGCCGGCAGGTTGATGCGCCCGGCGAAGGGGCGGACGGCAAGCCCAGGGACGCGAATGACAATGATGTTTGATCTAGGTCAACGCCCCAAAATCGGCTAAAGGCATACTTCACTCACGGTTTTTTCTGCCTGCGGAGTTCTTCGCGCAGGCGGGATGCAGGAAATTTTGTCTCTCTGTTGGGGTTGGGGGTGCGTCCAAAGCGCACCCTTTTTTTTTGTATTTTCCCCGCACTTCATCGAGATCTGCTCCATTTTGGAGCAGATCTCCACCATGCCCGAGATGCATGCTTTCATGCACTGCCGCGGTGCAATACAATGTTGATCTGTATCAAATTATGGAACCGACCCGGGCGTATCCTTCCCGCGGACAACGAAATAGCGCCCGGTTCCGGGGTCGGCAGGATTTACGAAGGGGTTTTTAACTAAGAGGTGACTCATGCAATCGCAAGCGACTTATAACTACAAAGTCGTGCGCCAGTTCGCCATCATGACGGTGGTTTGGGGCATTGTGGGCATGCTGGTCGGTGTTATCGCCGCGGCACAGCTCGTATGGCCCGAGTTGAGCGTTCACGAGTGGCTAGGCTACGGCCGGCTGCGTCCGCTGCATACCAATGCGGTGATCTTCGCTTTCGGCGGCTGTGCGCTGTTCGCGACGTCTTACTATGTCGTTCAGCGTACCTGCCACACCCGCCTGTTCGCGCCGGGCCTGGCTGCTTTCACTTTCTGGGGCTGGCAACTGGTCATCGTCCTGGCCGCGATCACGCTGCCGCTCGGTTTCACTTCCGGCAAGGAGTACGCCGAACTTGAGTGGCCGATCGATCTGCTGATCGCCGTCGTGTGGGTGTCCTACGCGGTCGTGTTCTTCGGCACCGTCGCCAAGCGGACCGTCGCCCACATCTATGTGGCCAACTGGTTCTACGGCGCTTTCATCATCACCGTCGCCCTGCTGCACATCGTGAACAGCATGGCGATCCCGGTCAGCCTCACCAAGTCCTACTCTGCTTATGCCGGTGTTCAGGACGCGATGGTGCAGTGGTGGTACGGTCACAACGCGGTGGGCTTCTTCCTGACCGCTGGCTTCCTCGGCATGATGTACTACTTCGTGCCGAAGCAGGCCGAACGTCCCGTGTATTCTTACCGCCTCTCGGTGGTGCACTTCTGGGCGCTGATCTTCACCTACATGTGGGCCGGCCCGCACCACCTGCACTACACCGCCCTGCCTGACTGGACCCAGTCCGTCGGCATGATCTTCTCGCTGATTCTGCTTGCTCCGTCCTGGGGTGGCATGATCAACGGCATCATGACCCTGTCGGGCGCCTGGCATAAGCTGCGCACCGACCCGATCCTGAAGTTCCTGATCACCGCACTTTCGTTCTACGGCATGTCGACCTTCGAAGGTCCGATGATGTCCGTCAAGACGGTCAATGCGCTGTCGCACTACACCGACTGGACTGTCGGTCATGTGCACTCCGGTGCGCTGGGTTGGGTGGCGATGATTTCCATCGGTTCGGTGTATTTCCTGCTGCCGCGCCTCTACGGCAAGAGCGAGATGTACAGCGTCAAGTTGATCAACGCACACTTCTGGATTGCAACCATCGGCGTTGTGCTCTACATCGCCTCGATGTGGATTGCCGGTGTGATGCAAGGCCTGATGTGGCGTGCCACCAACCCCGACGGTACGCTCACCTATTCGTTCGTCGAAGGCGTCAAGGCCAGCTATCCGTTCTGGAGCATCCGTCTCCTCGGCGGCGTGCTGTTCCTGACTGGCATGCTGATCATGTTCTACAACATGGTGAAGACGATTGCCGGCGAGAAGGCCTACAACGCGCCTGTCATCGCGCCTGCCGCGGCTCACGCGTAACGGAGAAAATCAAGAATGGCTCAATCCAAACACGCAGCAATCGAGCGCAGCGTATTCCTGATGATCGTACTGACCCTCCTGACCGTAAGCGTCGGGGGCTTGGTCGAGATCGTACCGCTGTTCTTCCAGAAGTCGACGACCTCGCCGATCGATCAAAAGGGGCAGGAGCTTGCAGTCAAGCCTTACGACCCGGTCCGTCTCGTTGGTCGTGACGTGTACATCCGCGAGGGCTGCTACAACTGCCACTCGCAGATGATTCGACCGTTCCGGGCTGAGACCGAACGCTATGGCCACTATTCGGTGGCGGGTGAGTCCATCTACGACCATCCGTTCCAGTGGGGTTCGAAGCGTACCGGCCCCGACCTGGCCCGTGTTGGCGGTCGCTATTCCGACGAATGGCACCGCGTTCACCTGCTGAATCCGCGCGACGTCGTGCCCGAGTCGAACATGCCCGCCTATTTCTGGCTGGATCGTCCGGCCAAGGTGGATGACATCCAGGACAAGATGCGGGCGCTCAACAAGGTCGGTCTGCACAAGTACAGCGACGAGGAGATCGCCGCCGCGCCGGAGCAGGTCAAGGGGATTACGGAACTGCAAGCGGTGGTCGCTTACCTGCAAGGCCTCGGGCTCGCGCTCCAGAACGTAAGGTAAGGACAGCAGGAGAGCGCCATGGATATCAACGATTTGAGAACCGTGATCACCGTCATGGGTTTCCTGTGCTTCCTGGGGATTTGCGCCTGGGCCTATAGCAGGCACGCAAAGGAAGGCTTTGATGAAGCGGCGCTCCTGCCCTTGACCGATGACGATCTGTCGGCCCTTGGTGGCCGGCAAGGAAAGGAAGGATAAAAAGATGGCTGACTTTGTTAGCGGTTTCTGGAACGTGTATGTGATGGGCTTGGTTGCCCTGAGCTTGCTGTTCTGTGTGTTCGTGCTGGTCTCGAACATGACCAAGCGAGAATCGGGGCCGGTCGAGTTGCACGGTCACGTCTGGGACGAGACGCTTGCCGAGTACAACAACCCGCTGCCGCGCTGGTGGATGTACCTTTTCTGGATCACCCTTGCATTTGCGGTGGTGTATTTGGCGATCTATCCGGGTTTCGGCAAGACCAACGACGGTCGTGGTGCGCTGCACCAGTACGAGAACGAGATGGCCAAGGCGGAGGAGCGCTACGCACCGATCTTCAACAAGTATCTCGACAAGGATCTGAAGGCGGTTGCGGCCGATCCAGAAGCCAACGCCATGGGCCAGCGTATGTTCCTGACCTATTGTGCCCAGTGCCACGGTGCCGCTGCTCAGGGTGCCAAGGGCTTTCCCAATCTGACCGATGACGAGTGGAACTGGGGTGGCGATCCCGATACCATTAAGACCACCATTCTCGGTGGGCGCATGGGTGTGATGCCGCCGTTCGGACCGGCGCTCGGCGCAGAAGGGGTGAAGGACGCTGCGAACTATGTTCGCTCGCTGTCCGGCCTCGCGCACGACTCTCTGCGCGCTCAGCGTGGCAAGGACATTTTCGAGCAGAACTGCGTTGCCTGCCATGGCGCGGACGGCAAGGGCAGCACGGCCGTCGGTGCCCCGAACCTCACCAACAAGTCCTGGTTGTACGGATCTTCTGAAGCGACGATCATTGAAACGATCACCAACGGTCGCAGCAACCAGATGCCGGTCTTCAAGGACTTCCTGGGTGAAGCTAAGGTTCACCTGCTTGCAGCCTATGTGACCAGCCTCAGCAATAAGAAGTAAGCTCTTCGCGTCCCCGGGGAACTACCCGGGGACATTTTCAGATCATAAAAATAAGAATCTACTAATAAAACGATCATGAACAGCCCGGCGTCCGATCCGAAATCCATCCCTCCAACCCCAAACGAAGCCGAAGACGGCCTCTACGCAGTTCGGAAGAAGGTCTATGTGCGTGCGGTCAGCGGAGCTTTTGCTACGTCACGCTGGGCGCTGGTGTGGTTCACCCAACTGTTGTTTTACGGTTTGCCGTGGCTGACGTGGAATGACCGGCAGGCTGTGCTGTTCCACCTGACCGAGCGGAAGTTCTACATCTTTGGCTGGGTCTTCTGGCCACAGGATGTTTTCTTTCTTGCCATTCTGTTGATCATTTCGGCGTACGCGCTGTTCTTCTTTACCGCGATCGCCGGTCGCCTATGGTGTGGTTATGCTTGTCCGCAGACGGTCTACACCGAGATCTTCATGTGGATCGAGCAAAAGATTGAGGGTGACCACAACAAGCGTGCGAAGTTGGACAAGGCTCCAATGTCCGCGCGGAAGTTCGGTATCAAGGCGGCGAAGTATGCTGCCTGGGGCGCCTTGGCACTCTGGACAGGCTTTACCTTCGTTGCCTTCTTCTCTCCGCTCGATGAATTGTTGAAATCGGCGCGTGCCTTGAGCTTCGGCCCATGGGAACTTTTCTGGATCCTGTTTTACGGTAGTTTCACATACCTGTTCGCTGGCGTAATGCGCGAGCAGGTATGCAAGTACATGTGCCCGTACGCACGCTTCCAGAGTGTCATGTTCGATCCGGATACCTTGGTGATCACCTACGATGAAGATCGCGGCGAGCCGAGAGGGACGCGCAAGAAGGGGGTTGATCCGCGTACGGTCAACAAGGGCGACTGTATCGACTGCGGCATCTGCGTTCAGGTCTGTCCGACCGGTATCGATATCCGCAAGGGACTGCAATACGAGTGCATTGGCTGTGCGGCCTGCATCGATGCCTGTGATCAGGTGATGGACAAGATGGAGTACCCGCGTGGCCTGATTCGCTACTCGACCGAGAATGCGGTCAAGAAGCATTGGGGGCGAAAGGAGATCATCGGCCACGTTCTGCGTCCGCGCACCTTGATCTATGGCGGCGTGCTTGCCCTCGTAAGCATCGCTTTCGTGTGGGGACTGGCGTCTAGGGAGCCGCTCAGGGTCGACATCCTTCGTGATCGCACGTCGTTGGCGCGAGAGGTAGAAGACGGGATGATCGAAAACGTCTATCGTCTGCAGGTCATGAACATGACTGAAACCTCCCGTAGCTTCCGCCTGAACGTCTCCGGGCTGCGGGAGGCTCGCATCGATGGTGCCGAGTCCATTAATGTCGGACCGGCAGCCACACAGTCCGTGACCGTAAAGGTGCTGGTGCCGGGCGATGCCGGCAAACCCGGCGCCAATGAGGTCTTCTTTGTAATCTCTCCCGAAGATGCTCCAGATCTGGAACTCCGGGAGAAGACAACGTTTCTGATGCCAAATTGATACGATGAGTCTGAGCGTGACTGAGAAAAATCCTGTCCCCTGGTACAAGCAGGGGTGGCCTTGGTTTCTGATCGCCTTGCCGGGAACTGCGATCATCGCGGGGGTAATAACCCTAGTCATCGCGATCAACAGTTGGGACGGACTTGTTGTTGATGACTACTACAAAGAAGGGAAGGCTTTCGTACAAACCATAGAACGCACGGAACGTGCGCGGACGCTGGGGTTGAAGGCGAGGCTGCAGATACGAACCGATTCGATCCGGATCGAGCTGTCGTCTGCTGTCAATGCGGCTGCAGTTCCGGCTACCATACATCTGACGGTTTCTCACCCGACGCGTGGCGGTTTGGATCAGCAAATCCGCTTGAGTGGCCGTGACGGTGTGTTCGAGGGGGCGATGGCGCCACTCTCAACCGGAAGATGGTTGTTTCAGATAGAAGACGAGCCCCGCGAGTGGCGTATGAACGGGGCCGCATTCCTCCCGACAGAGACGGAGATCCGGATAGATCCATCCGGTACATAGACCGTAGTCTAAAGAGGAGTGTCAAAATGGCCTGGAGTGAATTGTTCAGTACGGATATTGGTCTGCTCAGTCTCTTCACGATCGGCTTTGTTGTCGTCATGGCGGGATACATTTACCGATTCGCGGTTCGTCATATCGCGGAGGATGAGAAAAAGGCAGGAGTTGGTCACCACTGACGGCCCGGATGACGGGAAAGGAGGTTGCTCAGATGCTCAAGTGGATTCAGATCTTTTGGCCATCGTTTCTGGTGGCGGGGCTGGCCGAGGCGATTTTCTTTACCGTCATCGACCCTCAGGAACTCTACTTGTTGGGAAAACCGGTTCATTTCTCACCGATTGCGACTTACTCGGTGGGGTTCATCGGCTTCTGGCTGGTATGCGCAGCGTCAAGCCTGAGCACTGTTTTCTTTCAGCGAACAGCCAAGGAGATCAATCATCTGGAGTAGTGGATCGGATTGAGATCGCACCTGGTTGTTCCAAGTGGCATTCCTCTCCGCAAAATGAAAAAGGCCAATCTTTCGATTGGCCTTTTTCTGAATTGGCGCGCCCGGAAGGATTCGAACCTCCTACCCCCTGGTTCGTAGCCAGGTACTCTATCCAGATGAGCTACGGGCGCTTTGTTAAGAAAATAATTATAACACGTTTATTTTCTTTTTCAAACTATTTTTACTTTCGCTGCCTTTCTCGCTGGGAGAAAGTTTGTTCAACGTCAGCAACGGCGCGCATATTAGCTCATGTTTTCGCGGACCGCAAGGACTTTCTTCATTCCGTCATTTCTCCCGCGTTGGCGGGGAAGCTACATGCAATTCAGCGGTACACAAGTACGGGTGTCTTGCTGTGCGTGAGCACCTTTTGTGTTTCGCTGCCGAGTAACAGACCTGCGATGCCGCGGCGTCCGTGCGAAGCCATGAAAATAAGGTCGCAGCCATGGCGGTCGGCGGCGTTGATGATGGCCTCGTATGTGACTTCGTTCACCAGTGTGTCTGTGTCGGCAAGTACCCCTGCTGCGTCTGCCGCTGACTTGGCGGCGTCGAGAATCCGCTCGGCTTCGAGCGCGGCAGATTTGGCGAACTGCTCGGGCGTGGTCGGGTCGATGAGTGCGCCTTCGCCGTAGATGGGCATCGGAAAGTCTGGCTGAGCATAGAAGAAGGTGATACGTGCACCGGCGTCGCGCGCAAAGGAGACTGCACGGGCCACCGTGCTCTCTGACAAGGCGGATCCGTCTGTCGGGACAAGAATGTGCTTGAACATAACGTGCTCCCTTGATTGATTTGTGTTGACTGCACTTGATTATAGCCACCGGGGGCTGCGGGTATCGCTTGACCGTGGTCAACCCGGGTCGCGATGATGTGGGCGATTCTGCCGTTGGAGGTGAAACATGGATATCACGTTCCACGGTGCCGCTGGCGAGGTGACGGGTTCATGCGCGCAGGTTAGGCATCAGGCCGGTTGTTTCCTGGTTGACTGCGGTCTTTTCCAGGGAGGGCGGGACGCCCCCCTGAAGAACCTCAGGGCGCTGGACTTCGATCTGACGGCGATTGATTTCGTGCTTCTTACTCACGCTCATCTGGACCACGCAGGCTTGTTGCCGCGACTCATCGCCCTTGGGTACAAAGGACCGGTGTACGCGACGTCCGCTACGGTGGACCTGGCAGGCGTCATCCTGCTCGATTCGGCCCATATACAGGAAAAGGAGGCCGAATGGCTCAATCGACATCAGCGTGCCCGCCATGCGAGACGTGGTTGGGATGTCGCACCGCTCTATACGGTTGCGCAGGCTCGCGCCAGTCTGCAGCGTCTGCGTGCGGTGGACTACGACGTCGAGTTGAAACCAGGGCCGGGCGTGCGTTGTGTGTTTCGCAATGCGGGTCATATCCTAGGGTCGGCGATCCTCGAAATTTCCGTCGTGGAAGGAAAGGGAGAGCGTCGGCTGGTGATGACGGGGGATCTCGGGCAGCCTGAGCGCCCGGTGCTACGTGACCCCGCCTTCATCGGGGCGGCTGATTTTCTGTGCGTCGAGTCCACCTACGGTAACCGTGCCCACCGTTCGATGAGCGAGACTGAAGAGGAACTGGCAGCAGTCGTGCACGAGACCCTGAAACGCAGGCGCGGGAATGTCATCATTCCGGCGTTCGCGGTGGGCCGTACTCAGGAATTGTTGTTCGTGCTTGCCAAACTCGTACGTGAAGGGAAGATGGATCCGCTTGAGGTCGTCGTCGATTCGCCGATGGCGTCGGCGGTGACCGAATTGACGGTGCGACATGAGGGGCTTTGGGACGCCGAGAGCCGTGAGCTCTTTGCATGGTCTCAACGTCATGCAGATCGCTTCAAAGTACGTTTTGTGCAGGACGTAGAGGAGTCCATGGCGCTGAACAGTCGCCCCTCTGGTCTGGTTATCGTCTCGGCGAGTGGCATGTGCGATGCCGGCCGGATCAAGCACCACCTGCGCTACAACCTTGGACGTAGCGCTTGCGCCATTGTGATGACGGGATTCCAGGCTGCTGGAACGTTGGGGAGGCGCCTCGTGGATGGCGCACGGGCGGTAACAATCTTTGGTGAGCGCATTCCGGTCAAGGCGAGCGTTCATACAATAGGTGGTCTGTCGGCTCATGCCGATCAGCCCGCCTTGCTCGCCTGGCTGGCGCATTTTTCCAGGCCGCCGCGTCAGACGTTTATCGTACACGGCGAGGCCGGCGCCTCGGCTGCATTTGCCAAAGCCATCGAACATCGGCTCGGTTGGCCGTCTCCTGTCTTGTCGCAGCGCGGGACGCGATACGAATTGTGCTAATCGTTATTCATGGTTGCTGCGCTGGCGGGTAGTGGCAGAATCAGGACGGATGACCGAAGGCAGGATCCCATCATTTCCAGGGTGAAACATGAAGAAGATTGATCGGCTCGATCCCGGCCTGGCTGTAAGGCGGACGGCGCAGCAGCTGCACGAACTGGTGGAAGGTACGTTCGATCCGCTCGGCATGGCTGCGCCCATTGTCCACGCGCAGCTGGCGTGGCTTTCACATCCGCAGGAACTCGCGGAGCGGTTTGCGCGCTTGTCGAGCGACCTGTGGCGTTTGCAGTGGCACACCTGGAACCGCGTTGTGGGCCTGGCGGGCGAGGATCCTATCCGTCCGAACGTCGACGATGCCCGTTTTTCCGATCCGGTTTGGACCGACTCGCCGACTTGGGATCTCACCAAGGAGTGGTACCTGGCGCTGACCCACCACATGCAGGATATGCTCTACGACACTCCGGGGCTGTCGGGCAAGGAGCGCAGACGGGCGGCGTTCTGGTGGCGGAAATGGCTCAACGCGGTGGCTCCGACCAATTTCCTGTGGACCAATCCGGTTGCCTTGCGCAAGGCAGTCGAGACGCGGGGCGAGAGTCTGGCTCAAGGCCTGCACAACCTGCTCGAGGATCTTCGGAGCGGCAATGTCCGAATGACCAATCCGGACGATTTCACTGTTGGCGAGAATCTCGCGACGACTCCTGGGGCGGTGGTGTTTCGCAACGAACTGCTCGAGCTAATTCACTATGCTCCGACGCAGCCCAAGGTGCATGCCGAACCGGTGGTGATCGTTACGCCCTGGATTAACAAGTTCTACATCCTCGACCTTGTGCCGAAGAAGAGCATGATCCGTTTTCTGCTCGATCGGGGGCTGGACGTATTCATCACGAGCTGGAAGAACCCCGACGCTGCAATGCGGGATTACCGGTTCGACGATTACCTGATGAAGGGAGTGCATGCCGCGGTGGAGGCGGCGCGTGCCTTCACCGGAGCGGACAAGGTCCACGCAGCCGGTTACTGCATCGGCGGTACGGCGCTGAGCATGTACATGGCCTGGGCGAACCGCCATTTCGCCGAAGATGCGGTGCCTGTTGCGGACTGGACCTTGTTCACCACCCTGGTCGATTTTCGCAAGCCGGGCGATATAGAGGTCTTCATCGATGAGGCAAGCATTCGCTACCTGACCGACGGCATGGCGCGCAAGGGCTTTCTCGACGGCAAGGAGATGGCTTCGGCGTTCCGTCTGTTGCGTTCCAACAGTCTGATCTGGCATTACGTGGTGCATGGCTGGCTCTACGGCGAGACGCCTCCACCGTTCGACGTGCTGTACTGGAACATGGATACAACGCGCATGCCGTACGCGATGCATGCGTGGTACCTGCGCGAACTCTATCTGCACAACAGGCTGGTACAGAAGGATGCACTGGTGGTTGCGGGCGAGCCCCTGGACCTGGGAATGATCACTCAACCGCTTTACGCGGTAGCAGCCGAGGATGACCACATTGCGCCCTGGGCCGAGACCTTCAGGGTGAACAATCTGGTCATAGGACCAAAGCGCTATGTGCTATCGAGTTCGGGTCACATCCTCGGCATCGTCAATCCTGTGGTCAAACCGCCAAAGCGGAGCTTCCGGGTCGCCGAGGCGCATCGATCCGAAAGCGCGGACGCATGGCTGGAACGCGCCGAACAGCATCAGGGGAGCTGGTGGGAGGACTGGATGCAGTGGTTGAAACCCCGTGCAGGGGCGCTGGTCGACGCGCGGCCGGCTGCCTCGGATGTCTTTCCCCAACTGGCTCCGGCACCGGGCACCTACGTGCTGGAGCGCTGAGTGCGACAACGGCCGGGGTGGCTGGCCCGCGGCCGTCAGCGGCAGGCTGACTGGTGCTGGATCAGTTTCTTGAGGCCGGCACTGTCGAGGATACGAATGTGTTTCTGCTGGACAGCAACCAGCCCTTCGTCCTGGAAGCGCGAGAAGGCACGGGAGACGGTCTCGAGTTTGAGCCCGAGATAGGAGCCGATTTCCTCGCGCGTCATGCGCAGGTGGAATTCTGCAGCGGAGAAGCCGCGCGCAGTAAAGCGCTGCGACATGTTCAGCAGAAAGGCGGCGAGGCGCTCTTCGGCCCGCATGGATCCAAGCAGCATCATCACGCCGTGGTCGCGCACGATCTCGCGGCTCATCACCTTGTGGAACTGGTGCTGCAGGCCCTCGATTTCACGCGACAGTTCCTCCAGCTTCGCATAGGCGATCACGCAAACCTCGCTGTCTTCCAGCGCGATCGCGTTGCAGGAGTGAACTTCGTTGCTGATGCCGTCCAGGCCGATGATTTCGCCGGTCATCTGGAAGCCGGTGACCTGGTCCCGGCCATCTTCGAGCAGCACATCCGTCTTGAACGAACCGGCGCGGATCGCGTAGATTGCTTCGAAGGGATCGCCAGCCCGATACAGATGTTGCTGACGCTTGATCTTGCGTCGTGCGCCGACCAGCTCGTCAAGCCGGTCGATCTCGTTTTCGGTCATCCCGAAGGGGAGGCAGAGTTCCACCAGGTTGCATTGGGAACAGGCCGTCTTGAGTCCTGCTACAGTAATCGGCACTGCTGCCTTCATCTGCACGATACACTTGCTCCGAGTTTGTAGGAGGATCGTCGCGTTGATCCAAGTCAACCACAAAACGCCGGCTTTCTGCCATTGTTCGGCACACATTGCCGCAGCACGATCATGAACGCCCACACAGACCTCATCTTCGATCCGCAACTCATACGCAGGTTCGACATCAACGGACCGCGTTATACCTCGTATCCGACGGCCGATCGTTTTGTCGAAGCGTTCGATGCGAGGGCTTTGCAGGATTGGTTGGCCAGACGGGCGGTTGGCGGGGTTAGCCGACCGCTGTCATTATACTTCCACATCCCGTTCTGTAACACGATCTGCTACTACTGTGCCTGCAACAAGATCATCACCAAGGATCACGGGCGTTCGGCCAAATACTTGAAATATCTGGCCAAGGAGATCGAGATGCAGGCTGCCGCGCTCGGTGGCAGCCGCCAGGTCACCCAGTTGCACCTCGGCGGCGGCACGCCCACCTTCCTGTCGCACGAGGAACTGCGACAGTTGATGGATTCGGTGCGGGCGCATTTCAATCTGGTGCCCAACGGCGAGTATTCGATCGAGGTCGACCCACGCAAAGTCGATTTCGACACGGTCGAATTGTTGGCCACCCTGGGGTTCAACCGTATGAGCGTCGGCGTGCAGGACTTCGCCGAAGACGTGCAGCGCGCGGTCAACCGGGTGCAAAGCGTCGAAGAGACGCGCCTGGTGATCGAAGCGGCCCGCGCCACCGGCTTCAAGTCGGTTAGCATGGACCTTATCTACGGCCTGCCCAAGCAGAACGTGATCAGCTTCAACCGCACGCTTGAGCAGGTGCTGGACATCTCGCCGGACCGTATCTCGCTCTACAGTTACGCTCATCTCCCCGGACTGTTCAAACCGCAGCGCCGCATCCTCCAGAGCGACATGCCGAGTGCCGATGCGAAGCTGCAGATCCTGCAACTCGCCATCCGCCGTCTGACCGAGGCCGGCTACGTCTACATCGGGATGGATCACTTCGCCAAACCCGACGACGAGCTTACCGTCGCCCAGCGGCAGGGCCGGCTGCACCGCAACTTCCAGGGTTATTCGACCCAGGCCGAGTGCGATCTGCTCGCGTTCGGTGTGTCGGCGATCGGGAAGATCGGTCCGGTCTATTCGCAGAACGTGAAGACGCTGGACGAATACTATGACGTGCTGGATCGTGACGAGCTACCGGTATTGCGTGGCATCGAACTGACTGCCGACGACCTGCTGCGGCGTTCTGTAATCCAGGCATTGATGTGCCATTTCGAGCTGTCGATGCAGTCCATCGAGATCGCCCACCTCATCGACTTCCGCGAGTATTTTGCCGACGAGCTGGCGGATCTCAAGGAGATGGAGGCGGCGGGATTGCTCAAGGTAGAGGGCGACTGGATCAGCGTGTTGCCGGCAGGGCGGATGCTGGTGCGCGGAATTGCCATGGTGTTCGATCGCTACCTGCGCGCTGATCGCGAGCGGGCCCGCTATTCCCGCGTGATCTGAGTGCGGCCGGAGCAGCGGGGAGCGTAGAATGCAGGCTTCTCCTTGCTGCTCGAGCCGCGCCTTTCGCGGGCGTTCAAGATTTTCCCATGCCTGAAACCGGCTACTTTGCGGTATTCCTGATTGGTCTTCTCGGCGGCACTCACTGCGTCAGCATGTGCGGCGGCATTGTCGGGGCACTCAGCGTACAGGTACGTACGCCAGCGGAAAGCCGTCGTCAGTGGCCCATCCATCTTGCGTACAACCTCGGTCGTATCGCCACCTATACGCTGACGGGCGGCCTGCTCGGGGCGCTCGGTTCGGTCGGCATGCTGTACGGCGGCGTGCTGCCGGTGCAGATCAGCCTTTACGTTCTCGCCAACCTGATGCTGATCGCGCTCGGGCTTTACCTGACAGGCTTCACTTCGGTGCTCGCGCCGGTGGAGAAGGCTGGGCACCATTTGTGGCGCCGGCTGCAACCGGCGACGCGCAGATTCCTGCCGGCGCATTCGGTGAAGCAGGCGCTGCCGCTCGGCCTGCTGTGGGGTTTCCTGCCATGCGGGCTGGTGTATAGCGTACTTGCGACCGCGCTGGTGACCGGATCGGCCGCGCGTGGCGCGGGATTGATGCTGGCCTTCGGCCTGGGAACGCTGCCCAATCTGCTGCTCGCTGGCATGTTGTTCAAGCGCTTTCGCGATCTCACCCGTAACAGCAAGGTACGCTTTGCCGCGGGCCTGATGGTGCTGGGGTTCGGCGTGTTCGGGCTGTTCCATGCGCCCACCCTGGGCGGTTCGTTGTGGAACGGCGTGGTCTGTCTGGTCTGACGCTCGTCGCCGGGGGACTTCAGTCCCGCGCCAGGGCCTTCAGGATCGGGCAGGGGGCGGGTGCGGTGGTGGCGTGACAACACTGCACCAGTTCGCGCAGTGCGTCGCGCATCTCACCGAGCTGACGCATGCGTGCTTCGATGAGATCGATTTTTGTCTGAGCCAGGTTACGCGCCTTGTCTCGATCGGTCTCCTCGTTGAGCGATAGCAAGCCCGCAATCTCGTCGAGCGAGAAGCCGAGCTGCTGAGCCCTGCGGATCGCGCGTAGCCTGGAGAGATCCGCATCGCCGTATGCGCGGTAGCTGCCGTTGCGCCTTTGGGGTTCGTCCAGCAGGGCGCGCCGCTGGTAATAGCGTATGGTTTCCACGCCGACGTCGGCCGCTTTCGCGAGGGCGCCGATGGTGTAGCTGGCCATGGTGTTGACTCCGTACTCAAGTACGGGGTTTAGACTGCGCTTCATCGTCGCTTCATGCAAGAGCACAGTATGTCAGCAATCATGGTCAAAGACGGGGCTGTCTCGGCCGCCGTGGTATCGAATCTCGATCTGCCGGTGGCAGGCATGACCTGCGCGGCCTGCGCGGGCCGCATCGAGAAGATCCTCAACCGCCTCCCCGGTGTTGCGGCCAGTGTGAATCTCGCGGCCGAGAAAGCGCACGTGCGCCTTGCCGGCGCCGACACTACGCCGGCAGGGATCGTTGCGGCGATACGAAAGGCCGGCTTCGACGTGCCGGATGCCACGCTGGAACTCGGTATCGGCGGCATGACCTGCGTGGCCTGTGCCCAGCGACTCGAAAAGGTTCTGAACCGTCTGCCGGGCGTGTCGGGCACGGTGAACTTTGCCAGCGAGCGCGCAACGCTGCGCTATACCCCCGGGCTGGTCACCCCCGAGCTGATCCGCCAGGCGGTGCTGAAGGCCGGTTTCGAGGCGACCGAGACCGGACTGGCAGCGCGCGATCAGGCCAGGCTGCGGCAGCAGGAGCATTGGCGCGAGGAGCGCCGGCGCTTCGTCATCGCGGCAGTGCTGACCCTTCCGCTCGCGGCGCAGATGCCGGCGATGTTCGGCCTGGGTGGCATGGATGCGATGCATGACATCATCCCGCGCTGGGTGCAGCTGCTGCTGGCGACGCCTGTGCAGTTCTGGATTGGGGCGCGCTTCTACCGCGGTGCCTGGTCGGCGCTGCGGGGTGGTTCGGCCAACATGGATGTGCTGGTTGCCCTCGGCACCAGCATGGCCTACTTCTACAGCCTCTTTGTCACCCTGTTCGATCGCCATGACCTCCACGTCTATTTCGAGGCGTCGGCGATGATCATCACGCTCATCCTGCTCGGCAAACTGATGGAGGCCCGCGCCAAGGCGCGGACCACTGCGGCGCTGGATGCGCTGTTGCGCCTGCAGCCCAAGATGGCCCGGGTCGAGCGCGACGGTGAGCTGGTCGACGTGCCGGTCGACAGCCTGCATCCCGGGGATTTCTTCGTATTGCGCCCAGGCGACGCCGTGCCGGTGGACGGCGTGGTCGAATCCGGTCGTTCGGCGCTCAACGAGGCGATGCTGACCGGGGAGAGCCTGCCCGTGGACAAGGCCGCGGGTGACAAGGTCTTCGCTGCGACCGTCAATGGCGAGGGCGCGCTGCGCTGTCGGGCGACCGGGGTTGGTGCCAGCACGCTGCTGGCAGGCATTATCAGGCTGGTGGAGCAGGCACAAGGCTCGAAGGCGCCGGTGCAAAGGCGAGCCGACGAGATCGCTGCGGTGTTCGTGCCGGTGGTGGTGGGTATTGCCTTGCTCACTCTGGCCGGCTGGTGGCTGTTCTCCGGAGATTTCCAGCAGGCTTTGATCAATGCGGTTGCCGTTCTGGTGATTGCCTGTCCGTGTGCGCTGGGGCTAGCCACGCCGACCGCAGTCATGGTGGGTACGGGCCAGGGGGCACGCGCAGGGATGCTGGTGAAGAACGCGGCAGCTCTGGAGTTTGCAGAGCAGATCAGGATCCTGGCGGTGGACAAGACCGGCACCTTGACCGAGGGGCAGCCGGCTGTCAGCGAGGTGGTGCCGGCCGACGGCTGGACGCGCGGTAAGCTCCTTGCGTGCGCGGCAGCGCTGGAGCAGGCCAGCGCCCATCCGATCGCGGCCGCAGTGGTCGAGGCCGCCCGCAGTGAGGCTGGTACGCTACCGGCAGCGACGGGTGTGCAGGCGGTGCCGGGCAAGGGCGTCGAAGGCGTGGTGGAAGGCAGGACGGTGTGGGTGGGCTCCCCTGCTTTCCTTGCCGAGCGCGGAGTCGTGGCGGCGGACGCGCTGTGCGCGGCGCTCGCGGATGCGGGCAAGACGCTGGTCGCGGTCGCTGTCGATGGCCGCTTCGCCGGACTGGTGGGGGTCGCCGACCGGGTAAGGGAGGATTCCGCGTCGGCGGTCGCCCGCTTGCAGGCAAAGGGCCTGCGGGTGCTGATGCTGACCGGCGACCATCCGGCCACAGCGCGGGCGATCGCCCAGCAGACCGGCATTACCGAATGGCGGGCCGGTGTGCTGCCGGGCGACAAGGCCGCGGTGGTATCGGCGCTGGCGGCCGAGAGCGGTGGCAAGGCGAGGGTGGGCATGGCCGGTGACGGTATCAACGACGCGCCTGCTCTTGCTGCGGCGGATGTGTCCTTTGCGATCGGCGTCGGTGCCGACGTCGCGGTCGAGGCCGCCGACATCACCCTGGTGCGCAATTCCCTGCACGGCGTGGCGGACGCGATCGACCTGTCCCGCGCCACGCTGGCGAAGATCCGCCAGAACCTTTTCTTCGCCTTCATCTACAACGTGCTCGGCATTCCGCTGGCGGCAGCGGGAATGCTCAATCCGGTGGTGGCCGGTGCGGCGATGGCGATGAGTTCGGTGTCGGTAGTGAGCAATTCGCTCCTGCTGCGGCGCTGGCGCGCCGGGCGTTAGCGTGTTGTTCCGATCAATCTTTCAACAGGAGTGAGAAACGATGGACGAAGTGACGATCAAGGTCGACGGCATGAGCTGCGGTGGTTGCGTACGCAACGTGACGGGTGTGCTGAAGGGCCTGGCGGGTGTGGCAGATGCGGAAGTGTCGCTCGACGCGGCGCAGGCAAAGATCAGGTTCGACCCGGCGCAGGTCAACGTGGCGCAGTTGCGCGAGGCCGTCGAGGCAGCCGGATTCGATTCGCCGGCCTGAAGGCGTGCCGAGCGGTAGCGCGCCCGGGCGTCAGGTGTCGATGGCGGCGGTGCGTCGCAGCAGCGCCGTCATGGCTTCCGCGGTGAGTGGCCGGGAGAAGAGATAGCCCTGGCCTTCGCCGCAACCCCGTTCGAGCAGGAACTGCTGTTGTTCCGGGGTCTCGACGCCTTCCGCAATCACGCCCATGCCCAGGCTGCGGGCGATGCCGATGATGGCGACGGTGATGTTGGCGTCGTCGACATCGCCCGGCAGATCGTTGATGAAGGAACGGTCGATCTTCAGCTTGTCGAGTTTGAAGCGCTTCAGGTAGGCGAGGCTGGAGTAGCCGGTGCCGAAGTCGTCGATGGCCAGCCGCACGCCGGCGTTCTGCAGCGCGGTCAGGGTGGCTGCGACGGGGGCAGCGTCGGCCATCAGCGTCGATTCGGTCAGTTCGATCTCCAGTAATCGGGCCGGGAGGCCGGATTCGGTGAGGACTTCCGCTACTGTTTCGGCGAAGTTGCCGTGATGGATCTGTACCGGTGAAGCGTTGACCGCGACCGGGATGTCACCCAGGCCGGCGTCCTGCCAGAGGCGGGCCTGGGTACAGGCCGCGGCGAGTACCCAGCGGCCGATCGCGACGATGAGGCCGGTGTCTTCCGCCAGCGGTATGAAACGGTCCGGCGGAACCAGACCGCGTTCCGGGTGCCGCCAGCGTATCAGGGCCTCGCAGCCGAGGATGCGCTGGTCGGCGAGGCTGAACTGCGGCTGGTAATGGACTTCGAACTCATCACGCATCAGCGCCTGGCGCAGCAGGTTCTCCAGGTCGAGGCGCTCGCGTACCTGCAGGCTCATCTCGCTGGTGAAGAAGCGATAGGTGTTACGGCCCGATTCCTTGGCGTGGTACATCGCCGCGTCCGCATTGCGCAGCAGCGTGTCGGCGTCCACGCCGTCGTGCGGCCATACGGCGATACCGACGCTGGGTGTGACCGACAGTTCGTAGTGGTCGACACGGAAGGCCGACGCGAAGGCGGCGATGATGCGCGCGGCCTGTGCGGCGATGTCCTCGCGGCTGGCAAGGTCGGTCAGCAACACCACGAACTCGTCGCCACCGGGGCGGCTGATCGTGTCGGACGGCGATACGAGCCCAGACAGGCGCTGGGCAACCAACCGCAGCAGCGCATCGCCGACGCTGTGGCCGAGCGAGTCGTTCACGTTCTTGAAGCGGTCGAGATCGATGAACAGCATGGCCGCAAGCCGGCCGGACTGGGCGGCCGACTGGATGGCGAGCCGGGCGCGATCGCGCAGCAGTACCCGATTGGGCAGGTCGGTGAGAGCGTCGTATTCCGCCATGTGGCGCAGCAGCGCCTCGGTCTGCTTGTGCCCGGTCATGTCGGTGAGCGCGCCGACGAAATGTGTCGCCTTGCCGGCAGGGCTGGTGACCGCGCTGATCGAGAGTTGCGCGGCCAGCTCCGTCCTGTCGGTGCGGCGTACGCAGACTTCACCGCTCCAGGCGCCGACGCTGGCGAGTTCGCGCTCGATGTCCGGCCAGCCGGAGCCATCGTGCGTGCCGAAAAGTTCGGCAACCGGACGTCCCTCCAGCGCCTTGCCGTCGACCGCGACCATTTGCGTAAAGGCCGAATTCACCGCCAGGTAGCGGTGGCTGGCATCGAGCACCATCATGGCCTCGTTGCCGCATTCGAATACCCTGGAGGCGAGCTGCAGCTCGCGGTTGTTCTCTTCCAGCGTGGCGTTGCGTTCGGCGATCGCGGTTCGATAAATGGCGAAACGTCGGGTGAGCCAGCCTGAAAGGGCAAGTCCGAACAGTACCGTGACCAGGGACGCGAGCGCCAGCAATGCAAGGGTCAGCCGCAGGCGATGGGCGGCGTTGCGATGCAGGTCGGCGCGTTCGCGCTCGAGCGCAGCGTCGAGTTCCGCCAGCCCGATGCTGGCGACCAGGTGCCAGCCCCAGCCGGCGTGCTCGACGGCGTAGGCGAGCCGGCGCTCGGAGCGACCGTCGGCGGTCTTCATCGTGAACTGCAGCCGGCCGCCGCCGTGTTGGGCGATGATCTCGCGCGCTGCCTGCGTCCAGTGCGGCTCCGGTGTCTGTTCGAGCCTGGCGTGCTGCGGCAGCGGCTGCATGGACAGGTGGGGTTCGACCAGGATGTGACCATCCGGCGTGGCGACCCCGATCACGCCGTCCGGCTGGAAGCGCTGTGATTCGATCCGCTTCAGGGCTTCGCGCTGCAGGTCGGCTTCGATCTTGTAGATGTACTCGCCGGCGCCGATGATCCAGTCGAAGGGTTCGAAGCGGCGCACGTAGGCGATCTTCTCCGCCATCGTCTCGGTGTTGTCGGGCCGATACCAGCGGTAGCGCGAAAACCCAGCCCCTTGCGGGTTACGGGCGGCGTCGATGAGACCGCGCATGATGTAGTGGCCGCTGTCGTCGCGGTTGTCCCACAGCGAGCTCCCTTCGCGTTCCGGCGAGATCGGCAGCAGTACGCAGCGGCCGTCCAGGGTGTCGATGAAGTAATAGCCGCGGCCGTCGAGGAAGCGCATTGGCCGGATGGCTTCGATGATCAGCGTGCGGATGCGCTCTTCGGGCAGGCGGCCGTGTTCGCGCTCGTAGATCGCCGTCGCCATCTCGAACACCAGATCCACCTGCTCCCTGACGATGGCGCGGGCACGCTCCTCGCTGCGGGCGCGCTGGAACTCCAGGTAGTCGGCAAGGCCGACGAGCTGGTTGCGCAGGTGGGTTTCGTAGGTCGCGAGCGTTTCCGCCTCGCGCGCGGCCAGCCGGAGTTCGAGGTCGCGGCTGTCCTGCAGCGCGGAAAGCAGGGCGACGGTGCCGGTCATCAGCAGAACGAGCAGCAGCATGCCGGCGGTGATCGCCCGCGGCAGGTTCTTTTCGTTCAGCTGGAAAGTGAAGATGCGACCCAGGATGATGCGCCTTGCATCGCCATGCGGCGGTTAGTTGGAGGTCCGCAAGGATACGACTTCTGTATTAGGCGATCCAGCACTGGTGCAGCACCGGCGAGAATGCGGTCACGCTTCATGCCCTGGCGCGAACTCGCCGGGCGGGACACGGCTGCAATATCGGACGGCTTTTCCACTTATAATCCGCCGACTTTTTCCATGGGAGGGGAGTATGGGCTTCGATCTCGTCAAGGCCGGCAAGGACGTGCCGAACGACATCAACGTGATCATCGAGATCTCCGCGCAAGGCGATCCGATCAAGTTCGAAGTGGACAAGGACAGCGGCGCCGTTTTTGTCGACCGCTTCATGGGTACGTCGATGCGCTACCCGCTGAACTACGGCTACGTGCCGCACACCGTGGCCGGCGACGGCGATCCGGTGGACGTTCTGGTGGTGACGCCGTTCCCGCTGCAGCCGGGTGTCGTCATCCGCTGCCGCCCCGTCGGCGTGCTGAAAATGGAAGACGATGGTGGTGTGGATGCGAAGGTAGTCGCGGTGCCGGTCTCCAAGCTGACCCCGCTGTACGACAAGGTGCAGACCACCGACGATCTGCCCGAGCTGCTGATGAAGCAGACCGTGCATTTCTTCGAGCACTACAAGGATCTCGAACCGGGCAAGTGGGTGAAGGTGCTGGGCTGGGGTACCGTGGAAGATGCCAAGAAGGAAATCCTCGACGGTCTCGCCGCCGCAGCGAAGTAAGCCGGTGCTGCAGTGACGGCCATCTGGGATGGTCGTTGCGTTGCGATTGAAAGGCCCGCCATCGCGCGGGCCTTTTGCTTTTCAGCTGCCGCCGGGGCTGCGGAAGGGAGACCGTTCGGCGAGTTCGTCGAGGTAGAAGCCGATGCCCTCGGTCTCGCGTGCCAGATAGCGATCGACCGCATCGCGAAAGCGCGGGTCCGCTATCCAGTGGGCGGAGCGGGTGAGTACCGGCAGCAGACCGCGCGACAGCTTGTGTTCGCCCTGTGCCCCACCTTCGAAACGGTCGAGACCGTGCTCGATGCAATAGGCGATCGCCTGGTAGTAGCAGAGTTCGAAGTGCAGAAAGGGAAAGGACGCGGTGCTGCCCCAGTAGCGGCCGTAGAGCGCCTTGTCGTCGCACAGGAAGAACGCGCCGGCAAGTGCCGCGCCATCGCGTTCGGCGAGCAGCAGGCGGACGCGCGTTGGCAGCCGGCGGGCGAGTTCGGTGAAGAAGTCCTCGTTGAGGTAGGGCGTGGAGCGGTGCAGGGCGTAGGTCGTGGCGTAACAGCGGTGGAAGAAGCGCCAGTCGGCCGCCGTTGCGCTGTGGCCGTCCAGCCAGCGCAGCGTCAGGCCGTGCTCGGCTGCGCGTCGGCGTTCCTGCCGGATCTTCTTGCGTTTTTCGTGGTTGAGGCCGGCAAGGAAGTCCTCGAAACCGGTGTAGCCGGCGTTCTGCCAGTGGAACTGGACGCCCTGGCGCAGCAGCAGGCCGGCGTCGGTCATCCATTGTCCTTCGTCCTCGTCGGGGAAGAGGATGTGCAGCGAAGAGAGACCGCTGTCGGCGGCCAGTGTGAGGAGCTTGTCGAGCAGTCCACGACGGTCGTCCGCGGTGCGCCCGAGCAGCCGTTGGCCGGGAATCGGCGTGAATGGCAGCGCGCAAAGCCACTTCGGGTAGTAGTCGAGCCCATGACGCTGATAGGCGTCGGCCCAGGCCCAGTCGAACACGTACTCGCCATAGGAATGCTGCTTGATGTACAGCGGCATCGCTGCGACCAGCTCGCCGCTCCGCCACAGCGTCGCATGGCGGGGCGTCCAGCCGGTCCGTCCGCCGACACAGCCGGTCTGTTCCAGGGTGTCGAGATAGGCATGGGACAGACAGACCTGAGATCCGGCGAGGCGGTCCCAGGCCGCGGCTGGAATTTCGGCCAGCCTGGAGACAAGGTGGAATCCGTCGGTGGGCATCATCGGGGCATCGGGAACTTGTGGAAAGGTGGTATTGCCACATTATTGTGCAATGCGAAGAAGTGCTTTGTCTGCGGCGGTTTGGGATTGTCCTCCACGGCTTATCCACAGGCTTGCCCACGCCGGCTGTGAATGACGCGCAGCATCTGCGCCTCCACCGCTCCGGTACGAAGGGATATAGTTGCGTCCCATGAATACCTCGCTTTCCATCGCTGTTGCCCAGCTCAATTTCACGGTGGGCGACCTCGTCGCCAACGCCGACCGCATCGTCGAGGCGATAGGCAGCGCGCGTGCCGCTGGCGCCGATCTCGTCCTGACCCCGGAACTCGCCTTGTCCGGCTATCCGCCGGAAGACCTGTTGCTGCGTCCCGATTTCTACCGCGCCTGCGCGCGCGAAGTGCGCCGCATCGCCCTCGCCACCGAAGGGCTGTGCGTGGTGCTGGGCCATCCGGCAGAGCGTGGCGGCGCCTACTACAACACGGCTTCGGTGATCCGCAATGGCGAGATCATCGCCACCTACCACAAGCATCTCCTGCCGAACTACGAAGTGTTCGACGAGGAGCGCTATTTCGAAGCGGGCAGTGCGCCCTGCGTGTTCGACTTCAAGGGTTTGCGCATCGGCGTGAATATCTGCGCCGACGTGTGGGAGCCGGGGCCGGCCGAGGTGGCGCGTGCCGCCGGCGCGGAGGTCTTGCTGTCGCTCAACGCCTCGCCCTTTCACATCAACAAGCAACAGTTGCGCTACACCGTGTTGCGCGAACGGGTGACCGAGACGCGCTTGCCCATCCTTTACTGCAACATGGTGGGTGGCCAGGACGAACTGGTGTTCGATGGCGCCTCGTTCGCACTTGATCGCGATGGCTCCGTGGCCTACCAGGCGCCGGCTTTCGAGGAGGGCGTGGACCTGATCCGCCTCGAACACGGCAGCTGGGTGTCCGACCGTCGGGTCGCGCTCAAGTCGGCCGAGGCGGACGTCTATGCGGCGCTGACCACCGGTGTGCGCGATTACCTTGCAAAGAACCGGTTTCCCGGTGCCATCATCGGTCTGTCCGGCGGCATCGACTCGGCGCTGACGCTCGCCGTGGCGGTCGATGCGCTCGGTGCCGACAGGGTGCGTGCGGTGATGATGCCGTCGCCCTATACCGCGCAGATGAGCCTGGACGATTCGCGCGAGATGGTGAAACGGCTCGGCGTGCGCTACGACGAGATCGCCATCGAGCCGGCGATGAAGGTGTTTGCCGAGCTGCTCGAGCCGCAATTCGCCGGGCTGCCGGCCGATACCACCGAAGAGAACCTGCAGAGCCGCATCCGCGGCATGATCCTGATGGCCTTGTCGAACAAGACCGGTGCCATCGTCCTCACTACCGGCAACAAAAGCGAGATGGCGACCGGCTACGCCACCCTGTATGGCGACATGGCCGGCGGCTTCGCGGTGCTGAAGGATCTCTACAAGACTTTCGTCTACAAACTGAGCAACTGGCGCAACAGCGTGAGCCCGGTGATTCCGCAGAACATCATCGACCGCCCGCCCTCGGCCGAGTTGAAACCCGACCAGAAGGACCAGGACAGTCTGCCGCCCTACGAGGTGCTCGATGCCATCATCGAGGCCTACATGGAGCGCGACGAGTCGCCGCGCGAGATCATCGCCCGCGGCCTGCCCGAGGCCGACGTCCGCCGCACGGTGGCGATGCTGAAGCGCAACGAATACAAGCGGCGCCAGTCGCCGGTCGGCATCCGCGTTACCCAGCGCGGGTTCGGCAGGGACTGGCGTTATCCGATAACATCGCGCTATCAGGATGAATTCTGAATGACGGCGCAAGGCGTCTGTCGCCCGTCGTCGCATCCCCGAACCGGAGAACTCACATGAAGAAGATCGAAGCCATCATCAAGCCGTTCAAACTCGACGAAGTGCGTGAAGCGCTGTCGGAAGTCGGCATCGCCGGCCTTACCGTGACCGAGGTCAAGGGTTTCGGCCGTCAGAAGGGCCATACCGAACTCTATCGTGGCGCGGAGTATGTCGTCGACTTCCTGCCCAAGATCAAGGTCGAGGTGGTGGTGGCCGACGACATGGTCGAGCAGACCGTGGATGCCATCATCAAGGCCGCGCAGACTGGCAAGATCGGCGACGGCAAGATCTTCGTCACCCCGGTGGAGCAGGTGATCCGTATCCGTACCGGCGAGACTAACGAAGCCGCGATCTGAGCGGTTTTTCCCGGCGCACGGCGTGTTCGCGCCGTGTCAGCGGCGGGCGGCGTTCGGCGCCCGCATCAAGACCAGCAGCGCGCCGGAGCCGCCATCGTGCGGCCCCGCCTGGCAGAAGGCGAGAATTTCTTCGCGCTGCGCCAGCCAACCACGCGACAGCTGCTTCAGGATGGATACCTTGCCTGGTGAGCCCAGGCCCTTCCCGTGGATTACGCGGATGCAGCGACGCCCTTGCTGCAGACTGGCGGCAAGAAAATGGGCCAGTGCCTCGCGTGCCTCTTCGCGCGTATAGCCGTGCAGGTCGATTTCGCCTTGCAGCGTCCAACGACCGCGACGCAAATCGCTCAACACCCGACGCGGCAGGCCAGGGCGCAGGAATGCAGCTTCGTCGCCCATGTCGAGGCGATCCTCGAACGTGAGCGGCGCCAGCAGCGATTCGTCGAGCGCCGAGCGCTCGTCGGCCTCGCGCTTGAGCGGGGCCGGCGCAGGCTGCGGGCGGGCGAGTTCGACACGGTTGCGCAGATCGATCGGCCGGGTGTCCTGCATCACGCTACGGAAGAGTTCGGCGGGGGCGACGTGTTCGGCCTCAGGCGGGAGGACGACCCGCAAGGCACGCTCGGCAAGGTCCGGAGACGGATCCTGGATGCCGTCGGCGACATCCAGTGCGCGGTAGACGTTGCGCGCAGGCGCAGGGGCCAGCGCGACGCGGTTGGTGTTGCGCAAGGGGGTGACGTCGGCGTAGGCCTCGGACAACGGATCACGCGGTCGGCGCGATGCCGCTGGGGCGATATCCTCCGGTTCCGATGGTCGTGGGCGCGGGACCGGGGCAGGGCGTGGGCGTTCGATTTCCTTGCGGCCATCGTCGCGCAGCGGTGCGACATCGCGCAGGGCTTTACGGAATGCGGCGGTGTCGTCCTCTGCCGCGGGGGTGGCGCGCTTGTCCGCGTTGGCTGCTGCCGTTGGTCTTGTGGTCTGTCGGTCGGCCTGTCGCCGGCGCAGTTCGGCGAGGGCCTCGAATGGATGTGCGCGCCTGTCCCCGCCGCCTGGCTTGCTGTCGTTCCGGTCCGGATCGGCCTTGCGGCGGGGCATGGTGAGGCTTACTTGCCGATGGCGTCGAGGTAGCGCTCGGCATCGAGTGCCGCCATGCAGCCGGTCCCGGCCGAGGTCACCGCCTGGCGGTAGATGTGATCCTGAACGTCGCCCGCAGCGAACACGCCGGTAATGCTGGTCTGGGTGGCGTTGCCGTTGCGGCCGCCCTGGGTGATCAGGTAACCGGTGTCGTCCATTTCCAGCTGGCCCTTGAAGATGTCCGTGTTCGGCTTGTGGCCGATGGCGATGAACACCCCCTGCAGCGCGACGTCCCGGGTAGAGCCGCTGTCGAGCTGCTTGAGGCGCATGCCGGTGACCCCGGTGTTGTCGCCGAGCACTTCATCCAGCGTCGAATTGAGCGCGAGTTCGATCTTGCCGGCCGCGACCTTTTCCATGAGCTTGTCGATCAGGATCTTCTCTGCACGGAACTTCTCGCGGCGATGCACCAGTGTCACCTTCTTGGCGATGTTGGCAAGGTAGAGCGCCTCCTCCACCGCGGTGTTGCCGCCGCCGATCACTGCGACTTCCTGGTTGCGGTAGAAGAAGCCGTCGCAGGTGGCGCAGGCCGATACGCCGCGACCGGCGAACTTCTCTTCCGAGGGCAGGCCGATGTACTTGGCGGTGGCGCCGGTGGCGATGATCAGTGCGTCGCAGGTGTACTCGCCGGCGTCGCCGATCAGGCGGAAGGGCTTCTCGCCCAGCTTGACGGTATGGATGTGGTCGAACAGCATCTCGGTGTTGAAGCGTTCGGCATGCTTCTGGAAGCGCTCCATCAGTTCCGGGCCCTGGACGCCGTCGGCATCGGCAGGCCAGTTGTCGACGTCGGTGGTGGTCATCAGCTGCCCGCCCTGGGCCAGACCGGTGATCAGCACCGGGTTGAGGTTGGCGCGTGCCGCATACACGGCGGCGGTGTAGCCGGCAGGGCCGGAGCCGAGGATGAGGAGGCGGGCGTGTTTCGTCGTCATGGCAGGGCTTCCCGAGATTGGAGGTGAAACGTCTTTGGCGCGGATTATAGCCGAGCGACTTTGCGGCGCCGGGCAATCGGGCCGATAGTCGGGACCAATGAACCGCCGTCGGGCTCGGCGCGAGCCGTATTGCCCGGCAGGACGGCGGTTAGACGCACGGAGATATTCGTTTATACTTTCGTGCCGTTTGACCGCGACAAGGCCGTCGCATTTGTTCAACCCGCAGCCTGCTCAGGATTCACACGGAGACCTCATGAGTCAGCCGACCGCTGTTTCGACGATCGCGCTCAAGACTTTCCCGCTGTTCCAGGGGTTGACCGACGAGGTGCTGGCGGCGGTTGCGCGGGTCGCGATGATGCGCCGGATTCCGCGTGGTCAGGCCGTGGTTCGCGCCGGCGATCGTACCGACTATGTCTATTTCGTGCTTACCGGCAATCTCAAGGTGGTGGTCAGCGACGAGGATGGCCGCGAGGTCATCCTGTCCATCCTTGGCCAGGGCGAACTCTTTGGCGAAATGGGCATGTTCGGAGAGCAGCCGCGTTCGGCTTCGGTGATCGCGGTGGTGCCGGCCGACCTGGTGATGATCGCGAAGCACGATTTCCGCCAGATCATGCAGGAAAACTTCGAGATCGCCTGGCGCATCATGAGCAATCTCGCCGAGCGCCTGCGCAACGCCGACCGCAAGATCGAAAGCCTGGCGCTGATGGATGTATACGGGCGGGTCGCGCGTCTGCTCATCGACATGGCCGAGGACGTGAACGGCAAGACGGTGGTGGTGCGCAAGATCTCCAAGCAGGACATCGCCAAGATGATCGGCGCCTCGCGCGAGATGGTCAGCCGCGTGATGAAGGATCTCGGCCAGGAAGGCCTGATCGAGGAGACCGCGCAGGGCATCATCCTGCGCGACCGGCTCAACGACATCTGAAAGCCCGCCGCCTTCGGCCGGCCATCCTTTTCGCGACGTCCGTCGCGTCCGAACGTGCGCTGTCCGGCAGCCTCCGCCGGAGGCGCGGCATTTGTATCAAGGGCAAACACCGGCCGACCGCATCGGGCGATCGCATATAATCCCACCTGTTGTTTTTTGCAGTTGTTCTCCTCTGGTCGCCTGCCGATGTTGCCTCGTTCGTCATCCCGTTCTCAACCTCTGCCGGAAAAGCTCTCGCTGTTGCTGCAGGAAGCGCGCTGGCTGATCCTGGGCGTGATGTCGCTGTACGTCGGCCTCATCCTGATCGGTTACAACAAGGCCGACCCCGGCTGGTCGCACGCCGCCCAGGTGGCACGCGTGGCCAACCCCGGCGGCCGTTTCGGCGCCTGGCTGGCAGACCTGCTGCTTTATCTCTTCGGCATTTCCGCGTGGTGGTGGGTGGTGTTCCTTGGCTACAGCCTGATGTGGGGCTTTCGCCGATTGAAGAACCAGCTCACGCTCGACCGCCGGTCCTTCTTCTTCGTGCTGGTCGGATTCTTCGGCGTGCTGATTACCAGCAGCGCACTCGAGTATCTGCGTTTCCATTCTCATGGCGCAGCGGTGCCGCTCACGCCTGGCGGTTTGCTCGGCATGGAGTTCGGGCAACTGATGCAACGCTGGCTCGGTTACACCGGCGGCACGCTGTTGCTGCTGGCGCTGATGGCGTCCGGTCTGTCGCTATTTACCGGCATCTCCTGGCTGGCGGCGGTCGAGCGTGTAGGTTTGGCGATCGAGCAGGCTGTGGCGGGTGCGCAGCAGGCCTACTACCGCTGGCTGGATCGCAAGGCTGGCCGGCAGCTTGCCGAGAAGCGCGAGGCTGTGGTGGAGACCCGCCGGCGCAAGACGGAGCAGGCCGCGCCGGCGCCGCTGCGCATCGAACCCGCCGTTACCGTGGTGCAGAAGTCGGAACGGGTGGAGAAGGAGCGCCAGCAGACGCTTTTTACCGATGCCCCTGAGGGGGGGATTCCGCCGTTGAGCCTGCTCGATCCGGCGTCGGGCGACATCGAGCCGCCGTCGGCCGAGTCGCTGGAATTCACCTCCCGGCTCATCGAAACCAAGCTCGGCGACTTCGGTGTGGAGGTCAAGGTGCTGGCCGCCTATCCGGGGCCGGTCATCACTCGTTACGAGATCGAGCCCGCGACGGGCGTCAAGGGCAGCCAGGTGGTAAACCTCGCCAAGGATCTGGCGCGCGCGCTGTCCCTGGTGTCGGTGCGGGTGGTCGAAACCGTGCCGGGCAAGTCGTGCATGGCGCTCGAGCTGCCAAACCCGAAGCGGCAGACCGTGCGGTTGTCGGAGATCGTCGGCTCCAAGGCATACCATGACATGGGCTCCCCGCTCACCGTCGTGCTCGGCAAGGACATCGGCGGCCAGCCGGTGGTGGCCGATCTTGCCAAGATGCCCCACCTGCTGGTGGCCGGTACCACCGGTTCCGGCAAGTCGGTGGGGATCAACGCCATGATCCTGTCGCTGCTCTACAAGAGCGAGCCTGAGCGGGTGCGGATGATCATGGTCGATCCGAAGATGCTGGAACTCTCGATCTACGAGGGCATTCCGCACCTGCTGGCGCCGGTCGTCACCGACATGAAGCGCGCCGCCAACGCGCTCAACTGGTGCGTGGCCGAAATGGAAAAGCGCTACAAGCTGATGGCGGCCGTGGGCGTGCGCAATCTGGCCGGGTTCAACAAGGCGGTGCTGGAGGCGCGCAAGGCGGAGAAGCCGCTGACCAATCCCTTCGCGATCAATCCCGACAACCCCGAACCGCTGGAAACCCTGCCCTACATCGTGGTCGTCGTCGATGAGCTCGCCGACATGATGATGGTGGTCGGCAAGAAGGTCGAAGAGTTGATCGCCCGTCTGGCGCAGAAGGCGCGGGCGGCCGGCATCCACCTCATCCTCGCCACTCAGCGGCCGTCGGTCGATGTCATTACCGGATTGATCAAGGCCAACGTGCCGACACGGATCGCCTTCCAGGTCTCCAGCAAGATCGACTCGCGCACCATCCTCGACCAGATGGGCGCCGAAGCCCTGCTCGGCATGGGTGACATGCTCTACCTCGCACCGGGTACCGGCTTGCCGGTACGGGTTCATGGCGCCTTCGTGGCGGACGAGGAAGTTCACAAGGTGGTCGATCACCTCAAACGGGTGGGGCCGCCCGATTACGTCGAAGGCATCCTGGCCGCACCGGAAGACGACATGGAGGCAGTAGCCGGAGCTGGCGAGGGTGGAGATGGCGAGGCCGATCCGCTTTATGACCAGGCCGTCGAAGTGGTGCTGAAGACGCGCCGGCCATCGATTTCGCTGGTGCAGCGCCATCTGCGCATTGGCTACAACCGTTCCGCCCGTCTGATCGAGCAGATGGAGCGCGCGGGCCTGGTGTCGCCGATGGGCAGTAATGGCAACCGGGAAGTGATCGTCCCGGCGAAGGAGTCCGAATGATGTGCAGACTGTGGGGCCGGCTTGGCCGGACCGTGGCGGGTGTCGCGCTGCTCGCCGCCAGTGCCGGTAACGCGATGGCTGCCGACGGGATCGCACAGTTGCGCCAGTTCGTCGCCGCTACGCGTAGCGCCGAAGGCGACTTCGAGCAGGTCGTGACCGCCAAGTCAGGTCGCAAGCCGCAGAAGTCGGGGGGGACTTTCGCCTTTGCCCGGCCGGGAAAGTTTCGCTGGCAATACGAACTGCCCTACCAGCAGCTGCTCGTCGGCGACGGTGAGAGGATGTGGTCCTGGGACAAGGATCTCAATCAGGTCACGGTGAAGCGTATCGGCGATGCGCTCGGCGCCACGCCGGCAGCCATCCTGTTCGGTGGCAACGATCTGGAGCAGAACTTCGAACTGGCCGATGGAGGTGTTGCCGACGGGTTGGCCTGGGTCGAGGCGCGGCCGCGCAAGCCGGACAGCGGCTTCGAGAACCTGCGCCTGGGGCTGGCGGATGGCCAGCTGAAGCGCATGGAAATGCGCGACAGCTTTGGCCAGGCCACCGCTATCGTATTTTCGCGCCTGGTGCCGAATCCGGCACTCGACGCCGGACGCTTTCGCTTTACACCGCCGCCCGGTGCCGACGTAATTGGCGAAGAAGCCGGCGACGGTCGTAGCGGCAGGCGTTAGGGCGAACTGACGATGGCGGATCTGTTCGAGGCGGTAGAACCGCCGCGGGTGCCGCTGGCCGAGCGGATGCGGCCGGCCAACCTCGACGAAGTGGCCGGGCAGGTGCATCTGCTCGGGCCGGGCAAGCCGTTGCGGCTCGCCTTTGCGTCGGGAAAGCCGCATTCAATGATCCTGTGGGGGCCGCCGGGCGTCGGCAAGACGACGCTCGCGCGCCTGATGGCCAAGGGTTTCGACGCCGAATTCGTGGCCTTGTCGGCCGTGTTCTCCGGCGTCAAGGAAATCCGCGAAGCCATCGTCCAGGCGCAGGCGGCGAAAGCGCGCGGTCGGCACACCATCCTGTTCGTCGACGAGGTGCACCGCTTCAACAAGGCGCAGCAGGATGCCTTCCTGCCCTATGTCGAGCAGGGGCTGGTCACCTTCATCGGGGCCACGACGGAGAATCCCTCCTTCGAAGTGAATTCGGCCTTGCTGTCGCGCGCGGCAGTCTATGTGCTCGAGCCGCTCGACGCCGCGGCGATGCAGGGCCTGTTCGAGCGCGCCCGTCAGGTTGCCTGCCCGGTGCTGGCCTTCGAGGAAGCCGCTCGCGATCGCATGATCGGCTTTGCCGATGGCGATGCGCGCCGCCTGATGAACCTGATCGAGCAGGTACAGACGGCTGCCGAGACCGCCGGCGTGGCGCCGGTAACGGCGGATTTCGTGGATCAGGCCCTGTCGCGAGATCTGCGTCGCTTCGACAAGGGCGGGGAGGCCTTCTACGATCAGATTTCGGCGTTGCACAAATCGGTCCGCGGTTCCAATCCAGATGCTGCGTTGTACTGGCTGTGCCGCATGCTCGACGGCGGTGCCGACGCGCTTTATCTCGGACGCCGGTTGGTCCGGATGGCAGTGGAGGATATCGGTCTGGCCGATCCCCGCGCGCTGGAAATCTCGCTCAATGCCTGCGAGACGTACGAACGCCTGGGTTCGCCCGAAGGCGAACTGGCGCTGGCGGAAGCAACCGTCTTCCTCGCCTGCGCGGCGAAATCGAATGCCGTGTACAAGGCCTATAATGCGGCCCGCCAGTTCGTCGCCAAGGATGGATCGCGGCCGGTGCCGCTGCATCTGCGCAATGCGCCCACCAAACTGATGAAGGAACTGGGTTACGGCAAGGCCTACCGTTATGCCCATGACGAAGCCGAGGCCTATGCGGCCGGCGAAAGCTACCTTCCGGAGGGCATGACGCCGCCCGGATGGTATCAGCCGACGCCGCGTGGCATGGAGTCAAAGATTGCGGACAAGCTCGCGCACCTACGCGAACTCGATCGCGCCGCGGGTACTCCGGATGCCGATCGGACGGGCGAGGCTGGGTGAGGGCGCGCGAAGGCGGACAACCGATCATGCTCGGCTGTCCGAACGCTGCTCAATGAGGAAGTGGATGATCTTCCATGAACCGGGCGCAAAGCGATTTGGCACGTTCGGCCTTCTCGGTGTCGCCGCGTTCAGTGGCACGCTCGATCAGATCGAGCATGTAGTTGGTCAGCACCAGAACGCCTTCAGGCGTCTGTACCAGGCCACAAGCCACCTGGGCTGCGGCAGCATCGGGAATGCCTTCGTGTTCGGCGATAAGGGCAACTTCGTCCTCGGTGAGATCGCAGTAGTCTAGGCAATCGCGAATAGATAGCATGCTGTCTTCCTCCTTTGTCGTTGCTGTGCGTGCGCTGTCTCAAGCGGCGCTTGGGCACCATTTAAGCTTATCCGACAGGGTGGCAATAGCAAGCGGATTTTCGCCTCGATTTGTTTTCAAGTAATTGATTTTAAATATCATTTCTTGTGCACTGCGACATCGGATCAAGAAACCCTTTGCGTTCAGGGCAGTGCGCGCCGATGCTCGAATCGGTAGCGGCTTTCTCAACTAATTCACTGATCAGAAAACGTTTCAGGATAAGAACATGCTCGACATCCAACTCCTCCGTGGCCAGATCGACCTGGTGGCCGACCGACTTGCGCTGCGTGGGTTGACACTAGACGTTGCGGCGTTCGCCGCGCTCGAGGATGAGCGCAAGCAGTTGCAGACTCGCACCCAGGAGCTCCAGGCCAGGCGCAACGCGCTGTCGAAGCAGATCGGCATGCTGAAAGGCAAGGGTGAAGATGCCTCGACGGTGATGGCCGAGGTGGGGACGCTTGGCGACGAACTCAAGGCCTGCGAACAGGCCTTGCCGGTCGTTCTCGACAAGCTCAACGCCTTCCTGGCGGGGCTGCCCAACCTGCCGCAGGAAAGCGTGCCGGTCGGTGAGGACGAAAGCGGCAACATCGAAGTCCGCCGCTGGGGCACGCCGCGCGCGTTCGATTTCGAGGTCAAGGATCATGTCGATCTCGGTAGCGCGCTCGGGCTCGACTTCGATACCGGTGCCCGCCTGTCGGGGTCGCGCTTCACGTTCATGCGTGGCCAGATCGCTCGCCTGCACCGCGCGCTCGCGCAGTTCATGCTCGACACCCAGACCCTGGAGCACGGTTACACCGAGTGCTACACGCCCTACATCGTCAACCGCGACGTGCTGGTCGGCACCGGCCAGCTGCCGAAGTTCAAGGAAGACATGTTCTGGGTGCTGCGCGGCGGCGACGAGGAGGGGGGCGAGCAGTACCTGATCTCCACTTCCGAGATCCCCCTGACCAACACGGTGCGCGAGCAGATCCTGTCGTCCGACGCGCTGCCGATCAAGCTTACCGCGCACAGCCCCTGCTTCCGTTCCGAGGCGGGCAGCGCCGGTCGCGATACCCGCGGCATGATCCGCCAACACCAGTTCGACAAGGTCGAGATGGTTCAGATCGTCCATCCGGAACAGAGCGATGCCGCGCTTGAAGAGATGGTTGGCCATGCCGAGGCCATCCTGCAGAAGCTGGAGCTGCCTTACCGGGTGATCACGCTGTGCACCGGCGACATGGGATTTTCGGCCGCGAAAACTTACGACCTTGAAGTCTGGCTGCCGGCGCAGAACACCTATCGCGAGATCTCCAGCTGTTCCAACTGCGAGGCCTTCCAGGCGCGGCGGATGCAGGCGCGGTTCAAGAATGCGCAAGGCAAGAACGAACTGGTACACACCCTCAACGGTTCCGGTCTGGCCGTCGGCCGCACCCTGGTGGCGGTGCTGGAGAACTACCAGCAGGCAGATGGTTCCATCGTGGTGCCGACGGCTCTGGTGCCCTACATGGGTGGCGTGGAGGTAATCAAGCCGCTCGGCTGACGCGCAAGCCTGCGTTCGCTCGCTGGGCTCCAATATCAGCCCCGTGCCGGAAATCCGGCACGGGGCTTTGTTTTTTGTGCGTTCCGCCTGTCATTCACCCGCGAATCGCAAACTGTTTGACAGGTAAACGATTAATAAATAAAAAGACGAGGTAGCAAAGAAAACCAATAACGCCCCCCCAACGGCATCATCGACGAGAGAACGGCATGATCGAGAACAAGGCTGCGACAGCGCGGGAACATCCCTTCCCGCGTGGAAAACTGGTCGTGCTCAAGTACGACATGGATTTCAAGATCACCTACGCGAACGAAGCCTGCGCCGAAATGGTGGGTTTTTCCCGCGAGTCGCTGATCGGTAGCAGCATCAAGGAGATCGCCCATCCGGACGTACCGCCGGAGTTGCTTGCCGACGTACGCGGAACGACCAGTACCGGCCGGCCGTGGCTGGGTCTGTCCAAGCTCAAGCACCAGGACGGCGGTGTCGCCTGGTCGGCGGCGCTGACCATTCCCGTGCGGCAGAACGGACGCAATGTCGGCTTCATGAGCCTGCGTAGTGAAGTACCGCGCGAACGGGTGCAGGCGGAAGAGGCGCTGTACGAGGCGATGCGGCGTAAGAAGGCGCGTTACAAGAGCCTCGACATGCCGGTGCGCAAGACCATCTCGAGCGCGGCGATGCTGTGGATGCTGGGCGGGCTGGGTTGCGGCATGGCGCTGATGATGGTGCTGGCCGGGCTGTTCGGAGGTCTCCCGCGAGCTTGGGCTGCGGCCATGAGCCTGACCGGCGCGGCGGGTCTGGCCGCCAGCCTGGTGCTGGTAGGCCGCTTGTGGCGACGCACGATCACCGAGTCGTCGATGATGCTCAAGGCCTTCGAGCGCATTGCCGAGGGCGATCTCACCAGCATGTTGCCGGTTGGCCGCTCTGACGAGATGGGGCGCTTGATGGAGTCGCTGATGTACATGCAGGGGCGGCTGAAGGTGATGCTCGATGAGATCCGTCTTTCCGCCAGCCTGACCGACAAGGAGAACGCGACCCTGCGTGCCGAAGTGCAGGCTTTGCAGGAGTCCGCTCAGGCCCAGCGCGACCACATCCTCTCGGTATCGGCGGCATCCGAACAGAACAGCGCGGCTGTGGCCGAGGTGGCGGGTGGCGCCAAATCGTCGGCGCAGGCCGCCAACGATGCGCTGTCGCTGGTGGCCGAAGGCCGGACCCATCTCAACCAGACGGTGGGGGCGGCACGCCGGACGGTCGAGGCGGTGGAAGGCGCCAACCGGGCGATGCGCGCGCTCGGCGAGTCCATCCAGAGTGTGGCGACCATCTCCGCGGAGATTCGTGAGATCTCCGATCAGACCAACCTGCTGGCCCTCAACGCGGCGATCGAGGCGGCGCGCGCGGGCGAGGTCGGTCGCGGCTTTGCCGTGGTGGCGGACGAGGTGCGCAAGCTGGCCGAACGGACGGCCCACTGCACCGGCAACATCGCCAGCATGGTGGGCGATATCCGCCGGGTGTCCGATAGCGTGGCCGGCGACATGGACAAGGCGGCGGCGCTGGTCGGCGAGGCCAGCGGCAGCGCCGGCGACAGCCTCGACATCATGGGGCGCATCGAACAGGGCAGCGGCAGGGTGGCGGGTCTTGCCGGCCATATCGCCGATGCCTCGGCCGAGCACTCGACCGCGTCCGAGCAGATCGCGCAGGACATGGAGATGATCTCCGGCCTGGTCGAACGCAGCGTGGCCGGGATAAACGCGGTCGATCGCGCGGCCGACGGTGTGCAGTCCAATGTCGGTAACCTGAAACAACTTGTCGGTTTCTTCCGCGTAGTGGCTTGAACGCGGTCGTCTTCGACCGGCAACAAAAAACCGCCTTTCGGCGGTTTTTTGTTGGTACGGCGGCGAGTGCTCATTTCTTCCGCATTGGTGGGAGGTCGGTGCAACTGCCGTGCGCGACCTCGGCCGCCATGCCCACCGTTTCGCCCAGGGTGGGGTGCGGGTGGATGGTCTTGCCGATGTCGACCGCGTCCGCGCCCATTTCCACCGCCAGGCAGACTTCGCCGATCATGTCGCCGGCCGAGGGGCCGACGATGGTGCCGCCGATTACGCGGTGGGTTTCGGCGTCGAAGATCAGCTTGGTGAAGCCGTAGTCGGCGCCGTTGGCAATTGCGCGTCCGGAAGCCGCCCACGGGAACTTCGCCACCTCGACCTTCTTGCCCTCGGCCTTGGCCTGGGCTTCGGTATAGCCGACCCAGGCCACTTCCGGATGGGTGTAGGCCACGCCCGGGATGACGGTGGCGTCGAAGGCCGCCTTGTGACCGGCCGCAACTTCCGCCGCGACGTGGGCCTCGTGCACCGCCTTGTGGGCGAGCATGGGCTGGCCGACGATGTCGCCGATCGCGAAGATGTGCGGCACGTTGGTGCGCATCTGCGCATCCACCGGGATGAAGCCGCGTTCGCCGACCACCACGCCCGCCTTTTCGGCGCCGATCTTCTTGCCGTTGGGCGAGCGGCCCGCCGACTGCAGGATCATGTCGTAGCACACCGGCTCGGCAGGCGCGCCTTCGCCTTCGAACTTGACCCACAGGCCGTCGTCCTTCGCCTCGACGGCCGCGGTCTTGGTCTTGAGCATGACCTTGTCGAAGCGGTGGGCGTTCTGCTTTTCCCACACCTTGACCGCATCGCGGTCCGGACCCTGCATCAGGCCGTCGAGCATTTCGACGACGTCGATGCGCGCGCCCAGGGTGGAATACACCGTGGCCATTTCGAGGCCGATGATGCCGCCACCGATGACCAGCATCTTGCCCGGCACCTGACGCAGTTCGAGCGCGCCGGTGGAGTCGACGATGCGCGGGTCGCGCGGGATGAAGGGCAGGTGCACCGCGGCGCTGCCTGCGGCGATGATGCACTGCTTGAACTTCACCACCTTCTTCGCGCCGGTCTTGTCCTGGGCGTTGCCGGTGGTTTCCTCGACCTCGAGGTGATGCGGGTCGAGGAAGCTGCCGTAGCCGCGGATCACGTCCACCTTGCGCGCCTTGGCCATGCCGGAGAGGCCGCCGGTGAGCTTGCCGATCACGCCGTCCTTGTGCTTGCGCAACGCATCGACATCGACCGAAGGCTTGGCGAAGCTGATGCCGGCCGTACCGACGTGCTCGGCTTCCTCGATCACCGCGGCGACATGTAGCAGCGCCTTGGACGGGATGCAGCCGACGTTCAGGCATACGCCGCCCAGCGTCGCATAACGCTCGATGATCGCGGTCTTGAGGCCGAGGTCGGCGGCGCGGAAGGCGGCCGAGTAGCCGCCGGGGCCGGCGCCGAGCACCACCATGTCGTACTCGACGTCGGCACTGCCGGCGTGGCTGGCGGCAGCCGGGGCCGCCACCGCTGCAGCGGCGGGCGCTGCCGCCGGCGCCGGGGCGGGGGCAGCGGCAGCGTCGCCCGCCGCTTCCACCTTGAGCAGCACCGCACCTTCGCCGACCTTGTCGCCGACCTTGACCAGCACTTCCCTGACCACGCCGGCCGCCGACGACGGCACGTCCATCGTGGCCTTGTCGGACTCGAGGGTGCAGATCGCGTCGTCCACCTTGATGCTGTCGCCGACCTTCACGAACAGCTCGATCACCGGCACCGAGTCGAAATCGCCGATGTCCGGAACCTTCACTTCTACGAGGCTCATGGCGATCTCCTTACAGCATGACCCGACGGAAGTCGGCCAGCAGTTGGGCGAGGTAGACGTTGAAGCGGGTGGCGAGTGCGCCGTCGATCACGCGGTGGTCGGCGGTCAGCGACATCGGCAGGGTGAGGCGGGGCACGAAAGCCTTGCCGTCCCACACTGGCTTCATCACCGATTTGTTGACACCGAGGATGGCCACTTCCGGTGCATTGACGATGGGCGCGAAGTAGGTGCCACCGATGCCGCCCAGCGACGAGATGGTGAAGCAGGCGCCGGACATGTCGGCCGGGCCGAGCTTGCCGTCGCGCGCCTTCTTGGCGAGCGCGCCGGTTTCGGCGGCGATCTCGAACACGCTCTTCTTGTCGGCGTCCTTCACCACCGGCACGACCAGGCCGTTGGGGGTGTCGGCCGCGAAGGCGATGTTGAAATACTTCTTGTAGACGAGGTTGTCACCGTCGAGCGAGGTATTGAACTCCGGGAATTCCTGCAGCGCGCGCACCGATGCCTTGATGATGAAGGCGAGCATGGTGAGCTTCTTGCCGGACTTCTCGTACTCCTTGTTCATCTGGACGCGGAAGGCTTCCAGATCGGTGATGTCGGCATCCTCGTGGTAGGTCACTGCCGGGATCATCACCCAGTTGCGGGCGAGGTTCTGGCCGGAGATCTTCTTGATGCGGGACAGCGGCTTGATCTCGACCTCGCCGAACTTGGCGAAATCGACCTTGGGCCAGGGCAGCAGGTCCAGACCGCCGCCCAGGCTGGCGCCGGCGGCAGCGGCCGGGGTCTTGCCCGGGACAACGCCGGTGCTCATCGCGCCCTTGATGAAGGCGGCGACGTCTTCCTTGAGGATGCGATTCTTCGGGCCAGTGGCCTTGACCTGGCCGAGGTCGACGCCGAGCTCGCGGGCGAAGGCGCGCACCGACGGGCTGGCGTGCACCTTGCCGCCGAGGGTGACGGCCGAGGGCGCGGCTGGCGCGGCGGCAGCCACAGGGGCGGGTGCGGCAGCCGGAGCGGCCGCGGGCGCAGCGGCAGGCGCCGGAGCGGGGGCCGCGGCCGGTGCCGGCGCAGTAGCCGCGGCGGCAGGGGCCGCGCCGCTCTCCAGCTTGAGCAGCAGGCTGCCCTGCGACACCTTGTCGCCGACCTTGACCAGCACTTCCTTGACCACGCCGGCTGCCGAGGACGGCACGTCCATGGTGGCCTTGTCGGATTCCAGCGTGGCGATGGCGTCGTCCACCTTGAGGGTGTCGCCGACCTTCACGTACAGCTCGATCACCGGCACGTCGGAGAAGTCGCCGATGTCCGGCACTACCACCTCGACCACGCCGCCGCCAGCGGCGGGCGCCGCAACCGGGGCTGCGGTCGGAGCGGGGGCCGGTGCCGGAGCGGCGGCAGCCGGCGCGGCAGCGGCAGCGGCAGCGCCGGCTGCCTCCACCTTGATCAGCAGCGTGCCTTCCGACACCTTGTCGCCGATCTGGACCAGCACTTCCCTGACCACGCCGGCGGCGGACGAAGGCACGTCCATGGTTGCCTTGTCGGATTCGAGCGTGGCGATGGCGTCATCGACGGCGATGGTGTCGCCGACCTTGACGAACAGTTCGATCACCGGCACGGCGTCGAAATCGCCGATGTCCGGAACCTTGACTTCAATGAGTTGGCTCATGTTCTTGTCTCCCTTGGCACTCAGACGGACAGCGGGTTCGGCTTGTTCGGGTCAAGCTGGTACTTGACCAGGGCAGCGGCAACCTTGTCGCGTTCGATGGTGCCTTCGTCGGCAAGCGCCTTGAGCGCGGCCAGCGCAACCCAGCGGCGATCCACCTCGAAGAAGTGGCGCAGTTGTTCGCGGGTGTCGGAGCGGCCGAAGCCGTCGGTGCCCAGCGTGACGTAGCGGCCCGGCACGAAGGGACGGATCTGCTCGGCAAACATGCGGATGTAGTCGGTAGCGGCGATCACCGGGCCTTGGGCGCCGGCAAGCTTCTGTGCCACGTGGGACTGCTTCGGCGCTTCCAGCGGATGCAGCATGTTCCAGCGTTCGGCGTCCTGGCCGTCGCGGGCCAGTTCGTTGAAGCTCGGGCAGCCCCAGATGTCGGCTTCCACGCCCCAGTCGTTCTTCAGCAGGTCTGCAGCGGCGATCACCTCGCGGAAGATCGTGCCCGAACCCAGCAGCTGGACGCGCGGACCGGCCTTGTCGGCACCCTTGCGGAAGGCGTACATGCCCTTGAGGATGTCCTGCTCGGCACCGGCCGGCATCTCGGGATGTTCGTAGTTCTCGTTCATCACCGTGATGTAGTAGTAGACGTCCTCCTGCTCGGCGAACATCCGGCGCATGCCGTCCTGCACCACCACCGCCACTTCGTACTGGAAGGTCGGATCGTAGCTGACGCAGTTCGGGATCATGTTGGCGAGCAGGAGGCTGTGGCCGTCTTCGTGCTGCAGGCCTTCGCCGTTCAGCGTGGTGCGGCCGGCGGTGCCGCCGATCATGAAACCGCGGGTTCGCTGGTCGGCTGCCGCCCAGCACAGGTCCATGGTGCGCTGCAGGCCGAACATCGAATAGAAGATGTAGAACGGCACCATCTGCACGTTATGCACGCTGTAGGCGGTGCCGGCGGCGATCCAGTCGGCCATTGCGCCGGCTTCGTTGATCCCTTCCTGCAGCACCTGGCCGGTCTTCGATTCCTTGTAGAACATCAGCTGGTCATGGTCTTCCGGCACGTAGTTCTGGCCTTGCTGGTTCCAGATACCGTACTGGCGGAACATGCCTTCCATGCCGAAGGTGCGCGATTCGTCCGGCACGATGGGGACGATGTGGCGGCCGATGCCCTTGTCTTTCAACAGGGTGTTCATGATGCGCACGACGGCCATCGTGGTCGACAGTTCGCGACCTTCGCCGGAGGCCTTCAGCAGTGCTTCGAAGGCGGACAGCGGCGGCACCGGCAGCGCGTCGGCGGTGCGGCGGCGCTGCGGCAGGAAGCCGCCCAGCGCGACGCGGCGCTCCATCATGTACTTGTGCTCGGCCGAGCCTTCCTCGAATTTGAGGTAGGGCAGCTTTTCGAGCTGGTCGTCCGGTACGGGCAGGCCGAAGCGGTCGCGGAAGCGGCGGATGGCATCGAGGTCCAGCTTCTTCTGCTGGTGGGAGATGTTCATCGCCTCGCCGGCGCCGCCCATGCCGAAGCCCTTGATGGTCTTGGCCAGGATCAGCGTGGGCTGGCCCTTGTGTTCGGACGCGGCCTTGTAGGCGGCGAAGATCTTGAAGAGGTCGTGGCCACCGCGGTTGAGGTTCCAGATCTCATCGTCGGTCCAGTCGGCGACAAGTTCCTTCAGTTCGGGCGTGTTGAAGAAGTGCTCGCGGACGTAGGCGCCGTTCTTGGCCTTGAAGGTCTGATATTCGCCGTCCACGCAATCCATCATGCGCTTCTTGAGGATGCCCTTCTTGTCGCGCTGGAGCAGGGTGTCCCAGTGGGTGCCCCAGATGACCTTGATGACGTTCCAGCCCGCACCGCGGAATTCGGACTCCAGTTCCTGGATGATCTTGCCATTGCCGCGCACCGGGCCGTCCAGGCGTTGCAGGTTGCAGTTGATGACGAACACCAGGTTGTCGAGCTTCTCGCGTGCGGCCATGCCGATGGCGCCGAGCGATTCGACCTCGTCGGTCTCGCCGTCGCCGAGGAAGGCCCAGACCTTGCGCTGGTCGGCCTTGGCTGCATCGATCAGGCCGCGGCTGGCTAGGTACTTGGTGAAGCGGGCGGTGTAGATGGCCTGCAGCGGGCCCAGGCCCATCGACACGGTGGGGAACTGCCAGAAGTCCGGCATCAGCCAGGGGTGCGGGTAGGACGAGATGCCCTTGCCGTCAACTTCCTGGCGGAAATTGTCCATCTGCTCTTCGGTCAGGCGACCGAGCATGAAGGCGCGCGCATAGACGCCAGGCACCGAGTGGCCCTGGAAATAGATCATGTCGCCGTCGTGGTCGGCGGAAGGGGCATGCCAGAAGTGCGAGAAGCCGACGTCGTAAAGGGCGGCGGCGGAAGCGAAGGAGGCGATGTGGCCGCCGACGTTGGTGTGCTTGTTGGCGCGCACCACCATCGCCATGGCGTTCCAGCGGATGTAGGAGTGCAGCTTGATTTCCATGTCCGGGTCGCCGGGATAGCGCGGCTGGGCATCGGCCGGAATGGTGTTGATGTACTGGGTGGTAGCGGAGTAGGGGATGTCTACGCCTTCCTCACGGGCCGATTCGATCAGCTTCTCGATGAGGTAGTGGGCTCGTGCAGAGCCTTCGTTTTCGATGACGCCGGCGAGTGCCTGCAGCCATTCCTGCGTCTCCTGCGTGTCCGGGTCGGTTTGCAGGAAGGCGTTGGTTGTTCCGGTCATGGTTTGTCTCCTCATGACGTGCGGTTGGTGGATCCCGCCCGGTAAGGCGGGAGGTTTCTCGGAATCGCGCGTGACCGATCCAGGGTGCTGGTCGATCATCTTTTCAAACTATAAAACGAAGTTTCGGGATGTGCAATGAACTCGTTGTGTTCGATTTCCGTGAAACAGGGAAGACCGGATCTGAAACAGACGATGAGATCGCGCATTCATGCGCGCAGGGAAAGCCGATTGGCATGCGGCGGTGCAAAAGGCGGGGCGCGTGCGGGCAGTCGTCGCGCGGCAATCGGAGCGGGGAAAAAAATCGGCCGGGGGTGAGGGAGGGAGGGAGAGGTCCCCCGGCCGATCAGGAAAAGCGTGGCGACTCGCAGCCTGAAACCGCTGTCGCAAGCCAGCCGGCACCCGGGACCAAAGGCCAGGGCCGACTGGCACGGGATCATTGCCGTACCGCCCGGCGGCGGTCCTCGTCGTACGCAAATACGATCAGACCTTTGCGCACCTCGCCCATATGTATATGTTGCGATGCGGTAAAGGTTTCGTGCGAGTCTCTAGAGAAGGGACGATCATACGTCATGATCACGCCTTCGACCGGGTTGCGCAGGTTTTCCAGCGCGTCCCGGATCCGGTCTCCGTCGGTGCTGCCCGCCTGTCGGATCGCTGCCGCGAGCAGAAGGACGGAATCATACCCCTGCGCCGCGGCCGGCGGCACCGGAATTCGCTCCGTGCCGGTGGCTCTGCGCCAGGCCTCCAGAAAGGCACGGCGCCGGGGGGTGGTCGGTTCGGCAATGAAGGTCTGCGGCATGCGCGCGCCCTCGGCGTTGGGGCCGGCATTGTCGATGAAATTGGACATTGCCAGCGTCCAGCTGCCGACCAGCGGCACGCTCCAGTTCATCCTCGCCATGCCGTTCGCGATCTGCGCCAGTTCGGGACCGATGCCGTAAGTCAGGATAACCTGCGCGCCGGCGTCGCGCGCGCGCTGCAACTGCGCGGTCATGTCGACCTGACGCAGATGGAAGCGCTCGACCGTGACTGGCCGGATGTTGTGTTCTTCCAGTGCGTGCTGAAGGTCGAGGCGTCCGAGCAGGCCGTAGTTGGTGGCGTCGTGGAAGATGGCGATGCGGGTGAAGCGGCGGCGCAACACCGCCTCTTCCACGATCATCTTCGCCTGCAGGGTGTCGTTCGCCGAGACGCGGAAGATGAAGTTGTCCGGATGTTCGGGTGGCAGGAACTGCTTGGTGATGAGCGACCCGGTGGCCACCGCGGTCAGCATGGGGATGCGAGCTTCCTGATAATGGCGCTGGCTGGCGAGGGCTACGCCGGTATTGACGATGCCTAGGCCTGCGACGACGTGTTCGCGCTGGATGAACTCCTGGGCGATCAGCGTGCCGCGCTCGTTGCGCGCTTCGTCGTCGCGTTCGACCAGTTCGAACGGTCGGCCGAGCACGCCACCGCTCGCGTTGATTTCCGCAGTGGCGATGCGGATGCCCTCGCGCATGGAGATGCCCATGGGGCTGGAACCGCCGGTGAATGGGCCGGAAACGCCGATCCGGATCGGGTCGGGCATGGCGGCCTGGACCTGAAGAGGCTGCAACAAGAGCAGCAGCGCGACTAGATGCGCGCGACACGAACGGAAGAATCCGGCGGAGAGCATGGCGGCTACTTTATGACTGGCCGACCGTCGCAAGAATTGGCGGAAACCCCAAGGACTGTAGGGGCGCTAGGGTTAAACCGTATGTCGGGGATGGCTGCTGCCGGGAACAATGCCACAATGTCCCTCCGTCGCGCAGCTGGTGTCTGGCGGCGGCTCAACCTGCCCTCCCTCATGCCCGATTCGAACAAGACCGCGATGCAGACGCCACTACGCTGGTACTGGACGGCGCCTTATGTCGCGGTCGTGGTATTCGCGTTGTCCATGCTCGCCCTGGTGTGGCTGCTGCAGACCCGTGAGCTGGAGAATCAGCGCAATGCGGTCGCACGCGACGTTCAATGGGCCGAGCAGACCATGCGCCTGCACATGCAGGGGACGGAGGAGTTTCTCGGTCAGCTCGCCCGCGATCTCGCCAACGAGACGCTGGATCCGGATGCCTTCCAGGTGCGTGCCAACCAGCACATCGCCAACAGCGGCGAATTGGTCAACATCACCTGGGTCGGCGCCGACGAGGTGGTGCGCTGGTCGGCACCCTTCGATACCACCGACTGGCTGGCCGGCGACGCGCTCACGCAGGTGCAGACTTTCCCCTTCAACCGGGCGCGCGAGGTGGGCCGGCCGATCTACGGCGAGCCCTACAAGAGCCCGCGCGGCGGCATGGTGCTGGAAGTCTACGTGCCGGTGCGCCACGGCCGGGGCTTTCGTGGCGCCATCGTCGGCGTGTATTCGATCGAAGGCATGGTGCGCTACCTCGTACCGGGCTGGTTTGCCGAGAAATACCGGCTGGCGCTCGACAACGTGCGCGGCGAGACGCTGGCGGTGAATTCGGCGCTGCGCGATACCGACGAGACACTTTCCTTCCAGATTCCGCTCGACCCGCCAGGCAACGGCCTGAGCCTGCGGGCGACCGCTTTCCGCACCAGCGGCGCCTTGCCGCAGGCGCTGCCGACGGTACTGATCGTCGGGCTCTCGGTCATCGTGCTGTGGAGCTTGTGGATGTTGCGCAACCATGTGCTGCGCCGGGTGCAGGTGGAAAAGGAGCGCGACCGGCTCTTCAACCTGTCGCTCGACATGCTGTGCGTGGTGGGGTTCGATGGTGCTTTCCGCCGCTGCAATCCCGCCTTCGAGCACATCCTTGGCCATGCGCCGGAGGCCTTGCCGGGTTCCGCCTTGCTCGACATCGTCCATCGTGACGATGTTGCTGCGACCCTGGAGCAGATGCGGAGGCTGACCAGTGGCGAGCCGGTGAAGTTCGAAAACCGTTGTCGTTGCGCCGACGGCAGCTACAAGTGGCTGGTGTGGAGCATCAACCCGGTGCGCGAGGAAAAACTGGTGTATGGGGTGGCGCACGACATCACCGGCCGCAAGGCGGCGGAAGAGGCCTTGCGTGCCGAGTCCGCCTTCCGCAAGGCGATGGAAGAGTCGGTGCTCACCGGTCTGCGCGCGATCGACCTGAGCGGTCGCATCATCTATGTGAACTCCGCCTTCTGCCGCATGGTCGGTTTCAGCGAACAGGAGCTGATCGGTTCCGGTGCGCCCTTCCCGTACTGGCCGACCGAGGAATTCGACATCTGCCGTCGCAACCTGGAACTTACCTTGGCCGGCCGCGCGCCGCCCAGCGGTTTCGAGATGCGCATACGGCGCAAGAACGGCGAGCGGCTGGATGCGCGCTTCTACCTGTCGCCGTTGATCGATCTCGAAGGCCGCCAGACCGGCTGGATGGCTTCCGTCACCGACATCACCGAGCCGAAACGGGTGCGCGCGGCGTTGGAAGCGGCGCACGAACGCTTCGAGGCGGTGATCGACGGGCTGGATGCCGCAGTGTTCGTGGCCGACGCGCGTACCGACGAAATCCTCTTCGCCAACCGGGCCTTCAAGAGCATCCACGGTTTCGATGCGGTCGGCCGCACGGTGCGCGGCGTTGCTGTACCCCAGCCCGAGCGCGGCGACTACCGCGTCGATCCGCGCGGCCTTACCGTCGGCGATCTGCCGCGCGAGCTGTTCGACGGCGAACTGCAGCATCCGCTGTCGGGGCGCTGGTATCACGTGCGCGAGCACGCCACGCGCTGGGTGGACGGTCGTGTCGTGCGGATGGGTATCGCCACCGACATTACCGACCGCAAGCAGACCGCGGAGGTGTCGCGCCAGCAGGAAGAGCGCCTGCAGCGCACGGCGCGCCTGATCACCATGGGCGAGATGGCGTCCACGCTTGCGCACGAGCTCAACCAGCCGCTGTCGGCCATCGCCAACTACTGTGCCGGCTGCGTGACGCGCATCCAGGGCGGCGGCTGGAAGCAGGAGGACATCCTGGGCGCGATGCAGAAGGCCAGTTTCCAGGCCGAGCGCGCCGGCAAGATCATCCGCCGCATCCGCGAATTCGTGAAGAAGAGCGAACCGCGCCGCAGCGCGGTGCAGATTTCCGACGTGCTGGACGACGCGCTCGGCTTTGCCGACATCGACGCGCGGCGCGTAGGCATCCGCATCGTGGCCGATGTGGCGCACGATCTGCCCGCCGTGTACGCCGACCGGATCATGATCGAGCAGGTGCTGCTCAATCTCGTGCGCAATGGTCTCGATGCGATGGCCGACACCTTGGCGAGCGAGCGCGAGCTTACGGTGCGGGCTCGCGCCTTCGGGCCGCATGCGGTGGAGGTGGCAGTGATAGACCGTGGTCACGGTATCAGCGAGGACGACCGCATGCGGTTGTTCACGCCCTTCTACACGACCAAGGCCGAGGGGATGGGGATGGGGCTCAACATCTGCCGTTCCATCATCGAGTTCCACGATGGCCGGCTGGTGGTCGACGCCAACCCCGAAGGCGGTACCATATTCTCATTCACCTTGCCCACGGAGGCCGCCAGTGAGCGAATCGCACGCCGCGCCTGACCAACAGATTTTCATCGTCGACGACGACGAGGCCCTGCGTGATTCCTTGGTGTGGATGCTCGAATCCAGCGGTTACCGGGTGGCCGCCTTCGATTCCGCCGAGGCCTTCCTTGCGGCGTGGAGCGACCTTATGGCGGGTTGCCTGGTGCTGGACGTGCGCATGCCGGGCATGAGCGGGCTGGAATTGTTCGAAGAGCTGGGCCGTCGCCGCTGCACCTTGCCGGTGATCTTCATTACCGGTCATGGCGACGTGCCGATGGCCGTGGCGGCGCTGAAGAAGGGCGCCGCCGACTTCATCGAGAAGCCCTTTGCCGATCGCGACATGCTGCGCCTGGTGGCGCAGTGCCTCGAGCAGGAGCGTGCCAGCCGGGGCAAGCGCCGCCAGGAGGCGGACACGGCGCGCCGGCTGGAGCACTTGACCCAGCGCGAGCGCGAGGTGCTCGATCTCATCATCGCGGGCAAGCTCAACAAGCAGATTGCCGACGTGCTGGGCATCAGCATCAAGACGGTGGAAGTGCACCGTGCCCGCGTCATGGAGAAGATGGGCGCGCATTCGCTCGCCGAACTCGTCCAGCACGTGGTCACGGTCGAGCCCGCTGCGCCGACGCGTTGAACTCACCGCAGCGCGGTGAGGGCAGCAGGTCCGCGCGGGGGGTGGGCGACATCGCCGGATTGCTGGCGATAGCGCGCGAAGGTGCACGCAAGATCCTGATGTTGCGATAAAATTGCGAGCTTTTTTCGAGGCACTCCCTATGAGCGCTCGCATTATCGATGGCAACGCGCTGGCAGCGCGCGTGCGTGGCGAGATCGCCGAACGCGCCGCAGCGCTCACCGGTCGGGGTGTCCAGCCCTGTCTCGCCGTCATCCTCGTCGGCGAAAACCCGGCTTCCGCTGTTTATGTGCGCAACAAGGTTGCCGCATGCGAGAAGGCCGGCATCCGCTCGCTGCGCTTCGACTACCCGCAGGACGTGGCGCCCGAAGTGGTGATGGGCAAGCTCGCCGAGCTCAATGCCGACACTGCCGTTCACGGCATCCTGGTGCAACTGCCGCTGCCGCCGCAGTTCGACGAGGCTGCAGTGCTGGAGGCGATCAACGTGGCCAAGGACGTCGACGGTTTCCATGCCGAGAATGTCGGCCGCTTGTCGCAGAACCAGGAAGCCTTCCTGCCGTGTACGCCTCATGGCGTCATGAAGATGTTCGAGGCCGAGGGCGTGCCCCTGGCGGGCGCGGAGGCGGTCGTGATCGGCCGTTCCAATATCGTGGGCAAGCCGATGGCCATGCTGCTGACCAACGCCGGTGCCACCGTGACCGTGTGCCATTCCAAGACCCGCGACCTGCAGTTCCACACGCGCCGGGCCGATATCGTGGTCGCCGCGATCGGCAAGCCGCGCTTCGTCACCGGCGAGATGATCAAGCCGGGTGCTACCGTGATCGACGTCGGCATCAACCGCTTGCCGGACGGGAAGCTCTGTGGCGACGTGGATTTCGACTCGGCGAAGGACGTGGCCGGCCTCATTACGCCGGTGCCGGGTGGCGTGGGTCCGATGACGATTACCATGCTGCTCGAGAACACGGTGATTTCGGCCGTGCGTGCCGCTCGCGCAGCGGGGAAGTGAGGCAATGACGATGATCGAGAACACCGCTGCGGCGCAACCCGTCGTCGGCATCATCATGGGTTCGAATTCCGACTGGCCGACCATGCAGGCTGCCGCCAAGGTGTTGACCGAGTTCGGCGTACCCTTCGAGGCGCGCGTGGTTTCGGCTCACCGCACCCCGGACCTGATGTTCGAATACGCGGCAAGCGCGCGCGCGCGCGGCCTGCAGGCCATCATTGCGGGTGCCGGTGGTGCGGCCCATCTGCCGGGTATGGTGGCGGCCAAGACCACGGTGCCGGTACTCGGTGTGCCGGTGCAGTCCAAGGCCTTGTCGGGCCAGGATTCGCTGCTTTCCATTGTGCAGATGCCCAAGGGCATTCCGGTGGCGACCTTCGCGATCGGCGAGGCGGGTGCTGCCAATGCCGGCCTGTTCGCGGTGGCCTTGCTGGCCAATCAGGATGCCGTGCTTGCTGAAAGGCTCGAGGCGTTCCGGGCACGCCAGACCCAGGCCGTGCTCGACATGAAACTGGATTGAGAGAGTCCACAACATGATTCTTCCGCCTGCCACCCTCGGCATGCTCGGCGGCGGCCAGCTCGGCCGCTTTTTCGTTTCTGCTGCCCATGAGATGGGTTACAAGGTCTGGGTGCTGGATCCGGATCCGCACAGTCCGGCCGGGCGCATTGCCGATCGGCACCTGGTGGCCGCCTACGACGATTACACGGCGCTCGACGCGCTGGCCGCCGAGTGTGCAGCGGTGACGACCGAGTTCGAGAACGTACCGGCCGACACCCTGGACTATCTGGCCAAGTTCATTCCGACCCACCCTGCGGCGAGTGCGGTGGCGGTTTGCCAGAATCGCATCGCGGAAAAGCGTTTTCTGGCGGATAACGGTCTGCCACATGGTCCTTTCGCCGTGATCCGCGGCGAAGACGATATCCGCGACGCCAGTGCAGGACTTTTCCCGGCCGTGCTGAAGGTGGCGCGCTTCGGCTACGACGGCAAGGGCCAGGCTCGTGTTGCCGATCGTGACGAGGCACTCGCCGCCTTTCGCCACTTCAAGGGCGAGGCCTGCGTACTTGAGAGGTTGCTGAAACTCGATTACGAGGTGTCGGTGGTGCTGGCGCGCGACGAGGGCGGCACCGTGCGCTGTTTTTCGCCCGGTGAGAATCAGCATCGCAACGGCATTCTCGACGTCACCATCGCGCCGGCGCGCGCGTCTGCCTGCCTGCGCGACAGTGCGCAGGAAATCGCCGAGCGGATTGCCGAAAAGCTGTCCTATGTCGGGACGTTGGGGGTCGAGTTCTTCGTCTGCGGCGGCGAACTCTACGTGAACGAGATGGCGCCAAGGCCGCACAACAGCGGTCATCACACGATAGACGCGTGTGACGTGAGCCAGTACGAACAGCAACTGCGGGCCTTGTGTGGCCTGCCGCTTGCCAGTCCGCGCCAGCATTCGGCGGCGGTGATGGTCAATCTGCTGGGGGAGCTCTGGTACGAGGGCGGTCACGGCAACGGGGCCTACCGCGAGCCGGCATGGGATGTGTTGGCCGGGATGCCCGGGCTCAGGCTGCATCTGTATGGCAAGCATCACGCGCGTCCGGGTCGCAAGATGGGGCATTTCACCGTGATCGGCGAGGATGCTGGGGCGGTGCTGGCGCGTGCCATGGAGGCGCGGGCGGCGATAGGCGTGCACGACGAATGAGCGCCCGCACGGCGCCGGCGCTCATCGTAGAGCCCACTGCCGACAATATCCGCCGCGCAGCCGATCTGCTGCGCGCGGGTGAATTGGTGGGTTTGCCGACCGAAACGGTCTATGGCCTGGCGGCAGATGCGCTCGATCCGGTTGCAGTGCGCAAGATCTTCGCTGCCAAGGGGCGGCCTGCGGATCATCCGCTGATTGTCCATCTGCCGGACGCCGACCATCTGCCACGCTGGGCGGCGAGCATTCCCAAAGAGGCGGTGGCGCTGGCGCGCGCGTACTGGCCGGGGCCGCTAACCCTTATCCTGAAACGCGAGAGCGGGGTGCCGGATGAGGTGACTGGCGGTCAGGATACCGTTGGCGTCCGGGTGCCGGCGCATCCGGTTGCGCTCGCCCTGCTGCGTGTTTTCGATTCCGGTCTGGCTGCACCCAGCGCCAATCGCTTCGGCCGCATCAGCCCCACTACGGCGGCGCATGTCGCTGACGAGTTGGCCGGCAGGCTTGCAATGGTGCTCGACGGTGGTCCCTGTGAAGTCGGGATCGAGTCCACCATTCTCGATCTGTCCAGACTTGCGGAGCATGGGCCGGAGATCTTGCGTCCCGGTGCGATCTCGCCGGAAGACATCGCCGCGGTCATCGGCCGGCGACCGCATGTGCGTGGTGAGGCGAGCGCGATCGATGATGCGGTGGTGCCACGCGTGTCCGGCGCACTGGCGGCCCACTACGCGCCGCGAACCCCGCTGTGCCTGATCGACGGTGTGCGCCTGGTCGAAGAGGCCTCCGTGCTGGCGGGCGAGGGTAGTCGGGTCGCGGTATTGGCGCGCACGGTGGCGGATCCGCATGACGCACGCCTGATCTGGAGGTCGGCGCCGGCTACCGCTGCGCCCTATGCGCACGAACTCTATGCCACCCTGCGCGAGCTCGATGCGCTCGGTGCCGATTTCATCGTGGTTGAGGAACTGCCGCGGACGCTGGAGTGGCGTGCGATAGGGGATCGCCTTGGACGGGCAGCAGTGGGGTCCGGGGGCGAAAGCGACGAAACATGAGCGATGGCGGTCCAGCAGCAGAAATCCGAGGGCGGGGCTTCCCATTGACCGACGACTTGCCTATAATGCGCGCTCTTTCGGGCCGATAGCTCAGCTGGGAGAGCGCTGCGTTCGCAATGCAGAGGTCGGGAGTTCGATCCTCCTTCGGTCCACCAGAATTCGAAAGCCCCGCGTCAGCGATGATCTGCGGGGCTTTTTTGCGCCTCGTGAGCGCATCCGCGAGTGCAGGAGCGGCTGATTGCGGGTCGTGGTGCAGGACGCCCTGCGTTGTCTTGGCAGGGTAAATTCGTTATAATCTCAAGCATTTGATGGCGGGATTGGCCCAAGGGCTCGTCCCGTTTTTTCACATATGGGGGTGGCTGGATCCGGCCCCCTGTTTTTTCGGCTGAACTCAGGAGTTTGTCGTGACTGCTTTCCCGCCCGCCCTTCTTGCGCTTGCCGACGGCACCGTCTTCTTCGGCAAGGGTATCGGTGCGGTTGGCAGCACGGTTGGCGAGGTTGTGTTCAATACCTCGATGTCGGGCTATCAGGAAATCCTGACCGACCCGAGCTATTGTCGCCAGATCGTGACGCTGACTTATCCGCACATCGGAAACACCGGTATCAACCGGGAGGACGTCGAGGCGGATCGTGTGCATGCTGCCGGCCTCGTCATCCGTGATTTGCCGATTCTCCCGTCCAACTTCCGCATGGATCAGCGACTCGATGCCTATCTGAAGGCCGAGAACATCGTCGCCATCGCCGGCCTCGATACGCGCAAGCTCACTCGTGTGCTGCGCGAGAAAGGGGCTCAGGCGGGCTGTATCGTTACTGCGGCCGAAGGCAGCACACTCAACGTCGAGGCGGCGATTGCCGAAGCCCGCAGCTTCCCCGGGCTGGCCGGCATGGATCTGGCCAAGGTCGTCAGCGTCAAGGAGCCCTACGAGTGGGCCGAGGGCGAGTGGGTGCTGGGACAGGGTTATGTTCCGCAGACCGCGCCACGCTTCCATGTGGTTGCCTACGACTTCGGCATCAAGCGCAACATCCTGCGCATGCTGGCCGATCGCGGCTGCCGCCTGACCGTCGTGCCGGCGCAGACGCCTGCCAGCGTGGTGCTCGGCATGAAGCCCGATGGCGTGTTCCTGTCGAACGGCCCCGGCGATCCGGAGCCCTGCGACTACGCGATCGAGGCGATTCGCCAGATCGTTGCAGCGAAGATCCCGACCTTCGGCATCTGTCTCGGCCATCAGTTGCTGGCGCTCGCGTCCGGTGCAAAGACCATGAAGATGAAGGCGGGCCACCACGGCGCCAATCACCCGGTAAAGGATCTGGACAGCGGGCAGGTGCTGATCACCAGCCAGAATCACGGCTTTGCGGTGGATTCCGCAGTCATGCCTGATTCGCTGCGGGTCACCCATGTGTCGCTGTTCGACGGCACCAACCAGGGTTTGGTCCGTACCGACGCCCCGGTGTTCTCGTTCCAGGGGCATCCGGAGGCGAGCCCGGGCCCGCATGACGTCGCCTATCTGTTCGACCGCTTCATCAAACTGATCGAAGCGAGCAAGTAAGTCTGCATCCCCGGCGGGCCTGGTCCGCCGCCCAAGAATTTCAGAGGCAAGGCAATGCCCAAACGCACCGACATAAAGAGCATCCTGATCATCGGCGCCGGACCCATCGTCATCGGTCAGGCCTGCGAGTTCGACTACTCCGGCGCCCAGGCCTGCAAGGCCCTGCGCGAAGAAGGTTACAAGGTCGTGCTGGTTAACTCCAATCCGGCGACCATCATGACCGATCCGGAAACCGCGGACGTCACCTACATCGAGCCGATCACCTGGCAGGTGGTCGAGCGCATCATAGAGAAGGAACGTCCCGACGCGGTGCTGCCGACCATGGGCGGCCAGACGGCGCTCAACTGTGCGCTCGATCTTGCCCGTCACGGGGTGCTTGAGAAGTTCGGCGTGGAGTTGATCGGCGCCACCAGCGAGGCGATCGACAAGGCCGAGGACCGCCTCAAGTTCAAGGATGCGATGACCAAGATCGGTCTCGGCTCGGCGCGTTCCGGCATTGCCCACAGCCTTGAAGAGGCGCTGCAGGTGCAAGGCGGCATCGGCTTCCCGGTGATCATCCGTCCGAGCTTCACGCTCGGCGGCACCGGCGGCGGCATCGCCTACAACATGGAAGAGTTTCATGACATCTGCAAGCGCGGCCTGGAGGCAAGTCCGACCAACGAGCTGCTGATCGAAGAATCCCTGCTCGGCTGGAAAGAGTATGAGATGGAAGTCGTGCGCGACCGTGCCGACAACTGCATCATCGTCTGTTCGATCGAGAACCTCGATCCGATGGGTGTGCATACCGGCGACTCGATCACCGTTGCACCGGCGCAGACCCTGACCGACAAGGAATACCAGATCCTTCGCAACGCCTCGATCGCGGTGTTGCGCGAGATCGGTGTGGATACTGGCGGTTCCAACGTACAGTTCGCGATCAATCCGAAGGACGGTCGGATGATCGTCATCGAGATGAATCCGCGGGTGTCGCGCTCGTCGGCGCTGGCCTCCAAGGCGACCGGTTTCCCGATCGCCAAGGTCGCGGCCAAGCTCGCTGTCGGCTACACGCTGGACGAACTCAAGAACGACATCACCGGCGGTGCGACTCCCGCATCGTTCGAACCGTCGATCGACTACGTCGTCACCAAGATTCCACGCTTTGCCTTCGAGAAGTTCCCGGCGGCAAACGACCGCCTTACCACCCAGATGAAGTCGGTGGGCGAGGTCATGGCCATGGGCCGTACCTTCCAGGAGTCCTTCCAGAAGGCGCTGCGTGGTCTTGAAGTGGGTGTCTATGGTCTCGACGAGGTCGAAGCCGACCGCGAGGATCTCGAGCACGAGCTCGCCAATCCCGGCGCCCAGCGCATCTGGTACGTCGGCCAGGCCTTCCGCGAAGGCATGAGCCAGGAGCAGGTGCACAACCTCACCAAGATCGATCCCTGGTTCCTGGCACAGATCGAGGACATCGTCCTGACCGAGAAGGCGCTCGCCGGCCGTTCGCTCAAGGCGATGCAGGCAGGCGAACTGCGCGAGATGAAGAAGAAGGGCTTCTCCGATCGCCGCATCGCCAAGCTCCTTGGTACCGACGAAACGGCGGTCCGCTTCCAGCGCCACACGCTCGGCGTGCGTCCGGTGTTCAAGCGGGTCGATACCTGCGCTGCGGAATTCGCGACCTCCACCGCCTATCTGTATTCGTCGTACGAAGAAGAATGCGAAGCCCGTCCGACCGACAAGAAGAAGATCATGGTGCTCGGCGGCGGTCCGAACCGTATCGGCCAAGGCATCGAGTTCGACTACTGCTGCGTGCATGCCGCATTGGCACTGCGTGAAGACGGGTACGAGACCATCATGGTCAACTGCAACCCGGAAACCGTCTCCACCGACTACGACACCTCGGATCGCCTGTATTTCGAGCCGATTACGCTGGAAGACATCCTCGAGATCGTCCATATCGAAAAGCCGGTCGGCGTTATCGTCCAGTTCGGCGGCCAGACGCCGCTCAAGCGCGCCCAGGCGCTGCAGGACAACGGCGTGCCCATCATCGGCACCAGCCCGGACATGATCGACGCGGCCGAAGACCGCGAGCGCTTCCAGAAGCTGCTCAACGACCTCGGTCTGAAGCAGCCGCCCAACCGGACGGCCCGTACGCCTGAAGCCGCGGTGCGGCTGGCGGCCGAGATCGGCTATCCGCTGGTGGTGCGGCCGTCCTACGTGCTCGGTGGCCGGGCGATGGAGATCGTCCACGAGCAGAAGGACCTCGAGCGTTACATGCGCGAAGCGGTCAAGGTCTCCAATGAATCGCCGGTATTGCTCGACCGCTTCCTCAACGATGCCACCGAAGTCGACGTCGATGCGTTGTCCGACGGTACGCAAGTGATCATCGGCGGCATCATGGAGCACATCGAACAGGCGGGTGTGCATTCGGGCGACTCTGCCTGCTCGCTGCCGCCCTACACGCTGTCGGCCAAGCTTCAGGACGAGCTGCGCCGTCAGACCGAGGCGATGGCGCGTGCGCTCAACGTCGTCGGCCTGATGAATGTGCAGTTCGCAATCCAGGGCGAAGGCGACAACGCCGTCGTCTATGTGCTGGAAGTCAATCCGCGTGCCTCGCGCACTGTGCCCTTCGTGTCCAAGGCCTGCTCGCTGCCGCTGGCTAAGATCGCCGCGCGCTGCATGGCGGGACAGAGCCTGGAGAGCCAGGGCGTTACCGGCGAAGTCGTGCCGCCGTATTACTCGGTCAAGGAAGCGGTATTCCCCTTCGTGAAGTTCCCCGGTGTGGATACCATCCTCGGGCCGGAGATGAAGTCCACCGGTGAAGTGATGGGCGTCGGCCGCAGCTTCGCAGAGGCCTTCGTCAAGAGCCAGCTTGCCGCCAGCGTGCGCTTGCCGACCTCCGGTGCGGCCTTCATCAGCGTCAAGCCCACCGATCGGCCGGCCGCGGTGGAAGTGGCGCGTGAATTGCACGAGCTCGGTTTCAGTCTCGTGGCGACCCGCGGAACGGGGGCCGCCCTGGAGGCAGCCGGGATTCCGGTGACCATGGTGAACAAGGTCAATGAGGGCCGTCCGCACGTGGTCGACATGATCAAGAACAACGAGATCGCGCTGGTGATCAATACCGTCGAGGAAAAGCGGCAGGCGATCAACGATTCGCGTTCGATCCGGACGTCGGCTCTGGCGGCCAAGGTGACGGTCTATACGACGATCGAAGGCGCCCGCGCCGCGTGCATGGGCATGCGCCATCTGTCGGGGCTTGAGGTGTATGCCGTGCAGGATCTCCACAAAGAATTGAAGCAGGCCGTATGAACAAGACCCCGCTCACTGTTGCCGGCGCCGAAAAGCTGCGGCTCGAACTGCATCGCCTCAAGACCGTAGACCGGCCCAATGTGATCGCCGCCATCGCCGAGGCGCGTTCGCACGGAGACTTGTCCGAGAACGCCGAGTACGATGCCGCCAAGGAACGCCAGGGTTTCATCGAAGGGCGCATCGCCGAGGTGGAGGGCAAGCTCGCCAACGCCCAGATCATCGATCCGACGCTGCTCGATGCCGACGGTCGTTGCGTTTTCGGGGCAACCGTCCAGCTGGAGGACATGGACTCCGGCCAGATGGTGACCTACCAGATCGTCGGCGAGGACGAGGCAGACATCAAGGAACTGAAAATTTCGGTCAGTTCGCCCATTGCCCGTGCCCTCATCGGCAAGTACGCTGGGGACATCGCAGAAGTGCAGGCACCGGGCGGTGTGCGCGAATACGAAATCATAGACGTTCGTTACATTTGAGTCGGTCCGTGCAGCGTTTCGCCGACCATGTGGCCATGATTGTCGTCACCCTGTGGGTTGGGGCGATGTGGACGGTGGGCTACGTGGTTGCGCCGACGCTGTTCGGCATGCTGTCGGATCGTGCGCTCGCCGGGAATGTTGCGGGGCGGCTTTTTGCCATCGTGGGCTGGTTGGGCATAGGATCAGCCGCCTATCTGCTGGCCCTGATCGCCTTTCGTGAAGGCCGGCGCAGGTTTCGCGAGCCCTTGTTATGGGTGACCGCGTTGATGCTGTTGCTCACCGTGGTCGGACAGTTCGGCATCCAGCCCTTGATGGCGGAATTGAAGGCGAACGCGTTGCCGGCGGACGTGATGGACACCGCCTTGCGCGATCGCTTTGCCGCCTGGCATGGGGTTTCGAGTGTGCTCTATCTCATTCAGAGCGTGCTTGCGATCGGGCTGGCCATAGGCGTCAGGCGGGTGCTGCGCTGATGGTAGGCCTGGGCGGCGAGCTTGGCTGGGCCGCCCAGTCTTTGAGCAGGGTGGGGGTGGTGTCAAGTTCCCTGGAACGGCCTGCGGATTTAACGACCGCGGCCGGAGCCACTCAGGGGGCGTGCCCGGCCACTCGGTCCACGTGCCGGCGAACGACGTTTTTCCGCCGCAGCCTTGGCCAGCGCTGCGCGGCGAGCGGCGGCGGCGAATCCCGCTGCCGACTTTGCCGTCGATGCCCGCGCCCCGCGCTTGCCGGAGTCTGCGGTGGTCGCGGCCTGCTTTTCTTCCCGACGTTCGCGCCACACGACAAGGATGTTACCGATATGCTGGACCGGCGCTGCATCGAGCGTCGTGCACAGTTCATTCATCAACGCATCGCGCTGATCGCGCTCGGCGCCCTGAACGCGGACCTTGATCAGCTCGTGCGCTTGCAGCGAACGTTCGATTTCGGCAACGACGGCCGGGGCCAGTCCATTTCCCGCGATGGTCACGACGGGGTTCAGATGGTGGGCGCGGGCGCGTAGGTCGCGACGCTGGGCAGGACTGAGCTCGATCATTGATATTTTCTCCGTGGGGCGGGGATTCTACTCTTTTAAGCAGATGAAACGGAACAAGACGAGCAAGGCGTGGATGCATGAGCATCTCAACGACACCTATGTGCAACGCGCAAACGCAGAAGGCTACCGCGCGCGCGCGGCATACAAGCTGATGGAAATCGACGAACGCGATCATCTGCTCAAACCGGGACGGGTGGTTGTCGACCTCGGTGCAGCGCCGGGGTCGTGGTGCCAGGTGGCGCGCCAGCGCTGCGGTGCCAGCGGCAAGGTGTTTGCGCTGGACCTCTTGCCGGTTGAGCCGATTCCGGGTGTTGATTTTCTCCAGGGCGATTTTACCGAGGATGCGGTGCTTGCCGAACTTGAGGCTCGACTCGCGGGCGCGGCGCTGGACCTTGTACTTTCAGACATGGCCCCCAATCTATCGGGCGTGGCCACCGTCGATCAGGCTCGATCCATCCATCTTTGCGAATTGGCGCTGGATTTCGCCCAGCGCCACCTCAAGCCGGGCGGACAGTTTCTGGTCAAGGTATTCCAGGGTGAGGGTTTCATGGAGTTCCGACGCGCGATGGAAGGGGTATTTCTATCGGTACAGGTCCGCAAACCCAAGGCATCTCGCGACCGTAGTGCCGAGGTGTACCTGTTGGGAAGCGGTCTGCGCTGATGGAAGCGGCGGCTTTTTGATAGGGAGTCCCAATCGGACCCATTGGTTTGCGGGTGGGAACGATCCCCTCTAGAATGGGTCAATCGAACGCACGCCCATACCGGGCTTTCGGGGTAAGACGTTGAACAATCTCTTCAAGAATCTCGCGATCTGGATGGTCATCGGTGTGGTGCTGATGACGGTATTCAACCAGTTCAATGCGCGCCAGGCTGCGCCCAATACCATGGAGTACTCCCAATTCATGGAGGAGGCCAAGGCCGGGCGCATCGCGAAGGCCGTCATCGACGGTCGCGTCGTCAAGGCTACTACGCAGGAAGGTCGTTCAATCACCGTATACACCCCTGGCGTTCAGGATATCTGGATGGTCTCCGATCTGATGCGTTACGGTGTGTCCATAAATGCGAGCAAGCCGGAGGAGGAGCAGTCCTTCCTCACGAGCATCTTCGTTTCCTGGTTCCCGATGCTGCTGTTGATTGGCGTGTGGATCTTTTTCATGCGACAGATGCAGGGCGGTGGCAAGGGCGGGGCCTTTTCCTTCGGCAAGAGCAAGGCTCGAATGCTGGACGAGTCCGCCAATTCGGTAACTTTTGCCGATGTCGCCGGTTGTGATGAAGCCAAGGAGGAAGTTGCGGAGCTGGTCGAGTTCCTGCGCGATCCCTCCAAGTTTCAGAAGCTGGGAGGCCGGATTCCGAAGGGCGTGTTGATGGTCGGCTCGCCGGGTACCGGCAAGACCTTGCTCGCCAAGGCGATTGCCGGCGAAGCCAAGGTGCCGTTCTTCTCGATCTCAGGTTCCGACTTCGTCGAGATGTTTGTCGGTGTGGGCGCGGCCCGTGTCCGTGACATGTTCGAGCAGGCGAAGAAGCACGCGCCGTGCATCATCTTCATCGACGAAATCGATGCTGTCGGTCGCCAGCGTGGTGCCGGCATGGGGGGCGGTAACGACGAACGAGAGCAGACGCTCAACCAGCTGCTCGTCGAGATGGATGGTTTCGAGGGTCAGACCGGCGTGATCGTGATCGCGGCCACCAACCGACCCGACGTACTCGACCCCGCGCTTTTGCGTCCGGGGCGCTTCGATCGGCAGGTGGTGGTGTCGCTGCCTGATATTCGTGGGCGCGAGCAGATCCTCAAGGTCCACATGCGCAAGGTTCCGATCGCACCGGACGTCGATCCGCAGGTGCTGGCCCGCGGTACGCCGGGGTTCGCGGGTGCCGATCTTGCCAACCTGGTCAACGAAGCTGCCTTGTTCGCTGCCCGTGGCAACAAGCGGCTCGTCGACATGGAGGATTTTGAGCGCGCCAAGGACAAGATCATGATGGGCGCGGAGCGCCGTTCGGTGGTCATGCCCGAGGAAGAGCGCCGCAACACGGCCTACCATGAATCCGGGCACGCCGTGGTGGCACGGTTGCTCGACAAGACGGATCCGGTGCATAAGGTCACGATCATCCCGCGCGGTCGTGCGCTCGGCGTGACCATGCAATTGCCTACGGAAGATCGCTACAGCCAGGATCGCGAACGCCTGCTGCAGACGATTACCGTGCTGTTCGGTGGACGTATCGCCGAAGAGATCTTCATGAAGCAGATGACCACCGGCGCATCCAACGATTTCCAGCGAGCGACCGACTTGGCGCGCCGCATGGTGACGCAGTGGGGCATGTCGGACACGCTGGGGCCGATGGTGTACGGCGAGGAAGAAGGCGAGATCTTCCTTGGTCGTCAGGTCACGACGCACCGTAACGTGTCGGAAGCGACCATGCAGAAGGTGGATGCCGAGATTCGTCGCATCGTCGATCAGCAGTACGCGCTTGCGCGTCGCCTGATCGAGGAGAACAGCGACAAGGTGGAGGCAATGACGCATGCTCTGCTCGAGTGGGAAACCATAGACGCCGACCAGGTAAATGACATTATGGCAGGCCGTCCTCCGCGTCCGCCGAAGCCGGCCTCGGCTCCGGCGCCACGCTCGCGCGACGACTCCCCGGGTGCTGCGCCGACGGCTGCGGCGCCTGCAGCCTGATCGTTCGCGTCCTCCATACTGGGCCGGTGAGAACCGGCCCTTTTTCGTTTCACAGGTGGGGCATGTCGAAACTGCGATGCGGACGCTTCGAGGTCGATCTGGAGCGTCCCCAGATCATGGCCATCGTCAATGTCACCGATGACTCCTTTACCGGCGACGGTCTGCAAGGTGATCTTTCGGCGGCCATTCGCCGGGCTGAGACCGCGCTGAACGAAGGGGCTGACATCCTCGATATCGGCGCCGAGTCCACCCGGCCCGGTTCGGACCCGGTTTCGGAGCAACAGGAACTGGATCGCATTGTTCCCGTTGTCGAGGCGCTGGCGAACTGGGGGGTTCCCCTGTCGGTCGATACGCTCAAGCCGGCGGTGATGCGGGCGGCGATCGCCGCCGGCGCGGATCTCATCAACGACGTCAACGCCTTCCGCGCGCCGGGAGCCATCGATGCTGTCGCTGCCAGCGAAGTCGCGCTGTGCGTGATGCACATGCGTGGCGAGCCTCGGACCATGCAGCACGCGCCGGAGTATGGCGACGTCGTTGCCGAGGTGGCGGGCTTTCTCGATGAGCGTCTTTCAACACTGGAAACCGCCGGTGTCGCCATGGAGCGCATTGTCCTCGATCCCGGCTTTGGTTTCGGCAAGACGCTGGAACACAATCTGGCGTTGATGAGGAGCATGGCGGTCTTGCGCAGGCGCGATCTGCCGATACTTGCGGGACTGTCACGCAAGACCATGCTGGGCGCGATCACGGGCAAACCGGTTGCAGACCGGCTGGCGGCGAGCGTGGCGGCTGCGATGATCGCGGTGCAACGCGGGGCGGCCATCGTTCGCGTACACGACGTTGCACCGACCCGCGATGCGCTCCTTGTGATGCGGGCAATGTCATAATCCGCGCTTTGCGGAAAACGACCGAGGACGGGATGGGACGTAAGTATTTCGGAACGGATGGGGTTCGTGGGCGCGTCGGTGAGAAGCCGATTACGCCCGAATTCGTGATGCGTTTGGGTTACGCGGCCGGCGTGACCCTGGTGGCTCGTGAGCACCTTCCGGCAGGCGAGCGGCCCGCGATTCTTATCGGCAAGGACACGCGTGTGTCGGGCTACATGCTGGAGGCATCGTTGCAGGCGGGTTTTGCCGCCGCCGGTGTCGATGTCATGCTGGCGGGGCCGATTCCCACTCCTGCCGTGGCGTACCTGACGCGGGCCTTGCGCCTGCAGGCGGGGGTCGTGATCTCGGCTTCGCATAATCCCTTCTTTGACAACGGCATCAAGTTCTTTTCCGCGGGGGGAGCGAAGCTGCCTGATGCGGTAGAGGCGGAAATCGAGGACCGTCTGGAGCAGCCGATGGGTTGTGCCGATTCGGCGCGGCTGGGGCGGGCGCGTCGCATCAACGATGCTGCCGGGCGCTACATCGAGTTCTGCAAGAGTACCTTTCCCAATGAGCTCGACTTGCGTGGGCTGCGGATCGCGCTGGACTGCGCGCACGGGGCGGCGTATCACATTGCACCCAGCGTGTTTCACGAACTCGGGGCCGAGGTCATCACGGTCGGAGTCGAGCCGAATGGCTTGAATATCAATGACGATGTCGGGGCGACGCGGCCGGAACATCTGCGCCAGACCGTGCTCGCGCAAGGTGCTGATGTCGGTATCGCGTTGGACGGCGATGGCGACCGCGTGGTCATGGTCGACCGTCATGGCGAAATATACGACGGCGACAAACTGCTCTATGTGATCGCCGCTGCACGATGCGAGGAAGGCCGGCTTGAGGGCGTGGTCGGAACCTTGATGAGCAATCTCGGTTTCGAACACGCCGTCGGACGCCTCGGCGTGCCGTTTGCACGGGCCAAGGTCGGTGACCGCTACGTGCTCGAGATGCTGCATGAGCGGGGCTGGAAGATCGGTGGCGAGAATTCTGGCCACATCATCTGCCTCGACCGGCATAGCACTGGCGACGGCATCATCTCCGCACTGCAGGTATTGGCCGCACTCAAGCAGCGCGACCTGACGCTTGCCCAGGCGTGTGCAGACCTGGTCTTCTATCCGCAACGCCTGATCAACGTCAGGCTGCCGTTGGGTTTCGACTGGCAGGCCGATGTGGGGGTCTCAACTGCCAGGAACGAGGCCGAGCGGCAACTCGGGGACAGTGGCCGGGTGTTGCTGCGTCCGTCTGGAACCGAACCGTTGCTGCGGGTGATGGTGGAAGGCCGCGATGGCGCCTTGGTGGAAGCGCTGGCCCGACGGATAGCGGGTGCCGTTGAGGCTGCGGTCGCGGCTTGAGGTGCGTCGCGGAGCAGGGGCGGGGCCAGTCGGGCATCTGTGGAGAAGTCGGCCTTTGCCGAACCGCTTTCTTAAGCTAAGAAGACATGAAACGCGACTGTAACAATCGGCTGCTATCTTGCGCGCTCGGTTCCCTATTAGAGGTTGTCATGATTCGCTTCTCGAAGAAGTTCGCCTTTGTTGCCTCTTCCGCAATGCTGGTTGCCATGAGTGTCCAGGCCGCCGAAATTACCGGCGCGGGTGCGTCTTTTCCGGCTCCGATCTATGCCAAGTGGGCGGATGCATATCAAAAGGCTACCGGCAACAAGGTGAACTATCAGTCCATCGGTTCCGGCGGCGGGATTCGCCAGATCAACGCGAAGACGGTCGATTTCGGTGCCTCCGACATGCCGCTCAAGGGCGAGGAACTCGAGAAGGGCGGTCTGCAACAGTTTCCGACGGTGATCGGTGGCGTGGTGCCGGTGGTCAATCTGCCCGGCATCAAGGCCGGTGACATGAAGCTGACCGGTCAGCTTCTGGCCGACATCTACCAGGGCAAGATCGTCAACTGGAACGATAAGGCGATTGCTGCGCTGAATCCGGGTCTGAGCCTGCCTGATCAGGCGATCGGTGTGGTACGCCGCGCCGACGGTTCGGGTACGACCTTCGTCTTCACCAACTACCTGTCGAAGGTTTCGACGGACTGGAAGGACAAGATTGGCGAGGGCTCCGCGGTGCAGTGGCCGGTCGGTCTGGGGGGCAAGGGCAATGAGGGTGTCTCGGCCTTCGTGCAGCGTCTGCCGGGTGCGATCGGCTATGTCGAGTATGCCTACGCCAAGCAGAACAAGCTGGCCTACACCCTGGTTCAGAACAAGAATGGCGAATTCGTGTCGCCGACCGACGACGCGTTCGCTGCTGCTGCTGCGGGCGCCGACTGGTCGAAGTCGAACTTCTACGAGATCCTGACCGAACAGGCTGGGAAGGGTGCCTGGCCGATCACCGCGGCGACCTTCATCCTGATGCACAAGGTCCAGGACAAGCCGCAGCAGGCCGTTGAAGTGCTCAAGTTCTTCGACTGGGCTTACAAGAACGGTGGCAATATGGCGGCCGAACTTGACTACGTACCGCTGCCGGCTGCGACCCTGAAGCTGATCCGCACCTCCTGGGGTCAGATGAAGGATGCATCGGGCAAGTCGGTCTTCTCCGCCGAATAAAGCGAGCGTCAGCGCGTGGTTCTGCGTAACCAGAAGCCAGAGGCCGAAGAGGCCTTTGGCTTGAATCTCTCTGCGGGCGGCGTTCGGGCGGCGGTTCCTACTGGAGCGAGCATGCGGGCGACCGAATTCAAATCTTCCGTGGTTTCAAAATTGGGCGATCGGGTTTTCGCGACGCTCTCACGATCGTTCGCTTTCCTGACGCTGGTCCTGCTGGCCGGCATTGTCGTTGCGCTGACCTATGCATCCTGGCCGAGCATCGAAGCGTTCGGAATCGGTTTCCTGTTCTCGTCGGACTGGAATCCGCCGATGGAGAAGTTCGGTGCGCTGATTCCAATTTACGGTACCGTGGTGACGTCCGTCATCGCCCTGTTGATTGCGGTGCCGGTCAGTTTCGGTATTGCGCTTTTCCTGACCGAGTTGTCCCCGACCTGGTTGAGGCGTCCGCTGGGAACGGCCGTGGAGTTGCTCGCCGCGATTCCCAGTATCGTTTATGGCATGTGGGGCCTGCTGGTGTTCGCCCCCATCTTTGCGAAGTACGTGCAGCCGGTACTGCAAGCGACACTGGGAAAGCTGCCTGTGGTCGGTCAGCTGTTTGCGGGGGCCCCGCTCGGGATCGGCTTGCTCTGCGCGGGCATTATTCTCGCGATCATGATCATCCCCTACATCGCTTCTGTCATGCGCGACGTGTTCGAAGTGACGCCGGCGATGCTCAAGGAGTCGGCCTACGGTGTTGGCTGCACGACCTGGGAGGTCATGTGGGGTGTTGTACTGCCTTACACCAAGACGGGTGTGATTGGTGGCGTGATGCTCGGGCTCGGGCGAGCGCTTGGTGAAACGATGGCGGTTACCTTCGTCATCGGCAATACCAACTTCCTCAACTCGGCATCACTGTTCGACCCGGGTAACAGCATCACTTCTGCGCTCGCCAATGAGTTCGCCGAGGCCGATCCGGGTTTGCATACGGCCGCACTGATGGAACTCGGCCTGATCCTGTTTGCGATCACGCTCATCGTCCTCGTCGTTTCCAAGCTCCTGCTCCTGCGGCTCGCCCAGGGCGAAGGCGCGAAGAGCTGAGTAACCACCCATGAACCTGCTCACAAGAAGAAAACTGGTCAACAAGCTGGCCTTGACCCTGTCGATGTCGGCAATGGCCTTCGGACTGTTCTGGCTGGCGTGGATCCTGTTCACCGTCCTCGAACTCGGTGTGTCGGGCCTTTCGGCGACGTTATTCACCGAGATGACGCCACCACCGGGCGACGATGTCGGTGGTCTCGCCAATGCGATCGTCGGCAGCCTGCTGATGGTTACACTCGCGACCGCGGTCGGTACGCCTATCGGTGTCCTGGCCGGGGTGTACCTTGCCGAGTACGGCCGTTTCACCGTGCTGGGGAAGACCACCCGTTTCATCAACGACTTGCTGTTGTCGGCACCGTCGATCGTCATCGGCCTGTTCGTATATGCGGTCGTGGTTGCCAAAACAGGGAAGTTTTCCGCTTGGTCGGGTGTGATCGCGCTTGCCTTGATCGTGCTGCCGGTGGTGGTCCGCACGACCGAGAACATGCTGCAACTGATCCCCAATACCTTGCGTGAGGCTGCATTCGCGCTCGGAGCGCCGAAGAGCGTGGTGATCTCCAAGGTTACGTTGCGCGCTGCGCGTGCAGGTGTCGTCACCGGAGTTCTGCTCGCGGTTGCGCGGATTGCCGGTGAAACGGCGCCTTTGCTCTTTACCGCACTGTCGAATCAGTTCTGGAGCCTCAGCATGACCGAGCCGATGGCCAATCTGCCGGTCACCATTTTCAAGTTTGCGATGAGCCCATTCACGAACTGGCAGCAGCTGGCGTGGGCGGGGGTGTTCCTGATCACCCTGGGTGTGCTCGTTCTGAACATCATTGCCCGGGTTTTCCTGCGGGCTGAAAAGATCAACTAAGGCTCGGCGCTGAGCTCACGATTCGGGACCAAAATGGAAATCACTGACGCGCAGATCGAATTCAAGGATTTCAACTTCTTCTACGGGAAGTTCCACGCGCTCAAGAACGTCAATTTCAAGATGGCACGCCACAAGGTCACGGCCTTCATCGGACCGTCCGGTTGCGGCAAGTCGACCCTGTTGCGTACGATCAACCGGATGTACGACCTTTACCCGGAGCAGCGCGCCGAAGGGCAGTTGCTGTTCGACGGTCGCAATCTGCTGGACCGCGACGTAGATGTGAGCGTGCTGCGGGCGAAGATTGGAATGGTGTTCCAGAAGCCCACGCCGTTCCCGATGTCGATCTACGACAACATTGCATTCGGTGTCAGATTGCACGAGAAGTTGTCAGTCAATCAGATGGATGAGCGGGTGGAATGGGCCTTGCGTAAGGCTGCGCTGTGGGATGAGGTCAAGGACAAGCTCAAGCAAAGCGGCATGAGCCTGTCGGGTGGCCAGCAGCAGCGCCTTTGCATTGCACGCGGCATTGCGGTAAAGCCCGAGGTGATCCTGCTGGATGAGCCGACGTCGGCGCTCGATCCGATTTCCACATCGAGGATTGAGGAACTGGTCGACGAGCTGAAAAAGGAATTCACGATCGTTATCGTGACGCACAACATGCAGCAGGCGGCGCGGATTTCCGACTACACCGCCTATATGTACCTGGGCGAGATGGTCGAGTTCGGCGTCACCGACGAGGTGTTCCTGAAGCCGAAGAAGAAGGAGACCGAAGACTACATCACCGGTCGCTTCGGATGATGTGAAAGAGCGGGGCGCTGGGCGCCCCATTTTTTTGCTTAATTATTTGAATATTATTGAATTATTGTAGTTTTGAATACGACAACCACGGGGTGCTTGACGTACGGAGTGGGCTGGTCGTGGGGCTTCGTTGTTACATGTAACAACGCTGAAATGAAGCGGTACTAATGTAGCCGACCCTTCAGGTTCGATACGGTCGCGTTCGATGAGCATACGTCGGCATCTCCTGCTTCTCCTTACTGTTGCCGCTGTCGCCTTGCTCGGCGTTGGGGGTGCGGCCCTGCAACAGTTTCAGCGCGGTGCAAACATGACGAGAGTGCTTACTGAGCAGACGGTTCCGGCCTTTCTGGCCGCAGCTGAGATTTCGTCCGACCTGAAATCCCTGCATGTGGTTGTGAGCACCTCGGCAGATGAAACCGGGAGCGGCACCGTGGAGCAGCTTGCCGAGCGAGTCGCGGAGAGCCAGCGGACTCTCCGCCAGCAACTCGAAGCTCAGTTCGCCACTGCGATCGGTGATACACAGGAAGGCCTGATCAGACAGGCGATGACCAGTCTGGACGGCTACTTTGAGGTGGTGGACCAGGTGATTGACCTGCGCAAGCAAGGGCAGCCGCTCATTGCAGGAGCTGTTCTCGCCGGCAACGCTGCACCGCAGTTGCAGGAACTTGAGCAGGTTCTCAGTACCTTGCTGGTCGAAAAGCGCAGGGCAAAGGAGGACTCGCTCCGCGCAATTGATGCTGCGGGGCAGCAGGCCATGCTCGTCATCTCTCTGGTGTTGCTCGCTGCGCTGATCGTACTGGTGAGCTTGGGGTATCGGCTGTCGCGCCGCATCACCTTGCCGTTGCGGGAGATGGAGCAGGCCATGGTGCAGATATCCTGCGACCTCGACTTCACCCGGCGAGTCCCCGTGAGCCGCGACGATGAGGTCGGGCAGTCAGTACGCGCATTCAACGCCTTGATCGATGTGGTGCGCCGCAGTCTTGCGGACATGGCGGACGTCATCCGAAGCAACGAGATCATCGCCGCAAGAATGCAGCGGTCGGCGTTGGAGCTCGTGGAAATAGCATCCGGAGGAAGCGCCTCGTCGCGGGACATACAGACGGCGGTCAAGGAGGTCCAGGCCCAGATGCTGCGGATCGATGCGGACACGCGGCAGGCGGGGCGTGCCACGGAAATCTCGGGCCGGCAGGCGACCGACAACGGACGGGTGATACGCGAAGCGGCAGAGCGGATCAATGCACTGGCGGGTGGTGTCGAGGCCGCCGCACAACGTGTCTATGCCCTGGCCGCAGCAAGCGGAAAGATCTCCAGCCAACTCAAGGAAATACACGAAATTGCCGATCAGACCAATCTTCTTGCGCTCAACGCGGCAATCGAAGCCGCGCGTGCGGGAGAGTCTGGGAGAGGCTTTGCGGTTGTAGCGGACGAGGTCCGCAAGCTGGCAGAGCGTGTCACCGCCGCGACGCTGTCCATTTCCGAGCAGGTCAGGGGTATCGATGCAACGGCGGGCGATTCCACCCGACAAATGCAACGGGTGGTCGAAGAAATCAGCCACAACATAGCGCTTACCTCAGCCGCCGGCGATGCGATGGCTGACATCGAGACAGCGGCTCGCCAGGTGGTCGCCACGGTGGACCAGATCGGTCGCCAGGTCGCGGTCGGGCATGCCTCCAGCGCGCAGATCGTGGCGCAGGTGGACACGATCGAGGGGCTGATGCGCCAGGCTCAGAATGCCGCCGACCGTACGCGCGAGTGTGCCGATTCCACCCGCGAGACCTCCGGGCGCATGTCGGACATCGTTGGCCGCTTCCGAATCGCTTAGCTGCTGCTCCTCAGGGCAGCGTCGAGCTGGTCGACCACTTCGGCCCAATCCGCATCCTCCGCAATCTCCTCGCGCAGGAAAGCGGCCTGAGACGGATTCCAGAACGGCGCCTCCGCAAGCCGGAGGTGGTCGGCGAGCGGGGCATGCGTTCTGATGAAGCGGGTGATGGATTCGGCGTCGGCCGCGAGCCCGAGTTGGGCGAACAGATCGGGCAATTGATGAATGGATTTTTCCATGACGTCGGCTCCTAATGAGCGCAGCCGGACCCGTCGTGGCCCGGGGGCTGCACGTTGCGCGAATGCCGCGTTGGCTGCAGCAGTTCGTCCAGTCGTTTATAGCTCATCTACGACACAAGCTCACCCCGTCCCTTGGCGCCCGCCAGGGGGATGTGAGATGTGGTGATGAGTTCGCTGTCTCCACCGAGTCTGCGCCGCGCCCCCTCCCGGGCCCGCCGGCTCTTGGTGGCGGGGCGGGTGTCGAGGATGAGGGGCGGATCCCCAAGGTACTCCGGCGGGGAGTTTGCCTGCCTAGCTGCACGGACATATAATCCGCCGATTTATCGGACAGTCTGCACGTGACGAAGAAACTGGTTGCCGGCAACTGGAAACTGAACGGCAGTCTTGCTGCCAACGCCGAGCTCGTTGCGGATATCGCCAGTGCGCCCGAGGTGGCGTTAGTGGATTGCGCGGTATGCGTTCCGTATCCGTATCTGGCGCAGCTACAGGCTATGCTCGACGGAACGGCGGTGGCGCTGGGTGCGCAAAACGTAAGCGAGTTCGCCCGCGGCGCCTATACCGGTGAGGTTTCCGCGTCCATGCTCGCCGAATTTGCTTGTTGCTACGTCATTGTTGGTCATTCCGAGCGGCGCGCGCTGTTCGCAGAGCAGGATGAGCAGGTCGGGCGCAAGGCGGCTGCTGCGCTGGCTGCCGGGCTGACGCCCGTCGTATGCGTGGGCGAAACGCTGGAAGAGCGCGACGCCGGCCTCGTAATGCAGGTGATCGGGCGTCAGCTCGATGCGGTTGGTTCGGTACTGGATGCAAATGCGCTGTCGCGTATCGTCGTTGCCTACGAGCCGGTGTGGGCAATCGGTAGTGGGCGGTCGGCCTCGGTGGCGCAGGTGGTGGAGGTTCACGAGGGCATTCGCGCCTGGCTGGTACGTCACTGCGAGGCGCCCGCCGGCGTGCGGATTCTGTATGGTGGTAGCGTCAAGCCGGATAACGCTGCCGAACTGTTCGCTGCGGCGGAAGTCGACGGCGGTCTCATTGGCGGTGCATCGCTGGTGGCGCGCGATTTTCTCGCCATCTGCCGCGCGGCGGCGATTCAATCCTGAAGCAAGTCATTTTTCAAGGTCTGTAATGAGCAACATTCTTTTTTCTGTGGTGCTGGTCGTGCACGTAGTGGTCGGCCTGGGTGTGATCGGCCTGGTTCTTGTGCAGCACGGCAAAGGCGCGGACATGGGGGCTGCGTTCGGAAGCGGAGCTTCGGGAAGTCTGTTCGGATCATCGGGCTCGGCCAACTTCCTGAGTCGAACCACCGCCGTGCTGGCGACGGTGTTTTTCGTCACTAGTCTCAGCTTGAGTTACCTGGCCAGCAACAAGCCCGCAGCGCCTTCCAGCGTCATGGAAGGGGCCGTGCAAAGCGCCCCCGCCGACGATGCCGCGAAGCCTGCCGTCGAGGCGCCGGCCGATGCTTCGAAGGCCCAGCAGATTCCGAAATAAAGCCGAAAGGACTTTGCGCACTGCGCAAAGCATCGTATAATTCTTTGGCTGTAACGAAACGCCTGCCGACGTGGTGAAATTGGTAGACACGCTATCTTGAGGGGGTAGTGGCGAAAGCCGTGTGAGTTCGAGTCTCACCGTCGGCACCAGATTCGGATGACGCCCGCATATGCGGGCGTTTCCTTGCAAAGCGGCCAAAACAATAATCGCGACATCAAGTCGTCGAACTCGATAGGGGTCAATGAGTCATGCTGGAAAACTACTTTCCCGTTCTGATGTTCATTCTCGTTGGTCTCGGTATTGGTGTTGTTCCTGTCGTTCTGGGTCGAGTCATTGCTCCCCATCGTCCTGACGCTGAAAAGCTGTCTCCCTATGAGTGCGGATTCGAGGCGTTTGAAGACGCCCGCATGAAGTTCGACGTCCGTTATTACCTCATTGCAATTCTCTTCATTCTTTTCGATCTCGAGATCGCCTTCCTCTTTCCGTGGGCGACGGTCTTTCAGGAATTCATTGCTGCCGGCGAGCTTGCCTGGTTTGTGTTCGGTTCGGTGATGGTGTTCCTGGCTATTTTGGTTATCGGCTACATCGTCGAGTGGAAAAACGGCGCACTCGACTGGGAGTAATGCAATGAGCATTGAGGGCGTCTTTCGCGAAGGGTTTGTGACTACTTCGCTCGATGCGGTCATCAATTGGACGCGTACTGGCTCGTTGTGGCCCATGACGTTCGGTCTGGCCTGCTGTGCTGTCGAAATGATTCATGCCGGTTGCTCTCGGTACGACCTCGACCGCTTTGGTGTGGTTTTCCGTCCCAGTCCCCGTCAGTCCGATCTCATGATCGTTGCGGGTACGCTGTGCAACAAGATGGCGCCTGCTCTCCGCAAGGTTTATGACCAGATGGCCGAGCCGCGGTGGGTTATCTCCATGGGTTCCTGTGCCAATGGCGGTGGCTACTACCATTACTCGTATTCGGTCGTGCGTGGTTGCGATCGCATCGTGCCGGTCGACGTCTATGTGCCGGGCTGTCCGCCCACGGCCGAGGCGCTGCTCTACGGCATCATTCAGTTGCAGAACAAGATCAAGCGCACTAACACCATTGCGCGCTGACGGGGTCAGAGATGAGTGCCAAGCTTGAACGCCTGAGCCAGACGCTGCGTGACGTCTTTGGCGACACCTTGAGGTCGCTTGTGGTCGATCGCGGTGAAGTCAGCATCGAGGTCGGTGCTGCGGACTATCTGCAGTTGTCACGTACGCTGCGAGATCATGCGGATCTCCAGTTCGAGCAGTTGATCGATCTCTCAGGTCTCGACTATTCGGCGTATGGCAACGGTGCCTGGACGGGGCCGCGCTTTGCGTCGGCAGCCCATCTTCTCTCCATCCGGCACAACTGGCGCCTGCGCGTCCGCGTGTTTGCCGAGGAGGATGCCTTCCCTGTGCTGGACTCGGTTTCGGATGTATGGCCGAGTGCGAACTGGTACGAGCGAGAGTCCTTTGATCTCTACGGCATCTTGTATGCCGGGCACCCGGACCTGCGTCGCATCCTTACCGATTACGGCTTTGTCGGTCATCCGTTCCGCAAGGATTTCCCTGTTTCCGGCTATGTCGAGATGCGTTACGACCCGGAGCAAGGGCGAGTGGTGTACCAGCCGGTAACCATCGAGCCGCGCGAAAACACCCCGCGCATCGTGCGCGAAGAGAACTACGGGGACGTCGGCCATGGCTGAAATCCGCAATTACACGATCAACTTCGGGCCGCAGCATCCGTCTGCACACGGCGTGCTGCGTCTGGTTCTGGAGCTCGACGGCGAAGTCGTCGAGCGCGCAGATCCGCATATCGGTCTGCTGCATCGCGGTACCGAGAAGCTGGCCGAGACGCGCACCTGGGTGCAGTCCGTCCCGTACATGGACCGGCTCGACTACGTGTCGATGATGTGCAACGAGCATGCTTACTGCATGGCAATCGAACGCCTGCTGGGTGTCGACGTGCCCTTGCGTGCGCAGTACATCCGGGTGATGTTCGACGAGATCACGCGCGTGCTGAATCACCTGCTCAACGTCGGCACGCATGCGCTCGATATCGGCGCGATGACGATGGTGCTCTATACCTTCCGCGAGCGGGAGGATCTGATGGATGCCTACGAGGCGGTATCGGGTGCCCGCATGCACGCGGCCTACTACCGCCCCGGCGGCGTGTACCGCGATCTGCCTGACCGCATGCCGCAGTATCAGACCAACAAGTTCAAGAACGCGAGTGTCGTCAAGGACCTCAACGCAGCACGCCAAGGTTCGCTGCTCGACTTCCTGGAAGACTTCACCGAGCGTTTCCCGCGTTATTGCGATGAATACGAAACCCTGCTGACCGACAACCGGATCTGGAAGCAGCGCACGGTGGGCATCGGCGTGGTGTCGCCAGAGCAGGCGCTGGCCTGGGGTTTTTCCGGCCCGATGCTGCGTGGTTCGGGTATTGCGTGGGATTTGCGCAAGAAGCAGCCCTACGAAGTTTACGACCAGCTCGATTTCGATATTCCTGTCGGCAAGAACGGCGACTGCTACGACCGTTATCTGTGTCGCATGGAAGAGATGCGCCAATCGAACCGCATCATTCGCCAGTGCATCGACTGGTTGCGCAAGAATCCCGGCCCGGTCATCACCGACAACCACAAGGTTGCGCCGCCGGCCCGCGAGCAGATGAAGTCGAACATGGAAGAGCTGATCCATCACTTCAAGCTCTTCACCGAAGGCATGCATGTGCCCAAAGGCGAGGTGTATGCGGCCGTCGAGCATCCCAAGGGCGAGTTCGGCGTGTATGCAGTGTCGGACGGCGCGAACAAACCGTACCGCCTCAAGTTGCGTGCGCCCGGTTTCGCTCACCTTGCGGCGATGGACGATATTTCGCGAGGCCACATGATCGCCGACGTCGTCGCGATCATTGGCACGATGGACGTGGTGTTCGGCGAGATCGACAGATAAATCGTCGCAGCACCGGCAGGATGATCATGCGCATTTCGCATGCGTATGACAGGTAAAGAACAGACGGCAGGCTACCCGGAAGACGAGCACGACATGCTGAGCCAGGAATCGCTGCAACAGATCGATCGCGAGATCGCCAAGTATCCTTCCGACCAGAAGCAATCGGCTGTGATGGCCGCATTGCGTATCGCGCAGGTCGAGAAGGGATGGCTGTCGCAAGAGACGATCGCTTTCGTCGCGGAGTATCTCGAGATGCCCGCCATCGCTGCCTACGAGGTTGCGAGCTTCTACAACATGTACGACCTTGCACCGGTTGGTCGCCACAAGATCACCGTGTGCACCAATCTGCCCTGTGCGCTGTCGGGCGGCGTGCATGCGGCCGAGTACATCAAGAAGAAGCTGGGTATCGATTTCAACGAGACCACGCCTGACGGCAAGTTCACGCTGAAAGAAGGCGAGTGCATGGGAGCTTGCGGCGATGCCCCTGTGCTGCTGCACAACAATCACAGCATGTGCAGCTGGATGACGACCGAGAAAATCGACCAACTGCTGGCCGACCTGGATAGCAAATGAGCGCGCACGGACTGATACTCGCCGGGGTAGACGGCGACCGCACCTGGCGGCTCCAGGATTACGTGGCGCGAGGCGGCTATTCCGCGCTGAAGAGGATCATTGCGGAAAAGATTCCGCCCGAGACCATCATCGGCGAGCTCAAGGCGTCGTCGCTGCGTGGTCGTGGCGGTGCAGGTTTTCCGACCGGCCTGAAGTGGAGCTTCATGCCGCGCTCTTTCCCCGGCGACAAGTATCTCGCCTGTAACTCGGACGAAGGCGAGCCGGGCACGTTCAAGGATCGCGATATCCTGCGCTACAACCCGCATACCGTCATCGAAGGCATGACGATTGCGGCCTACGCGATGGGTTGCGCGCGTGGCTACAACTATATTCATGGCGAGATCTTCGAGATCTACCAGCGCTTCGAGGAAGCCTTGGCGGAAGCGCGCGCTGCCGGCCTGCTTGGTCAGAACATCCTTGGCAGCGATTTCTCTTTCGAGCTGTTTGCCCACCACGGTTATGGCGCTTACATCTGCGGCGAGGAAACCGCGCTGCTCGAATCGATCGAGGGCAAGAAGGGTCAGCCGCGCTTCAAGCCGCCCTTCCCGGCGAGCTACGGTCTCTACGGCAAACCGACCACGATCAACAATACCGAGACCTTCGCGTCTGTCCCGTTCATCATCAACATGGGCGGAGAGGGCTTCCTCAATCTCGGCAAGCCGAACAACGGCGGCACCAAGCTGTTCTCGGTTTCCGGCCATGTGAATCGCCCGGGCAACTACGAGATCAAGCTCGGCACGCCGTTTTCCGAATTGCTCGAAATGGCGGGCGGCATGCGTGGCGGCCGCAAGCTCAAGGCGGTGATTCCTGGCGGCTCATCCGCGCCGGTGCTGCCGGGCGACGTCATGATGGACTGCACGATGGACTATGACTCCATCTCCAAGGCAGGCTCGATGCTCGGCTCCGGCGCGGTCATCGTCATGGACGAAACCACCTGCATGGTCAAGGCGCTGGAGCGTCTGTCCTACTTCTATTTCGAGGAGTCCTGCGGTCAATGCACGCCGTGTCGCGAAGGCACAGGCTGGCTGTACCGCGTGGTGCATCGTATCGAGAACGGCCTTGGCCGTCAGGACGACCTCGACCTGCTGAATTCCGTAACCGGCAACATCATGGGGCGCACCATCTGCGCACTGGGTGATGCCGCGTCGATGCCGGTGCAGAGCTTCGTCAAGCACTTCGGCAGCGAATTCGCGTACCACATCGAAAACAAGCAATGCCTCGTGCCGCCTGAAGTCCAGTACGCGGGCAGCCAAATCTACGTGAGCCCCTCATGCTAGAGATCGAAATCGACGGTAAGCAGCTGCAGGTAGCGGATGGCAGCACCGTGATGGATGCGGCCGCCAAGGCCGGTTCCTACATTCCGCACTTCTGCTACCACAAGAAGCTGTCCATCGCGGCCAACTGCCGGATGTGTCTCGTCCAGGTCGAAAAGGCGCCAAAGCCGCTGCCGGCCTGTGCCACCCCCGTGACCAACGGCATGAAGGTGTGGACCCATTCCGAGCAGGCCGTGAAAGCCCAGAAGGGGGTGATGGAGTTCCTGCTCATCAACCACCCTCTCGACTGCCCGATCTGCGATCAGGGCGGCGAATGCCAGTTGCAGGATCTTGCTGTCGGTTACGGTGGTAGCGAGTCGCGCTATCAGGAAGAGAAGCGGGTCGTGTTCAACAAGAACCTCGGCTCGCTGGTCTCTACCGACATGACCCGGTGCATCAACTGCACCCGCTGCGTGCGCTTCACCACCGAGATCGCTGGCGAGATGGAACTCGGCCAGGCTTTCCGCGGTGAGCACGCCGAGATCATGCCCTTTGTCGAAAAGACGGTGGACACCGAGCTGTCCGGCAACATCATCGACCTGTGCCCGGTTGGCGCGCTGACCTCCAAGCCCTTCCGTTTCGCCGCGCGGACGTGGGAGCTGTCCCGCCGGCGTTCGGTGAGTCCGCATGATTCGCTCGGGTCCAACCTGATCGTCCAGACCAAGCACGATGTCGTCAAGCGCGTTCTGCCGCTGGAGAACGAGGCCATCAACGAATGCTGGCTGTCAGACAAGGACCGGTTTTCCTATGAGGGCCTGAGCAGCGACGAGCGCCTGACTTCGCCGATGGTGAAGCAGGGCGGAGAATGGAAGACGGTCGACTGGCAGACCGCCCTCGAGTTTGTCGCCAATGGCCTGCGCTCCGTCGTGAAAGACCATGGCGCGACGGCTGTCGGCGGTTTGTTCTCACCCCATGCAACCGTCGAGGAACTCTTCCTTGGCCAGAAGTTGATGCGCGGGCTGGGGTCGAACAATGTCGATTTCCGGTTGCGGCAATGGGACTTCCGCGCCGACGGTCTGCGTGCAGGTGCGCCTTGGCTTGGCATGCCGGTCGCGGAGATCGGCGAGCTGAATCGCTTGTTGGTCATCGGCAGCTTCCTCCGCAAGGATGCTCCGCTGCTCGCGCAGCGGGTGCGTCAGGCGGCCAAGCGCGGTCTGCACGTTTCCGCGGTTGGTCCGAACGCCGAGGAGTGGCTGATTCCGGTGCGTCACCGTGCGCTGGTGGCGCCGTCGGCGATGGTTGCAACGCTTGCCGGCATCGTCGCGACGCTCGCCGCGGAGAAGGGCGAGGCTGCTCCCGCGGTTCAGGTCAGCGCTGAGGCTCGTGAAATTGCCCAAAGCCTGGCGACCGGCCGCAAGGTCGCGATCTGGCTGGGCAACCTCGCGGTTCAGGATGCGCGCTCAGCCGAGCTGCAGGAGCTGGCGCTCGAGATCGCTCGCTTGACCGATGGCCGTTGCGGATTCATTGGTGAAGCGGCCAACAGTGTCGGCGGCTATCTGGCTGGTGCGGTTCCGACCGCCGATGGCTTGAATGCCCGCGCAATGATCGAGTCGGCGCGCAAGGCCTACGTACTGCTGGGTGCCGAACCGGATCTCGATTTCGCTCATGGCGCGGCAACGCTTGCTGCGCTGCAAACCGCACAGCTCGTGGTGGTGATGTCTGCATTCGACTCGGCAGTGCTGCGTGACGTTGCCGATGTGATGTTGCCGATCGGACCCTTTACCGAGACTTCCGGGACCTTCGTCAATTGCGAGGGGCGAGCGCAGAGCTTCAATGCGGTCGCAAAGCCGCTCGGCGACACCCGACCGGCGTGGAAGGTGCTTCGCGTGCTCGGCAACCTGCTCAATGTCGATGGTTTCGGCTACGAGGACAGTGAAGCAGTGCGGCGTGATGCACTCCCCGACGATCTCGGCGCGCTCCTTGGAAACGGACTCAACGGTGTCGTTGGTCTCTCGGCGGGTGAGGCCGGTGCGCTTGAGCGCGTTGCCGATGTGCCCATCTACTTTGCTGATGCCCTCGTGCGTCGCGCACCGTCGCTACAGAAAGCGAAGGATGCCGCTGTGCCGCAGGCCCGTGCGAATGCGGCGACGCTCGGAGCGCTCGGCATCGAGTCTGGCGTTCGGGTCAAGGTCAAACAGGATGGCGTGGCGGTGGAGCTTACCGCTATGGTGGATAACTCGGTGGCGCCGGGGTGTGTTCGCGTGGCGGCTGCTCATGCCACCACCGCGGTTCTGGGCCCGCTGAGCGGCTCGATCAGTCTGGAGCGTGTCTGATGGAAGGCTTTCTGCAACCCGTCGCAGATCTGTTCGGACCGGCTTGGCCGGTAGTGTGGACGCTGGTCAAGATCGTTGCCATCGTCGCGCCGTTGATGGGCTGCGTGGCCTACTTGACGCTGGCCGAGCGCAAGGTCATCGGCTACATGCAGGTTCGTATCGGCCCCAACCGTGTCGGCCCCTTCGGCCTGCTGCAACCGATCGCGGACGGGGTGAAGCTGCTGTTGAAGGAAATCATCGTTCCGAGCAGCTCCAACAAGGGTCTTTTTATCCTTGGTCCGATCCTCGCGCTGGCCCCGTCGCTGGCGGCGTGGGCGGTCATTCCGTTCGATGATGGTCTGGTTCTCGCCAACGTGAATGCCGGCCTGCTGTTCCTGCTCGCGATCACCTCGATGGAAGTGTATGGCGTGATCATCGCCGGTTGGGCATCCAACTCGAAGTACCCCTTCCTCGGTTCGATGCGCGCTGCGGCGCAGATGGTGTCGTATGAGGTATCGATGGGTTTCGCGTTGATCTGCGTGTTGCTGATTTCCGCCAGCCTGAATCTGAGCGACATCGTTGGCTCCCAGGGGACGGGTCGTTTCCACGACATGGGGCTTTCCTTCCTGTCCTGGAACTGGTTGCCGCTGCTGCCGATGTTCGTGGTTTATCTGATTTCCGGTATCGCCGAGACCAACCGCGCACCTTTCGACGTGGTTGAAGGCGAAGCGGAGGTGGTCGCGGGCCACATGGTCGAGTATTCCGGCATGGCGTTCGCGCTGTTCTTCCTGGCCGAATACGCGAACATGATCCTGGTCTCCATCCTGACCTCGGTGCTGTTCCTCGGTGGCTGGCTGTCGCCGGTGGGCTTCCTTCCCGACGGGTTCCACTGGCTGGCGCTCAAGACCGCAAGCATTCTTTTCATCTTCCTGTGGGCGCGTGCGACCTTCCCGCGTTTCCGCTACGACCACATCATGCGTCTGGGCTGGAAGGTGTTCATTCCGGTCACCCTGGTCTGGGTGATCGTGGTGGCGGTGTGGATGATGTCGCCGCTGTCGATCTGGAAGTGAGGTTCTGAACATGGGTGCCAAGGATTACATCGGTAGTCTGTTCCTCAAGGAACTGGTGAAGGGCATGGCCCTGACCGGCCGCCATTTTTTTGCGCGCAAGATCACGATTCAGTTCCCGGAAGAGAAGACGCCGCAGAGCCCTCGCTTCCGCGGTCTGCACGCGCTACGCCGTTATCCGAATGGTGAGGAGCGCTGCATCGCCTGCAAGCTGTGCGAGGCGGTCTGCCCGGCCATGGCGATCACGATCGAGTCAGAGCAGCGCGATGACGGCTCGCGTCGCACCAGTCGCTACGACATCGACCTGACGAAGTGCATCTTCTGCGGTTTCTGCGAGGAAGCCTGTCCGGTCGATGCCATTGTCGAGACCAGGGTGTTCGAGTACCACGGCGAGCAGCGCGGTGACCTGTATTACACCAAGCAGATGCTGCTGGCGGTCGGTGACCGTTACGAATCGCAGATTGCCGCGGACCGCGAGCAAGAGGCCAAGTACCGCTAAGGGGAGGGCGCCTGAGGGCGCCGTGGATACTGAACATGGAATTCAAGACGGCTGTCTTCTACTTTCTCTCCGCGATTCTCGTGCTCGCGGCACTGCGCGTGATCACCGCGCGCAACCCGGTTCATGCCGCGCTCTTCCTGGTGCTGTCCTTTTTCACCGCAGGCGGCATCTGGTTGCTGCTGCAGGCCGAGTTCCTAGCCATCACGCTGATCATGGTCTATGTCGGCGCGGTCATGGTGTTGTTCCTATTCGTCGTGATGATGCTCGACATCAACCTCGACCGCATCCGGCAGGGGTTCTGGAGTTACCTGCCGGTGGGGGCGCTGATCGGCATCCTGATGGTGATCGAGATGGCAATGGTGCTCGGCGGCCGTTACTTCGGTCTGGATGCTATGCCGGCGCCGCCCGCCGCCGCTGCCGACTACAGCAACACCCGCGAACTGGGCCGTGTGCTCTACACCGATTACGTCTACCCGTTCGAACTTGCTTCGCTGGTGCTGCTGGTGGCGATGATTGCGGCGGTGTCGCTGACGCTGCGCAAGCGCAAGGGCACGAAGGCGATAGATCCGGCCCTGCAGGTCGCGGTCAAGCGTGAAGGCCGGGTCGAGCTGGTGAAGATGCCGGCCGAGAAGGAATAACAAGGCGCGAACAAGAAACGCGCCGGTTCTGGTACCGGCGCGATCAGGGAGTCACAGATGCTTTCGCTTTCCCACTACCTCATCCTGGGCGCGATCCTGTTCGCGATCAGCGTTGTCGGGATCTTCCTCAACCGGAAGAACCTGATCGTGTTGCTGATGGCCATCGAGCTGATGCTGCTCGCGGTCAACCTGAATTTCATCGCGTTCTCGCACTATCTGGGCGACATCGCGGGGCAGGTTTTCGTTTTCTTCATTCTCACCGTGGCAGCAGCGGAATCGGCGATCGGTCTTGCGATTCTGGTGGTGCTGTTCCGCAACCTGCGGACGATCCACGTGGATGATCTGGACAGCCTCAAGGGTTAAGGAAGCGTCACGATGACGGACATGCAAAAGCTCTATCTCCTCGTGCCGCTGGCGCCGCTGGCCGGCGCGATTCTCGCGGGTCTCTTCGGCAAGCTGATCGGGCGGGCCGGCGCACACGTGGTTACCATCCTTGGGGTCGCCGTAGCGCTGGTGGCTTCGGTATTTATTTACCAGGACGTTCAGGCCGGCAACACGTTCAACGGCACGATCTACACGTGGATGAGCGCTGGCGGCATCAATTTCGAAGTCGGCTTCCAGATCGATGCGCTCACGGTAATGATGATGCTGGTCGTGACCTTCGTGTCGCTGATGGTCCATATCTACACCATCGGCTACATGTCAGAGGATCCCGGCTACCAGCGTTTCTTCAGCTACATCTCGCTCTTCACCTTCTCGATGCTGATGCTGGTGATGTCGAACAACTTCCTTCAGCTGTTTTTCGGCTGGGAAGCTGTGGGCCTGGTTTCCTACCTGCTGATCGGTTTCTGGTACGAGCGGCCGACCGCGATCTATGCCAACCTCAAGGCCTTCCTGGTTAACCGCGTCGGCGACTTCGGTTTCCTGCTCGGCATCGGCCTGATCGTCGCCTACACCGGCAGCCTCAACTACGCGGAGGTGTTCGCCAAGGCGCAGGAGCTGTCGGTCATGGAGATGGCGGTGACCGGCTGGCCCTTGCTCACCGCGATCTGTATCTGCCTCTTCATCGGCGCGATGGGTAAATCGGCCCAGGTTCCCCTGCACGTCTGGCTGCCGGATTCGATGGAAGGTCCGACCCCGATCTCCGCGCTGATTCACGCTGCCACCATGGTGACGGCCGGGATCTTCATGGTGGCGCGCATGTCGCCGCTGTTCGAACTGTCCGATGTCGCGCTGTCCTTCGTGCTGGTGATCGGCGCCACCACCGCGCTGTTCATGGGTTTCCTCGGTATCGTGCAGAACGACATCAAGCGCGTGGTTGCCTACTCGACGCTGTCGCAGCTCGGTTACATGACTGTCGCGCTGGGCGTCTCCGCCTACTCGGCGGCGGTGTTCCACCTGATGACGCACGCCTTCTTCAAGGCGCTGCTCTTCCTCGGCGCCGGTTCGGTGATCATCGGCATGCACCACGACCAGGACATGCGCAATATGGGCGGCCTGTGGAAGTACATGCCGATCACCTGGTTTACCTCGCTGCTCGGTTCGCTGGCGCTGATCGGCTTCCCGTTCTTCTCCGGCTTCTATTCCAAGGACTCCATCATCGAGGCGGTCCATGCCTCGACCATCCCGGGTTCGGGCTACGCCCTGTTCTGCGTGATGGCGGGCGTGTTCGTCACCGCGTTCTATTCCTTCCGGATGTATTTCCTTGTGTTCCACGGCAAGGAGCGGTTCGGCGAGAACGGCCACGCCCATCACGATCACCATGGCGACCATGACGACGAAGAGCCGTCGGTCGATCACCATCACGGTCTTGCCCCTGGTCAGAAGCCGCACGAGTCGCCGTGGGTGGTGACCCTGCCGCTGGTACTGCTGGCGATTCCGTCGGTGCTGATCGGCTTCTTTACCATCGAGCCGATGCTGTTCGGCGAGTGGTTCAAGGGTGTGATCTTCGTTGGCGACAATCACGTCGGCATCAAGGAGCTGGCCGAGCACTTCCACGGCCCGGTGGCGATGGCGGTGCATGGCTTGCAGACTGCGCCGTTCTGGTTGGCGATGGGCGGTGTTGCGGTGGCCTGGTTCTTCTACATGGTCAAGCCGGGCATTCCGGCAGCGATCCAGCGCACGTTCAAGCCGCTGCACACCCTGCTCGAGAACAAGTACTACTTCGACCGTTTCAACGAGATCTTCTTTGCCGGCGGTTCGCGCCTGCTTGGCAAGGGGCTGTGGAAGGGCGGTGATCAGGCGCTGATCGACGGCGTGGCGATCAACGGCACCGCCAAACTGGTGGGCTGGGTGGCGCAGATCTCGCGCCTGTTCCAGACCGGCCACCTCTACCAGTACGCCTTCACCATGATCATTGGTGTGTTCGTGCTGCTGACCTTCTGGTTCAACCGCGGTTAAGCGACACGGCCCGCTCAGGGATTCAAACAACAAGATCGAACGCGCCGGCGACGGCGCATAGAACGGAAAGCAACGATGACGGATATTCCCCTCCTCAGTCTGGCGATCTGGGTGCCGATAGTCGGCGGGCTACTGGTGCTCGCCACCGGTTCCGACCGCAACGCCCCGATGGCACGAATGCTGGCTCTGCTGGCCTCGATTGCGGGCTTCATCGTCACCATTCCGCTCTATACCGGTTTCGACCTGTCTTCGAGCGCGATGCAGTTCGTCGAACTCGCACCTTGGGTGCCGCGGTTCAACATCAACTACCACCTCGGTGTGGACGGCATTTCGGTGCTGTTCCTGTTGTTGAATGCCTTCATCACCATCATGGTGGTGCTGGCTGGCTGGCAGGTCATCGAAGAGAAGGTTGCGCAGTACATGGCCGCCTTCCTGATCATGTCGGGCCTGATGAACGGCATCTTCTCCGCGCTCGACGGCGTGCTGTTCTATGTCTTCTTCGAGGCCTCGCTGATTCCGCTGTACCTCGTCATCGGCATCTGGGGCGGTCCGAATCGCGTGTATGCAGCCATCAAGTTCTTCCTCTACACGCTGCTCGGCTCGCTGCTGATGCTGATCGCCTTGCTCTATCTGTTCATGGAGGCGGGCGGCTCGTTCAACATCCTCGACTGGCATCAACTGCCGCTGGGGATCGAGGCGCAAACACTGATCTTCTTCGCCTTCCTGATCGCGTTCGGGGTAAAGGTGCCGATGTGGCCGGTGCATACCTGGCTGCCCGACGCACACGTCGAGGCGCCTACCGGTGGTTCGGTGGTGCTGGCTGCGATTGCGCTGAAACTCGGCGCCTACGGCTTCCTGCGTTTCTCCCTGCCCATCGTGCCGGACGCTGCCCAGGAGCTCGCACCGCTGGTCATCGCGCTGTCGCTGATCGCCGTCATCTACATCGGCTTCGTGGCGCTGGTTCAGGCGGACATGAAGAAGCTGGTGGCGTATTCGTCGATCTCGCACATGGGGTTTGTCACACTGGGTTTCTTCATGTTCAACCCGCTCGCCATCGAAGGTGCGCTGGTGCAGATGATTTCCCACGGTTTCGTCTCGGGTGCGATGTTCCTTTGCATCGGCGTCCTCTATGACCGCGTTCATTCCCGACAGATTGCCGATTACGGCGGCGTCGTGCACACGATGCCGAAGTTCGCGGCCTTCTTCATGCTGTTCGCGATGGCGAACTCGGGTTTGCCGGCAACCAGCGGCTTCGTCGGCGAGTTCATGATTGTGCTCGGCGCCGTTCAGTACAACTTCTGGATCGCTTTCCTGGCTGCGACGACGCTGATCCTGGGCGCGGCCTACACGTTGTGGATGTATAAGCGGGTGGTGTTCGGCGCGGTGGCAAACAAGCATGTTGCCGAACTGGAGGACATCAACGGGCGCGAATTCGCCTTCCTCGGCATCCTTGCGTTGTGCGTGCTGGCGATGGGTCTGTATCCCTTCCCCTTCACGGAAGTGATGCATGCATCGGTCAATGAACTCCTCCGTCACGTCGCCGTGAGCAAGCTGTAAGCGCGCAGGCGAGACACTTAACCGGACTGGTCAGAAGATGAACTTTGTTGTCCCCGACTTCTACCCCGCAGCGGCGGAGATTTTCGTTGCCGTGATGGCGCTCGCGATCATGCTGGCGACAACCTTCGCGCGCAGCATCGCCCGCAGCCTCGCCTACGGTCTTACCCAGGTGACATTGATCGCGGCCGCTTTCATCACCATCTACACGATGCAGGGTGAGGTGGTGGCGACCTTCAACAACATGTTCATCAGCGACCTGATGGGAGACTTCCTGAAGTTGCTGATCTACTTCTCGATGGCCATTGCGCTGCTCTATGGCCGCAGCTATCTCGCTGATCGCAACATCGACAAGCCCGAGTACTACCTGCTCGCGCTGCTGATGACGCTGGGCATGATGGTGATGGTGACGTCCAACCACATGCTGACGATGTACATCGGCCTGGAGATGATGTCGCTGGCGCTTTACGCCCTGGTCGCCTTCGATCGCGACTCCGCGCGATCGACCGAGGCGGCGATGAAATACTTCGTGCTCGGCGCCCTTGCTTCCGGTCTGCTGCTCTATGGCATGTCCATGATCTATGGCGCGACCGGTACGCTGGAGTTCTCAGGTATCGCACAGTCGGTATACAACCAGGCGGCGAACGACACTGTGCTGCTTTTCGGCGTCGTTTTCCTCATGGCTGGCATCTGCTTCAAGCTTGGCGTGGTGCCTTTCCACATGTGGATTCCGGATGTCTATCATGGCGCCAGCACGGCGGTGACGCTGATCATCGCCACGGCGCCCAAGTTTGCTGCATTTGCAATGGCGGTACGGTTGCTGATCTGGGGTCTGTTCGATATTGCCGAGCAGTGGCAGACCATGCTGATGTTTGTCGCGATCCTGTCGATCATCCTCGGCAACCTGGCTGCGATCGCGCAAACCAATCTGAAGCGCATGCTGGCGTATTCGGGTATTTCCCACATGGGCTTCATGTTGCTGGGACTACTGTCCGGCGTAGTGGAAGGTGACCGGCACTTTGCGCTGAATGCGTACAGCTCGGCGATGTTCTACGCGATTTCCTACGTGATCATGAGTCTCGCGTCGTTCGGCATGATCATCCTGCTGTCGCGCGCGGGCTTCGAAGCCGAGAACATCGACGACTTCAAGGGTCTTAACAAGCGTAGCCCGTGGTTTGCAGCCGTCATGATGTTCGTGATGTTCTCGATGGCCGGCGTGCCTTTCTTTATCGGCTTCTTCGCCAAGATGGCCGTGCTGCAGGCGGTCGTCGCTGCGGGATATTTCTGGATCGCGGTGGTCGCGGTGCTGATGTCCGTGATCGGCGCGTTCTATTACCTGCGTCTGGTCAAAGTCATGTACTTCGATCCGCCGGTCGATACGGCACCGATTCGGGCCCCCGCGGAATTGCGGGTGCTGTTGTCGGCCAACGGTCTGGCGATTGCCGCGCTGGGGATTGCGCCGCAGGGTCTGATGTCGCTGTGCGCTTACGCGCTGCTCGCGTCGCTCTGATCCGGCTGTCATCTGCCCCCCGCCTTCCTGGCCGATGCGTCAGGGGCGGGGGTTTTGTTTGTGAATTTCGATTTGCGTCGTCGAAGAGGTAGTGCATGAATGCCGACAATATGGATCCGCTTGCCGAAAGCGAACTCAACTCCGAAGCGGTGTTCGACGGCGTACTGCTCAAAGTCAGGCGTGACCGGGTGTTGCTGCCGGATGGCAAGGAGTCCGTGCGCGAATACATCCGTCACCCGGGCGCCGTCGTGATCGTTGCCGTGCTGCCGGATGGCGGCTTGGTGTTCGAGCGACAGTTCCGCTATCCACTACGGCGCAGTTTCCTCGAGCTGCCGGCGGGAAAGATCGATGCCGGCGAACACATCCTCGACTGCGCCAAGCGTGAACTCCGCGAAGAGACAGGTTACGAGGCGGCCGTGTGGCGCCACCTGGGGGTGATGCATCCGTGCATCGGATACTCCGACGAGCGCATCGAGGTCTTCCTGGCAACGGAATTGTCGGAAGTGGGGAGCGCACTCGAAGACGGCGAGTTTCTGGAAATACTGTCTTTTTCTCCCGCCGAGGCGAGGGCTGGGGTACTGGATGGCCGCATCACGGACGCGAAGACGATATCGGCGCTGTTCCTCGCCTTGCCGCTTCTGTCCTGAGTCGGCCCGTCGGGGGCCGCGAGGACGCGGTCGTCGCCGACAGCAAAGAGCCCCGCTGGCGTTTGCCGCGGGGCTCTTTGCTTTTCCGGAATGCCGCGAGGCGTCCGGAGAGTCCGGCCGGAGAGCGTTAAACCTGCTCTCCGGCTGGTTCGGCGTTCAGCCGCAGGTGCCGACTGCGCCGCAGGCGGTGCAGAAGTCGCAGCCGTCCTTGCGGATCACGGTGTGGTTGCCGCATTCCTTGCATAGAGAACCCTGCATCAGCTTGGGTTCGCTTTCGTCGCGCGGCGCTTCGAGTATGCCCATCTCGCGCATCGGATAACCCTTTTCATCGAGCACGCCGAGCATCGCATACCGATGGATGATGAGTTGGGCCATGTAGGCGACGGTGCTCGGGTAGTTCTGCTGGCGCTTGGTGCCGGGCACGAAGGCCATGAAGTCGCCGAGCGGCTCCGGGTAGTTCAGCAGTTTGCGCAGCTTCATGCCGATCCACGCCGGGTCCATCACCCGCATGTCGAGCGAGAGGATGCGGGTCAGGCCGTCGAGCGCACGCGGATAGTTGCCGGACAGCCACACCGAGTAGGGACGGGTGACGCTGGCGGAATAACCGTCCTGCGCAGGCAGCGTGATTTCCTTCAGGCCGAGGACGAAGTCTTCACCGGTGGCGGGGTTGTAGATATCGACTGTCCACGACAGCGTGCCGTCGGTGCCGGTCTTGGGCTCCTCCAGGCTGAACAGGGTGTCGAGCACTGGGGTCGGGCCTTCCTTTTCGAAGGCGCCGAGCGTCTCGCAGCGATAGTTCACCACCTGGGCGAAGGCCGAGACCACGCCGGGGAAAAGCTTCTTCTCGCCGTGGGGCGGGAAAGGCATCTCGAACGATTTTTCGCCGACGGTGCGGGCGAGCGTGTCGAGCTTGAGCTTGAGCCAGCCGTGGTCGTTGGCACGCATGTCCATCGACAGGGTCTTGGCCACTGCGCCGAGGCCGCGCGGCTGGTCGGCGCCGTTCACCCATACTTCGAAGGGGAAGGTGCCGCCGTTGGTGCCGAACTGGCCGACGAAGAGGGCGAAGTCGCCCGCCGGGGTACCCAGCATGTAGGTCCAGGCCAGGTTGCCGTCGGGCAGTTCCGGACGGCCCGGCCAGCGCAGCGAGGCGAGCACCGGCGCCGGCAGGCTCTTGATCGAGAGGCGCTTGTTGGCGTCGGGAATCTCGACGTCGTGCGGCTGTTTCTGTTCGCTGGTCGGCGTGACCGACAGCACCGAGCCCAGTACCGAGTTGGGGCGGTAGGTGGCGAGGCCCTTGAGGCCGGCCTTCCAGGCGGTCAGGTAGAGGTCTTCGAAGTCGGCGTAGGGATAGTCTTCCGGCACGTTCACCGTCTTCGAGATCGACGTATCCACGTAGGGGGCGACCACCGCGACCATGTCCTTGTGGGCCTGGGCGGAGATTTCCAGTGCGGTCACGAAGTAGGGCGGCAGCTGCTCGACGTTGCCGCCGATGTGCTTGTACAGCCGCCAGGCGTAGTCCTCGACGGCGTATTCCTTGAAGGTGCCGTCGGCCATGCGCTTGCGCCGGGTGTAGGTGTAGGAGAACGGCGGTTCGATGCCGTTGGACGCGTTGTCGGCGAAGGCGAGCGAGATCGTGCCGGTGGGGGCGATCGACAGGAGGTGCGAATTGCGGATGCCGTTCTTGCGGATCTTGTCCTTCACTTCGGCCGGCAGGCGCGAGGCGAAGTTGCCGCCCGACAGGTACATGTCGGCGTTGAACAGCGGGAAGGCGCCGCGCTCCTTGGCCAGGTCGGACGAGGCAAGGTAGGCGCGGTTACGCATGTATTCGGAGATCTTGCGTGCTTCCTCGCGTGCTTCCTCGCTGTCGTAGCGCTTGCCCAGCATGATCAGCGCGTCGCCCAGGCCGGTGAAGCCGAGGCCGACGCGGCGCTTGGAGTCGGCTTCCTTCTTTTGCTGTTCGAGTGGCCAGTGGGTGGCGTCGAGCACGTTGTCCAGCATGCGGATGGAGATGTCCACCACCTTGCCGAAGGCGGCGTAGTCGAATTCCGCCTTGTCGGTGAACGGGTGCTTGACGAAGGGCGTCAGGTTGACCGAACCCAGGCAGCAGCAGCCGTAGGGCGGCAGCGGTTGTTCGGCGCAGGGGTTGGTGGCCTCGATGGTCTCGCAGTAGTACAGGTTGTTGTCCTGGTTCATGCGATCGAGGAAGAGGATGCCCGGTTCGGCGTGGTCGTAGGTCGAACGCATGATCTGGTCCCACAGATCGCGCGCGCGCACCTTGCGGTACACCCACAGTCCGTCGTCGCGCTGGTAGGCGCCGGCTAGCTTGAGCTCATCGGCCGGTTCGGCCTTGTGGGCGAGTTCGACGTCGCCGTCGGCTTCCACCGCCTTCATGAAGGGGTCGGTAACGCCGACCGAGATGTTGAAGTTGGTGAGGTCGCCGTGGTCCTTGGCGTGAATGAATTCCTCGATGTCCGGATGGTCGCAGCGCAGCACGCCCATCTGCGCACCACGGCGGGCGCCGGCGGATTCCACCGTCTCGCAGGAGCGGTCGAAGACGCGCATGTAAGACACCGGGCCGGAAGCATTGGAGGCGGTGCCGCGCACCATCGCGCCCTTCGGGCGGATGGACGAGAAGTCGTAGCCGACGCCGCCGCCGCGGCGCATGGTTTCGGCTGCCTGGGCGAGCGCGGTGTAGATGCCGGGGCGGCCGTCGACCGCTTCGGTCACGGAGTCGCCCACCGGCTGCACGAAGCAGTTGATCAGGGTGGCGGCGAGCGAGGTACCGGCGGCGCTGTTGATGCGGCCGGCGGGAACGAAGCCTTTTTCCTGCGCTTCGAGGAACTTGGCCTCCCAGTGGGCGCGCTTGTCTTCCGGCTCGATGGCCGCCAAGGCGCGGGCGACGCGTTTGCGGACGGCGGTGATGCTCTGTTCGTCGCCCTTGGCGTATTTTTCGATCAGGACTTCACCGGAAATTTCCTGCGGAAGGAGGGTGCTGGCGTCGCGTTTGGCGTTGCTCTGGGTGGTCGTGCTCATGGCTTCGGTCTCTTCTTCCCATGTGTTGTTGCGTGCCGGAAGGATAGCTTGTTGGGCGACTTTTCGCAAAGAATAAAAATAACCATAAAAACAAATAGATATAAAAATAAATTGTGCGTCAAGAAATTTTAAAGCACTAGATGTAGTAGTGCTTTTTGCATGCTTCCTGCGCCGAAAACCCAGTAGATTCGCGGGCTTGGCTACTGCGACCGGCAATCTCCGGGCTGGTTTGCACCACTACCGGCGGTGGTTGGCGGACGTCGCCGCACCAACACGGCAGGTCGCGGGTTCCGGCGGTGGATGCATATGGCTTACGGCGCATATAATGGCTCCAGGCTTTGTCATGGGAGCCGGCTGCATGAATACGCAAGATCTGCGGAGCCTGGTCGGGACCGTCGCGCAGCGTCATGGCGGCGCATCGACCAGCCTGCTCCAGATACTGATCGAGGTGCAGGACGTTGCCGGCCATCTCTCGCCGCCGCTGCTCACGGCCGTGGCCGCCGAACTCGGCTTGCCTCGCGCCCGAGTGGAGGGCGTTGCCGGTTTCTACAGCTTTCTGCATACCGAGCCGGTTGGCCGTTACCACGTCCTCTTTTCCGACAACATCACCGAACGCATGCAGGGCTCCACCGAGCTGATGGCGGCGCTATGCGGCAAGCTCTGGGTCGAGCCGGGCCGGGTTTCGGAGGACGGCCTGGTCAGCATCGCCCGGACCTCCTGCATCGGCATGGGCGATCAGGGGCCGGCAGCGCTGGTGAATGGGCGACCGCTTACACGTTTGACCCATCAACGCGTCAATGAGATCGCCGAGTTGGTCAGGCGCGCGGTGCCGCCGGAAGCCTGGCCGGCGGCCTTCTTCACGGTGGAAGACAACATCCGTCGGGCCGACGCCTTGCTGGGCAGTGCCATCGTGGCCGGTTCCGCGCTTGCTGCTGCGATACGCCTGGGACGTACGGCCTGGCTCGACGAGATGCAGGCCGCCAACCTGCGCGGCCGCGGCGGCGCGGGTTTCACCACTGCGGTGAAGTGGGCCGCCTGTCGCGAGGCCCCGGGCGAGGACAAGGTGGTGGTCTGCAACGCCGACGAGGGCGAGCCCGGCACCTTCAAGGATCGCGTGTTGCTCACCCGCATGGCCGACGCCGTGTTCGAGGGCATGACGCTGGCGGCTTGGGCGACCGGCGCGCAGCAGGGCTTTCTTTACCTGCGCGGCGAGTATCGCTACCTGTTGCCGCATCTGCGCGCGACGCTCGAGGCGCGCCGCCTGGCCGGTCTGCTCGGGCGCGGCATCCTGGGCGAAACCGGTTTCGACTTCGACATCGACATCCACCTCGGCGCAGGTGCCTATATATGCGGTGAAGAGACGGCACTGCTCGAATCGCTCGAAGGCAAGCGTGGCACGCCGCGCATCCGGCCACCGTTCCCGGTGACGCACGGTTATCTCGGCCGGCCGACGGTGGTGAACAATGTCGAGACGCTGGCCAAGACCTGCCTGATCGCCCTGCACGGCGGTGCAGCCTTCGCTGCCACCGGCACAGCGCAGTCGACAGGCTCCAAGCTGCTGTCGGTGTCGGGCGATTGCGCCTTCCCGGGCATCTACGAATACCCCTTCGGTGTGCCGGTGGAGCGGGTGCTGGAGGACTGCGGCGCCTCCGACACGCAGGCGGTGCAAGTGGGGGGCGCGGCCGGCATCACCCTGGCGAGCTACGAGTTCCATCGCCGCATCGCCTTCGAGGATGTACCCACCGCCGGTGCCTTCATGGTGTTCGACTCCAGCCGCGATCTCTTCGAAGTGGCGCGCAATTTCGTCGACTTCTTCGCTCACGAGAGCTGCGGCTTCTGCACCCCGTGCCGCGTCGGTACCAGCTTGCTGAAGAACGCGATGGACAAGCTTGCCGCCGGTCACGGCGCCAAGCGCGATCTGGCCGACATCGAGTGGATCGACCGCCTGCTCAAGAATGCCAGCCACTGCGGCCTTGGTTCGGCGGCGCCCAACCCGGTGCTGGACACCCTGCTCAAGTTCCGACCGGCCTACGAACGCCGCCTGAAGACGCTGGATTTCGAGCCGGCCTTCGATCTCGACGCTGCGCTCGCACCGGCGCGACGTGCCACCGGGCGGGACGATGCCGCTGCCCATCTTGCCAACCACGACACCACGGCGGCGGGGGCCCAGGGCAGCCGCGCACCGCGACATGGAGAAGGACAATGAGCCGGCAATTCCTGTTCGACGGCCGCCCGGTGCCCTTCGAGGAAGGGCAGACCATCCTGCAGGCCGCGCGTGCGGCCGGCCACTACATCCCGCATCTGTGCTGGCATCCGGACTTTCCGCCGCATGGCTCGTGCAAGCTGTGTGTGGTCAAGGTCGCCGGCCGCCATGTGTCGTCCTGTGCGCTGCCCGCCAGGGAGGGCATGGAAGTCGAGAGCAACACGCCCGAGATCAACGCCGAGCGCCGCACGCTGCTGCAGATGCTGTTCGTCGAGGGCAACCATTTCTGCCCCTCGTGCGAGAAGAGCGGCAACTGCCAGCTGCAGGCGCTTGCCTACGATCTCGAGATGAGCGCGGGCCGCTTCAATCACTTCTACCCGGATCGCCCGGTCGACGCCTCGCACCCCGACGTGCTGCTGGATTTCAACCGCTGCATCTTCTGCGAGCTGTGCGTGCGGGCCAGTCGCGATGTCGACAACAAGAACGTGTTCGCGCTGACCGGCCGTGGCATCGGCAAGCACCTGGTCGTGAACGCGGAATCCGGCCGGCTGGGCGATACCGACTTCGCTGCCGACGACCTGGCTGCCGACATCTGTCCGGTGGGCGTCATCCTGAAGAAGCGCGTCGGCTTCGCCGTGCCCATCGGCCAGCGCAAGTACGACGAGGCGCCGATTCATACGGTTGCCATGGCGCGCGACGAATAATGAGAGCTGCGGGCAGACGATGCCCGCCGGGAGGCGAAGATGGAACACCGCAAGCTGCGCATCGCCACGACCTCGCTCGCCGGCTGTTTCGGCTGCCACATGTCCTTGCTCGACATCGACGAGCATCTGTTCGAACTGGTGGAACTGGTCGAATTCGACCGCTCGCCGCTGACCGACATCAAGCAGTGCGCGCCCTGCGACATCGGCCTGATCGAAGGCGGCGTATGCAACGCCGAGAATGTGCACGTGCTGCGCGAGTTCCGCCGCCACTGCAAGACCCTGATCGCGGTAGGCGCCTGCGCCATCAACGGCGGCCTGCCGGCGCAGCGCAATCATCTCGACCTCGGCGCCTGCCTGCAGGAGGTCTATTGTTACCGTGAAGGGCTGGATGCGCCGGGCGTACCGGACGACCCCGAACTGCCGCTGCTGCTCGACAAGGTGCACCCCATCCACGAGGTGGTGCGCGTCGACTATTTCATCCCGGGATGCCCGCCTTCGGGCGAGGCGATCTGGAAGTTCCTCACCGACCTGATCGCCGGGCGCACGCCGCGCCTGTCGTATCCGATGCTGCATTTCGATTGAGACCTGTCATGAGCTTTGAACTGGAAACCGCCGAGGCGCGCGAGAGCCTGCGCCGCCTGGTCATCGACCCGGTGTCGAGGGTGGAGGGCCACGGCAAGGTGACGCTGCTGCTCGACGCTGCCGGGGAGGTGCGCGAGGCGCGCCTGCATATCGTCGAGTTCCGCGGCTTCGAGGTCTTCATCCAGGGACGCCCGTACTGGGAAGTGCCGGTGATGGTGCAGCGCCTGTGCGGCATCTGCCCGGTAAGCCACCACCTCGCGGCCTCTAAGGCGCTGGACCGTGTGCTGGGGGCGCAGTCGATCACGGCCAGTGCGCAGAAGCTGCGCCGCCTGATGCACTACGGCCAGATCCTGCAGTCACACGCGCTGCACTTCTTCCATCTGTCCTCGCCGGACCTGCTGTTCGGCTTCGATGCCGAGGTCGGCAAGCGCAACATCGTCGGCGTTGCCGCCGAATACCCGGACATCGCCCGCCAGGGGGTGCTGCTGCGCAAGTTCGGCCAGGAGATCATCCGCGCCACCGCCGGCAAGCGCATCCACGGTACGGGCGCCGTGCCGGGCGGCATGAACCGCCACTTGTCGGTGGCGGACCGCGATCTGCTCAAGGCCGACGCCGGCCGCATGGTGTCGTGGAGCCATGGCGCGGTCGAACTCGTCAAGCGCCTGCATCGTGCCAATCCTGCGCTCTACGACGGCTTCGGCACGGTCGCCTCCGGCTTCATGAGTCTGGTACGGGCGGATGGCGCGATGGACCTCTACGATGGCCAATTGCGCTTCCGCGATGCCGACGGCGCCATCATCCGCGACGCGGTCCCGGACCAGGACTACCATCGCGTGCTGCGCGAAGAGGTCAAGTCCTGGAGCTACATGAAGTTTCCCTACCTCGCCGAACGGGGGGCGGAACAGGGCTGGTACAAGGTCGGTCCGCTGGCGCGGGTGCAGAACTGCGATTTCATCCCGACGCCGCTGGCCGAGGCCGAGCGCCGCATCTTCCTCGACCATGGTGCCGGCCGGCCGGTCCACGCGCCGCTGGCCTATCACTGGGCGCGCATGATCGAGATGCTGCACGCCGCCGAACTCATCCGCGACCTGCTCGACGATCCCGACCTCTTGGCGGGCCCCTTGATGACCGACGGCGTGCGCAGTGGCGAGGGCGTGGGGATCATCGAGGCGCCGCGTGGCACGCTCATCCACCATTACCGTGTTGGAAACGACGACCTGGTGACGATGTGCAATCTCATCGTGTCCACCACCCACAACAACCAGGCGATGAACAGCGCGGTGCGCGAAGTCGCGCGCCAGACGGTGTCCGGCAAGGCGCTGACCGAGGGGGCGCTCAACAGCATCGAAGTGGCGATTCGCGCCTTCGATCCCTGCCTCTCGTGTGCGACCCATGCGCTGGGACGGATGCCGCTGGAGGTCGACATGTTCGATGCCGCCGGGCAATTGGTGGACCATGTGCGGCGCGATTGAGGCGCGGACCATGAAAGGGCCGATGCGGCCTTGCTGGAGGATGCGATGCACGTTGTCGTGATCGCCGTCGGCAACGATGCCCGCGGCGACGACGCACTGGGCCCCATGCTGCTGACGCGTGTCACCGAGGCCGGTTTTACCGGGGTGAAGACGCAGCTCGAGTTCCAGCTGCAGGTCGAGCATGCCCTGGACCTGGCCGGCGCCGATCTGGTGCTCTTCATCGATGCGGCTCACGGCTTGCGCCACCCCTGCGAGTTGCAGGAGCTCGAACCGGCGCGGGCGACACCGGCATTCAGCCATGCCCTGGCGCCGGAAGCGGTGCTCGCGGTGTTGGAGCAGCTCGAAGGGCACGCGCCACCGTCCTTCCAGCTGTCGGTGCGGGGCGAACGCTTCGGCCTCGGTGAGGCCTTGTCGCCGCTGGCCGAAGAGGCGTTCGACCACGCCTGGGAATTGCTCGCGACGCTGCTGTCAGCGCCCGGACTGCTTGCCTGGCGCCGGCTTGCCGGCATGCATCGCCACTAGCGTCAGGCTGCCGGCGACGATGCCCCAGAAGGCCGAGCCGATGCCCAGAATGCTGGTGCCGGACGCCGTGACCAGGAAGGTGACGAGCGCCGCTTCCCGTTCCTTTTCATCGCGCAGCGCTGTCGCCAGGCCGTTGCCTATGGTGCCGAGCAGCGCAATGCCCGCGATGGCCAGCACCAGTTCGCGTGGAAAGGCGGCGAACAGCGCCCCTACGGTACCGCCGAGCAGCCCCAGCAGCAGGTAGAAGCCCCCGGCGGCGACGGCAGCGAGATAGCGCCTGGCCGGATCCTCGTGCGCCTCGCGGCCCATGCAGATCGCCGCGGTGATGGCGGCCAGGTTGAGCGCGAAGCCGCCGAAGGGCGCCAGCAGCAAAGTGGCGATACCGGTCCAGCCGATGACCGGCGATATCGGCACGCGGTAGCCCGACGCGCGGATGACGGCGATGCCCGGCACGTTCTGCGAGGCCATCGTCACCACGAACAGCGGCAGTGCGATGCCGATAGTGGCGCCGAGCGAAAAGGCGGGCGGCGTGAACACCGGGGTTACCGTGGTCAGCGAGATCGTCTCGAGGTGCAGCAGTCCCTGGCCGCCGGCGATCACGATGCCCAACGCGAGCGCCGAAACCACCGCATAGCGCGGCCACAGCCGGCGGCCGGCGAGGTAGGCGCAGAACATCGCGAACACCAGCACGAAGCGGTGCTGCATGACCACGAAGACGTCGAACCCGAAGCGCAGCAGCACGCCGGCCAGCATGCCGGCTGCCAGCGCCACCGGGATACGGTTCATCAGGCGTTCAAAGAGCCCGCTGAAGCCTGCCAGGGTGATCAGCACGGCGCACAGCATGAAGGCGCCGATCGCCTCGCTCATCGGCACGCCCGCGCCGGCGGTGATCAGCATCGCGGCCCCCGGCGTGGACCACGCGGTGAGCACCGGTGCGCGATAGCGCAGCGACAGGGCGATGGACGTCGCTCCCATGCCGAGGCCGAGCGCCCCTATCCAGGAAGCGATTTCGTCCGGGCTGGCGCCGAATGCCCCCGCAGCCTGGAAGACCAGCACCGCCGAACTGGTGAAACCTACGAGGACGGCGACGAAGCCGGCGATGACGGCAGACAGCGACAGCTCGCGCCACCACGCCGTCGTGGTGGCGTCGCCTGGGGCGGGCGGGGTCAATTGACGCGCAGCTTGGGGAAGAACAGCGAGACGTAGGCCGCGAGGTTGAGTTCCGCATCCTCGCGGATGCGGCCGAGGCTTTCGGGCGACATGTCGAGCTGGGTCCAGACCATGGGGTCGATGGTGGCCGCTGCCGCCTCGCTCGTCTCGCCCTTGCGGTCGGCCGCGACGATGTGGCTGGCGACGTGCAGGATGGCCGCGTCGAAGGTGTATTCGCCGCCGAGGCGCGGCACGATCTGGGCGCCGATCACTTCGGCGAAACAGGACGGCAGGCGCCAGTGGTTCATCAGTGTGGCGCCGAGTTCGGCGTAGTCGCAGCCGACGACGCGGTGCTCGACCTCGTGCAGCGCCTGACCGGTGGTGTCCGAGGTGTGCTGGGCTTCGAGTGCCAGCGCCGGTACGGTCTGGTACATCACCAGGTGGCCGAGATCGGCCAGCAGGCCGATGACGAAGAGCCGCTCGGCAGTGGGCTGGCCGCAACCGCGGGCGATGCTGCGCGCGGCCAGGCCGCACATCACACTGCTGCGCCAGAAGCGCGCCATGTCCATCCGCTCGGGCTGGATGCCGGCGAACACCGAGCTGATGGACATCGCCAGCACGAGGTCGTGCACCTGCTGCAGGCCGAGGATCTGGACTGCGCGACCGACGGTGTCGATTTGGCCGCCGTAACCGTAAAGCGCGCTGTTGACCAGCCGCAGCAGGCGCGCGGTCAGCGCAGGGTCGGCCGAGACCAGGCGGGAGACCTCGATGACGGAGCCGTCGGGCGAATCCAGCTGTTCCCGGATGCGGTGGTAGACGGAAGGCAGCGAGGCGAGCGCTTCGACGTGGCTGACGAGTTCCAGGGCGGAATGCATGGCGAGGTTTCCAGTGTGACGCGCGGATTATCGGCCATCGTGCGCCGGTCGGGAATGCCGCGGCATGAAAACCACGGGTTCGGCCGGCGGCAACTCCGGTTGCAGGGTGACATGGGATATGCCGAATCGTTCGGCCAGCAGCTGCTGCAGGCCGGCAAGAATCGTGGGCCAGCGCCCGGTCTCGGTCAGCACGATGTGGGCCGACAGCGCGGTACGCTGCGAACCGAGGCTCCAGATGTGCAGGTCGTGTACCGAGCGCACGCCGTCGATACTCGCCATCGCCCGGCCGACATCCGGCAGCGACAGGTGGTCGGGCACGCCCTCCAGCAGGGTGTGCACCACGTGGCGCAGCAGCGACAGCGTCGAGGCGAGAATCAGGCCGCAGATCAGCATGGTCAGCAGCGGGTCGATGGTGACCCAGCCGGTGAACTGGATGACCAGGCCGGAGGCCAGCGCAGCTACCGAGCCGAGCAGGTCGCCCAGCACGTGCAGCAGCGCGCCGCGGGTGTTGAGGTCGCCCTCGCCGCGGGTCAGCAGCCACGCCACCGCCAGATTGAGCGCGAGGCCGGCGAAAGCCACCAGCGTGACCGTCTCTCCCGATATCTCGCGTGGCGTGGTCAGCCGCAGAATCGCCTGCCACAGCAGGGCCGCGACCAGCAGGAGCATGAAGAGGCTGTTGGCCAGCGCGGCCAGGGCTTCGACCCGCGGCAGGCCGAAGGAATGGCGGGCGCTGGCCGGACGGCGGGCGACACGGGCGGCGAGGGCGGCCAGCCCCAGCGCCATCGAATCGGTGACCATGTGGCCGGCGTCGCCGAGCAGCGCGAGCGAACCCGACCACCAGCCGGCGATCGCCTCCACCGCGGCGAAGCCGAGCGTCAGCGCGAGGGCGAGCGGCAGCCAGCGGCCGGCGCCGTGATGGTGGCCGTGATGCCCCGGACCATGGTCGTGCGCATGCTTGTGGTCATGGTCGTGTGCCTCCGCATGCGCGTGATCGTGGTCGTGTCGATGCGGAACGGTGCCGTGGTCGTGATGAGCTGCCATGGATGAGAAGGCTGGTGGAGGCGGAAAGGCCGAATGGCAGGAATTATCGCGCCGAATCGCGCCGCCTGCGTGAGCGGCGCTAAGATCGCGACGAACTTCGGGCCATCCGCGGGAGACGGACATGCGCATCGTCAGCTGGAACATACAGTGGGGACGCGGAGCGGACGGCATCGTCGCGCTCGAGCGCACTATCGCCGTACTGCGCGCGATTCCCGATGTGGACGTGATCTGCCTGCAGGAGGTGGCGCAGCATTTTCCGGGCTTGCCGGGCGGTGGCGATGACGACGGGCCGGCACGGCTTGCGGCGGCCTTTCCAGGTTACGAGGCGGTGTTCGGTGCCGCTCTCGATGTGCCCGGCGCTTGCGGCGGGCGGGCCTGCTTCGGCAACCTGCTGCTGTCGCGCCTGCCGGTGGGGCAGGTTTTCCGTCATCTGCTGCCGAGTCCGCCCGATCCCGCCTGGCCAAGCATGCAGCGGGTCTGCGTGGAGGCGGTGATTGCAGCGGCCTTCGGGCCGCTGCGGGTGATGACCACGCATCTCGAGTACTACTCGGGCCTGCAGCGTGCGGCCCAGATCCAGGCGCTGCGTGCGATCCAGCAGGATGTGGCGGCAACGGCGCAGGTGGCGCCGGTGGGCAAGGAGTCCAATCCCGCCTTCGCGACGCGCCCGCGCCCGGTGTCGGCGGTGGTGTGCGGCGATTTCAACTGCGAGCCGGGTTCGTCCGATCACGCGGCGATGTGCGAGGCCTTGCCGCTGGCAGAGGCGGGCTTCATCGATGCCTGGCAGGTGCTGCACGGTGCCGCGCCGCATCCACCGTCCGTCGGGTTGCACGGGGCGGAATGGCCGGATCGCCCCTACTGCTGCGATTTCGCCTTCGTCTCCGGCGACATCGCGGCGCGGGTGCGCGAGTTGCGGGTCATCGCCGATACCGATGCCTCCGACCATCAGCCGCTGCTGCTCGATCTGGCCGATTAGTCGCTGCGCTCAGCGGATCTCCGCCAGCGGTTCGACCAGGTCGCGGTAGGCATGCCACGTGGCATGGCCGATGATGGGCATGAGCACCACCAGCCCGAGATGGAAGGTGAGAAAGCCGATCAGGGTCACGCCGACAATCACTGCCGCCCATACCAGCATCGCACCGGGATTGCGGGCGAGCGCGGCGATGCTGGCGAGCATCGAGGTGATCGCATCCTGGTTGCGGTCCAGCATCAGCGGGATCGACACCACGCTGACCGCGAACACCAGCCCGGCGAAGAGCAGGCCGACGCCGAAGTACACGGCGAGGAATTCGAAGTTCTCCATCTTCAGCAACTGCTCCAGAAAGCCGGAGAGATTGGGCATCTCGTTGGTGTAGAAGAGCGCGAACACGACCAGCGAGGCGCGTGCCCAGATCAGGAAGACGATGCCGAGCACGACGGCGAAAAGACCGATGTTGCCGGCGTTGCGCCGCCACACGGTGAGCGTCGGCGTGAGCGAGCAGTGTTCGCCGAGCTCGTGGCGGCGGGAGATCTCGTAGAGGCCCATCGCCAGGAAGGGGCCGAGCAGCAGGAAGCCGGAGGTGAGCGCCGAGGTGTATTCGTAGGCATGCTCGAACACGAAGGTGATCAGCAAGCCCATGCCGGCAAAGCAGAAGCCGTAGAAGAGGCTGGGAATCGGGCAGGATCGCAGGTCGGAGAAGCCGCGTGCCAGCCAGCGCAGCGGCGAGGTCGCCGGGACATCGCGGATTCCCGGGAAGGGTAGGCCTTCATCCTTGGCGAGTGGGGCTTCGTTCGGCTGCGACATGTCTCTCTCCTCTGGTGGGTTCGTGTCGGCGCAGCGGAACGGGGGTGGAACAGGCGGGCATTGCGGCGGGCCATGTGGCCTGGGTGGGCGCCGCAGCAAAGGACGCAGCGCCCGAAGAGCCTGTTCCGGATGTTGATGTTATGTGTGCAGAAACCCCCGTATCGCGTCACTGATCGCATTCGGCGCTTCGGCCATCATGGCATGGCCGGCACCGCTCACGGTGATCATACGCGCACCGCCGGCCGCGTTGACCAGCGCATCGCGTAAGGGTTTTACCGCACGTGGCGGCGTCATCTGGTCGCGTTCGCCGCAAATCAGCAGGGTGGGGCAGCGCACCGCGGCGGCGACCTCCAGCCCGGCATTCCAGGCGTTGCAGGCGCCGAGGTCGGTGGCGAGCACGCCGTCGGCCTGGCGTTCCATCAGGCGGCGGTTCAAGCCGGTCTGCCAGGTGCCGGGCGCCGCAGCCTGGCCGAGCTGGCCGGTGGGGCTGAAGGACCACTGGTTGATCATGCGGTGGGCCGTGTCGCGTGCCTCGGCGGCGGCCTGCAGCAGCGGCGGTGCTACCGGCATCGGGGCGACGCTGCCGACCAGCACAAGACGGTCGATGCGGTCTGTGGCACGCGCGGCAGCGGCGAGTGCGATCAAGGATCCCATGCTGTGGCCGACCAGGCTGGCGCGGACCACGCCGCAGGCGTCGAGCAGGGCGAGGATCCAATCGGCGAGCGCATCGATGCCCGTCAGCGGATCACCGGCCGAGACGCCGTGGCCGGGCAAGTCGGGGGCGATCACGCCGTAGCCGTGATGCGCCAGGCTGCGTGCCTGGCAGTTCCACACGGAGTGGTCGTGGCCGGCGCCGTGGATCAGCACGACGGTGGGTAGCTCGCGGTCGAAGCTGCGGCCGCCGGTGTAGACGCGGGTGCGCCGTTCATTGACGACGATGTCCATCGCTCACTCCTTGAACAGGCGCGCCACCGCGGCGAGGCCGCGGTCGAGGTCGGCGATCAGGTCGGCGCAGTTCTCGATGCCGACAGACAGCCGCACCGTGCCTTCGCCGATGCCGGCGGCGGCGAGGTCGGCGGCCGACATGCGGAAGTGGGTGGTGCTGGCGGGGTGGATCACCAGCGACTTGGCGTCGCCGACGTTGGCCAGATGCGAGAACAGCCGCAGCGCGCCGATGAAGGCGCGGCCGCCTTCGCGTCCGCCCTTTAGGTCGAAGGACATCACCGCGCCACAGCCCTCGGGCAGCAGGAGGGTGGCGAGCGCATGGTCGCGGTGGCCGGGCAGGCCGGGATAGGCGACTTTTTCCACCAGCGGATGGGCGGCGAGGTGTTCGGCCACCGCGCGCGCATTGGCAACGTGGGCGCGCATGCGCAGCGGCAGGGTTTCCAGCCCCTGCAGGATCTGGAAGGCGTTCATCGGCGACAGGCAGGCGCCGAAGTCGCGCAGGCCTTCACGCCGCGCCCGCAGCAGGAAGGCGGCGACCGGCGATTCCTCGGCGAAGTCCATGCCGTGAAAGCCGTCGTAGGGTTCGGTGAGCGTCGGGAACAGGCCGGAGGCTTCCCAGTCGAAGCGGCCGCCATCGACGATGATCCCGCCGACGGCGACGCCGTGGCCGCCGAGGTATTTGGTGGCGGAGTGCATCACCAGGTCGGCGCCGAGTTCGAGCGGGCGTTGCAGCAGCGGGCTCACCAGGGTGGCGTCGATCAGCAGCGGCAGCTTGTGTTCGTGGGAGATGGCAGCCACCGCCGGGATGTCGAGCACGTCCAGCCCGGGGTTGCCGACTGATTCGCCGAACAACAGCCGGGTTTCCGGCCGGATGGCGGCGCGCCAGGCGTCGAGGTCGTGCGGATCGACGAAGGTGGTGTGGATGCCGAAGCGCGGCAGGGTGTAGCCGAGCAGGTTGTGCGAGCCGCCGTAGAGCGCGCGCGAGGCGACGATGTGGCCGCCGGCGCCCATCAGCGTGGTGATGGCCAGGTGCAGCGCGGCCTGGCCGCTGGCCAACGCGATCGCGCCGACCCCGCCTTCGAGCGCCGCGACGCGCTCTTCCAGCACCGCGGTGGTGGGGTTGGAGATGCGCGAATAGACGTGGCCGGGGCGCTCCAGATTGAATAGCGCGGCGGCCTGGTCGGCGTCGCTGAACACGTAGCTGGTGGTGAAATGGATGGGCGTGGCGCGCGAACCGTGTACGGGATCGGGCGACTGGCCGGCGTGCAGGGCGAGCGTTTCCCTGCCGAAGAGATCGGTCTGGGTCATCGGACGGGCTGAAGGCGGGGTAGCGGATATCCCGGACAGCGCACCGCGAGTGCGGGCGGGGTCGGGAGCGGGGAGCGTCAGGCGAGCTCGTCGGGCTCGATCATGCGTTCGATGATGGTGATGCGGTCCTTGATCGCGAGCTTGCGCTTCTTGAGGCGGCGCAGCAGCAACTCGTCGTCCTGCGGGTTGGAACCCAGCCGGGCGATCGCGTCGTCGAGGTCGCGATGCTCGCCGCGCAGCGCTTCGAGCCGCGCATGGAGGCTGGTGACGTCATCGAAGGCTTCGTCGTTCATCGGAGTAAGCTCGGGCGGTGGCGCATGCGCCGTTGGTCGAAAGTCGAATCCAGGCAATGGTATGCGCCGGCCCGGAGAATGACAACTTCACGGAAATGGATTTCCGTTCGATGCGCCGGGCCGCAAGTCGCAAGTGGGTGTCTGGCCTGGCTGCTGGCCATCCCGTAACATCGCCGGATTGTTGGACAGCGTCGTTTGGAGCAGGGTGTGAACAAGGCATTCGTCAAGGAAGGCGACGGGCAGGACGACGACGAGGAACTGTCGCCTGCACTCAGGCTGCCGCCGGGCAGCAAGAACTACATGACGCGGCGCGGCTACGATGCCTTGCGTGTCGAGCTCGACCAGCTGGTGCGGATCGAGCGTCCCAAGCTGGTCGAAACCGTGGCCTGGGCGGCTGGCAACGGCGACCGCTCGGAGAACGGCGACTACATCTACGGCAAGAAGCGGCTGCGCGAGATCGACCGCCGCATCCGCTTCCTGATCAAGCGCATCGAGAGCGCCGACGTGGTCGACCCGGAGCGCCAGGAGAACGTGGATCAGGTCTTCTTCGGTGCCACGGTGACCATCACCGACATCGACAGCGGCGAGGAGCAGACCTGGCAGATCGTCGGCGTGGACGAGGCCAATGCGTCGGACGGGCGGATCAGCTGGATCTCGCCGCTGGCGCGGGCGCTGCTCAAGGTTCGGGTGGGCGAGACGGTGCGCTTCATGAGCCCGGCGGGGCCGCGCGAGATCGAGGTCAGCGAAGTCCGCTACATCTGAGCCGGACTTGCGGGCGGGGGCTTGAAAGCGCCGGGGTCGGCCCCATATGGGCGGGCGTCGATCTGAAAAACACGGAGCTGCATCCATGTCCGAAGCGCACACCGCTACCGCCCAGACCCTCAACTTCCAGGCCGAGGTGAAGCAGCTGCTTCACCTGATGATCCACTCGCTCTACTCCAACCGCGAGATCTTCCTGCGCGAGCTGGTCTCCAACGCGTCCGACGCCTGCGACAAGCTGCGCTTCGAGGCGCTCGACAACGCGGCGCTGTTCGAAGGTGACGGCGACCTCAAGATCCGCATCGGCTTCGATGCCGACGCCAAGACCATCACCATCGCCGACAACGGCATCGGCATGAGCCGCGACGAAGCGATCGCCCACCTCGGTACCATCGCCAAGTCGGGCACGCGCGAGTTCTTCGGCAAGCTCACCGGCGACCAGAAGAAGGACGCCAACCTCATCGGCCAGTTCGGTGTCGGCTTCTACTCCGCCTTCCTGGTGGCCGACCGCGTCACCGTGCTGACCCGCCGCGCCGGCCTGCCGGCCTCGGCCGGGGTGAAGTGGCAGTGCTCGATGGCCGGCGACGAAGCCGGTGCCTACACCGTCGAGGACATCGACAAGCCCGGCCGCGGCACCGAGATCACCCTGCATCTGCGCGACGGCCAGGAAGACCTGCTGTCGTCGTGGAAGCTGAAGAGCCTGGTGCGCAAGTACTCCGACCACATCGTCCAGCCCATCGTGATGAAGAAGGAGGAGTGGGACGAGGACAAGAAGGCGCAGGTCGTCACCGAAGAAGACGAAACGGTGAACCAAGCCAATGCGTTGTGGACCCGCTCCAAGAACGACATCTCGGAAGACGAGTACAAGGCCTTCTACAAGCACGTCGGCCACGACTACGACGAGCCGCTGGCGTGGACCCATTCGCGCGTCGAAGGCCGCCACGAATACACCAACCTGCTCTACGTGCCGGCGCACGCGCCCTTCGACCTGTGGGACCGCAACGCCAAGCACGGCATCAAGCTCTATGTGAAGCGCGTCTTCATCATGGACGACGCCGAGAAGCTGATGCCCACCTACCTGCGCTTCGTGCGCGGGGTGGTCGATTCCGCCGACCTGCCGCTCAACGTGTCGCGCGAGATCCTGCAGGAATCCAAGGACATCGACACCATCCGCGCCGGCTGCACGAAGAAGGTGCTGTCGCTGCTGGAAGACCTCGCCACCAGCGACGAGGCGGGCGACAAGGAGAAGTACGCCACCTTCTGGAAGGAGTTCGGCAAGGTGCTGAAGGAGGGCGTGGGCGAGGATTTCGCCAACAAGGAGAAGATCGCCGGCCTGCTGCGCTTCGCCTCGACCAAGGCCGATACGCCGGACGAGATCGTGTCGCTCAAGGACTACATCGAGCGCATGAAGGAAGGCCAGGACAAGATCTACTACGTCACCGCCGAGACCTTCAACGCCGCCAAGAACAGCCCGCACCTGGAAGTCTTCCGCAAGAAGGGCATCGAAGTGCTGCTGCTCTCCGACCGCGTCGATGAATGGGTGATCGGCAACCTCACCGAGTTCGACGGCAAGCAACTGGTGTCGGTCGCCAAGGGCGGTCTCGACCTGGGCGCGCTGGAGGACGAGGCCGAGAAGAAGGAAGCGGAGAAGGCCGCCGACGACTACAAGGAGCTGCTGGAGAAGATGAAGGCCAGCCTCGGCGAGCGCGTCAAGGACGTCAAGGTGACCCTGCGCCTGACCGACTCGCCGGCCTGCCTGGTGGCCGACGAGCATGACATGGGCATGAATCTGGCGCGCATCCTGAAGGCTGCCGGCCAGAGCGCGCCGGTGTCCAAGCCCATCCTCGAGATCAACCCCAACCACCCGGCGGTGCTGCGGCTGAAGTACGAGGACAAGAACTTCGACGACTGGGCCGCGGTGCTGTTCGACCAGGCGCTGCTCGCCGAGGGCGGCACGCTCGACGACCCGGCCACCTTCGTCAAGCGCATCAACCAGCTGATGATGGCGATGAGCGGCAACTGAGCGCCCTCGTCAACGCAGTCCGGACCGCCCTACGGGGCGGTTTTACGTTGACGGGAGCGACTGGCATGTCCGCACCCGCGACCTAGAATGAAATGCGGCGGCTGTCGGGGGCCGCAGGGAGTGAAAAGGGATCGCAGTGTCGATGCCGCATTGCGGGCAAGGTTCAAGAACACAAGCCCGGCGCCGAAACCGAGGAGAATGATCATGGCCATTGCCTCCAGAGTCCAGGACTACATGGATCAGCATGGATTGCGGTATGACGTGCTGAGCCACCCGCATTCGCATAACAGCATGGAGACCGCGCAGTTGGCCCATGTACCCGGTAGCTGCCTGGCCAAATCGGTCGTCCTCGAAGACGACGACGGCTTCCTGATGGCGGTGCTGCCGTCCACCCACCATGTGCAGCTGGGCAGACTGAGCAAGGAGTTGAATTGCCGTCTGCGTCTGGCCACCGAAGACGAAATCGGGCGCCTGTTCGGTGACTGCGAGCCCGGCGCGGTTCCTCCGCTCGGTGCAGCTTACGGCATGCGCATGGTGATGGACGACAGTCTGGCCGATCACCCTGAAATCTATTTCGAGGCGGGCGACCATGAGCGGATCATCCAGATGAGCCGCGAAACCTTCATGGCGATGATGGACATGGAAAAAGCCAGTCATGTGCGCTTCGGCGAACACAACTGGCGTCATCACTGAGCCGACCTTCCCGCCACCGAACCGCCAGAAGGCGGCAGGGGCGTGGTTTATTTCGGCAGCATGCTGTGGGGTGCTGCGGAAGGGTGAGGGTGCGCTTCGGCCTCGAGCCTGCGCAGGATGGGGTGCGCGAGTGCATGGTAGAGCGGCAGCGGCGCCACCGATTTCGAGAATCCGTGCGCGACCACCGCCGTTGCCATCAGGGGCAGCAGCATCTGGTGGTTGGCGGTCATTTCCATGACGATCACGAAGGACGTGATCGGCGTCTGGGTCATGCCGGCGAGGAAGGCGACCATGCCGAGAACCAGGATGGCGGCATCCTGGTCGTCCGGCATGAAGTAGGCGATGTCGGCGCCCAGCCCGGCGCCCACCGCCAGCGCGGGTGCGAAGATGCCGCCCGGAATGCGCGACACGAAGGCAAGCCAGATCACCACCATCTTGGCCAGCATGAAGTAGATTGGCAGTCCGGCGGCGCCTTCGAGCGCGGCCTTCGATTCGGCGTAGCCGGTACCGTAGGTCAGGCCGCCGGTCAGCAGGCCGATCAGTGCCGTCGCCAGCCCGCAGGCCGCGGCGAAGGCGATCGGGCGCGTCAGTGCGAAGCTGCCGACCCGTCCAGGCAGGCCGCGTGACGACGCGATCAGCAGCCGCGAGAAGCCGCCGCCGAGCAGCCCGCCAAGCATCCCGCACATGAGCACCGGCCAGATGCCACCCGGCCAGCCGATGGCGGCAGGCGTACGACCGAAATAGGTGTAGTTGCCCAGTACGGCGAGCGACATCAGACCGGCGAAGATCACCGCCGTCAGCGTGGTGCTGTTGGCGCGGAAGGCACGATAGCGGCACATCTCCTCGATCGCGAACATGATGCCGCCGAGTGGCGTGTTGAAGGCCGCGGCGATGCCGGCGCCGCTGCCGGCCACGATGAGGTCGCGGCTGGAGGCGATGCGGCCCCTCCGGCGCCCGGCGAGCATGTGCATGACCGAGGCGCCGATCTGTACCGACGGACCTTCACGGCCGATGGACGCGCCGGAAAGCAGGCCGCCGAGCGTGAGCAGGACTTTCGCGATCGCGATCCGCAAGGACAGGAAGCGCCGTCGCAGCCGTCCGTCGTCGGTGAGCGAGGCAGCGATCGCCTGCGGGATGCCGCTGCCTTCGGTGCCGGCGAAGAAGCGGCGCGACAGCCAGGCCATCAACGCGAAACCGCCGGGTGCGATGATCAGCGTCAACCAGGGGCTGTACGACATCAGCCGGTGATGCCAGTCGATGGCCAGTTCGGCGCCAATGGCGAAGCTGATCGCAATCAGGCCGGCCAGAAGGGCGGCGCCGACCAGCAGCAAGCGCTGGTGCCAGCGTCCCGGTGACAGCCATGGCAAGGCATAGCGGCGACCCCCGCGCGCAAGGTGGCGCAGGGTGCGGCCCGAGGTGGAGTCGGGCGTGGGGCCGGGAGGCAACTTTGGGGGGGACGGTTCGGATGGCGGGGAAGGCGGTGGCTGCATGTGCGGCGCAAGGAGCGGGCTGCGCGGGGCGCGTCGGGTGTGAGGGAATTATTACCTTGGTACTAAACTTTTTTGGCAGCATAGGCGTTGAAACACATAAGCCATCGGTTGTGGCCTCGGCAGTGTTACGACGCACAGCCGTTACGATACGCCTCGGCCGCCGAAATGGTTAAATTTTTGACAATGATGATTTGAGCAAATATAGTTGGAGCCACGTAGATGCCCCCGTCGCAAAACGCCTTGAAGAAGCCCGCGGACAAAGTAACCACTGTTACGCCCTTGTCGGTGCTGCAGCGCTTCAGGGTGCTGATCCGTACCGCGCAGCGTCATTCCCAATGGATCGAACGTCAGAGCGGGGTTACCGGTGCCCAGCTGTGGGCACTCCAGGAATTGAGCGAAGCGCCGGGCCTGCGCGTGGGCGAGCTGGCCAACAGGATGGCCCTGCACCAGTCGACCGCGTCCAACATGGTCGATCGTCTGGAAACCGGCAAGCTGCTCCGCAAGGAGCGCACCAGTGCAGATCAGCGCGTGGTGCGGCTGTACCTTACCGAGGAGGGCGAAGCCCTGCTGCGGCGTGCGCCTTCCCCGGCGCGCGGCGTGTTGCCCGAGGCGTTGCGCCTTCTCGACGAGGAAGCGCTGTCGCGGCTGCAGGGCGAACTCGACGTCCTGCTTAGGCAGATCAAGGATTTGGATGAAGGCTTCGGCATGCAGCCCTTGCCCTTCACCGAATGATGGACACCCGGGCCGGCGGGCATACCGGCCACTCGTTTCGCGTTGTGCGGACGGACAGCAACTTCCGCGGCCTTCGGGCCGCGTTTTTTTTGGGCGGGCCGAAGCAATCGGTACTTTCGCGCGAGTTGATGCGCGTCAAGCGCAGGTGTCGAGGACGACACAGCCCGGCCCGGCTGCGGTAGAGTTGGCCGCCGTGCATCCGCAGGGGCGGTTGCGTCATACGACAGGGTGATTGAAACATGGCGGTCGAGCTCTACAACGATGGCAAACATGTCTGCCTGGCCTTCTACGACCTCGTGGACGAAGAGGCCGACCATGCCGTTCAGTGCAACCAGTTCCTGATTGTCGACGGCGATCATGGCGCGCTGGTCGACCCCGGTGGCAACATGACGTACAACGGTCTGCTGATGGGGATGCAACGCTATTTCCCGTCGAAGAACCTCGACTACATCCTGGCCTCGCATGCCGATCCCGACATCATCGCTTCGCTCAACAAGTGGATGGTGACGACCAGCTGCCGGGTGATGATCTCCAAGCTGTGGGCGCGCTTCCTGCCGCACTTCACCACCGGCCGCGACTACACCGACCGCATCATCGGCATTCCCGACGAAGGCATGCTGGTGCCGCTGGGGCAGTGCAAGCTGAAGGCGCTGCCGGCGCACTTCATGCACTCGGAAGGCAACTTCCAGTTCTACGATCCGATCTCCAAGATCCTGTTCTCGGGCGACATGGGCGCATCGCTGATCGATCACGCCGACGCCCTGCAACCGGTGAAGGATTTCGACAAGCACATCCAGTACATGATCGGCTTCCACCGCCGCTACATGGTGTCGAACAAGATCGGCCGCTTCTGGGTGAACATGGTGCGCAGCCTCGACGTCGAGATGATCGTGCCGCAGCACGGCGCGCGTTTCGAGGGCAAGGCGATGGTCAACCGCTTCCTCGACTGGATCGAGAACCTGCAGTGCGGCGTCGATCTGATGACGCAGGAAAACTACCGCGCGCCCTGAACAGCCGTTCCCGCGCACCGCGGGCGAGTGTCAGTGCTTCTTCGAGAGCGACTGCATCGCGCGGCCGAGGCCGTCCAGCGTCATCGGGAACATCCGGCCTCCGACGATCTGGTGGATCAGCTCGATCGATTTGCGGTAGCCCCACAGCCGTTCCGGCTCGGGATTGAGCCAGGCAGCCGCTGGGTAGGCGTCGAGCAGGCGGCGCAGCCAGGCGGCGCCCGGTTCGGCGTTCATGTGCTCGATGGAGCCGTGCTGGTGCAGGATCTCGTAGGGGCTCATGGTGGCGTCGCCGACGAAGATCAGCTTGTAGTCCGGCCCGTAGCGATGGATTACGTCGAGCAGCTCGGTGCGTTCATGGTGACGCCGGCTGCTGTCGCGCCATACGGTTTCATATACGCAGTTGTGGAAGTAGAAGTATTCGAGGTGCTTGAACTCGGTGCGGCAGGCGGAGAACAGCTCCTCGCACACCTTGATGTGGTCGTCCATCGAGCCGCCGACGTCGAAGAACAGCAGCACCTTGACCGCGTTGTGGCGTTCCGGCCGCATCAGCAGATCCAGCCAGCCGGCGTTGCGTGCTGTCGCGGCGATGGTGCCGTCGAGGTCGAGTTCTTCCGCCGCACCGTCGCGGGCAAAGCGGCGCAGCCGGCGTAGCGCGACCTTGATGTTGCGGGTGCCAAGTTCGACGCTATCGTCCAGGTTGCGGAACTCACGCTTGTCCCACACTTTCACCGCGGTCCGGTTGCCGGCGGAATCGCCGCCCACGCGGATGCCTTCCGGGTGGGTGCCGTTGTTGCCGAAGGGCGAGCTGCCGCCGGTGCCTATCCACTTGCTGCCGCCCTGGTGGCGGCCTTTCTGCTCGTCCAGGCGTTTGCGGAATTCCTCCATCAGCTTGTCCCAGCCGAGCTTCTGCAGTCTGGCCTGTTCCTCCGGGCTGAGATGCTTCTTCATCGCCGCACGCAGCCAGTCCTCCGGGATTTCGGCGTCCATGCCGGGCAGTTCGCTGACGCCCTTGAAGTACTCGCCGAAGGCCTGGTCGTAGCGGTCGTAGAGCGATTCGTCCTTGACCAGGCAGGCACGTGCGTAGAAATAGAACTCGTCGATGGAATGCCCGCACACGCGTTCGCGCAGGCCTTCGAGCAGGGTGAGGAATTCGCGCGTGGACACCGGCAGCTTGCGCGCCTTCAGGTGCAGGAAGAAGTCGATCAGCATGGCATTGTCTGTTGTACCCGGTGGGACGGCGACGGTCGCTCGCCGCTCAGCGGTTGTGCCGCGCCATGTACACCAAGCGCTCGAAGAGATGCATGTCCTGCTCGTTCTTCAGCAGTGCGCCGGCCAGCGGTGGCACGATGGCCTTCTGGTCGGGCGAGCGCAGCGCCTCCGGGGGGATGTCCTCGGCGACCAGCAGCTTGAGCCAGTCGATCAGCTCGGAGGTCGAGGGCTTCTTCTTCAGGCCGGGAATGTCGCGCAGCCCGAAGAAGACTTCGAGCGCCTCGCCGAGCAGCGTCTTGCGGATGTCGGGGAAGTGCACATCCACGATCCGCTGCATGGTGTCGCGGTCGGGAAACTTGATGTAGTGGAAGAAACAGCGGCGCAGGAAGGCGTCGGGAAGTTCCTTCTCGTTGTTCGAGGTGATGAAGACGATGGGACGGTGACGCGCCTGCACCGTCTTGCGCGTCTCGTACACATGGAATTCCATGCGGTCGAGCTCGCGCAGCAGGTCGTTCGGGAATTCGATGTCGGCCTTGTCGATCTCGTCGATCAGCACCACCGTCTGGGTCTCGGCCTCGAAGGCCTGCCACAGCACGCCCTTGACGATGTAGTTGGCGATGTCCTTGACGCGGTCGTCGCCGAGCTGTGAGTCGCGCAGGCGCGAAACCGCGTCGTATTCGTAGAGCCCCTGCTGCGCCTTGGTGGTGGACTTGATGTGCCACTGCAAGAGCGGCAGGCCGAGCGCGGCGGCGACCTCCTCGGCCAGCATGGTCTTGCCGGTGCCGGGTTCGCCCTTGATCAGGAGCGGACGCTGCAGGCGGATGGCAGCATTGACCGCCAGCATCAGGTCGGGGGTGGCGACGTAGTCCTGCGAGCCTTCGAAACGGAGCTGGGACATCGGGGATTCCTCTGATTAATTCTTGGCGATTATAGGACTAGCTTTAGTGGAGCCCGTACCCGTCTTGGCGGCTACGGACAAGCCTTGCTGCGGCAAGCGCATAAACGACAAGGGGACAGCATGCGCGGACGATATCTGATGGCAGCGGTGATGCTGGCCGCAAGCCTGCAGGCGGTGGCGGCGGAGGGCAATGCCGAAGCGGCGAAGGGCAAGTTGTCGATGTGTATCGGATGCCACGGCATTCCGGGTTACCGGACCAGCTTTCCCGCGGTGTATTCGGTGCCCAAGCTCGGCGGCCAGCACCCGGCCTACATCGTGCGTGCGCTGGAGGCCTACAAGGCCGGAGAGCGCAGTCACCCGACCATGCAGGGTATTGCACGTAGCCTGTCCGAGCAGGATATGGCCGATCTGGCTGCGTACTACGGGGGTGGAAAATGAACCGCAACGCCGTTCGCGGCTGGGCCGATTTCATGCGTGCCTGCGTGGGAGGGCTGGTGCTGGCGCTGGCAAGCCCGGCGATCGGGGGTGATGCAGTGCGCGGCAAGGAGATATCCTCCACCTGCGCGGCCTGTCACGGCGCGGATGGCAACAGCGCTACCGTCGAATTTCCCCGCCTGGCCGGCCAGCATGAGGATTACCTGCGCCAGGCCCTGTCGGACTACAAGGCCGGCAAACGGCGCAATCCCATCATGGCGGCACAGGTGGAAAACCTGAGCAAGCGCGACATTGCCGATCTCGCGGCCTGGTTCGCCAGCCAGCAGGGGCTCTACCTCAAGCGTTGAACAAACGCGGCAGAACCGCTAACTGGACCCGCGGCGGGCGATGGCTCACGCAAGCGGCCCGACCCCGGCGCTGCGTCGCAAGGCTGCGACATAGGCGACGCCGTCGGGCTGGGTGCCGTTGCGCTGGGCGTTGAACAGGGTTTCGCCCAGACATTCGAGGGCGTCGTGCATGGCCGCGTGCCGTTCGCCGCGATGCGCGCAGGCGGCCTCGAAGGCGGCACGGATGCCCGGCGGCTGGTCGATCGACAGCTGCTCCTCGATCGCGAGGTGCAGCGACAGGTGCAGGAAGGGATTGACCTGACCCGCTTCGGGCGGGAAATCGCGGTCGACCGAATCCGGTTTGTCTACGACGGCGTGGTATTCGGGATGCTGGGCGACGATGTCGGCGGCGATGGTCTCCAGCGGGGTCAGGACCTCGCGCGCCTGGTACTTCCGCCAAGCTTCGATGAAGAAATTGCGCACTTCGTCGCGGGTCGGATTGAACATGAGCGATTCTCTCTTCGGGTTGCCGCCGCGTTCAGGCGGTCTTGTCGCGGAACAGGCACAGGTCGCGCACGATGCAGGCAGCGCAATCGGGTTTGCGCGCGGTGCAGACGTAGCGGCCGTGCAGGATCAGCCAGTGATGGGCGTCGAGCAGGTAGTCCTTCGGTACGCGTTTGAGCAGGGCTTGCTCGACTGCGTTCACGTCCTTGCCCGGGGCGAGCCCGGTACGGTTGGCGACCCGGAAGATGTGGGTGTCGACCGCCATGACCGGTTCGCGGAAAACGGTGTTGAGCACGACGTTGGCCGTCTTGCGGCCGACACCGGGCAGCGCTTCGAGCGCTTCGCGGTCCTTGGGCACTTCGCCGCCATGCCGCTCTAGCAGCAGGCGCGACAGCGCCACGGTGTTCTTGGCTTTGTTGCGGAACAGGCCGATGGTCTTGATGTAGTCGGCCACCCCTTCGTCGCCGAGCGCGAGCATCGCCTCCGGCGTCGGTGCCGCGGCGAACAGCTTGCGGGTGGCGATATTCACGCTCTTGTCGGTCGCCTGCGCCGACAGCACCACCGCCACCAGCAGCTGGTATGGCGTGGCGTACTCGAGTTCGGTTTTCGGTTCGGGATTGGCTGCGGCAAGTCGACGGAAGAATTCGCGGATCGCGTCGCGCTTCATCGTCGCCATGCTCAGGCCGCCTCGGTGCCGGGCCCGGTTTCCGTGGGCGTGGCCGTCATCGGCGCTGCGCGGCGGCGAGCTGCCTGTCGGGCATTGATCGCGTTGTAGGCGGCGATCAGGCAGCCGAGTGCGAAGAAGGCGCCCGGCGGCAGGATCGCGATCAGGAAGCCGGGGTAGTCGTCGCCGAACACCGTCAGCGCCGAGGTGTCCGGGATGATCATCTCGATGCCGGAGAACAGCGTGCCGCTGCCCACCAGTTCGCGCAGGCCGCCCAGCAGCGCCAGCACCCACACCAGACCGCAGCCCATCATCACCGCATCGACGGTGGAGGAGAGCGGGTCATTCTTTGCCGCGTAAGCTTCGACGCGCGCCAGCACGATGCAGTTGGTGACGATCAGCGGAATGAAGATGCCGAGCACCAGGTAAAGGCTGTGCAGGAAGGCATTGAAGGCGAGGTCGACCACCGTGACCAGCGCGGCAATGATCAGGACGAAAACCGGAATGCGGATCTCGTAGGGAATGAAGTTGCGCAGGCCGGCGACGGCCAGGTTGGAGAGTGCCATCACCAGCAGGGTCGCCAGGCCGAGGCTGACCGCATTCACCATGCTGGTGCTGATCGCGAGGATGGGGCACAGGCCGAGCAGCTGGGCGAGGCCGGTATTCTGTTTCCACAGGCCGTTGTGGGCGATCTCGCGGAATTGCTGCATGTTCAAGGCGTTTCTCCCAGCGTGGCACCGCTGGCCGCGGCGATCAGCGCATCGCGTTGTTCGACTGCAAAGCCCACCGCCTTGCCGACCGCGCTGGTCACGGCGCGCGCGCTGATGGTGGCGCCGGCACGGTAGTCGAAGGCGCCGCCGTCCTTGCGCACCGTCCAGCGTTCAGCGGCCATGTCCTGCCAGGCGATACCCGCGAACTGCGCGATCCAGGGTGAGCGCTTGTTGCGGTCCTTCTTCGGATCGATGTAGTCGCCCAGCCCCGGCGTTTCCTTGTGGCTGGTGACCCGCACGCCCTGCAGCCTGCCGTCGGCACCGACCGCGACGATCAGGCCGATGCGGCCGGCGTAGCCGTCGGTCGCGGCTGCCTCTAGCACCATCGCCACCACGTCGCCGCCGCGGCGCGCACGCCACACGCGGGCGCCGTCGAAGCCAAGCTGCACTGTGGCGCGGGTAAGGATGACGTCGTCGAGCAGGGCATTGTCGTAAGCGGTGGCCGGCAGCACTTCGTTGACCAGGCGCAGTTGTTCTTCCTGCACCGAGGCCTCGATGGCCGGGCGGGTGGCGCGGTAGGTGGAGGCCATCAGGGCGGTGAAGACCACCGTGAACACCAGCATGATGGCTGCCGTCCGCAGCGAAGTGCGGGCAGCGCCGTAACGGTCGGCGGTGCTCATGGGGCGCGCCCTCCGCGATGGCCGAAGACCGGCGGCTGGGTCTTCATGTCGATCAGCGGCACACACAGATTCATCAGCAGCACGCCGAAGGCGATGCCTTCCGGGTAGGCGCCGAAGCTGCGGATGAGCCAGGCGATGCAGGCCACGCCGGCGGCGAAGATGAGCTTGCCGCGCGGGGTGGTCGCGCCCGACACCGGGTCGGTGACGATGAAGAAGGCGGCGAGCATGGCGCCGCCGCTGGCGAGGTGGAACAGCGGCGAGGCGAACTGCCCGGGGTGGACGAGCCAGAATGCGCCGGAGATGATGGCCAGCGCCGTGAGGAAGGCCGCCGGCATGTGCCAGGTGATCACGCGGGTCGCGAGCAGGATGAGTCCGCCCGCCAGGTAGCCCGCGGCGAGCCATTCCCAGCCCTTGCCGCCGGCGAGACCAAAGGCGCCGAGCTGTCGTACGCTATCGACCGTGGCATCCGGCACCCGCAGGCCGGTGCGCATGGTGTCGAGCGCCGTGGCGCCGGTGATGGCGTCGAGATCGCGGGTGCTGCCTAGAATGAGCTGCAGCTGGGTGGCGAAGTCGAGCTGGCCGGCTGCCGGCCATTGCGACATCAGCGCGGGATAGGCGACGATCATGGTGCAGTAGGCCGCCATCGCTGGGTTGAAGGGATTCTGGCCGAGGCCGCCGTAGAGCTGCTTGACGGCCACCACGGCCACCAGCGCCGCCAGCGCCGTCAGCCACCACGGCACGATGGGGGGAAAGCACAACGCGACCAGCCAGGCGGTGACGAGCGCCGACCCGTCGCCCAGCGCCATCGCGACGGGTTTGCGCCGCAGGGCGAGCACCGCTGCTTCGCCGGCAAGCGCGGCGACCGAGGCGATGACGATGTTGACCAGGATGCCGGCGCCGATCTGCCAGACATAGGCGGCGATGCCTGGTAGCAGCGCGATCAGGACGGTGAGCATCACGCGCTGGATGCTGGCCGGTTTGCGGATGTAGGGAGAATGGATCATTGCGGGTTGTCGTCGGCCGCGACGGCGGGGCTGGCGGCTGCATGCGCGGTGCCCTGCTGGCGCCGCCGCGCTTCGATGTCGGCGATCTCGGCCTGCGTGTCCTGGCTGAGATTGTCGGTGTTCCTGGGTTGCACTTCCTGCTTCTGTGCCTGGGCGCGGGCGAGGGCGGCGGCGATCAGGGCTTTCTTGGGATCCTCGGCCGCCGGAGCAGGGGCGGTGGGCTCGGCCTTGCTGTCGTCGCCGGACGCCAGCTTGGCACGGGTTTCCGCCGCCTTGGCGGCAAGCTTGGCGGCCTTTTCTTCCTTCTCGCGGTCCTGCCGGAAATTGCGGAACTCGAAGCGCTCACGGGCTGCATCCGCAGCGCTCTTGTCGCGTTCGCGGGCCCAGATCTCGCTTTTGGCGAAGCGGTAGTAGTCGACCAGCGGAATGTGGGCGGGGCAGACGTAGGCGCAGCAACCGCATTCGATGCAGTCGAAGAGGTGGTATTCCTGGGCCTTGCCGAAGTTCTTCGCGCGGCTGAACCAGTACAGCTCGAAAGGTTGCAGCTCGGCCGGACAGGCACGCGCGCACTCGCCACAGCGTATGCAAGCCTGCTCCGGCTGCGGTGGCGGGAACAGTGCCGGCGAGGCGCTGATGACGCAGTTGGTGGCCTTGGCGACGGGTACGTCCAGGCGCGGCAGGGCAAAGCCCATCATCGGGCCGCCCATCAGGTAGCGGTCGGTATCGGAACGTGGCCGGGCCAGCGGCAGCAACTCGTCGATCGGCGTGCCGATCAGGACCTCGTAATTGCCCGCGGCGGCGACGTTGCCGGTCAGGGTGACGACGCGCGACACCAGGGGCTCGCCGCAGGCGAAGGCACGATGGACGGCGTGGGCGGTGCCGACATTGAAGCACTGTACGCCGAAATCGCCGCCCAGCTTGCCATAGGGGATCTCGATACCGGTAAGCACGCGGATCAGCTGCTTCTCGCCGCCTGCCGGGTAGAGTGCCGGTACCGCGACCACCGCAACCTCGCCCTCGATGCCGGCCGCGGCGCTGCGCATTGCCGCAAGCGCCTCGGGCTTGTTGTCTTCGATGCCGATGATGAGCCGGCGGGCACCGATCAGCTCGCGCAGGATGGCTGCGCCGGCGAGGATGGCCGGGGCGCGCTCGCGCATCAGGCGGTCGTCGCAGGTGATCCAGGGTTCGCATTCGGCGCCGTTCAAGATCAGCGTGTCGATGCCGCTGCCGCGACCGAGTTTGACGTGGCTCGGGAAGGTCGCGCCGCCGAGGCCGACGACGCCGCATTCGCGCAAGTGGGCGAGGCTGCGCTCGCGGCCGGCGGCGCGGTGATCGAAGGGAGCGTGTTCGATCCAGCGCTCCTCGCCGTCGGGTTCGATGACCACGCAGCGGGTGTCGAGCCCGGATGGGTGGGCCATCGGATGCAGGCCGACTTCGACCACGGTGCCCGAGGTCGGTGCATGGACGGCGGTGCCGAGCGTGCCTTCCGGTTCGCCTATGCGTTCGCCCTTCAGCACCCGCTGGCCGGGCTGCACCAGGCAGCGCGAGGTGGCACGGGTGCTCTGGCGCAGCGGCACCACCAGCCGGGATGGCAGCGGCGCAGGGCGGATCGGCGACGCGGCCGATTCCTGCTTGTGGGCGTCGGGCTTGATGCCGCCGCGGAAGTTGAACAGCCGCCCTATCATGCGGCCTTCCTGATTTCGATCACCGGGTACTTCCATTTCCAGGTCTGCACGGTTTCACGCACCGGCTCCATGCTGATGCAATCGACCGGGCAGGGCGCCACGCACAGTTCGCAACCGGTGCACAGCGGCGCCACCACGGTGTGCATCTGCTTGGCAGCGCCAACGATGGCATCGACCGGGCAGGCCTGGATGCACAGCGTGCAGCCTATGCAGGTCTGCTCGTCGATGAGGGCGACCGACTTCGGCTTTTCGACGCCGTGCTCTTCCGACAGCGGTTTCACTTCGCGCCCGAGCAGGTCGGCCAGTTTGCGTATGCCTTCCTCGCCGCCCGGCGGGCACTGGTTGATGTCGGCCTCGCCCTGGGCGATGGCTTCGGCATAGGGTTTGCAACCGGGATAGCCGCACTGGCCGCACTGGGTTTGCGGCAGGATGGCATCGATCTTCTCGACCAGCGGGTCGCCCTCGACCTTGAAGCGGATGGCTGCGTAGCCCAGTGCGGCGCCGAGCACGAGGGCGATTCCGGTCATGACGATCAGGGCTGACAGCATGCGATGTAGGACAGGTGTGTAAGGGAGGCGGTCAGTGGAAGCGGTCCAGCCCGGCGAAACCCATGAAGGCCAGGCTCATGAAGCCGGCGGTGATCATGGCGATCGCGGTGCCTTTGAACGGCGCCGGAACGTCGGCGCCTTCCAGCCGCTCGCGGATACCGGCGAACAGCACCAGCGCGAGGGTGAAACCGACCGAGGAACCGAAGCCGAACAGAAGGGATTCGAGCAGGTCGTGGCCGAGCCCGACGTTGAGCAGCGGCACGCCGAGCACGGCGCAGTTCGTCGTGATCAGCGGCAGATAGATACCCAGCACCTGGTGCAGCAGCGGGCTGGTCTTCTGGATGACGAGTTCGGTGAGCTGGACGATCGCGGCGATCACCACGATGAAGGACAGCGTGCGCAGGTAGCCGAGGTCGTTGGGAACGAGCAGGTAGTGATCGATGAGGTAGCTGCTGCCGGCGCCGAGGGTGAGCACGAAGGTGGTCGCAGCGCCCATGCCGACGGCGGTTTCGAGTTTCTTCGACACCCCCATGAAGGGGCACAGGCCGAGGATGCGGACGAAAACGACGTTATTCACCAGTACCGCGCTGATGACGACGAAGAGGTAGCTGCTCATGATGCGCTGACCGGGGGCAATCGCCGGATTATCGCCTGCCGGTGGCGGTGGCCACAACCCTGACACCGTGCGGTGTATCAGGCGGAAGGGAACAGGCGGCTCTGGCGCGGCAGGTGCCGGGTGAGGAAGTCCATCTGGTCGGCAAGGATGTTGCGGTTGCAGAGGATCAGGTATTCGGCTTTGTTCGGCACGTAGGGCGCATAGAGCAGCGCCATCCTGGCCTGCTCCGGCGTGCGCCCGCTCTTGCGCTGGTTGCAGGGCCGGCACGCGGTGACCACATTCATCCAGATGTCGAGGCCGCCTTGCGACACCGGCGACACGTGGTCGCGGGTCAACTGGCTGCCGGGCAGACGGTGGCCGCAATAGGCGCAGACGTGGCGGTCGCGACGGAACAGCTCGCGATTGTTGAGCGGCGGTGTATGACGCATCACTTCCGGGCGAAGTGCCCGACCCTTGATCGCGATGATGCTGTGGGTGGTGATTTCCGACCGCCGGCCGGTGGCGCGGCAAATGCCCCCCAGGAAGCGGAAGGCGCGATCGCCGATGCTCCAGGCGACCTGATCGCGCGCGTGATAATGACATGCGGCCTGCCAGCTGATCCAGCGGTGGGGGGTGCCATGGACGTCGAGCGACAGGATCCACGGATGTTGTCCGTCCTCCCGCAACAGGACATCGTCGGGGCCGATCAACAACGCGCCGGGTTCGCTCAGCACATGTCCTCCCTCACCGAAGCGGCGCAGCGGGCACTGCGCCTGGCGGAATCAGAACAGCTTTTTGGCCCGCGATGCAAGCCGGGCGTCTCCAAACACCTGTTTAGAGTACGTTTCCGGCGGTGTGGTTCAGCCGTGCGGCGGCTGGCCGGGCAGGACGTAGCCCGGCGGTGGCGTGTCTATGCTGGCAGTATGAAAGGCCCAGTTGCCGCTGCGGCGGTCGGCAAAGTAGTGCCGCAGTGTCAGCGCGATGGTGCGGAAGGCGATCTGTTCCCACGGGATGTCGGCCTCGTCGAACAGGGCGACCTCCAGCGATTCCTCTCCGGGCCGGAAATCGAGATCGAGCAGGCGGGCGCGGTAGATGATGTGCACCTGGCTGATGTAGGGCACGTCGATCAGCGTGTACATCGGGCCCACGTCGATGCGCGCGCAGGCTTCCTCCAGGGTTTCGCGGGCGGCGCCTTCGGCGGTGGTCTCCTCGTTCTCCATGAAGCCGGCCGGCAGGGTCCACATGCCGTGGCGCGGTTCGATGGCGCGGCGACAGAGCAGCACCCTCCCTTCCCATTCGGGCAGTGCGCCGACCACGATCTTGGGATTCTGATAATGCACTGCACCGCAGTTGGGGCAGACATGGCGGGGTAGCGTGTCCCCCTTGGGGACGCGGAATTCGACGGTCGAGCCGCAGCTTGAGCAGTACTTCATGGCAGAAATGTAAGGTCGTCGGGCAGCATCGGATGCCCGATTCTAGCCCGGCTGGAATGCCATGGCGCACCGATGTGCCGGCGTGGCTGGCAGCGCGATCGAAGCCACGGTAAAGTGCGACGGGCGCGACCGATGTGGATTGCCGGCCGGATCACGCGCTTCGTCATTGCGACATATACCAGGACACCATGCCTCCCCCGATCGACATGCATCGCTTCGAGCAGCTCAAGGCTTCCGGCGAGCTGCCTTCGCCGCGCGGCGTCGCACTCGCCATCATCCGGCTCACGCAGGAAGAGGAAGTGTCGATTCCGGAGCTGGCGCGTGTCATCAAGAGCGATCCCGCCTTCGTCGGGCGTCTGATCAAGGCGGCCAACGGACTGGTGCCCTTCAACCGCCGTGCGGTGGTGTCGGTCCAGGAGGCGCTGATGGTGCTCGGACTGCCGGCGGTACGCACGATGGCGCTCGGTTTTTCCCTGCTGTCCAACTACCGTAAGGGTTCCTGTGCCGGTTTCGATTATGGCCGCTTCTGGTCGTCGTCGCTGCTGATGGCCCTGGCCATGCAGGTGCTGGTTCAGCGCGTGCGGGTGGTGGCGGCAGACGAAGCCTTCAGCGTCGGATTGCTGGCAAGGGTGGGGGAGCTGGCGCTGGCGACGCTCTACCCGGCGGACTACGGCCGCATCCTGCTCGAAGCGCGGCGTTTTCCGGAGCTGCGCCTGTTCGACCTCGAACAGCAGGCATTTGCCATGACGCACCGCGAACTCAGCGCCGCCATGTTGATGGACTGGGGGCTGCCGCAGGTCTTCACCGATCCGGTGCTGTACTTCGAGCAGACCGACCGTGCCGCATTCTCCGAGGGGGGACGGGAATCCACCCTGATGCAGTGCCTGATCGTGGCGCGTGCGGTGTCCGAAATCTGCCTTGCGCCCGGCGTGGAGCAGGGGGGGCTGATGCCGGCGGTGATCAAGCTGGCGCAGCGGCTCGGATTATGCAAGGAAGACTTCGCCGCGGCCTGCGAGCGCATAGCCAGGGACTGGGTGGAATGGAGCAAGCTGCTCCAGCTGGAGACGACCGAGCCGCCCCAGTTTGCCGACCTGATCGAGCGCAGTGGCGGGGTGACGCCGGCGGCGGTGCCCGCCCCGGCCGATGCGGGCGGCACGAAGACCGACGGCGGAAGTGCTGTGCCGCGCGAGGGCGGCATGCGGGTGCTGGTGGTCGACGACGAGGCATCGGTGCGCAAGCTGATGTGCGCCGTGCTGGCGGACGCCGGGCACACCGTGTTCGAGGCGGAGAACGGCCGGGTCGGCCTCGAGCGGGCGCTCGACATCCAGCCCCACATGATGGTGCTCGACTGGGTGATGCCTGAAATGGACGGGCTCGATCTGGTGCGGGCCTTGCGCGCCACCAAGATCGGTCGCGGGGTCTACATCCTGCTGCTCACCCACGTGGAAGACGACGAACGGCTGATCGAGGCCTTCGAAGCGGGCGCGGACGATTTCGTCACCAAGCCGGTGAAGCCGCGGGTCCTGAGTGCACGCATGCGCGCCGGTCAGCGGGTGGTCAGGCTGCAGCAGGAACTCGAACGCGACCGCGAGGAAATCCGCCACTTCGCGGCGGAACTTGCGATCACCAACCGGCGCTTGCAGGAGGCCGCGCTGACCGATGCACTCACCGGGTTTCCCAATCGCCGCTACGCCATCGATCGCATCCAGCAGGAATGGACGGCGGCGCAGCGCAATGGCAGACCCTTGTCGTGCATGATCATCGACCTCGATGGCTTCAAGCAGATCAACGACAGCTACGGTCACGATGTCGGCGACATGGTGTTGCGCCAGTCTGCCGATGCCTTGCGGCTTGCGCTGCGGGGGCAGGACGTGATCTGCCGCACCGGTGGTGACGAATTCCTGGTGATCTGCCCGGATACCGATCTGGGCCAGGCGATGGTCTGCGGCGAGCGCCTGCGCGCAGCGGTCGACCAGCTCGCCATCGAAACCGGTGGCGAGGCCTTGCGCCTGACCATCAGCATCGGCGTGGCAGTGCGCGACGACACCATGGCCGACCTCGACGCCCTGATGAAGCGCGCCGACCAGGGCGCCTATCTCGCCAAACAGCGCGGCCGCAACCGTGTTGCCTCGATGCAGAGGCCGTCCGTCGACGGTCCCCAGGGGGCGCTGCTGTGACCGCTCGGTCCGGGCAGGACGGGAGCACATTGCTTCCGCGCAGGGACGGGCCGGTGCGGGTGCTCATCGTGGACGATTCCGAGGACGACGCCTATCTCGTCTGCGCGGAACTGGCGCGACGCGGACTCGACATACGTCATCGCCGGGTCGATTGCGACTTCGACATGGCCGCGGCGCTGGCGACCGAGGAGTGGGACATCGTGCTCTCGGACCACGACATGCCCGGCTTCAGCTCGCTGGCTGCGCTCGAAGTGCTGAGGCGTAGCGGCGTCGACCTGCCCTTCATCATCCACTCGGGCCGGATCTCCGATCAGCTCGCGGTATCTGCAATGTACGAGGGGGCAGACGACTTCGTCACCAAGGGCGACTACGATCGCCTGCTGCCGGTGATCGAACGTGAATTGCGCGGTGTGCTGGCGCGCCGCGCGGTGGGGCAGGCCGATCGGCGGATACGCGAACTGGTCAATTTCGACGGCTTGTCCGCGCTGCCCAATCTGCATCTCTTCTGCGACAAGGTCACCGACTGGGTGGCCGAGGCGCGGCGGCAGGGCCGCCAGCCGCGCGGTGCTGTGCTGGTGGTCGATGTGGACCGTTTCATGCGCATCAATGCGAGTTTCGGCTACGACGCCGGCAGTGCGGTGCTGCGCGAACTGGGCGAACGCCTCGCCGCCGGGCTGGCGCCGGATGTCACCCTGGCGCGCGTCGGTGGCGACCGTTTCGGCATATTCCTGCCGGGCGTGGGCGATCCGGAACAGGCCGAAATCAGTGCGCGCTGGTTGCTGCGCGCCTTCGATGCGCCTTTCATGAAGGGCGACATCGAACTCTTCCTCACTGCCAGCGTAGGCGTGGCCCTGGTGGCGCGCGACGGCCGCGATGTGTTCGAGCTGCTGATGAATGCGGAAGCTGCGGTGGCCAAGGTCAAGAAGCAGGGGGGCAATGGCGCGCGCTGTTACGACCGCGCCATGAATGCGGCGTCGGCCGAAAGGCTTACGCTGGAGGCCGAGCTTCGCCATGCCGTGGTGCGCGGCGAACTGCGGCTGTATTACCAGCCCATCGTCGATCCGGATGGCAGGGTGTACGCGGCGGAGGCGCTGGTGCGCTGGCAGCATCCGGAACACGGGCTGCTCGCGCCCGACCGCTTCATCGCCCTTGCCGACGAAACCGGCTTGATTGCCGAAATCGGCGCCTGGGTGCTGGCCGAGGCGTGTTATCAGGGGCGCTGCTGGCACGATGCAGGCCACGCCGGCTTTCGGGTGTCGGTGAACGTTTCGGCGGTGCAGTTCGGCCAGCCGCGTTTGCTTGAGACGGTACGCGAGGCCTTGCGCAGCAGCGGTTTCCCGCCCGAATGCCTGATGCTCGAGATCACCGAAGGCTCGCTGATGAGCGATGTCGAATCGGCTGCAGGCATGTTGCGTGCTCTCAAGAACATGGGCGTGCAGGTGGCGGTGGACGACTTCGGCACCGGTTATTCGTCCTTGTCCTACCTGAAGCGGCTACCCATCGACGTCATCAAGATCGACAAGTCCTTCATCCGCGATGTCAGCAGCAATGGCGAGGATGCCGCCATCGTGCGAGCCATCATCGCGCTCGCCCGCAGCCTGCGCCTGCGTACCGTCGCGGAAGGCGTGGAAACGGTGGAGCAGGAGGACATGCTGCGCGCCGAACTGTGCGACGGATTCCAGGGGTATCGCTACGGCAGGCCGGTACCGGTCGAGCGTTTCGTGCTCGATGGTGTTGTGGTGGAAAGGACTGGCTGCCTGTGACGACGGTCACGCGGCAGGGTGGATTGTTGTTTTTTTAAGACATGTCCACGTACCCGTAAAGGGTATTCAGCCTTGCAGATCCTTACAAATTACTTTAAGTTCGGGGCGCTTGTTCCTGAAAGGGAGCTTTAAATAATGAAACGCCCCGATTTTCAGGCCGAAATACGCGAATTGAATCTCGCCTACCTCATGCTCGCCCAGCAGATGTTGCGCAGCGACAGGGAGACGGCGATGTTCAGATTGGGTATGCGCAATGAGGTCGCCGAGTTGATCGAAGGTCTGTCGGCCGCCAAGCTCGTGCGCATGGCCAACAGTCAGATGCTGATGCCCAGCTTTCGCTTTGACGACGAGCAACTCGCCCGCTTGATGTCGGGCGAAGGGCGCGATCCGGCCACCTCCAGCCTGCATGCGGCCATCATCGCCGCCGGCAAGGCGATGCAGGAAACGGCCTAGGAGTAGAAGAATGAAAAACAAGCGCATCATTGACGAGGCGGAAGACATCCGCAAAGCCGTGGAAATGGTGCAGCTCGGCGCGCGCATGCAGATGCTGGAGGTGGAAACCCGCCTCAGTCGCGAGAAGCTGCTCAAGATCTACAAGGAAGTGCGCGGGGTTTCCCCCCCGAAGGGCATGCTGCCGTTCTCGACCGACTGGTTCATGACCTGGCAGCCGAACGTGCATTCCTCGCTGTTCATGGGCTTTCACCGCTTCTTCCAGGCGCGTGCCGGGGTGCAGGGTCTGGATGCCATCATCAAGGCCTACCACCTTTACCTCGATCACATCGAGGCCGAGCAGATGGAGCCGGTGCTGAGCCTGACGCGTGCATGGACCCTGGTGCGCTTCTTCGACGCCGACCTGCTGCAACTTGCCCCCTGCACCTGCTGCGGCGGCCAGTTCGTGGCGCATGCCTACGACCCGACCGCGGGCTTCGTCTGCGGCTTGTGCAACATGCCTTCGCGCGCCGGCAAGACCAAACGTGCCGCGGCGCGCAAGTCTTCGGTGCGCACGGTGACGGCCTGAATGTAGGCACAGGCGGGCCATCGTCGGGCTGTCGCCGGATCGCTCCCGGAGCGAACGGTCAGCGCCCGGGAACAACCGGCCGGCCGCTGTAGAATCCGTCACGGGCCGCCTGCGAAAGCAGGTGGCCCGTTCTTTTTGTATCGGTCGGGTTCAAGTTTGGGTCGGTGAGGACGATACAATCTCAGGCAATGTCGTCCTCGCCACCGAATTCCTGGAGCAAGCGGTGTTTCTGATCATTGGCTACGTCATCATCCTGGCGGCATCCGTGGGCACTTATGCAGTGCACGGCAGCCTTGCCGCGCTTTGGGTGCCGATGGAATACCTGGCGATCGTTGGCTTGATGATAGGCGGTTTCGTCGCGGGCAACGGGTCGAAGGCAATCAAGGCGACGCTGGGTTCGCTGTCGCTGGCGGTGAAAGGCTCGCGCTACAACAAGGCGCTCTATGTCGACCTGCTGGCGATGCTCTACGAGATTCTCGCCAAGGTGCGCAAGGAAGGCCTCATGTCGATCGAGAACGACGTCGAGAACCCCGATGCCAGCCCGATCTTCGGCAAGTACCCGAGCATCACCGCCGATCACCACGTGGTCGAGTTCCTCACCGATTACCTGCGCATGATGGTGGGCGGCAATCTCAATGCCTTCGAGATCGAGAACCTGATGGACATGGAGATCGAGACCCACCACCAGGAAGCCCACGTCGCGCCGCACATCGTCTCCAAGGTGGCGGATGGTCTGCCGGCCTTTGGTATCGTAGTGGCGGTGATGGGCGTGGTGAACGTCATGGGCTCGGTGGGCCAGCCGCCGGCGGTGCTCGGCAAGATGATCGGCGGAGCGCTCGTCGGTACCTTTCTCGGCATCCTGCTGTCCTACGGTTTCGTCGCACCGATCGCCAGTCAGCTCGAACAGAAGGTGGAAGAAGGCGGCAAGATCTATCAGTGCATCAAGGTGGTGCTGCTGGCCAGCATGAACGGTTATGCGCCGCAGGTGGCGATCGAGTTCGGCCGCAAGGTGCTGTATGCCAACGACCGGCCCACCTTCACCGAGCTGGAACAGGAAATCAAGAACCGCAAGGGTTGAGGCGGCTTGGAATGCATAACGGCACGATGATGCGTGAAGCGAACGGACGGGGAGCCTGCGCGTGAGCGACGATTCGCAACAACCCATCGTCGTCAAGCGCATCAAGAAGGGCGGCGGCGGTCACCACGGTGGCGCATGGAAGATCGCCTATGCGGACTTCGTGACCGCGATGATGGCCTTCTTCCTGCTGATGTGGCTGCTGGGCTCAACGGCACAGGGCGATCTCGAAGGCATCGCCGACTACTTCCAGAATCCGCTCAAGCTGGCAATGGATGGCGGCGAGGGCAGCGGCGACAGCTCCAGCATCATCAAGGGCGGCGGCGAGGATCTCACCCGTTCGGTAGGCCAGGTCAAGCGCGGTGAAGTCGAAGGCCATCGCAAGATCAACCTCGATGCGGCCAAGGGCAAGCAGACGCCGAGCGAAGAGTCCTCGACCAAGGACGAAGCCGAAACCCATCGGGAGCGCTCGCGCCTGATCGACCTCAAGGGGCGCATCGAGGCCATCGTCGAGGCCAATCCGACCTTGCGCGAGTTCAAGAACCAGATCCTGATGGACATCGTAAACGAGGGCCTGCGCATCCAGCTGGTCGACGAGCAGAACCGGCCGATGTTCAACTCCGCCAGTGCCGACTTGCGGCCCTACACCCGCGATCTGCTGCGTGCGATCGGCCGTGCGCTCAACGATGTCGGCAACAGCGTGAGCGTGTCCGGCCATACCGATTCGGCCCAGTATGCGGGCGGCGAGCGCGGATTCTCGAACTGGGAGCTGTCGTCCAACCGTGCCAACGCGTCGCGGCGCGAACTCGTGAGCGGCGGCCTGCTGGCGGGCAAGGTGGTCCGGGTGGTCGGCCTGGCCGATACCATTCCGCTCAACCGCAACGATCCGCTCGATCCCATCAATCGTCGTATCAGCATCATCGTGCTCAACAAGCGTGCCGAAGATGCGATACGCAGCGAGGGCGGCAAGCTGGATGTCGATGCTTCGGCGCCGGTCGACAGCGACGCGCTGCGCGAAGGCATCGGCCGTGGCGTCGCGCCTCCATCTGCGCCGCCGGCACCGGCGGCACCGCAGGCCGCGCCACGGGCGCCGGCGCCGTTCACCCGTTTTTCGCAGGGCAACGGGCGCTGATCCGCTGCCCGGGCGAGCGGTGTTCGCGTCGCCTTTCCGATGTGTCTAAAGTTGAATGCCGCGGGGACGTTATCCGACAGGAGGCATCGTGTCGGCGATCCCATCGACTTGCCCGACGCCCTTCGACACCCGCACCGAGAGCAAGAACATGATCAAAACCGTGCTGACGGTCGATGATTCAGCCGCCATCCGCAGCGTCGTCGGCGTCGTGCTGCAGTCCGCAGGTTACGCGGTGAGCAGTGCGGTGGACGGCGAGGACGGTCTGGCGCGCGCGCGCAGCCAGCGTGCAGACCTGGTGATCACCGATCTCAACATGCCGCGCATGGACGGCCTTGCCCTGGTGCGCGCCCTGCGTGCCGAGCCGGCCTATCGCAAGGTGCCCATTCTCATCCTCACCACGGAATCCGCGCCCGAGATGCGCGAGCGTGGACGCGAGGCCGGCGCTACCGGCTGGCTGGTCAAGCCTTTCGACCCCGAACGCCTGCTCGAGGTGGTCCGGCGGGTGCTGGGCTGAGACACGGAGCGCGCGATCATGGCCTTCGACATGAGCCAGTTCTACCAGATCTTCTTCGAAGAGGCGGACGAGCACCTGGCGACGATAGAGACCATGCTGCTCGCCATCGAGTCCGATCAACCCGATCCCGAGAAGGTGGCGGAGATCTTCCGCGCGGCCCACTCCATCAAGGGCTCGGGCGCGACCTTCGGGTTCGACGATCTGGCTGCGCTGACGCACGAGATGGAGTCCCTGCTCGACGACATCCGTCGTGGCCGGCGCCGGCTCACCCCCGACATCGTCGAAGCCTGCCTCGCTGCCGGAGATGCGCTGCGCAATCTGCTTGGTGCGCATCGCGGCGAAGAGCGCCCCGATCGGGACAGGGCCGAGGCCGTCCGGGTGCGCCTCGTTGCGCTCAAGGAGGGTGGTGAGCCGGCGCAGGCGCCGTTGGCACTGCCGCCGGCTGCATCCGGCGAGCTGCCGGTGTATCGCGTCCGTTTCGTGCCTGCACGTTTCCTGGCCGGCAGTCCCCTGCTGTTCGAGAGCATGCTGGAGGATCTGAATGGGCTCGGCGAATTCGAGCTGGTCGATGGCAAGGATGGTGCGAGCGGAGGGGAACGCGAGATCCGCATGGCGACCTGGGAGCCGGCCGCCGTGCTGCAAACGGCCTTCGAGCGCCTGGCCGAGCCGGGCACGGTGGTGCTGGAGACGGAAGCCGATGCCGGCCCGCCTGAGCCGGCCGAGATAGAGGCCGGCGGGAGCGGCCTGTTCGACGTCGCCGCCGACGGCAGCTACGGCTTTTTCGTGCCGCTCGACAGCCTGGGGCGCGAGGCTGCGGAGGAAGCCGCCATCGAGGTGCCTGCGCCCGTTACGGCCGGTGAGGTGCCGCGGGCCGCTGCGGTCGATACCTCGATCCGCGTCAGCGTGGAGCGCGTCGACGAAATGATGGATCTGGTCGGCGAGTTGGTGATCACGCAGTCCATGCTGCTCGACGCCGCCGCCGAAGCCGGCAGCGCGGTGGGCGAACGGATGAAGAGCGGCCTCGCCTTGCTGCAGCGCCATACGCGCGACCTGCAGCAGGCGGTGATGGCGGTGCGCATGGTCCCGGTGGCCATGGTGTTTTCCCGCTTTCCCCGCCTGGTACACGATCTCGGGGTACGCCTGGGCAAGCAGATCGAGCTGGTGCTCGAGGGCGAGCACACCGAGCTCGACAAGGGGCTGGTGGAAAAACTCGTCGACCCGCTGACCCACCTCGTACGCAACTGCATCGACCACGGCATCGAGGCCACCGAAGTCCGGCAGGCCGCCGGCAAGTCCGAAACCGGGCGCTTGCGGCTGGCGGCCTCGCATCTCGGCGGACATGTGCTGATCGAGGTCGAGGACGATGGCGCCGGTCTCGACCGTGGCCGGCTGCTGGCAAGGGCGCGAGCCCTCGGCATGTCTTGCGATGACGCGATGAGCGACGAGGACGTCTGGCAGCTGATCTTCCTGCCGGGGTTCTCCACAGCCGAACAGGTCACCGAACTCTCCGGCCGGGGTGTCGGCATGGACGTCGTCCGCAGCAACATCGCCGCACTCGGCGGACGCGTCTGCATCGTTTCGCAGACGGGCAGGGGCACGCGTTTTTCGGTGAGCGTTCCGCTGACGCTGGCCATTCTCGACGGCATGCAGCTCGCGGTGGGCGACGAGGTCTTCATCGTGCCGCTCGACTGCGTGGTGGAGTCGCTCCAGCCGACGGCGGCGATGATCTGCAGCATGGGCGGTGCGCCGCGGATGATCGCCGTGCGGGGTGAGTACTGGCCGGTGGTCGAGCTTGGCACTTTCTTCGCGGTGCCGGACGCAGGCCGCGACTGGACGCGGGGCATCATGGTTCTGGCCGAGCGCCACGGCAGCCGCGCGGCGATTTTCGTCGATACCTTGATCGGCCAGCAGCAGGTCGTCATCAAGCGCCTGGAAACCCATTTCCGGCGTGTGCGCGGGGTGTCGTCGGCGACGCTGCTGGGTGACGGCCGCGTGGCGCTGATCCTCGACGTGCCGGCGCTGTTGGGCGAAGCGGATCACGGCGTGAGGCTGGCATGCTGAATCTTCCGGCCCGGCGGTGCCGCGCTACAGAACGCGGCGGTCCGGCCGTAGACCTGTTCATCGAAACCAAGGAGCGCCTCCATGTCCGCCCCTGACCGGGAGCCTGTCACTGCTGCGGACGCCGTCGCCGAGTTCCTCACCTTCACGCTGGGCGGCGAGCATTACGCGATCGATATCCTCAAGGTGCGTGAAATCCGCGCCTGGGAACGCGTCACCCGGATCGCCGGCGCCCCGCCTTTCCTGAAAGGCGTGATGAACCTGCGCGGCGCCATCGTGCCGGTGGTCGATCTGCGGGTGTATCTCGGTTGCGGCGACGGCGCCTGCGGCCCTTTCACCGTGATGATCGTGCTCCAGCTCGCCGGGCGGCTGGTGGCCGTCGTGGTCGACGGCGTGGCCGATGTGCTGAACCTCGCCGCGGCGGACATTCAGCCCGCGCCCGACCTGCCGGCGCTGATCGGCGCGCGCTACATCCGCGGCCTGGCGGCCGCGGGCGGAACGATGCTGGTGGTGCTCGACGTGGAACGCCTGATGGCCTCGCCCGAGATGGCGTTGGTCGAAACCGATTCGGAAAACCTGCCATGAAGCCCACCTACGTGACGGCGCCCTACCTGCCCGGCGTGTTCGAACGCCTGCCGTTGCTTGCCAAACTCGGGCTGCTCGCGGCGCTGCCGGCTGCCGGCGTGCTGATCGCGCTGTGGCCGCAGGATGGCGGCGTTCAGTCCTGGCGGACGGCGGCGGCGATGTTCTGCGTCGTACTCGGCTTCGTTCTTGCGTGGGTGCTCGCCCACGGGCTGGAGCGGCGTCTGGCTGCGCTCGGCGGGCGGCTGAGGGGCTTTGCCGAAGGCGAACTGAATGCCCGGCCACGCCAGATCGGCGACGGCGACGCGCTGATCGCATTGTGGCAGGCGATGGAGGGCAGCCTCGGTACCGTGGGCGAGCGCTTTAGCGCAGCTGCGACCGAGGCCGACTACAACCGGCTGATCCGCGACGCACTCGATACCGCAATGACCAGCGTGATGGTGGCCGACGTTGCCGGCGTCATCGTCTATATGAACGCGGCCGGCCTGCGCTTGCTCGAACGGGTTCAGGTGGAGCTCGGCGGCAGCCTGCCGGGCGGCGTGCGTGCCGACCAGATCGTCGGCAGCAGCTTCGATGTCTTCCATCGCCAGCCCGAGGTCCAGCGTCAACGCATCGCCGGTTTGGTGGGTACGCACACGGCGGAGATTCGCCTCGGCGGTCATGTGCTGCGTCAGCACGCGACACCGGTGTTCGATGCCGATGGCCTGCGTATCGGAACGGTGGTGGAATGGAGCGACATCACCGCGGAGACGGGCGTGCGCGGCGAACTCGCCGGTCTGGTGGAAGCGGCGGCGGCGGGGGATTTCAGCCGTCGTTTGCCGCTGGAGGGGAAGTCGGGTTTCTTCCTGCAGCTTGCGGAGGGTCTTAACCGGCTGATGGGGGAGATCTCGGGCAGCGTGGATGCGGTGGCGCGTGTGCTCAATGCGGTGGCGCGGGGCGATCTGACGGAACGGATCGAGGGTGACTACCGGGGTACGTTCGGGCAGCTGCAGGACGACGCGAATGCGACGGTGCTGCGGCTGCGCGACGTGGTGGTTCGGATCCAGGAATCGGCGGTGGCGATCAACCAGGCGGCGCGCGAGATCGCGGCGGGCAATGGCGAGCTGTCGGCGCGGACCGAACAGCAGGCGGGCGCGCTCGAAGAGACGGCGAGTTCGATGGAGGAGCTTTCAGCGACGGTGCGTCAGAACGCGGACAACGCGCGCGCGGCCAACGGTCTGGCGCTGGGTGCGCATGCGGTGGCGGGCCGTGGCGGCGAGGCGATGCGGCGGGTGGTGAGCACGATGGGGGAGATCGAGCAGTCGGCGCGGAAGATCGGCGACATCGTGGGGGTGATCGATGCGCTGGCGTTCCAGACCAACATCCTGGCGCTCAACGCGGCGGTGGAGGCGGCGCGGGCGGGCGAGCAGGGCCGCGGCTTCGCGGTGGTGGCGGCGGAGGTGAGGAGCCTGGCGCAGCGCAGCGCGCAGTCGGCGCGCGAGGTGAAGGCGCTGATCGGGGAGTCGGTGGAGCGGGTGGAGCACGGGGTGAAGCTGGTCGATGACGCGGGCCGGACGGTGGAGGAGGTGGTGTCGGCCTTCGGTCGGGTGGCTGAGCTGATGACGGAGATTGCGGCGGCGAGCGGTGAGCAGAGCGCGGGGATCGGTCAGGTGTGCATGTCGGTGGGTCAGATGGACGAGATGACGCAGCACAACGCGGCGCTGGTCGAAGAGGCGGCGGCGGCGGCGATCAGCCTGGAAGAGCAGGCGCGCGGGCTGGTCGATACCGTCGGTGTGTTCCGCGTGAGCGACGGCACGCCGGCCTTGCGCGCCGTTTCCCGCGGCGCGCCGGCGCCGGTGCGGCGGAACCGGGGAGGCAAGCCATGAGCGCAGCGCAGCCGGTGACCCAGCGCGAGGTCGAGATCCAGCCCCAGCAGTCCCTGGTGTCCAAGACCGATCTCGACGGGCGCATCACCTACGCCAGTCCCGACTTCATCGCGGTCAGCGGTTATGCCGAGCAGGAATTGCTTGGCGCCCGCCATAACGTGGTGCGCCATCCGGACATGCCGGCCGAGGTGTTCGAGGATATGTGGCGCGATCTGCTCGCCGGCCGGCCATGGTCGGGCATCATCAAGAACCGCTGCCGCAACGGCGATCACTACTGGGTGGAAGGCAACGCCGCGCCCATCGTCGAGGGCGGCCGGGTCGTCGGCTACATGTCGGTGCGTGGCCGCGCCTCGCGCGAGCAGGTCGCCGCTGCGGAGCACAATTACCGGCTGTTTCGCGAAGGGCGTGCCGGCCGGCGGCGCATCCGTCATGGCCGGGTGGTGTCCGACCGGCTGTCGGCGCGTCTCGCGCAGGGGTTCCGCGACCTGTCGCTGGTGGGCAAGCTGAGCGGGGTAATCGCACTCGTGGTGCTGCTGTCGGCACTGGTGGCCGTCGCCGGCTGGCTGGGCATGGACCATGCGATGCAGGCCTTGCTGCGGCACGGGGCGGAAGTCGGGAGCGAGTCCGCCAGTGGCGGTTTGTCCGCGGTTGCCGCCGGGCTGGCCGATTTCAAAACGGCAATGGTGCTTGGCGTGGCCGCGGTGCTGGCGGTCGGCTGCGGGGCGGTGGCGCTGGTGCTGACCACGCTTCATCGCCCCTTGCGCCAGGCGAGCGAGGCCTTCGGCCTAATGGCCGAGGGGCGCTTCCACAGCGAGTTCGACATCAGCCGCAACGATGAACTCGGGCGCTTGCTGCAGCAGCTGAAGTCGATGCAGACCCGGCTCGGCTACGAGTTGCAGCAGCAGCGCCGGTTGGGCGACGAGAACCGGCGCATCCGCCAGGCACTGGATTGTGTCGAAACCAATGTGCGGATCGCCGACAACAGCGGCCGCGTGATCTATGCCAACAACGCGTTGCGCCGCACCTTGCGTCGGCTGGAGGCGGAAATCCGCCAGACCCTGCCCGGTTTCGCCGCCGAACGCTTCGTCGGCAGCAGCATCGGCGACCTCTATCCGGACCCGCGCGCGGCAGTCCAGCGGCTGGCCGCGCTGCGCGAGATGGCGCGGATCGAGATGCCGATCGGCGCACGCATGTTCGTCGTCACCACCACGCCCATCCTCGACGATCAGGGCAACAAGCTCGGCACCGTCGGCGAATGGCGTGACCGCACCGATGAGATCGCGGTCGAGCAGGCGCTCACCGGTCTGGTGGAAGCGGCGGCGACGGGGGATTTCAGCCGTCGTTTGCCGCTGGAAGGGAAGTCGGGTTTCTTCCTGCAGCTTGCGGAGGGTCTTAACCGGCTGATGGGGGAGATCTCGGGCAGCGTGGATGCGGTGGCGCGTGTGCTCAATGCGGTGGCGCGGGGCGACCTGACGGAACGGATCGAGGGTGACTACCGGGGTACGTTCGGGCAGCTGCAGGACGACGCGAATGCGACGGTGCTGCGGCTGCGCGACGTGGTGGTTCGGATCCAGGAATCGGCGGTGGCGATCAACCGGGCGGCGCGCGAGATCGCGGCGGGCAATGGCGAGCTGTCGGCGCGGACCGAACAGCAGGCGGGCGCGCTCGAAGAGACGGCGAGTTCGATGGAGGAGCTTTCAGCGACGGTGCGTCAGAACGCGGACAACGCGCGCGCGGCCAACGGTCTGGCGCTGGGTGCGCATGCGGTGGCGGGCCGTGGCGGCGAGGCGATGCGGCGGGTGGTGAGCACGATGGGGGAGATCGAGCAGTCGGCGCGGAAGATCGGCGACATCGTGGGGGTGATCGATGCGCTGGCGTTCCAGACCAACATCCTGGCGCTCAACGCGGCGGTGGAGGCGGCGCGGGCGGGCGAGCAGGGCCGCGGCTTCGCGGTGGTGGCGGCGGAGGTGAGGAGCCTGGCGCAGCGCAGCGCGCAGTCGGCGCGCGAGGTGAAGGCGCTGATCGGGGAGTCGGTGGAGCGGGTGGAGCACGGGGTGAAGCTGGTCGATGACGCGGGCCGGACGGTGGAGGAGGTGGTGTCGGCCTTCGGCCGGGTGGCTGAGCTGATGACGGAGATTGCGGCGGCGAGCGGTGAGCAGAGCGCGGGGATCGGTCAGGTGTGCATGTCGGTGGGTCAGATGGACGAGATGACGCAGCACAACGCGGCGCTGGTCGAAGAGGCGGCGGCGGCGGCGATCAGCCTGGAAGAGCAGGCGCGCGGGCTGGTCGATACCGTCGGTGTGTTCCGCGTGAGCGACGAGGCGCAGGACGGGCTCGAATCCGGTGTCGAAGCCGTGGCCGAAATACCGCCACGTGGGCACAATGACGACAACCGGGTCCAGCCCGTGCTGACGACCCCTATGCAGGCGGCGCAGCGACCGGGAGCGCGCCGCGGCGCTGTACCCAAGGTACGCCGCACGCCCACCCCGCGACGCGCACTTGAAGAAGAATGGGAGGAGTTCTAGGCATGTCGTCGTCCGGTGATTCATCGCGCCCGCCGCTGGTGCCGCCACGTCCGGCCGGCACCGCGGCCAGCCCGTCGGCGCGACGCCCGGATCCGACCGTGCTGCGCTCGCTGCCGCCCATGCCGGCCTCGCTTGCCGCCGGGCGGGAGCGCGAGTTCGAGTTTACCGGTGCTGATTTCGAGCGCATCCGCAAGCTGATCCACGATCATGCCGGCATCGCACTGTCGCCGGCCAAGCAGGACATGGTCTATAGCCGGCTGGCGCGGCGCCTGCGTGCCTGCGGCGATCGCACCTTTGCGCAATACCTCGCGCGCCTGGAGCGCGACCGCGCGGAATGGGAAACCTTCGTCAATTCGCTGACGACCAATCTCACCTCGTTCTTCCGCGAGGCCCATCACTTCGACATCCTCGCCGAACAACTGCGCCGCGTGACCGAAAAGCGGCCGCTGAAGATCTGGTGCTGCGCATCCTCGACCGGTGAAGAACCCTACTCGCTGGCCATCACCGCCTGCGAGGCCTTCGACAGCCTCAATCCGCCGGTACAGATTCTCGCCTCGGACATCGACACCGCGGTGCTGGCCCACGGCGAGGCCGGCATGTACCGCCAGGACCGGGTGGAGCGCCTTTCACCCGACCGCCTGCGGCGCTTCTTCCTGCGCGGTACGGGGGATCAGGATGGCATGGTCAAGGTGAGGCCCGAGTTGCGCCGGCTGATCCAGTTCCGCCGCATCAATCTGCTCGAACCGGTGTGGCCGGTGCAGGGGCCGCTCGACGCGATTTTCTGCCGCAACGTCATGATCTATTTCGACAAGCCGACGCAGTACGGCATCCTCAAGCGCTTCGCGCCAATGCTGCGGCCGGATGGGCAGCTCTTTGCCGGCCATTCGGAGAGCTTCATGCACGCGGCCGATCTGTTCCGTTCGCGCGGCCGCACCGTCTACCAGCGCGCCGATCAGCCTTTGCGCTGAACCCAGCATGCCGATCCGCGTTCTCATTTGCGACGACTCGGCGGTGATGCGCGCGCTGCTGGCCGACATCATCGGTCGCGAGCCCGGCATGGAGGTGGTCGGCACCGCCGCCGATGCGTTGGTGGCGCGCGAGATGATCCGCAATCGCGAGCCCGACGTCCTGACGCTGGATGTGGAAATGCCGCAGATGGACGGGCTGGCCTTCCTCGAACGGCTGATGCGCCTGCACCCGATGGCAGTGGTGATGATCTCCAGTTTTACCGAGCGGGGATCGGATGCTTCGCTGCGCGCGCTCGAGCTCGGTGCACTGGAGATCGTCGGCAAGCCGGCCGCCCGCAGTCCCGAGGCGCTCACCGAGTATGCCGGCCAGTTGGTCGAACGCATTCGTGCCGCGCATCAGGCCTGGGAACGGATGCGCGGGGCAACGCGGCCACGCCCGCTGGTCCGGCCCATCGTACCGCCACCGGTCGCAGCCCTCAGTGCGGTCCGCTCCGATGCCGCGTCGCGCTCCGCGCCACTGGCGACTGCGGCGCGGAGCGCCGGCGGCCGCATCATCTTCATCGGCGCATCCACCGGCGGCACCGAGGCGATCAAGGAAGTGCTGCAGCGTCTGCCCGCCGCGACCCCGCCCATCCTCATCGTGCAGCACATGCCCGAGATGTTCACCACCTCCTTCGCCCGCCGGCTCGACGGTCTCAGTGCGATGAGGGTCAAGGAGGCGGAGTCGGGCGAGCGCATCGTGCCGGGCACGGTGTATATCGCGCCGGGCCATTCCCACCTTTCCATTCGCCGCGCCGGTACCGGCTACCAGTGCGAGCTCGCGCGCTCCGAGCCGGTCAATCGCCATCGTCCGGCGGTGGACGTGCTGTTCCGCTCGGCGGCCGAGCAGGTCGGCGCGGCTGCGGTCGGCGTGTTGCTCACCGGCATGGGCAAGGACGGCGCTGCCGGCCTGCGCCAGATGCGCGATGCCGGCGCGTGGACGATCGCCCAGGACCAGGACAGCTGCGTCGTGTACGGTATGCCGCGCGAAGCGGCGGCGCTGGGTGCGGCCGTGCAGGTGCTGCCGCTGTCCGAGATTGCTGCCAGCGTTCTGCAGCATGCAGTCGGCGCCTGAGTGTCGCGCCGACTTTCCTAAAGAAGTTTCCCCTCCCCGCCGATAGAATGCTTCACGGAGACGGACACGCCCTCGGGCGATGGCCGGGAGAAGCGATAAAAGCGCGGCGATGATCGCGATATCGGGGGAAATAAAATGGGTTACGGTTCAATCGGAATTGCCCTGGGCGCCGTTTCGGCCCTGGGTGGAGCGGCAATCGCGGTCTTGGGTGGGGACGCTTCCCCGCTCGTCCTCGGAGGACATCTCGTGGTGGGCGTGGTGGTCGCCTTGTTCGGATGGGTGTGGTTGCGGATGCGCTTCGGCCAACCGCTGGCGGCCTTCGGCGATACGCTGCAGCGCATGCACCTGGATGGCGACCTGTCGCGTCGCGCGCCGGCCGCGGCGGGGCCGGTGGGCGAATGCGCCCATCGTTTCAACGTGCTGATCGAGAGCTTCCAGGGCATCGTCGGCAAGGTGATCTACGACGCCCAGCGCGTGGCGGATGCCGCCGATGTACTGTCGTCGCACGCACGCAGCGTGGCCGACGGTTCGAGCGCGCAACGCCAGGCATCCGAGCACATGGTCCGTGCCATCGAGGAGATGACCGCCGGGGTGAATGCCGTTGCCGACCATGCCACGTTGACCGCGCAGAACGCCCAGGAGGCGCGCGAGCTGTCACGCGAAGGCACCCGCATCGTGTCAGACGCCTCGCAGGAGATCGAGCGCATTGCGCGTTCGGTGGAACAGTCGGCACAGGTGATTGCCGCGCTCGGCGAGCGTTCGGAGGCGATCAGCGGCATCGTCAAGGTCATCCGCGAGATTGCCGACCAGACCAACCTGCTGGCGCTCAATGCCGCGATCGAGGCGGCCCGCGCGGGCGAACAGGGCCGCGGATTCGCAGTGGTGGCGGACGAAGTGCGCAAGCTGGCCGAGCGCACCTCGGCGGCGACCAGCGAGATCGGCACCATGATCTCCGCCATCCAGGACGAGACCCGCACGGCGATCTCTTCCATACGCGAAGGCAGCAACCAGGCCCATGCCGGCGCGCAACTGGCGCAGCAGGCGGCCGGTTCGCTCGATCGCATCAACCAGGGCGCCCAGCAGACCATGGAGCGCATCGACGAGATCGCGGTGGCGATCGCGCAGCAAAGCCGCGAGGCCGACAGCGTCGTCGGCCATGTCCGCCAGATCATGGACATGGTCGAACGCAATTCGACCGGCGCCGCCGATACCCTGCACGAGGCGCAGGCGCTCGAAAGCCTGGCGGCCAATCTGCACGAAATCAGCAAGGTGTTCCGCCTCGGTGCCGAGGGCGAACAGGCGATGCAGGTCCACAAGCGCATGCCGGAACTCGTGCAGCAGGCCGCGCGCGACATCGGCAAGCTGCTCGATGACGCGATCGCGGCCGGCCAGCTCGCCGAGGACGCGGTTTTCGATGCGAACTACCAGCCGATCCCCAACACCCGGCCGCAGAAGTTCAACACCCGCTTTGATTCCATCACCGACAAGCTTTTCCCGCGGGTGCAGGAGTCGGTGCTCGATCGCAACAGCGAGGTGGTCTATGCCATCGGCTGCGACCGCAAGGGTTACGTGCCGACCCATAACAAGCGCTTCTCGCTGCCGCTGACAGGTGATTACGACAAGGATTTCGTCGGCAACCGCGGCAAGCGGATCTTCGACGATCCGGTGGGCAAGCAGTGCGGGACGCACGAACTGCAGTTCCTGATCCAGACCTATCGCCGCGACACCGGCGAGATCATGCACGATATTTCCGCACCGGTTTATGTGCGGGGCCGCCACTGGGGCGGCTTCCGCATCGGCTACCGGGCTTGATCCGCGCAGGGGCGGGAAGGAGTAACGCAGGTGAAAATCGGCCATGACAGCGGTGCCGAGCGGCCCGGTTGATGCGAGAATGCCAGGCTGTAACGGTTGCTTACGGAATGCCTCAAGTCTCCCGGCGACCGGTCGATAAACACAACAAGCAACTTCCGGTCGTGTTGGCCGGCCAGATGAGCCGCCCCATGCGGAGAATGAAATGTCCGATCTGTTGAAGAACATCGATGCACGCACCCGGCTAGCGGGCACCAACAAGCTGGAGATCCTGCTGTTCACGCTGGGTACGGATCAGCGTACCGGCCGCCGCGAGACGTTCGGCATCAACGTGTTCAAGGTCCGCGAGGTGATGCGCACACCGCAGATCACCGCCGCGCCTGAAATGCCTTCGTCCGTCGAAGGCATGGTCAGCTTGCGCGGCGTGCTGGTGCCGGTGGTCGATCTGGCCAAGTACGTCGGCATCGGCGCCGATACGCCGCGCGACATCATGATCGTCACCGAGTACAACGGTCACACCCAGGGCTTCCTGGTCGAGGCGGTGGATACCATCCTGCGGCTGGACTGGTCGCAGATGCGGGTGCCACCGGAAATGCTCACCGCCAACATGGGCGGCCTGGTCACGGCGGTTACCGAGCTGCAGGGCAACAAGCTGGTGATGATGCTGGACGTGGAGAAGGTGCTGTCCGAGACCACCCGCTACGACGACGCCTTCCTGTTCAAGGACATCGAGGCGATCGAGGACGGTTCGCAGCACACTGTGTTCTTCGCCGACGATTCTTCCGTCGCGCGCAAGCAGATCACCCAGACGCTGGACATCCTCGGCGTGCGCCATGTCGGTTCGGTCAATGGCCGCGCAGCCTGGGAGGAACTCAAGAAGGTCGCCGCCCATGCCGATGCGACCGGGCGCAAGGTCAAGGATATGGTCAGCCTGGTGCTGACCGATGTCGAGATGCCCGAGATGGACGGCTACATCCTGACCAAGCACATCAAGTCGGATCCGCGCTTCGAGGGCGTGCCGGTCATCATGCATTCGTCGCTGTCGGGGATGTCGAACCAGCAGCTGGGCAAGTCGGTCGGCGTCGACGAGTACGTGCCCAAGTTCGAACCCCAGCGCCTGTCCCAGACCCTGCGCCGGCTGCTCAAGCGCGACTTGGCCGGAAACGAGTGAGGTAGGTCATGCTGAATCTGGATCACAAAGACAACGCGCTGCTCGAGGCGGTCGACGGCCGCACCATGCTGGCAGGTTCCAACCGGATGGAGATCCTGCTGTTCTCGCTCGGCACCAGCGAGACCTTCGGCATCAACGTGTTCAAGGTCCGCGAAGTCTCCAAGACGCCCTTCATCACCAAGGCGCCGAACATGCCCAACGGCGTCGAAGGGCTGATCTCGCTGCGCGGCAATGTCATCCCGGTGCTGTCGCTGGCGAAGATCCTCGGCGTGGCCCGGCCAGGCGCGGGCCTGGGCGGTTCGATGATGGTCACCGAGTACAGCAAGCGCACGCTCGGCTTCCTGGTCGAGGAAGTCGACCGCATCATCCGCGTGGAATGGGACAAGGTGCGCACGCCGGACAACGTCGCCTCCGGCGTGAATGGCTACATCACCGCGATCACCGAACTCGCCGACGGCAAGCTGGTGTCCATCCTCGACGTCGAGACCATCCTCGCCAACACCTTCGGCGAAGCCATCGTCGGCAACATCGCGCCGATCAGTGGCGGGCACGAGGTCAACGTGTTCTTCGTCGATGACTCGGCGGTGGCACGCCGCAAGATCACCGAGGTGCTCGACAAGCTCGGCGTGCGCCACAAGCATGCGCAGAACGGCATGGAGGCCTGGACCCGGCTCGAAGGGATGGCCAGCCATGCCCAGCAGATGGGCCGCCATGTCGCCGAGGAGATCGACCTCATCATGGTCGACGCCGAAATGCCGGAGATGGACGGCTACGTGCTGACCCGCAACATCAAGAACGACTCGCGCTTCGAGGGCATCCCGGTCGTGATGCACTCGTCCTTGTCGTCCGACGCCAACCGGGCCATGGGAAAACGGGTCGGGGTCGATTCTTACGTGGCAAAATTCGACGCCGATGTGCTCGCCGAAACCTTGCGGCCGCTGTTGCAGCGGGCCCGAGCGGTCTGAGCCCTCCCGGCAAGCGTCAAGCGTAATACGGAGACCAATATGGCCGATCCCAAGATGAAATTTCTCGTCGTCGATGACTTCTCGACCATGCGCCGCATCGTGCGCAACCTGTTGAAGGAGCTCGGCTACACCAACGTCGATGAAGCGGAGGACGGTGCGGTCGCGCTGCAGAAGCTGAACAGCGCACCGTTCGACTTCGTCGTCACCGACTGGAACATGCCGAACATGGACGGCCTGACCCTGCTGCAGACCATCCGTCAGACGCCGCAGCTCAAGCACCTCCCGGTGCTGATGATCACCGCGGAGGCGAAGAAGGAAAACATCATCGCCGCCGCCCAGGCCGGCGCCAGCGGTTACATCGTCAAGCCCTTCACCGCAGCGACGCTGGCCGAAAAACTGGAAAAGATCTTCGAGCGGCTGGGCAAGAGCACCGTCGCCTGAGCGGGCTGCGCAAGAGAACAGAACAGGGAGCCAGAAGATGGCGAAGAAGATGAAGTTCGACGAATCGGGCGATTCCGACGATCTGCAGGCATTGTTCGACAGCATTGCTTCGACACCTGCGCCGGCGGTGGTCGAACCGGTGCGCGTGGTCGCGCCGACAGCGCCGGCTGCGGCAGCCAGTGGCGGCGCCGGCGACAACGACGAGTTGCAGGCCTTGTTCGATGCCGTTGCGGCGGAATTCTCCGAGCCGGCGACCAGTGCGGCGCCGGCCACGGCATCCGGCCAGGCGGCCGCGGGCGATGAGCATAGCTGCGATGTGGTGTTCACCCGCCTCGGCCAGCTCACCCGTCAGGTGCACGACATGCTCGGCGAACTCGGATTCGACAACGCGCTGCAGGAAGTCGCCGAGGCCATTCCCGATGCGCGCCAGCGTCTGACCTACATCGCGCAGATGACCGAGCAGGCCGCCAGCCGGGTGCTGAACGCCACCGACATCGCGCGCCCCATCCAGGACAAGGTGGAAAGCGATGCGGAAGCGCTGCAGGCGCGCTGGGACAAACTTTTTGCCCAGGAATTGTCGGTCGAAGAGTTCAAGGCGCTGACCCAGGAGACGCGTGGCTTCCTCGGTACGGTCGCGGAAAGCAGCCGGGCGACCAATGCCCAGCTGCTCGAGATCATGATGGCGCAGGATTTTCAGGATCTGACGGGCCAGGTCATCAAGAAGGTCGTCGACATGGCTCAGACGCTGGAGTCCCAGCTGCTGAAGGTCCTGCTCGAAGTCACCCCGCTGGAAAAGCGCAGCGAGAAGCACAGTGGCCTGATGAACGGCCCGGTGGTCAGCAGCGAGGGGCGCGACGACGTGGTCACCAGCCAGGGACAGGTCGACGACCTGCTCGAGAGCCTGGGTTTCTGAACATGCCGGGGCTGCGGCCCCGGAGCAGTCTTGTACGACCGGCACGTCCGGGAGCCGGTGGGCGCGCGTCGCCACCGCACACGAAAGAACGGGAGCTTGAGCCATGAGTGACTTTGCCGGTATGGAAGACTTGCTGCAGGACTTCCTGATCGAAGCCGGAGACCTGCTGTCCGGCGTGGACAACAAGCTCGTCGATCTCGAGCGTTCGCCCGACGACCGCGGCCTGCTCAACGACATCTTCCGCGGTTTCCACACCATCAAGGGCGGCGCAGGCTTTCTCAACGCCACCGAGCTGGTGACGCTCTGCCACCTCACCGAGAACCTGTTCGACAAGCTGCGCAACGGCGAGCTGTCGATCACCGCCGAAGTGATGGACATGATCCTCGCCGCCACGGCGTCGGTGCGCGACATGTTCGGCGATCTCGAACGCGGCACGCAGCCGGCTGCGGCCGATCCCGGGCTGATCAGCGGTCTCAAGGCGGTGATTGCCGGCGAGGCAGTGATTGCCGCCGCCACCCCGGCCGCGCCCGCTTCGGCGGCAGCGAGCAAGTCGCCGCCGCCCAAGACCGGCGGTGGGGCCAAGGAGCCGGACTGGGATCTGCTCTACAACGCGGTCACCGGCTTGCCGGTGTCGGTGACGCCGCCGCGCGCGCAGCCGGCGCCTGTCGCCCAGGTCCTGGAGGCTGTACCGGCGGTGCCGGAGAAGAATCCCGAGGAAATCATCCAGGCGGCGATCGGCCGTCGTGCGACCGACAAGCCCGGCGCCGCGGCAGTCGGCCGGCGCGAGGGCGAGCGCCAGCGCGACAACTCCATCCGCGTCGATACCGCCCGCCTCGACCAGGTGCTCAACCTGTCCGGCGAGATCGGACTGACCAAGAACCGCCTCAATGCGCTGCGCAGCGACATCCTCTCCGGTCGCAACGATACCGAGACCCTGCATGCGCTCGATCTGGCGGTGAGCCAGCTCGACCTGCTGGTGTCCGACCTGCAGAACGCGGTCATGAAGACGCGCATGCAGCCGATCGGCCGGCTGTTCCAGAAGTATCCGCGCATCGCCCGCGACCTTGCCCGCAATCTCGGCAAGGACGTCGAACTGGTGCTGGCCGGCGAGGAAACCGAGATCGACAAGACGATGATCGAGGATCTGTCCGATCCCATCATCCACCTCATCCGCAATGCGGTGGACCACGGTGTCGAGGACAAGGCCGAACGCCTTGCCAGCGGCAAGCCGGAGAAGTCCATCGTGCGGCTCGAGGCGCGCCAGGAGGGCGATCACATCGTCATCATGGTGGCCGACGACGGCCGTGGCATGAATGCCGAGCGCCTGCGTGCCAAGGCGCTGCAGAAGGGCCTCATCACCGACGAAGAGGCCAACACCATGGACGAACGCCAGAGTTTCAATCTGGTGTTCCTGCCCGGTTTTTCGATGGCAGCGCAGATTTCCGACGTCTCCGGCCGCGGCGTCGGCATGGACGTGGTGCGCACCAATATCCAGAAACTCAACGGTTCGATCGACATCCGCTCGGTGCAGGGCAAGGGCACCACCTTCGTCATCAGCCTGCCGCTCACCCTGGCCATCCTGCCGGTGCTGCTGGTGCGTCTGGGTGAGCAACCGCTGGCGGTGCCGCTGTCGATGGTGCGCGAGATCCTGCCGATCGACGTCAGGGAAGTTCAGGAAGTAGGCGGCCGCGCCACCATGGTGGTGCGCGGCGAGGTGCTGCCGGTGCTGCCGTTGGCCTCGCTGCTCGGCTGGCCGCAGGAGCGTACGCCGGAGTACGGCGTGCTGATGCAGACTGCCGAACTCTCCTTCATCCTGGCGATCGACAGCTTCGCCGGCCGTGAGGACGCGGTGATCAAGTCGCTCGACGACTTTCGTCCCAAGGGCGTGGCCGGTGTCACCACGCTGTCCAACGGCCAGATCGTGCTCATCCTCGACATGAAGGAACTGCTTGGTGCCGCCGGCGACCACCGCGGGGTTGCGCGTTCCGTGCTGGTGCGCGAGCAAGCCGTTCCCGTGCTGGCCTGAGCTGTTCCCGCTTGCCCCCATGCCACCCGCCGCCGTCAGGCGGCGGGTTTGTTTTGTCCGGTCCGCTTGCCTAGGATGAAACACGGGGACCACCTTGGCAGCCCCGACGGGGGCGGACATGGCGGGGTTCGATTTCGATCACTGGAGCGAGTTGGCCAAGCGCGATCCCGCGGCCTTCTTCCGGGCGCGGCGCCGCCTGATTGATCGTTTCATCGATGCGCATCCGGCGCCGCAGGCGAGTCGCCTGCGCGAGATGCAGGCATTCATCGACTGTGTGCGGGTGGCCTCAGGCACACCGATGTGCGCGGTACGCAACATCACCAGCATGATGCAGGAACGGATGGAGCTGCTGCGCCGTCAGGGGCGGAGCTAGATGCCGCGAGCCTGCGTCTGCGCGAGGTGGTGAGCCACCTCGAAGAACATATCTGAAACGCCCGCCCCCGACCCCGGCGCGGGCCTCTTGTCCGATCAGGCGGTCAGTTCAAGCAGCTTGGCGAAGGCCTGTTCGAACTGCTTCAGCCCGTCCAGCTGCAGGTTCTCCCGATTGTGTCCATATCCAGGCCCATGTGGGCCAAGGTGGTGTAGTGCGCCCGTGCGGCGTCTACATCCAGAGTGAGCGTGTCGGCGATCCTGCCGTGGTCGAGCAGGGCCGCCAGGGTCGCGTCGGGCAAGGTATTGACCGTCTCGGCACCGATCAGCGGCTCGACATAGAGCAGGTCGCTGTAGGCCGGATTCTTGGTGCCGGTGCTCGCCCACAGCATGAACTGCGGCCGTGCGCCGGCAGCGCGCAGCTCGGCAAAAGCCGGCCCGTGGAAGCGTTCCAGGTAACGCTGGTAGGCCAGTTTGGCCATGGCGACCGCGCTTTTGCCGCGGCTGGCGAGACCCGCGTCCCTTGGCTTCGAGCAGACCGTCGACCAGGGTGTCGACGCGCGAAAGGAAGAGACTGGCCACCGACATCACGGTGGCCGGATCGCCGCCTGCCGCCTTGAACCGGGAGAGACCCTTGAGGTAGGCGCCGGCCACGGCATCCACATGAGCGAGCGAGAACATCAGGGTGACGTTTACGCTGACGCCCTTGGCAATCAGCTGTTCGATGGCTTGGATACCGGCAGCGGTGGCCGGCACCTTGACCAGCAGGTTGGGGCGGCATACCGCGGCCTTCAGGCGCAGGCCGGCCGCGACCGTGCCGTCGACGTCGTGGGCCAGCGCTGGCGATACCTCCAGGCTCACATAGCCGGCGTCGCCCTTGCTGTCGCGGTGCAGCGGCAGCAGCAGGTCGCAGGCGCGCTGCACGTCGGGGATCACCAGCGCTTCGTAGCGTGCTTCCGCGCTCAGATCCTGCGCCTTGAGCGCGGTCAGGTCGTCCTGGTAGTAGCGGCCGTCGGCGATCGCCTTGTAGAAGATGGCCGGATTGGTGGTGACGCCGGCAACACCGTCCTCCGCGATGAAGCGGGCCAGGTGGCCGTCGTTGAGCAGCGTGCGTGAGAGGTTGTCGAGCCAGACTTGCTGGCCATGCTGGCGGACCTGGAGCAGCGGATTCATGGCGGTGGAGCTGGGCTTAGCGCGGAAGTAGGTCGGAGACGGCATTGTGCCCCGTATCGGCCGTGCCCGGAAGCCGCGCCAGCGCGGAATGCCAGCCGAGTGCGTTCGCCACCGCGGCGAAGTCGGCCGACGGCGCCGTCTCCAGGACCAGCGGTCGACCGGTATGCGGATGGCAAAGTTCGAGGCGCAGGCAGGCGAGCAACAGACGGTCGCTGCCGAACAGCGTCTGGAACAGCCGGTTGTGCTTGCCTTTGCCGAAGGTGGAGTCGCCGATGATGGGGTGGGCGATGTGCTTGAGATGGCGCCGCAACTGGTGGCGGCGCCCGGTCTCGGGCTCCAGTTCGACGAGGGCGTAGCGGCTGCTCGGGTAGCGGTCGACCTGATGCGGCAGTTCGACGACGCCGAGGCGCCGATAGCGGGTCAGCGCCGGTTGGGGCGTGTCGTCGCGCCCGGCGGGAACATGCTCCACGGGATCGAAACGGCGGCTCAGGGCGTGATCGATCAACCCCCCTTCGGGCGGATGGCCGCGCACGATCGCGAGGTAGCGCTTGCCGACCTGCCGACTCTCGAATTGGCTGGCGAGCCGGGCGGCGCTGTCGCGGTCGAGTGCGAACAGCAGTACGCCCGATGTGCCCTTGTCCAGCCTGTGCACCGGGTGCACATGGCGCCCGATCTGGTCGCGCAGCATCTGCACCGCGAAGCGTTCCTCGTGGGCGTCCAGTGCGCTGCGATGGACGAGCAGGCCGGACGGCTTGTGGATGGCGACGAGGTGCTCGTCGCGATAGAGGATGTCGAGCACCGGGGCCCTCGTCGCGTGCAAAAAAAGAAAGCGACCCCAGGGGTCGCTTTCCGCGTGGCAGGTGCCGGGCACCCGCGAACCTGAGCGATCAGGCGAAGTTCTTGGCCGCGAATTCCCAGTTGGCCAGCTTGTCGAGGAAGGTGGCGACGAAGTCCGGGCGACGGTTGCGGTAGTCGATGTAGTAGGCGTGTTCCCACACATCGATACAGAGCAGGGCCTTGTCGCCGGTGGTCAGCGGGGTGCCGGCGGCGCCCATGTTGACGATGTCGACCGAGCCGTCGGCCTTCTTCACCAGCCAGGTCCAGCCGGAACCGAAGTTGCCCACGGCGGAAGCCTGGAAGGCCTTCTTGAAGTCGTCGAAGGAGCCCCACTTGGCCTTGATCGCGTCGGCCAGCGCGCCGGTCGGCTCGCCGCCGCCGTTCGGCTTCATGCTGTTCCAGAAGAAGGTGTGGTTCCAGACCTGGGCGGAGTTGTTATACACGCCGCCGGCCGGGGCCTTCTTGATGATGGCTTCGAGGTCGAGGGTCTCGTACTCGGTGCCCTTGATCAGGTTGTTCAGGTTGGTGACATAGGCTTGATGGTGCTTGCCGTAGTGGAATTCCAGCGTTTCTTCCGAGATGGCCGGCGCCAGGGCGTTCTTGGCGTAGGGCAGGGCGGGCAGGGTGTGTTCCATCGAGTTCTCCTGTCAGTATTCGTTGGGGGGTAAAGTCCGACAATTCTAGTCAGGATTGGAGTTCGATGCCAATCCCGACAGCCGGTGATCTTAAGCCGATCCGGGGTTTTCGGAAACCGCGGCGACTGCAAATGCATATCCCGCTACGCGCGGACGGCCGGCGCGAGCGCAAGCCGCCCGGCGCTTGCGTGTCTGGCGCCTCAATCCGGCGTGGTTCGGTTGACCTGCGTGTGCAGGGTGCCGTCGGCCAGTTGCACGCTGACTGCATCGCCGACCTGCACCGCCGCAGTCGAGCGCAGGATGCTCCCGGTGGCATCGCGCGCGATGCTGTAGCCGCGAGCAAGCACCGCTTCGGGCGCGAGGTGCTGGAGATGGGCGCGCAGCGTGTCGAGTTGCTGGTGACGATGGTGCAGCCAGAGGTCGGCAGCCCGCGTCAGCCGAAGGGCCAGCTGCCGTTGGCGGTCGCGTTCGCGTGCAAGGTCGGGGCGGCGGGTCGCGAGCCGGAGTTCGAGGCGTCCGTGGGCGTGCCGGGCGCGCTGCAGCTGCTGCGTCATGGCGGTGCGCAGGCGTCTCGATAGCGCATCGATGTCGGCACGGGCGCGCTGCAGTCGCTGGCGCGGATGGACGAGCTGCAGTGCGGCGCGGTCCACCCTTTGTGCTGCGCTCTCCAGGCGTCGCCGCAGCGCGTGGGTGAGGCGGTGCCCGGCCGTGGCGAGGCGGTCCTGTGCGGCGTGAAAGCCTGCGCTGGCGAGCTCGGCGGCACCGGTCGGCGTCGCCGCGCGCAGGTCGGCGGCAAAGTCGGCGATGGTGAAGTCGGTTTCGTGGCCGACCCCGCTCACCACCGGTATCGGGCTGCAGCGGATGGTGCGCGCCAGCGCCTCGTCGTTGAAGGCCTGCAGGTCCTCGATGCTGCCGCCGCCGCGAACCAGCAGGATGAGGTCGATGCCGTCACGATCGGCACGTTTCCCCGCCTGTTCGAGTGCGATCGCCAGTTTGGCGGCGGCGTCCTGGCCCTGTACCGGCGCCGGATAAAGCACGACCGGCAGTTGCGGTGCGCGCCGCCTGAGCGTTGCCAGCACGTCGCGGAGGGCGGCGGCGGCCGGCGAGGTGACGATGCCTATGCCGCGCGGGAAGGGCGGCAGCGGACGCTTGAGCAGCGGGTCGAACAGCCCCTCGGCAGCGAGTTTTTCCTTCAGGCGGGTGAAGGCTTCGAACAGGTTGCCGATGCCGGCCGGTCGCAGCGCCTCGATCCCGAGCTGGTAGTCGCCCCGGACCTCGTACAGCGTGACCAGGGCGCGGGCTTCCACCCGCATGCCGTTTTCGGGGCGGAAGGCCAGCAGCTGCGCGCGGTTGCGCCACATCGCGCAACGCACCTGCGCCTGCTCGTCCTTGAGGGTGAAGTACAGGTGCCCGGACGCGGCCCGGGTGAGGTTGGAAATTTCGCCGGCGACCCACAGCAAGGGAATCGAGGACTCCAGCACCTCGCGCGCGAGACGGTTCAGGGCCGACACCGTAAGCACTTGAGCGGACAGGGATAGCGGCGTTTTTTCCGGCGTCGGGTCGGTGAAATTCATGGCCCGGATTGTAGCGCAATCCACAGGGCCGAAGCCCTGTCAAGCCGAACAGCGCAAGTCCTTGATCCGATTAGGTGGATTTAATAAGTATCTGTTTTAAAAAGATTTAATTTGTTGCCTCTTTTTTCAGCGGAGCAAGGGAAGGCTTGTGGCGACAAGGGTTTGGGGCAACATCCCGAATCAGTCCACAAACTTATCCACAGCTTTTGTGGATTGCTGCGGCCATCCCGCCTCTCTGATGACGATGGCGTTGCGGGCTTGCCGTGTCCGATTCCGGGCGCTAGAGTGCCGCTTTTTACCGGGGAGTGTGCGCGTGTTCGAGATCATCCAGGCTGCCGGTTGGCCGATCTGGCCCTTGTTGCTGGCGTCGGTCATTGCAGTGGCACTGATCATCGAGCGCTCCATTTCCCTGCGTCGCGCCCGCGTCGTGCCGGCCGGCCTGCTGGACAAGGTGCTGACCGACCTGCGCAATCACGGCGCATCCAGCGAGATGATCGGCCGCGTCGCAGCCCATTCCCCGCTCGGTCGGGTCCTGGCTGCCGGTCTGCGCAACATCGGCAGCACGCGCGAGGTGATGAAGGAGGCGATCGAAGAAACCGGCCGCGCCGTGGTGCACGAGCTGGAACGTTTCCTCACCACCCTGGGCACCATCGCTTCGGTGGCGCCCTTGCTGGGCCTGTTCGGCACCGTCATCGGCATGATCGAGATCTTCGCCTCGCAGGGCGTTGGTGGTGCCAACGCGGCCCAACTCGCGCACGGTATCTCCGTTGCTCTCTATGCCACCGGTTTCGGCCTCGTCATCGCCATTCCAACGATGATTTTCTGGCGCCATTTCCGCCGCCTGATCGACGATTTCGTCATCGACATGGAGCAGCAGGCGATCAAGCTGGTCGAGGTCGCCCAGGGCGACCGGCGCGGTTGAGGGCGATGTCCATGAATTTCAGGCGGGGCGCCCGTAGCGAGGAGCCGGAGATCAACCTGATCCCGTTCATCGACGTGTTGCTGGTCATCGTGATCTTCCTGATGCTGACCACCACCTTCTCCAAGGTGTCCGGGCTGGAAATCAACCTGCCGACCTCCGCGACGGAAAGCAGCGACACCGTTCCCAACGAGATCGCGGTGGCAGTGACCGCCGCGGGCGACGTGCTGGTCAATCGCCAGCCGGTCGGCGGCAAAGGCATAGACGCGATCGCGGCGGCGCTCGGCAAAGCCATGCCGGGCAGCGGTGCAGAACCCGTCGTGGTCGTCAGCGCGGATGCCAAGACTGCCCACCAGAGCGTGGTCGATGTCATGCAGGCCGCGCAGCGGGCGGGGCTCGCCCACATCACCTTCGCCACCCAGACGCCGGCGAACTGAGGCAGCGACGATGGCCGAGCGCGGGCAGATGCCCTCCGCCCCGGCGTTCTGGCGCGAACGTGGCGCGCGCGCTTGGCTGCTGTTCCCGGTTTCCCTGCTGTTCGGCCTGCTTGCCGGGCTGCGACGCGGGTTCTATCGGATCGGCCTGTTGCGCGCGGTACGCTTGCCGGTGCCGGTCATCGTCGTCGGCAACATCGCCGTCGGCGGCAGCGGCAAGACCCCCACGGTCGATTGGCTGGTCGCGCGGTTGAAAGCGTCAGGCTGGCAGCCCGGCGTTGTCAGCCGGGGCCATGGCGGTACGGTGGACGAGTTCGCCTCGGTGCCGGCGGACGGCGATCCCGCGGTGTTCGGCGACGAGCCTGTGCTGCTTGCCCGCCTCACCGGCTGCCCGGTCTTCGTCGGCCGCGACCGTCCGCGGGTGGCACGGGCCCTGCTGGACCGGCATCCCGAGTGTGACGTCATCGTCTCCGACGACGGCATGCAGCATTACCGGCTGGCACGCGATGTCGAAGTGGCGGTGGTCGATCCGGCCACGCTCGGCAATCGCTGGCTGCTGCCGGCCGGCCCCTTGCGCGAACCGGTGTCCCGGTTGAAGGCGGTCGATGTCGTGCTGCTCCACGGCGACGCTCGTTCGGCACGGGGTGCCGTCTGGCCGGCACCGACCTTTGCCATGCATTTGTCCGGCAGCCTGTTCAGGAGGCTCGCCACGCCGGCCGACCGCTGTGACGCTGCGGCCTTCGTCGGTCGCCGCGTGCATGCGATCGCCGGGATAGGCCGGCCCGAACGCTTTTTCGATCAGCTCATGGCCATGGGGCTGGACGTGGTGCCGCATCCCTTCCCCGATCATCACCGTTTCACGGCGGCCGACCTCGATTTCGCGCCCGGAGAACCGAAGCTGATGACCAGCAAGGATGCGGTAAAATGCGCGCCTTTCGCGCCGGCCGACACCTGGGAGTTCCCGGTGCAGGCCGAAATCGGTTCGGGTGCCGCCGAACGCATCCTGGAGAAACTGAACAATGGACGCCCGCCTGCTTGAAATTCTCGTCTGCCCGATCTGCAAGGGGCCGCTGGATTACCTGAAGGACAAGCGCGAACTGGTGTGCAAGGCCGACCGCCTGGCCTTCCCGATTCGTGACGGCATCCCGGTGATGCTGGAAGAAGAGGCGCGCACCATGAGCGCTGAAGAAGTGGATGCCCTGCGCTGACGCGCACGCCGTCATGGGCAAGGGGTTTCGCATTGTCATCCCGGCGCGCTTCGCCTCCAGCCGCCTGCCGGGCAAGCCGCTCGCCGACATTGCCGGCAAGCCGATGATCGTTCGTGTGCTGGAGCAGGCCTGCGCTGCCGGCGCGGACGAGGTCTGGGTCGCAACCGATCACGACGGCGTGCGCGAGGCGGTCGAGGCGGCCGGCGGGCGGGTCGTGATGACCCGGTCCGACCATCCTAGCGGTACCGATCGCCTTGCCGAAGTGGCTGGCCTGCTGGGGTGGCGGGACGAGGACATCGTGGTCAACGTGCAGGGCGACGAGCCGCTGATCGACGTCAGCATCATCACCGCGGTGGCACAAGAGCTGGCCGACGATCCGGAGGCCGCGATCGCCACCGCGGCGCACCCGATCCACGACGCGGGCGATGTCTTCAATCCCAACGTGGTCAAGGTGGTGTGCGACGCCAGGCGCCGCGCGCTGTACTTTTCGCGCGCGCCGATTCCCTGGGCACGCGACGCCTGGGCCGATGCGGGCGGCCGTGTAGCGATTCCGTCCGGCATGCCGGTGCTGCGCCACGTCGGGCTCTATGCATACCGCGTCAGCTTCCTGCGGCGCTATGCGGAGCTGACGCCGGCGCCGATCGAGCAGTGGGAGGCGCTGGAGCAGTTGCGCGCGATGTGGCACGGCTACCGCATCCGGGTGCTCAGCCTCGATGCGGCACCGGCAGCCGGTGTGGATACGCCGGAAGATCTGGAGCGGGTGCGGGCCGTTTTCACCGCGATGGCGGGCTGAGCCGGCGGTGCCTGTCGCAAAGCCGACATCGGGTAGTCCATTGTTTGACCACACCCGGCGACTCGGTTAAGTTTCGGCCTTTTAGTTCATAAAGTCAGGCCGCGCAGTAACGGCCGAAATATCGGGAGGGTGTATGCGACTGATTCTGTTGGGACCGCCGGGAGCGGGCAAGGGCACGCAAGCGAACTTCATCAAGGAGAAATTCGGCATTCCGCAGATCTCCACCGGTGACATGCTGCGCGCCGCGGTCAAGGCCGGCACGCCGCTGGGTATCGAGGCGAAGAAGGTGATGGATGCCGGCGGCCTGGTTTCCGACGAAATCATCATCGGCCTGGTGAAGGATCGCCTGCAGCAGGACGATTGCAAGTCCGGCTACATGTTCGACGGCTTCCCGCGCACCATTCCGCAGGCCGACGCGATGAAGGATGCCGGTGTGCCGATCGACTTCGTGCTCGAGATCGACGTGCCCGACAGCGAGATCGTCGAGCGCATGAGCGGCCGCCGTGCCCACCTCTCTTCGGGCCGTACCTACCACGTCAAGTACAACCCGCCCAAGATCGAAGGCAAGGACGATGTCACCGGTGAAGACCTGGTGCAGCGCGACGACGACAAGGAAGAAACCGTCAAGAAGCGCCTCGACGTCTATCACGCCCAGACCAAGCCGCTGGTCGAGTACTACAGCAGCTGGGCTGCGTCCGGCGACGCCAAGGCGCCCAAGGTGCGCAAGATCTCCGGCCTCGGTGCGGTCGACGCGATCACCGCACGCGCCTTCGACGCCCTCAAGTAAGCAGCGCGCGTTTTTTTGTCGCCGGGCCACCCCAAGACAGAAAACGCCCCCTCGGGGGGCAGCGCCGCCATGTAGTGGCAAGCGTGGCAGTCGTTTTTCGCGCTCAGAACGCGGTCGGTGCCGAACCCGGTGCCGGCCGCGTTTGTCTTTGCAGGTATGAAGCGGCCTTCGTGCCGCCATGTCGAATCGCCGCACACCGATACCGATGACTTCCAACGCCGCTTTCAATCTTCTCTACGCGCAATCGGGCGGTGTCACTGCCGTCATCAATGCCACCGCTGCAGGCGTGATCGAGGCTGCGCGCGAGCACCCGGACGAGATCGGTACCGTGCTGGCCGCCCGCCACGGCATCCTCGGCGTACTCGATGAGAACCTGTTCGATACCGCGGCCCTGTCCGCCGACGAACTGGCACGGCTGGCACGCACGCCGGGCGGGGCCTTTGGCTCCTGCCGCTTCGATCTCGATCCGATGGAGCGCAATCCCGCCCAGTACGACCGCCTGTTTGCGGTGTTTGCCGCGCATCGCATCGGTGCTTTCCTTTACAACGGCGGCAACGGTTCGATGGACACGGTGGCGCGCCTGTCCGCGGCGGCGCGCGCGCGCGGCTACCCCTTGCGCTGCATCGGCGTGCCCAAGACGGTGGACAACGATCTGGAAGGCACCGACTGTTCACCCGGTTTCGGTTCGGCGGCAAAGTACCTTACCACCTCCATGCTCGAATCCGGCCTGGATCTGGCCGCGATGTCCAGCCGTCGCGGCCGCGTCTTCGTCATGGAGGTGATGGGGCGCAATGCGGGCTGGCTGGCTGCGGCTACCGCGCTTGCCGCGCGTGGCGAGGACGAGCCGCCGCACATCGTGCTGCTTCCCGAGGTGCCGTTCGACGAGGCCACCTTCCTCGCGCGGGTGCAGGCTGTGGTGGAGCGCCTGGGCTACTGCGCGGTGACCGTGGCCGAGGGCATACGCCGCGCCGACGGCAGCCTGGTGATGGAGCAGTCGCATGATGCGCTCGGCCATGTCCAACTCGGCGGCGCCGGCCAGTGCATTGCCCGGCTGGTCGAAGCGAGGCTGGCTTACAAGCACCACTGGGCGATTCCCGATTACCTGCAGCGCGCGGCCGGACACTGGCGTTCGGCCACTGACGTGGCACAGGCGAAGGCGGTGGGGCGGGCCGGGGTGATGTACGCGCTGGCCGGTCTCGATGGCGTGATGCCCGGCATCCGGCGGCTGGCCGACCAGCCTTACCGCTGGGACGTGCAGCCGATCGATGTGGCAGAGGTGGCCAATCTGGAGCGGCGCGTGCCGGCACGTTTCATCCGCGCGGACGGCCTGCATGTCACCGCGGAGGCCAAGGCCTATCTCGCACCGCTGCTCGAAGGTGAAGTCGAGGTGGAGACGCGCGCGGGCCTGCCGGACTACCTGCGTCTGGCCTGGACTTCGCTGCCCCGGCAGCTGCCGGCCTGGACCGGCTGAACTGCGGCATGTCGATGCGCGCCTTCGGCCGGCTGGCGTTCGCGGCCCTGTGCGCGGGCGCCTGGGGGGCGCATGCCGCCGGGTTGCCGCCGCAGCCGGAAGGTGCGACCGGATTCGAGGCCAGGCCGGCGGTCCGTGCGCCGCGCGCGATGGTCGTCACGGCCAACCCGCACGCCACCGATGCCGCCGTCGCCGTACTGGCCGAAGGCGGCAGCGCGGTCGATGCGGTGATCGCGGCAGCCTTGGTGCTGAACGTGGTCGAACCGCAGTCCGCCGGCTTGGGTGGTGGCGGTTTCCTGCTGAATTTCGATGCCGCATCGCGTCGCATCAGCGCCTGGGATGGCCGCGAGACGGCACCGGCTGAAGTCGACGAACGCTGGTTCCTGCGCCCGGACGGACAAGCCATGGGCTTCTTCGACGCCGTGGTCGGGGGGCGTGCGGTCGGCGTGCCCGGCTTGCCGAAACTGCTCGGCGAGGTGCATCGACGGCATGGCCGGCTGCCTTGGCGGCGGCTGTTCGAGGCCGCCATCCGGCTGGCGGGCGAGGGCTTTCCGGTCTCCCCCCGGCTGCATGCCCTGATCGCGCGCGATCCCTTCCTGGCGAGCGATGCCGAGGCGCGGGAGCGCTTTTACGATGCGCATGGCAGGCCGCTCGCGGTCGGCGCGACGTTGCGCAATCCGCCGCTTGCCGAACTGCTCCACATGGTCGCGGAGCAAGGCGCCGACGTCTTCTACCGTGGCGGGATCGCGCGCGACATCGTCGCCGCAGTCCGGCGCGAGCCGGCCGCCGGCAAGCTGGCGGAAACGGATCTTGCCGGATATAGGGTGATCGAGCGGCGCCCCCTGTGCGGCGCCTATCGCCACTGGACGGTATGCGGCATGCCGCCGCCGAGCGCCGGTGGCGCCAGCGTGCTGGCCCTGCTCGGCATGCTGGAGCGCTTCGACCTGCCGGCGCTCGATCCGGATTCCGCCTTTACCACACACTTGTTTGCCGAGGCGGGCCGCCTGGCCTATGCCGACCGCGATGCTTGGTACGGCGATCCGCCAGCCATGCCGCTGAGTCCGGCGCGGCTGCTGGATCGGCGCTATCTGACCGCGCGCGCGGATGGCATCGCGCTGGATGCGAGCATGGGCTTTGCACAGCCGGGGGTGCCGGTGTCCGCGCCACCGGCGACGGCGGCGATAAGCCCCGAACTGCCGGCCACCACGCATGTTTCTGTGGTCGATGCGGACGGCAATGCGGTGGCGCTGACCGCGTCGATCGAGAACGCCTTCGGCAGCCGGCGCATGGTGCATGGCCTGCTGCTCAACAACCAGCTCACCGATTTTTCGTTCCGGCCGGAGGATGCACGCGGTAAGCATCCCAACCGTGTTGGCCCCGGCAAGCGGCCCTTGAGCTCGATGGCGCCTACCCTGGTGCTTGCACCGGACGGCCGATTGCATGCGGTGCTGGGGTCGCCCGGCGGCAGCGCCATCATCAACTACGTCGCGGCGACGCTGGTCGGCCTGCTCGCCTGGCAGTTGCCGCCGGACGCGGTGCTGGCACGCCCGCATGCCGGCAGCCGCAACGGGCCGACCGAGGTGGAGGACGGGCCTGCCGGACGCGAACTGGCCCGGCGCCTGGGGCTCTTCGGCCACGAAACGGTGCTGCGCGAACTGACCAGCGGTACCAGCCTGATCGTGCGCGAAGGCGATGCCTGGGTGGGCGCAGCCGATCCGCGCCGCGAGGGCAAGGCGGCGGGTTACTGAATCGTCACCACCCCGCGGCCGGGTGCGGCAGCCGCGGGGCGGTGCGCCGCGATCTGACGGTCCGGCCGGCCGATGTGGTAGCCCTGCGCGTAGTCGATGCCGAAGTCGTGCAGCATGTCGAGCACCTCGGCCGACTCCACGAACTCGGCGATCACCTGGATGTTGAGCGCGCGCGACAGCTCGGTGATGCTCTGCACGAAGATCTGGTCGCGTTCGCTGTTGATCATGTTGGCGATGAAGTCGCCTTCGATCTTGAGGAAGTCGAAGGGGAAGCGGCGCAGGTAGTGGAAAGACGAGAAGCCGGATCCGAAGTCGTCGATCGCCAGCCGGAAGCCCTCGGCCTTGAGGTCGCAGATGAAGCGTTCCAGCAGCGACAGGTTCTTCACCGTGTCGCGTTCGGTGATCTCGAACACGATGCGCTCGGGGGCGATGCCGGAGGCGGCGACGATGGTGCGTAGCGTGCGGGCGAATTCCGCCAGCACCAGCGCGCGCGGCGACAGGTTGAAGAAGATGTGGCCGTCGAAGTCGCTCTCGCGCACCCTGGCGAGGGCCGCTTCGATGACGATGGCGTCCAGACGGTGGATCACGCCCATCTTCTCGGCGATCTCGATGAACTGGTCGGCGCGCAGCAACTGGCCGTTCACCTCCAGCCGCGACAGCACTTCCACCGCCGCGATGCGGCCGTCCTCCACCCGCATGATGGGCTGGAAGAAGGGGATGATGCGGCGCTCGTTGACGGCGTTGAGCACCGCCAGGCTCATCTCGGAGACGTCGCGGAACACCGCCATCACGTCCTCCTCGGTCGGCACCACCACCCGTTCCTTACCCTCGGCCTTGGCGCGGTACATCATGTTGTCGGCGAAGAGGAAGAGATCCTTGCCGGCGGTGGCGTGGTCGGGATAGACCGCCAGGCCGATCGACACCGTGCCCCGGATCGGATCGTTGTCCGGCACGTCGAGGGCGATGTCGCGGGTCACGTCCAGCACCCGGCGTGCGATCGCATGGCCTTGTTCCAGCTCGGTTTCGGGCAGGATCACGACGAACTCGTCGCCGCCGTAGCGGGCCAGGATGTCACCGCCGCGCAGCGCGCCCTGCATGCTGCGCGCGAACTGCTGGAGGAAGCGGTCGCCGGTGGCGTGGCCGTAGTGGTCGTTGATCAGCTTGAAGTTGTCGAGGTCGATCAGCAGCAGGGTGGCGCGGCTGTCGTGGCGCCGGCTGCGGTCGATCTCGTAGTCGAGCAGTTCCCAGAACACGCGCTGGTTGTAGAGGTCGGTGAGCGGATCGCGAGTGGCGTAGTACTCGAGGTCGCGGGTGTATTTGTGGATGGCCTTGATCGAGCCGACCACGTTCAGCAGGGTCGACAGGATGGAGTCGAGCACCAGGTTGTGGGTCTGGTCCACCGCGCCGGCCGACTGCACGCCGATGCCGACGATGCTGCCGATCTTGGGGCGGTCGACGAAGAAGGACTTCACCCGCAGCGTCAGCGCCACCGCATCCACCGGCTCGGTTGCCGGCTTTGCCGGATAGTGGTGATGGATGTTGAGCAGGGCGGGATCGGAGAAGCGCGGGTCGTCGCGCAGGGTGTCGCGCACCACGCCCTCGATCTGCGCGCGGGTCGCGGCGCCCGGCTGCACATGCCAGAAGATCTCGACGTCGAAGAGTTCGTCGTCGATCTGGAACACCGAGAACAGCACATGGGCGTCGATGATGGTGTTGATGTCCTCCAGCAGCCTGCCGACATAGGCGCGCCAGTCGCGGATCACTTCCGAGGTGATGACGAATTTCTCGAGCAGGCCGATCTCGAACAGCAGGATGTCCTTGTCCACCGCGATGGTGCGCAGCCGGCCGGCAAGCCCGCCGATGGCCTCGTGCACCCGCTCGATCTCGCTGAAGCTGTGGCGGTGCTTGCCGGGAGTGAGGTGGCGCAGGTCCGACACCTTGTTGATCGAATCGAGGCTGCGTTCGACCTCGCTGACGCTGCGCGAGATCAGGCGGCCGACCCACCACACCGCGGTGCCGGCGAGCAGCAGGCCCAGCAGCAGGCTGGGCAGGGCGCTCAGATAGAAGGCCGAGCGCGCATGCTGCAGCACCTGGGCATAGGGCTGGCTGACCTCGATCGCGCCCAGCACCTCGCCCACGCCGGCGTTGTCGTGGCAGCCGAGGCAGCGCGCCTCGGCCTTCAGCGGAATCGCACTGCGGAACACGCCGTCTGCCAGCCGGTCGGCGGCTTCGCCGTGGCGCAGGGCGGCATCCACCAGCGCGTCGGGAACAGGCTGGGCGATGCTGCCGTAGCGGGCCTCGACCGCGGCGCCGCGGTAGATCGCCACCTTCAGGCCGGATTCGCTGCTGCCGGCGTGGATGCCGTCGAGAAAGCGTTCGGCCTGCGCGCGCGTCCAGCCCTGGCTCATGATCCCGTACATCGCCGCAAAGCTGACGCGGGCGGCTTCGCGCGCCTGATCGCGGGCGTGGGTGCTGAAGGCCTGTTCGAACGCCGAGCTGATCGCCCACCAGCTGCCACCGGCAAAGATGATGCCGACGGCGGCCGACGTGGCAATGATGAAGGCCTTGAGGTTCATGGTGGCGGAGGTGTCGGGGTAAACAGCCCGGAACGATACTGACTGCCCAATTTAGGCATTTGCGCTAGATCAAGAATCGACGGCGGGCGGGGCGCACAGGCCTTCGGCGGATGTGGCAGGTGTCACGGAGTCGTGGAGATTGCAGCCGTGCGACAGGGCAGGGGCGCCGGTGCCGGCGGCTAGCGGATGCGTCCGGCCAGCGCGCGCGCCTTGGCCAGCCAGGCTTCGCGGCGCTGCGGCGCGGCACCTTTCACCGGGCCCAGCAGCAGGGTCCGCACTGGCCGGATGCCGCAGAATTCCAGTGTGGTCTTGCGCATCTGGTGCACCGCCGGCATGCGGTATATCCAGCGGAAATACCAGGGCGGGGTATCCATGCTCACCACGAGGTCGGCACTGCGGCCCTTCAGCAACGGTTCCGGAAACAGCGCCCCCGTCCGGTACTGGAAGGCGAAACCGGGCAGGAAAACGCGGTCCAGCATGCCTTTGAGTACCGCCGGCACGCTGCCCCACCACACCGGGAAGACGAAGGCGATGTGTTCGGCCCACCGGATGGCGGCCTGCACTTTCACCAGATCGGCTTCGAGCGCCTGGATGCGGTTGTAGCCCTCGTGCAGACTGGGATCGAAATCGAGTTCGCCCAGGCGCAGCAGCGTGACCTCGTGCCCCGCCGCTTGAGCGGCTTCGGCATAGGCATCGGTGAGCGCGCCGCACAGGCTTTCGTGCGAGGGATGCCCGAGTATCACCAGGATGCGTTTGCCCATCGTCTTCGCTCCATGCTGGAAAGGGCGAACAGGCTAGAGCTTGCCCTTGGGGGCAGAGTCAAGCGGGGGCGTCTTCCGGCAGTGCGGCGCGGGCCGCTTCGCAGTGTGACGCGGCGACGGTCGCAGTGCTGGCGAGGCAGGCGCGGATTTCCGCATGTACTGCGTCGAGTCGCAGGTCGAGCGCGCGCAGGCGTTCGATTTCGGCCGTGATCGCGGCGCGCCTGGCTTCGATCAGCCGGCACAGCACTGGCCAGTCCGGTTCGCCGCCGCCGGCGACCAGCGGCTGCAACTCGGCCAGGCGAAAGCCCAGCGCCTGCGCCTGACGGATGAGCTCGACCTGCGCTACATCCAGTTCCGAATACACCCGGTAGCTGCCGCTGCGCCCCACCGTGCCGAGCAGGCCGAGGGCCTCGTAGTGGCGGATCGCCTTGGGCGAGGCGCCGGTCCGTCGGGCGATTTCTCCGATATACATCTGCAATCCTCTTGCGCGGCGCCTGCTGCGCCGCAAGGTGGCGCCGATCGCTTAGAATCGCGCCTTCCGATTTGTCCGCATTCCGAGTCCCACGATGGCCGCCAACCAAGTCCGTACCCGTTTCGCGCCCAGCCCCACCGGCTACCTCCACATCGGCGGTGCCCGCACGGCGCTGTTCTCCTGGGCCTATGCCCGCCGCCACGGCGGCAGCTTCATCCTGCGCATCGAGGATACCGACGTCGCCCGCTCCACCCCGGAAGCGGTGCAGGCCATCCTGGACGGCATGAAGTGGCTGGGCCTGGAGCACGACGAGGGCCCGTTCTACCAGATGCAGCGCATGGATCGCTACAAGGAAGTGATCCGGCAGATGCTCGCCGCCGGCACCGCCTACCACTGCTACACGTCGAAGGAAGAACTCGACGCGCTGCGCGCCGAGCAGGAAGCGAGGAAGGAGAAGCCGCGCTACGACGGCCGCTGGCGCCCCGAAGCCGGCAAGACGCTGCCGACGCCGCCGGCCGGCGTGCAGCCGGTGGTGCGCTTCAAGAACCCGACCACCGGCGTGGTGGCCTGGGACGACCTTGTGAAGGGCCGCATCGAGATCGCCAACACGGAACTCGACGACTTCATCATCGCCCGCGCCGACGGTACGCCGACCTACAACTTCTGCGTGGTGGTGGACGACTGGGACATGGGCATCACCCAGGTCATCCGCGGCGACGATCATGTGAACAACACCCCGCGCCAGATCAACGTGCTGCAGGCGCTCGGCGCCACCGTGCCGCAGTACGCCCACCTGTCGATGATCCTCGGCGACGACGGCACCAAGCTCTCCAAGCGCCACGGCGCGGTGAGCGTGATGCAGTACGACGACGAGGGCTATCTGCCGGAAGCGGTCATCAACTATCTCGCGCGCCTCGGCTGGAGCCACGGCGACGACGAGATATTCAGCCGTCAGCAATTCGTCGAGTGGTTCGACCTCGACCACATCACGCCCTCGGCCGCGCAGTTCAACACCGAGAAGCTCAACTGGCTGAACGCCCACTACATCAAGCAGGCCGACAACGCCTACCTGGCGGCCGAAGTCGCCAGCCGGCTTGCCCGCCGCGGCGTGAATCCGGAGGCCGGCCCGGCGCTGGAAGCGGTGGTGGCGCTGTACAAGGACCGCGCCGGCAATCTCAACGAGCTGGCCGATGCGGCCGAACTCTTCTGCGTCGAAGTGCATGCCGCGCCCGAGGTGATCGGCCAGCACCTCACCGAAACCGCGCGCGCCGCGCTCGCCAGCCTGCGCGCCCGCTTCGAGGCGGCAAACTGGGACAAGGCGGCGATCAACCAGGCGATCAAGGACACCATGGCCGAGCACGGCCTCAAGATGCCGCAGGTGGCGATTCCGCTGCGGGTGGCGCTGCTCGGCGTGCCGCAGACGCCGTCCATCGACGCGGTGGTCGAAGTGCTGGGCCGCGAGCGCGTGCTGTCGCGCCTGGCGCACCACCTCTGAGCCCGTCCGCCGGCCGATCCGGCCGGTGACTCGCGGCGCCCGTCCCGCCTTGCGCGGGGCCGGCGCCGCGCCGTTTTCAGCGCACGAACTTCTGCGGCCGCAGCACGCCGACGTCGGCCACATAGGCCACCATCGCGTAGTGGCGGAAGTATTTCTCCTCGACGTGGGTGGTGATCGCCAGCGCGGTCGCCGCATCGCACAGGATCTCCATGCGTATGCTGCGGTCGGCGTCCCAGATGCCCTGGCGGTCGCCGTGGCTGCCGTGGCCGCGCACGTCGCTCACCGTGTAGCCGTGGGCGCCGAGCGTCATCACGTCCTTTTCCAGCGGGCCTTCGAGGGCCTCTTCGGCGATGATCACCACCAGTTTGCAGGGATGGGTGTTGGGCATGGTCAGCTCCCGTGGACAAAGCTCACGATGCGCTCGTAGAGCGGAATCCCGAGCAGGATGTTGAAGGGGAAGGTGATCACCAGCGCCGCGGTGATCGACAGGCCGGGGTTGGCCTCGGGCACGGCGATCCGCATCGCCGCCGGCGCGGCGATGTAGGAGGCGCTCGCCGCCAGCGTCGCCAGCAGCAGCGTACCGCCGGCCGACAGGCCGATGGCGAGGCCGACCACGCTGCCGATGACTGCGGCCACCACCGGCATTGCCACCGCGAAACCGACCAGGAAGGCGCCGCTGGTGCGCAGGGCGCCGGCCTGGCCGGCGGCGACCAGGCCCATTTCGAGCAGGAAGAGGCAGAGCACGCCCTTGAACAGGGTGAAGAAGAAGGGCTCCAGCGGCACCAGGCCCTTGGGCCCGGCCACCCAGCCGATCAGCAGGCCGCCGGCCAGCAGCACCATGCTTTTGCCGAGGAAGATCTCGTGCAGCAGCGGCCCCCAGCGCACGCTGCGCAGGTCGCCGCCGAGGCGGGCGAGCAGGATGCCGACCGCGATGCCGGGCATCTCCAGCAGCACCAGGAAGAGCGGCAGGTAGGCTTCGTAGGGGATGCTGCGCGCGGTGAGGTAATCGACCCCGACCGCGAAGGTGACCACGCTCACCGAACCGTAATGGCCGGCGATGGCGGCGGCGTTGTAGCGGTCGAGTCGGCCGAGCTTGTGCAGGATGGGGAAGGCCACCAGCGGAATCAGCGCGCCCAGCGCCAGCACCGCCAGCGCCTGGGGCGCCACCTGCAGCGGGTCCTGTTTGGCCAGTTCCATGCCGCCCTTGAGGCCGATCGCCAGCAGCAGGTAGATCGACAGGGCCTCGTAGAGCTGGCCCGGCAGCTTGAGGTCGGAACGGGCAAGGCGCGCGGCGAAGCCGAGCAGGAAGAAGAGCGGAATCGCATCCATATCGTTGGTCTTGTCAGGAGGAAAAGTGCCGTGGCCGCGGGCTGAGCGCGCTCATTCCTCGGTGCGCGGCATGCGCACCGGACGGAGCAGGAAACGGGCGGGATCGACGGCCTCCACCAGATCGCGTTCGACCGGCAAAGGTTCCCCGTCGAGCCGGCTGGCCAGCGTCTCGGCCGCCAGCGCCGCCCACACCAGGCCGCGCGCGCCGAAGCCGGAGAGTGCGTACAGCCCCGGCTGGCGGGGGATGTCGTCGAGCTTGCAGGGTTTGTCGAGATGGTCAATCGCCGGCACCGCACCGACCAGCGGCAGGCGGTCGGGCGAGGCCGGGCGGAAGCCGACACGGCCGGCGAGCCGGGCCGCATCCAACCCGGCGGTATAGCCGGGCAGCATGGCTTCGAGCTTGTCCAGGTTCTCGCGGTGGTCGCCCTCGCGCAGCGTGCCGTCGTCGTCATCGACGTCGAAGGTGGCGCCGGCGCAGCGCAGGCCATCGACCGCCGGGCTGACGTAGCCCATGCGGCACATCACCACCCTGGGCGGGCTGCCGGCGTCGGCGGGCAGCAGGCTGACCTGGCCGCGCGCGCTCACCACCGGCAGTGCCGCGGCGAGCGGGAAGCCGGCGATGCCGGTGCCGGCGGCGAGGATGGCGACCGGCGCCGCAGCGACGACCGCGCCGTGCTCATCGACGGCCTGCCAGAGATCGTCCGCGCGCGCCAGCCGCACCCGGGCATTCCAGTGCGTGCGGATGCGCTCGCCGCCGGCGGCGAGGTTGGCCGCGCACAGGCTGGGCGGCTGCACCCAGCCGCTGTCGCCGAACCACCAGCCGCCGAGCGGCACCGGCCAGCCGCCAAGCTCGCCGGCTTGCGCGGCGGTGACGAAACGCAGATGGTGAGCGGGCAGTTGCAGGCGCTCGACCACCGCCCGCATCTTCGCCTCCTGCGCAGCGTCGCGGGCGAGATGCAGCACGCCGCAGGGCTCGGCGCGGACTGCGAAGCCGCGTGCCTGCAGGCGCCGGATGTGGCGCCAGCCGTAGAGGCTGCCGGCGCGGGTCAGCCGGCCCATGCGGTTGTCGTCGAGGCTGGGGAGCGGGCGCAGCACGCCGGCGTGATTGCCGGAGGCGCCCCGGCCGGGGCCGTCGGCGGCGTCGATCACATCCACCGTCCAGCCGCGCGCGGCGAGACGTTCGGCGACTGACGTGCCGGCGACACCGGCGCCGATCACCAGCGCCTGGCGCGCCGATGCGGCGTCGGTCGCCACCGCCGGCTCGCGGCCGAGGTAGCGGCCGCGCAGCATCTGCCGCTTGCCGCCGAAGCCGGGCGCCTTCTCGACCTCGAAGCCGGCGCGGCGCAGCCCTTCGCGCACCTCGCCGGCCACCGACCAGGTGGCCAGGGTGGCGCCGGGTGCGGCCAGCCGGGCGAGCAGGTGGAAGATGCGCGCCGACCACAGCTCCGGGTTCTTAGCCGGCGAGAAGCCGTCGAGCAGGAAGGCGTCGGCGCGTGCGTCGAGCTGGGCGAGGCCGTCGCGCGCATCGCCTAACCACAGCGTCAGGCAGACCCGCCCATCGTCCAGGTGCAGGCGATGCACGCCGGGCGCGAGGCAGGGCCACTGCGCCTGCAGTTCGGCGGCAAGCGGGGCAAATTCCGGCCAGCGCGCATGCAGGCGGACGAGATCGTCCACGCGGAAGGGGTGGAGTTCGCAGGACACGAAGTGCAGGCGTGCGCTGCGCTGCGGATCGGCGCGCCAGGCGGCCCAGGTGGCGAGGAAGTTGAGGCCGAGGCCGAAACCGGTCTCGACGATGACGAAGCGTTCGCGTCCACGCCAGCGCGCCGGCAGGCCATTGCCGGCGAGAAAGACGTGGTGGGCCTGGCCGAGACCGCCATCGCTCGAGTGGTAAACGTCGTCGTAGGTGGCGGAAAACGGGGTGCCGTCGTCGGCAAAGCTGAGGCTGGCTGGGGTGATGGGCATGGCGGGCGCCATGGTAACGCGCCCGCCGCGCCACAGGTAGCGGGCGGCCCTGCCGTCCGCCATGGTGGTGCCCGCCTAGTTGCAGCTCGCGACTTTCTGGATGCGATCGAGCGGCGTCGGTGCGGCCGGCGCGCGTACCGCGAACCAGGCGGCCAGCGCGTCGAGGTCCACGTCGCCGCCGAGCTGGTCGGTGCCGAGGTTGAACACGCTGAAGTTGTCGCCGCCGGTGGCGAGGAAAGAGTTCATCGTCACCCGGTAGGGGGCCGCCTTGTCGATCGGGGTGCCATTGAGCATGACCGAGCCGTCGCACAGGTAGTTACCGCCCAGCGGGCTGACGCCGGGGGTGAAGGTGTGCTTGTAGCTGAACCCTTCCGATACCTGCAGGATGCGGCCGCTGGCCGACTGGCCCACCGCCCACTGCTGGTTGAGCAGGTCGTGGATCTGCTGGCCGCTCAAGGTCTTCACCACCAGGCTGTTGCCGAAGGGTTGCACGGTGAAGGCCTCGCCGTAGGTCACCTGGCCGTCGCCTTCGCCGGCGCTGCTGCCGGCGTAGGTGAAGTCGGCGCGGATGCCGCCCGGGTTCATGAAGGCCACGACCGCGCCGCCCTTGTCCGCCGGCGCGGTCGCCAGCAACTGGCCGTCGGCGATCACGTCGCCCAGCACCGATTCGCCGGCGGCGTTGGCGCTGCGGCTGAGCGTGGCGGTGATGCTGCCGATCACCCGGTTGGCGATCGGGCCGCTGAGCGCGTTGTAGTTGGCGACGATGCCGGCGATGGCGGCGTCCGGCACGATGGGTTCGGCGGCGCCGAGCGCGTTGTTGCGATCGACTACGAGGTTCGTGGCGCGGGCGGCGATGACGTCGCGGCGCCGGGTGTCCAGCACCAGGTCGATGCGGGTGAGGAGCCGGCCGTAGGAGCCGGCGCTGGTCACCGGGATGCTGCGGCCGTTGCGATTGGGCAGCGTGCAGTTGTAGGCGGCGTGGGTGTGGCCGGAGACGACCAGGTCCACCGCGTCGTCCAGCCGCTGGACGATGTCGGCGATGGGGCCGGAAATGCCGTTGCAGCCGTTGATGCCGCCGCTGGCGTAGCCGCCCTCGTGCACCAGCACTACGACCGCGTTCACGCCATCGTCCTTGAGCTTGCCGATGAGCGCATTGACCGTGTCGGCCTCGTCGCCGAACTGCAGCCCGACGATGCCGCCGGGCGTGACGATGGACGGCGTGCCTTTCAGCGTCATGCCGATGAAGGCGACGCGGATGCCTTTGTATTCTTTGATACCGTAGGCCGGGAAGACAGTCTTGCCGGTGGTGCCGTCGGTGACGTTGGCGGCGAGGAAGTCGAAGGCAGCGCCCTCGAAGGGGTAGGGCGTGCCGACCGCGTTGCCCTGGCAGGAATTGGCGTCGGTCGGGTGGCAGCCGCCGGCCTTCATGCGCAGCAACTCGTCCTTGCCCTCGTCGAACTCGTGGTTGCCGACCGCATTGAAGTCGAGCCCGAGCCGGTTCATGGTTTCGATGGCGGGCTCGTCGTGGAACAGCGCCGAATTGAGCGGACTGGCGCCGATCAGGTCGCCGGCCGATACCACCACGCTGTTGGGGGCGGAAGCGCGCAGCTGCTTCACCAGGCCGGCGAGGTAATCGACGCCGCCGGCACGCACGCCGGAGAAGCCGTCGGCGCTGCTCGACAGCGTGAGGGCGGCGCCGTCGATGTTGCCGTGGAAGTCGTTGAAGGCGATGACGCGCAGCTTGAGCGTCTTGCCGACGTTGGAGCGCGCTGCCGCGCTCATCAGTTCGCCGTACTCGCGTTCGCTGACGAGGCCCTTGCTGCGCCAGTCGCGGGCGAGCGCGCCGAAACCACTGACGAATTCGCCATGGTTGCCGTAGTTGGCGCCTTCGGCATCGGTGTCGACGATGAGGTCGTTGAAGCAGTTCTCGCCGACGGCGCGGTTGTCCACCTGGGTGAGCACGCGGCCGGCGGCCTCGCCGAAGCCGACCTTGCCGCCGCATTCGGCGGCGAAGAGCGGCTGCGTACAGGCAAGGCCGACCAGCAGGGCGAGGGTCTTGATCTGGAAATGCATGGAAAATCTCCGGGGGCGGGGAGCCATCACCCTGCCAGTTGCATTTTGCATTGCGGTGACGCTGCCGCGGCAGCCGCGTGAAGCGGGCTGCCACAGCGTGACATCGGTCACCGTCGGTGCTTACTTGTCCGCTGCGTGCGGTACGCGCACCCCGACGCTGGCGGTGCCGACGTTGCCGGCGTAGTCCGTTGCCCGGTAGGTGAGGGTGTAGATGCGGCCGCTGCCGGTGCCGGCGCGTTCGGCACGCAGACGGAAGTTGCGCTCGTCGACGACCACGATGTCGTTCGCGCTGTGGCCGTCGCCGATGCCCTGGTCGGGCTCGTTCGAGCTTACCGACACCAGCTTCACCGCCGGCGCCGGATCGCGGTTGTCGCGCACGTCCACCGTCACCGCCACGTCGACATACTGGTGATTCGCCGGCCACAGCACGTCGGGTGTGGCAGCGAGCTGCAGCACCGGCGCCTCGCCGTCGAGGTCGAGGCCGACCACCACCGGGTCGTGGTCGGAGGCGCGGAAGGCGTCGGCGGCGTAGTAGCCTGCGATCTGCGCGGCGCTCTTGAAGTTGGTGTTGTAATCGAGCGCGCCCGGTTCGTCGGCGTTGATGTGCCACCCGGCGACGCCGCTCACCTGCCGCGCCAGCGAGGGCGAGGCCAGCGCATGGTCGAGGTAGCCCCACTGGCCGTCGAACACGTAGCTGTAGGCGGCGCTGCCGAGGTCGCGGGCGACGAGGTCGGTGTAGCCGGCGCCGGTCAGCGCGGTCACCGGGTCTTCCTGGGCGTAGGCGTTGAGGTCGCCGATGATGAGCACGTCCTTGTCTCCGGCGCCGGTCGGATCGGTGGCGAGCCAGGCGGCCAGTTCGCGCGCGGCCTGGCTGCGGGTCTGGTTGCAGTCGCCCTGGCCGTCGCCGATGTCAGGGTCGGACGGCACCGGGGCGATGTTGCCGGCGCAGGACGAACTCTTGGACTTGAGGTGATTCACCACCACCGTGAAGCGGCCGCCGTCGGCGGCGCGGAAGCTCTGTGCCAGCGCCGGCCGGTTGCGGCCTATGGTGCCTTCGCTCACGGTGGTGTAGAGGCCGAAGGCCGCGCGGTCGAGTACGGCAGTGCCGAGCGGGCTCACCCGCGGCGGCTGGTAGATCAGGCCGGTCTTGATGGCGTCGGTACCGAGCACGTTGGTCTTGCCGGTCATGGCGTCGGCGTCGATGTAGGCATAGCGGCCGGGGCCGGCCGCGGCGTTGAGGCGGGCGACGAGGTCGGCGATCGCACTCTGCGCGCCGTAGCCGTCGTTCTCCACTTCCATCAGGCCGACGATATCGGCGTCCAGCCCGAGGATGGCGGCCACGGTCTTGGCCGCCTGGCGTTCGAACTCCGGTGCGTCGTCGGCACCGCGGCAGTCGGTGGCGCCGCCGCCCAGGCCGTAGCGGCAGTTGTCCACCTCGTCGGGCAGGCCGTCGAAGGTGTTGAAGTAGTTGAGCAGGTTGACGCTGGCCACCCTGAGCCTGCCGCCGATGGTGTCCGGTGCCGCCGGGCGCGGGTTGGTGGCGCCGAATTGTGCGTTGCCGCCGAGCGCGTTCTCCGGACGGACGCGCCAGGCGTTGCCGCTGGCGCTGTTGCCCGACCAGCCCCAGGTCAGCACGCCGACGATATTGCTGGCGCTGTCGCCGCCGCGCAGGGTATTGACGGCCGACAGCGGCGCACCGTCGCGGCCGAAGCGGACGGGGTCGGGGTTCTGGGTATTGTCGGCGTCGTCGAGGATGATGCGGTTGAGGTCGTTCTCGGCCTGGCGGGCTAGCGCCGCGGCGCCCGGCGCGACCACCGCGGTGGGCTGGGGCAGACGGTCGCCGCTGGAGAGCACCACCTGGCCGAAGCGGCCGAGCTGGTAGTGCTCCGTCACGTACAGCGTCTGCGGCAGGCGCACCAGCATGCCTTCGTAGCGTTCCAGCACGTCCGCGCCAGCGAGCGGCAGATGAATGTCGGTCGGGCTCACCGTGCCGGTGCCGCAGCGGGTGATGGCAGTCGCGCTGACCTGAGTCTGGCCCTGGAATTCGCCGGCGGTGCCCGCCACCTGGACGAGGTCGCCGAGGGCGACGCTGTCCTTGCCGCCGTTGTAGACGAAGAGGCCGTCCGAGGTATCCGGGTCGCCGTCGCCGACCGGGTCCTGGATGTAGAAGCCGCGCAGCTGGCTGCCGCCGGCGGGGAGTTCGTAGTCGCCGACCACCACACCGCGGGTCGTCACCGTGCCGGTCACGGCTGCCGTGGCGCCGTGCCCCTGGATCTGGCCGATGGCCGTGTAGGCGCCGCTGCAGGCGTTGCCACCGCCGCCATTGCCGGTGCCTCCGTCGCCACTGCCGTCACCCGGCGTGGCGAGGTGGCTGCCGAGGCCGTCGAAGGTGTTGGTGGCATAGCCGTCCCATTCGAGCGCCGGATCGAACGCGTCGTCCGCCACGGTGTCGCCGCGATCGATGGCCGCCTTGCGGCGCAGCGTGTTGTCGGCGGTGCTGGCCAGCGCGCTGCCCCACTCGGCGCCGGGGTCGCTGCCGATCCGGCCGATCACGTCGATGATGCTGCCGTCGGTGCCGCCCTTGCGCAGCACCACCGCGTCGTCGCCGTTGTACCAGCCGTTGGTGTTGGTGTGGTCGGCCCGCGCGAGGACGGCGGGATCGGCGGCGGCCTGCGCCAGCACGAAGACTTCGCCCGCGGCCACGGTGCCGACGAGCGGGATGCTGAGGCCGGCGCTGCTTCCGCCGTTGAAGTACATCTGCACGACGTAGCCGCCGGCGGCGAGGTCGATCGGTGCGCTGGTGCCGTTGTAGATCTCCAGCGCCTTGTTGTTGGCGCTGCCTTCCACGTATTCGGAGAAGAACAGCTCGGTCGGCGCAGCGCCTGCCGGGCCGGCGGTCAGCTGCAGGCTTGCCAGGAGGAGCGCAACGACAGTGGGGCGAAGTGCTGGGGTGGCGGGCATCATGTTTATTCCCTCGGTATGGATGCCGGCAGCGTAGGGGCCGACTGTTGCGGCTTCTTGAAGCCGGCTGGCGAGGGAGGCGGCAAGGGGCGCGAGTGTAGCCTGAGCGGATGGCGGCAGGCTGTGCGACGGGTTGATCTCGGCTGCGCCCCGGCGCACGATGGCGATGCGAGCGGTCTTTCCTTCCTGCAGGAGCGAAACATCATGCTTGTCGGCGTACCCAGGGAAATCAAGAACAACGAGTACCGTGTGGGCCTGACCCCGGCGAGCGTGCAGGAGCTGATCGCCCATGGCCACCAGGTACTGGTCGAGCACGACGCAGGAGCGGGCATCGGGCTGGGCGACGAGGCCTACGCTGCCTCCGGCGCGACCGTCGCGGCGACTGCCGACGAGGTCTATGCGCGCGCGGAGCTGATCGTCAAGGTCAAGGAGCCGCAGCCCGGCGAGTGTGCCCGCCTGCGGGCCGGCCAGGTGATCTTCACCTATCTGCATCTCGCTGCCGACCCGGTGCAGGCGCGCGCATTGCTCGATGCCGGCGTTACCGCGATCGCCTACGAAACCGTGACCGACGGCCGCGATGGCCTGCCCTTGCTTGCGCCAATGAGCGAGGTGGCCGGGCGCATGTCCATCCAGGTCGGCGCGGCCTGCCTGGAAAAGCCCAGCGGTGGCGCGGGCCTGCTGCTGGGCGGCGTGCCCGGCGTGGCGCCGGCCAAGGTGGTGGTGCTCGGCGGCGGCGTGGTCGGCTACAACGCGACCCGGATGGCGGTGGGCTTGGGCGCGCGGGTGACGGTGGTGAACCGCTCGATCGAACGCTTGCGCCGGCTCGATGCCGAGTTCGGCAACCGCATCCGCACCCAGGCCGCCACCGCGAGCGACATCGAGGCGCTGGTGCTCGATGCCGATCTGGTCATCGGTGCGGTGCTGGTGGCGGGTGCCGCCACGCCGCGGCTGGTGCCGGCGAGCTGGCTGGCACGGATGCGGCCGGGCTCGGTGCTGGTGGATGTCGCCATCGACCAGGGAGGCTGCTTCGAGACCAGCCACCCGACTACCCACACGGATCCGACGTTCGTAGTTGATGGCGTGGTGCATTACTGCGTGGCCAACATGCCGGGTGCGGTGCCGCGCACGTCGACCTTTGCACTCAACCACGCCACGCTGCCTTTCGTCCTGGCGCTGGCCGACAAGGGCTGGCGGCAGGCGGTGGCCGACGATGCGAACCTGCGCAACGGCGTGAATATCCACGAGGGCAAGGTTACCTGTACCGCCGTCGCGCAGGCGCTCGGCCTGGTTTGAAGGTACAGGGCGATGCCGGTGGAACGGGAGGCGCGGAAGGGGCAGGGGCTGTTGCGCCGGCTCGGCTTTGCCGCGAACGGCCTGCGGACTGCGTTGATCCGCGAACGCAGCCTGCGGACCCAGGCGCTGGCGGCCGTGGGCGTGCTGCTGGTGCTGGTACTGACCCGGCCGCCCGCACTGTGGTGGGCGATCGGCCTGCTGGCGATCGGGTTGGTGCTGGTGGCCGAGCTGGTGAACACCGCGCTGGAGACCCTGGCCGATCATCTGCATCCGGAGCGCCATCCGGAGATCCGTGTGGTCAAGGACATCGCCGCCGCCGCGGTGCTGCTTGCCAGTCTGGTCGCGCTGGCGGTTGCCGTCGCTTTCTGCCTGCGCTGAGTCGTCGGACTGTTTGCCGATTTCGGGCACTCTTGCCGGGGTAGTCGGTCTACCCGATTGCCGGAAGCCCTGCCTATCGACAAGGGGCGTGGCCTGAGCGCGAAGGCGATGCCTCCGGGGTGCGGGCGGGCATCCGGCACTCCTACAAAAACAAGCACGGGGAGCAATCGGCAACAGAGGAGGTCGTCATGACGCTCCACGATCTGCCCAAGATGTTCTACTCGTACTCCGAAGGCTGGCCGGAATTGGTCCGCATCCACCCCTCGGTCGCCAAGCTGTTTTCCCTTTACGTCATGCCGATGTCGCTGATTCCGCCGGCGATGTTCGTCTATTCGATGGTGGTGACGCCGGGCGCGGTCTTTCCCGCGCTGGTACCCCAGATCACCGCGATGGAAGCGCTGGCGGTGGTGATCGCCTTCTATCTGGCGCAACTGCTGATGGTGCCGCTGATGGCTTCCATCATTCAGCAGATGGGTGACGTGGTCGACGTCAAGCCTGCCTACCACGAGGCCTTCATGCTGGCCGCGGTGGCACCGACCCCGTTATGGCTGTCGGCGCTGGCCCTGTTCGTGCCGTCGGTGTGGTTCGGCGGCCTGGTGGTGGCGGTGGCCTGGGTGGCGTCGGCGGCGCTCATCTACCACGGCGTGTTGCCGCTCTTCCAGATGGAAGACAGGAGCAAGGCGCGGGTGATGGGCACCTTCGTGCTGATGGCCGGCGTGATTGCCTGGGCGGCGCTGATGGTAGTGCTGGCCCTCGCCTTGAGCATGATCCTCGGCCTGCGCTGAAGGCATAGAGCGAAGAAAAACCCGCCCGGCCAGACGGCCCGGCGGGTTTTGGCGTGTCCGCGGATCGGTGATGCTTACTCGGGTCGCATCTGCGGGAAAAGGATGACGTCGCGGATCGACGGGCTGTCGGTCAGCAGCATCACCAGGCGGTCGATGCCGATGCCGCAGCCGCCGGTGGGCGGCAGGCCGAATTCGAGCGCGCGGATGTAGTCGGCGTCGAAATACATGGCTTCCTCGTCGCCGGCTTCCTTGGCCTGGGCCTGGGCCATGAAGCGCGCGGCCTGGTCTTCCGGATCGTTGAGCTCGGAGAAGCCGTTGGCGATTTCGCGGCCGACGATGAAGAGTTCGAAGCGCTCGGTGATTTCCGGGTTGCTGTCGGAGGCGCGGGCGAGCGGCGAGACCTCCACCGGGTAGTCGATGATGAAGGTCGGCTCCCACAGCTCGGCTTCGGCGCAGGCTTCGAAGAGTTGCAGCTGCAGGCTGCCGAGGCCGCCCGGCTTCACCTTTTCGCCAAAGGCCTGGATCTTTTCCTTGACCCATTCCGCGTCGGCCAGCTGGGCTTCGGAGAAGCCCGGGTGGTATTTGCGGATCGCCTCGACGATGGTCAGGCGGTGGAAGGGCTTGGAGAGGTCGAGCTCGCGGCCCTGGTAGACGAAGCTCTCGGCACCCAGCGCCTCGCGCGCGGCCTGGCGGATGAGGCCTTCGGTGAAGTTCATCAGGCTCTTGTAGTCCGCGTAGGCCTCGTAGAACTCCATCATGGTGAATTCGGGGTTGTGACGCGGCGACAGACCTTCATTGCGGAAGTTGCGGTTGACCTCGAACACCTTCTCGAAGCCACCGACCACCAGGCGCTTGAGGTAGAGCTCCGGCGCGATGCGCAGGAAGAGTTCCATGTCGAGCGCATTGTGGTGGGTGACGAAGGGCTTGGCCGCGGCGCCGCCGGGGATGGGGTGCATCATCGGCGTCTCGACCTCGAGGAAACCGTGATTGACCATGTAGTTGCGGATCGACTGCACCATGCGGCTGCGCGCCACGAAGGTGAAGCGGGTCTGCTCGCTCATGATCAGGTCGAGATAGCGCTGGCGGTACTTCTGCTCGACGTCGGTGAGGCCGTGGAACTTGTCCGGCAGCGGACGCAGGCTCTTGGTGAGCAGGCGGATCTCGCTGGCCTTGACGGTGAGTTCGCCGGTCTTGGTCTTGAACAGGGTGCCGACGCAGCCGACGATGTCGCCGATGTCCCAGTGCTTGAAGTCCGCGTACACGTCCTCGCCCACGCCGTCGCGCTGGACGTAGAGCTGGATGCGGCCGGAAAGGTCCTGGATGGTGATGAAGCTGGCCTTGCCCATTACGCGCTTGAGCATGACGCGGCCAGCCACCCTGACCTCGACGGCGATGCCTTCGAGTTCTTCCGGTTCTTTCTCGCCGTAGAGTTCGTCGAGCTTGCCCGCGGTGTTCTCACGCGAGAAGTCGTTGGGAAAGGCACGGCCGCTGGCGCGCCACTGCGCCAGTTTTTCGCGGCGCTCGGCGATGATGTGGTTTTCGTCCTGGGGGGCTTGTGTAGCGTTCTGGTCGGACATGATTCATCAGCACTGTGATCAAGGCCGCAATTGTCGCAGGCGCGCCACCGTCGAGCAAATCGGAGTTGCATGAAACGGCGCAGATTTCCGGGGAAAGCCGGGTTTTGGCGCGATTGTTGCTCGGAAAACAGCTACCCCTTACCGGATGGAGTCCGCAATGCCGTCGTTCCCGCTGCATGCCGCCCGGCTTTCCGACTGGGCCGTGACGCACCTGCTGGCCCCTGCCGATGTCGATTGCACCACCACGGTGATGCTCAAGATCCTCGACGGCAAGTGCAAGATGGGGCCGCGCGACAAGGATGTGATCCCGGTGCTGTACGACGCCATCCGTCACCGCCCGGGCCAGTTGCTCGGCGAGGACATGCACACGCTGATCGCCCGTGCCCGCGACGGCGAGCGCGAGGCGCTGGTGGCAGAGATCTACGAGCACCGGGTGCTGGCCGAGACCGCAATTTCCCGCCCGGTCATGAAGGCCTACAAGGCGCGCCTGCGCGAAGCCGGCGTGCTTGGCGGCAGCGGCGGCGAATGAGGTTCAGGGTGCGGTCAGCAGGGCTTCGTAGAGGCGCAGGTCGGCCGGCGAGAAGCAGCAGAAGACGACCAGATCGATGGCGTCCGATCCGGCAAGGGTGGTTTGCACCGTGTGCACCGCGATGCGGGCCGCCTGGTCGGGCGGATAGCCGTACACGCCGGTGCTGATGCAGGGAAAGGCGATGGAGCGCAGCTGGTGGGCCGCCGCGAGTTCCAGCGAGCGCCGGTAGCAACTGGCGAGCAGGGCTGCTTCGTTGTGCATGCCACCGTGCCAGATCGGGCCGACGGTGTGGATGATGCAGGGTGCTGGCAGGCGGAAGCCGGGTGTCAGCTTGGCGTCGCCGGTGTCGCAGCCGCCGAGCTGGCGGCAGGCTTCCAGCAGCTCGAAGCCGGCGGCGCGGTGGATCGCCCCGTCGACTCCGCCGCCGCCCAGCAGCGAGCGGTTGGCGGCATTCACGATGGCGTCTACCGGCAGCGTGGTGATGTCGGCACGAAGGGCTTCCAGCTGTGCGGGCATGGCGGTTGGATCGGCGGCCTGACGGGGCGTTCCCGCGCGGGTGGTGTTCCGGCTCAGCGCTTCTTCTTGGGGATATTCCAGCCGTCGTGGGTGACGTTGCCGAACTGCTCCCCGGCGCTGATGCTGCCTGTCAGCTTGATGCTGCTCGAGCTGTCCTCGTACAGCGCATAAAGGTGCCAGAGCTTGGCGTCGAAACCGAGGGTGAGGTGCAGCTTGTAGTTCCAGCTCTTGCCGACGCGCTGCCACTGGTGCAGACCCTTGACCACCATGATGCTGGAATGGTCGGTATCGAGCAGTTCGCCCAGCTTGGAGCCGAACTTGTTGAACTTGATGGCGCGGGCGGTGGAACTGCCGAGCAGCGCGGTCACCTTCTCTTCGGTGTTGTAGTTGTTCATCAGCCAGGCGTCCCAGGTGCTGGCGCCCGGATTGAGACGCAACAGTCCGGTGTCGTTCCAGGCACTGCTGGCGTAACCGCGGTAGAGCGTATGGGAACCGTCGTGAAACTCGAGGGACATGATCGTCCGGCCTCCGGGGTGGGCTGTCGGGAAAGCGGGTGAAGTACGCGTGGTGAGGCGGTCAGCGGCCGAGCACGTCGTCGCGGACTGAGGCTGCGACCTGCCCGACTTCGGCGATCAGCGCCTGCGGCACGCCGAGTGCGCCCAGTGTGGCGGCGAGGTTTTCGACGACGGCGTCGAAGTGGCTGTCGTCCAGACCGAGCTTGTCGACCAGCTGCTGATGTGCAGCGCGCATGTTGCGGCCGTGGTAGGCGTTCGGTCCGCCGAAGGCGAAGGTCAGAAAACTCTTCTGGTGCTGGCGTTGCCGCGCCATGTCGGTACTGCTGAAGAAGTGCTTGATGCGGGCGTCGGCCAGGACCTTGCCGTAGAAGATGTCGACCGCGGCCTCCACGGCGGGGGCGCCGCCGAGCTTGTCGTACAGGCTGGTCATGCTGGCTCCTTGTCAGGCGGAATGGGTATTGCCGGAATTGTAGTGCACAGCGGCGCGGCGGCATACGACGTCCGGATGAGGTGGGCCGCCCGCTGCGCTCAGGATTGCGCCGCGGTGTCCAGCCGCGCGCCATCGCGCAGCAGGCGGGCGAAGTGCTCGGCCGGCAGCGGGCGGCTGAACAGGTAACCCTGCATCTCGTCGCAGCGGTGGCGGCGCAGGAAGTCGAGCTGGTCGCCGTCTTCCACACCCTCTGCGATCACCGTCTGCTGCAGGCTGTGCGCCAGCGAAATCACCATCAGCGCGATGGCGGCATCCTCGGCCGAGGTGGCAATGTCGGTGACGAAGGAGCGGTCGATCTTGATGCTGTCGATGGGGAAGCGCTTGAGGTAGTTGAGGCTGCAGTAACCGGTACCGAAGTCGTCGAGCGAGATCTGCACGCCGATGCGCTTCAGCTCCTGCAGGGTGACGATGGTGCGCTCGGGATTGCTCATCACCGCGCTCTCGGTCACCTCGATGTGGAGCTGGCCGGGCGGTATGCCGTAGGTGTCGAGCGCGCGCGCCAGCACCGTGGTCAGCTGTTCGTGCTGGAACTGGCGGGCAGAGACATTAACCGCGATGCTGAGTTCGGGTAGCCCCTGGTCGCGCCAGGCGCGTGCCTGGCGACAGGCGCTGTCTATGACCCATTCGCCTATCGGGACGATGAGCCCGGTCTCTTCGGCGAGCGGGATGAAGTCGCCCGGCGGCACCATGCCCAGCCGCGGATGGCGCCAGCGTATCAGGGCCTCGGCGCCCACCACCCGGCCGTGGGCGAGTTCCACCTTGGGCTGGTAGTGCAGTTCCAGTTCGTGGTGCTCGAGCGCGCGGCGCAGGCCGTTTTCCAGCTCCAGGCGTTCGAGGATGCGTTCGTTCATCTCGGGCGCGTAGAACTGGAGCCGGCTGCGGCCGAGTTCCTTGGCGCGATACATCGCGACGTCGGCGTGCTTGAACAGGGTTGCGGCCGTCTCGCCGTCGCGCGGGTACAGCGAGATGCCGATGCTGCCGGTGATGATGATTTCGCGGCCGTTCAGTGTCATCGGCGTCGACAGCGTGTCCAGCACCTTGCAGGCCAGGGTGGCGGCGTCGTTCACCGTGCTCATGTCCGACATCACGATCATGAACTCGTCGCCGCCCAGGCGCGCCACCGTGTCGCCCCTGCGTACGCTGGCGAGCAGGCGGCGGGCGGCCTCCTGCAGCAGGGCGTCGCCGGTGCCGTGGCCGAGGCTGTCGTTGATGAGCTTGAAGCGGTCGAGATCGAGCAGCATCACCGCCACCGCGGCGTTGTCGCGCGCGGCGCGGATGATGGCGCGCTGCATGCGGTCGTTGAGCAGGTTGCGGTTGGCGAGCCCGGTGAGCGCGTCATGGGTGGCCTGCTGCTCGAGTTCGGCCTCGTAGCGCGTGCGCTCGGTGACATCGTTGAAGATGGAAATGAAGTGCGAGACGTCGCCGTGCGGATCGCGCATTGACGCGAGCGAGATCTCGTTCCATAGCAAGGAGCCGTCCTTGCGGTAATTACGCAGCGTGACGCGGGCGTCGTGACCGTGGCGTACCGCTTCGCGCAGGCGTTCGATGTCGGGTTGGTCCCAGTCGCTGCCGAGCAGGAAGCGGACGTTGCGGCCGATGGCCTCGTCGGTGCTGAAGCCCGTCATCAGCGTGAAGGCGCGGTTGGCGTAGATCACCGGGTTGTCCGCCTTGCGGTCGGCGCGGCTGATGACGATGGCGTTGATGCTCTCTTCGATGGCGCGATTGCGCAGCTCCAGCATGGCGGCGAGCTGCTGCTGCACCACGCGGGCGCGCAGGGTGTGGATGCCGAAGGCGATGTCGTCGGCGAGTTCGTCCAGCAGCTCGACCTCGTCGGCGTCGAAGGCGTCCGCTTCGGTGGCGACGATGCAGAGCACGCCGTAGGTTTCGCCCTCGCAGTGCAGGGGCAGCGCGGCGGCGGCGTTGAAGCCGCGCTCCACGGCGATTTCGCGCCAGCGCTGCAGACTGGCTTGGGTGGTGAGATCGTGCACGATCTGCGGCACACCCGTGCGTATCGCCATCCCCGCCGGGCCGCGGCCGTACTCGTTGTCGGCCCAGGACAACTTCGTCACCTTCAGGAGACCCTTGTCGTCGCCGGCGCTGGCCACGGTTTCCAGGGTGCTGCCGGGGTCGTGGCGGACGAGGCTGACCCAGGCGGCGCCGTAGCCGCCGAGATCGACGAGGAAACGGCACATGTCGTGCAGCAGGGTGGCCTCGTCGGCGGCCCGCACCAGCGTCCGGTTGCACTCGGCCATCACCTTGCGGGCGCGCAGCACGCGGCGCAGCTGCTGTTCGGCGAGCTGACGGGTGCGGATCTCGGCGGCGAGGTCGGTGGCGCGGCGCTCCAGCTGGGCGTAGAGGTTGCGGTTCTCGTAGATGCGCCCGGCCTGGGCGGCGTGGGCGCGCGAGATCCATTCGTCTTCTTCGGTGAATTCGCTGGCGCCGACCTTGTCGAGCAGGCAGACCCAGCCGAACACCGCGATGGCCGAGGCGATGGGTGCGGCCACGCCGCAGTGCACCGGCGGGAAGCCGCTGGGCAGGCCGACGCCTTCCGGCTGGCCGCCCGGGTTGCGAAAGCGGATGGGACGTCCCTCGGCCATCACCTGCGCGAACACGCCGCGGTCGATCACCGGGTTTTCCAGCCGGCCGGATTCCTCCGCCGACAGGCCATAGCCCCACACGCCCACCGCATGGCCGTTGCTGCTGGCCTGGATGCACAGCAGGGCATAGCGCGCGCCGGTCAGTTCGCGCGCGCCCTGGCAGACCTTGTCGAGCAGGATATGCGGATCGCGTTCGGCCGACAGCTGCAGGTTGAGCTCGGTGAGTGCAGCCAGGCGCTGGTTGGCGCGTTCCAGTTCGTCGGCCTTGGCGGCCAGCTTGTCGGTGAGGAGGCGCAGGTGGTCCTGCTCGAAATTCTCGCCGGGTGGGGCCACCGGCGGTGGCGACTGGCTGAGTGCCAGATCGATCGCCTCCATGATCTCTTCCGGCATGCTGGGCTTGGCCAGGATGCGCGACACGCCCAGCTCGCCTGCCAGGCTGCGGGCTTCGCGCTCGTGGTAGTTGGCGGTGTAGAACATCACCGTGGTGTCGGCCACCGCCGGGTCGGCGCGCAGCTGGCGCACGAACTCGTAGCCGTCCATGGTGGGCATCAGGATGTCGCAGATCACCAGCTGCGGGCGTGCCCTTCGTACCGCCGCGAGTGCCTCGGCTCCGTCGCCGGCTTCGACGGCTTCGTGGCCGGCGTAGCGGGCGAGGGTGGCGATCAGCTCGCGGTTGGCCGGATGATCGTCGACGATCAGTATTGTGGCCATGGACTCATCCCCGATCGACGTGCCGCAGCGCTTCGGGCAGCCAGGCCTCGATCTGGCCGACGAAGGTTTCGGGCACGATGGGCTTGGGCAGGTAGCCGTCGAAGCCGGCGAGCATCACCTTGTTGCGGTCGCCGCTCATCGAAAAGGCGGTCACGGCGATCACCGGCGTCCCGTGCAGGGACGGCTCTGCGCGCAAGCGGGTGAGGAGTTCGTAGCCGTCCATGTGTGGCATCTGCAGGTCGCTGATCACCAGGTCGGGCCGTTCGCGCTGCGCGACTGCCAGCCCTTCGGCGCCGTCGGTGGCGCTGAGCACGGTGTGGCCGGCGTGCTGCAGCAGGTAGCGCACCAGCTCGAGGTTGGCCGGGTTGTCTTCGACGACGAGAATGCGGGCGGCCATGCTCAGCGCTCCGGCAGGGTCAGCGTGAACACGCTGCCTTCGCCATGGGTGCTGCGCATCGAGATGCGGCCACCGATCTGACCCGCCAGCTTCTGGCTCAGATGCAGGCCGAGCCCGGTGCCTTCGGGCGCGTGGCCGGAGGCCGGCGCGATGCGCGAGAAAGGTGCGAACAGCCGTGCCTGGTCTTCCGCATGGATGCCGATGCCGCTGTCCTCGACGCTCAGTTCGACCGCTGATGCTTCGCCATCGGGCCGGTGGCACAGGCTCACGTGCACGCTGCCGTGGGCGGTGAACTTGATCGCATTCTGCAGCAGGTTGATGACGATCTGGCTGAAGGCGCGCCGGTCGGTATGCAGCACACAGGCCTGCGCCGGCAGCGTCAGCGTCAGCGCCAGGCCCTTGCCTTCGGCCTGCGGACGCAGGGTGCCGACCAGCTCTTCCAGGGTGGCGCACAGGTCTACCGGCTCCGTGGCCGGCTCGAACTTGCCGGCCTCGATCTTGGCAATGTCGAGCAGGTCGTTGATGAGCGCCAGCAGGTGGCGGCCGCTTTGCTGCACCGTGCGCAACTGTTTCTCCTGGTCGGCATTGAGCGGGCCGGGCAGCTTCATCAGCAGCGTGCCGGTGAAGCCGATGATGGCGTTGAGCGGCGTGCGCAGCTCGTGGCTCATGCTGGCGAGGAAGTGGTCCTTGGCGGCGTTGGCATTGGCCAGTTCGACGTTTTTCTCCTGCAGCGCGCGCTCGAAGCGCTTGCGTTCGGTGATGTCGCGGATGGCGCTCGACACCAGGGTGCCGTCTTCGGTTTCGAGCGGGCTGAGGCTGATCTCCACCGGAAACTCGTCGCCGTTCTTGCGCCGGCCGTAGAGTTCCAGCCCGACGCCCATCGGGCGTACCCGCGGATCCTGAAAGAAGCCGTTGCGGTGGCCGGGATGCTGGGCGCGGAAGCGCTCGGGCAGCAGGATCTCGATTGCCTGGTCTATGAGTTCGTCGCGCGCGTAACCGAACAGTTTTTCGGTCTGCGAATTCACCAGCACGATGCGGCCCTGGCGATTGACGATGATGATCGCGTCCGGCGCCGACTCGAGCAGGCTGCGGAACTTCTCTTCCGCCTTCTTGCGGCCGCTGATGTCGCGGATCGCACTCATCACCAGCGTGCCTTCCTCGGTGAGCAGCGGGCTGAGGCTGATTTCGACCGGGAACTCGGTGCCGTCCTGGCGCAGGCCGTAGAGTTCCAGGCCCATGCCCATGGTGCGCGTGCGCAACTGGCCGAAGTAGTGCGAACGATGCGCCACATGGCTGCCGCGCAGGCGCGACGGCAGCAGCATTTCGATCGGTTGGCCGCGCAGCGTGCCGGCATCGTAGCCGAACATCGCCTCGGCCTGGCGGTTGGAGAAGACGATGCGGCCGGTGGGATTGACCATGACGATGCCGTCGGGCATGGATTCCAGCAGGTCGCGATAACGGGCGTCGACCAGCTTGGCGTCGCGCGTCACCTTCAACTGGGTGACGTCCTTCTTGTTGATGATCAGGTAGCGCACGGTGCCGTCCTCGTCGCGCACCGTCTTGCCCGAGATCGACACATAGACGAGCGAGCCGTCCTTGCGCCGCCGGATCGATTCCGAGGTGGCATAGCCGTGGCCGATCGCTTCGTGCAGCAGGGCCCGTTCCTCCTCGATGCGGTCGGCGGGCACGACGAGGTCTATCAGCGCCTGGCCGACGGCGGCTTCCGCGCTGTATCCGAAGAGCGTCTCGGCTCCCTTGCTCCAGTGCTCGACGCCGCCTTCGGGAGTGAGCACGATGAAGGCATCGGGGGATTCGTCCAGCAGCAGTCTGCAAACGTCGATCGGCATGCCCGCTCCAGTGGGTCACCATGCTCCGGGCGCGTTCCCGTTCCGGGCTGTCAGGTTCGAACGGATACGGAGCGGCGGGGAATCGAAAATCATTGCCGCACGCCATGACTCCGCAATACGCGCCGTTGCGTGGCGGGATGTTGTCGGCGGGCGTTCCCGGCGTTCGCATGGCATGAAATGCGAATGAAATAGACCGCCGGGAATGTTGTATTAATAGCAAAGTCAGCTTGCTTAGCCAACTGATTTTGTCGGGTATTCCCCTGCTGCTGTCATGGGTTCGGGCTGGAGAAGCACATGTGGCGCGGCTCCTGCGCGGGGCGCTTCATATCCCGCTGTTACGCCGGGCATGCGGTCTGCGTCGTGCGGACCGCGCGGGCGGAAAGCGCCACCAGGCGGCGGCGACCAGCAGGCCGAACACCGTGTATGCCAGGCCGAAGACCCAGGCGGGCGCCTCGTAGAAGAGCAGGCGCTGCAGCCAGTAAGCGACGAAGCCTTGCTCATGGACTGCCGTGCCGGCCTGGGCGCGCAACCACATTTCCAGCGTGGTGAGCGGGCAGGCGAGGCCGAGCCAGGATTCCAGGACGACAATGGCGATGGCCGCGAGATGCGCGGCGCGGAAGCTCCAGCGATTTACCCACGGCCACGACAGCCGGTTGCCGATCACGATCGCCACCAACCCGCCGATCACGAACAGGACGAGGGCGAAGTGGATGGCCAGCACGAGATCGGCGAGCAGGCGATAGGGCGGCGTGGGCATGGTGCGCGACCTCCCGGCGCGTCTGACCCGGTCTGTACTTGGACAGGGCGGGTGTCGCGGTGCTCCCGGGGACGCTGCAACAGGCCGGCAGCCGTGGCGGCCGCCGGCGGATTGGCGCTAGACGGCGCGCTGCAGCACGCCTATCGGCGGCGCCCAGCTTTCCGCCGGCGGCTTCTTGCGCGTCACCAGGGTGAGCTGGGCGGGCGCGAAGACGTTGGCGTTGTGGGTGACCGGGGTGGTGATCAGGTACTGCGCGCGGGTGGCGCGCAGGAAGGTGCCGACGCGGTCGATGTTGGCGACGTCGAGGTGGGCGAAGGGCTCGTCGATGAACACGAAGCCGCCGGGGCGGGCGTCGTCCATCAGCAGCGCCACCAGCAGGATCAGCGACTTCATCACCTGCTGGCCGCCGGAGGCTTCGCCGTCGTTGAGGCCGACCGCGCCCTTGCGGTCGAAGTCGAAGCGCACTTCGAGGCCGGCCTGGGCGAGCGAGAGGTCGTCGTTGTCCAGGTGCGGCGCCGGACAATCGACGTCGAGGTTGGCCAACTCACCGAGCGCCTTCAGGTTCTTGCCGTACTGGCGCACGGTAGCGCGCAGCTTGGCGATGTAGGCGGCGCGCGCCTCGTCGGTATGGCGGCGGGCGGTGGCACAGTAGGCCTGGCGGTCGCCGTAGTCGCGCTCGCGGCCGGTGAGGTCGGTGGTGAGGCGGTCGCGCAGGGTGAGCACGGTGCCGTCGGTGACCCAGTCGCCTTCGTCCATGTGGCGGCGCAGGCGGTCGAGCTGCAGGCGGGCGCCGCGGGCGTCGCCGTACTTTTCGGCCAGCAGGGCGAGTTCGGCGCTGTCCAGCCAGTGCGCCGGCATGCCGCGGCGGCGCCGGCGCAGCTTGAGGATGCGCTCGGCCTGGCTGCGGCGGCGCGGCGCGTTGTCGCGGGCGATGTCGGCCAGTCGCAGCTCGATGTTCTTCAGCTCGCGGTTGCGGCGGTCGAGTTCGATTTCAACGCCGCGCAGCTTCTCGGCCACCTCGTCGAGCGCACCGCGGGTCGCTGCACGTTCGGCGATCGCTTCGGTCAGCGCCTTGCGCGCGGCCGGCAGCTCGGCGTCGGCGGCGGCGTATTTCTCGGTGTTGGCGGCGAGCAACTGGGCCGATTGCAGCCCGAGCAGGCGCTGGCGGATGCCGGCAAGGCGCTCGCCGGCGGCGTCGAGTTTGGGCCGCAGCGCCTGCAACTGCTTGTCCAGCCCGGCGATCTCGGCGGTGAGCGCGTCGATGCGCGACTGGCGCGCCAGTTCGCCGAAGTGGAAGTCCTGCGGCCGGCCGAGGTGGCGGGCGCCGCGGCGTTCGCGATGGTAGCCGTCGCGGGTGATCCATTCCTGCTCGCGCGGCAGCTTGCGCGCGGATTCGGCGTCTTCCACGCGGCGGATGCGGTTGAGCAGGTCGGTGAGCCAGCGCGGCACCGGGGCGTCGATGTTCACCACTTCGGCCAGGCTCATCGGCTTGGGCGGCGGCGGGGTTTCGCGCTCCGGCACGATGAAGTGGCGGAAGCGTTCGCGCTCGCCCAGCGCCCAGGCGGCGTGGCGGTCGCTTTCGTGTTCGAGCAGGATCACATGGCGGTAGGGCCGCAGGATGGCTTCGAGCGCTGCCTGCCAGGCCGGGTCGGTGACTTCCAGCACCTCGGCGAGGCTCTGGTGAGCGATGCCCTCGGCGCTGAGCTTGACGCGGAAGCGGCTGACCTCGGCGTCGCCCGGCGGGCCGCTGCGGCTGCGCTCGCCACGCAGCTGTTCGGTCTTTTCCTCGAAGGCGGCGACCAGTTCGCGTTCCTTGCGGCGCAGCGCGACCAGCGCGGCGTCGGCCTCCTCGTGCTCCTTCTCCAGCGCCACCGCGTCGGCGCCGTGTTCGCTGGCGAGCTGGGCGCGCAGCGCGTCGCGCTCGGCGGTGAGCTTTTCAAGGTCGCGCACCCGGTCGTGGGCGGCGAGGTGCTGGCGTTCGGCCTCGTCGGCGTGGGTCTTCAGCCGGCTGCGCTCGGCGGTGGCGGTGCTCTGTTCGGCCCGGATCTGCTCCAGCCGGGCGCGGGCGTCGCGCTGTTCGCGCTGGCGGTCCACGCGTTCCTCGTCGAGGCGCAGCAGCTCATGGCGTTCGTTCTCGACTTCGCGGGCGAGTTCGGCGGTTTCCAGGCGCGGCACGATCTCGGCTTCGAGCGCGTGGATTTCGTCGGCGAGCTGCTTCCATTCGAGGAAGCGGTCGGCCTCGAGGCGCTTGGTCTCGGCCTGCGCGCGCAGGCGGTCGAGGTCGAGCCCGAGGCTTTCGATTTCGCGCTCGGCGTTCTTCTGTTCCTCGCGGGCGGCGTCGTAGTTGTCGAGCACCTCCTTGTCGCCGAACACGTCGAAGACCAATTCCAGCAGCGCCTTGGGCGAGTATTCGCACAGCTTGTCGGTGTCGCCCTGTTCCAGCGACAGCACCTTGGCGATCGCTGGGGTCAGGCCGCCCCAGGCGAGCCGCGTCTGGTAGTCGCGCAGGCCGGTCCAGTCGCTGCTGTTCTCCAGCTCCTCGATGCTGAGGTTGCCGTCGATGATCGCGTAATCGCGCGTCCAGTCGCCGCCGGCCTTGCGGATGCGGCAGGCGAGCGTGACTTCGTCCTGCAGGCAGGGGAAGAAGGGGCGGCGGCCGCTGCTGCCCGGCTTGTTGGCGACCACCGCGCGTATCCACGCGAAGCTGCGGTCGGCGCGGCGCACGTAGCGGCGGAAGTCGCGCTTGCCCGAGCAGCGCAGCGCGAAGAGCGTGCGCATCGCGTCGAGCAGGGTGGTCTTGCCCGAGCCGTTGGGGCCGACGATGGTGATGATCTGGGCGTCCAGCGGCAGCGTGAAGCGGCGCCAGTAGTCCCAGTGGACCAGCTCTAGGGTCTTGATGTGGAACATCGGGATCAGTCTTCCGGTTCTTCGTCGGGCAGGGTGTCGGCCACCTCGAAGGCGTTGGCCTCGGGCACCGGATGGCCGGCTTCGGCGAGCACTTCGGCGAGCGTGCCGTGGATGACGCGGTCGGCCAGCATGCGGTAGTCGAGCGCGACGTCGAGCAGCGGGCCTTCGATGACCATGCCGTTGCGCCGTTCGATGAAGCCGAGGCGCGCGAGCTTGCCGAGCATGAAGTTGCGCACCTTGGTCTTGCCGCCGAGGCGGGTGCCGAAGTCGGCGATCAGCGAGGCTTCCGACAGCCCGGCCGAGACCGCGTCGCCGTGCGCCACCGGCTTTTCGCCGCCGAACATGTCGCCCTGGCCGTCGTCATCGGTCTCGCGCCGGGTGACCTGGCGTTCGCGCTTGGGCAGCACGATCAGCGACCACACGATGACCAGCAGCGCGACCTCGTCGCGGGTGAGGCCGAGGTTGCTGGCGGCGTATTCGCGGCTGGAACCGAACACCGGGTCGTACATGTCGGTGTTCAGCCCGACCGCGACGTTGGCGGCGTAGGGGTTGTCGAGCAGGCGCAGGCCGACGGCCTCGAGGCGGCGGTCGAGTTCGAGGCGGAAGGTCTCGTCCACCAGCGCGCGCCGCACCATGCGGTCGGTGCGCGGCAGCCAGCGGTTGGCCAGCAGGCGGGCGGTGAGGGTTTGCAGTTCGTGATCCATGGGGCTCCCTCAGGGTGTGGCGGGGGCTAGGCCGGGTTCTTCCGTGCCGGCGTCCGGCATGGGGCGGTCGCGGCGGGCGACGTGGCCGGCGCTCATCGCGGCGATCTCGTCCTCGCCGACCGGCACCAGGGTGTCGCCGAAATGCACGTCCAGCGGCTGGTTCATGAAGACGGCCACCGGGCCGTCGGCGGGGCCGCTGCTGTCGGCGTCGGCCAGCAGGGCGAGCAGCGACAGCCGGTAGCTGGCCGGGGCGAAACCGCCGCCGCCCACCAGCTGGTGCAGCGGGGTGGGTTCGGCGACGCGGCCGAGGCGTTCGCCGAAGTGTTCGAGCAGGCGCAGGTCTTCATGCTCGGGCGCGACCGACACCGGCGCGCTGTCGGCTTCCGGCAGCACCGCGGCGATGGCCTCGGCGCGCGGGTCGTCCGCCAGCGTGGCTTCGGCGCGGTCGAGCAGTTCGTGGCCGCCGGCGAGCAGTGCCGGCGCGGGCGAGACGTCGAGCGCGCCGACCATCATCGCCGCCAGCGTGGCGGCGTCCTGGCGACGCAGCCAGGCGGCGACGTCGGACGACGAGATGCCCGAGCCGCCCAGCGTGACGCGCTGGGTCTCGATCTTGTTCAACGCGCGCTGGAAGGCGGCATCCACCCGCGCCAGCCGCGACTGCGCGAGGCCGATGCGCTGGGCGACACGGGCGATCTCGAAATCCACCTCGGGATCGGCCAGCAGCTCGCGCAGGATGGCGGTGCCGCGGTCCAGCCAGCGGCCGTTGGCCTTGAGCCGGCTGCGCGCGGTGACGATGCGGAACTCCGAGCCGGAGGCGATCGCCTCCTCGAAATGCCAGGTGAGGTCGTTGAGCTTGGACAGCAGATGGCTGAGGTTTTCCGCGGTAACGTTGCCGGTGGCCGACAGCCCGGCCAGCTGGGCGGTGAGGAAGCCGAGCTCGGCGTCTTCCCCGGCGCCGAACTGCAGCAGCATGCCGAGCGCCGCCACCGCGTTGCGGCCGAGGTCGGACAGGTGGTACAGGCCGTCCTCGCCGATGGCGAGCAGGTCGTGCTCGCGCAGGCGCTTCAGCACGGTTTCCAGCTTGACCGTGTCGAGGTAGGAGAAGCGGCGCCGCAGCGAATCCGGCGACCAGCGCGGCGCCTCCGATTCCTGGCCGATCTCGCGCAGGACGAGCAGGCGCAGCAGCACCTCGGCATCCGAGCCGCGGAACAGCGAGATGAAGGTGCCGATGATGCCGCGCGCGCCCAGCAGCGGGGCGAGCTCGGGCACGTCGTCGGGGACGACGCCGGCAGCGAGAAAGTCCGAGAGGTCTGGAGCGGTCATCAAAAAAACGGAGCCGGCCGCGGCGGGCCGGCTCTTCGCGGGTTGCGTGCGGGGATCAGACGCCCTGCTTGAGGCTGGCGGCGATGAAGTTGTCGAGGTCGCCGTCGAGCACCGCCTGGGTGTTGCCGACTTCGTAGCCGGTGCGCAGATCCTTGATGCGCGACTGGTCGAGCACGTAGCTGCGGATCTGGTGGCCCCAGCCGATATCGCTCTTGCTGTCTTCCAGCTTCTGCTGCTCGGCCTGGCGCTTGCGCAGTTCCAGCTCGTACAGGCGCGCCTTCAGCATGGACATCGCCTCGTCCCGGTTGCGGTGCTGCGAACGGTCGTTCTGGCACTGCACGACGATGCCGGTGGGCTGGTGGGTGATACGCACCGCCGAGTCGGTCTTGTTGATGTGCTGGCCGCCGGCGCCGGAGGCGCGGTAGGTGTCGACGCGCAGGTCGGCCGGGTTGATCTCGATCTCGATCGAATCATCCACTTCCGGATACACGAACACCGAAGTGAAGCTGGTGTGGCGGCGGGCGTTGGAGTCGAACGGGCTCTTGCGCACCAGGCGGTGGATGCCGGTCTCGGTGCGCAGGAAGCCGTAGGCGTATTCGCCACTTACCTTGATCGTGCAGTTCTTGATGCCGGCGACTTCGCCTTCGGTCTCTTCCAGCAGTTCGACGGAAAAGCCCTTCTTTTCGCCGTAGCGCAGGTACATGCGTTCGAGCATGCCTGCCCAGTCCTGCGCCTCGGTGCCGCCGGCGCCAGCCTGGATTTCGACGAAGCAGGCGTTCGGGTCCATCGGGTTGGAGAACATGCGGCGGAACTCGAGCTTGCCGACCAGCGCTTCCAGCGCACCCAGATCGGCCTCGACCGCCTCGAAGGTGTCGTCGTCGCCTTCCATGTCGGCGAGGTCGAAGAGGTCCTTCAGGTCGATCGCCTGCTGCTCGATCTGCTGCAGCGTCAGCACCACGTCTTCGAGCTGGCGCTTTTCCTTGCCCAGTTCCTGGGCGCGGGCGGCATCGTTCCAGACGGCCGGGTCTTCGAGCGCGCGGTTTACTTCTTCGAGCTTCGATGCTTTCTCATCGTAGTCAAAGATACCTCCGGAGTTCGCGACCGCGGGCGGCGAGGTCGGCGAGTTTTTCGGCGATGGCGTTCTTGCGTTCGGCTTCCATGTGCGGCTCCGGGACAATGCGGAAAACCCGGCATTATACCGGTGCATGGGCGCTTCCCTGCATGCGGCTTGGGGCTGGGAACGCAAATGCGGCCGGGATGCGCGCCAGCGGGTAATCACGGACGCGGCGGACGGCCATTCGCGGGTAAACTCCGCGCCCTCGCCACCGCCCGCGCACCCGACGATGGATATCACCACGCCCGCTTTGCTGTTTCCGGCGATTTCGCTGCTGCTGCTCGCCTACACCAACCGCTTCCTGACGCTGGCGCAGGTCATCCGCCAACTGCACGCCTCGCCGGAGCACGACAGCCCGCTGGTGATGCGGCAGATTCCGGGGCTCAAGCGCCGCATCCAGTTGATCCAGTACATGCAGTCTTCCGGCGTGCTGAGCTTTCTGCTGTGCGCGCTGTCGATGCTGGCGCTGTTCATGCACGGTGAGGCGGCCGGCAAGCTGCTGTTCGGCACCAGCATCGTCGCGCTGGCGGTGTCGCTGGTGCTGTCGCTGTTCGAGGTGCTGATCTCCACCAATGCGCTATGGGTGGTGGTCGAAGACATGCAGCGCGGCGGCAAGCGCAGCAACGGCGGCGACGAGACGCCGCCCTTGCTCTGACTGGCGAACTCAGGCCTGGGCGGCCAGCGCGGCGATCACCTTTTCGCGCATGGCGGCGAGCGCGGCCGGGTCGGCGTTGTCGCGCGCATGGGCGCGCAGCGGCTGTTCCGGCGAGCGCGGGATGATGTGGAAATGCACGTGGGGCACCGTCTGACCGGCAGCGGCACCGTTGAACTGCGAGATCAGCATGCCGGGTGCGCCGGTGGCGGCCTGCACCGCGCGCGCCAGCTTCTGGGTGGTGAGGATGGCGGCCTGCAGCGCGGCGGGCGAAAGATCGACCAGCAGTGCGGCCGGCTCCTTGGGCAGCACCAGGGTGTGGCCTTCGGCCTGCGGCATGATGTCGAGGAAGGCGAAGGTGGCGTCGTCCTCGTACACCTTCTGGCAAGGCAGTTCGCCGCGCAGGATGCGGGCGAAGACGTTGTTGTTGTCGTAGCTCATCGTTGAATCTTCCTTGTTCTGATGAAGGGTCGGCGGCTGGTGCCGTCGCCGCACCGATGTCCGCGATTATATCGGCGTGCGCGATTCCGTCTGCCCTCACGCCGGGCGATTTGCCCGGGACTGCCCGCAACCCCGCTGCATAGAATCGTCCCACCCTGACGGTGGAGACGACGATGAAAAATAGATATGCGACGTGGGCGGGCCCGGCCGCCCTGGCGCTGGGGATGCTGGCCGGCCACCAAGCCGCGGCCGGCGAATTGCAGCTAAGCGTGGGGCCGGAGCGAGTGTGGACGGCGCTGGCCGCGCGCGCCGGCAGCGCGCTGGTGGCGGACGACATGCGCTACGAAGGACGCCTGGCGCTGGGTGGTGGCGAGCCTGTCCGGGTGTCGGTCGACTGGGATGAACACAGCGGGCTGACGCGACTGGGGTGGACCGACTCCGCAGATGCGCCGGATGCCGTGGCCGGCTGGATGGAGGGGGTGGCCGCCGACGCCGCCCGCCTGCCGCAGCGCAACCGTTATTGCCGCGGCCTGGTTCCCGACCCGCGCCACGCCGACGTTCCCGAGCCGAGCATCGATGCCGCCACTCGCTGCGGCATGGGCACCGGCAATTTCTCGTCCGCGCTGCTGGAACTGGAAAAGTGCGGCGATCACGAAACCACGCTGCGGCTGCTGAGCATCTGCTCGCGCGAGGGCCATGCCGGCGGGCTGGTGCGGATCGCGCAGCTGTACGAGATCGGCAGCGGCGTGCCGCGGCGGCCCGAGCGCATGGCGCATTTCCTGGAAAGGGCGGCGGCGGCCACCGGCACCGGATACCACATAGGTGCCAAGACGCTGTACGCGACCGCGCTTTACTTCGGCGTCGGCACCGCAGCTGACCGGCCGCGCGCGCTGGCCTTGTTCCGCAGCGCCGCCGCGCTGGGCGATGCCGACGCCGTCGATTTTCTGCGCAGTGGCAGCCACAGCGCCTGGCGCCAGGCGGACGGTAGCCTGTTCCACGATCCGGATTTTCCTGCAGGAGGACTGCAATGAAGCGGGTGCTGCCCGCGCTCGCAGGCCTGCTGCTCGCCGGCGGTGCGGCGGCGGCCGCAGACGAAGGCGATCTCAGCTACCGCAGCCATATCGACAGCCCGCGGCGCTTCAAATGCCTGTACGGCTACGCCGCCGACAAGACCGGCGACCATGCCGCGGCGATCCGCATCTTCGAGGACTGCATCGCGCGCTGGAACGACGTGTATTCGATGATCTGGCTGGCGCAGATCCTCGAAACCGGGATCGGCACGCCGCGTGATCCGGTTCGCGCCGCCCGCTTGATGGAGCGCGGCGCCCAGGTCGAAAACGACGCCCATGCCAGCCTCGCGCGCTACCACTGGGGCGTGGTGCTCGCCCAGGGCCGCGGCGTCCCGGCCGACCTGCCGCGGGCGCGCTACTGGCTGCGCCGTGCCGCCGCCGAAGGCGTCGCCGACGCGGCCGAATTCCTCCAAACCATCGACACCAATGAGGCAAACCCATGATCGGAATCTGGCAATCCGCAAGTCAAACCTATCTGCTCGGGCTGTGCATCGTCACCACCGCGGTCTTCGCGCTGCCCATCACCTTCGCACCGCTGCGCTGGGCCCGGCTGATGCGCTGGCGTATCCCGGAGCACACCGACCTGGCGGTGTATTTCGGCCGCTGCCTGGGCTGCTTCATCCTGATCGTCGAGGCCCTGATGCTGCGTGCCGCGCTGGCCGGCACCGCCATCGTGCCGACCTTCGAGATCCTGGTGGCGATCTTCGCCGGCATGGTGCTGCTGCATGTGGTTGGCGCGATCCAGCGCATCCAGCCCTGGACCGAAACGGCCGAGATCGGGCTCTACAGCCTGTTGCTGGCGCTGACGCTCGGCTTCTTTCCGGTTGCTGCCTGAGCCGGGCCTCAGTCGCCCAGGCCCAGGCGGCGGGCGAGGCGCACCAGCTCGAAGTCGTTGGCCGCGCCCAACTTGGCCTTGATCTGGTAATGGGTGTTGTGCACCGTCTTCGCGCTGAGGAAGAGCGCGGTGGCGATGTCGGCAACCGGCGTGCCGGCCAGCAGCAGGCGCAGCACTTCGAGTTCGCGCGGGCTCAGGCCGTTGGTGGCGGGCGGATCGGGTTCGCGCAGCGCGGCCCGGACCTCGGCGGCAAGGTCCGGGCTGACGAAGCTGCGGCCGCCGGCCACCTCGCGCACGGCGTGCTGCAGCACCTCGGGCGGGCTGCTCTTGGTCACGTAGCCGAGTGCGCCGGCGCGTATCGCCTGCACCGCCCACAGCACGTCGCGATGCATGCTGAAGGCCAGCAGCCGCGCCTGCGGGTCGCGCTGGCGGATGCGGGCGAGCAGTTCGAGGCCGCCGATGTCGGGCAGGGCAAGATCGAGGATGGCGAGGTCGGGCTGCAGTTCGCGCCATCGCTGCAGGCCCAGCGCCCCGGTCGCGGCTTCGCCGGCTACCACGATGTTGCCTTGCTGTTCGAGCAGGCGGCGATAGCCCTGGCGCACCACCGCGTGGTCGTCGACCAACAGCAGCCGGATCACGGCCGCGCCTCCGGCAGCGGCCAGCCGGCCGCCAGCCGCATGCCACCCGCGTGCAGCGGCGCCAGCGCGACGCTGCCGCCGAGGGCCGCGACCCGCTCGGCCATCCCGGACAGTCCGTGGCCGCCGCGCGTGTCCATGGCGGAACCGTCGGCAAGGCCGTCGTCGACGACTTCCACCTCGATCCGGCCACCATCGCAGGCAACGGCGACCGTCACCCGGTTCGCGCAGGCATGTCGCAGCGCATTGGTGAGACCTTCCTGGACGATGCGGTACACATGCACGGCGAACTCGCCCGGCAAGGCAGCCAGATCGCCGCGTACCGCGAGTTCGGTCTCCACCGGCGTACCGTCGGGACGGCGGCGGGCATCGCGTACCAGTTGGGCGAGGCAGTTGCCGAGGCCGAAGGCGTCCAGGCCGGGCGGGCGCAGGCGCTGGACGATGCCTTGAACGCTTTCGTGCAACTGCGCGAGGCTGGTTTCGATGATGTCCAGACTTGGCAGCAGCGCGGCCTTGTCGCCGTCGGCGACATGGCGCAGGAAGGCGGCTTCCGCCCGCAGCGATGTGAGGTGCTGGCCCATGTCGTCGTGCAGCTCGCGGGCGAGATGGCGGCGTTCGGCTTCGCGCGCATCGAGCAGGCCGGTGGCGAGCCGGCGCTCGGCGGCGCGGGTTTCGCCCAGCTGGCGGGCAAGACTGTTGAAGTCCTCGCCGATGCGGCGGAATTCGCGCAGCTCGAAAGCCGGCAGGCGCACCGTGGTGTCGCCGGCTTCGAGCTGGCCGATGGCGGCCAGAATGCGATCGGCTGGCCGCAGCGCGCGCCGCACCGGCGCGATCAGCACTACCGCCAGCGCCGCCAGGGCCAGCCATGCCAGGGCGAGGACACCGACGGCGCCGAGCCAGCCCGACAGCTCGGCGGCCCAATGCGGGGCGACGCGGATCTCGCCGACCGTCACCCCGGGCGGGCGCAGCAGGCCGAAGCGGGCGACGCCCGCGTCCCCGGCGAGTGCGGCCAGCCCGCTTGCCGGAAGCGCCGTGCCCGCCAGTGCGGGGGCGGGCGCCATGCAGTCGCGGGCGATCACGCGGCCCCACAGGTCCTCGACCTCGACGCAGAATGCAAGCCGCCGCGCCAGCGGTGCGAGCACGGCGAGATCCACCGCGATCTGCTCGCGGTTGAAGGGGTCGGCGAGGCGCGGCTGGTCCTGGCTGAGCAGTTGCTGGACGATGGCGCCGGTGGGTTCGAGATCGCTGAGCGCCGCCTGCCGCGCCAGCCAGCCGAGCGCGGCAAGCCCGATGCCGGTGGCGGCGAGTCCGAACAGGACGATGCGGATCAGCAGCGCGCGCTGCAGGTCGAACGCGGCGGCACTGGCGGCAGCGGGTTGGCGGTGTGTGGGCGCGGAAGGCGCAGGCGTTGGATTCATCGGCGGGGCGGGGCGGCGGCGAGGGCCGTCATCTTCCTGCCGCCGCATCCCGAATGGAAGCGGGTATCGCCCAGGCGGGCAAATTGCCCGGCCGGCGCAACGCGGGCAAAGCGCGCTCAGGCTGCTTCGAAGTGCTCCAGCATCAGCTGCACGTTGCTGACACCGTTGTACTCGTTGATCGACAACCGGTAGGCGGCGCGGATGGTGTCGGGCGCGCCGTCGGCGAAGTTGAACTGGATTGCGTCGTAGCGCACGCCCTGCTTGGCCAGTTCCAGCTTGAGGTGGCGGTCCTTGAGCACGCGCTGGCGTTCGACCCGGAAGATGTCGTCGAACACCGGCGCCGGAAAGCCCTGGCCCCAGATCTCCTGCTCCAGCAGGCGGGCGGATTCCAGCCCGAGGTAGCCGGATTCGAGCGCACCGTCGGTTTCGATGCGCCGCTGCAGCGCCGCCGGATCGACCAGGCCGGCCACCACTTCCTCGAATACCGCGGTGAAGCGGTCGAAGTCCGCCTCGCGGATGGTGAGGCCGGCCGCCATCGCATGGCCGCCGAAGCGCACGATCAGGTCGGGATGCTGTTTGGTGACGAGGTCGAGCGCGTCGCGCAGGTGCAGGCCGGCAATCGAGCGGCCGGAGCCCTTGAGCTCGCCCTCGTTGCCGCGCGCGAAGGCGATGGTCGGCCGGTGCAGCTTCTCCTTGATGCGGCCGGCGACGATGCCGATCACCCCCTGGTGCCAGTCCGGCTCGAACAACGCGATGCTGGCGCTGGCGCCGGGATCGAAACCTTCCAGCCGCAGCGCGGCCTCTTCCTGCATGCCGGCTTCGATGCTGCGGCGTTCGCGGTTGAGCTTGTCGAGTTCCTGGGCGATGTTCATCGCGCGGCCGACGTCGTCGGTGATCAGGCATTCGATGCCCAGGCTCATGTCCGACAGCCGTCCGGCGGCGTTGAGCCGCGGACCGAGGGCGAAGCCGAGGTCGAAGGTGGTGGCGCGCGAGGGTTCGCGGCCGGCGGCGGCGAACAGCGCGCGGATGCCCGGCTGCATGCGGCCGGCGCGCATGCGCTGCAGCCCCTGCGAGACGAGGATGCGGTTGTTGTGGTCGAGCTTGACCACGTCGGCCACGGTGCCGAGCGCGACCAGGTCGAGCAGGTCGGCGAGGTTGGGTTCCTGGCCGCCGGCGAAGGCACCGCGTTCGCGCAGTTCGGCGCGCAGCGCGAGCATGGCGTAGAACATCGCGCCGACGCCGGCCAGCGCCTTGCTGGGGAAATCGCAGCCGGGCTGGTTGGGGTTCACGATCACGTCGGCCTCGGGCAGCACGTCGCCCGGCAGGTGGTGGTCGGTGATGATGGTGGCCATGCCGTGGGCGCGCGCAGCGGCGATGCCCTCGACGCTGGCGATGCCGTTGTCCACGGTGATCAGCACGTCCGGCTCCAGCCGCGCGGCGATCTCCACCATCGCGGGAGTGAGGCCGTAGCCCAGCGTGACGCGGCCGGGCACCAGGTAATGTACGTCGGCGCCGAAGGCACGCAGTGCGCGCATGCCGACCGCGCAGGCGGTGGCGCCGTCGCAGTCGTAGTCGGCGACGATGACCATGCGGGCGCCGGCCTCGATGGCGTCGGCCAGCAGTTGCGCCGCCTCGGCGGCGCCGGTGAGCGCCTGCGGCGGCAGCAGCGCCTTCAAGGAGTTGTCGAGTTCGCTGCTGCGGGCGATGCCGCGTGCGGCGTAGAGGCGGGCGAGCAGCGGATGGATGCCGGCGTCGGCAAGGGCCGCAACGGCGCGCTGCGGAACCGCGCGGGGCTGGATCTGGATCATGGGTGTCCGTGTTCGGTGTGCATCGCGCCGGCCGGGGTTTCCGGCCGTTGCGGCGGTGGCACGATCTGCTTGAGCAGGGCGTCGAGCGACTGCGGCTTGCGCCAGAACTTCCAGCGCTGGCCGGCGCGCACTTCGAGTTCGAAGCCGGCGTGGTCGCCGGGGGCGGTGATGCGCAGGCGCTGCAGCTTGCCGCCGAGCATCGCCGCGAGCGGGGCGAACCAGTCGCGTTCGAGCGTGATGAGGGCTTCGCGCCAGCGGTCGAGGTCGAGCTGCAGGGCGGGGCGCTGCAGCGCATCGAGCACCACCAGGCTGTCGCCGGCGAGGGCGGCTGCGGAGTGCGCCGGCTGCGGCGTCGCCCCGGCGAGGCGGGCGAGGCCGACGCTCAGCGGATCGCTGGCGAGCACCGTGGGGCAGGGCGCGACGGTGCGTTCCGGCAGCATGCCGGCGCCCCAGAACCACAGGCTGTTGAGGGTGCGCAGGCCGCGGCCTTCGCGCGCCTGGTTGAGCGCATGGTTGTGCAGCACGATCTGCACTTCGTTGAGCGTGCGCTGCCACAGTCGGGCGTCTTCGCCTTCCGGCAGGAAATGGGCGATCGGACGGCCGACCACGTCGGTCAGCGGGAAGAGGCTTGCCCGTGTCGGCGCCGCCAGTTTCAGGTACCAGCGCCGCGGCGCCGGCGCCTCGAAGCGGCCGATGTCGGCGAAGGTGTCGTTGAGCGCGGCGAGCAGGGTGTCGGCGTCCTGCTGGTCGACTTCGCTGTCGTCGAGTTCGGTGAGCAGCAGGTGTTCGCGGGCGAACTGCAGGTGCACCGGGTCGGCGCACAGCCATTGCCCGTCGCGCGCCATCCCTGCGCCATCGGCTTCGCCCAGCCGGCGCAGCGCGGCGTAGGGAATCGCGTCGACCGCCATGCCGAAAAGCCGCGCCAGCGCCGCGTCGCCGGAGCGATCGTCGAGCGCGCGCCGTTCGCCCAGTCCGAGCAGGCGTTCGAGGCCGGACAGGGCAAGACTGCCGGCCGGGGCGGTGGCATGCGGCGTCGGCCAGATCAGGCCGGGGATGACGAGGTGGATTTGCATGGCGGGGAGGGGAAGCGAAGCGGCCGCAGTCTAGCACGCAGTGCCGTACGGCCGGCCGCCGACTAGGCGCCGGCATGGTGCTGCGCATGCCATCCGGAAAGCCCCCGCCCGGCAATAACCCCACGGAAAAAAAGTTAGTGTTTACCGGGGCTTGGGCGGCGCGGGCGGCTACAATGGCGGCCATCATGAATGCAGTGCCTACGATATTGCCGGCCGGCGCCTCGCCGCGTCGGTCAGCCCCTTTTCTGCCGACCTCGCGCGCCGAGATGGACAAGCTCGGCTGGGACGCCTGCGACGTCATCCTGGTGACCGGTGACGCCTATATCGACCACCCGAGCTTCGGCATGGCGCTGGTCGGCCGCCTGCTCGAAGCCCACGGCTTTCGCGTCGGCATCATCAGTCAGCCCGACTGGCATTCGGCCGAGCCCTTCCGCGCGCTCGGCAAGCCGCGGCTGTACTTCGGCATCACCGCGGGCAACATGGATTCGATGGTCAACCGCTACACCTCCGACCGCAAGATCCGCTCCGACGACGCCTACACGCCCAACGCCGAAGCCAACAAGCGGCCGGACCGCGCGCTCACCGTGTATGCCCAGCGCGCCCGCGAAGCCTATCCCGACGCCAACGTGGTGATCGGCAGCATCGAGGCTTCGTTGCGCCGCATCGCCCACTACGACTACTGGTCGGACAAGGTGCGGCGCTCGGTGCTGCCGGACTCCAAGGCCGACATCCTGTTGTTCGGCAATGCCGAGCGCGCGCTGGTGGCGCTGACCCAGCGACTGGCGGCGGGCGAACCGATCGAATCCATCCGCGACCTGCGCGGCACCGCCTTCATGGCCAAGCCGGGCTGGCGGCCGGAAGGCTGGGTCGAGATCGATTCGCTCGCGCTCGACAAGCCGGGCCGCATCGACAGCCATGCCGATCCCTACGCGATGGAGCCGCAGGGCAGCGCGATGCAGCCCGCCGCCGACGGCGCCCAGCCGGTGCGCATCGTGCCGGCGGCTGAACGCGTCGCGGCCCGGCGCGCGGCACGGGAGCACACCGTGGTGCGCCTGCCTGCCTATGAAGCCGTGAAGGACGACGCGGTGCTGTACGCCCACGCCTCGCGTGTGTTCCACCTCGAATCCAACCCCGGCAACGCGCGTGCGCTGGTGCAGCGCCACGGCGAAGGGCCGGGCGCACGCGAGGTCTGGCTCAACCCTCCGCCGCTGCCGCTGACCACGCCGGAGATGGACTTCGTCTACGGCCTGCCCTATGCGCGCCAGCCACATCCGGCCTACAAGGGCGCGCGCATTCCGGCCTGGGACATGATCAAGTTCTCGGTGAACATCATGCGCGGCTGCTTCGGCGGCTGTACCTTCTGCTCGATCACCGAGCACGAGGGCCGCATCATCCAGAGCCGGTCGGAACAATCCATCCTGCGCGAGATCGAGGAAATCCGCGACAAGTCGCCGGACTTCAAGGGCCATATCTCGGACCTCGGCGGCCCCACCGCCAACATGTACCGGATGGCGTGCAAGGACCCCAAGATCGAGCAGTCCTGCCGCCGGCTGTCCTGCGTCTATCCCGGCATCTGCGAGAACCTCGGCACCGACCACGGCCCGCTGATCCAGATCTACCGCAAGGCGCGCGCGCTGCCCGGCATCAAGCGCATCACCATCGGTTCCGGCCTGCGTTACGACCTCGCGGTCCGCTCGCCGGAATACGTAAAGGAGCTGGTGACCCACCACGTCAGCGGCCTGTTGAAGATCGCGCCCGAGCACAGCGAGGAAGGCCCGCTCTCCAAGATGATGAAGCCGGGCATGGGCGCCTACGAGGCCTTCCGCAAGCTGTTCGAGAAGTACTCGAAGGAAGCCGGCAAGAAGCAGCACTTGGTGCCTTACTTCATCGCCGCTCACCCCGGCACCACCGACGAAGACATGCTCAACCTGTCGCTGTGGCTGAAGGCAAACGACTTCCGCCTCGACCAGGTGCAGACCTTCCTGCCGACGCCGATGGCGCTCGCCACCGCGATGTACCACACCCGCAAGAATCCGCTAAAAAAAGTGAGCGCCGATTCCGAGGCGGTGGACACCGTGCGCACCGGCAAACTGCGCCGCCTGCACAAGGCTTTCCTGCGCTGGCACGACCCGGAGAACTGGCCGATGCTGCGCGAGGCGCTGATGCGCATGGGCCGTGCCGACCTGATCGGCAACGGCCCCGACTGCCTGGTGCCGCGCCAGCAGCCGGCCGCCGCGGCCGCGCCTGCGGGGCGGGGCGCGACACCACGCGGCCAGTCGCAACGCGGCAGAACGAGCGCGCCTGCCGGGAAGCCGGCGGAAGGTCGCGGCCGGCCGGCGTTACCTGCAGCGCGCAAACCGGCTCCGAACCGGCGCGGTGCGCGGGGTTGAGATTGCAGCGTCGGGGCGGGGGTAATTCCCGCTCCGAATCAACTCGAAGCGTTTTCGCCCTCCCAATCGACATGGCTAGACGGCACAATGCCGGGCTTGCCGCTTTGCCGGTCTCCTGCCGCCCTCATACCTGATGCGTTACGAATTCCTCGTCGGCCTGCGCTACACCCGCTCGCGCAAGCGTGCGCAAGGCCGCAACCGCTTCATCTCCTTCATCTCGCTGGTCTCCATGCTGGGCATCGCGCTCGGCGTGGCCGCGCTCATCGTCGTGCTGTCGGTGATGAACGGCTTCCAGGAGGAGTTGCGCACCCGCATCCTCGGCGTGGCTTCGCACGTGGTGGTGCAGGGGCTGGAAGGCGAACTGCCATCGTGGCAGCAGGTGGCGGACGAAGCCGGTCGTCATCCGTCGGTGAAGGCGGCGGCGCCCTTCATCCAGGAGCAGGGCATGCTCTCCTTCGACGAGGTGGTGCGCGGGACGCTGGTGCGCGGCGTGATCCCCGCCGTCGAGGACAAGGTCGCCGACTTCGGCCGCTACATGAAGGCGGGCAGCCTGGATGCGCTGCAGGCCGGCCGCTTCGGCATCGTGCTCGGCCGCGATCTGGCGATGAGCCTGCGGGTGCATCTGGGCGACAAGGTCACCCTGATCGCGCCGCAGGGCCTGGTGACGCCGGCGGCGGTGCTGCCGCGGGTCAAGCAGTTCGAGGTGGTCGGCATCTTCGAGGCCGGCATGTACGAATACGACTCCGGCCTGGCGCTGGTGCACATGGCGGACGCCCAGGCGCTCTATCGCATGGGCGACGGCGTGACCGGCGTGCGCCTCAAGCTCGACGACCTCTTCGCCGCGCCGCGGGTGGCGCGCGAACTGGTGGGCTACATCGAGCAGCCCAACGCCATGATTTCCGACTGGACCCGCAGCCACGCCAACTTCTTCCGAGCGGTGGCGCTCGAGAAAACCATGATGACGCTGATCCTCTTCCTCATCGTCGGCGTGGCCGCGTTCAACATCGTGTCGACCCTGGTGATGGCGGTGCAGGAGAAATACGCCGACATCGCCATCCTGCGTACGCTGGGGGCGAGTCCGGGTTCGATCATGGCGATCTTCGTGCTGCAGGGCTCCATCATCGGCCTGGTCGGGCTGGTGGCCGGCGTGGTCGGCGGGCTGGCGATCGCGCACAACCTCGACGTGGTGATCCCGGCGCTGGAGGCGATCACCGGCGCCACGCTGTGGAACAAGGAAATCTATTACATCAACGAGCTGCCCTCGAAGGTGCTGATGAGCGACGTGGTGACCATCCTGACTGTCTCCTTCGTGCTGACCCTGCTCGCCGCACTCTACCCAAGCTGGCGGGCATCCAAGGTGAATCCGGCGGAGGCGCTGCGTTATGAGTGAGCTGACCGTACTCGCCTGCGAGGGCTTGCAGAAGCAGTTCCGCGAAGGCGCCGACGCCCTGCGGGTGTTGGGCGGCAATGGCGAAGGGCAGGGCGTCAGCCTGTCGGTGGCGCGCGGCGAGCGGCTCGCCATCGTCGGCGCCTCGGGTTCCGGCAAGAGCACGCTGCTGCATCTGCTGGGCGGGCTGGACGTGCCGACGGCCGGCAAGGTGAGCCTGATGGGGCAGGACTTCTCCCGGCTGTCGGATGCGGCGCGCGGCAATCTGCGCAATGCCGCGCTGGGCTTCGTCTACCAGTTCCACCACCTGCTGCCGGAATTCACCGCGCTGGAGAACGTGGCCATGCCGCTCTACATCCGCCGCATGGACAAGGCAGCGGCCGACGAAAAGGCGTCGGCGATGCTGCATGAAGTCGGGCTGGGTCACCGGCTGGATCACACGCCGGGCGAACTCTCCGGCGGCGAGCGCCAGCGCGCCGCGATCGCGCGCGCGCTGGTGACGCAGCCGGCCTGCGTGCTGGCCGACGAGCCCACCGGCAATCTCGACCGCCGCACCGCCGAGAGCGTGTTCGACCTGATGCTCTCGCTCAACGAGCGCCACGCCACCAGCTTCGTCATCGTCACTCACGACGAGGCGCTGGCCCGCCGGGTGCAACGCACCCTGCGCCTGCAGGACGGCCTGCTGGTCTAGTTCGAGGCAGGAGGCGCGGCCTTGCGCCGCGCGCCGCGGCGGCGCCAGTGGCGTATCAGCCACCAGCGCCAGACCGCCTTGACGCCGACGTAGCCGGCCAGCGACAGCGTCGCCGCCAGCAGCACCAGGCCGAGCGCCAGCGGCTTGCCCAGATCCACCATCCAGCCCCCCAGCGCCACTATCCAGCCACCGAGGTCCATGCCGCTCATCTCGGGCGGCGCGGTGAAGGTGTGCTGCCCGCCCAGCACCCAGGCGCCGATGTTGAAGGCGAGGATGTAGAGCGGCACCAGGGTCAGCGGATTGGTGTAGAGCGTGGTGAGCAGGGCAAGCGGCAGATTCACCCGGAAAACCACACAGCACAGCGCCGAACTCGGCATCTGGAAGGGGCCGGGTACCAGGCCGCAAAACAGCCCCACCGCCACCGCACCCGCCGCCGAATGGCGGTTGAGGTGCCACAGGCGCGGATGCAGCAAGGTGTTGGCGAACGGGCGCAGCCAGCGGTTTTCGCTCACTGTCTCGTGCTTGGGCAGGAATCGCTTCAGTGCTTTGCGCATGGTCTCCAGGCTTGCGACGCGGAAGGGCGGCCGGCGCGTCCTCGGCGAATTCTAGCCCAGCGGCGGGCGACGGGTTCCGCTTGCCGCCGTAGCGGCCCGCCGTGCATGATTCCGGATTATGCTGATGTCAATTTTCATGTTCGCGGCCGGGGTCTGGGCGCTGCAGCGCCAGCCGGATCTGCCCGCCGAGGCCACGTTGCTCGGGTTGATGCTGCCGTTGACCCTCGGTGTTGCGCTTGCGTTTCGTCTGCGCAGCGCATCCGGGCGGGTTCGTTACATCGGCCTGCTTGCGCTCGGCCTGGCGGCCTTGCTCGCCGGCTTCGCCTGGGCGGGCATGCGCGCGCATTGGCGGCTGGCCGATGCGCTGCCCATGGGCTGGGAGGGGCAGGACGTGCTCGTCGAGGGGGTGGTGGCGGACCTGCCGCAGCCGATGAGCGAAGGCGTGCGCTTCGTCTTGCAGATCGAGCGCGCGGATGCGCCGGTCCCGCGCCTGGTGCTGGTGTCCTGGTATCGCGGCCGCGACGAAGAGGCGACCATACCGCAACTCGAGGCCGGCGAACGCTGGCAGATGACGCTGCGGCTGAAGCGGCCGCACGGCTTCGCCAATCCTCACGGCTTCGACTACGAGGCCTGGCTGCTGGAGCGTGGCCTGCGTGCCACCGGCTATGTACGTGCGGCGCCGCCACCCGAAAGGCTGGCGGTGGGCGAGGGCGGTCTCATGGCCGCGGTGCATCGCCTGCGCGCCGACATCCGCGACCGTTTTCTTGCAGTGCTGGGCGAGGCCCCCTATGCAGGCGTGCTGGTGGCGCTGACTGTGGGCGATCAGCGTGCGATTCCTTCCGCACAATGGGAGGTATTCCGCCGCACCGGAATTTCGCATCTGGTCTCCATCTCCGGCATGCATGTGTCCTTTGTCGCACTGGTGGTCGGTGGCGCGCTGGCCTTCGTCTGGCGACGTGTTCCGGCACTTGTGCTGCGGCTGCCGGCCCGCCGGGCAGGGGCCCTTGCGGCCGTGCTGGCGGCGCTCGCCTATGCCTTGCTGGCCGGCATGGGCATTCCGGTACAGCGGGCGCTGATCATGCTGGCGGTCGTGGCGGCTGCGCTCTTGTTCGGTCGCGAGCCGGCACCGAGCCGGGTGCTGGCGCTTGCGCTGCTGGGCGTGCTGGTGGTCGATCCCTGGGGCGTGTTGTCGGCCGGCTTCTGGCTGTCCTTCGGCGCGGTCGCGGTCATCCTCTTCCTGCTCGGCGGGCGCATCGGTGCGGCGGGCGGCTGGCGGGCCGCCGTCCGCGTGCAACTGGGCATTACCGTGGCGACGCTGCCGGTGCTGCTGGCGCTGTTCCAGTCTTTCTCGCTGGTGTCGCCGCTGGCCAATGCGCTGGCGATTCCGCTGGTGAGCTTCGTGGTCACGCCGCTCGCCCTGCTGGCGATGCTGCTGCCGCTCGATGCGGTACTTCATCTGGCGCACTGGCTGACGAGTGCGATGATGCAGGTGATGGAGTGGCTGGCGGCGTCCCCCTTTGCACTGTGGCAGCAGGCGGCCATACCTGCGTGGCTGACCCTGGCCGGGGTCGTGGCGACCCTGCTGCTGCTCTTGCCGCGGGCCACGCCGGGCAAACCAGCGGCGCTGGTGGTACTCGCCGGGCTGTTGTGGTGGCCGGCACCGCGGCCGCAGGCTGGCAGTTTGCGTGCCACCGTGCTCGACGTCGGCAACGGCCTGGCGGTGCATGTCCAGACCGCCACACACGACCTGTTGTACGACGCCGGGCCGCCCTATGGACCGCTGGCGGACGCCGGCGGCCGGGTGGTGCTGCCGCATCTCGCGGCGAACGGTGTCGGGCGGCTGCATCGCTTGGTTTTGTCGCACGACGATGCCGATCATGTCGGCGGGACAGGCAGCGTGCTCGAAGGTTTGGCGGTGGACTCCGTCATGGCAGGCGAGCCGGGCATGCTGGCGGTGGCGGGCCATCTGCCTGCCCAAGTGTGCGCCGCCGGGACGACATGGGACTGGGACGGCGTGCGCTTCGAAGTCCTGCATCCGGTCGCGGGGCTGCCGCCGGCGCGGCGCAACAACGACGATTCCTGCGTGATCCGCATCGAGGCCGGGGGCGGCTCCCTGCTGCTGGTCGGCGATATCGAGCATCGCGGCGAAGCCGGACTGCTCGCCCGCACGCCGGAACGCCTGGCGAGTTCGGTCGTGGTAGCGGCCCATCACGGCAGTCGCAGCTCGTCCTCACCGGCCTTCGTCGATGCGGTACTGCCCGAGGCGGTGGTGTTCTCGGTCGGTTACCGCAACCCCTTCGGCCATCCCCATCCGGCGGTGTGGGCGCGCTGGGCGGAAGCCGGCGCGCGCAACTGGCGCACCGACAGCCAGGGGGCGGTCGAGATCCTCATCGACAACAATGGTGCCGGACTCGCCGCGGTGCGCGAGCGCGCGCCGCGCTACTGGCATGGCCGCTGATCCACCCGGCGCCGCCGGGCTATGCCTAAGGTACGGGGGCGACCGGCTGCGGGGTGGGCGTTCATGCGCGCGGGACGGTCGGAATGGCGCGGTGCTAGACTCGCACTCGTCATCGACCAGCCGCCGTGAGCCGCCATGAGTCTGCTTTCCGCCTTGCGTCGCCTGTTGCAACCCGAGCCAGTGCTGCCGCGTGACTTCGGTCTGCGTGAGCGCTCCGTCCAGTGCATAGGGCCGCACGGTCTGCACCGGATGGCATATACCGAATGGGGTGATCCGGACAATCCCAGGGTGGTGGTGTGCGTGCATGGCCTTACCCGCAACGGTCGCGATTTCGACGATCTCGCCCGTGCGCTGTCCTCGCACTACCGGGTCATCTGTCCCGACGTGGTCGGCCGCGGCCGCAGCGACTGGCTGGGGGTGAAGGCCGACTACGGCTTTCCGCTCTACGTAGCCGACATGATCACCCTGATCGCGCGGCTGGGCGTGCCGACGGTGCATTGGGTCGGCACCTCCATGGGCGGCATCATCGGCATGCTCATCGCCAGCCAGCCCCACACACCCGTTACCCGCCTGGTGCTCAACGACGTTGGCCCGGTCATCACCGCCGCATCGCTGCGCCGCATTGGTCAGTACGTCGGTACCGCGCCGCGCTTTCCCAGCATGGAGGCGGCCGAGGCTTACATCCGTGAGGTGAGCGCGCCTTTCGGGCCGCTATCCGACGCCCAGTGGCGCCATCTGACGCGCTATGCCGTGCGCCCGGTCGAAGGCGGCTTTGCGATGATCTACGACCCCGGCATCGGCGAAGTCTTCCGCCAGACGCCCTTGTTGCTCGACGTCAGCCTGTGGGAGGTCTACGACCACGTCCATTGTCCGACGCTGGCGCTGCGCGGTGCGGAATCCGACCTGCTGGAACCGGCCACGCTGAGCGCGATGGCCGAGCGCGGACCGCGGGCACGGACGGTCGAATTCCCCGGGGTGGGCCATGCGCCCATGCTGATGGACCCTGGCCAGATTGCGGTGGTGCGCGATTTCCTGCTCGAAGCTTGAGCGCGGTTTGCAGGCTTGGGCGCGACAGATTGGTGCAGAAACATTCCGGATGCACCATGCGCCGGATTTGGATGATCCTTATGCACCAAGGTGGTGCTATGTTGAAAGAAAAACCGCCATCCGACCGTGGATAAGTGTTTGCCGGTGGCTGGCATGTTTTTCGCTGTTTGGGTTTTATCCGGATCCATCACAAGAAAGGCGGGCTTGGCGCCATGACCATCAAGAACTTCTACAACGAGATGACCGACGATGCGGGGCGGGTGAGGCCGCACTATGCATCGTATGCCGCGTGGCTGTCCGAAATGCCGGAAGAGAGGCTGGCGCAGAAGCGGGCCGAGGCGGATGCACTGTTTCACCGTTATGGCATCACCTTTGCGGTGTATGGCGAGGGGGCGGGCACCGAGCGCCTGATTCCTTTCGACATCATTCCGCGCATCATTCCGGCCAACGAGTGGGCTGATCTTGCCGCGGGCCTGAAGCAGCGGGTCAAGGCTCTCAACCTCTTCATCCACGACATCTACCACGATCAGGAGATCCTCAAGGCGGGCAAGATCCCGGCCGAGCAGGTGCTCAACAACGCGCAGTACCGCAAGGTGATGCAGGGCGTGAACGTGCCGCGAAACATCTATGCGCACATTGCCGGTGTCGACATCGTGCGTGCCGGCGCCGGCGAGTTCTACGTGCTCGAAGACAACCTGCGGGTGCCGTCCGGCGTGTCCTACATGCTGGAGAACCGCAAGATGATGATGCGGCTCTTCCCGCGCCTGTTCTCGCGCTACCGGGTCGCGCCGGTCGACCGTTATCCTGACATGCTGCTGAAGACGCTGCGCAGCGTGGCACCGACCGGCGTGACCGATCCTACCGTGGTGGTGCTGACCCCGGGCGCTTACAACAGCGCCTACTTCGAGCATGCCTTCCTCGCCCAGCAGATGGGGGTGGAACTGGTCGAAGGCCAGGACATGTTCGTCAAGGACGAGCAGGTCTACATGCGTACCACCCAGGGTCCGCAGCGGGTGGACGTGATCTATCGCCGGGTGGACGACGACTTCCTCGATCCGCAGGCTTTTCGCTCCGACTCGGTGCTGGGCGTGCCCGGCATCCTCAAGGCCTACCAAGCCGGCCGGGTGACGCTGTCCAACGCGATCGGCAGCGGTGTGGCGGACGACAAGTCCATCTATCCCTACGTGCCGGACATGATCCGCTTCTACCTCGGCGAGGAACCCATCCTGCACAACGTGCCGACCCACATGTGCCGCAAGAAGGACGATCTGGCCTACGTGCTGGATCACCTGCCCGAGTTGGTCGTGAAGGAGGTCCATGGTGCCGGCGGCTACGGCATGCTGGTCGGTCCGGCTTCGACCAAGGCCGAGATCGAGGCCTTCCGCGAGGTCCTGGTCAAGCACCCCGAGCGCTACATCGCCCAGCCCACGCTGGCGTTGTCGGCCTGCCCTACCTTCGTCGATGCCGGCATTGCGCCACGCCACATCGACCTGCGGCCCTTCGTGCTGTCGGGCGAGGAGATCCAGCTGATCCCCGGCGGCCTGACGCGGGTCGCGTTGCGCGAGGGTTCGCTGGTGGTGAATTCGTCCCAGGGGGGCGGCACCAAGGACACCTGGGTGCTGGAAGCCTGAGTTACTGTCGCCGGGCTGCCCCAAGACGGTCACTCAGCCCCCTTGGGGGGCGACCGCGCAGCGGGTGGGGCACATACAAGCAGGACCAAGAGGAAAACAACATGCTGAGCCGTACCGCCGATCACCTTTACTGGATGGCCCGCTACATGGAACGGGCCGAGAACATCGCCCGTATCCTCGATGTGAACCACCGCATGTCGATGATGCCGCAGTCCCCCGCGCAGGAAGAGCAGGCCTGGGGTGCCACGTTACGCATCATGGGCCTGGAAGCCGCCTTCCATCAGCGACACGCGGAGATCACGCCCGACAACGTGCTGGAGTTCATGATCTTCGACCCGGACAACCTGTCCAGCATCCGCAACTGCCTGCGCGCCGCACGCGAAAACGCCCACGCGGTGCGTGGCACGCTGACCTCCGAGCTGTGGGAAACCACCAACGGTACGTGGTTGAAGATGCGCGACTTCACGCCGGAAGAGTTCGCCGACGTCGGCGCCAGCGAGTTCTTCGAGTGGGTCAAGTACCGCTCGCACCTCTCGCGTGGCGTTACCATCGGCACCATGCTGCAGGACGAGGCGTTGCGCTTCATCCGCATCGGCACCTTCCTGGAGCGGGCGGACAACACCGCGCGCATCCTCGACGTGAAGTACCAGCTGCTGCTGCCGGCCGGCGAGGTCGAAGGCGGCGCGGCCGACTACTATCAGTGGAGCGCGCTGCTGCGCTCGGTGTCCGCCTTCGAGGTGTACCGCAAGGTCTATCGCGATCTGATCACGCCGGCACGGGTGGCAGAACTGCTGCTGCTGCGGGTGGACATGCCGCGCTCGCTCGCACGTTGCTTGAAGGAGGTCTACAGCAACCTGCAGCGGGTGTCGAACGCGCAGTCGGCCGAAACCGAGCGCCAGGCCGGCGAGCTCGAGGCGCAGCTGCGCTTCTCGCGCGTCGAGGACATCGTGCGCGGCGGCCTGCACAACTACGTGACGCGCCTGCTGACGCGGGTACAGGATCTCGGCAACCGCATCGCGGACGACTTCCTCGTGCCGGTGTCCTGAGCGGCACCGTCGCGGAGGGGCCGCGTCCGGGCTGGCAGGCGCAGGCTTACCAGCCCGGATTCAGTTTACGGGCGGTCGCGATCTCTTCCCGTATCGTGCGGTAGTGTTCGAAGCGGCGCGGATGGATGGCTCCGCTGGCCAGCGCGGCCTGCAGCGCGCAGCCGGGTTCGCTCTCGTGGCGGCAGTCGCGGAAGCGGCAACGACCCAGATGCGGGCGGAACTCGATGAAGCTCTCGGCCAGTTCTTCCGCAGAGAGATGCGCCAGTCCGAAGGCCTGCAGGCCGGGGCTGTCGATCAGCCAGCCCGTCTTGTGCCCATTTGGGCCCAGCGGGTAGAGGCGGGCGAAGGTGGTGGTGTGCTTGCCGGTATCGAGCGCCGTCGAGATTTCCCGGGTGGCGGCGTTGGCTTCGGGTATCAGCGCGTTGGTGAGCGTGGATTTACCCATGCCGGACTGCCCGACCAGGATGCTGTGGCGTTCCGCGAGCGTGTCGCGCAGCAGTTCGGCGTTGTCGAGCGCGCTGAGTTCGACGATCTCGTAGCCGAGCGCGGCGAATGGCGCGAGCTGGGCGCGGGCCGCTTCCAGCCTGTCGGTGAGGTCGGCCTTGTTGAGCACGATCAGCGGCGTGATGTCCTGCTGTTCGGCAGCCGCAATGCAGCGCGACAGAAGCAGGTCCGAGAACCCCGGCTCGGTGGCGACGACGATGGCGACGTGGGTGAGGTTGGCTGCGATCAGCTTTTCGCGGAAGGCGTCGGAGCGCCACAGCAGGCTGCGACGCGGATGCAGGTGTTCGATCGCCCCCTGGCCGTCGCCGCCGGGCAGCACGTCGACTTCGTCGCCGCATGCGAACACGCTCTTTTTCCCGCGCGGATAGCACTGCATCCGGCCTTGTGCGGTCTCTACCTCGTAGTGGCGGCCGAAGGCGGCGGTGATGGTGCCGGTGAGGGTGGGCTGTTGCTTTTTTCCGTGCGGCTTCACTTGAACTTGTAGTAGCGCTGATTCAGATAGCCGGCGAGGTTGAGCTCGTCTTCCGGGAATAATTGGAGTTGAAGCTGGGTGGTGCAGAAGCTGATCTGGCGGCTGAGCGCGGCAGCGCTCGTCACCCTCCGGTCGGCGCGGGTGTAGATGGCGGCGGCGTCCTCGCCGCCGAAGTTGCGGGCATGGCAGCTCACGCAATTCTCCGCGTGCAGCTTCTGCCCGGCGGCGATATCGGCCTGCGGGAAGGGATCGGCACTGGCCACGGTGCTCAACGTGGCGAGCAGGGCAAGTGTGGCGGGGATGTGCGGGCGCATGTCGTCCTCCGGCGATGACTCAGGCTGGCAGGCCCTGCAGGCGCGCGATGCGGATCGCCGCCGGCGGGTGCGAATCGAAAAAGCGCGAATACAAAGGGTCGGGCGTCAATGTGGCGGCGTTGTCGCGATACAGCTTGACCAACGCAGCAACCAGGTCGTCGGCGCGGGTCTGGCTGGCAGCGTAGCGGTCGGCCTCGAACTCGTGCAGTCGCGACCAATGGCTGGCGATGGGCGACAGCGGGAAGGTGAAGGCCGGCAGGGCGAGCGAGAACAGCGCCAGCGCGACCGCCGTGCCGCCGCTCGCCATGCCCAGTCCGGCATAGAACCAGGGTGTCTGCATGAGCCAGCCGAGCAGGGCGAACAGCACGAGCGCACCCGGCGCGAGTACCGCAAGCCGCTTGGTGATGTGGCGATGGCGGAAGTGGCCGAGCTCGTGTGCGAGCACCGCTTCCACCTCGGCCGGCTCCAGCTTGGCCAGCAGGGTGTCGAAGAAGACGATGCGCTTGGACGCGCCGAAGCCGGTGAAGTAGGCGTTGCCGTGCGCCGAGCGCTTCGATCCGTCCATCACGAAAAGGCCCTTGGACTGGAATCCGCAACGTGCGAGCAGGGCTTCGACGCGGGCCTTGAGCGCTTCGTCCGCCAGCGGGGTGAACTTGTTGAACAGGGGCGCGATGAAAGTGGGCCACACCAGCAGCACGAGCAGGTTGAAGACCAGCCAGACGGCCCACACCCACAGCCACCAGTAGCTCCCCATCGCGCCCATCAGCCACAGCACGGCCGCCAGTACCGGCAGGCCGACGGCGGTGGCGATCACGCTGCCCTTGGCGGTGTCGGCGATGAACAGCGCCGGCGTCATGCGATTGAAGCCGAAGCGCTTCTCGACGACGAAGGTCCGGTAGAGACCGAACGGCAGCTCCACCAGCCAGCTCACCACCGCCAGAGTGGCCAGCAGGGCGATGCCGTGCGCGATGCCGCCGGCTGCGAACACTGCGGCCCAGGCATCGTAGATCGCCTGCAGTCCGCCGCCCAGCGTGAGTGCCAGCGCCAGCAGCGCGCCCACCACGGCATCGACAATGCCGAGACGCATCCGCGCTGCGGTGTAGTCGGCCGCGCGTTGATGGGATTCGAGGCTGATGCTGTGGGCAAAGACCGGCGGAACGCGATGGCGGAACTCGCCGACGTGCCTGATCTGACGCAACATCAGCAGGCTTCTGACGAGAACGCCGAGCAGCAGGAAGCCGGCGAATAGAAGGGCAAAGGACTGGGCTGTCATCAGGAAAAAAATGGGTAGTGGCCGTGGGTGCTGCGTCTTGGGGCCGCGGTGGGCGGAGCGGCGGAAAACCCCGGGCGGGGAGCATCCGAAGCGGCCGTGACGCTGGCCTTTCTGTGACACAATCCCGCCCTCGAATGTTTCGCTCCAACGCATTGGAAAGGCTTGAAGATTATGGCACAGGACCCGAATCACCTGATATGGCTGGACATGGAGATGACCGGGCTGGAACCGGACCGTGACCGCATCATCGAGATCGCGCTCGTGATCACCGACAGCCAGCTCAATACTGTTGCCGAGGCGCCGGTGATCGCGGTGCATCAGCCCGATGCGGTGCTCGACGCGATGGACGACTGGAACAAGAACACCCACGGCAAATCCGGCCTGATCGACCGCGTGCGCGCATCGACCGTGTCGGAAGCGGAGGCCGAGGCGCGCATGCTGGCCTTCCTGCAGGAATGGGTGCCGGCGCGGACCTCGCCGATGTGCGGCAACTCGGTGTGCCAGGATCGCCGCTTCCTCGCGCGCTACATGCCCGCCTTCGAGGCCTGGTTCCATTACCGCAACCTCGACGTGTCGACCCTGAAGGAGCTCGCCAAGCGCTGGCGGCCGGAGGTGTACAAGGGAGTCGAGAAGAAGGGCAAGCACGAGGCGCTCGCCGACATTCACGAATCCATCGGTGAATTGCGCCACTACCGCGACAACTTCCTGCGTCTTGCATGAGCGAAACCGGGCACCGGTGGGGATGGGTCGGTGCCCGGCGCGGTGGTGGTTTCGCTGCGCAGTCGTGCCCGACCCGCCGGTACCGCTTCGCTCAGACGATGCGGCGCGGGCGCCGGTCGGTCATGAAGGCTGGCGGCGGTAGAGGCGGAAGGTTTCGAGCTGCTTGCCGCCGCCGCGGCGATATTCCCAGATGCTCTGCCACTCCGGCGCGGGCTTCTGGCCGCTCGGCCGGCGATCCTCGTACATGAGCAACAGCCTGCAGGTGGTGCTGTCGCCGCGGATCAGGCTGCTGCGGATGCCGGCGTAGTAGTCCAGCGAACTGCGGACGGCGTCGGGCAGGCCGGTGGTGGCGATGCATTCGTCGGCCTGGCGGTTGAGCGCCTGGGCCAGCGAACGGGCAACCGGACGGTAGCTGCGGCCGTAATCGAACCAGGGCATCAGCAGCACCACCGCCAGGCACCAGATCATGGTCATGCCGAGCGCCCAGTTCGCCGGTCCGCGCGAGCTTGTCCGCGGCAGCCGCCACACCAGCACGAACCAGGTCACGCAGATGGTGCCGGCGATCAGGGCCTGTGTCAGGCCGCCATGCAGCACGAAATTCGGCGTGACCTTGGCGATGTGGCGGGCGAGGCCCGGCGGCCAGGTGAAGGCCTGGGCGGTCCAGGCGATCCAGATCAGGATGGCGAACACGGCGAAGGTCATCACCGCGAACCAGTCGAATGCGTTGGCGGCTCCGCGCCGCAAGGTCGGTGCGCCCCCCGCTGCGAGCAGTGCGACCGGAGGAATCAGCGGCAGCGCCGCGGTTGGAGAAAGATCGCCCGACAGATAAAGCCACAGGGCGGTCAGCAACACGGCCGACAGCGGCAGCATCCAGTGCAGCCGGGTGATCTGCCTGCGACCGCGCCACAGCCCCCATAGCGCGATCGGCCACAGCGGCCAGGTGGACCAGCCCAGCAGTTCGAGCAGGCGGTGGATGTCGTCGAACGCCAGCGCGCCGGCGGTGAGCTGCTGCCATTCCTCGCGCAGCCACAGGGAGAAAATCTCCGGCGTGGTCAGATGCACCGCGATCGGCCAGAGGGCGCCGAGGCCGAGCGCCAGGCTGAGCCCGATCAACAGGCCACCGCTGGTGCGCGGATTGCGGCAATCAGGGCTCAGCGCCAGCGCCAGCGGAAACAGCGGGATTGTCAGCAGGGCGCCGGTCAGGCCGCCGGCGAGCACCGCCAGCATGCCGCCCACGCCCGCCTGTACGCCACCCACCAGCGGTTGCTGCGGAGCACGGGCGAGACCGGCCAGTACCAGTGCCTGCATCGCCATCAAGGCGATCATTGGCTGGGTTTCGTGAGCGTGAAGCACCAGTCCGAGAGAGCCGAGCATGAGCATGGCTGCGGGCGTGCGGGCCGGCCGGCCGTGCAGGCGCTCGGCCGCGCGGGCGATCCAGTAGATGGCGAGCGCGGTGAACAGCGCGCTGGCAAGGCGGGCCCCGTCGTGGACCGGCAGCAGGAACTTGAATGCGGTGGCGAGCAGCGCCGCTGTCCAGTAATACAGCGGCGGGAAGTCAGGGAAGGGCTCCCCGGCAATGCGCGGAAAGAGCCAGCCTTCACCTTGCAGGATGGAATGGATGGGGCCGAAGTAACGGGCGTCGTCGCCACGCCAGGGGTCATGCCCGGTCAGGCCGACGAGCAGGTAGAGCGCGACCAGCACGCTCAGGCCCAGCGTGCCGTAGATTCTTCGCTGCAGCAGGGAGGCTTGGGGCGGGTTGCTGATCATGCGCGTTCCGGTCGTTCCGCGGATAGGACGTTGGCGTTCGGGAAGGTGGCGCCCGGATGGGCCGGCCTTTGTCTGGCGCGGCGGTGCAGGCCCCCCGGGGGCTGGATTCTAGCGATGCTGAGGCGTCGATGCGATGCGCCGACGCAACAAAAAGGCAGCCGCAGCTGCCTTTTCCGATGATCCGTGCCGGGCGCGGAGGAAGCTCCGCGCCGGACACCGGCTCAGCCCAGACGCTGGACGTTGCCGTACTTCTGGCGGAAGCGCTCGACGCGGCCGGCGGTGTCGACGATCTTCTGCTTGCCGGTGTAGAAGGGGTGGCAGGCGGCGCACACTTCGACGTGCAGTTCGGGCTTGCCCAGGGTGGAGCGGGTCTTGAAGACGTGGCCGCAGGAGCAGGTCACGCTCACTTCGGCGTACTTCGGATGAATGTCGGCTTTCATGATGGTCCTTGGTACAAGCGGGCGGTGAATGTGGCCGCCCTGGGTGGAAAGAGCGGAATTATCCCCGACTGGAAAGAACATCGCAAGACCGCTGCGATGCCGGCCGGGCGATCGACTACAATTGCGCGCTTCGCCCACGATTGGATCTCACACGTTGCGCCTGCTGCTCGCCCCGATGGAAGGTTTGCTCGACGAGGTGCTGCGCGCCGTGCTGACCCGGCAGACGCGTTACGACTGCGCCGTGACCGAGTTCGTGCGGGTGACTGGGGTGCTCCTGCCGCAGCGCAGCTTCCGGCGCATCGCCCCGGAACTCGATCATGGTAGCCGGACCGAAGGCGGCACCCCGCTGCGTGTGCAGCTGCTCGGGTCGGACCCGGACTGCCTCGCCGACAACGCCAGGCAGCTGGCAGGCTTGGCGCCGACTGCGGTGGATCTGAACTTTGGCTGTCCTGCACCGACGGTGAATCGTCATCGCGGCGGCGCGGTGCTGCTCGACGAACCTGAATTGCTGCATCGGATCGCGCTGGCGGTGCGACGGGCGCTGCCACCGCACATTCCGCTCACGGCCAAGATGCGGCTGGGTGTCGGCGATACCGGACGAGCGATCGACTGCGCACGCGCCCTGGCCGAGGGCGGCGCGAGCGAACTGGTGGTGCACGCCCGGACCAAACAGCAGGGTTACCGGCCGCCGGCGCACTGGGAGTGGGTTGGCCGCATCGCCGGCGAGGTGGCCGTGCCGGTGGTCGCCAACGGCGAGGTGTGGACCGCGGCGGACTGGCAGCGCTGCCGCGAGGTGTCTGGCGTGGCCGATGTCATGCTGGGGCGGGGTGCCGTCGCCGATCCTTTCCTGGCTGCACGCATCGGTCGTGGCGACTTTGCAGCGCCGGACGAACGGACGCGCGCGGCCGAATGGCTGGAAGTGCTCGGAATGCTCGGCGATTTCCGTCTGCGGGTGCTCCGCAAGCTGCGTGCAATCCATGTGCCGGGCCGGATCAAGCAGTGGCTGAATCTGCTGCGCCGCAGTTATCCGCAGGCGGATTGCCTGTTCGGCGAGATCCGCGTGCTGCGCCACATGCCTGAGATCGACCGCGTGCTCGCCGCGCACGGCGTGCCAATGCTGGAGACCAGGCTCGCTGCCTGAGTTTCCGCCCAGAACCGACAGATGCGACCATGAGTTACGCCAATTCCCGTATTCCAGCGAGCGCCCAGGTGGGCGTGCACGACAGCCTGGCCCGCCTCGTCGATCGCCACCTCGCCGAACCCTTCCGCAAACCCTATGCCGATTACAACCGTGCCGCGTTCGATGCCGCGCTCACCGGCTGGGACAGCCGCGCGCCGCTGATCCTCGATGCGGGTTGTGGTGTCGGCCACAGCACCATCCAGCTTGCGCGCGCCTATCCCGGGCACTGGGTGATCGGCGTGGATCAGTCCGAAGAGCGGCTGACCCGGCGCAAGCCCTATCCGGACGCGCTGCTGCCGCGCAACATGGTCTTCGTGCGTGCCGATCTGGTCGATTTCTGGCGCCTGCTGGCCGATGCCGGCCTGCGACTGGACCGCCACTACATCCTGTATCCCAATCCTTGGCCCAAGATCGGGCACCTTGGGCGGCGCTGGCACGGCCATCCGGTTTTCCCGTGGATTCCACGGCTGGGGGGTGTGCTGGAATGTCGCAGCAACTGGCAGGTCTATATTGAAGAGTTCACGTTCGCCCTCGAGCGTGCCTGCGGCCGATCGTTTGCATGGGCGCGCTTCGAGGCGCCGTCGCCGCTGACGCCTTTCGAACGCAAGTACCGCGATTCCGGCCAGCCGCTGTTTCACGTCGTCGCCGATCTGGGCGCCGGCGCCCCACCTTCTGGAGAACCCCGATGAACAACGACGCCGAACATCCTCACCTGATGAGCGATGAAGACTTCGAGGCGCTGGAAGAATTGCTGACCTCCGACGTCGTCCCCGAGGACTGCATGGACCTCGAGATGCTGGACGGCTTTCTCGCCGGTGTGCTCGCCTCGCCGGTGGTCATCCCCACGGCGGAATGGCTGCCGGCGGTGTGGTCGGCCCATGCCGAAGAGATCAGCTTCGGTTCCGGCAGCGGCGCGCAGCGTGCGATCCGCCTGGTGCTTGCGTACTACAACGAACTGGTGACGACGATAGGCGAGGAAGATGGCTGGGAGCCGTTCTGCTTCGCGATCGCGGAGGGCGACAGCCTCAAGCTCGGCGAGGAGTGGATAGGCGGTTTCGCCCAGGGGCTGGAACTGTGGCCGCAGGACTGGGAGACGGTACTGTCTCCGGCCGATGCAGAGGCGGTGCGCACCGATCTCGATGCCATCCTCGGGCCCTGGGGCAGCGACGCCGCAGCAGCCGCCACCGACGAGTTGCGGCTGGGCTGGCTGGAGGAGGCGGGTGAGACCGTGTCCGGCATCGTCGCACGCTGGCGCGGACTCGAACTGGCGATGCCGGTACCGGTTGCGGTGGAGCTGCCTGCAGCGCCGAAGGCGGCCGGGCCGGGGCGCAACGAACCCTGCCCCTGCGGCAGCGGCAAGAAATACAAGAAGTGCCACGGCGCCAATGCGTGAGGATCATTGCACTCGTTGCGGCGCCTGCTGCGCAGCCTTCCGCGTCGACTTCCACTGTTCCGAACTCGCGGGCGGCAATGGCGCCCTGTCCGGCGACGGCGTGCCGGTGGCGCTGACCTACCCGGTGACCGGCAGCCTGGTGCGCATGCGCGGGACCGATGAGGCGCCGCCGCGCTGCATCGCGCTGGCGGGGGAAGTCGGCCAGTCGGTACGCTGCACCATCTACGCGGACAGGCCTTCGCCCTGCCGCGACTTCGCACCTTATGCGGCCCTGGGCATCGGCGAGGATGCCTGCGACCGTGCGCGTGCGCGCCACGGCCTGCCGCCACTGGCGGCCGCCTGAGCGAGGCCTGAGTTCAAACCATCATCAAGTTTGCAGAGACTGTTCTGGAGCGCAGCGCGCGATGGAAACCTTCAATCCCTGCCTGGACTGCGGCATGTGCTGCGTCCATTTTCGCGTTTCCTTCTACTGGACCGAGGCCGACGACGCGCCTGGCGGCTTCGTCCCTGTCGACATGACCGAACAGCTCACGCCGCACCTGCGCTGCATGAAGGGCAGCAACTCGGTGCCGCGGCGCTGTTCGGCGCTGGCCGGCGAGGTAGGCGAGCAAGTCTGGTGCACGATCTACGAGAACAGGCCAACGCCCTGTCGCGAGTTCCCCTCGTATCTGGACGATGGGGAGCCCAATCCGAAATGCGACGAGCTGCGCGCACGGATTGGCTTGCCGCCGCTGCCGCCCAGGGATTTGCCCGACGCGGCCTGAACGGCCTGCTACTCCGGTAAAGGGGCGGGGCGCCCCGCCTCAGCTGGCCGGCGCGGTACGCTGGCGTGCCACGCGGGTGAGCAGGGTGAGGGGGCCGACGTCCCGGAGATGCGCGATCTGCTCGGGCCGGCGCACGAACAGCGAGCCAGCGTAACCCAGGGCATTGACCGAGATGTCGTCCCACTTTTCGCAGCTGCGCGGTACCACCAGCATGTGCTCGCGGGTGACCAGCAGGTTGTAGGGCGGCATCGGGTCGCTGTTGGCGATCAGGCCGAGCTGGCGGCATGCCTGGTCGAATACGGCATGCAGGGCAGCGCCGGCGGTGGCGGACGAGCGCCAGATGGCTTCGTCCAGCTTCAGGAACAGGTGCTGCCATTCGAGCACGTGCAGCGCCGCCGCCTGGCCGGCATCGAGATCGGCAAGGTGGTCGGTGAAAGCGGCCAGGCCCTTGCCGTGCGGGATCCATTGCAGGTGCTTGTGGGCCTGGCTGGCACCGGCGTCGGCGCCACCGTTGTAGAAACCCAGCCCGCCGTGCGGGGCCATCACCGCAGCGAGCGCGGTGAAGTCGGCCACGGTGAGCGGTGAGGTCTGGGCTTCGAAGGCGCGGGTGACGATGAGCAGATGACGTTCGATCACCGGGTACTTGTTCAGTACGGCCAGATGGGCGCTGCCCAGTTCGGCCACCGTCAGTGCCGGATCGGGCGGCAGGAATGGGTTGAAGTCGGGGTTGCGGCGACTTACCGCGTCCACCCGGGCGGAATCCTTGTGCGCCAGCGACGAGACCCAGCGCACGGCGAAGCGCAGTCCGGCGTCGATGACTTCGGTCTGTTCGGTGCGTATCGGTTGCAGGGCGCCGCTGGCGAGCGCGTCGGCGATCGTGCGGTCGATCTGGGCGAGCAGTTCGGCGTTGGGGTTCGGGCCGCTGGTCATCGGGGCATCGGTCAGGGGACAATCGCGCTATTGTGACACGACCACCCGGAGCGGCGAACGCTCCATCCATGACAAGGAATGCAACGCGATGTCCATCGAATTTGCCGTGCGCGGCGACTACATCCAGCTCGACCAGTTGCTGAAGGCTGCGAATCTGGTGACCTCGGGCGGCGAGGCGCATGCCGCGGTCGAAGCCGGCCAGGTAAAGGTGGACGGCAAGCCGGAGTCGCGCAAGCGCGCCAAACTGCGGCCGGGACAGCGGGTGCGTTTCGGCGGGGAAGAGGTCGTTCTCGTCGCCCAGGCCTAGGGCAGGCGGCGGGTGGCCAGCTTTTCGCGGCGGTTGGCAAAGCGTTCCCACACCCAGCCGCCGGGCAGGTCGCGTCCGGTCAGGACGTAGTTCAGGGTGTGCTCGTAGGCGAGCATCAGGCCGAGTTCGTTACGGGCGCCCGCGCGGCCGACCAGCAGCAATTCGTCGCCGGGCTTGAGTGCGCAGTCCAGTGTCGGCATCACCAGGTGATCGTCGTCGTCGCGTCGCAGGTAGAGGGTTTCGCACTCCAGCGCCTCGTCGCGATTGGCTGGCGAACGCAGCAGTTGGCCGATGGTGACGGTGTCGCCGCGCATCAGCCGGCGGTAGAGCGCTGGCGCGCGCGACAGGTTGATCCGTTCGCTCCACACCACCGGCACCGACCAGCCGAAACGCCCGGTCAGCCGTTCCAGCAGCCGTGCGCACCAGGCTTCGTCCCGACGCCGGATCTCCTCGAGGAAGGGTGCGAGCAGCGGCGTGCCGAGGATGGCGAGGCATTCGTGCGCGATGATCTCGCTCGGTACGACCGCGATGTCGGCGTCGAAGGCGTCGAACAGGGCGCGATTGACGAAGAGGTTCTGGCGGACGATCACGAACAGGTCGGGGTTGAGTTCGCGTGCGGTGACGGCCACCGACAGGTTGTCGACGTCCGAACCCGTGCAGGCCACCAGCCCGGCTGCCTGGCGGATTCCGGCCTCGTTCAGCGCATTGGCACCGGTGCCGTCGCCTTGTACCCAGCGGTGGTCGGGGTCGGCGGGCGGCTGCCGATCGATGATGGTGACGGGTACCGCCTGGGCATCCATCGCCTCGGTCATCATCCGGCCGAAGCGGCCGTGGCCGCAGACGATCCAGTTGCCGCGCGGCGGATCGCGGTGGCGCTTGACCATGGTGTCGGGCAGGCCGGTGAGCCAGGTGAGCAGGTGCCAGGCGGCGGGCGCATGGAGCGCGAGGCCGAGATATTCGCTGAATTTCTCGAACGGGTTGATGATGTGGCGGGTGCCGAACGAGGCCATGTTGGCCGCGATGTCGCGGGAGGCCGCGCGGCACAGCGCCGGGATCTTGGGGGCGAGCAGGCGGGCGGCGATGGCGATCGCGAGGTTGGCGTTGTCGTCGTTGGTCAGCGCGATGACGCCGATGCAATGCCGATGGGTGAGACCGGCGAACTTGAGAATTTCCGGATTGCGCGCGTCGGCGGCGATCGCCGGGAGATCGGCGGCGTAGGTGTGGAGTTCGATGTCGCCGACCTTGGCCTCGTCGATCTCGACGACCACCGCGCGGTGGCCCATGCGATCGAGCGCATCGCAGATCAGGCCGCCGGTTTCGCCGTAGCCGCACACCAGGTAGAAGGGTTCGCGCAGGTGGCGCACGCTGCGCACGAAGCGCTGCATGGCGAAGGCCTGCTGCAGGTTGCGGTCGGCAAGCAGTGCGAACACCGTGCCCAGGGTGTAGGCCCAGCCGATCACCGACATGTAGATGCAGACCAGCACCCATAGCCGCTGCTGGTCGGAAAAGGCGTAGGGAATCTCGCCGAAGCCGATGGTCGTGGCGGTGTAGCTGATGAAGTAGAGCGCGTGGAAGAAGCTGAGCTTGTGCGGGTTGCCGTCGGCATCGACGCCGGGAGCCAGGGTGAGGCCCAGCACCGAGATCGACATGATGACGATCAGCAGGATCAGCGGCGCGCGCATGCGCCGCATGATCAGGAAGAAGATGCTGTGATGGCGCGGCAGTGGCGTCATCGCGGTGGTGCTCAGCGGCGCTGCATGATGGTCTCGGCGATCAGGATCACGACCGAGACGACGTTGGCCAGCAGCGCGCCGCCCGACAGTGACACCACGCTGGCGGTGGCCTTGGCGGTCAGGCCGTCGCCCGATATGTGGACTGCGTAGCCCCACACCATGGCCGCGGCGATCAGCTGCAGGTCGGCCACCAGGCTGGTGGCGAGGTGCACCGCGCCGATCTGGGTACGGTCGCCGAACTTGAGCACGGTCGCGATCAGGCTGACGACGATGGCGGCGAACAGCTCGTAGATGTCGTGATGGGCCGGATCGTCGATGTCGCCGACGAAGAAGCCGAAGTTGAGCGTGGCGGCGAGCAGGATGAAGAAGCCGAAGATGACTTTTTCGAGGTTCATGTTGTTCTCGTCATGAGGCGTCGTCCAGGGCGGACGCTCCAGCTGCGGCCATTATAGGCACACTGCGTGTGCGGTAAGCGCGCCCGCGCTCAGGCGTGGATGTCGCCATCCACGTAATACCAGCGACCGTCCTCGCGGACGAAGCGGCTGGTTTCATGCAGGCGATGGGCGCGGCCGCCGACGCGGTAGCGGGCGACGAATTCGACCTCGGCGCGGTCTTCGGCCAGCGGGCGGTGCGATCTGACCTGCAGGCCTATCCACTTGGGGCGCGGTTCTTCGTCGAAATCGAGGGTGGCCGGGCGGGTGCTTGCATGCCAGGTGGCGAGCAGGTAGTCGCCCAGGCTCAGGGTGAAGGCGGTGTAGCGCGAGCGCATCAGGGCTTCGGCGGTGGCGGGCGGCGTGCTGCCGTGGAGCGCGGGGCCGCAGCAGGTGGCAAGCGTACGACCGGATCCGCAGGGGCAATCGGTGGGTTTCATCGGGTGGACAGGCAATCGGCAAGGCAGGGATTTTGCAATGAAGGGGGCGGGACGTCACCCGGTGCCGGGGCGCGGCGATTCGCGATGTCCGACGCAGCCTGCCCGGTCGCGGCCATGCGGCGAATGACGAAAGCGGTCAGCTGTTGCTTGCACCCTGATCGTGAAGGAAGATATGCATCGGGCAAAGACCGGATGCGATCGATGCCGGCTGCAGGCCAGTCTGCCCGATCGACCAAGGAATGTCCGGACCGGGGCATTCGGGGTAATTCAGAACAGGCATGGAGAACCATGCGATGACACCGCACCGGCCGTCCGGTGGCGACCGTAACGGGGCGCCAGCCGCAAGCGCAGCAAGGCCCGACCGTGCCGGTACGCGGCTGAATCTGCTCATCACCTTGGTGTGCGTCGTCGCAATCGCAGGCCTCTGGCTGGCCACGCTGCAGCGCATCGAGTCAGAGCGTGCGCAGGCGGTGGCCGCGGCGATGGAATCGAACGCCAACCTGGCCATCGCCTTCGAGCAGCAGGTGTTCCGCACCCTGAAGGCTGCCGAGCAGGTGGCCGCCTTCGTCCGGGAGCGATATCTCCAGCAGGGCTCCGGCATCAACCTGCGCCAGTGGGTGGAGCACGGCGTCATCCGGGAGACGATGTTCACCATCATCAGCGTGGTCGATGAAAGCGGCGAGATCGTCAGCAGCAGCCTGGCGACGGGCAGGGTGAACTACGCCGATCGCGAGTTCTTCCAGTCGCAGCGCGATAGCGCGCAGGACGAATTGTTCGTCAGCAGGCCGGTGCTCGGTCGGGTCTCCGGCCGTTGGCAGATTCCGATGTCGCTGCGTATCTCGCGTCCGGATGGCGGTTTCGGGGGCGTGGTGGTGATGTCGGTCGATCCCGCCAACTTCACCGATTTCTATCGCCAGGCCGACCTGGGAAGCCAGGGCCTGCTTGAACTCACCGGCCTCGACGGCATCGTGCGCGGACGCAAGATCGGCGGTGAGAGCATGTTCGGGCTGGAAGCCGCCGGCCTCACCTGGTTTCAGCGCCGGGCAGCGGCGTCGATGGGGGATTTCATGGACGGCGGTGACGCGGTCGATGGCGTCAAACGTATCGTCAGCTACCGCAGCATGGCAGGCTACCCCTTGATGGTGACCGTGGGTACGGCCTATGCCGATGAACTCGCACCCGTCCTGCAACGGCGCTCGACCTATCTGGCGATGGCGGGCAGCGCGACCGCGGCCTTGCTGGTCTTTGCCGGCATGTTGATGCTGGTTCTGGCGCGGCAGCGTGCCGCAGCCGACGCCCTGCAGGCAAGCGAAGCCCTGTTTCGGGCGACCTTCCATCAAGCTGCAGTGGGTATCGCGCACATCGCCCCCGACGGACGCATCCTGGGCGCCAACGAAAAGTTCTGTCTGATGCTGGGCTATGGCAGCGACGAACTGCGCGCACGCACGGTGTTCGAGCTGAGCGACACGGACAGGCGCGATGAGGAGCGGCAGTTCCTAAGCGTCCTGCTGTCGGCCCGTTCGCCGGTCTTTTCACCCGAGATCGAGAAAACCTACTGTCGCAAGGACGGCTCCATCCTGTGGGTGAACGAGGGGCTCAGCGTGGTGAGGGATGCGCGCGGCAGGCCGGACTTCCTGGTGGTGGTCACGCAAGACATCACTGCCCGCAAGGATCTGGAGGCCCGCCTCTCGCACGATGCGCTGCACGACGCGCTGACCGGCCTGCCCAATCGCGTGATGTTCCTGGATCGGCTCGCCCGGGTGCTGGAGTCTGCGCGCCGGCACGGCGAGCTGGCTGCAGTCCTGTATATCGATCTGGACGGCTTCAAGGCGGTCAACGACAACCACGGCCATGCTGCCGGCGATGCGCTGCTGCAGCAGGTTGCCCGTCGCCTGGAGGGCTGCGTGCGGGCGGAAGACACGGTGTCGCGCTTCGGTGGCGACGAGTTCGGCATCGTGCTGGCAAAGCTCACCAAGGCGCAGGATTGCGAGGCCGTCGCCCTCAAGATCATCAATGCCCTGGCGACACTGTTTGAACTCGAGGCGGCTGCGGTCTCCATCTCGGCCAGCGTGGGGGCGGCGGTCTTTCCCGCCCATGGCGACGATACCGCCGCCTTGGTGGCCTACGCAGATTCGTCCATGTATGCCGCCAAGAACTCGGGAAAGAACCGCTTCAGTTGGGAGCCGCTCGCGAGCGATGCCGCCCGCTGACCCGCAGGCGGTCACGGCTGGCCCCGACTGTGGCGGGCGGCGCGCGGCGCGGCCTCAGCGCAGGATATCCCTCAACACATAGGGCAGTATCCCGCCGTGCCGGTAATACTCCACCTCGATCGGGGTGTCGATGCGGCACAGCAGCGACACCCGTGTTTCGCTGCCGTCCTCCCTTCGCACCACCAGCTCCAGGTCCTGCAGCGGCTGCAAGCCCGCGGCGACGCCGCCGATGTCGAAGCGTTCGCTGCCGTCCAGCCCGAGCGACTGCCAGCTGTCGCCGTTCCTGAACTGCAGCGGCAGCACGCCCATGCCGACGAGGTTGGAGCGGTGGATGCGCTCGAAGCTCTTCGCGATCACCGCCTTGACGCCGAGCAGGGCGGTTCCCTTGGCCGCCCAGTCGCGCGAGGAGCCGGTGCCGTATTCCTCGCCGGCGAAGATCACCGTCGGCGTACCGCGTGCGAGGTAGGTGCTGGCGGCGTCGAACACCGTGGCCTGCCGGCCGTCGAGCAGGGTGTAGCCGCCTTCGGGCCGCTTGCCGTCGGCGTCGGCCGGCAGCATCAGGTTGCGGATGCGCACGTTGGCGAAGGTGCCGCGCACCATCACGTCGTGATGGCCGCGGCGCGAACCGTAGGAGTTGAAGTCCTTGCGCGCCACGCCACGGGCCGTGAGCCATTGGCCGGCCGGCGTGGTCTCGCGGAAGGAGCCGGCCGGCGAGATGTGGTCGGTGGTGACCGAATCGCCGAGCAGCAGCAGGGCGCGCGCCTCGCGGATATCCGTTGTCGGCGTTGGCATCATCGCGAAGCCGTCGAAGAAGGGCGGCCGCGCGATGTAGGTGGAGACCGGCCAGTCGTAGCGCTGGCCGACCGGCGCGGTGATCGCGTTCCACAGGTCGTGGTCGCGGGTGAGGTCGGTGTAGCGGCGCTGGTAGTTGTCGGGGTCCATCGCCAGCGGCATGATCGCGGCGATCTCGTCCGAACTCGGCCACAGGTCGCGCAGGTAGACCGGTTTGCCGTCGCGGCCGCTGCCGAGCGGTTCGGCGCTGAGGTCGATGTTGGCGCGCCCGGCAATCGCGAAGGCCACCACCAGCGGCGGCGAGGCCAGGTAGTTGGCGCGGATCGAGGGGTGGATGCGGGCCTCGAAGTTGCGGTTGCCGGAGAGCACCGCGGCTGCGACGAGTTCGTGCCTGGCGATGGTGTCGTTGAATTCCGGCGCGAGGTCGCCCGCGTTGCCGATGCAGGTGGTGCAGCCGTAGCCGGCCAGCGCAAAGCCGAGCTCGGCCAGCGGGGCGAGCAGGCCGGCCTTTTCCAGGTAGTCGGTGACGACGCGCGAGCCTGGCGCGAGCGAGGTCTTGATGTGCGGCGCGACCTTGAGGCCGGCATCCACCGCCTTCTTTGCCAGCAGGCCGGCGGCGATCAGCACTGCGGGGTTGCTGGTGTTGGTGCAGGAGGTGATCGCGGCGATCAGCACGTCGCCGTTGCCCAGTTCGATGCCGTTGCGGCCGCTCGGGTAGCGCGTGTCGAGTTCTCCGGCGACCTTGCCGAAGCCGTTGTCCGCCGTCGGTGCGCTGAACAGTTCGGCGAAGCGGCTGCGCATGTCGGACAGGGCGATGCGGTCCTGCGGCCGCTTGGGGCCGGCGAGCGACGGCACGATGCTCGCCAGGTCGAGCACCAGCGTGCGGGTATAGTCGATCTCGCCGGCGCGCGGCACGCCGAACATCTGCTGGGCGCGGAACCAGGCCTCGAACAGTTCGCAGCTCTCCTCGTCGCGGCCGGTGCCGCGCATGTAGACGAGGGTTTTTTCATCGACGGGGAAGAAGCCCATGGTGGCGCCATACTCCGGTGCCATGTTGGCGATGGTGGCGCGGTCGGTGACGGTGAGATTCGCCGTGCCTTCGCCGAAGAACTCGACGAATTTGCCCACCACTTTTTCGCGCCGCAGCATCTCGGTGACGGTCAGCACCAGATCGGTGGCGGTCACGCCTTCCGGCAGACGGCCGCGTAGTTCGACGCCGATCACGTCGGGCGTGAGGAAATACACCGGCTGGCCGAGCATCGCCGCTTCCGCCTCGATGCCGCCCACGCCCCAGCCGACCACGCCGAGCGCGTTGATCATCGTGGTGTGCGAGTCGGTGCCGACCAGGGTGTCCGGGTAGTAGAGGTCGCCATCGTGGCGTAGGCCGCGGAAGAGGTATTCAAGGTTGATCTGGTGCACGATGCCGATGCCCGGCGGCACCACGCCGAAGGTGTCGAAGGCCTGCATGCCCCACTTGAGGAACTGGTAGCGCTCGCGGTTGCGCTCGAATTCCAGTTCCATGTTCTGGCGCAGCGCGATCGGCGAACCGTAGTGGTCGACCTGCACCGAGTGGTCGACCACGAGGTCGACCGGCACCAGCGGTTCGATGCGCTTCGGGTCGCGTCCCTGGCCGGCAGCGACATCGCGCATGGCGGCCAGGTCGCACAGCAGCGGCACGCCGGTGAAGTCCTGCAGCACCACGCGGGCGACGACGAAGGGGATCTCCGCGCTGCGTTCGGCGGCGGGTGCCCAGTTGGCCAGCGCGCGGACGTGCTCTTCGTCCACCTTGAGGCCGTCACAGTGGCGCAGGACCGCCTCCAGCACGATGCGCAGCGACACCGGCAGGCGCGACACCGGGCCGATGCCGGCCGCGTCGAGCGCGGGCAGCGAAAAGTAGCGGCCGGTTATGCCGCTGCGGGTGGTAAAGGACTTGAGCGTCTGTGTCTTGAGTCGAGCGATGCCGGTGTCGGACATGGTTTCCTCCCTTGGGCTGCGCGTTCCGGATACCCCGGTCGGACAGGGGGCGGCGGGCGATGTTCCCGTGCTGCGACCCGACATGAAGGGCTGATAAATCCGCCATCCTGGCCTATTGTTCGAGGATGTGCCGGGAGTAGAATCGCGCCGCCCGTTGCACTTTTGTGTTGCGTTGCACCGCAAGTCTTATAAAAGACATATAATTCCGTCCGTCCGCGCGGGCGAACCCCGCCTGGACCCCCTGCCACCGTCACGAAACTGGAAGGAAGTCGCCGTGCTTGAAGCCTACCGTGCCCATGTCGCCGAGCGTGCCGCCCTCGGCATCCCGCCGCTGCCCCTGACCAAGCAGCAAACCGCCGAGCTGGTCGAACTGCTCAAGAACCCGCCCGCCGGCGAGGAAGCCTTCCTTGTCGAACTGCTCACCCATCGCGTGCCGGCCGGTGTGGACGATGCAGCCAAGGTCAAGGCCGAGTTCCTGGCCAAGGTCGCCAAGGGCGAAGAATCCTGTGGTCTGGTCTCCCGTGCCAAGGCCACCGAACTGCTGGGCACCATGCTCGGCGGTTTCAACATCAAGCCGCTGATCGACCTGCTCGCCGACGCCGAAGTCGGCACGGTGGCCGCCACCGGTCTGAAGAGCACGCTGCTGATGTTCGATTACTTCCACGACGTCAAGGAACTGGCCGCCGCCGGCAACGCCAACGCCAAGGCCGTGATGCAGTCCTGGGCCGACGCCGAGTGGTTCACCAGCCGCCCGGAAGTGCCGGCTTCGCAGAAGCTGACGGTGTTCAAGGTCACCGGCGAAACCAACACCGACGACCTCTCGCCGGCGCCGGACGCCTGGTCGCGTCCCGACATCCCGCTGCACGCGCTGGCGATGCTGAAGAACGCGCGTCCGGGTATCACCCCGGAAGAGCCGGGCGTGCGCGGCCCGGTCAAGTTCCTCGAAGAACTCAAGGCCAAGGGCAACCTGGTCGCCTACGTCGGCGACGTGGTCGGCACCGGCTCCTCGCGCAAGTCCGCCACCAACTCGGTGCTGTGGTTCACCGGCGAAGACATCCCCTTCGTGCCGAACAAGCGTTTCGGCGGCGTGTGCCTGGGCTCCAAGATCGCCCCGATCTTCTTCAATACCATGGAAGACGCCGGCGCGCTGCCGATCGAGATCGACGCCGGCCAGATGGACATGGGCGACGAGATCGAGCTCAAGGTCGATGCCGCCACCGGCAAGGTCACCGCGCTCAAGAATGGCGCCGTGATCGCCGAATCGCAGCTCAAGACCCTGGTCATCCTCGACGAAGTGCGCGCCGGTGGCCGCATTCCGCTGATCATCGGCCGTGGTCTTACCACCAAGGCGCGCGAAGCGCTGGGCCTGCCGCCCTCCACCCTGTTCCGCCTGCCGCAGGCGCCCGCCGATTCCGGCAAGGGCTTCTCGCTGGCACAGAAGATGGTTGGCCGTGCCTGCGGACTGCCGCTCATTGGCGGAAATCAGCAGGGCATCCGCCCGGGCACCTACTGCGAACCGAAGATGACCACCGTCGGCTCGCAGGACACCACCGGCCCGATGACCCGCGACGAACTCAAGGATCTGGCCTGCCTCGGTTTCTCCGCCGATCTGGTGATGCAGTCCTTCTGCCACACCGCGGCCTACCCGAAGCTGGTCGACGTCAAGATGCACCGCGAGCTGCCGAGCTTCATCAGCACCCGCGGCGGCGTCGCGCTGCGTCCGGGCGACGGCGTGATCCACTCCTGGCTCAACCGCCTGCTGCTGCCGGATACCGTCGGCACCGGCGGCGACAGCCACACCCGCTTCCCGATCGGCATCTCCTTCCCGGCCGGTTCCGGTCTGGTCGCCTTTGCCGCCGCCACCGGCGTGATGCCGCTGGACATGCCGGAATCGGTGCTGGTGCGCTTCAAGGGCACCATGCAGCCGGGCGTCACCCTGCGTGACCTGGTCAACGCGATCCCGCTGTACGCGATCAAGCAGGGTCTGCTGACCGTCGAGAAAAAGGGCAAGAAGAACATCTTCTCCGGCCGCATCCTCGAAATCGAAGGCCTGCCGGATCTGAAGGTCGAACAGGCCTTCGAACTGACCGACGCCTCGGCCGAGCGCTCCGCCGCCGGTTGTACGGTCCACCTCAACAAGGCGCCGATCGTCGAGTACATGAACTCGAACATCACCCTGATGAAGTGGATGATCGCCAACGGCTACCAGGATGCCCGCACCCTCAAGCGTCGCATCAAGGCCATGGAAGACTGGATCGCCAACGGCGAACTGCTGTCGGGCGATGCCGACGCCGAGTACGCCGCGGTCATCGAGATCGATCTGGCCGACATCAAGGAGCCGATCGTCGCCTGCCCGAACGACCCGGACGACGTCAAGCTGCTGTCCGAAGTCGCGGGCGACAAGATCGACGAAGTCTTCATCGGTTCGTGCATGACCAACATCGGTCACTTCCGCGCGGCCGGCAAGGTGCTGGACGGCAAGTCCGACATCCCGACCCGACTGTGGATCGCCCCGCCCACCAAGATGGACGCGATGATCCTCAACGAGGAAGGCTACTACGGCGTGCTCGGCAAGTCCGGCGCCCGCATGGAGATGCCGGGCTGCTCGCTGTGCATGGGCAACCAGGCGCAGATCCGCAAGGGCAGCACCGCGATGTCGACCTCGACGCGCAACTTCCCGAACCGTCTCGGCATCGACACCCGCGTGTATCTGGGTTCGGCCGAACTGTCCGCGGTGTGCGCGCTGATGGGCAAGATCCCGACCGTCGAGGAGTATCTGGCCCAGGTGGAAGTGGTCAACAAGAAGGCTGCCGACATCTACCGCTACATGAACTTCGACCAGATCGAAGAGTTCAAGAGCGTCGCCGATACCGTCGAGGTCTGAGCTTCAAGGTTTGAGGTAGGGAGACTGGAGCAGGGCGCCCCAAGAGCGTCCGCCCATCGATGAGGAACGCCCCTGTCCGGGTTGCCGGCAGGGGCGTTTGTTTTTTTCGCGTCGTTCGCAGCGCGGATCATTGCCGCGGCGGTCTGTCATCGGCCGATGCCCGGCGGTGGACGGCGACGGGCTTGAAAGTGAGAAGAATTTGCAAGCGGACGTACTTTGCCGTCGTCGGATGGAGTATCGGGAGCTATTCTCCAGTTAGGCGGAGTGGTGTTCGGCAAGGGGCGCGGCCATGAGCGAGTCGAGAAAGGGCGGGCACGCGGCGGACGGCGGTGACGCGTGGCAGTGCGGCGGGGCATTGGCGGTGTTGCGCGCAATCAATTCGATGATCATCGACGCCGGCGATGAAGACCTGCTGCTCGCTGACGCCTGCCGGAGTGTGGTCGAGATCGGCGGCTACGACTGTGCCTGGATCGGCTATCCCGACGGCGACGATGGCGCTTTGCGGATTGCGGCCGCCTGCGGTGCCGAGGCGGGCGAGTTCGGGCGCCTGGCCTTGTCGCCGGTTGGCGGCGAGGACGGGGGCGGCCTGCTGGAGCGGCTGCGGCTCGGCTGGTCGTGGCAGGTGCCTATGTCGGCGATGGGCGCTGGGTCCGCACTGGCGATCCTGCCCTTGGGGAGCGGCGCGGGCCTCCTCGGTGTCATGGTGGTGCGTGACCGGCAGCCCCTGCAGTCGGCGGAGCTCGCCCTGTTGCACGAGGCGGCGCGTAGCCTGGCCTACGGTGTCGCGACGCTGCGCTCGACCCTGGCGAGGACGCGTGCCGAGGCAGAGTTGCACCGCGTCGAACGTGCCAGGCGCACCCTGAGCGCAACCAATCGCGCCTTGGTGCGGACCACCGACGAACTCGCGCTGCTCGGCGAAATCTGCCGGGTGATCGTGGAGGAGGGTGGTTATCGCTACGCCTGGGTGGGCTATGCCCGCCGCGACGAGAGCCGCGGCGTCGACGTGATGGCGCACGTGGGCGTCGAACGTGCCCATCTCGAAGGGCTGCGCCTGACCTGGGCGGACAGCGAGCGCGGCCGCAGCGCCACCGGGATGGCGATACGCACCGGACAGCCGAGCATAGGCCGCAACATCCTCACCGATCCGGATCTCGCGCCTTGGCGCGACGAGGCCCTGCGCCGCGGTTATGCGGCGGTGTCCGCCTTTCCGCTGACGGTGGCGGGCGAGGTCATCGGCAACCTGAGCATCGCCGCGGTCGAGCCCGATGCCTTCGATGCGGCCGAAGCCGACCTGCTCGGCGAACTCGCCGGCGACCTGGCCTTCGGCATCGAAACCCTGCGCATGCGCCAGCGCAGCCGGGAGGCGGAGGCCACGATCAAGCGCATGGCCGAGCAGGACGCGCTGACCGGCCTGCCCAACCGCTGGCGGCTGCGCATGCGGCTGGAAGAGGAAATCCGCGCGGCCAGGGCCGGACATCGCCCCTTCGCGCTGCTTATGCTCGGCATCGACCATTTCCAGGAGATCAACGAGACGCTCGGCTACCAGCAGGGCGACGCGATGCTGTGCGAGGTCGCGGCGCGGGTAGCGCGCGCCGTGACCGACGGCGCCAACGTGGCGCGCATGGGCGAGGCCGAGTTTGCCGTTCTGTTAACCAATTGCGATGCCGGGGGAGCGTCGGTGGCGGCACAGCGCATCCTCGCCGAGATGTTCGATCCCGTGGCGATCGGGGACGTCATGCTGGATGCCGGCAGCAGCATCGGCATCGCGGTGTTCCCCGGTCACGGTACCGAACCGGATGCACTGGTGCGGCGCGCCAACGTGGCGATGCACCAGGCACGCCAGAGCGGCCACGGTTATGCGCTCTACACCGGTGGGCGGGACCGCGAGTGCGCCCGCCGGCTGGCGCTGATCGGCGACCTGCACCGCGCGATCGAAGGCAGCGAGCTGCAGCTCTATTGCCAGCCCAAGGCACGCTTTTCGAACCGGGAGATCTGCGGCGTCGAGGCCCTGGTGCGATGGCAGCATCCCCAACTGGGCATGATCTCGCCCAACGAATTCATCGGCCTGGCCGAGCACAGCGGCCTGATCAGTCCGCTGACCGATTGGGTGATGCAGGCCGCCTTCCGCCAGGCCTATGTGTGGCGTGAGGCCGGGCTGCGTTTGCCGATGGCGGTCAATCTCTCCGCCCGCGACCTGCGCGATCCGCGACTGGTCGAGCGGGTGCGCAACCTGCTCACCACCTGGGGAGGGGAGCCGGAGGGGGTGCAGTTCGAACTCACCGAAAGCGCGCTGATGCAGGATCCGCAAGGCAGCCTGGACAGCATGAAACGCCTGAAGGATCTGGGGGTGGAGCTCTTCATCGACGATTTCGGCACCGGCTATTCCTCGCTCGCCTATCTGCAGAAGCTGCCGGTCGATGCGATCAAGATCGACCAGTCCTTCGTGCACGACATGCTGTCCAACAGCGATTCCGCGGTGATCGTGCGGTCGACGATAGATCTGGCCCACGACCTCGATCTCGAAGTCGTCGCCGAGGGCGTGGAGGATCACGCCGGTTGGGAACACCTGGCGGCGCAGGGTTGCGACGTCTGCCAGGGCTATGTGCTGAGCCATCCGATTCCGGCCGAGGCCTATGCCGGGTGGGTGAGTGGAGGTGCCTCGGGCAGGGTGCTGATGTAAGCGGGCTTTAAGAGAAATTTAGGCTTTCAGACAGTGCAATTTAGGAATCCCCTGTGCCCGGCAGGCGCATGCTGCGCCCCGTCCGCCAAGTCGTGACGCGAGCTTGCGGACTCCCATCCCGAGACCAGGAGAATTTCGATGAACAAGTTATCGACCGGCATTGCCGTGGCTGCGGTGCTATTCGTTTCGCAGGCGGCCTGTGCGGCCGGGAATCAGGCCACGCGCGCCGAACAGCAGCGCGGCCGCTATATCGTGCAGATCGCCGGCTGCAACGATTGCCATACCCCCAACTATGCGATGAGTGGCGGCAAGGTCGCCGAGGCCGAATGGCTGACCGGCGACAGGCTGGGGTGGAACGGTCCGTGGGGGACGAGCTATCCGTCCAATCTGCGGAACTACTTCTCGCGCGTTTCCGAGGCGGATTGGCTGAAGACCGCCCGCCAGGCCAATTACCGTCCGCCGATGCCGTCCAGCGTGTTGCACGACATGAGCACGGCCGACCTGCGCGCCGTCTGGCGTTTCGTGCGAGCGCTCGGTCCCGCCGGGGAGGAGGCCCCGGCCTACTTGCCGCCGACGCAGCAGCCGGAAGGGCCGGTGGTGCGCTTTCCGATGCCGCCGGGCTGACGGCGGTCGCCCGGACCAAGCGATACGCATTTTTTCGCGGTGACACTACTGGCAGCGGGGGATATACGGCTATGATTCCGGCACCATGCCGGACATGCCCTTGCCCCTGCTCGATGCTGCTTCTTCCGTTTTCATCGCTGGTCCGGTGAGCATGAACGTCGCGGCATCCCGCCCGGGCGGGTTTCCGGCCTTGTCGCGTGCGGTCGGTTGCCGGGTGTCCTCGGACAGGCGGCACGTAACCGTGCTGGTAGGGGCGGCGATGGCGGCGGAGGTGATCGAAGGCGTGCGGCGCAATGCCGCCTTCGCGGCGGTTTTCAGCGATCCGCCGAGCCATCGCACGCTGCAGCTCAAGGGCAAGGACGCCATCGTGCTGCCGGCCGAAGCGGGCGACGCCGCGCTGGCGGACGCTTACCGCGCCGGTTTCGCCGCGGTGCTGGAGCCGATGGGCTTTCCACCGGCGATCATCCACGCCTTCCTCGCCGTCCCGGCCGACGATCTCGTCACCGTGCGCTTCACGCCGTCGTCGGTGTTCCAGCAGACACCCGGGCCGCATGCCGGCGAGCCGCTGGGGGGCAGCGCGTGAAGATCACGCTGGACGCCATCCGGGAATGCCTCGAAGGCGTCATCCCGGGCAACATCGCCACCTGCGCGGCAGACGGCACACCCAACGTCGCCTATCTTTCGCAGATCCAGTATGTGGATAGCGAGCATCTGGCGCTGTCCTACCAGTTCTTCAACAACACCCGGCGCAACATCCTTGCCTCGCCCTATGCCCGGATCGCCGCGATCGATCCGCACACCGGCGCGCACTTCCGGATGAGCCTGCACTACCTGCGCACCGAGGAATCCGGCCCGCTGTTCGAAAACATGAAGGCGCGGCTGGAAAGCATCGCCTCGCACACCGGCATGAGCGGGGTCTTCCGACTGCTCGGGGCGGATATCTACCGGGTACTGGATATCGAACAGGTACCGGGTGAGACGCTGCCTTCGCCGCCGCGCCGCAACCTGCTGGCGGCCCTGCGCGCCTGTGCCGAGCAGTTGAGCGCCGCCACCGACCTCGATGCCTTGCTCGGCAAGCTGCTGGATGGGCTGGAGCGCCAGTTCGGCGTCGAACATGCGATGGTGCTGATGCTCGACGAAGCGGGCGGGCGGCTCTACACCGTCGCCAGCCGGGGCTATCCCAGCTCGGGTGTGGGCTCCGAGATCGCCCTCGGCGACGGCGTGATCGGCGTTGCGGCGCGTGAAAGGACGCCCATCCGCATCGGTCACTTCACGGCGCAGTACAGCTACGGCCGGGCAATTCGCGACAGCCTGGCGCGTCAGGGTGGCGCCGGTATCGAGACCGAGATTCCCTTGCCGGGCTTGCCCGATTCCTGCAGCCAGCTGGCCGTGCCCATCATGGCCTGTCAGCGCCTGCTCGGCGTGCTGTACGTTGAGAGCGTGCAGGATCTGCGCTTCGGCTACGACGACGAGGACGCGCTGGTGACGCTGGCCGGTCAGGTCGGCGCCTGCATCCGCCTGCTGCAGCAGGCGCACGAACAGCCGCTGCTCGAGCAGCCGGACGAGACCGGGGCGGCGGCGGTAGCGGAAGACCCACCGCCGCGGCATGGCGGACAGGCGGTGTCCTTGCGGCACTACGGCGAGAACGACAGCGTCTTCCTCGACGGCGACTACCTCATCAAGGGCGTGGCCGGGTCGATCTTCTGGGCGCTGGTGAGCGATTACGTCGACAAGGGCCGGACGGAGTTTTCCAACCGCGAACTGCGCCTCGATCGCCGCATTCACCTGCCCGACATCAGCGACAATCTGGAAGCGCGGCTCATCCTGCTTGCCCGGAGGCTCGCCGAGCGCAAGGCCCCGTTGCGGCTCGAAAAGACCGGCCGCGGCCGTTTCCGGCTGTGCGTCGACCGTCCGCTGGTGCTGGTCGACGCCGCGCCTTGATGGCGGCCGGCGGCCTTGTGCCGTCCCAGCCTAAGAATTCCTTTCGATATTCCTAAGAGTTTCCTAAGCAGGTATTCGCCCGGCACCGCCGTCGCTACAGTGCGTCGCCATGAACCTGGCAACGAGGAGCCGAGGCATGGATATCAAGGAATACGACGACAGCCCGGAGGCATTGCTGCAGGCAATGCTGCTGATCCGGGCCTACGAGCAGCGCGCGGTGGCGCTGCAGGCGGCACTGGGCGTACCCGGTACCTGCACCGCGGTCGGCCAGGAAGCGTCGGCTGTCGGTGTGGTGGCCGCACTCACGAAAGACGACCTCATCCTCACCAACCACCGCAGCGCGGGCCATCTGCTTGCCCGCGGCGCCGATCCCGGCCGCATGCTGGCCGAAGTGATGGGCAGGCGCGGTGGCTACTGCAAGGGCAAGAGCGGTTCGCTGCACATATCGGCGAAGGAGCTCGGCGTGGTCCTGACATCCACCATCGTCGGCGGCGAACTCGCGCTCGCCACCGGCGTGGCACTGGCGCAGAAGACGCTCGGCCGGCCGGGCGTGGTGGTGTGTTTCTTCGGCGACGGCGCCGCCTGCGAGGGCCGCTTCCACGAATCGCTCAATCTCGCTGCGGTGTGGGGGCTGCCCATCCTCTATGTGTGCGAGAACAACGAGTGGCAGGCTTTCGTCCATCGGCGCGAAACCATGGTCGGCGACAGCATCGCCGGTTGGGCGGCGCCTTACGGCATCGACTATGCCAGCGTGGACGGCAACGACGTCGAGCAGGTCAGGGCGATTGCCGCCGAGGCGGTGGCGACGGTGCGCGCCGGTAGCCGGCCATTCTTGCTGGAGACGCGCACCTACCGGCTGCGCGGCCACTTCGAACCGGACGACCAGGCGTATGTAGACCCGCAGGAGCTGGCCGCCTGGCAGGCGCGCGATCCGCTGCCGCAGATGGAGGCCCGTCTGCTCGCGTCCGGCCTTTGCGATGCCGCCACGATCGCCGCAATGAAGGCCGAGGCGGAGGCGCGTGTCGCTGCCGGCTATGCCTACGCCATCGACTCGCCTTATCCGGGCGTCGCCGAACTTACCACCGACGTCTACGCCTGAGGAGCACGAAGATGGCACAGATCACCGTACAGGAAGCGATCGAGCAGGCGCTGGCCGAAGAAATGCGCCGCGATCCGGGCGTGATGCTGATGGGCGAGGGCGTCGCCACCAAGCGCCGCGGCCTGGTGGAGGCCTTCGGCCCGGAGCGGGTGCGCAACACGCCGCTTGCCGAGGGCATCATCGCCGGTACCGCGGTGGGCGCCGCGGCGATGGGGCTGCGACCGGTTGTCGACCTGCTGTTCGCGCCCTTCCTCTGCTATGCGATGGACGAGATCGTCAACAGCGCCGGCAAGCTGCGTTACCTCTCGGGCGGACAGTTCGAGTTCCCGATGGTGGCGATCTCGATGACGGGCGCCGGCTGGTGCGTCGGCTCCCAGCACAACCACAACGTCGAGGCCTGGTTCGCCCATTCGCCCGGCCTGAAGGTGGTGATGCCGGCCAGCGTGGCCGATTTCAAGGGGCTGTTGAAGAGCGCCATCCGCGACAACAATCCGGTGCTGTTCTTCGTCGATATCGGCCTGGCCTATGCCAGCGGCGAGGTGCCGGAGGGCGACTGCCTGGTGCCCATCGGCAAGGCGGCGGTGCTGCGGCAGGGCACCGACGTGAGTCTGGTGTCCTACGCCAAGACGGTGGATGTCTGCCAACGCGCGGCCGACGCCCTGGCCGGACAGGGCATCTCCGCGGAGGTGATAGACCTGCGCAGCCTCAAGCCGCTGGATACCGAGACGGTGCTTGCATCGGTACGCAAGACCGGCCGGGCGGTGGTGGTGCACGAGGCCAGCCGCAGTTACGGGGCGGGTGCCGAGGTGTCGGCGACCATTACCGAGCAGGCCTTCGATGCGCTCAAGGGGCCGGTCCTGCGCGTGGCCGGGCCGGATGCGCCGGCGCCGGCAAGCTATCCGCTGGAGCAGGCCTTCGTGCCCCAGCCCGATGCAGTGGTGGCCGCAGTGCGGCGCCTGCTCGGCTGACACGCAAGCGGCGGTCCCATCCTTCTGGCGGCGGGGGGCGAGCGCGCTTGCGCCCGGCGGAACGGAGCTTGCTTCGTGTCCTGTCAAGGCGCATTCGTGTGCGTTTCGCGACATCCCTGCCAACCAGACGGAATTCCGCATGAAGTTCTACATGACCCCCGGCTCGTGTTCGACCGGCATACACATCCTGCTCGAAGAGATCGGCAAGGTCTTCGAGGCTTACATCGTCAATCTGCCGGCCGGCGACCACCGCAAGCCGGACTATCTGGCGATGAATCCCAAGGCGAGCATTCCGGTACTGGTGCGCGATGACGGTTCGGTGCTGACCGAGTTCCCGGCCATTGCCTTCTGGCTGGCGCGCGCCAATCCGCGCGCGCGGCTGCTGCCGGAGGACGACGAAGGCGTGGCCCGCGTGCTGGAACACTTGTGCTACGTCACCGCCACCATCCACGGCCAGGGTTTCACCCGCATCTTCACCACCGATGCCTACACTGCCAATCCGGCCGAACACGATGCTGTCAAGGCGCGCGGGCGTGAAATCGTCGATGCCGGCTTCGCGGTGATGGAAGCGGCGCTGGCGGACAAGGATTACCTCGTCGGCAACTTCTCGATCGCCGATGCGGCGCTCTTCTACGTCGAGTTCTGGGCCGACCGCATCGGCATCCCCTTGCCACCCAATTGTCTTGCGCACTACCAGCGCATGCGGGCGCGGCCGGTGGTGCAGCAGGTCCTGCGCGAGGAAGGCTATCGCTGAGCCGGGCGGCGGCGGGGACGGTTGGCCTTGCGGGTAGAATGCGGGCTCGATTCGGGGGCAGCCCCGGTCTTCATGGTCTGCCCCCACCTTCCCCTATGCAAGCGATCACCCAGCAGATGGCGCTGTCTGCGCCGCTGTTCCTTCTTGTCTTCGTCGGCTATGCCTTGATCCGCCTGGCGGGCTGGCCGCGGTCGATCGGCGATGCGCTATCGCGCTTCGTCTTCGCGGCTGCGCTGCCGGCGATGCTGTTCCGCCTGATGAGCGATTTCTCGCGCCTGCCGCCGGTCGATGCGCGCCTGCTGATCGCCTTCTTCGGCAGTTGCCTGGTGGTGTTCGTGATCGGGCGCATCGTGGCCTGGCGCCTGTTCGGACTCGACGGCGTGGCCCAGTCGGTGTTCGCGCTCGGCGGGGTGTTCTCCAACAACGTCATGATCGGTCTGCCGATCGCACGTCTTGCGTTGGGCGAGGCAGCGGTGCCTTCGGTGGCGCTGGTCCTGGTGTTCAATGCGCTCATCCTGTGGACGCTGGTGACCACCTCGGTGGAGTGGGCGCGCCACGGCCGCTTTTCCGCCGGGGGCTTTGCCAAGACGGCACGGGGCGTGATCACCAACCCGCTGATCGCAGCCATCCTGTCGGGAACGGCCTTCGGTTTCGTTGGCCTCGCTTTGCCGGACTTCATCGATACCACGCTGGGCATGGTGGCTGAAACCGCCGCACCGCTTGCGCTGATGGCGCTCGGCATGGGCCTGGCGCACTACCGCGTGCGTGACGGCATCGGCATGGCGGCGGCAATCTCGGCCATCAAGCTGCTGGTGCAGCCGCTGATCGTATGGGGCATCGCACGCGCACTGGGTCTGCCGCCGCTGGAAACCCAGGTGGTGGTCCTGCTTGCATCGACCGCCGTCGGCGTGAATGTCTACCTGATGGCCAGGCAGTTCAATGTGGTGGAAGGCGCGGTAGCGGGCAGCCTGGTGCTATCGACCCTGCTGTCCGCGCTCACGACGCCCCTGATCCTGGCGCTGGCGACGGGCTGACTGCGGCAACAGGCGTCAGGCGGCGCAGGCGCAGGGCGATGGCGAAGGTCAGCGCCGTGCCGAGGCCGAGCAGCAGGGCGACTCCTGCCCAGCGCGCCGAACTCCAGGCGAAACCGGCCAGCGTGCCGATCACGCTGCCGCCGAGGTAGTAGCTGCACAGGTAGAGCGCGGCCGCCAGCGCCCGGCGCTCCTGGGCGCGTCGTCCCACCCAGCCGCTGGCGGTAGTGTGGCTGGCGAAGAAACCGAAGGTGAACACCGCCACCCCCAGGATGATGACCGCGAGCTGCCCGCTGGCGGTCAGCGCGAGGCCGCCGGCCATCAGGCATACCATCATCCAAAGCACGTTGCGGCGACCGAAGCGGTCGGCAAGGCGGCCGACCCAGGCCGAGGCCCAGGTGCCGATCAAGTAGAGCAGGAACACCGCGCCGATCGCCGTCTGGCCGAGATGGAAGGGGGCGTCGTGCAGGCGGAAGCCGAGGTAGTTGTAGAGGCCGACGAAGGCGCCCATGATCAGGAAGGCGGTCAGGAACAGCCAGGGCAGGCCTGCGTCGCGGAAGATGTCGGCCGCGTCGCGCGCGATGCGCAGCGGCGTCGCCGGGCGCGGACGGAAATGACGGGAGGCGGGCAGCCCGTGCCAGAACACCACGGCGGCGATGCCGCCGAGCACGCCGAGCATGACCAGCGCGATCCGCCATGAGCCCCATTCCGTCAGCAGCGCGGCGAGAAAGCGGCCGCTCATGCCACCGAAGGCATTGCCGGCGATGTAGATGCCCATCGCCCGCCCTTGGGCGTTGGGCGCCACCTCTTCGCCGAGATAGGCCATCGCCGCTGCCGGCAGGCCGGCGAGTGCCATGCCGAGCAGGGCACGCAACACCAGCAACTGGTTGAAGTCGCTGACCGCCGCGCTGGCCAGGGCGATCAGCGCCGCCAGCGCCAGTGAGCCCTTCATCACCTTCTCGCGGCCGTAGCGGTCGGACAGCACGCTGGCCGGAATCAGGCTCAACGCCAGTGCTGCCGTGCCGGCCGACACGGACAGGCTGGCGTGTGCCGGGCTGACGCCGAATACCGCGGCGAGCAACGGCAGCATCGGCTGGGTGCCGTACAGCATGGCGAACGTGGCGAATCCGCCGAGAAACATCGCCAGATTGGCGTGCCGGAAGGCGGCGGTGCCAGCCTCCAGTTGTACGGCCGTGGCCGGCGGCAGCACTGGCTTGGCGAGCGGAACTGCAGTGGTGGCGGGTGGGGGAGACATCGGGGAAATCCTCGGGGCCAGTGCGCGGTGCCTAGCGTGGATGTGATCCTAGGTTGCGGATCAGTCATCAGTCCAATATATTCGATATGGTCTATTGATATGTTTTGTATATATGGAACTGCGTCACCTGCGCTACTTCGTCACCGTGGCCGAAACGTTGAACTTCACGCGGGCTGCCGAGCGTCTGCACATCGGCCAGCCGCCCCTGTCGATGCAGATACGTGACCTTGAAACCGAGATCGGCGCAGTGCTGTTCGAGCGCAGCCGGCGCAAGGTCGAGCTGACCGAGGCGGGCAAGCGCTTCCTGCCGCGTGCCCGCAATATTCTCGAACAGGCTGTGCTTGCGGCGGACGAGGCGCGCCGGACAGCCCGCGGCGAGGTCGGCGAACTGCGCGTGGGCATCACGTCGTCCTTGCCCTACACGGCCATCCTGCCGGATGTGCTCGGCGCCTTCCGCCGCCGTCATCCCGGCCTGCGCCTGCAGGTGACGGAGATGTTTTCCGCGGACCAGTTCCTGGCGCTGGAACAGGGCCGCCTCGATGTCGGTCTGGTGCGGCATGACGTTGCCGAGGCGCCTCCCGGCATCGTCATCCGCGAGATCGGTCGCGATGGCCTGCGGCTGGTGGTCAACGTTGCCCATCCGCTCGCCGCGCAGGATTCGGTTGCGTTCCGTGATCTGCGGGGTGAGGAATTCATCAGCTTTCCCGCCGACGCCGGCACCGGCCTGCCGGGCATCCTGCTGCGCCTGAGTCGGGCTGCCGGTTTCGAACCCCGCATCGTGCAGATCGCGCGCGAGGCCACCACGCAGATCGGTCTGGTCGCCGCAGGGCTCGGCGTTGCGCTGTTGCCTGGTCCGCTCGAATGCGTGCGGATTCCGCGCGTGCGCTATCTGCCGGTGAAGGACGAGGGCGCGGACTTTCCGCTGGCAGTGGCCTGTACCGAACGCAAAGGGAATCCCGCGGTAAGCCGCTTCCTCGAAGTGCTCGACGATATCCGCCGTTCGTGAGCTTCGGCCCCGGGGTGGTTTTGTCGATAGGCGCTCGCCGCGTAGAATGCAGGCAATGCGTTCGCGGTCCCGTGACCCTTCAGCGACGCCAGACCCAGACCAGGGAAGACTGCCATCGACATGCCCGTTTCATCTGGCCACGCCTCGCTGTCCGACGCGGAAGGCCCGTTCCGCCCTGACGGCGTCTTCCTGCAAACGGTGCTCGATGCCATTCCGGCGCCGGTTTTCTTCAAGGACGCCACCGGCCGCTACCTGGGATGCAACACGGCTTTCCTGGAGTTCCTCGGCTACCAGGCCGATCGCATACTCGGAAAGTCGGTGTTCGATCTGTCGCCGCAGGATCTCGCGGCCCGCTATCACGCGCAGGATCAAGTCCTGTTCGACCAGCCGGGCGAACAGGTTTACGAAGCCCAGGTGCAGAACGTTCGAGGCGAGCGGCGCGACGTGGTGTTCTACAAGGCGACCTTTCGCGATGCCCAGGGGCGTGTCGCCGGGCTGGTCGGCACCATCCTCGACATCACCGACCGCAAGCGGGCCGAGGGCCGGGTGCGCGACAGCGAACAGCGCCTCGGTGCGCTGATCGAAGCCTTGCCCGATGCGGTGTTCTTCAAGGATGGTCTCGGCCGCTGGCTGGTCACCAACGGCAGGGCACAGGCCCTGTTCGGCTTGGGCGATACGGCCTGGTACGGCCTGACCGACCATCAGCTCGCCAAACTCGACCCGGCGCACGCCGAGACCTACCAGACCTGCGCCGAGAACGATGAAGCCGTCTGGCGGCAGGGGGGCGCCTACCAGTCGAGCGAAGTGGTGGAGGATCCGGAAGGCCGGAGGCGGATCTTCGACGTCACCCGCATCCCGCTCTTCGGCGCTGCCGGCGAGCGGGACGGTCTGGTTGTGGTGGGGCGCGACGTCACCGACCGGCGTGTCGTCGAGGAGCGCCTGCGACAGGCCGCAACGGTGTTCGACAACACCATCGAAGGCATCTCCATCACCGATCGCAACGGCATCATCCTGTCGGTCAATCCGGCCTTCAGCCGCATCACCGGTTATGCCGAGAGCGAGGTCGTCGGTTGCCACACCCGCGTCCTGCAGTCCGGCCGCCACAGCCGTGACTACTACCGGGCGATGTGGCGCACGCTGGCCAGGACGGGGCAGTGGCAGGGCGAGATCTGGAATCGGCGCAAGACCGGCGAGGTCTATCCGCAGTGGCTGACCATCGGCACGGTGCGCAATGAGGAAGGCGAGGTCAGCAACTACGTGGCGGTGTTCTCGGACATCTCCCAGATCAAGGACGCCCAGACGCAGCTCGAACGGCTGGCGCACTACGATCCTCTGACCGGTTTGCCCAACCGCGCGCTGCTCGACGACCGCCTGGAGCACGCGATCTCGCGGGCACGCCGCGCCGGCACCTCGGTGGCTGTGCTCTTTCTCGACCTCGACGGTTTCAAGAACGTCAACGACAGTCTCGGGCATCCGGCCGGCGACAGGCTGCTGCAGATCGTCGCCGAGCGTCTGTGTGCGGTGCTGCGCAAGGAAGATTCGGTGTCGCGCTTCGGCGGCGACGAGTTTGCGGTGGTGCTGGAAGACGTCGTGCTGGGCGAGGCCGTATCCGAGGTGGCCGAGCACATCATCGACGAGATCGCGCGACCGCTCGATCTGGATGGCCATGGCGCCCGCGTGTCGGCCAGCATCGGCATCGCGTTGTTCCCGCGTGACGGCAACGACGCGACCTCGCTGATCAAGGCGGCGGACACGGCGATGTACCGCAGCAAGGCGCTGGGCCGCAATACCTTCAGCTTTCACCACGAGGACATGGCGCAGGCGGCGCACCGGCGTCTCGCGCTCGAGCACGGACTGCGTCAGGCGCTGGAGCAGGACGGGTTCGAGCTCTGGTTCCAGCCGCAGATCGATCTGCGCAACGGAAGGGTGGCCGGTGCCGAGGCACTGCTGCGCTGGCGCGATCCGCAGCGGGGGCTGGTGTCGCCGGCCGAGTTCATCCCGCTGGCCGAGGAGACCGGGCTGATCGTGCCGATCGGCATCTGGGTGCTGGAGGAAGCCTGCCGGGCCGCACGAGGCTGGCTCGATGCCGGACTGGCACCGGGGCGTATCGCGGTGAACGTGGCCGCGCCGCAGATCGAGCGTGGTGGCTTCGAGCACGCGGTGGCTCGCGCACTGGAGGTTTCCGGCCTGCCGGCGACCGCCCTCGAGGTGGAAATCACCGAAGGTTCGTTGCTGCGCAGCGCAGACAACGCGCGACGTGCGGTCGCTGCCTTGCGGGCGCAAGGGGTGGCGGTCGCAATCGACGACTTCGGCACCGGCTATTCCTCGCTTGCCTACCTCAAGAATCTGGCGATCCAGACCTTGAAGATCGATCGCGAATTCGTGCGCGACCTGCCCAATGACGCCGGCAACCTGGCGATCACCCGTGCCGTCATCGCCATGTGCCGTAGCCTGGGTTTTGCCGTTGTGGCCGAAGGCGTGGAAGAAGCCGGGCAGGCCGAATTCCTTGTTCGCGAAGGCTGCGACCTTGCCCAGGGCTATCTGTTCGCGCGGCCGATGCCGGGGGCCGAGTTTGCCGCATGGCTGGCGGCCTACCGGCCCCACGTCCATGCACAGGCCGCCAACGGTTAGCCTGTTCCGAAGCCAGATTCCGTTCCTGATGCGAGGTTACCGATGAAGCATTTGCCGCCGAGTACGCCGTCCAATCCGTTTGCAGAATTGTCCGATGCCTGGACGGAGAGTTGGACTCAGCCCTGGTCCGCATGGCAGACCTGGTCGCGGCTGTGGGGTGAGCAATGGCAGCGTTGGTTCGATGCGCTTGCCGCGGTCCCCACGCCCTGGTTGCCTGCCCTGGCGGAAGAGCGCAGGAAGCAGCCGGAGGCGATCGACTTTTTCCTGCCCTGGCTGCCGCGGGCGGATTTCCGCATGGGGTGGCAGGGCGTCGATGCCGGGCGTGATACCGTCCATGCAATGCTGCGTGCCGCCGTCCCGGCCGCGGGCCTGTTCGGTGCGCTCGCTTATCGTCCGGCTGGCGACGAGAAGGCGATCGATGTCCAGCCGGCGGCGCAGTCGGCGGAAGCGAGGCCGCTATCGCTGGTCGAGCCGAAGGTCGAGACCACGAAAGCCGTGGCGCCGGTCAAGCGCAGCCCACGCAAGGCGACGACCGCTGCGAAGGCGTCTGCGGTGAGTAAGGGCGGATCGGCAAAGCGGGCGGGCGGTGTGCCGGTCGCGACCGCGGTTCCGGCGCCCGCCCAGGCGGCCGTGGTCGAGTCCGCCGAAGCGCAGAGGCCGAAGGCTGTCAGGCGCAAGGCCGTGAAACCGGCCACGGCGCCAGCCTCCGGGCAGAAGCCGGAAGGCGCCTGATCGGGGTCCGGGGATCAGCCGGCAAAGAAGCGCCGGCTGGCCTCGGCAGGCAGCTCCATGCCGGTATTGCGTGCGCGCTGAAGCAGTTCCCAGTAGTAGCGGTACGACGCCCTGTCGTGCAGTTTGCCTTCGTGCTGGATCGGTCCCCAGGCGCCATCCTGCGCGGCAATCAGGATGGCGGCGGCGTCCTCGACCTCCGAGAAATCCGGTCGCATCGCGTCGACGATGGGGCGGATCTGGTTGGGGTGGATGCTCCACATGCGCAGGTAACCGAACTCGCGGCGGGCGCGTTCGGCGTCGCTGCGGATGTAGTCGAGATCCTTGAGTTCGGTGGTGACGTTGTGTGAGGGTACGACGCCATTGGCCAGCGCCGCAGCCGAGATTTCCGTCTTGGCGCGAACGATGAGCGGATGTTCGAATTGCCCCGGGCTCTTCATCGCTGAACCAGGAATTGCGCCGTGATGGCCGGACACGAAGTCCATCAGGCCGAAATCGAGCGACTCCACGCCGTCCAGTGCGGCAATTTCCCAGACTTCCCGCAGTGCGCCGTGGGTTTCGATCAGCACATGAACCGGCAGGGCCGACGTCAGGCCGGATTCCCGTTCGATGCGCCGCAACTCGGCAATTTGTGCAAGGGTGTCGGCCGCCGAGCGCACCTTTGGGAGGGTGATGAAGGCCAGCCGCTTGCCGGCGCCACGAACCAGAATGTCCAGATCCTGCTGCCAATGTCCGTGGGTGACGTCGTGGATACGTGCGCCGACGCGACCATGCCGGTTGTCGGCGGAATTCACCACGCCGACCACCATGCGCGCATGCTCGGCCTCGGCGCCTGCGCGCGCGCCGTCTTCGCAGTCGCAGGTAATGTCGAATATCGGCCCGAGTTCGTTCTGCAGCGCGAGAGCCTTCTGCATCAGTTTCTCCGAGCCCGCGTAGTGATCGACGGCCGGCATGGCAGGGAAGGGCTTTTCGCCCGCGAACAGCACGTCGCGGGGATGAGGAGCGTGGGACATCGTCGGTCTCTATGCGGTGGCGATGGCGCCGAAGGATAGCAGCGCTGTCGTGAACGAAAAAGGCGCACGGCCGGAGCCGTGCGCCTTCGCGGTGATGCCGGCGGCAGCTTAGGCCAGCAGATCCTTCACGCCTTCGCGCTCTTCGAGCAGTTCGTTGAGCGTGTGGGTCATGCGCTCGCGCGAGAACTCGTCGATTTCCAGGCCCTGGACGATCTTGTACTCGCCGTTTTCGGTGGTGACCGGGAAGCCGTAGATGATGCCTTCAGGAATGCCGTAGGAGCCATCGGACGGGATGCCCATGGTGACCCATTCGCCCTTCGAACCCAGCACCCAGTCGCGGATGTGGTCGATGGCAGCGTTGGCGGCCGAGGCGGCGGACGACAGGCCGCGCGCTTCGATGATGGCGGCGCCGCGCTTGCCGACGGTCGGCAGGAACACGTCCTTGTTCCAGGCTTCGTCGTTGATCAGGCCCTTGACGCCGTCACCGTTGGAGGTGACGAAGCGGTAGTCGGCGTACATCGTGGGCGAGTGGTTGCCCCACACGACCAGGCTCTTGAGGCTGGAGACTTCGCGGCCGGACTTCGCAGCCAGTTGCGACAGCGCGCGGTTGTGGTCCAGGCGCAGCATGCCGGTGAAGTTCTTGGCCGGGACGCGACCGTACTTCTGGGCCACTTCCTTGGCGATGTAGGCGTTGGTGTTGCAGGGGTTGCCCACCACCAGCACCTTGCAGTCCGGATCGGCATACTGGCCGATGGCGGCGCCCTGCACGGTGAAGATCTTGGCGTTTTCGGTCAGCAGGTCCTTGCGCTCCATGCCGGGGCCGCGCGGACGGGCGCCGACCAGCAGGGCAACCTTGGCGTCCTTGAAGGCGACGTTGGGGTCGTCGGTGGCGATCATGCCGGCCAGCAGCGGGAAGGCGCAGTCTTCCAGTTCCATCATGACGCCCTTGACCGCCTTCTGGGCCTGGGGCAGGTCGAGCAGTTGCAGGATGACGGGCTGGTCCTTGCCCAGCATTTCGCCACTGGCGATGCGGAACAGCAGGCTGTAACCGATCTGGCCGGCTGCGCCGGTCACGGCAACGCGCACGGGGGCTTTGCTCATGTGAATACTCCCTCAAAAGAAGACGGACTGGGTGAAAGGTGTTCCTGCCTCGGCGGCGGCACCATCCGCACGCCGGTGGGTGGGCGGGATGGTCGGTTCCATAGAACGAGAGCGCGAAGATGGTAGAAGCAAGCTGAGCGCCTGTCAAATCATGTCTTTTATCTTATATAAGACATATGACAGCCCATAGACGCTACAGAATTTTTATGCTCAAATACGCGGATGGCTCAGGAATCCCCCACATTCAGCCCGCTTTACCGTCAGATCAAGGCCTTGATTCTTCAGGCGCTTGAGGCGGGGGAGTGGCGTCCCGGTCAGGCGATTCCGAGTGAGCAGGAACTCGCGTCGCGCTTCAGTGTATCCCAGGGAACGGTGCGCAAGGCGATCGATGAAATGGCAGCCGAGAACCTGCTGATCCGCAAGCAGGGCAAGGGCACCTTCGTCGCTTCGCACAACGACCCGCGCGCGCTGTTCCGTTTCCTGAGGTTGGTGCCTATGGATGGGGATCTGTCCCATCCGCAGAGCATTCCGCTCGACTGCTGGCGTGCCAAGGCAGGTCAGGAGGCGTCGCGCATGCTTGGCATCGAGCTGGGTGCGCCCATCATCATTGTTCGTCGTCTGCTCCGGTTTGCGATGAAGCCGGTGGTGATAGACGAGATCTATCTGCCCGGCGATGTCTTCCCGGGGCTGAGTTTCGAAATGCTGCAGGGCTGGAGCGGTTCGCTCTACAGCCTGTTCGAGACGCGTTTCGGTCTGCGCATGATCCGTGCGCAGGAGCGTATTCGTGCGGTCGCAGCCGATCGTTCCACCAGCGAGGCGCTCAAGGTGGCGGAAGGGACGCCGCTGCTGTCTGTCGAGCGTGTGACATATACCTATGGCGACAAGCCGGTCGAGTGGCGCAGGGGGCTCTATTCGACCGCCGAGCACTTTTATCTCAACGAGTTGAACTGAGTATGCAGGCAGCTTCGACTTGAGAGATGGTCGCTATAATTATGAACTTTTGGGAGTCAGCGACGGATCTCCGTCGCACATGTTGAGGGGAGTCTTCATGTCAGAAGTGACAGTACGCAAACAAAGGCCTAAGCACTTGGCCATCAACGAGATCCGGCTGCCGCTGCCAGGGATCGTGTCGATTCTTCATCGGGTGAGTGGGGCCGGGCTGTTTCTGCTCCTGCCTTTCCTGCTCTATTTGCTGGATCGTAGCCTGGGTTCGCCCGAGAGTTTCGCTACCTTCGAAGCCGTGGTCGGTCATCCGCTGGTCAAGTTGATCCTCATCGGCCTGTTGTGGGCGTTCCTCCATCACTTCTGTGCCGGCATCCGCTTCCTCGCGCTCGATCTCCACAAGGGGACTGAACTGCAGGCCGCGCGCAACTCGTCGCGCATCGTTCTGGTCGTGAGCATCGCGCTCACCGTGATCATCGGGGTGAAGCTGTGGTGAATCGCAAAATCGTCGGCGCCCACTACGGGCTGAAGGACTGGATCGCGCAGCGCGCGACCGCGGTGTTCATGGCGTTCTACACGGTCGTGTTCGCGATCTGTGCGCTGACCCTGCCGGAGCTGTCCTACGAAGCCTGGTCGGGTCTGTTCTCCAACGGGCTGATGAAGTTCGCCTCCTTCCTGTTCTTCCTCTCGGTGTTCTACCACGCCTGGATCGGCGTGCGTGACATCTGGATGGACTACGTCAAGCCGGACGGCCTGCGCCTGTCCCTGCACCTGATTACCCTCTTTCTGCTCGTCGGCTATGCCGGCTGGGCTGCCCAGATCCTGTGGAGGCTGTAAGCGTGAACGTCGCAAAGCGTACCTTTGATGCGGTCATCGTCGGCGCCGGTGGTGCCGGCCTGCGTGCGGCCCTGCAACTCTCCGAAGCCGGCCTCAAGACCGCCGTGCTGACCAAGGTCTTCCCGACTCGCTCCCATACCGTGGCGGCGCAGGGCGGCGTGGCGGCTTCGCTCGGCAATTCGACCGAAGATAACTGGCACTGGCACATGTATGACACCGTCAAGGGGTCGGACTGGCTGGGCGACCAGGATGCGATCGAATTCATGGTCCGCAAGGCCAACGAAGTCGTGGTCGAACTCGAACACTACGGCATGCCTTTCGACCGTACCGACAACGGCAAGATCTACCAGCGTCCGTTCGGCGGCCATTCGATGAACTACGGTCAGGCGCCGGTGATGCGCTCCTGTGCGGCAGCCGACCGTACCGGCCACGCCATGCTGCACGCGCTCTACCAGCGCAACGTGCGCGCCAACACCCAGTTCTTCGTCGAATGGATGGCGCTCGACCTGATCCGCAACAGCGAAGGCGATGTCCTCGGCGTCACCGCGCTGGAAATGGAAACCGGCGAAGTCTCGATCTTCCACGCCAAGGCGACGATCTTCGCCACCGGCGGTGCGGGCCGCATCTACTACAGTTCGACCAACGCCTTCATCAACACCGGCGACGGCGTGGGCATGGCCGCGCGTGCCGGCATCCCGCTGGAAGACATGGAATTCTGGCAGTTCCACCCGACCGGCGTGGCCGGCGCCGGCGTGCTGATCACCGAAGGCGTGCGCGGCGAAGGCGGCATCCTGCGCAACGCCTCGGGCGAGCGCTTCATGGAGCGCTACGCGCCCAACCTGAAGGACCTCGCCTCGCGCGACGTCGTGTCGCGTTCGATGGTGACCGAGATCAACGAAGGTCGCGGTTGCGGTCCCGACAAGGACCACGTGCTGCTCGACATCACCCACCTGTCGCCCGAGACCATCATGAAGCGCCTGCCCGGCATTCGTGAAATCTCGATCCAGTTCGCCGGTGTGGACCCGATCAAGGCGCCGATCCCGGTCGTGCCGACCTGCCACTATCAGATGGGCGGCATTCCGACCAACTACAAGGGTCAGGTCGTGGTGCCGAAGGACGGCAACCCGAACACTCCGGTGTCCGGCTTCTACGCCGCCGGCGAATGCGCCTGCGCCTCGGTCCATGGCGCCAATCGCCTCGGTACCAACTCCTTGCTTGACCTGCTGGTGTTCGGCAAGTCGGCCGGTGAAACCGTGGTGGCGGACTACCAGTCCGGCAACCTGACGCTGAAGCCGCTGCCTGCCGATGCGGCCGATGCCTCGCTGGCACGCATCAACCGTCTCGAAACTCAGAAGAACGGGACCGACGTGCACGAAGTCCGCCTGGCCATGCAGCGCACCATGCAGAAGCATGCCGGTGTGTTCCGCTTCAACGACCTGCTCAAGGAAGGCGTCACCCGCATCCTCGAGGTGGCCGAGCAGGCCAAGACCACCGAGATCGGCGACAAGTCCAAGGTCTGGAACACCGCCCGTACCGAAGCGCTGGAACTCGACAACCTGATCGAAGTGGCCAAGGCCACCATGATCTCCGCCGAGGCCCGCAAGGAATCGCGCGGCGCTCACGTCCGCGACGACGCCATCGATACCCCGGAGCGTCCGAATGGTCGTGATGATGCCAACTGGCTCAAGCACACGCTGTGGTTCAGTGAAGGCAACCGCCTCGACTACAAGCCGGTGAACCTGAAGCCGATGTCCGACGATGTCGAACCCATCGCGCTCGCCAAGCGTACCTACTGAGCGCGGGAGAACAGCACAAATGAGCAAGCGTACCGTTCACTTCAAGATCTACCGCTACGATCCGGACAAGGACGAGAAGCCCTACATGCAGGACATCTCGGTCGAGCTCGAAGCTTCCGACAAGAAGCTGCTCGACGCCATCGTCCGCCTCAAGACCAAGGACGACACCCTGTCCTTCCGCCGCTCCTGCCGCGAAGGCGTGTGCGGCTCGGACGCGATGAACATCAACGGCAAGAACGGCTTGGCCTGCCTGACCGATGTGGACTCCCTGGCGCAGCCGATCACGTTGCGTCCGCTGCCGGGGCTACCCGTCATCCGCGATCTGATCGTGGACATGACCCAGTTCTTCAAGCAGTACCACTCGATCAAGCCTTATCTGGTCAATAACGACCCGGCGCCGGAGCGCGAGCGCCTGCAGACCCCGGAGGACCGCGAGGAACTCAACGGGCTCTACGAGTGCATCCTATGCGCCTGCTGCTCGACCTCCTGCCCGTCGTTCTGGTGGAACCCGGACAAGTTCGTCGGCCCGGCTGGCCTGCTTGCCGCCTACCGTTTCCTCGCCGACACCCGCGACCAGGCGACCAACGAGCGTCTCGACAACCTCGAAGACCCGTACCGCCTGTTCCGCTGCCACACCATCATGAACTGCGTCGACGTCTGCCCGAAGGGTCTCAACCCGACGCGCGCCATCGGCAAGATCAAGGACATGATGGTCCGCAGGGCGGTGTAAGGCGATGACTATCAATCGAGGGCGCGTGCGCTGGCAGTGTCGTCGGGCTCTGCTCGAGCTCGATCTGGTCTTCGCGCGTTTCCTCGAACGCGACTTTGATCGTCTCACCGACGATCAGCTGGCGGATCTGGACGATCTTCTGCGCGCCGACGACTACGACATCTGGGCGATGGTCAACGGTAGCGCGGAATGCACGGTCGACCGCTGGAAGGAGATGGTTGGCTTACTGCGTCAGAAGTGACGCGGACAAGCCGGTCATGAACGAGGGAGTTAGCTTTAATCGGGCAAGCATAAAGGGACGACCATGAGCACTGAACGCATTGCAACCCTAACCGTCGATGGCAAGACCGTCGATTTCCCGGTGATGACCGGCACCCATGGCCAGGATGTCATCGACATCCGTACCCTGGGCGCCAAGACCGGTCTCTTCACCTACGATTCCGGTTTCCTCTCCACCGCCAGCTGCAAGTCGAAGATCACCTTCATCGACGGCGACAAGGGCGAACTGTTGTATCGCGGTTACCCGATCGAGCAACTCGCCGAGAAGTGCAACTTCCTCGAAGTCGCCTACCTGCTGAAGAACGGCGAACTGCCGAACGCCACGCAGAAGCTGGATTTCGAAAACACCATCAAGAACCACACGATGGTGCATGACCAGCTGACCCGTTTCTACAACGGTTTCCGCCGCGATGCCCACCCGATGGCCATCATGGTGGGCGTGGTCGGCGCGCTGTCCGCGTTCTACCACGACGCGATGGATTTCTCCGACCTGGAGCACCGCAACGTCTCGATCAATCGCCTGATCGCGAAGCTGCCGACCATCGTCGCCATGGCCTACAAGTACAACACCGGCCAGCCGTTCATGTACCCGCGCAATGACCTCGACTACACGTCGAACTTCATGCACATGATGTTCGGTACGCCGTGCGAGGAATACAAGCCGAACCCGGTGCTGGTGCGCGCGCTCGACGTGATCTTCACGCTGCACGCCGACCACGAGCAGAACGCCTCCACCTCCACCGTGCGTCTGGCCGGCTCCTCCGGCGCCAACCCCTTCGCCTGCATCTCGGCCGGTATTGCCTGCCTGTGGGGCCCGGCGCATGGCGGCGCGAACGAAGCCTGCCTCAACATGCTGGAAGAGATCGGCGACGTCTCCCGCGTCGGCGAGTACATCAAGCGTGCCAAGGACAAGAACGACAGCTTCAAGCTGATGGGCTTCGGTCACCGCGTCTACAAGAACTTCGACCCGCGCGCCAAGCTGATGGGCAAGGTCTGCGCCGACGTGCTGGGTGAACTCGGCCTTGAGAACGACCGCCTGTTCAAGCTCGCCAAGGAACTCGAGAAGATCGCGCTGGAAGACGAGTACTTCGTCGAGAAGAAGCTCTACCCGAACGTCGACTTCTACTCGGGCATCGTGCAGAAGGCACTGGGCATCCCGACCTCCATGTTCACCTGCATCTTTGCGCTCGCGCGCACGGTGGGCTGGATCACCCAGTGGGAAGAAATGATCACCGATCCGGAATACAAGATCGGCCGTCCGCGCCAGCTGTACACCGGCGCAGCACGGCGCGACGTTCCGGCCATCGGGCAGCGTCCGTAAGAGACGATGGAGAGGGGAGGGAGGCAATCCCGGCTCTAGCCGTCGCGGGATGGTGGCCTTGCGTCGCCATCCCGTTTTTCCATCCGACGCCTAGCACTGGATCCGCCAACCGCCGTTTTGCCGCAAGCAGGGAATCAGAACACCACAGGTGGCTTTCATCATGATGAAGCAACTACAGAACACGTCCCATCTGTTCGGTGCCAATGCACCGTTCATCGAAGAACTTTACGAGAATTACCTCGCTGATCCGGCTTCGGTGCCGGAGGCCTGGCGGGCCTATTTCGACAACCTGCAAAGCCAGGCCGGTGCCGCAGTGCGCGACGTCGCCCATGGTCCGGTCATTGCTGCTTTCGAGCAGATGGCCAAGCGTGGTCCGGTGCGTACCGTGGTCGCCGCAGGCGGCGAGGACAAGCTGCAGGTCGCGACTCTGCAGTTGATCAACGCCTACCGCTTCCTCGGCAACCGCTGGGCCAACCTCGATCCGCTCAAGCGTACCGAGCGCCCGCAGATCGCCGAACTCGAGCCGTCCTACTACGGTTTCACCGAAGCCGATCTGTCGAAGAGCTTCAACGTCGGCTCCTTCCATGGCTTCTCGACCGAGCACGCCAGCCTGCGCGAGATCCTTGAAGCGGTGCGCCAGACCTACTGCGGCTCGATCGGCTCGGAATACATGTACATCTCCGACATTCAGCAGAAGCGCTGGATTCAGAGCCGCCTGGAGAGCGTGCGCGGCACGCCGAAGTTCACCGCCGAGAAGAAGCGCCGCGTGCTCGAACGCACCACCGCGGCCGAGACGCTCGAACGTTACCTGCATACCAAGTACGTCGGTCAGAAGCGCTTCTCGCTGGAAGGTGGCGAATCGACCATCGTGGCGATGGACGAACTGATCCACGTCGGCGGTACCTTGGGTGCCCAGGAGATCGTCATCGGCATGGCCCACCGTGGTCGTCTGAACGTGCTGGTGAATACGCTCGGCAAGTCGCCGAAGATGCTGTTCTCCGAATTCGAGGGCAAGGCTGCGGCCGACCTGTCTGCCGGCGACGTCAAGTATCACCTTGGCTTCTCCAGCGACGTCATGAGCCCGGGCGGCCCGGTCCACCTGACCCTGGCGTTCAACCCGTCCCACCTCGAGATCATCAACCCGGTGGTAGAAGGTTCGGTCTATGCGCGCCAAGTCCGCCGCAAGGATACCGAGAAGAGCCAGGTCATCCCGGTGCTGATCCACGGCGACGCCGCGGTTGCCGGGCAGGGCGTCAACCAGGAGATGCTGAACTTCTCGCAGACCCGCGGTTACGGCACCGGCGGCACGGTGCACATCGTGGTGAACAACCAGATCGGCTTCACCACCTCCGATCCGCGCGACTACCGTTCCTCGCTGTACTGCACCGACATCTTCAAGATGGTCGAAGCGCCGATCTTCCACGTCAATGGCGACGATCCGGAAGCTGTTGCCTTCGTGACCGCGCTGGCAGTGGAATTCCGTCAGCAATTCAAGAAGGATGTGGTGGTCGACATCGTCTGCTACCGCAAGCTCGGCCACAACGAGCAGGACGAGCCGATGGTCACCCAACCGCTGATGTACCGCAAGGTCCAGCAGCATGCGGGTACGCGCAAGCTCTACGCCGACCGTCTGGTTGCCGAGGGCACGCTGAAGGCCGACGAGCCGGATCGCATGATCCAGGAATACCGCGAACACCTCGACAAGGGCGAGTTGCTTTACAACCCGGTGCTGTCGGGCCACAACCGTCAGTACTCGGTCGATTGGACCCCCTTCCTCAACCAGCCTTACACCGACGAGGGCGACACCGCGATCCCGACGCAGGAGATCAAGCGCCTGTCCGAGCGCCTGACCGCCATCCCCGAGACCTTCACGCTGCACTCGCGCGTCAAGAAAATCATCGAAGACCGTGCTGCGATGGGCCGGGGCGAGCTGCCGCTCGACTGGGGCATGGGCGAGAACCTCGCCTACGCTTCGCTGCTGGCGCAGGGTTACGCGGTGCGCATTTCCGGTGAGGACGTGGGCCGTGGGACCTTCTTCCACCGCCATGCGGTGCTGCACGACCAGAAGCGCGAGCGTTGGGACGAAGGGACGTACAAGCCGCTCGAACACATCCAGGACGGCCAGGCCGGCTTCCAGTGCTTCGACTCGGTGCTGTCGGAAGAAGCGGTGCTTGGTTTCGAGTACGGCTACGCGACTGCGGAGCCGAATGAGCTCGTGGTCTGGGAGGCCCAGTTCGGCGACTTCGTGAACGGCGCGCAGGTCGTGCTCGACCAGTTCATCAGCTCCGGCGAGTCGAAGTGGGGTCGCCTGTGTGGCCTGACCATCATGCTGCCGCACGGCTACGAAGGCCAGGGCCCGGAGCACTCCTCCGCCCGTCTCGAGCGTTTCATGAACAACGCAGCGGAGAACAACTGGCAGATCTGCGTGCCCACCACGCCGAGCCAGATCTTCCACCTGCTGCGCCGCCAGATGCTGCGTCGCGTGCGCAAGCCGCTGATCATCATCACGCCGAAGTCGCTGCTGCGTCACAAGGAAGCGATCTCGTCGATGGACGAACTGGCGAACGGCCGCTTCCAGACCGTGATCCCGGAAGTCGAGAAGCTCGATCCGAAGAAGGTCAAGCGCGTGGTGCTGTGCCAGGGCAAGATCTACTACGAACTCCTGGCCCACCGCCGCGAGAACAAGATCAAGGACACCGCGCTGGTCCGCATCGAGCAGCTCTATCCCTTCCCCGCCGAAGCCTTCGCCGCCGCGATCGCGCAGTTCCCGAATGCCAAGGAAGTGGTGTGGTGCCAGGAAGAGCCGCGCAACCAGGGGGCCTGGTACTGGCTGGCCTCGCGTCAGCATCTGGTGAACGTGCTCGGTCCCAAGCACAAGCTGCTGCTGGTCAGCCGTCCGGCCGCCGCGTCGCCCGCGGTCGGCTACTACGCCAAGCACAATGCACAGCAGAAGGCGGTCATCGAGAACGCCTTTGGTCCGATCCAGGACTGAGTGACTGCCGCCGGGCCGTCGCAGGACGGCCCGGCACGCTCCTTCGGGGGCGAACGCCCTGCGGGCAGCGGCTCGCTTGAGTCGCGCCGAATAACAACGCAAAACTCCGAACGATAACGGGAGAGATTTCCATGCTGATCGAAGTGAAAGTGCCGCAGTTGTCCGAATCCGTGTCCGAAGCCACGCTGGTGACCTGGCACAAGAAGGAAGGCGACGCGGTAACGCGCGACGAGAACCTGATCGACATCGAGACCGACAAGGTCGTGCTCGAAACCCCGGCGCCGGCCGACGGCGTGCTGGTCAAGATCATCAAGGCCGATGGTGGTACCGTCACCTCGGGCGAGCTGATCGCCCAGATCGACACCGAAGCCAAGGCCGCCGCTGGTGGCGCCAAGGTGGCCGAGCCGGTGCAGGCGGTGACCCCGCCGCCGGCTGCTGCTGCGCCGGCCGCCGCAGCGGGCGCTGCCAGCCCGGCCGCGCGCAAGATTCTCGACGAGAAGGGCATTGCCGCTGCCGACGTGGCCGGTTCCGGCCGTGGTGGCCGCGTGACCAAGGAAGACGCAGTCGCCGCCAGCGCCAAACCGGCCGCCGCTGCCGCCCCGGCGGTCGTGATCGCCGGCGAGCGTCCGGAAGAGCGCGTGCCGATGACCCGCCTGCGCGCCCGCATCGCCGAGCGTCTGCTTCAATCGAAGAACGAAAACGCCATCCTTACCACCTTCAACGAGGTGAACATGGCGCCGGTGATGGCGCTGCGCAAGCAGTATGGCGACAAGTTCGAGAAGGCACACGGCGTGCGTCTGGGCTTCATGGGCTTCTTCGTCAAGGCCGCGGTGGCTGCGCTGAAGAAGTTCCCGATCCTGAACGCTTCGGTCGACGGCAACGACATCGTCTACCACGGCTACATCGACATCGGCATCGCTGTCGGTTCGCCGCGCGGTCTGGTCGTGCCCATCCTGCGCGACGCAGAATCGATGTCGATCGCCGATATCGAGAAGAAGATCGCCGAATTCGGCCAGAAGGCCAAGGACGGCAAGCTGTCGCTGGAAGAGCTCTCCGGCGGCACCTTCTCGATCTCCAACGGCGGCGTGTTCGGCTCGATGCTGTCGACGCCTATCATCAACCCGCCGCAGTCCGCCATCCTCGGCATCCACGCCACCAAGGACCGTCCGGTGGTCGAGAACGGCCAGATCGTGATCCGCCCGATCAACTACCTGGCGATGTCCTACGACCACCGCATCATCGACGGCCGCGAAGCGGTGCTCGGCCTGGTGACGATGAAGGAAGCGCTGGAAGATCCGGCCCGCCTGATCCTCGACGTCTAAAACACGTAGTCGGGGCGCATTCCGCGGGGCAGCGTGCTGCCCCGCCGGCGTGCGCCCCGTTTTTCTGCAAGGGAGTTTTCAATGTCCAAAGAATTCGACGTTCTCGTCATCGGCGGCGGCCCCGGCGGCTACGTCGCGGCCATCCGCGCGGCCCAGCTCGGTTTCAAGACCGCATGCTGCGAATCAAATCCCTATGCCGACCCCAAGGGCGAACCGCGTCTGGGCGGCACCTGCCTCAACGTCGGCTGCATTCCGTCCAAGGCGCTGCTGCACACTTCGCACCTGTTCGAGGAGGCCGGGCACAGCTTCGCCGACCAGGGCATCACCGTCGGCACGCCCAAGATCGACGTCACCAAGATGATCGCCCGCAAGAGCGGCATCGTCGACCAGCTCACCGGTGGCATCAAGGGGCTGTTCAAGAAGAACAAGGTCACCCTGCTCAACGGCCACGGCTCCTTCGTCGCGCAGGCGGCGGGCGGCTGGCAGGTCAAGGTCGGCGACGAAGTCGTCACCGCCAAGCAGGTCATCGTCGCCACCGGCTCCAAGGCGCGCCATCTGCCGGGAATCCCGGTCGACAACAAGCTGGTCTGCGACAACGTCGGCGCGCTCGACATCGACGCGGTGCCGAAGAAGCTCGCCATCATCGGCGCCGGCGTGATCGGCCTGGAAATGGGTTCGGTGTGGCGCCGCGTCGGTGCCGACGTCACCGTGCTCGAAGCGTTGCCGGACTTCCTCGGCGCCGCCGACCAGGACGTCGCCAAGGAAGCGCTCAAGGTCTTCACCAAGCAGGGTCTCAAGATCCAGCTCGGCGTCAAGATCGGCGAAGTCAAGACCGCCAAGAAGGGCGTGTCCATCGCCTACACCGACAAGGACGGTGCGGAGCAGAAGCTCGATGCCGACCGCCTGATCGTCTCGGTAGGCCGCGTGCCCAACACCGACGGCCTAAACGCCGAAGCGGTGGGACTCAAGCTCAACGAGCGCGGCATGATCGAAGTTGACGGCCACTGCCGCACCAACCTGCCCGGCGTGTGGGCGGTGGGCGACGTAGTGCGCGGCCCGATGCTGGCGCACAAGGCGATGGAAGAAGCGGTGATGGTCGCCGAGCTGATGGCGGGCCAGGCCGGCCACTGCAACTTCGACACCGTGCCCTGGGTGATCTACACCAGCCCGGAAATCGCCTGGGTCGGCAAGACCGAGCAGCAGCTCAAGGCCGAAGGCGTCGCCTACAAGGTCGGCAAGATCCCCTTCCTGGCCAACGGCCGCGCGCTCGGCATGGGCGAACCGACCGGCTTCGTCAAGATGATCGCCGACGCCGCCACCGACCGCATCCTCGGTGTGCACATCATCGGCGCCAACGCCTCGGAGCTGATCTCCGAAGCCGTGGTGGCGATGGAGTTTGCCGGCTGCAGCGAAGACCTCGCCCGCATCTGTCATGCCCACCCGACCTTGTCGGAAGTGGTGCACGAAGCGGCGCTGGCCTGCGACAAGCGGCCGTTGCACTTCTGATTCACGCGTAAGCGCTTGGGTTTGCCGCGCCGTGGGGCGCGGTGGGCAGAACGGGCGGGTGTCGGCGACACCCGCCCGTTCTCTATTTCAGGCGTCCCGCTTCTGACGGGTCCGGCGCCGCGGCGCCGGCGTGTCGGCCGGCAGCGTGTGTGCGGGGCGCTCTTCCAGCAGCAACGGTGCTGGTGGCAGGCCGAACTGCTCGGCAACGCGCTTGTAACGTTGCTGGAAGGTGTCGCCGAGGTCGCCACGCGCACGTGCCAGGGAGTAGGCCGTGTCGAGTGCCAGCCGGCGCAGTTCGGCGGTCGGGAGCAGGGCGCTCAGGCCGGCGAGGGTGCGGTCTTCGTCCAGCAGGAAGAGCAATGCCTGGCGCTTGAGCGTGTGCTTGAGGTCCGCCACCGCTCCTGTGGCCGACAGGCCGGCGTGCTGAAGCTCCTGGCGCAGCAGGTTGAATGGCCGTTCGTCGAAACCGAGCATGTCCGGCTTGGTGTAGAAGATGGTGCGGACCAGGCCGTCGAGCGCCGTGCCACTTTCGAAGTCTTCCGCCAGCACACGGCGCTGCAGGTTGCGGAACTCGTCTTCCATCCAACTGTGCGCCTGCTCGCGCCGGCGGCTGACCGTGTTGTTGCCCAGGCCGCTGAGGGCACGCACCAGCGGTGCCTCGTAGATGGTGGTGAACACCTGCTCCTGCATCAGGTCGCGGGCGTCGCGGTAGCTGTCGAGCACATGCTCGATGCCTTCCGATATCTTGTGCTCCAGCGCAACGAAGGGATTGTCCTCGGCAGCAGGCACCCGCTTGTGCTGGATGAGGCCGGCGATAGGGCCGAGCGGCCACAGCAGCGGATTCGCGTCGGAGAACCACAGTCGCTCGAAGCGTGCCGGGTTGAGATTGCGCAGGGTTTCGGCGAGAAATTCGTTGCTTGCAAGCTTGAGCCAGGGGGACACGAAAGTGTCGTAAAGCCCCTGATTGATCTCCGACACGCGCTTGACCACCTCGAACGCACGTTCGTCGTCGCGTCCGTCGTCCAGCGCCAGGATGTCGCTGATGTTGCGCGGCTCGAAGCGGACATGGAAACGGCCCTGCACGTATTCCCGTCCGGCCATGTCCGGCTGGGTGTCCTCGATCACCGCCTCGTAGAGACCGGGCGGCAGGATGTCGATCAGCTCCAGCGTGCCGACCAGCTTGTCGGTTTCCTTGCGGGCGACCGCACCCGACACGAAGATGCCGAGGTGGCCGATCTTCTCGTGCAGGCAATAGACGATGGTCTGCTCGTTGAGGCGGATGTCCTCGACGCTGTCGTACAGGTCGGGAATCCAGTTCAGGGCTTGCTGCGGCGGCGTGATGTTGTCGCCCCAGGATGCGAACACGATGATGGGCGACCGGATGTTGCGCAGGTCGATCCGCGTCTTGCCGCTGGACGACACGATCTCGCCGGCAGTCAGGCGGTTGCCGACGAAGAGGTTCTGGGTGATCCAGTCCATTTCCTCCCTGTTCAGCAGGAAGTGACCGCCCCACCAGCGCTCGAACTCCAGGAAGCGTTCGCGTTCCTCATCGACGCGGGCGAACAAGTTGTAGGACTTGCTCCAGAAGGTGTTGGCCGGATTGAGCAATTCGAAGTTGTTGACCAGATAGGCACCGTCGAAGCGGCCGTTGCCGAGGTCGCCGACCAGCGAGGCCAGCCACGTGCCGCCCATCAGACCGCCGGTGTAGCGCATCGGATTCTTGCCGCGTACGCCCGCCCAGTAGGAGATCGGCGAGCCGGCAAGCAGGATGGGGCCGACCACCCTGGGTGCGGCTGCAGCCAGCATCATCAGGGCCCAGCCGCCCTGACAGTTGCCGATCACCAGCGGTGCGCTGGCCTCGGGGTGCATGGCATTGACGCGGGACAGAAAGGCATATTCGGCCTTGGCGACCGATTCGATGGTCTGCCCCGGTTCAGGCGTGGGGAAGAACATCACGAAGTAGCAAGGATGGCCCTGACGCATCGCGATGCCGATGCCGCTGTCTATCTTGAAGCCGCCGATGCCCGGACCGTGGCCGGCGCGCGGGTCGATGACGACGAAAGGGCGCTTGGCCGGATCGGTCGCGGGGCAGTCCGTCGGCGGATGGATGCGGGCGAGCGCATAGTTGGCCGGATCGGGCAGGGCGCGGCCGTCCATGATGATCTCGTAGTCGAATGCCAGCACAGGTGGTTTGCCGGAGCGGCTGTGCTCCAGATACTGGTTGCCGCGTTCGCGCAGGACGTCGGCGAACAGCAGTTGGCGTTGCCAGCGGTCGTAAAGATACTCCGCCGCGGCGGTGAAGCCGCTGGCCTGGTAGCGAAGCAGTTGCCGAACGCCGGCAAGCGCGGCGGACAGCGTGGTCAGGGCAGGCAAGGTGGGGACGACGGGCGACAGGACTGGATACACGGGCAGGTCTCCGAAGGACGGCAGGCGGGGCGTACCTGCATGCGCAATATGGAAAAAGACGTATGTTGCGTTGCAGCATAGCGCCGGGGAGAAACCACGGCAAGCGCTGTTGCATAGCGGAAATCGGCGCCCGACTTGCACTACAATCTCGGCTTCGATTCGAGCCACCGCGGCCGAACGCGGGGTGTCGGTCCGGTCCCGCGGCGGTACCGCCCAAGACCATGCCCCATCGCACCCTCAAAGTTTCCGAACACGGCGTGCTGGACGCCTACGAGGCCCAGTTGCGCGCCCGCGGTTTCAAGTCCGATCCGGCGCAGCGCGCCGCGATGCAACGCCTGCAAAAGCTCTACGGCGAACTGCTCTGTTTCAAGGTCGCCCGCAGCAGCACCTTGCGCCGCATGTTCTCGCGGCCCGACATGCCACGCAGTGTGTATTTCTGGGGAGGTGTCGGCCGCGGCAAGAGCTTCCTGATGGACTGCTTCTTTGATGCGGTGCCCTACAAGCGCAAGCGCCGGGTGCACTTCCATGCCTTCATGCAGGAGGTGCAGAACGATCTCAAGAACCACAACCACGAACCCGATCCGCTGCAGAAGGTGGCCGACCGCATCGCGCGCGAGACCCGCCTGCTGTGCTTCGACGAGTTCCACGTGTCCGATATCGCCGACGCGATGATCCTCGGCCGCTTGCTCGAAGCCCTGTTCGTCCGCGGCGTCATCTTCGTGATGACCTCGAACTACCCGCCCGACGGTCTCTACCCCAACGGCCTGATGCGGGTGAACTTCCTGCCGACCATAGAGATGATCAAACGCCGCTTCGACGTCGTCGAGGTGGACCACGGCACCGACTACCGCCTGCGCACGCTGGAGAAGATCGAGATCTTCCTGGTGCCGGCCGATGCCGAATCGGACCGCAAGATGAAGGACGACTTCCGCCGGCTCGCTGCGAGCGACGGCACGACCGGCGAGATCGCGCTCAACGAGCGCAAGCTGCCGGTTATCCGCCGCGCACCGGGGGTGATCTGGTTCGATTTCGCCACGCTCTGCGGCGGGCCGCGCTCGCAGAACGATTACCTCGAGATCGCGCGCGAGCATCACACCCTGTTCCTGTCGGCGGTGCCGAAGATGTCGGCCGGCAACGCCTCCGAAGCGCGCCGCTTCACTTGGCTGATCGATGTGCTCTACGACCACCGCGTCAAGCTCATCCTCAGCGCCGAGGTGGAGGCCTACGAGCTCTACACCGAGGGCCACAATGCCCACGAGTTCGTGCGCACGGTCAGCCGCCTGATGGAAATGCGCACCCGCGAATACCTCGCCGAGGCGCACCGGGTGGAGTAGGACTGCACCGATGTCCGACCTTGACCCGCTGTTCGCCCCCGACGGCCCGCTGGCGCAGGCGGTGCCGGGCTTTCGCGCGCGGCCGCAGCAGATCGAGATGGCCGGCCGCATTGCCGAGGCCATCCGGGGCCATCGCATTCTCGTTGCCGAGGCGGGCACCGGCACCGGCAAGACCTACGCCTACCTGGTGCCGGCGCTGATGGCGGGCGGCAAGGTCATCGTGTCCACCGGCACCAAGACCTTGCAGGATCAGCTCTTCAATCGCGATTTGCCCACCGTGCGCGCGGCGCTCAAGGTGCCGGTGACGATCGCGCTGCTGAAGGGCCGTGCCAACTACGTCTGCCCCTACCATCTCGCCCGCAACGAACGCGACGGCCGCTTCCTCACCGCGCAGGACGCCGCCGACCTGCGTGCGATCTCACGTTTCGCCAAGATCACCCAGAGCGGCGACAAGGCCGAGTGCACCGAGGTGCGCGAGGATTCCGCCGCCTGGATGGCGGCTACTTCCACCCGCGACAACTGCCTCGGCCAGGAATGCCCCGACGTCAAGGAGTGTTTCGTGATGGCGGCGCGTCGCAATGCGATGGAGGCCGACGTGGTGGTGGTGAATCATCACCTCTTTTTCGCCGACGTGATGCTGCGCGACGAAGGAATGGGCGAGCTGCTGCCGGCGTGCAACGCAGTGATCTTCGACGAGGCGCACCAGCTGCCGGAAACCGCCAGCCTGTTCTTCGGCGAAACCGTGTCCACCGCCCAGGTGCTGGAACTGGCGCGCGATACCCGTTCGGAAGGCGTGGCCGCGGCGCGTGATTGCGTCGCACTGATCGACGACACCCGCGCGCTGGAGAAAGCGGCGCGCGACCTGCGTCTGGTGTTCGGCGCCGAGCCGGCACGGCTGTCCGCCGCGCAGGCGGCCGAGAAGGCGGAGTTCGACAAGCAGCTGGGCGCGCTCACCGAGGTGCTGGATCACTTCCACGCCATCCTCGACACCCAGGCCGAGCGTTCCGAGGGGCTGGCCAACTGCCTGCGCCGTACCCAGGAGATGAGCGAACGTCTGGCGCGCTGGCGCAATCCGGAAGAGAAGGATCTGATCCGCTGGGTCGAGGTCTTCAGCCACTCGCTGGCGCTCAATGCCACGCCGCTGCATGTGTCGGACGTGTTCCGCCGCCAGCTCGAAGGCCATCCGCGCGCCTGGATCTTCACCTCGGCCACGCTCGCGGTCGGTCAGGACTTCGGCCACTACTGCCGCGAACTCGGGCTGGCGTGGATGGATCCGCCGCCGATGACCGCGGTGTGGGGCAGCCCGTTCGATTACGCCGAGCAGGCCTTGCTGTATGCGCCGCAGGCCATGCCGGAGCCGAATTCGCCGGACTATGCGGACGCCGTGGCGCGTACCGCGCTGCCGCTGATCCGTGCCGCGCGCGGCCGTAGCTTCGTGCTGTGCACCTCGCTGAGGGCGATGCGCCGCATCCATGAACTGATCGCCGACGGTCTGGAGCGCGCCGGCGACAAACTGCCGCTGCTGCTGCAGGGCGAAGGTTCGCGCACCGAGCTGCTGGAGCGTTTCCGGCGCCTGGGCAACGCGGTGCTGGTGGCGAGCCAGAGCTTCTGGGAAGGCGTGGACGTGCCGGGCGATGCGCTATCGCTGGTGGTGATCGACAAGTTTCCCTTCGCGCCGCCGGACGATCCGGTGCTGGCCGCGCGCGTCGAGCACATGCAGAAGCAGGGCCTCAGTCCTTTCATCCATTATCAGCTGCCGCGCGCGGTGATCAGCATGAAGCAGGGCGCCGGCCGCCTGATCCGTACCGAGCGCGACCGCGGCGTGCTCTGCATCTGCGATCCGCGCATGCTCACAAAATCCTACGGCAAGGTGATCTGGCGCAGCCTGCCGCCGATGAGCCGCACCAAGGACGAGGCGGTCGCCGTGGCCTTCCTCGAAAAGCTGCCGCCGCCGAAGGCCTCGCCCGACCAGCACGACTCGTAGCCAGAGCCGGCGGGCGTCCCCGGGGGGAGCCGATCGCGGCGCCTTGTTGTATGCTCCCTGCCTCGAACAATGAGACGCCCCTGCGGCGCGCCTTCGATGAAAGTATTCGGCATCGCCGGTTGGTCAGGCTCGGGCAAGACGACCCTGCTCGAGAAACTCATCCCGGAGTTCACCCGCCGCGGCCTGCGTGTGTCGGTGATCAAGCATGCGCACCACGGTTTCGATCTCGATCGTCCCGGCAAGGATTCATTCCGTCATCGCGAGGCCGGAGCCACCCAGGTGCTGATGCTGTCGGGTGAGCGCTGGGTGCTGATGCACGAACTGCGCGGTCGTGCCGAGCCGACGCTGGAAGAGCAGCTTGCGCTGCTCGCGCCTTGCGACATTGTGCTGATCGAAGGCTACAAGGCCGCCGCGGTGCCCAAGGTCGAGGTTCACCGACCGAGCCACGGCAAGCCGCCGCTGTGGCCGGAGAACCCCCACGTGGTGGCAGTGGCCACCGATGCCGACATCGACTGCCCGCTGCCGCGCCTGCCCTTGAACGACGCCGCGGCGGTCGCGGCCTTCATCATCGATTTCCCGGACAAACCATGAACGCCAGCATGCTCAGTTTCGACGACGCCCTGCAGCAACTCCTCGGCTACGCCCGGCCGGTGCGCGAGATCGACGAGGTCGACACCATGGTCGCCGCCGGGCGGGTACTTGCGGTTACCCAGCATTCCCCCATTGCCCAGCCGCCGATGGACAACTCGGCGATGGACGGTTACGCCGTGCGCGTGGCGGACGTGCCAGCCGCCGGAACCCGCTTGCCGGTGAGCCAGCGCATTCCGGCCGGTAGCAGCGCGCATCCGCTCGCGGCGGGCACAGCCGCGCGCATCTTCACCGGTGCGCCGGTGCCGGAGGGTGCGGACGCGGTGGTGATGCAGGAGTTCTGCGAGCACGACGGTGACAGCGTCGTGGTCAACCGGGTGCCGCGTGTGGGCGAATCGCTGCGCCGCGAGGGCGAGGATATTGCTGCCGGTGCAGTCATCCTGCCCGCCGGTACGCGCCTGCGACCCCAGGAAGTGGCTCTGGCGGCCTCGGTCGGTCTGGCCCAGCTGCCTGTCTATCGCCGTGTCAAGGTGGCGATGTTCTCCACCGGCAGCGAACTCGTGATGCCGGGCGAAGCCTTGCCGCCGGGTGGTATCTACAATTCCAACCGCTTCATGCTGCGGGCGCTGCTCACCGGGCTGGGCTGCGAAGTCAGCGATCTGGGCATCGTGCCCGACAAGCTCGACGCCACCCGCGCGACCCTGCGCGAGGCCGCCCAGGGGCACGACCTGATCCTTACCAGCGGCGGTGTGTCGATGGGCGAGGAGGACCACGTCAAGCCTGCGGTGGAGGCCGAGGGCAGCCTCGACATGTGGAGAATAGCGATGAAGCCGGGCAAGCCGCTCGCCTACGGCAAAGTGCATGGCGCGGCCTTCATCGGGCTGCCGGGCAATCCGGTATCCAGCTTCGTCACCTTCCTGCTGATGGTGCGGCCTTTCCTGCTTGCCACGCAGGGTGTGAGCGAGACCGCGCCGCTGGCATTGAGCCTGCGTGCGGATTTCGATTGGCCGCGGCCGGACCGCCGTCGCGAATTCCTGCGCGCCCGCATCAATGCCGAAGGCGGCGTCGAACTCTTTCCGAACCAGGGGGCGGCAGCGCTGGGCTCCACGGTGTGGGCCAGCGGACTGGTGGACGTACCGGCCGACACACCGATCGCGCGCGGCCAGACGGTCCGCTTCCTGCCCTATGGCGAATTGCTCTACTGACTATACTGATTCCATGAACGTGAAGATCCTCTATTTCGCCAGCTTGCGCGAAGCGGTCGGTACCGCAGCGGAAGAATTCGCACTGCCCGTCGGCGGTGTCACGGTGGGCGCCCTGCGCAGCGAACTCGCCGCGCGGGGAGAAGGCTGGCGGGCGCTGGCGGCAGGCCGCAATGTGCGGGCAGCGGTGAACCAGCGCATGGCCGGACCGGATGTCGAGCTGCGGGCGGGTGACGAAGTGGCCTTCTTCCCGCCGGTGACCGGAGGCTGAGCGATGTCGGTCAGCGTGCAGGAAGCGGATTTCGACGTCGGTGCGGAGATCGCGGCACTGAGCAGCGGAAGCAAGGATATCGGTGCGGTGGCCAGCTTCGTCGGTCTGGTGCGCGATGCGAACGACGGTAGTGGCGTGTCGGCGATGACGCTGGAACACTATCCCGGCATGACCGAGCAGGCGCTGGAAGCCATCGTGGCCGAGGCGCAGCAGCGTTGGCCGCTGAACGCGGTGCGCGTCATCCATCGCTACGGGCGTCTGCTGCCGGGTGATCGCATCGTTTTCGTCGCGGTGGCGGGGGCGCACCGCGGCGAGGCGTTTGCCGCATGCGAGTTCGTCATGGATTACCTCAAGACCCGCGCGCCGTTCTGGAAGCGCGAGGAGACACCCGAGGGCGCACGCTGGGTCGATGCGCGGGAGACCGACGACAGTGCCGCTGCGCGCTGGTCCGAAAACTGGGACGAAGTCGAGCAACGACGCTGACCCGGTCGACACAAAAAACGGCGCCCGCGGGCGCCGTTCTGCATGCCAGGGTTGCGGCTTACTTGCGCGGCTTGCCGCCGGCGTTGGTGAAGGCTTGGAACGCCTCGGCGGAGGCGCGGCTCACCTGTTCGAAGGCGGCGCGAGTGGTGTCCATCGCCGTCTGGATAGCGCCCATGGCGTTCTGGTCGGTGATCGGCATGCCCTTGAACATCTTCTGCATGGCTTCGAACACGTCGGTGCTGCCGGTGGTGAGCTGCTCGCCGACCAGCTTGCCGACTTCGGCCTGCGCACGGGCGGTGATTTCGGCGATCTCGCGGGCGCACGCCAGCATCTTCTCTGTGGTGGCCTGGGCGAACTGGGTGCGCAGCTCCATCAGGTTCTTCGGGTCCTGAGTGGTAGACAGGGCTTTGGCGTTCTCGACGCCTTCCTCGAACAGGGACTTGGCGGTCGACACCTGGATTTCCATGATGCGCTGCGAGTTCTCGATCGACAGCTGTGCCAGACGCATTGCGGCTTCGAGGTTCTTCTTCTGCAGTTCGTTGAACTGATCCTGTTTGCTAGCCATGTGTTTCCTCCGCGCGCAGTTGAATGTTGTGAGAGGCGCTCAAGACTCCATATCGGTCGGTGGCAGCCTTGCGGCCGCGATTCCTTCCTCTCCCTCCGCCTCATCGTGAAACATAACACAGCGCATTGACGGCCGGTGCGTCGCATAGTCGGCCGGCGTGACCTTCAGGGCAAATGTTGCGTTGCGGCTGTCGTCGGGGGGCGATTTGCCCAGACTGGGCAGGCTGCCGCCGCGAGGCAGTGGAATGCGCTTGAATTCGCCCGTGCTGGCCCCATATCCCTGCCAAGCCGCTCAGCACAAGGACGATCGCCATGCGTTTCGACAAGCTCACCACCAAGTTCCAGCAAGCCCTCGCCGATGCCCAGAGCATTGCGGTGGGCAACGACCAACAATTCATCGAACCGCAGCATCTGCTCGCGGCCATGCTCAACCAGGATGACGGTGGCACGGTGTCGCTGCTGCAGCGCGCCGGCGTCAACGTGCCGCCGCTGAAGACTGCCTTGCAGCGCGCGCTCGAACGCCTGCCCAGGGTCGAAGGGCACGGCGGCGAGGTGCAGATCGGCCGCGATCTGACCAACCTGCTCAATCTCACCGACCGCGAGGCGCAGAAGCGCGGCGACCAGTTCATCGCCAGCGAGATGTTCCTGCTCGCGCTCGCCGAGGACAAGGGCGAGAGCGGCCGTCTGCTGAAGGAGCACGGCCTCAACCGCAAGGCGCTGGAAGCCGCGGTCGATGCGGTGCGCGGCGGCCAGAACGTCGGCAGCCAGGACGCCGAAGGCCAGCGCGAGGCGCTGTCGAAGTACTGCATGGATCTCACCGAGCGTGCCCGTGCCGGCAAGCTCGACCCTGTCATCGGCCGCGACGACGAGATCCGCCGTGCTATCCAGATCCTGCAGCGGCGCACCAAGAACAACCCGGTGCTGATCGGCGAGCCGGGCGTGGGCAAGACCGCGATCGTCGAAGGCCTGGCACAGCGCATCGTCAACGACGAGGTGCCGGAAACGCTCAAGGGCAAGCGCGTGCTGTCGCTCGACATGGCGGCGCTGCTGGCCGGAGCCAAGTACCGCGGCGAGTTCGAGGAGCGCCTGAAGGCGGTGCTGAAGGACATCGCCCAGGACGAAGGCCGCATCATCCTCTTCATCGACGAGATCCACACCATGGTCGGCGCCGGCAAGGCCGAAGGCGCGATGGACGCCGGCAACATGCTCAAGCCGGCGCTCGCCCGCGGCGAGCTGCACTGCATCGGCGCGACCACGCTGGACGAATACCGCAAGTACATCGAGAAGGATGCCGCGCTCGAACGCCGCTTCCAGAAGGTGCTGGTGGACGAGCCGACGGTGGAATCCACCATCGCCATCCTGCGCGGCCTGCAGGAGAAGTACGAGGTGCACCACGGCGTGGACATCACCGACCCGGCCATCGTCGCCGCGGCGGAGTTGAGCCACCGCTACATCACCGACCGTTTCCTGCCGGACAAGGCGATCGACCTGATCGACGAGGCGGCGGCGCGCATCAAGATGGAGATCGACTCCAAGCCCGAAGTCATGGACAAGCTCGAACGCCGGCTGATCCAGCTCAAGATCGAGCAGGAGGCTGTCAAGCGCGAGACCGACGAGGCGTCGCAGCGACGTCTGCTGCTGATCCGCGACGAGATCGACAAGCTCGAGCGCGAGTACGCCAACCTCGACGAGATCTGGCGTTCCGAGAAGGCGAGCGTGCAGGGCAGCCAGCACATCAAGGAAGAGATCGAGAAGCTGCGCGCGCAGATGGCCGAGATGCAGCGCAAGGGCCAGTTCGACAAGCTCGCCGAACTGCAGTACGGCAAGCTGCCGCAGCTCGAAGCCCAGCTGAAGGCCGCCGAAACCGCGGGCAGCGGCGAGCGCCAGTTCAAGCTGCTGCGCACGCAGGTCGGCGCCGAGGAAATCGCCGAAGTGGTGTCGCGCGCCACCGGAATCCCGGTGAGCAAGATGATGCAGGGCGAGCGCGACAAGCTCTTGAAGATGGAAGAGCGACTGCACGGCCGCGTGGTGGGCCAGGACGAGGCCGTGCGGCTGGTGTCGGACGCCATCCGCCGTTCGCGCGCCGGCCTCGCCGACGAGAACCGGCCGTATGGTTCCTTCCTCTTCCTCGGCCCCACCGGCGTGGGCAAGACCGAGCTTTGCAAGACGCTGGCCGAATTCCTGTTCGATTCGGAAGAGCATCTCATCCGCATCGACATGAGCGAGTTCATGGAGAAGCACTCGGTCGCGCGGCTGATCGGCGCGCCGCCGGGCTACGTCGGTTACGAGGAAGGCGGTTACCTGACCGAGCAGGTGCGGCGCAAGCCCTATAGCGTGATCCTGTTCGACGAGGTTGAGAAGGCGCACCCGGACGTGTTCAACGTGCTGCTGCAGGTGTTGGACGACGGTCGCATGACCGACGGCCAGGGCCGCACGGTGGACTTCAAGAACACCGTGATCGTGATGACCAGCAACCTCGGCAGCCAGATGATCCAGCAGATGTCGGGCGACGACTATCAGGTCATCAAGCTGGCGGTGATGGCCGAGGTGAAGACCTTCTTCCGGCCGGAGTTCATCAACCGCATCGACGAGGTGGTGGTGTTCCATGCGCTCGACGAGAAGAACATCGCAGGCATCGCCCGCATCCAGCTCAAGTATCTGGAAAAACGGCTGGCCAAGCTCGACATGAGCATGGAAGTCAGCGATGCGGCGCTGGCGGAGATCGCCGAGGCCGGCTTCGATCCGGTGTTCGGGGCGCGGCCACTGAAGCGGGCGATCCAGGAGCGAATCGAGAATCCGCTGGCGAAGGCCATCCTGGAAGGCCAGTTCGGCGCGAAGGATCGAATCCGCGTCGATGCGGTTGGCGGCAAACTGGGCTTCAGCCGGATGGATTGACTCCGGCTGCAGCGGGGCGGGCAGGCGCAGACGGGGCGGCTTCCTTCAATAGGCCGCCCCGTTTTCTCATGCCTCCAGCGTCGCCTGCATCCAGGCTTCGAAGTCCGTCACGTCGAGCGGGCGGGAGTAGAGGAAGCCCTGTAGCGTGTGGCAGCCGCGGGCGACGAGGAAGTCGCGCTGGGCCGTCGTTTCAACGCCTTCTGCCACCACCTCGAGGCCGAGATCGCGGGCGAGCGACAGCGTGGCGGCGGTGACCGCCGCGTCCTCCGGATCGCCAGGAAGATCCTTGACGAAGGAGCGGTCGATCTTCAGCCGCCCGATCGGCAGGCGCTTGAGGTAGGCGAGGCTGGAGTAGCCGGTGCCGAAGTCGTCCAGCGCCAACGTCAGCCCCATGTTGGCCAGCCTGCGCAGACGCCCGGACAGTTCGGCGCTTGCCTGCATCAGCGCGCTTTCGGTGATTTCGAGCTCGATGCGCTCCGGGTTGGCGCCGGTTTCCGCCAGGATGTCGGCCACCGAGTCGACGAAGTCCTCACGGCGGAACTGCAGGGCCGAGATGTTTACGCCCACCATCAGGTGAAGGCCGTTCGCAGCCCAGGCCACCTGCTGACGGCAGGCTTCGCGCAGTACCCACACGCCGAGAGGAATGATGAGCCCGGAATCTTCCGCCACCGGGATGAACTGGGCGGGCGGGACCAGGCCGAGTTCAGGGTGCTTCCAGCGGACCAGCGCTTCGCAGCCGTTCGGGCGGTCGGTGGCGGCGGCGATCTGCGGCTGGTAGTGCAGCGTCAACTCGTTGCGCTCGATTGCCCGGCGCAGCGCGTTTTCCAGCATCAGGCGTTCGAAGGCGCGGGTGTTCATCTCCGGCACGAAGAACTGGAAGTTGTTGCGGCCGGCTTCCTTGGCACCGTACATCGCGGTGTCGGCGTGCTTGAGCAGCGTATCGACGTCGGCGCCGTCGCCGGGGAAGAGCGAGATACCGATGCTGACCGAGGGTGACAGTTCGTGCTCGTCGATGACCACCGGCGCGGTGAGCACCTCCAGCATCTTGCGTGCGACGGCGGCGGCGTCGGCCGGCTGCGAAAGGTGGGGCAGCAGGGCGACGAACTCGTCGCCGCCCAGCCGCGCGAACATGTCCTCCTCCCGCAGGCAATGGGACAGGCGCTGGGCGACTGCCGACAGCAGACGATCGCCAACCGGGTGGCCGAGCGAATCGTTCACCGTCTTGAAGTTGTCGAGGTCCAGGAAGAGTACCGCCAGCGAATGGTCGTGGCGTTGTGCCTGACTGAGGGCATTGCGGGCCTGGTTCATCCAGGCGCTGCGATTGGGGAGGCCGGTCAGCGCGTCGAAATGGGCGAGGTACTGGATGTGCGCCTCGGCCTCGCGTGCGCTGGTCACGTCCTGCACGGTGCCGCGTACCCGCTGCAGTTCGGTGCCATGCCATTCGCTTTCGATCTGGAACTGCACGATGCGGGTGGGGCGGGCCTGCACGCGGCAGTCCACGGTGGCGTGCTCCGGCGCGCGTGCGACCTGTTCGAGTGCGGTCAGCAGCACCGGACGGTCGGGGGGGATGACGGCAGCGAGCAGATCCTCCATGCGCGCCAGACGCCCTTCGGCCAGGTCGAGCACATTGTGCAGTTCGCTCGAACAACGCAGCTTGTCGAGATCCGCGTCGGTCTCCCAGCTGCCCAGGTGCGCGATGCGCTGCGCCTGGGTGAGCGCGGTCTGCTGTTCGCGCAGGCGGCTGCTGGCTTTGGCAAGTTCGGCCGTGCGGCGTTCCACCAGCGCGGCGATGCGGCGGGTGTTGCCGGTCGTGATCAGCAGGAAGGCACCCAGCATACCGACCGACACCAGGCCGACAGCGATGGAGCTCCACGCGGCCCAACTCCGTATTGCGCCGAGATAGTCCATGCTGGCGCGCTGCACCAGGGCCCAGCGCCGCTCGGCGAAGTGCAGCGGGCTGGCGTGAGAGATCCGGCCGGCGAGCCATTGATCGCGATCGCAGCCCTCGGCGCCGGACAGACGGCGGTTGCCGGGTGTCGCGTCGAGATCGACGAGGCAGAGTTCTATGCCGCTGGCGAGCGCGCCGCTGATTGCGCTGGAGAGCGCATCGTCCATGCGGAACACGCTGGAGATCACGCCGCGCAGGTGGCGTTCGGCGGCGAACTCGCTCTGTCGCTCGAAGACCGCGAGATACACCGCCACGCCACGCTGGACGCCGCTCTCCTGTACCAGGCGGATGCCTTCGGTGGCCGCGGCACGGCCGCTGACACGAGCCTGGTGGATCGCGGCGGCGGTGGCTGGCAGCGAGAGGGGATTCAGGCCGAGCACGCTGCGATTGGACGCGAGCGGTTCGACGAAGGTGATGGGGAGGTATTCATCCGCTGCCGCCGCCGCAAAGGTCTGGCCGCTGGGCATGCGGTCGAGTATGCGGAAGTCCGCGACGTCGGTCCGCCTGATCCTGTCCTCGTAGGCAGCGGCTTCGTCGTGGCGGACGAGCGGGCTCCAACCGAAATTCTGGGCGCCCGGATAGCGGTCCAGCCAGGGCATGACGAAGTCGCGGAAATCGTTCCGACCGACATCGGAACTGACCGAGATCAGCCGCTCGATCGACTGCATCATGTCGATCTGTACATCGAGGCGTTTGCGTACCTGGCTGGCGAAGTGCTCGGCGTCGCGGTTGAACTGATTCTGTACGCGCAGCGCTTCCCAGCTGTGCACCTGGTGGAAGGCGAAGCCGAGCAGCACGATGGCGATGCCCAGCGGCAGGGCGATACCGAGGCGGCGCGAACGCCAGTCGGCGGTGGGGCGGCCGAAAAAGGCGAACATCAGCGGCGTGGCGACGATTACGCCGAGCGTGTCGCCCACCCACCAGTTCCACCAGTTGAACGAGGCCTCGTTGGCCGGCAACACGCCGGACAGCGCAAGAACCGGGATGGCGATGCTGGGGCTGACCAGGCAACTGGCGGGAGCTACCAGGGCGAGGAAGCGGACGATGGCGGACGGGGTGTCGAGCGCGTTCGGAAAGCGTACCAGCCATTGTGCGAGTGATTTGCCTGCTGCGGCCTGCAGGCATGCGCCGCACGGGATGAGCAGAATGCCCAACCAGTTGACGTCGATGATGGACGACTGCATCAGCGCCAGTATCTGTACTGCCAGCGAGCCGGCAAAAATGGCCGGCAGCAGGCGCCAGCCAAAGATGATCAGGGCGGACAGTGCGATGCCGGCGGCCGGGAAGAAGGGGGCGGCGTACCCTGGCGGTACGGCCAGCTTCAGCGAGACGCCGCCAATGACGGCATAAGCGGCAGCGATCAGTGCGAGCTGTGCGGGATAGGAACGCATGGCGCGCAGTATAGCTGCGGCCGTCCCCGCAAACCGTGGTCTGGGCCACAGTCCGAGGCCTGCGGCGGGGCCGGATGCGCTACACTCCGGCCTCTGGCGTCACGACCCTGTCCTGTGCGCCGTATCCCCGAGTCTTACACGGAAATCAAGATGTTCGAGGCTGTTCGCAACAACAAGCGTGTCGCCCAGGTCATCCTGGCGCTGCTCATCGTTCCTTTTGCATTTTTCGGTCTGGATGCCTATTTCCAGGACGGTCCCGGCGGCGGCGATGTGGCCGTGGTCGACGGTACGCCCATCCGCGCGGTCGAGTTCGACCAGGCCCTGCGCGAGCGCCAGGATCGCCTGCGCAGCACCATGGATGGCCAGGTCGATCGCGCCCTGCTTGAGTCCGAGGTCTTGCGCCGCTCGGTGCTCGACAACCTGGTGAACCAGCGGGTGCTTGTCCGTTACTCGGCCGACAATCACATGGTGGTCAGCCCGCAGGAACTGCAGGACACCATCGCTGCGGTGGAGGCCTTCCAGGAAAACGGCCGCTTCTCGCTGCAGCGCTACGAGTCGCTGCTGCGTGCCCAGGGAATGACACCGGCCGGTTTCGAGGCGCGTCTCGCCCAGGATGTGCGCATCCAGCAGATCACGGCCTCGGTTGCCGAGGCCGGTTTTGCGCCCAAGGCGTCGGCCAAGCGCTTCCTTGCCGCGCAGCTGGAAGAACGCGAGATCCGCGAACTGCGCTTCCCCGCGAACCGCTACCTGGCCGAGGTGAAGCTGGCCGACGGTGCGGCGCAGCGTTACTACGAGGCCAACGGCGCGCGTTTCGAGCGTCCGGCGCGACTCAAGGCCGAATACGTGGTGCTCGACGAGGCGGCGCTTGGTAAGTCGGTCAAGGTGAGCGACGAAGAGGTGAAGGCCTACTACGACGCCAACCAGTCGCGCTACGGTCAGGCCGAGGAGCGGCGCGCGAGCCACATCCTGATCCAGGTCGACGCCGATGCGCCCGAAGATGCGGTTGCCAAGGCGCGCGCGACGATAGACGACATCGCGAGTCGTCTGGCCAAGGATCCGAAGCAGTTCGGGGAGCTCGCCAAGGCGTCGTCGCAGGATCCGGGTTCCGCCTCGCGCGGCGGCGACCTGGGTTTCTTCGGTCGCGGCGCCATGGTCAAGGCGTTCGAGGATGCAGCGTTTTCGCAGAACAAGGGCGAGGTTGGCCCGGTGGTGCGCTCGGACTTCGGCTTTCACATCATCCAGGTCACCGACATCAAGCCGACGACGGTTCGTCCCTTCGAGAGCGTGCGGGGCGAGATCGTCGAGGAACTGCGCAAGCAGGCTGTCGGCCGCCGCTTCGCCGAAGTTGCCGAGCAGTTTTCCAACATGGTGTACGAGCAGTCGGACAGCCTGAAGCCGGTGGCCGACCAGTTCGGCCTGGAGATCCGCAGCAGCGACTGGATCAACCGCGGTGCCGAGGCGCTCGGCAGCTATCGCAGTCCGCGTCTGGTCGAGGCCCTGTTCTCCGACGATGTGGTGAAGAACGCCCGCAACACCGAGGCGGTCGAGGCGGGGGCGAATACCCTGGTGGCGGCCCGGGTGCAGTCCTTCGAAGCGGCTCAGCGCCTGCCCTTTGACGATGTGAAGGCTCAGATCGACCAGCAGTTGCGCAACGAAGAGGCGGCGAAACTGGCCGCCGAACGGGGCGCTGCCGTGCTCGCCGCGCTGGAGAAGGGCGAGAGCCCGAGCGGAGACTGGACGCCGAGTCGCAAGCTGCAACGCGGCGCGCCCGCGCTGCCGGGGCCCGCCATGCAGGCGGTGTTTTCGGCCCCGACCGGCAAGCTGCCGGCGCATGTCGGTGTGAACGTGCCTGACGGCGGCTATGTCGTGTATCGCATCGACGCGGTGAATCGGCCGCAACTGGCCGACGACGACCCGCGCATCGCCGCAGTGGTCAGCCAGTACGGACGGCTGGTTTCCGAGCGTGATTTCGGCGCTTTCCTTAACCAGTTGCGCGAGCGCTACAAGGTTCAGCTCAAGCTGGTTGAGAACAAGCCCGCGCAGTAAGCGGCAGGCGCTTCAAAACAAAACGCCCGGCTACATGGCCGGGCGTTTTGTTTTCACCTGCCGGGGCGCTGCGCACCCGGCCGGGTTCAGACCTGTTCGGAATTGCCGAGTGCGGTGGTGTTGAAACCTGCGTCGACATACATGATCTCGCCGGTGATGCCGCTGGCGAGATCCGAGCAGAGAAAGGCGGCGGCATTGCCGACTTCGTCGATGGTGACGTTGCGGCGCAGCGGCGCATTGCGCTCGTTGAACGAGAGCAGCTTGCCGAAGCTGCCGATGCCTGACGCGGCCAGCGTCTTGATCGGGCCGGCGGAGATCGCGTTCACCCGCGTGCCCTCCGGGCCGACGCAGACGGCCATGTAGCGCACCGCGGCTTCGAGGCTGGCCTTCGCCAGACCCATGATGTTGTAGTTGGGCATGGTACGGACTGCGCCCAGGTAGGACAGCGTCAGGATGGCGCCATTGCGGCCCTTCATCAGCGGACGTGCGGCCTTGGCGAGCGCCGGGAAGCTGTAGGCGCTGACTTCCTGCGAAATGCGGAAGGCTTCGCGGGAGAACCCGTCGAGGAAATCGCCTTCGAGCGCGTCGCTCGGGGCGAAGGCGATCGAATGCACCAAGCCGTCGAGCCCGTCCCATTTCTGGCCGATCTGCTCGAACAGCGCAGTGATCTCGGCATCGTTCTGGACGTCACAGGCGTAGAGCATCGTGCTGCCGAAGTCGGCCGCCATCTTGGCCACACGCTCCTGGAAACGCTCGTTCTGGTACGTGAAGGCAAGTTCCGCGCCCTCGCGATGCATGGCCTTGGCGATGCCATAGGCAATCGAGCGGTTGCTGAGCAGCCCGGTAATGAGGATGCGTTTGCCGGCGAGAAAGCCCATGTAATACAACTCCGAGTGACAGAACCGATGATTATATCGAAAAGTTCCCCGAGCGCTTCCGTCCATCGGATATCGACAAATTGTTGCTGCGTCGCAGCAGGGTGTCGGGAAACCTGACAGAATCGCATCTCCCTTCCATATCGCGCCCCACCGGGCGTCGCCGTCGTGATCGTTCGCCCCAGGCCGCACTGGCTCAAGCTGCTATTCGTCCGTCGTGGTTCCATCCTCGGTCGCATCCTTCCGCAGCTACTATTCACCACGCTGCTTTCCGCCACGGTGGTGCTGGCCCATGGACAGCTCTTCCACTGGAAGGTGACGCTGACCTCGGCGCCGTTCTCGCTGATGGGCGTGGCGCTGGCGATCTTTCTCGGCTTTCGCAACAGCGCCAGCTACGACCGTTACTGGGAAGCGCGCAAGCTTTGGGGGCGGCTGCTGGTGGAGGCGCGCACCGTTACCCGGCAGGCGCTGACGATGACAAGGCGGCGCACCGATGCGCGCCCCTTCGTCCTCGGGGTAATCGCCTTCACCTTTGCGTTGCGCAACCAGTTGCGCGGCCTGCCGGCGGTGAAGGGTCTCGACGGCCTGCTCCCGACTTCGCTGCTTGTACGCCTGGAAACGGTGCGCTTTCCCTGTGCGCTGATCCTGCTTTGGCTGGCTGAATGGCTGCGCGAACGGCGCGAGGCGGGCGAACTCGATCCCGTGTTGGTGCAGCGGATCGACGTCCATGTGTCCGGGCTCTCGGAAGTGCTGGGCGGCTGCGAACGCATTGCCAGCACGCCGCTGCCCTTCACCTATTCGGTCATCCTGCATCGCACGGTGTACCTGTATTGCATGATGCTGCCCTTCGGTCTGGTAGACGCGATCGGGATGATGACGCCGGTGGTGGTGGCCTTCGTGTCCTACACCTTCTTCGCGCTCGAAGCCCTGAGCGATGAGATCGAGGAACCCTTCGGCCTTGCGCCCAACGATCTGGCGCTGGACGCGATGGCGGCCGGCATCGAGGCCAGTCTGCGCGAGATGCTGGGCGAGAAGGCGCAGCCGGCGCCCACTCCCCAAGACTACATACTGACTTGAGCGGCAAGGCCGCATACACTCGCGGGCGATGACTCGCCCTGTGCCACTCCACCCGATACGCCTTGCTGCGGCCGCGCTTGCAGGCGCCTCCTTGCTCGCCGGCTGCGGACCGCTCTGGAACGATCCTTACCCTGCGGTTGAGCGGGGACAGAACATCCTCTACAGCGCGTTCAGCCAGAGCCCCAAACATCTGGACCCGGTTCAGTCCTATGCGGAAGACGAGGCGGTGTTCGTCTACCAGATCTACGAACCGCCACTGCAATACCACTACCTCAAGCGCCCCTACCAGCTCGAGCCCGGTTCAGCCGCCGGTATGCCCTTGCTCAAACGCTTTGATGCTGGGGGCCGGGAACTGCCGCCCAATGTCGATGCGTCCAGGGTGGCACGGAGCGTCTACGAGATCCGCGTCCGCGAGGGTGTGCTCTACCAGCCGCATCCGGCCTTCGCCAGGCGCGAGGACGGCACGCCGCGCTACTTCGATCTGAAGCCCGAGGATCTGCGCGGCGTGAACGGAGTCGCCGATTTTGCCGAAACCGGTTCCCGCGAGTTGGAGGCCGCCGATTTCGTCCACCAGATGAAGCGCCTGGCGCATCCGCAGCTGCACTCGCCGGTCTTCGAACTGATGGCGGAGTATCTGCCGGGGCTCAAGACCCTGCAGCAGCAACTGGCGGACGAGCTCAAGCGCAGACCGGGTCGGCTGGATCTCGCGCGTTACGAACTGCCCGGCGTCGAGATCGTCGACCGATACACCTACCGCATCACCCTCAAGGGGGCCTATCCACAGTTTCTGTACTGGCTGTCGATGCCCTTCTTCGCGCCGGTGCCGCCCGAGGCCGATCGTTTCTTCGGGCAGCCGGGCATGGCCGAGCGCAACCTCACCCTCGACTGGTGGCCGATCGGCACCGGCCCCTACATGATGGTGGAGAATGATCCCAACGGCCGTATCGAACTGGCCCGTAACCCGAACTTCCGCGGCGAGAACTATCCCTGCGAGGGCGAAGCCGGCGACGAGGCTGCAGGCCTGCTGGCGGACTGCGGCAAGCCGATTCCCTTCATCGACCGCGCGGTTTTTTCGCGCGAGCGTGAAGGCATTCCGTACTGGAACAAGTTTCTGCAGGGTTACTACGACGCCTCGGGCGTGTCGTCAGACAACTTCGATCAGGCAGTGGTGCTGACCAGCCAGGGCGAGGTCAGCCTGTCCGACGACATGCAGGAACGCGGCATCCGCCTCCTTACCTCGGTCTCGCCGTCCATCTTCTACATGGGTTTCAACATGCTCGACCCAGTGGTCGGGGCGCCCGACGGGGCCGGCCCCGCCTCCCGCGAGAGGGCGCGCAAGCTGCGCCAGGCGATTTCGGTCGCGCTCGACATGGAAGAATTCGTGTCCATCTTCATGAACGGCCGCGCCGTGCCGGCGATGCACCCGATTCCGCCGGGCGTCTTCGGTGCGCGTGAGGGCGAGGAGGGCATCAACCCGGTGGTGTATGAATGGCGTGATGGTCGTCCATTGCGCCGAGGTGTCGAACGCGCGCGCCAACTGCTCGCGGAGGCGGGCTATCCGAACGGCCGCGACGCGAAGACCGGAGAACCCCTGATCATCAACCTCGACACCACGCCAGGCGGGCTCGGCGACAAGGCACGTTCCGACTGGCTGGCCAAGCAGTTCCGCGATCTCGGCGTGCAGTTCGTGGTGCGGCCGACGGACTGGAACCGCTTCCAGGACAAGATCCGCCTGGGCAACGCCCAGCTCTTCTTTTTCGGCTGGAATGCCGACTATCCCGATCCCGAGAACATGCTGTTCCTGCTTCACGGCCCTCAGGGCAAGGTGAAATACCAGGGACAGAACGCGTCGAACTACACCAACGCGGAATTCGACGCGCTCTTCGAGCGGATGAAAACGCTGCCGGATGGTCCGCAGCGGCAGGCGGTGATCGATCGCATGGTGGCCATGCTCCAGCATGATGCGCCGTGGCTGTTCGGCTTCCACCCCAAGTCCTACTCCCTGCAGCATGGCTGGCTGCACAACCGCAAGCCGGGCAGCATCGTACGCAACGGCTTGAAGTACCAGCGCATCGACCTCGCCGAGCGGGAGGCCGCGCGCGCCGAGTGGAACCGGCCGGTGTGGTGGCCCTTGCTGGCGCTCGGCGTGCTGGGCGCACTGGTCGTGATGCCGGCGGTGTCGCACTGGCGCCGTCGCGAGCGCGAGACCGCGACGGTGGGCAGGGGAGTGCGCTGAGATGCTGGCCTACATCGTCCGCCGCCTGCTCTATGCGGTGCCCATCCTGATCGGGGTGAACCTGCTGACTTTCGTGCTGTTCTTCGTGGTCAATTCGCCCGACGACATGGCGCGCATGCAGATTGGCGTCAAGCGCGCCACGCCGGAAGCGATCGAGCGCTGGAAGGTCGAACGCGGCTACGATCGCCCGCTGCTCTTCAATGCGGAGGCGAAAGGGATTGCGCATGTGACCGACACCATCTTCTTCGAGAAATCGCTGCGCATGTTCGCGCTCGATTTCGGCCGTGCCGACGACGGTCGCGACATCGGCCGCGAGATCCGCGCCCGCATGGGGCCGTCGCTGGCGATCGCCTTGCCCACCTTCGTGCTCGGCCTCTTCGCGTCCATCAGTCTTGCCTTGCTGCTGGTGTTCTTCCGCGCCACCTATCTCGATTTCTGGGGCGTGGTCCTGTGCGTGGCGATGATGTCGATCTCCAGTCTCTTCTACATCATCGGCGGCCAGTGGCTGGTGTCCAAGCTGTGGGCGCTGGTGCCGATCTCCGGCTACGCGGGCGGGCTGGATGCGGCGCGTTTCCTGGTGCTGCCGGTGCTGATCAGCGTACTGGGCGGCGTCGGCTCCAGCGTGCGCTGGTATCGCACGCTCTTCCTCGAGGAGATTTCGCGCGATTACGTCCGCACCGCCCGCGCCAAGGGCTTGTCCGAGCTGGCCGTGTTGTTCCGGCACGTGCTCAAGAACGCGATGATCCCCATCCTCACCGGCGTCGTGGTGGTGATTCCGCTGCTCTTCCTCGGCAGTCTGCTGGTCGAGTCCTTCTTTGCCATCCCAGGGCTGGGCAGCTACACCATCGACGCGATCAACGCGCAGGATTTCGCGGTGGTGCGCGCCATGGTCTTCATCGGCTCGGTGCTCTACATCGTCGGCCTGATCCTGACCGATCTGTCCTACACCTTGGTCGATCCGCGCGTGAGGTTGCAGTAGATGCGCAGCTTCCAGCCCGTCCTGTTGTGGACCGATCTGCTTCTCTTCGTTCTGTTGGCGGCCGGCGTGCTGATCGCGCTGCATGTGCGGGCCAATCCGCCCCTGCGCGAGGCCTGGCGCAAGGTCGGACAGAGGCCGACAGGCATGGCGTCGGCCTGCGTGCTGCTGGCCTTCATCGCCGTCGGCCTGCTCGACAGCCTGCATTACCGGCCGGCCTTGCCGACAGTCGACGGCGACGCCGCGCGGAGTGGTCCGACCTATTCGGCCGAAGTCCTGAGCGTGCTCGACCACTTGCTGGCCGACCTGCGCCTCAACACCGAGAAGACTTACTCGGCGCCCTTTGCCTCCACCTTGTACCAACGGGAGACGGTGGAACTGGCTGGCGGCGGCCAGGCACGCATCTACCCGCGTCTGCAGTATGGCGGTGCGCATCTGCCGGATCCCGATGTCGATACCGCCGACGACGTAGGCAGGCGGTTACTGACGGCGGTCGGTGGTAGCATGCTGGCGAGCGCCTTGCTTTTTTGCCTGCTTGCGACTGCACTGGCAAGCTCTCATGGTGGCTGGATTGTTGCCGCGAAAGCCCTGGTGCAGGGCCGCACAAGCCTGGCATGGCGGGCCGCGCTGCTCGCCTCCGGCTTGCTGCTGCTGGTCGTCGCGGTAGCGGGGGCGCTGGCGCCGTACTACCACGTGCTCGGTACCGATAAGGTCGGGCAGGACGTGCTCTACCTTGCCCTGAAGAGCGTGCGTACAGCGCTGGTGATCGGCACGATCACCACCTTGGTGATGCTGCCCTTCGCCGTCGCGCTGGGGATCGCAGCGGGTTATCTCGGTGGCTGGGTGGATGACGCCATCCAGTATGTGTACACGGTGCTCAACGCCATTCCAGGCGTGCTGCTGATTGCCGCCGCCGTGCTGATGATGCAGGTGGTGATCGACACTCACCCGCACTGGTTCGGCACCGCCGCGGAGCGTTCCGATGCCCGCTTGCTCGCGCTGTGCTTCATCCTCGGCATCACCAGCTGGACCGGCCTGTGCCGGCTCCTGCGCGGTGAGACGCTGAAGCTGCGCGAGCTGGAATACGTGCAGGCGGCGCGCGCCTTCGGCGTCGGTACGGCCGGGATCCTGCGCCGCCACATCCTGCCCAACGTGATGCACATCGTGCTGATCGCCCTGGTGATGGACTTCTCCGGCCTGGTGCTGGCGGAGGCGGTGCTGTCCTACGTGGGCATCGGCGTCGATCCGACCACCATCAGCTTCGGCACCATGATCAACATGGCACGCGCCGAACTCGCGCGCGAACCGATGGTGTGGTGGTCGCTCGCCGCGGCCTTCGTCTTCATGTTCGTGCTGGTGTTGGCGGCCAACCTGTTTGCCGACGTCGTGCGCGATGCCTTCGATCCGCGGCGCCGCTGACACCCGCACTGGCGCGCTCCTTGCTCGATCTGCGCCGAACATGCCGAACCTTCGCCGCCATCGGTCATCTGATGGTGAAAACCCGACAAAACGCGAACCCCGACCGATGAGACCACTTGTTTTCGACAATCGCTTCGTCCGCGAACTGCCCGCCGATCCGGAGACCGGGCCACAGATCCGCCAGGTACAGGGCGCCAGCTATTCGCGGGTGAATCCGACGCCGGTCGCGGCGCCGCACCTGATCGCGCATTCCGCCGAGGTCGCGGCAATGCTCGATTGGGGCGAAGCCGACATTGCCGAGCCGGCGTTCGCCGAGGTGTTCGGCGGCAATCGTCTGCTGGAGGGGATGGAGCCCTACGCGGCCTGCTACGGTGGCCACCAGTTCGGCAACTGGGCGGGGCAACTCGGCGACGGCCGGGCGATTACGCTGGGAGAGGCGATCAACGCGCGTGGCGAGCGCTGGGAGCTGCAGCTCAAGGGCGCCGGGCCGACGCCGTATTCCCGCCGCGCCGACGGGCGCGCGGTACTGCGTTCCTCCATCCGCGAATTCGTCTGCAGCGAAGCGATGCATCACCTCGGCGTGCCGACCACGCGCGCACTCTGCCTGGTCGAAACCGGCGAGCAGGTGGTACGCGACATGTTCTACGACGGCAATCCGCAGGCCGAGCCGGGCGCGGTGGTGTGCCGTGTCGCGCCTTCCTTCATCCGCTTCGGCAATTTCGAGATCCTCGCCGCGCGCGGCGACCTCGATCTGCTCAACCGCCTGATCGACTTCACCATCGCGCGCGATTTCCCCGAAATCGAGGGCGATGCCAAGGCTCGGCGCGCGCGCTGGTTCGACGAGGTGTGCCGGCGCACCGCGGTGATGGTCTCGCACTGGATGCGGGTGGGTTTCGTCCATGGCGTGATGAACACCGACAACATGTCCATCCTCGGCCTGACCATCGATTACGGCCCCTACGGCTGGATAGACAATTTCGACACCGGCTGGACCCCCAATACCACCGACGCGGCGGGGCGGCGCTACCGCTTCGGCCATCAGCCCAGGATCGCCAACTGGAACCTGCTGCAGCTCGCCAATGCCCTGTTCCCGGCATTCGGGGCTACCGAACCGTTGCAGGCCGGGATGAACACCTTCATCGAGACCTACGACTTCGAAAGCCGCAGGATGACGGCCGCCAAGCTGGGATGGGATCGACTGGCCGACGCCGACCTGCCGCTCGTCGAGGAGTTGCACAGCCTGATGAAGCGCGCCGAAATCGACATGACGATCTTCTTCCGCGCGCTGTCCGACCTCGATCTCGCCGCCCCGGATGCGGCGATCTTTGCGGACGCCTTCTACGACGAAGAAAAGCGTGCCGAGTCGGCTGTCGAGCTGTCGGCCTGGCTGGCACGCTATGCGGTGCGCAGCACGCAGGATGGGATTCCCACCGAGGTCCGGCGTCAGCGCATGCGTGCGGCCAATCCGCGCTACGTGATGCGCAACTACCTTGCCCAGCAGGCGATCGATGCGGCGGAGCAGGGCGACTACGCACCCGTGCGTGAATTGTTGGACGTCATGCGCAAGCCCTACGACGATCAGCCGGGGCGCGAGCGCTACGCCGCGCGCCGACCGGATTGGGCGCGTCAGAAGGCGGGGTGCTCGATGCTGTCGTGCAGTTCCTGATCCGGCTTCAGGCGAAAGGCTGAACGCCGAACAGCCAGGCGTGCAGGAAGCGCGCGAACACCGCCCACGCGACGATGCCCGCTGCCACCGCGATAGCGTCGAAGAGGATGGAGCGTGTTGCGTACCGCATGCCGGCGCGTGTGTCGCGGGCGCGCGCCGAGGCGAAATCCACCACAGCCCAGCCCAGAAAACCGCCAAAGAGCAGCAGGTCTGCAAGGCTGCCGTTGGCGAGCAGATGGGCGAGCGCCCACAGCCCGATGCCGAGCACCATCGGATGGCCCAGCCACGCCTTGATGCGGGTGCCCGGAACATAGGCTGCGGCGATCAGCACGAAGGCCGGCAGGGTGAGGAAGGCGGCGAGGTGTCGGCTCCAGGTCGGCGCCTGCCACAGGATCGTCGGTTCCGCGCGTCCGGCGGCATAGGCCCAGACGATGAGGCCCAGTCCGAGGCCGGAAAGCACGGAGTAGATCGCCTTCCAGCGATGTGGCCCGATCCGGGCGATGCAGGCGTTGCGCCAGTTGTCGGCAAAAATGCGGACCGAATGCGTGCCGAGAAAGATCAACAGGCCGAGAACGAGGCCGCTGGTAGCAAGCTTGCTCATGACCGGACTCCCAAAGGTGGAAGGTCGAGCTTAGCGCGGCAGAATGACGATTGCACGCGCTCGGCGTTCGGCAAGTCCTACGTCTTCACCCGCATCAACCGCTGCTTCTCGCGTTCCCAGTCGCGCTTTTTCTCGTCTTCGCGCTTGTCGTACTGCTTCTTGCCCTTGGCCAGGCCGATCTCGGCCTTGACCCGCCCCTTGCTGTAGTGGAGGTCCAGCGGCACCAGGGTGAAGCCGGCGCGTTCCACCTTGCCGATCAGCCGGGCGATTTCGGCGCCGTGCAGCAGCAGTTTGCGCGTGCGGGTCGGATCGGCCTTGATGTGGGTCGACGCGCTGGTGAGCGGCGTGATGTGCATGCCAAGGATGAAGATCTCCTCGCCGCGCACGATGATGTAGGCTTCCTTGATGTTGGCGCGGCCTGCACGGATCGCCTTCACTTCCCAGCCTTCGAGGACGAGGCCGGCCTCGTATTTTTCCTCGATGAAGTAGTCGTGATAGGCCTTGCGGTTGTCGATGATGCTCATGGAAACACGTGTCCGTCCGGAGGCGTCGCCAACCGTGCCAGGCGGCACGGCATTCGGCTTGCGGTAGAATCGCGCATTTTAGCAGCTCGGCAACCCAACCGTTCCCCGTCCGTCATGGCCGATGTCAAGAAACTGGTTCTGATCGAATTCACCCCGGCGCAGATGTTCGATCTGGTCGATCGCTGCGAAGACTATCCACAGTTCCTGCCGTGGTGCGGCGGCGCCGACGTGCACGAACGGAGCGACACGGTGACGGCGGCGACGCTGCACATCAGCTACCACGGCATCAAGGCCCATTTCAGTACCGAAAACGCCAAGCGCGTACCGACCGAAATGGACATTCGCCTGAAGGAAGGCCCCTTTACCCACCTGCATGGCAGCTGGCGCTTTACGCCGCTGGGGGATACCGCCTGCAAGATCGAGTTCAACCTGCACTACGAGTTTTCGAGCAAGTTGCTGGAAAAGGCCTTGGGGCCGGTGTTCAGCCATATCGCGAACACGTTCGTCGATTCCTTCGTCAAGCGCGCGGCGCAGGTCTATCCCAAGGGGTGATGGTGGCTTCCAATATCGAGATCGAGGTGGTCTATGCGCTTCCGCAGCGCCAGGAGCTGGTGCGCCTGCATCTGCCCGACGGTGCGACGGTGCGCGATGCCGTCATCGCGTCCGGTCTGCTCGGGAAGTATCCCGACATCGAGATCGACGGCCCCAACAAGCTGGGCATATTCGCCAAACTGGTGAAGGCCGACACCGTGTTGCGTGACCGCGACCGAGTGGAAATCTACCGGCCGCTGATTGCCGACCCCAAGGCGGTACGGAAGAAGCGCGCCGATGAGGGCAAGGTCATGAAGAAAGGCGGCGGGGCGATCGACGCCGCCTGAGCAGGCGGGTTGCCGCGGGGATCAGCGGCAGAGATCGTCTACCAGGCGCTGGGTGCGTGCGGTTTCCTCGGACCGCATGGCGTCGTCCATGACCACGCGCTCTCCGCCCTCGCCGAAACGGGCCATGCGCTGGCCGGACTGCAGGGCGGCGAGCTGGTTGCGCGCTTCCTGGCAATTGCGTTCGCGCTCTGCCGAGTTCTTGTTTTCCTTGTCCGCCTTGGCCTGCGCCTCGGCGGCTTCGGCGCGGCGCTGGCGGAAGGCCTGTTCCTGGTCGGCAGCCGTTTTCGGCTTGGTTTCCGTGGCGGCGGGCTTGGCCTGCGTCTGGCCTTGTTCCTGCGCAGCGCCTTCGGTGGCGCCCTCGGCCGGTGCGGCATTGCGGCTGCTTGGCCGCTGCACGCCGCCCCGCAACACCTTGACGTCGCCGCTGGGCGGGGCCTGGTCCGAGTAGTGGATCTTGCCGTCCTTGTCGCGCCAGCTGTAGATCTCGGCGCCGACGGGCAGTGCGGTCAGCAGAGAAAGGGCGGCGATGGTGAGCGTGGCACGGCGAATCATGCGGGGCTTTCTCCGGAACGTCCCATGCAGGGCTGCGCGTGCACGGGATCTGCAAGGTCTCTTACAAGGCGATCAACCGGTCTGTATAATACGGATTTGGTTGAAAGGATAGAAGCCATGCGAGTGATCCAGAAGGCGCTGACGTTCGATGACGTCCTTCTCGTTCCCGCCCACTCGACGGTCCTGCCGCGCGATGTGAGCCTTCAGACACAGCTCACGCGGCGCATCCGCATCAACATCCCGCTCGTGTCGGCAGCGATGGATACCGTCACCGAGGCCCGTCTCGCCATTGCGCTGGCACAGGAAGGCGGCCTGGGCATCGTGCACAAGAATCTCACCCCCAAGCAGCAGGCGGCCGAAGTGCTGAAGGTCAAGCGCTTCGAATCCGGTGTGCTGAAGGATCCGATCACCATCCCGCCGACCATGAGCGTGCGTGAAGTGGTCGCGCTCACCCGCCAGCACAAGTTCTCCGGTCTGCCGGTGCTGGAAGGCAAGAAGGTCGTGGGTATCGTCACGAACCGCGATCTGCGCTTCGAAACCAATCTCGATCAACCGGTGTCGGCGATCATGACGCCGCATGCGCGCCTGGTCACCGTTCGTGAAGGCAGCAGCCTGGAAGAAGCCCGGGCGCTGATGCACAAGCATCGCCTCGAGCGCGTGCTGGTGCTCAACGACGACGGCGAATTGCGCGGCCTCATCACCGTCAAGGACATGATGAAGTCCACCGAGCATCCGCTCGCCGCCAAGGACGAACTGGGCCGGCTGCGGGTCGGTGCGGCGATCGGTGTCGGTGCCGGGACCGAGGAACGCGCCGAGTTGCTGGCCGAGGCCGGTGTGGATGTCATCGTTGTCGATACCGCTCACGGACACTCGCAGGGTGTGCTCGACCGGGTGAACTGGGTCAAGAAGAATTTCTCGAACGTTGAAGTGATCGGCGGCAACATCGCCACTGGCGACGCGGCACGTGCGCTGGTGGATGCGGGGGCGGACGGCGTGAAGGTCGGCATCGGGCCCGGCTCGATCTGCACCACCCGCATCGTTGCCGGGGTGGGTGTGCCCCAGATCACCGCGGTCGACAATGTCGCCACCGCGCTGGCGGGTAGCGGTATCCCGCTGATCGCCGACGGTGGCGTCCGTTACTCCGGCGACATCGCCAAGGCGCTGGCTGCCGGTGCCAATGCGGTGATGCTGGGCGGCCTTTTCGCCGGCACCGAGGAATCCCCGGGCGAGACCGTGCTCTATCAGGGCCGCTCGTACAAGTCCTACCGTGGCATGGGTTCGCTGGGTGCGATGCAGCAAGGTGCGGCGGATCGCTACTTCCAGGACAGCTCGGCCAACGTCGACAAGCTGGTGCCGGAAGGCATCGAAGGCCGTGTGCCGTACAAGGGGGCGGTGACCGCGGTGATCCACCAGTTGATCGGTGGCGTGCGGGCGTCCATGGGCTACCTCGGTTGCGACAGCATCGCGACGATGCACGCGCGGGCCCAGTTCGTCGAGATCACCTCGGCGGGCGTGCGCGAATCGCATGTGCACGACGTTCAGATCACCAAGGAAGCACCCAACTACCACGTCGATTGATGCCCGATCCCGGCATCGATCCGGACCAGGCGGCAGCCGGTAAGACTACCGGCGCCGCCTTTCCTGTTTCTTGAGGCGGACATGTCCCACCAGAAAATCCTCATCCTCGATTTCGGCTCCCAGGTTTCCCAGCTCATCGCCCGCCGCGTGCGCGAGGCTCAGGTGTATTGCGAGCTGCATCCCTACGACGTTTCCGAGGCCTTCATTCGCGAATTCAATCCGCAGGGCGTGATCCTGTCCGGCGGGCCGAACTCGGTCTACGAAGCCCAGGACTGGCGGGCGCCGCAGGTAGTGTTCGAACTCGGCGTGCCGGTGCTTGGCATCTGCTACGGCATGCAGACCATGGCCGAGCAACTGGGTGGCAAGGTGGAGAGTTCGGCCAAGCGCGAGTTCGGCTATGCCGAAATGCGCGCCCGCGGTCATTCCAAACTGTTTCAGGGCATCCAGGATCGCACCAACGACGAAGGCCACGGCCTGCTCGACGTCTGGATGAGTCACGGCGACAAGGTCACCGAACTGCCGGCCGGCTTCAAGGTGATCGGCAGCAACGAGTCGACGCCCATCGCGGCGATGGCGGACGAGGCCAGAGGTTTCTACGGCGTACAGTTCCACCCGGAAGTCACGCACACGATGAAGGGCAAGGAGATGCTCGCCCGCTTCGTGCACGAGATCTGCGGTTGTGGTCGCGACTGGAACATGCCGGACTACATCGCGGAAGCGGTCGAGAAGATCCGCGCTCAGGTGGGCGACGAGGAAGTCATCCTTGGCCTGTCCGGCGGTGTCGATTCGTCGGTCGCGGCGGCGCTGATCCACCGCGCCATCGGCGATCAGCTCACCTGCGTGTTCGTCGATAACGGCCTGCTGCGCCTCAACGAGGGGGCGCAGGTGATGGAAACCTTCAACCGCTCGTTGGGCGTCAAGGTCATCCACGTCGATGCCACCGAGCAGTTCATGGGGCACCTGAAGGGCGTGTCCGACCCCGAGCAGAAGCGCAAGATCATCGGCCGCGAGTTCGTCGAGGTGTTCCAGGCCGAGGCGCAGAAGCTACCCAAGGCGCGCTGGCTGGCGCAGGGCACCATCTACCCCGACGTGATCGAGTCGGCCGGCGCCAAGACCGGCAAGGCGCATGCGATCAAGAGCCACCACAACGTCGGCGGCCTGCCCGAGACGCTCAACCTCAAGCTGCTCGAACCGCTGCGCGATCTGTTCAAGGACGAGGTGCGCGAACTCGGTGTCGCGCTTGGCCTGCCGCACGACATGGTCTATCGCCATCCTTTCCCGGGACCGGGCCTGGGCGTGCGCATCCTGGGCGAGGTCAAGAAGGAGTTCGCCGACCTGCTGCGTCGCGCCGACGCGATCTTCATCGACGAACTGCGGGCCGCCGACTGGTACGACAAGACCAGCCAGGCTTTTGCGGTGTTCCTGCCGGTCAAGAGCGTCGGCGTGATGGGCGATGGCCGCACCTACGAATACGTGGTGGCGTTGCGCGCGGTGCAGACCCAGGACTTCATGACCGCGCACTGGGCCGAACTGCCGCACAGCCTGCTCGGCAAGGTGAGCAACCGCATCATCAACGAGGTGCGTGGCATCAACCGGGTGGTCTACGATATCTCCGGCAAGCCGCCGGCGACGATCGAGTGGGAATAAAACAAGATCGGTTCGTAGCGTTCAAGAACGTTCACGAGCCCGCTTGTTTTTCAGGCAGTTCAATAACTTAGCTATCAACGTCGTTCAGGGGCGTTCAACGGTAGCAAGGCTGCTTTTACGGTATCCGTGACGGGTCTTTCGACCGCTACGATCCGGTTGCTGATTTTTACCGACAGGCTGTTCTGACGGTATCAGCAACCGGCACGGAGACCGAGAAATGCTGACCGATACCCAACTCCGGGCGTGGCGACCGAGCGACACGGCCCCCTGCAAACGCGACATCATCCAGACTGACCCCGCCACAGGGGAGAAGGTCGTCAAGATCAAGGCGGGAACGTTGATCCCGCTGCGCAAGCTAGCCGACAGCGACGGCCTTTATGCCGTCATGTCGGACGCTGGGACGATCACGTTCCGCTACGACTACCGACTCGACGGTAAGCGCGAAACGCTTACCGTCGGCCGATACGTGCCCGGCACCGCCAGCCGTGACGAGGCCGAGCTGAAGGCGCTCGACTACGGTGTGGTGGTCTCACTCAAGGACGCGCGAGCCCTGCGCGATCGCGCCAGCCGTCAGGTCGAGGCGGGCATTTCACCGTCCAAGGCCAAGGTCGAGAAGCGCGCTGCCGAGACGGATGCCCAGACCTTCGGCGCCTGGGCGAAGAAGTATTTCGAGCACAAGGCCGATCCCAAGAGCGGCAAAGAGCAACTGGCCGACTCGACGCTGGCGCTGCGCAAATCCGTTTACCGTCGCATCCTGGATATCCCGCTGGGCAAAAAGCGGCTCGAGGAGATCAAGCCGATGGCGCTGGCCGAGCTTCTGGACAAGGCGAAGGAAGAGCGCGGTCCGGGTCCCGCAGTCCATGCGCGCGAGCTGGTGCTCCTGGTTTTCCGTTACGCGATCGGAAAGGGGATTGAGGTCGATAACCCCGCCGAGAAGATCGCCCGCAAGGCCATTGCCACCTTCCAGGCGCGCGACCGCAACCTGACGCGCCACGAAATCAAGACCTTCTTCGACGCTCTCCAACACACCGCGACGAGTCCAACCCTGCGGCTGGCGGTCAAGTTCATGCTGCTGACGGGCGTGCGCAAAGGCGAATTCATCGGCGCGACTTGGAAGGAGATCGACTGGGACCGGGCGACGTGGACCATTCCCAAGGAACGGATGAAGGCTGACCGCGAACATGTGGTGTACCTGTCGGAGCAGGCGCTCGACATCCTCACCACGTTCCAGGCTTGCTATCCGTCGAGCAAGTACCTGCACCCCGGCCGATACGAGCGCGACGTGCCGATCAGCAATGCGACGCTGAATCGGACCATCGACGCGACGGTCAAGCTAATCAACGAGCAGCGCGACCCCGCTGACGAGCAGTTCGAGACGTTCAGCGTGCACGACCTGCGGCGGACCTTCTCGACACGCCTGAACGACGCGCTGTTCCCGGAGGCGCTGATCGAGGCATGCCTGGCCCACGCCAAGAAGGACCAAGTGGCCGCTGCGTACAACCATGCAAAGCATGCGGCGCCGCGGCGCGCCTTGATGCAAGGCTGGGCCGACATCGTGGACTGCTGGCTGCGGGATGAGAGCGCCAAGGCGGTCATCCAGGCGACGAAGATCAAGATTGATGAAGCCGCGCACGACGACTCCGAGATGGATCTATGAGCAAGCACGCCAAACTCCTGCAGCAGGCGATCGCGGGTGACGCCACCGCTGCAGCGGCGCTATGGCGGGCCATCGACGCCGGCGCGGTGGACGACGCCACCACCGCGGCGTGGGCGCGCTCTGTGGCGACGCAGGTTGTCGCCAAAGTCATCAACCCCGACATCGCAGCGAACCGCGCTCGAGAGAACGCGCGGGCTGCGCTGGGGCTTGAAGGCGCGATCGACAAGAATGCTGACCTTCAGGAATTGGTCGTCGCGATTCCGGAAGCAACGCCGTCTCAACTCGCCAATGTGGCGGACCTGCTGTGCGACGTGAGAGGCGCTCCACGTCACAAGTTGATGCGCCGGATCGAGTACATCAGGCGAAAGTTGAGGAAGCACAATTAGGCCGGGGCAACCCGGCTTTTTTTATTGCCCGCACGAGTCTGCACAAAAAAGCGCGGACGACTTTGTATAGGGGTGTGTCATCAAATAGGTGTCGTTCACTTTCAACCAAGGACGACACATGCAAACCATCAAGCGATCTATCCGCCGCGCCGAGTTGCTGGCCAAGACCGGCCTTTCCAAGACCACGATCTACAACCTCGAGAAGGCCGGCAGCTTTCCGCAGCATTTCATGCTCACGCCCCGCTGTGCTGTATGGGACGAAGGTGAGATCGACGCCTGGTTGGAAAGCCGTCGCCAAGCGCCCGTAGCGGCCGCTGCGGGGCCTGACCATACCCGGCGTACCCACTTCCCCGGTCGTGGTCGTGCAAAGCCCGAGCAGGGGGTGGAGGCATGAGCGCTGACATGGGACAGATTGGACTTGCCGTCACAGAGGCGCAGGCAGTGCTTGAGTTGGTCGCCGAAAGGTTGAGCGATGACAAGCCGCTGACCACGCACCGGGCGCTCACCCTGTTCGGGGCGATAAGCGCAGCAATCGAGCGCCTGGACGCAGCGCACGACATCCTGGAGGAGACCGTGGAGCCGGCGCCTTTCGCCGTCACGATCGTGGAGAGCCTGCAATGAGCCCGCTGATGGCGCTCAAGGCGGTCAACGAGCGCGGTCGCCTGATTGGCGCGTCGCACCCTTTAGCCTTGCTCACCGACCACGAGATCGACCTCGTGCACGAGCTGCGGGAGGCCGGGCTCTCCCTTTCCCAGATCGCCCAGCGGATGGAGTGCTCCAAGAGTTGCATCGCGCACGTCATCAGCGGCCGGCGACGCGGCCAGACGCCCGTTGCGTGGGTGCAACCAGGACAACCGGCACCAGCGCGGCCGGCGCCTGCGAGCGCGGTGCGGGATGACGTTGGCGCACGCCTGCAGGCGATCATCGACGCGGCAGCCATGCGGTGAGGGCCTATCAGTTGGCGATTGCTAGATGCCCGCTCGGGATACCGCGCGGGCGTTTTCTTTTTGGGGTCTTAGCGTTTGCTAATCAGCGATTTAGGGAGAGCCTGGGGAGTGTCCGTGACTCCAAAAAAGTGCAGGAACATCTAGGCGTGTTCAACCACATGGAGCGCGAAATGAATTCGCCAACTGATCGGCTGCTGACCCTCCCCGAGGTGATGAAGATCACCGCCAAGCCCCGCACGTCCATCTATCTGGCGGTCGAACAAGGAACGTTCCCCGCGCCGCGGAAGCCCGGCCGCCGTCTGGTGTGGCTGGCCTCCGAAATCGACGCATGGATCGGGTCACTCCCGCGGGTGGAGTTTGCCGGGCGCAAAGCTGCGCCTCATGCGTGAGCGACGGCCATGAAGAGGGAGCAGAGCTTCATCGACGTGATGCGCGGGGATACGGCGCAAAAACAAATGCCGCCCGAAGGCGGCATCGAAGAACAACAGCCTGCCGTGACCAGCGGAGGCGGCACTAACGGAAACGACAACATGAAGGATACCCATTTAGCAGATGCTCACGGACACGACTGGGAGTCCATCGAGGATTACCTGTGCGAGCCCGCGCAGCCCGAGGAGTTCGAGCAGCTGGACACCGAAGTGCGCCGCCAAGTTGCTCAGGTAATCCGCAACGCCCACGACCCCCTCGTGACGATCACACGTTTCGCCTACTTGAAGGAGACCGCTGGCAAGCGCCACGACGTTACCTGGACCAAGCTCTGCGAAGTGCTTGCCAACCCAGACGAGTACGCCAGCAAGGAGAACATGCCGCTGCTGAAGTTCTCCAAGCTCCCCCGCAACTCGCGCACCGCGGGCACCGTGCCCGAGAACATGACCGCAGTTGTAGGCGACTACGACGACGGCCTGGTCACGGTCGATGAGGCTGTTGAGCGATTGTCCACTGCGGGAATCTCAGCGGCGGTCTATACCACTGCAAGGCATCGCCCGGACTCGCCCCGTTGGCGTGTCGTCGCGCAGTTGGCGAGCCCCGTGACACCTGATGAGTACGCGGAATACCTCGACCTCGTAAATGGCGCGCTGGGCGGCATCCTGGCCGGTGAGAGCTGGGAAACCTCCCGGTCCTACTTCTACGGCAAGGTCAGAGGTGTCGAGTACCGGTTCGAGCGTGTGACCGGCTTGCCTATCGACATCCTGGCCGTCGACGGCGTGGATTGGGCACCTATTGGCAAGCCTGGCGAGGCAGCCAAGACCGCGACCACCGAGCGCACCTCCCCCGCGCTGGACGAGGACCGCGACTTCGAGCGCGCCATCACGCTCAGCAAGGTGACAGACCGCACCCTGCACGATCTTGAGTTTGCGCTGGAGGCAATCAAGGATCGCGCCGTTGCGCGCGGCCCCTGGAACGAGACGTTCCTGGCCATGGTGTGCTTCAAGGGCACCGAGCACGATGAGCGCGCCCGTTCGCTTATTGAGGGCTGGAGTCAGACGCACGGTCTCAACTGGTGCGTGAAAGAACCCGACGACACCAAGTGGGACCGGGAGAACGCCCGCGACATCACCTACACGTCCATCTTCAAGTGGGCCGACGAGCACGATGAAAAGTGCGGCGTGCTCAAGACGGGTGAAAGCTGGCGCGCCAAGGCGAAAGCGGCATGGGGAGAAAAGACCGCCCCCGTGCTCGGTGCCAACGTGGTGCCCTATACCGAGTTCACGAGCAGCATGGAGCCTCCGAGCTACGTCTGGCATCGGGTGCTGCAGAAGGGCTGCCTGTACGCGCTGACGGCCAAGTGGGGCCACGGCAAGACGGCGGTCATGATTACCGTGGCGATGCACGTTGCCACCGGGCGCGAGCTGGGCGGCCACCAGGTCAAGCGTCAGCGCGTGCTGTACCTCTGCGGCGAGAACCCCGCCGACGTGCAACTGCGCACCACGGCTGCCGCGCTGAAGTTCGGCATGGAACCCAGCGAACTCGCGGGCCAGATCTTCTTCACCCGCCGACCATTCGCCCTGGACAACGATGTCGAGCTGAAGCGGTTTGTGAAAGAGGCCAGCGCTTTCGGCCCGTTCGGTATGGCCGTGATCGACACCGGTCCGGCGCACTCGTCGGCCGAAGAGGAAAACGACAACCGCGAGATGCACAAACTGGCCATGGCCATGCGCGACCTGATGGAGCCGTTGGGCAACCCGGCCACTGTGGCGCTGATGCACCCGACCAAGGAAGCCACGCGCGACAACCTGCAGCCCCGAGGGGGCGGTGCGTTTTCTGGTTCGATCGACGGTGAACTGTGCGCCTGGCAAGAGCGCGGGCAAGTCGAGTTCTTTCACCGCACCAAGTTTCGCGGCCCCGGCTTCGAGCCGATGCGATTCGAGCTTGAGCGATTCGAGTTGCCGGGGATGGAGGACAACTTCGGTGAGCCTGTCGTCACGGTGCTGGCCGTGGAGTCCGACAACGACGACCCGGCACCCATCGGTCGCAAGCCGCTGACAGGCGCAGTCGGCGTCGCCTACCGCGCGCTCGATGCAGCGCTGGGCGACATGAAGACCAGCCGCATGCTCGACGCCGCTTTCGCTGGCGAGGCATCCAATGCGCTCAACTGCCCGGCACCCGAGGCCGCCGTGCACGTGGACGACTGGCGCGCCATGGCTTACGACATGGGGATTTCGGACGGTGACGGCGAGGCCAAGAAGAAAGCGTTCAAGCGTGCGCGCGAGAAGCTGATCGCCGACAGCATGGTGAAGGTTTGGAAGGACATGTGTTGGCTCCGGGGTGCAGCATGAGCCGGGCCGTGCGCGCTGGGGGACAAGGGGGACGGAAGGGGGACATGTCCCCTTTTGTCCCCGTCAATTGCGCCGAGGGGGACAAGGGGGACAAGAGGGGGACATGTCCCGCCATGTCCCGGCCAGTAGGGGGACAGGACAGGACAAAACCCTTAGGTTTGTCCTATGTCCCCCTGGCTGTCCGCGGCTGGTGGGGGAGGAACGAAGAAGACAAAGAGCGGTTGTGTGGGACCCGTGCCCGAAACGAAGCGCACGACCACCGTCAGCGCCTCCAATGCGTCGAACGCGCAAGGAGCAGCAACTTTGATTGAACTGCGCACCACAAACGCCCGCGGTGTTCTTTGCGGCGAATCGCAACCCATGTGCAAGTGGCCCGACACCCTGGTCGCCGAAGCGCGCGCACTGCGCGCTCAGGGGATGACCATCGACGGGATCGCTGCGCAACTCGACGGCCCCCACCGCGCGACGATCTACCGCTGGCTTGCCGGGACGGCTCGGAAGCCTGCGGCGCGCGTCGTCGCCCGCCGTGTTCGTTCCGAATCATTCGATAAGGATCATTTACGACAGGGCGAGAACCCAGTGGTGGAGCCGAATGCGCCACGGGCTGATCGCGATGAACCGACAGATTGACCGACATTGAACGACCATGACAATAGAAGACGCCGAAAACACAATGAGCCCTGCAGCAAGAGGGCGAGCCTTGAACCGACTGCGCGCCTTTTTGCACGTCCACGATTTTGAGCGCCGTTTCACTATTGAGGAGCGCGCGTTCCTTGACGCGGAGTTGCAGGCACTTGCACGCAACCAACACCGCGCCCCCGTCTTTCGCCACCTCCGCACCGAGGGCCAGCACGACCATTTCGAGATCGGATGCGAGGGCGACCGGCTGCGAGTGGTCAAGACCTCAAATCGAGGCATTTGGGCCGTGTGGTGGGTGCTGGACGACGGCGGGGCATCTGAAGCCCTGCGAGCCACTGACCTTGCCGCGCCACACGCCACCGAGCCCGAGCAGTCGGTGCGCCGAATGATTCGCACCACGGCGGCCAAGCAGTTCGCCCGGTGGGGTATGCCAGAGCTGGCGGCTGCGGCGACGGCGTGCAAGGTCGCCAATGGTACCGGTGTGGTGCGATGCGAGCGCCCGGCGCACGCGCCGAAGGTAATCACCCGCTAAAAGTTCGTGCTGAGTTCGTAAAGGGGCCGAAGCGCGTGAACGGTCCGACCATGGATGCGTCTTTTCAGGAGTCGCATTCATGGCGAAAACACCGGCAGCTGACCGTTTCAGCATCGACAACCAGATCCTGACCCGCATCCAGGACCAGAAGGGTGCGCGAATCGCGTACCGCGAAGCCTGCCTCCTCCTCGCGCAGCGCCCCGAGGACAGTGACCTCCAGCACGCTGTCGCCGAGCTGGAGGCCGAGATTGCCGAGCACGCACGTGCAATTGAGCGGCTGGAGGCTGCGAAGCTCGCGCAGTCCGCATCCTCGAAGCAGGAAGCCGAAGCGGCACGGATCAATGCCGCCCGTGAAGCCGCCAAGGTCGTCACCGCCACGACCCTCCGCATTCATTCGACGCTCGAGCGTCTGGTCGAAACCTTCGAGATGACCATCGGCCCCGCCTTGGCCGAGCTGGATTCGCTGCAACGCGAGCGTACTTCGCAGGCGTGGGCCGCCGCATCCGGAGCACTGGGCCGAGAGTCGGCAAACCGCAGCGCCAGCACCGTCGATCGACTCGCTGGCGACGCCCATGTGCGCGCTGCGCTGCTGGCCGCGATCGTGCGCGCCGGGATCGGGCAGGTCGGCCCGGCTCTGGACCCTTACGTCATCGTTTCCACGCCCTTCGGGGGCCTTGGCACGCCGGACGACGCCTTGGAGGCGCTGGACGCCCAGGCGAAGAAGCTCGACACCTTCCTGGCCGATGCCCTCGAGCAGGCAACCAATCCGCAACCCACCACCGAGGATGAGTTTTGACCATGGACGACTTCGACTTTGAACGTGCAGCCCAAGCCTTCTATGGCGGCACAGCCAAGCCCGCAGCACCCGCCCCGGTTGGGGACACCCCGGCGCCGGCCACCGAAGAGCAGACCACGGCCGAGCGCCTGTTCGGCGTGAAACCCAAGGCTGAGACCCAGCCGGCGCAGCGTGACGACCGCCCGGCGAACGAGCTGACGGAAGCGGAACTCGCAGACCGGATCTACGGCCAGACCGACCCGAAGCTCACCCATGCCGACGCCACGGTGGCCATCCGCAACGCTGCGATGCACGACCACCTGCACGACCCGGACACCGCCGGAGAGATCGCGGCGGCATGGGCGGCGACCTTTGCCCAGCACCAGCTCAACGCCACCGAGTCGAAGGTGGTCGCCGACATCGGGGCCTCTGTGATGCGTACCCCGCCCAGCGAAGCGACGGTGCTCGCCTGGCGCGAGACGGCGATCGAGAACCTGCAGGCCGAGTACGGAGTGGAAGGCGCCCGCCGCGCTCTGGATGACGCGCGGGCCTATATCGCAGGCGTGCCCGACGCCGCCGACATGCTCAACGCGCTCGGTCTTGGCTCCCATCCCAAGATCGTCGCTATGGCCGCCGCCCGCGGGCGCGCGCTGCGCATGGCCGGCAAACTGAAGTGAGGCCTGCTATGGACATCGGCCAGGACCTCGAAGGCAGCGTCGAAGGGCTACCCGCCTTCCGCTGCCACATCACTCCGCAAGGTGGCTGGTTCTTCCGTTGCACGTGCGGCAAGACCCACACGCACGGCGCCGGTGAAGGCCACCGGGTCGGGCATTGCTCGACGCACCGGCCCTTCGGCTATTTCCTCCTCGCACCAAACGACCACAAGGAGCCCCGATCGTGATTAACCCGAACGACATCAACCAGACCGAGTTGGCGCAGGACAAGGAAGCTCTGCGTGCCTCAGCGCAGCGGGTGTACGCCGCACAAGCTGGCTTCGAGCGCGAAAAGTCGTGGGCAGAACATCAGGCGCTGCTTGATGCGTTCGTGGCCAAGTATGGAAGCCTGCGCGTCCGGCCAACCTCTTGACGCGAAAGGAAGACACAGCATGAGCAAAACCACTCCTGCGCCGCTCCCTGTGCAGATCCTTGACGTCCTGACCCAGCACTACGGCGAGCCCGCTCCCGGCTCGCAGACCGCCGAGCTGACCAGTGCCATCGCGAAACTCATCGCTGTCGCCGCGCAGCAACGCGCGATGCGACAGCTCTGGAAGCACGAGGAAGGATTCTGGGACCGGCTCAAGGCGGAAATGAATGACCCGCAAGCTCGGCAACAGCGGGGGCACTGACATGAGCGACAACCGATTGCCCGATGGCAAGTTCCGCTCTGGCCACGCGGTCAAGGGCGGGCGCACACCTGGCCCGAGCCGCGCCGAGCGGCTGGCGGAGGCCATCGAGCCCCACATCCCCGACATCATCGCGAAGGCCATCGAACTGGCGAAACTTGGGGACCCGGCCAGCCAGAAACTGATCCTCGAACGCTACGCGCCTATCGCCAAGCAGGATGCCGAGCGCGTGATCGTGGAGGGCTTTGCAAGTGCGCCCACGCTGGAACTCAAGGCACAGGCCGTCATGAGCGCAGTCGCATCGGGTCAAGTGACTGCCGAGGCTGGCGAGCGCCTGCTGCGCACCCTGGACGCTTACGCTCGCGTGGTGGTCGCTGACGATCACGAGAAGCGCCTGCAGGCAATCGAGGCCGGGCGCAACGCCCCTAAGCCGGTCACTTTGGATCATGACACCGGCCGCGTGCTGGACAACCTGGACGACCTCGCATGAGCCGCTTCGCACGCACCACCATTCAGCAGCGCCTGGCCAAGCTTGAGAGCACGGCTACGGCAACCGCCACGGGCGACCTGCGCCAGTGCATCCTGCAAGCACGCAGCACTGACATCGTGCCCACTCACAGCTACGACGAGCTGCTGGCGCTCGCTGAAGGCAACGCTCTGACGGCACGCATCGCCCGCGGCCTGCTGCGCATCGGCCTCTATTCCAGTGACTCACCACGCGCTGCCGCGCCCGAGATCGACCCCGAGCACCTGCTGCCGATGCTGGCGGGCCACCTGCACGACAAGCCGCTGGACTTCGTGCTGTTCGCCTTCGACTGGAACGTGGATCGCGCCCTGCGACTGGTGAATCTGCCCGACGAGTATCGAGTGCAGTACGACAGCGAGTACGGCCCCGACCTGTGGGCTTGCGACTTGCTGGACGACATCGGGCAGGAGGTGCGCGCCCGAGGCTTCGACGGCACCAAGGCGGTCGAAGCGATCCGCGCCGCAGTGTCCAGCGGGCACGGCATCGGCAAGAGTGCGATCACGAGCTGGATCACCCTCTGGATCATGGCCACCCGGCCCAACGCGCGCGGTGTCGTCACGGCCAACACCAGCCCGCAACTGGAGAGCAAGACGTGGGCTGAGCTGGGCAAGTGGCTCAAGCGGTCCGTGTTCGCGGACTGGTTCGACATCACGACCGGCAAGGGCTCGATGCGCCTAACGGCCAAGGGCTTCGCCGAGTCCTGGCGCTGCGACGCTCAGACCTGCCGCGAGGAGAACAGCGAATCGTTCGCCGGCTTGCACGCTGCCGACTCGACCCCGTTCTACATTTTCGACGAGGCGTCAGCCATCCCCGCGAGAATCTGGGAAGTGGCCGAGGGCGGCATGACCGACGGCAGCCCCATGTGGTTCGCGTTCGGGAACCCCACCCGGACGGGCACACGTTTTCACGCCTGCTTCCACGGTCAGCGGCACCGCTGGATGACGCGTCGCGTCGACAGCAGCACGTGCCAGATCACGAACAAGACCCAGATCGAGCAGTGGGCGCACGACTACGGGCGCGACTCCGACTTCTTCAAGGTCCGCGTCCTTGGCGAGTTCCCTAGCCAGTCGAGCCTGCAGTTCATCGGGCGCGAGCTGGTTCAGGACGCCGCCACGCGCGACCTGCCGTCAGCCCGCGGAGAGGCTGTTGTCATCGGCTGCGACATCGCACGCTTCGGCGACGACTCGACGGTGCTCTACTTCCGGCAGGGGCGCGATGCGCGGACCTACCCGCCGATCAAGCTGAAAGGGGCGGATACGATGCAGGTGGCCAGCCGCATCGCCGAGCAAGCCAACTTCTTCCGCAGCGCCGGCCACTACGTCCTGGTCGCCATCGACGGCGGCGGTGTGGGCGGGGGCGTGATCGACCGCCTTCGTGCCATCGGCCACGAGGTAGACGAGGTGCAATTCGGCAGCCGCGCGCTGGACCCGCGCAAGTACGCCCAGCGCCGCAGTGAGCTGTGGGGCCTCTTGCGGGACTGGTTGAAGGTCGGCGCGATCCCGAACGATCAGGAGCTGGTCGACGACCTGACCGGCCCCGAGTACGGGTTCACGAGCACCGAGCAGATCCAGCTCGAGCGCAAGGCGGATATGAAGGCCCGCGGCTTGTCGTCGCCCGACGTGGCCGACGCGCTGGCCATCACCTTCGCCGTGTCGCCTCCGCTACCGGGCGAGGACATGCTGCCAAGCGCGGCACACTCCGAGCGGGACCGCCTGGCCGTCCTGAGCTATGACCCGTTCTCGAGGTTGGGGGTATGAGCATTGGCCTCAATGACCCCCTCACCTGGCTGGTCGTGGCCCTCCTTCCCGACCATCCGACGCTTCTTGGTGCGCCGCTGGTCATCTTCGGCCGCGCCAGCTACGACGGGGACGCGGACCTGCTGACGGTGACCACGATCCTGCCAACCAGCCGAGAGAAGGAGGTTACGCAGGGTGCTGGATCTGACCTGCAGTGCCTCGCCAAGACCCTGTTGCGGGAGATGCACAAGCGGGGTGGAGTTACGTCCTGACCTAGGCCGCCGCAGAGGTCCGGCGCAAATCGCTACTCCGAGTTCAAGATTTTCCGCTTCTCATCCGCGAACTCAGCTTCACTAATCGCGTTGTTGTCGAGTAGGGACTTGAGCTTTAGGAGCTGGTCGTACTTGGTCTCCTGCGTAACGCCATTGACGCACTCAAAAACCAGCTCGGCCCTGGGGAAGTTTCCTGGGAGCAGTGCAGCGGGGGAGGTCGTTAAAGAAAGCACTCGCAACTGCTTTCCCTTGTCGTTGCAATAGGTCTTCGCACGGCTTTCGGCATCTGCAATATTTGCAGAGTTCGGCACAAATCCCGTCGCCGCCTGATTGAAGACGCGGTACTGCTCCGACGTCTGAGTCTTGGCATTTATCACGGTTGTCTGACCAGCGTACACCGCCCCATCAAACCCGGACTGTGAGCTTTCGAGGGGAGTGATGGGGCCAGATACGGCGCATCCTGCTGCTAATGCGACGCATAACGTAAGCGCCACACTTCCTTTTGCTTCCATTGTTGCCCTCTTCCTGGGAAATGCGTGGCCCCTGCGATGCAGTCCAACACGCAGGGGAGCCGAGGCGGAACGCCCACCCCTAATACGACGACCGAGGGGGCGGCGGTGCCCGCCGCCCATGCCCGAGCAGGTCGCGAAGGGATTCAAGGATGCTCGACGAGGCTTTCGGCGCTCCGAGAGCCAGGTTCAACAGGAGTTGAACAGGCTCTGGAATATCGCGCCCCGACTCGTACCGGCAGCCGCCGCTTTGTGTGATCTGGAGTGCTCCCCAAAACTCGGTCTGGTTGAGACCGAGGCGCTTTCGGTGCTCACGAATCTGCGCTCCAGTGTATGTCTTAAGCTTCATCGCCCTTCGTCTTCGAATTTCCACGGTCCACCGTCGCGACGCTGGTAGCCCCACCACGTTCGCATTAGCATGACAGACTATCACTTTCGAATATTCGGAGCCTCAGAAATGCGCATCCTTACCACGTCTGATGCCGCGGAAGCGATCAGAGCGATCAATGCAAAACGTGTAGCCGTTGCGTATATCGGAGGCGACTGGGAGAAATACGTTACCGCGGATGGTTTGCAGGAGGTCATCGTCTCCCCAACATTTGGCAGTAACCCCAAGGCTATCCGGCAGCTTCAGGCCAAACTTGGTTGGGACAGGGTTCACTTCCTCGATCAACTCCATGCAAAGGTGTATCTGGGCGAGGAGAGCGCCGCATTCGGGAGTTTCAACCTCACAAAGAATGGTCTCAGTGGTGAAGTCCTTGAAGAACTGGGGGCCATTACTGAGGACCCAGCGCATCTTGCTCAGCTGGCTGGAGAATTTGAGCGCTGGCGAGAACTCGCCATGCAGTGCTATCCGTCCCCGGATAAGAAGGAACTGAAGCTCAAAGCGCTAGAGGTGCAATTGAGTCTCGGTGTCCGACACGGCTTCATAAAAAGCGCTGAACCCGCGGTCAGGATCACCGATTACCAACTAGTGACAGATGGCAGTCTTTCCTTGGTGTGGTGCCGGAACGTCGAGGTGGTCAGGGACGACCGCGCGCTCACCGCGGCACACCCCCTTCTGGCTGAGGCGACGTTCGAGGAGAACGTTGCCAACTGGACCACCGTGCTGAATGACGATGAAATCTCCGAGGGCATGTGGGTCTTGCTTTGGCCCGCGAGGAGCGACGGGAAGCCGGACGGACGAGGAGTGGCTTCGTGGCTGTACGTCCATCATGCGATTGCAGACGGGATCACCAACGACGAATATAAGAAGGTCCTCGTACAGCTAAAGGCCGGGAATCAACCGCAGCCGCCGTTTGTCCTAGACTCCGTCACCGATCGAGCCATCAAGGCGGTGCTTGGGCAAGAGGAGTTCTCCTGCTTCCGGGAGAAGGACGGCGAACTGTGGTCGGCAGACTCCTGTCGCGGCCACATAGGGCGGTTTATCGCGGCTCTGAAGGAGGAATACTTGCTTCGGGCAAGCTAGCAAAGAGGCATCTTTAAAGGAGCCACCACGTGTGCGCCGACTACAACCCCGCCCGTACCGCCTACCTCGAGCGGATGTCATGGGGGCGGCACACCATCTCCACGCCTCCGCTGGACTTCGGCGAGACCTTCCCCGGCGGCCTGGCACCGTTCCTCGCGAACTGCCTGCCGACGGAGTGGATGGTCGGCATGTTCGGCATGGTGCCGCACTGGGGTGACCCTAAGAAGCTGTTCCGGATGACCTACAACGCGCGGTCGGAGACGGTCGGCCAGAAGCCCGCCTACCGCAGCGCCTGGAAGCAAAGGCAGTTCGCCCTGATTCCGGTCGAGTCGTTCTACGAGCCCTGCTACGAAACGGGCAAGCCGGTTCGCTGGCGCATCGAGCGGGCCGACAGTGAGCCCTTCGCGCTCGCGGGGATCTGGGAGCGCCGCATGGGCGACGAGGGGCCGGCGCGCTGGTCGTTCTCCATGCTCACGATCAACGCCGACGAACACCCCCTGATGTCGCGATTCCACAAGCCAGGCGAGGAGAAGCGGAGCGTCGTGGTGCTCGACCCAGGCGATTACGAGGGGTGGTTGAGGGCGCGGACGGAGATCGAAGCCCGTTCGTTCCTACAGCCCTTCGATCCTGAGCAGATGAAAGCGGAGCCAGCGCCACGGCCCCCGCGGACGGTGAAGGAGACGTAGGCGGTTGCAGCGTCGCGTGAGGTCTATACTGTACAGATGTACAGCAATCACGGAGGCGCACATGGACGACGAGAACATCTTCGCCGCTGTTCGAGGTGAATACCTCGCACCGGAAAGGCATGGACTCCCCAATCCTTATACGGCGGATCTCGACACCTATTCGAGAACGATCGAAGTCCCCGAGCACGGCCTGGTAACCATCACCTTCGAGCGGTTCCGATACCGCCGAGGCCGCAACCGCTTCGCCTGCTGGCTTCCGAAGAAGGTGACGCGCTGCACGCCGCCGGAATCAACTGTGGAGTCGGTGACGCGGGCAGATGAGTAGCCGCGTTCGCTACCGTCATGGTCGGGCGTTTACCGTCGGTGCGTCGATGGTCTCCTACCGTCAAAAGAGGGAAAACTGTGTGCACAGCACGCCGGGCGGCAGCCTTACCCAAGGTGGCACCTCTTGGTGGCCACGTGAGCCGGCGAGGCACGTATCTCTGACGAACGGTACGAATGACGGTAACGGCGCTCGATAGAATGGCGCAGAGCCCATTGTTTCAACGCCGATTCAGTCCTATTGACAATCGAGTGGGAGTGAGCGGAAGCCTGAGGTGAGATGCGAGCAGGGCGCCGATTCGGGCGCCCTGTTTGTTTATTGGGCTCAGAACAATCCAGGATGCCGCCACTTGCGCTCATGGTCGAGCAGCCACTGCTTGCGCGGAAGACCGCCGCCGTAGCCGGTCAGCGAGCGCTTGCTGCCGATGACCCGGTGGCAGGGCACGACGACGCTGACCGGGTTTGCGCCGTTGGCCAGTCCGACCGCACGCGTCGCCTGCGGCCGTCCGATGCGCGCGGCAAGCTCGCCGTAGCTGATGGTTTCGCCGTAGGGAATGTCGCGCAAGGCCGTCCAGACCTGGCGCTGGAAATCGGTGCCGCCGGTCACCACGGCAAGTGTGCCGATGGCCGCGGTGTCGCCATCGAAGTAAAGCTGCATTGCCCGCGTTGCCGACGACGTATGCGTGATTTCCTGCAAGGCGACCGTGTCGGCGCGGTATTGCCTGCGCAGGAGCAGGCGCATGCGGTCTTCGTAGTCTTGCCAGTCGAGCGCGCGTAGCCGGTCTTGTTCGTCGGTGACGATCAGCATCTGGCCGAGCGGTGTCGTCACTCGCTCCAGCAGGAATTTCATTGTGGGCATCTTGTACCGGGGCTTCTGGTCTGATGGGTCATCCGCTGGCAACTGCAGTCTGGCGGACTTCTCCAGTCTGGGTATTGCCAGTGTAGAAGGCTTTGCCGTGACGCGAACTCCGCGAGTCTCCGGCCGCTGCTGGTGGCTGAGCGCTTACCGGCCAGCCGTGGGAGGGGATGAGACGCCGAGGGTGAAACGGAAGCAGGCGCCGGCTCCGGGGGCTGCTTCTGCCCAGATGCGGCCACCGTGCTTCTGGATGATGCGCTGGACGATGGTGAGGCCGATGCCGGTGCCAGGAAACTCGGCTTCGGTGTGCAGCCGATGGAAGGCCTGGAACAGTTCGTCGGCAAAACTCATGTCGAAGCCGGCGCCGTTGTCCCGCACTGCGTAGACGGTCTTGCTGCCGGGGTATTTTTCGGCGAAGAACTCGATGCAGGCGTCCTGGGTCTTCCCGGTGTATTTCCACGCATTGGCCAGGAGATTTTCCAGGGCGATCCGCAGCAGGCCGGGATCGCCTTCGGTCGCGAGCGACTCGTCCACCACGATCTGCACGTCGCCGCGCTGCGAGGATGTGTTGCGCAAGCTGGTCAGGATCTCCATCGCGATCCGGCCCAAGGGGACCGGCGCACTGCGTACCTCCGCGCGCGAAACGCGGGACAGGTTGAGCAGGTCCTCGATCAGCAGGTGCATGCGCTGCGCCGAATTGCGTATCCGCTCCACGTAGCTCAGGGCTTGTCCTTCGAGTGGTGGTTCGATCTGGCCGAGCAGCAGGTCGGCATAGCCCTGCAGGGCCCGCAGTGGCGCGCGCAGGTCGTGCGACACCGAATACGAGAAGGCTTCGAGTTCCTCGTTGGCCTCCTGCAGCCGCTGGGTGCGTTCGCGAACCCGGCGCTCGAGACTCTGGTACAGCTCGAGGTTCTCGAGTGCGAGCGAGGTCGAATCGGCCAGGGCCTGGATCAGGCTGACCTCGTCGGGACTGGCTTCGTGCGGCCGGGCCCAGTAATTGCCGATTGCGCCTATCGGCGCTTCGGCGCGGATCGGCACCATGACCAGACTCTTGACGAAGGTGGGGCGGTAGGCATCGACCGGAATGCGCGGATCGGCATAGATGTCCGGCACCACCGCGGCCTGACGTTCGGCCATCGCCCAGCCGCTGATGCAGGCACGCAGCGGAAAGCGCTTGCCCTGCCAGAGCGGACCGATGGCGTCTTCCGCGACGTAGTGGCAGAGATCGCCATCGCGCAGGACGAAGGTCGCTCCGTCGGCACCGTTGAGCTGGCGGGCTGCGGTCTTGACGATGTCGACGATGGCATCGAGGCTGCGTGCCAATGACAGTTGCGTGACGATCTCCACCAGCAGTGCGTGCGCGCGTGCAAGACGAGCCAGTCGCTGGTTCTCGACGGCGGTGAGTACGCCCTTGAGAGCCGGTCCCAGATGCCACAGCTGGTCCTTGGGGACGCAGTCGTAGGCGCCGAGTGTGAAGCACTGCTCCACCCAGCGCGGGTCCGCGCTGCCGCTGACGAAGATGAAGGGAAGGCCCGGGTGGCGCTCTCGCACGATGCGCATTGCCTCTTGGCCGTCCAGACCGGGCACCCGGCTATCGGACAGAACCGCGTCGTATTCGCCGTCGCCGAGCGCGACAAGGAAGGCGGTGCGGGAGTCGGCCATCGTCCAACTCGGCGCTTCGGCCTGACGTGACGCAGCCCGGTGGATCAGCTCGGCATCGTTCGAGTCGTCCTCGATATGCAGAATCCGCAAGGTACTCATCGGCGTCTCCGGTGTTCTGAGGGGGCTGGGCGGCCTTGGTCGGAAGGTAAGAGGTTCGTCGCGTGGCCGGTCTGTCGATGTGAAGTGGCCTTCATCCACCTTGCGAAAGGTCGAATCTATCCGATCCGGGTTTCAAACCGGATACGGCGGATGTCCATGCAATATAGCCGAACGAGCCGGCTTCGGCCTCATGCCCGGCCAGCCGGCCAGGTAGGTGGCGGATCTCGTCAGTGGGCGTCGCGGCAGAAGCGGCGTTCGAACCAGTCCTTGAGCATCGCCCTTTCATAGGGAAGCGGGCCGGTGTCGTTTCGGACGTAGGCGGAGCGCCACAGGTAGGACATGTCGCTGATGCGTTCCCGACCTTCCTGGATGCTGGCCCCGGCGGCATTGCGGCGAACGTAGGCCACCTCGAGGCGGGGCCAGGTGATTTCCCGCATGACCCGCAGGTCGCCGCCGCTGTGCGGGTGCCACCATTCCTGGCGACCGGCGAGATCCACGTCGAGCACGCGCAGGGCGAGCGTCTCGTCGCTTGCAACACAGCGCCGGCCTTCGGTTTGCAGGTGGCGCTTGAGTGCGGCGAGATTGCGCTCGGCATCGACACCGTAGCCGCCGGTGTCGGTGTAGCTTTGTGGATCGACGAACTCCACGATCACCTCGGCAGCAGCCGATGGTGCCGGAGCAAGGAACAGCAGGCTGATGACTGCGGCAAGGAAGGGCGCGCGCATCGATGTCTCCAGGGATCGACCGATGCGGGTTGGACAGCCGGATGCGTCAAAGATGCCGTGCCCCGGCGTCAAGTGATGTCCGCGCCGGTGCAGCGACCGGCGTCAGGACCGCTTCAGGGTGAACTCGAAACGTGCCCCCGCGCCCGGGGTGCCGTGGGCCCGGATGTGTCCGCCATGACGCTGAAGGATGCGTGCCACCGTCGCCAGGCCGATGCCGGTGCCGGGGAAATCGCGCTCGGTGTGCAGGCGCTGGAACGCACCGAAAAGCTTGTCCGCGTAGCGCATGTCGAAGCCGGCGCCGTTGTCCTCGACGCACAGCACGTTCTTTTCGGTCGTGCTGCGGTACAGGCGGATGCGCGGCGCTGGTGTCTTGCCGGTGAACTTCCAGGCGTTGGCGAGCAGGTTGTGCAGGGCGATGCGGAGCAGGCCCGGATCGGCTTCGACGACGATGCCGGGTTCGACCTCGGTGATGATGCCGCGTGCCGGGTCGGCTTCGCGCAGTTCGCGGAGAATGTCCTCGGCCAGCGCGCTGAGATCGACCTGTTTGAGCACGAGCGGCTGGCGCGACACGCGCGACAGGTCGAGCAGGTCGTCTATCAGTTCGCCCATGCGATGTACCGCCGCACGCATGCGCTTGAGCAGCTCGCGCGCCTCGTCGTCGAGCTCGGCTGCATGTTCGCTTTCCAGCAGGGCGCTGTAGCCGTCGATGGCGCGCAGCGGGCTGCTGAGGTCGTGGGACACCGAATAGCTGAAGGTTTCCAGCTCCTTCAGCGCTGCACCGAGCTGTGCGGTGCGTTCGCTGACGCGGGCCTCGAGTTCGCGGTTCATGTTCATGAGCGCGGTTTCGGCGCGCTTGCGATCGGTAATGTCGCCGATCGAGCCGACCATCCGGTAGGCCCGGCCCTTCCAGTCACGCTGGGCAAGACCGCGCGCCAGTACCCAGCGGTAGTTGCCCTCGGCGTCGAGCACCCGGTATTCGCACTCGAAATGCGGCGTCACGCCCTTGAGGTGCTCGGTCAGGCGCTGTTGGAAGACCGGCCTGTCGTCGCTGTGGATGCGTGCCAGCCACTCGTCGCTGTTGGTGCTCAGGTGTTCGCTCTTCATGCCGAGTGCGGTCAGCAGGCGGCTCGACAGGAAGAGTCCGTGAGTCACCGGATTCCAGTCCCACAGGCCCTCGTTGGTGCCGCGCATCGCGAGTGCGTAGCGGGTCTCGCTCTCCCGCAGCATGGCTTCGGCTTCGTGCCGGGCGGTCGTATCCTCGACAATGCCGATGCCGCCGACGACGCGGCCTTCGGCATCGTGCAGCGGAGCCGTGCGCAGGCTGACGTGGATGTGGCGGCTGGAATGGGTGGTGATGTACTCGCCGTCGTACTGGCCGGGCAGGCCGTCGAGCGCGGCGCGCATGGCGGGCAATACCCGCTGGTCGCGCAGTGAGCACATGTCAAGACCTTCCAGGACATCGGCGGACGCCTTGAGAATGTCGGCGAAACGCGTGTTGAAGTGGGTGAGGTGCAGATCGCTGTCAAAGTGGAAGATCCCGACCGGAGAGCTGTCCACCAGCGTGCTGTAGCGCGCCGCGACCTCGGTGAGCCGGCGTTGCAGGGACTGTGCCGGGTCGATGTCACCGTCCGGCACGATGGTGTCGCCCTTGCCCTGCAGGCGCAACAGGCTGGGCAGCAGCATCGCGCTCAGCGCCACCAGCCCCCAGAAGCGCAGGGCTTCGGTGCTGTCCGGGTCGACTTCCAGTAGTGCGAGCGTCGGTGCCGACAGCAGGCCCCACGAGACAGCACCGATCAGGTAGAGCGCAACGGCGCGCAACAAGCTGCCATGCCTCGCCAGCAGCCCGGCGGGCTGCGCGATCGTTCGTTGCGGAGTTGCGGGTGAAATTGCATCCATACCCTCCTCATAATACGTAAGTAATAGTGTCGTGCAAGGGGCCGCGGCTCCGGCGTCGTGGCGGCGCCCGGCTCCGTTAAACTGGCGGGACTTGAGAACGGAGAGCAAGGACGGAATGACGGACGAGGAGTACATGAGGGAGGCCCTGGTGCAGGCACGGCTGGCGGCGACATGCGACGAGGTGCCGGTCGGCGCGATCGTGGTCTGCGATGGCGAGATCGTCGGCCGCGGTTTCAACCAGCCCATCGGCCGTCATGATCCGACGGCGCACGCCGAGGTGATGGCGCTGCGCGATGCGGCGGCACGCCTCGGCAATTATCGGCTGCCGGGTTGCGAGCTGTTCGTGACGCTGGAGCCCTGCGCGATGTGCTCGGGCGCGATCATGCACGCCCGCATTGGCCGGGTGGTGTTCGGTGCGCGCGATCCGAAGACCGGCGTGGCAGGCAGCGTGATCGACCTCTACGCGGAAGGCCGCCTCAACCACCATGCGCGGATCGAGGGCGGGGTGCTGGCCGAGGAGTGCGGCGGCTTGCTGTCCGGCTTCTTCGCTGCGCGGCGCGGACGGACCTCGGTGGCATGAGCATGCGCGTCCGCATCGCTATCGGCGCACAGACACTCACGCTGTTCGGCACGGACGGCGCGGCGATCCGCATCTATCCGGTATCGACCGCGCTGAACGGGCCCGGCGAGACCGAAGGCAGCAACTGCACGCCGCGCGGACGCCATCGCATCCGCGCGCTGATAGGACGGGGCATGCCGTGGGGGACGGTGTTTCGCGGCCGGCGACCGACCGGCGAGCGGTGGTCGGTCGAGATGGCGGCGGCCCAGCCGCAGCGCGACTGGATACTGTCGCGCATCCTGTGGTTGTGTGGCGAAGAGCCGGGTTTCAACCGCCTGGGCGCTGTCGATTCGATGCGTCGCTACATCTACATCCACGGCACCGGCGAGGACCAGCCGATGGGGCGTCCGCTCTCGCATGGTTGCGTGCGCATGCGCAACCGCGACGTCATCGAACTGTTCGAGCTGGTCGAAGCCGGCACCAAGGTGGAGATTTGCGAATGAGTCAGGAATACACGCTGGCCGTGCTCGACTGGGCGCGGGCTGCCGGTCTGGTGATGCCTTTGCGCGAACGGGTGTTCGTGGTGGAGCAGGGGGTGCCGGCAGAGCTGGAGCTCGATGAGTTCGATCCGGTTTGCCTGCACGCGGTGGTGCGCACGACCGACGGCGAAGTCATCGCCACCGGGCGTCTGTTACCCGATGGCCACGTGGGGCGGATGGCGGTCGATGCCGGCTGGCGCGGGCGCGGCATCGGCGGCGAGGTGCTGGAAGTGCTGGTCGAAGAAGCGCGTGGCCGCGGATTCGAGGTGGTGGAGCTCAATGCGCAGGTGGTCGCGATGCCCTTCTATGCCCGCCACGGGTTTACCGCATTCGGCGAGCGTTTCATGGAGGCCGGCATTCCTCATCGGGCGATGCGGCGGGTATTGCGCGCCTGAGCAGGTTCAGCCAGGCGTGCCGGTGTCCGCAGCTTCCGCGCGGAAGCGGTGGGTGACGACACCGAGCTCGTTGCCGTCCTCGTCCCAGGTCCACTCGCTGAAGCGGATTTGCCCGTCGTGGCCGGCGCTCAGGACGCTGGAGCTGCGTGTGCCGTAGCCCGGGGCGAGAATGAAGGCGGGCGAGAGCCAGCGTTCCCATTCCAGGCTGACTCCGGTGCGCGGCAGGTCTTCGTCCTCGGCCGGCGTGGTGTCGCGCAGCAGCTCGACGAAGTCGCCGTCCGCCGGCAGCTTGTCGAGCGCGGCGGCAAAGCGCGCACGGGCACGCTCGACCTTGGGCCAGGCCGAATCCAGCAGGTGGTTGGAGAGTCCGTAGATGCCGGGTGCCAGCATGCGCACCGCACCGGTGGTACTTTCGTGGATGCCCAGCTGGTGGCCGTCGCTGACGATGAGGTTGAAGGCGACGTAGTCCGCACTGCGGCTTGCGAGCGCGTTGAGCGTCGCGTGCGCATCGGCGTTGCTCTCCAGCGCCTCGCGCACCAGCGCGCCGCGCGAGGGCGCGTCACTGCGGCGCAGGCTTGGGTCGCGGTAGTTGGTCAGGGCGGCGAAGCGGCCGTTGCGGCTCACGCCCATCCAGGTGCCTCCGGCTTCCTGGTCGCGCCCGGCCAGCAGGTCGGGGCTATCCTGCCACCAGTGCAGGGGCAGGGCAGGGCGCGCGCGGAATTCGTCGCGATTGGCAGCGACCACCAGCGGATACGCCGGATGGGCCCGCCAGGCGAACAGGATCAGGCACATTCGACGAAGCGCTCGATGTGGCGGGCAGCGCCGTCCTCAATGTAGTCGCGGACGCCGGCCGCAGCCACTGCCGCTTCCAGCGCGGTTTCGAAGGCCACCGGGTCGGCGACGTCGACGTAGATTTCCATCCAGGTCGATTCCTCGTGCACCCGGGTCAGCAGGCGTCCGCGCACCCCGGTGAGCCGTTCGAGCTCGCTCTGCATGGCACGTATGCCCGCGTGGGCATCGTCGACGTCGAGGTCGGCCCTGACCCGGTAGTACACAAAGTACTGCATCGGACCGTCGGTATTGTCGGCGAGTGCGTTCATGGCAGGGCGTAAGGTAGGTCGAGCAGACGAACCAGCGGGCCAGCGGGGCCGCCGAGGTGGATTTCTCCGGCGTCGACACTGCTGCTCTGGAGTACGGCCAGCGCCTCGAAACCGCCATCGGCCGCGGGTGCTACGTTCACGAGCTTGCCGGCCGACTGGTCGCCGAACTCGGGCGCGTAGAGGTCGTCGCCCGGGCTCGGTGTCGCATCGGCGGCGAGTGCAATACGGTACATCCGCTTCTTCAGCTTGCCGAGGTATTGCGTGCGGGCGACGATCTCCTGGCCCGGATAGCAGCCCTTCTTGAAATTGACGCCGCCGATGAGGTCGTAGTTCAGCATCTGGGCAACGAATTCTTCCTGCGTCGGCGCGGTGATCAGCGGCACGCCGGCGCGGATCATGGCCAGTTGCCAGGCGGAGGTGCCGGCCTTGGCAGCCCCGGAGGCCTGCAGCGCGGCGAACACGCGCGGGGCTTCGGCTGCCTCGACGGCCAGTACGAAGGCCTGTTCGCCGATGCGGACGCTGCGCACGGCGCTATCGGCAGCCTGGGCCATGGTGGCCGCCGGCAGCGGCAGGCCGGCGCGTTGCAGCGTGCCGGCAGCGTCGGCGCCCGCGATGCCGAGCAGCACGCAGCTTTCGCTTGTATCGGCAAGCTTGACCTTGCTGCGCAGCACATACATCGACAGTTTCTTCAGCATGGCCGGCAGAATGTCCGCCGACATCACCAGCGCGTGGCCCTCGGCTTCCGGCCACAGCAGCATGCTGGCCAGCATCCGGCCCTTGGGGCTGTTGAAGCTGGTCCACTGCGCCGCGTCGGCGCCGAGCTTGGCGACGTCATTGGAGAAAAGGTTGTGCAGGAATGGTGTCGATTCGGGGCCGACGCTGCGGATCAGGCCGAGGTGCAGCAGCGGCACGACGACGGTGCCCTGTTCTGCCGCGGCGGCTTCGGTTCGGGCGTCCGCAAAACTCACGGACAGTGCGTCGAGCTTGGCGCCTTCCAGCGCGAGGTGATCAGTCCAGGCAGTCATGTCGTCTTCGGCACAATGATGGAGTTGGTGGAGGATGCGACGATGCGGCGGGCGCGTGCCCGCACAGGCTTGCTGGCGCGGCGGCGCTGTAATCAATGCAGTATTATAGGGCCCCGCAACCGGCCGGGTACGGCTCGGCGCCGCGTCGTCGAGATGTTCAAGCATGAAGCATGCCCCGTAAGCCGCAACAATGCCGGCCCGTCGGCGTGGGCGACCCGATGCCTTGCACCACTTCCTTCTAAGCATGAAACGTCTGTTTCTTCGTCTTTCTGCCGTTGTTGGCGTCCTGGCTGTCGTCCTTGCGGCTGGCGGCTGGTGGTACGCGTGGCAGCCGCTCAAGCTTGCAACGCCGGTAATCGACTTCACCGTCCAGCGCGGCTACACGATGCGGCAGGCCGCTGCGACGATAGTCCGCGCCGGCGTGCAGGTCCAGCCCGACCTGCTTTACTGGATTGCCCGCCTCAGTGGCAAGGCGGCGCTGATCAAGGCCGGCAGCTACGAGGTGCACAACGGAATCACGCCCTGGGGGCTGATCCTGAAGCTGTCCGCCGGCGACGTCTCCCAGGGCGAGGTGCTGTTCGTCGAAGGCTGGAATTTCCGTCAGGTGCGTGAGGCACTGGAGTCGCACCCCTATCTGCTGCGCGACACCGTCGGTTTGTCCGAGCAGGAGATCATGAGCCGCATCGGCGCTAGCGAAAGCCACCCCGAGGGCTTGTTCTTTCCAGATACCTATCTGTTCGACAAGCAGTCGAGCGCGCTTGCGGTATTGCGACGGGCTTACGGCGCGATGAAGGACAGGCTGGCCTTCGCCTGGGAAGCGCGCGATCCGAGCCTGCCGTTGGCGTCGCCCTACGAGTTGCTGATCCTCGCTTCCATCGTCGAGAAGGAGACGGGGCGTGCCGAGGATCGCGACCTGGTCGCTTCGGTGTTCACCAATCGCCTGCGGATCGGCATGCGGCTGCAGACGGATCCCACGGTGATCTACGGCCTGGGCGTCGGCTTCGATGGGCGTTTGCGGCGTCGCGACCTCGATACCGATCACCCCTGGAATACCTATACCCGGGTCGGCCTGCCGCCGACACCGATCGCCATTCCGGGGCGGGAGTCGCTGCAGGCGGCGATCAAGCCTGCCAAGACCGATTACCTCTATTTCGTGTCGCGCGGGGATGGCACCAGTGCCTTCTCGCGCACGCTGGAAGATCACAACCGCGCGGTCGACCGTTACCAGCGCAATGGAAAGGGAAGTTGAGCCAGATGCCCGAACGTGGTCGTTTCATAACTTTCGAGGGCATAGACGGCGCCGGCAAGAGCAGTCAGATCGCCGCCGTGGTCGCCTTGCTGCAGGCACGCGGCTGTGCCGTCGAGCAGTCGCGCGAGCCGGGCGGTACGCAGCTGGGTGAGCGTCTGCGCGAGCTCCTGCTGCACGAGCCGATGCATCTCGAGACCGAGGCGATGCTGATGTTCGCCGCGCGCCGGGAACATCTGGCCGCCCGCATCCTGCCGGCGCTCGACGCCGGCCGGTGGGTGGTGTGCGACCGTTTCTCCGATGCGACCTACGCCTATCAGGTCGGCGGGCGCGGCCTCGATCGCGCCAAGTTCGAAGCGCTCGAAGCCTGGGTGCATCCCGGCTTCCAGCCGGATCTCACCCTGGTGTTCGACCTGCCGCCGGCGGTGGCCGCCGCACGTGTGGTGGCGAGCGGCGCAGCGCCCGACCGCTTCGAGCGCGAGCAGCTCGACTTCTTCGAGCGGGTGCGGGCTGCCTATCTCGAACGTGCCGAGCAGGCGCCGCGACGTGTCCGGGTGATCGACGCCGACCGCCCGCCCGAAACCGTACGCGCCGAGATCGAAGGCCTCGTGCTGGAGCGCTGGTTCGCATGATCCATCCGTGGATGCAGGCGGAGTGGGCGCGGCTGGTCGCGCTCGGCGGGCGTCTGCCGCATGCCTTGCTTTTCATCGGTCCGGGCGGTCTGGGCAAGCGCGACCTGGCCGAGGCGCTGGCCGCACGTCTGCTGTGCGACGCGCCGCGTGCCGACGGCAACGCCTGTGGTCAGTGCGAGCCATGCCAGTGGCGCGTCTCCGGCAACCACCCGGATTTCTATCGCGTGATTCCCGCTGCCGATGCGGAGAAAGCGGAGAGCGCGGAGAAGTCAGAGGGCGCGGGCGAGGGTGGCGAGGGCGGCAGCACCAAGGCCAAGTCGGCACAGATCGTGATCGAGCAGATCCGCGACCTGCAGTCCGCGCTGGCCGTGACCGGGCACCACAGTGCGCGGCGCGTGGCGATCATCGATCCGGCCGAGGCGATGAACGTGTTCACCGCCAATGCGCTGTTGAAACTGCTGGAAGAGCCGCCGGAAGGTTGCACCTTCCTGCTGGTATCGTCGGCGCCGCGCCGGCTGCTGCCCACCATCCGCAGCCGCTGCCAGCAATGGGCGTTTTCCCGGCCGGATGCGGTGCAGCTGGCGCAGTGGCAGGCGCAGGCCGGCGGCACGGCTGGCGATCTGCTCGCGCTGGTGGGGGGCATGCCGCTCGCGGCCGAGCGGCTCGAGGAAGCCGGCGGTGCGGCCTTGTTCGAGCGTTTCGTGCGCGATCTCGCCCAGTTGCCCGGTGGCGACCCGCTGCGCCTGGCAGGGCAGTGGGAGACCTGGCTCAAATCCAAGGAGGCGATCGCCGTCGGTTTCGGCATCGTCCAGCTGATCGACTGGATGCAACGTTGGGTTGCCGACCTGGCTTCCCTGCGGCTTGGGGGGCGGGTGCGCTTCTTCCCGGCGCAGGAGGACGCCATGGCTGCGCTAAGCAGGCGCGTCAGCGTGGCCGCGATGACGAACTGCTACAATGAATTTGCCCAGATCCGCCGCGTTTCCCAGCACCCACTGAACATGCGCCTCGTCCTGGAGGACATGCTGCTGCGTTATGCGCGCGCACTCACCGGAGCCAAAGGATGAGCGAAGCTGCAAGGCCGCAGGTGGCACGCCCCAGCGTGCTGTCGCTGAACATCAATTCGAAGTCGGCGCTATATGCCGCTTACATGCCTTTTCTCACCCACGGCGGCATCTTCGTGCCGACGCCCAAGAGCTACAACCTGGGTGACGAGGTCTTCATGCTGCTCCAGCTGATGGACGATCCGACCAAACACCCGGTGGCCGGCTCGGTGATCTGGGTAACGCCGCAGGGCGCCCAGGGCGGCAAGACGCAAGGCATAGGCGTGCATTTTTCCGAGGACGAGTCGGGCAAGGCGCTGCGCCACCGCATCGAACAGGTCCTTGCCGGCCATCTCGGTTCCAACCGTCCCACCCACACGCTCTGAATACACGCTGCGCTGCCCGATGTTCGTCGATTCCCATTGCCATCTCGATTTTCCCGACCTGATCGCGCGCGAGGCAGAAGTACTCGACGCCATGGCGGCCAACCGGGTGCATCACGCCCTCTGCGTCAGCGTCAAACTGGAAGATTTCCCGCGGGTGCTGGCACTGGCCGAGCGCCACCCGGGGCTGTGGGCCTCAGTCGGCGTACATCCCGACAACGCCGACTGCGAGGAACCCGACGTCGAACGGCTGACCACCCTCGCGAATCACCCCAAGGTGGTGGCGATAGGCGAGACCGGGCTCGATTACTACTGGCACAAGGACGAACCGGAGTGGCAGCGCGCGCGCTTCCGGACCCACATCCGCGCCGCACGCGCCAGTGGCAAGCCGCTGATCGTCCATACCCGCAATGCCGCGGCCGATACCTTGCGGCTGATGCGTGAAGAGTCGGCGGGGGAGGCCGGCGGCGTGATGCACTGCTTCACCGAGAGCCGCGAGGTGGCCGAGGCCGCGCTGGAACTCGGTTTCCACATTTCGTTCTCGGGCATCGTCACCTTCCGCAACGCCGCGGCGCTCAAGGAAGTTGCGACGATGGTGCCACTCGACCGCCTGCTGATCGAGACCGATTCGCCCTATCTCGCACCCGTGCCGCATCGCGGTCGCACCAACGAGCCGGCCTGGGTGGTGCATGTCGCCGAAGAGATCGCCCGCCTGCGCGGCGAGACGCTCGAACGCATCGCCGAGGCGACCACCGACAACTTCTTCCGGCTGTTCCGCCATGCCCATGCCTGATTTTCCGCGTCGCGTACTGCTCGCCGGCCTCGTCGGCTTGAACCTCCTGCTTGCCAACGGCCCGGTGCTCGCCGGGAGTTACGAGGATGCGCTGAGCTCTGCACGGCTGGGCGATACCCGCCAACTGGTCGACCTGCTCGATCGCGGCATCGACGTCAATACGGTCGACGAGCAGGGCAATACGCTGCTCATCCTGGCCGCGCGCGAAGGCAACGCCGACACCGTCGAAGGCCTGCTCAAGTACCGGCCCTCGCTCGGCCAGCGCAATCTGGCGGGGGACAGTGCGCTGATGCTGGCCGTCCTGCGCGGGCACGACAAGGTGGCGGCGCAGTTGCTGGCAGCGGGGGCACCGGTGAACCAGGAGGGCTGGGCACCCTTGCACTACGCTGCGTTCGAGGGGCACCTGGACCTGGTCGAACGCCTGCTCGCGGCCGGTGCGTCAATCGATGCGCTGGCGCCGAATAAATCCACCGCACTGATGCTGGCAGCGCGCAATGGCCACATCGATGCCGTCCGTGCCCTGATCAGGGCCGGTGCCGACCTCGACCTGCGCAACGATGCCGGGCAGACGGCGGATTCCTGGGCGATGGCGAACAACAACACCGACATTGCCAGCCTGATCCGGCAGGAACGGGTGCGCCGTGGCGGCGAACTGCCCACCCTGCGCATCGAGATCCAGTAAGCGGCGGGCTGTCCTCAACCGGTGGCGATGATCCAGCCTTCGACCGGATCGAAGCTGTCGGGCAGGCCGTACCGGGGTGCTCCGGCGCGCAAGGCCCAGGCAGCCTGGATCAGGGCCAGCACGGCGTCCAGCAGATCGCCGCTGCCGTCGTCCACGAGCTGGCCGCGCAGCGTCTCATCCGCTTCGAGGATCAGGTCCAGGGGATGATCACCACTGCATAGCGCAGCCAGGATGGTGCCGCGGGCGGCCAGACGTTCCGGCGTCTGTTTGCGCCGTTCGTCGCTCTTGTACGAGGCGTTCGTGATCGTCCGCGCCAGCGCGCCCGGATAGGCTTCGATCGCAATCCGATCTGCCGCCCCAGCGTGCATGCCGGGAAGGGTGAGGCCTGCGTCGAGCAGGCGCGGCGCGCCTTCGAGGAACATCAAACCCACCGGCGGATTGACCAGCTTCAGCGGGCTGTGGGATTTCGCCGCGTGGTCGCTGGCACGATGGGCATAGCGCCGCCCTGGCGGGCGGCTTTCGCGGTAGGCGTCGAGCGCCCGCCGGAAGTCCGCGCGACCGAGTTGGCGGCAATGGCGCACCAAGGCCGGCCAGTCCTGCGGCCACCCCAGATCGGCGACCGCTTCGCGGGGCAGGCCGAAGGGGAAGTCGAAGGCGCCGAGCCAGGGGCCGCTCTCGCCGAGAAAGGCTTCGAAAGCCGGCCAGTCCGGACAGCTGCGCAGCGCCTCCAGCCGTACTCCGCCCGGTGTCGGTGTGCCGCGAGCGATGGTGATCGTCTTGGCGGCGCGTGGGGCGGAGGTGAAATCGACGCCGTAGAGGCGCCAGCCTCGCGGCACAGCCTGCATCGTCATCGCATGTCGCCTCAGGTGCTTTGGTCAAGCCTGTGGAACAGGCTGGCCGCGGTCAGCACCGTGTTCACATGGATGGTAACGGTGTCGTCGATATGGTGCGCGTAGCCGCCGGCCATCGCGACCGCCACCGGCACGCCACGCTGGTGGCAAGCCCCGAGTACCCGCCGGTCGCGGGCGGCGAGGCCGTCGGTGGTAAGTGCGAGACGGCCAAGCCGGTCGCCGACATAGGGGTCGGCCCCGGCAAGGTAGATCACCAGTTGCGGCTGGAAGCCGTCGAACACCTGTTTCAGTGCGCTGTCGAGCGCGGCCAGATAGGCCTCGTCGCCGGTGTCGTCGGCGAGTTCGATGTCGAGGTCGCTGACGGCCTTGCGGAAGGGGAAATTCTTGGCGCCGTGCAGGCTGCAGGTGAACACCCTGGGTTCGGCGGCGAGGATGGCGGCGGTGCCGTCACCCTGGTGCACATCGCAGTCGACCACGGCGACCCGTTCGACACGCGCTTCGGTCAGCATGGCGAGGGCTGCGATCGCGGCATCGTTGAAGACGCAGAAGCCAGAGCCGAACGCGCGGTGGGCATGGTGGGTGCCGCCGGCAAGATTGACGCCACAGCCCTCGGCCAGCGCGCTGCGGCATGCGGCCAGGGTGGCGCCGGCCGAGCGTCGCGAGCGTTCGACCATGGCGGCCGACCATGGAAAGCCGATACGGCGCACTTCGTCGTGGGCCAGTTCACCGTCGGCGACGCGGCGGATGTAGGCGCTATCGTGTGCGCGTGACAGTTCGGCATCCGTCGCGGCGGCCGGTACGCGGAAGTCGTCGTCGGAGAAAGTGCCGCTGGCGGCCAGGCGTTCGCGCAGGCGGGCGTATTTTTCCATTGGAAAGCGGTGCCCGGCTGGCAGCGGCAGTACGAAGTGGTCCGCGTAGTAGAGCTTCAAGCTTGCCGCTGTGTCAGTGCTGCGCTTGCCGGATCATTCGATCAGCGGGGCGACGATGGCATCGCGGTCGCCATAGACGGCGGCGAGTTCGCCTTCCGGCACCATGGTGACGGCGATCTTGGGTTCATGGTCGCCGCCGCCGAGCAGAACGCCGCGCAGCGGCGAAACATCGGCGAAGTCGCGCCCCCAGCCGATGGTGACGTGCTCCAGTGCCGGCAGCAAGGCATTGGTCGGGTCGAAATCGACCCAGCCGTACACCGGGCAATACACCGCGATCCAGGCGTGGGTCGCGTCGGCGCCGATCAGGCGCGGTTTGCCGGCCGGCGGTCTGGTCAGCAGATAGCCGCTGACGTAGCGTGCGGGCAGCCCGAGCGAGCGCAGACAGGACAGCATGAAGTGGGCAAAGTCCTGGCAGACGCCACGGCGCTTTTCGAACACCTCGGTCACCGGGGTGGATACGTCGGTGGCCTCGGGGTCGAAGGTAAATTCGTCGAAGATGCGCTGCATCAATCCCTTCACCGCCAGCAGCATCGGCGTGCCCGGCTCGAAGTCGGCTGCGGCGAAATCGGCGAAGTCGCGCTTGACCCGCACATGGGTCGATTCGAACAGGTAGCCGGTGGCTTCGAGTTCGGCCGGCGGTACGTTACGGCCGGCCCGATAGGCGAGGCCGTTGCGCACTTCTTCCCAGGGCGGCGAATCGGACAGGGACAGCGCCGGCCGTGGCGTCAGCCCGACCCAGCTTTCGGCACGGATGAAGAGTTCCTCGTGGTCGCGCTCGAAGTGCAGGGACTGCACCGGATTGCCGAAGCCGTCGCGGAAGTGTTGCTTGCGCGAGGGTTCGGGATGGATCTCGATACGGTGCGACAGGCAGTGCTGCCAGGGCAGGTCACGCGGCGTCAGGCGCAGCAGTTGACGCGACTCCCCCACCGGCTGGTCGTAGGCGTACAGCGTGTCGTGGCGGATGTGATAGCGCACTGCGAAGTCACTCACTGGAGCTACCTCCTGGCGCAACGCGACGACCCTCCTGTCGCTGCGCGACATCGTCCCCGGGGGAGGGTGCGCCGCCCCCTTCGGGCGGCCGGGCGGCGGCGCTCATGCGACCCTCCGCAGGTGCATCGGGCGCACGGTGTGGGTGAAAAAGCGGCGATGCACTTCGTCGGACAGGTTGCCGGAGGCCTCGAGGGCCTCGTTCAGCAGGGTGCGGAGCGTGCCGATGGCGAGTTCGCAGTCGTCGGCTTCGAAGCGGGTAAGGTCGAAGTCTTCCAGGCGGCGGGCGAGCGGGTCGATCATCAAGGACGGATAGGGGTGGCCGAGTTCACGTGCGGTGCGCGCCAGGTAGCGTTGAAGGATCTCGACCTGGAAGCCGACCGCGTGCGGGTTGGCGGTATCGAACACCAGCAGGTGCACCACCGGCAGCAGTTCCGGCACGCGGCGGTAGCGCGCGCGGTAGGTGACGATGGAGTTGGCAACCTCCAGCATCCATTCGAACATGCGTTCGCGGATCTCGGGCGGTGCCTCCAGCGGTACCGAGATCAGGCCTGCCAGACCGGCGAGGCGTTCGATGCGGCGGCCGAGGATGAGGAAACGCCAGCCTTCGTCGCGCGTCATGTCGTCCATCGCGAAACCGGCCAGCGCAATACAGGACTGCATCACCCGGTCCAGCGCCGACAGCGCCTGGTCGGTGGTCAGCACCGGCTCGGAGAGTTGCTGTTCCAGGCGGTTGAGCGCGTGCCAGTTGTCGGACGACAGGCGCTCGCGCACCTGGCTGGCGGCAAAGGCCAGTGCGCGCAGGTTGGCGGCTACCGAGCCGGGCTGGGTGAAGTCGGTGAGGGCTGCGACGAGTTCGGTTTCGAGCGGCGGTCGCTCGTCGTCATCGTCCTCGTCGTCCAGCGGCGACAGGACGCCGAGGCGGCGGGCTGCAAGAACAAGGCCGGCGAGGCTCTGTTCGGTTTCAGGGTCTGTGCTGGCAACCCGGGTGAGGGCCGCGCGCAGCAGGCGGGCGCTGGCTTCGCAACGCTCGGCGTAGCGTCCCATCCAGAAGAGGTTTTCACCCACCCGCGAGGGAATGTCGGAGCCCCCGCAGACGAGGTCGATCACGCCGAGGCGGCGCTTGAGCAGCGAGGTCCGTACCACCGGCGCTTCCGCGCGGACCCAAACGTCCTTCGACAGGCCGCCGCGCTGCATGGAGATGACTTCCATCGCGGCGCGCGGCGCGACGCGGCCGAGCGCGCCCGGCATGACGGCATAGCCTTCCGGTGTCGCGGTCGCGAACACGCGCACGCCCACCGAGCGGGGTGTCAGACGCTGGTTCCACACCGGTACCTGCGACAACCGCACCCATTCCTGGGCGACATAGGCGTGGGGTTGCGCGACGATGCTCGCGATCATGCGCTTGCGCGCGTCGCCCTTGAGCTGGTGGCCGAATACGGCTTCCATGCGCATGCTGGCGAAAGCGGGCTTGATCACGAGTTCGTCCAGGTGTTCGAGCACGTACTCGAGCGCCGGCGGTTCGCCGCACCACCAGCTCGCGACCGAGGGCATTGCCATCGGTTCGCCGAGCAGGCGCTGGCAGATCGCTGGCAGGAAACCGAAGATGGCGCCGGATTCGAGTACGCCGCTACCGATGGCGTTGGCCATCAGCACCCGTCCGGCGCGGATCGCACCGAGCAGGCCGGGAATGCCGAGGGCCGAATCGGCGCGCAGTTCGAGCGGGTCGCAGAAATCGTCGTCGAGCCGGCGCAGGATCGCGTGTACGCGGCGCAGGCCCCGCAGCGTCTTCAGGTAGACGGTGTCGTCGCGAACGGTGAGATCCTGGCCCTCGACCAGCGGAAAGCCGAGGTAGCGGGCGAGGAAGGCGTGTTCGAAGTAGGTCTCGTTGTACGGCCCCGGCGTGAGCAGCACGGTGAGCGGCACGTCGCCGTCGGCCGGCGCCATGCGCGCAAGGCTGTCCTGCATCGCGCGGAAGAAGCCCGCCAGCGGCTGCACGTGGAGCTCACGGAAGGCGTCCGGAAAGGCGCGCGACACGATGATGCGGTTCTGCAGCGCGTAGCCTGCACCCGAGGGCCCCTGGGTGCGGTCGGCGATGACCCAGAAACGACCGTCCGGAGCGCGCGCGAGATCGGCCGCGTAACTGAAGAGCCACACCTTGCCAGGCGGCAAGGTGCCGCGCGCAGGCCACTTGAAACCGTGCTGGCCGAATACCAGCGCTGGCGGCAGCAGGCCCTCGGCGAGCAATGTCTGCGGGCCGTAGAGATCGGCCAGAATGGCGTTGAGCAGGCGCGCGCGCTGCGAGATGGCGCTGGAAATCCCGTGCCACTCCTCCGGGCTGACCAGCAGCGGCAGCATGTCGAGTTCCCAGGGGCGCTTGGTGCCCTTGGGGTCGGCATAGACGTTGTACGTGACACCGTCGGACTCGATCGCGTCGCGCACGAAATCGGCACGGCGTTTCAAGGCGTCTTCGGGCGCGTGCTCGAGGCGTTCGGCGAAGGCCTGCCAGTGCGGCCGGGTTTCGCCGCGCGTGGCGAGCATCTCGTCGTAGCGGTCCGCGATGAGCGGATAGGTGTCGAGGAGACCTGCGGACATGATCGCTAGCAAATCGCGCCGCGCTCGCAGGGCGAGCGCGGCGCGCGGGTTAGTGTTGACGCAAGTCTAGCGTGAATGGGAACTCCGGGTTGATGCGGGCTTCCCCGATGTCCATCCGTCCGGGCGTATGACCCATGCGGAAGTAGCGCGCCATGCGGCGGCTTTCGGCCTCGAACGCGTTAACCGGGAAGGTGTCGTAGTTGCGCCCGCCGGGGTGGGCCACATGGTACTGGCAGCCGCCCAGGCTGCGCTGGTTCCAGGTGTCGACGATATCGAAGGTAAGCGGGCCGTCGGTGCCTATGGTCGGATGCAGGCAGGATGCCGGCTGCCAGGCGCGGTAGCGCACGCCAGCGACGGATTCGCCCACCGTGCCGGTCGGCTGCAGCGGCACGGGCACACCGTTGCAGGTCACCGTGTAGCGGTCCGGCGCGGCGCCGTTGAGCTTGACCTGGATGCGTTCGATAGAGGAATCCACGTAGCGTACCGTGGTGCCGACCGCACCTTCCTCGCCCATGACGTGCCAGGGTTCGAGGGCGGCGCGCAGTTCGAGTTGCATGCCCTTGACGGCGAAATCGCCATATTTCGGGAAACGGAACTCGAGGTGCGGCGCGAACCACTCAGCCTTCACCGGGTAGCCGTCGGCCTGCAGGTCGGTCATGACGTCGTTGAAGTCCTGCCAGACGAAATGCGGCAGCAGGAAGCGGTCGTGCAGTTCCGTTCCCCAGCGCACCAGCTTGGGCGGCGTGTAGGGGTCTTTCCAGAAGCGGGCGACCAGGGTGCGCAGCAGCAGTTGCTGGGTGAGGCTCATGCGGGCATGCGGCGGCATTTCGAATGCGCGCATTTCGAGCAGGCCGAGGCGGCCGGTGGGGCCGTCCGGCGAGTAGAGCTTGTCGATGCAGAATTCGGCGCGGTGGGTGTTGCCGCTGACGTCGATCAGCAGGTTGCGCAGCAGGCGGTCGACCATCCAGGGCGGGCAGCCGTTGTCGCTCTGCTTGATGATCCGGTCCATCTCGCGGAAGGCGAGCTCGATCTCGGGTACCGAGTCGTTGCGTGCCTCGTCGATGCGCGGTGCCTGGGAGGTCGGGCCGATGAAGAGGCCGGAGAACAGGTAGGACAGGCTGGGATGGTTATGCCAGTAGCTGATCAGGCTGCGCAGCAGGTCGGGGCGCCGCAGGAAGGGCGAATCGGCCGGTGTCTCGCCGCCGAGCACGAAGTGGTTGCCGCCGCCGGTGCCGGTATGGCGGCCGTCGAGCATGAACTTCTCGGTGGTCAGCCGCGAGTAGTGTGCGGATTCGTAGAGGTGGGTGGTCTGGTCCACCAGTTGGTCCCAGTTCGAGGCGGGGTGGATGTTCACCTCGATCACGCCCGGGTCTGGCGTGATGCGGAAATGCGACAGGCGCGGATCGCGCGGCGGCTCGTAGCCTTCCAGCATGACCCGCTGGTTGAGGCTTTCGGCCGTGGCTTCGATTGCCGCGGTGATCTCGAGGTAGTCTTCCAGCGTGGCGACCGGCGGCATGAACACGTAGAGCGTACCGTTGCGGGCTTCTGCGCACATGGCAGTGCGGGTGATCCATCCGGCCGACTGCTTGGCCTGGGGCTTGCGGTCGGTGGTCTCCGCCTGGCTGCCGGGCTTTCCATTGCCGTCCTTGCCGCCGCGGCCGCCACCGGCCAGCAGGCCAGGGTCGCCGCCGGCCGACGGATACAGCGCCGAGGTCAGCCCGCTGGCCGGGCCGAATTGCTGGCGGATCGCCGCATGCGTCGGCAGCGGCCGGAAGTTGTCGAAGGGGTCGGGCTGGTGGATCCAGGGATATTCGCCCGGTGTGGTCCACGGCTGGGAATCCAGCGGCAGCCGGTAACCCAGCGGCGAATCGCCCGGGATCAGGTAGCAGCGCTCGCTGCGCAGGAACCACGGCCCGGTCTGCCAGGCGCCGCTTGCGGGATTGCGCGCGATCGGCAGGATGTGGCCGGCGACCTTGGTCAGGCCCTGCGTATAGACCTTCATCAGCCGCTCGCGCTCGAGCGCATCGTCCAGGCGTGAATCGAAGGGATCGACGTTGGCCGGCAGGCGACGTTCGCGCCACAGGTAATAGAAGACGTCTTCGTAGGCCGGGAAGACGTACTGGGCGTCCAGCCCGAGGCGGTCGGCCAGGCTGCGCAGGAAGCGGCCGGCGATGATGTCGGTGGCGCCATCCGGGCGGCTTTCGTCGGCGATCAGTTCGCGGCGCGCCCACATCGGTTCGCCGTCCTTGCGCCAATAGCAGTTGAGCGACCAGCGCGGAAGTTGCTCGCCCGGATACCACTTGCCCTGACCGTAGTGGACCAGGCCCTGCGGCCCGTACTTGGCGGCGAGACGATCGTAGAGGTCGGCGGCGAGCCGCTTCTTGTTCGGCCCCATCGCGGTGGTGTTCCATTCGGCGCCGTCGGGGTCGTCGACCGATACGAAGGTCGGTTCGCCACCCTGGGTGAGACGGACGTCGTGCTCGGTCAGCTCGCCGTCGATGGCGTGGCCGAGCAGTTCGATCTCGCTCCACTGCTCTTCGGTGTAGGGTTTGGTGACGCGCGGCGCCTCCCAGATGCGGGTGACCTTCATCGCGTGCTCGAACTCGACCTCGCACTTGTCGAGCGCGCCGGTGAGCGGGGCGGCGGAGTATGGATCGGGCGTGCAGGCGAGCGGGATGTGGCCCTCGCCGGCGAAGAGGCCGGAGGTGGGGTCGAGGCCGATCCAGCCTGCACCCGGCAGGTAGACCTCGCACCAGGCGTGCAGGTCGGTGAAGTCGGCCTCGGGGCCGGAGGGGCCGTCGAGCGATTTGACGTCCGGCGTGAGCTGGATCAGGTAGCCCGACACGAAGCGCGCAGCCAAACCGAGGTGGCGCAGCAGCTGCACCAGCAGCCAGGCCGAATCGCGGCAGGAACCGGAACGCTTTTCCAGCGTCTCTTCAGGGGTCTGGACCCCCGGCTCCAGCCGGATGGTGTAGTCGATGTGGCGGTAGAGCTCGGCGTTGAGGTCGACCAGGAAGTTGACGCTCTGCTTCTGTTCGCGGTCGATGCTGCCGACGTATTCGGCGAACTTCGGTGTCAGCGGCAGCTTCTTGAAATAGGGCGCGAGTTCGTCGCGCTGCCAGGATTCGTACTCGAAGGGGATGTGCTCCGCATGCGGCTCGAGGAAGAAGTCGAACGGATTGATGACCGCCATCTCGGCGACGAGGTCTACTTCGATGCGCATCTGGGTGGTCTTCTCGGGGAAGACCACGCGGGCAAGGTAATTGGATTGCGGATCCTGCTGCCAGTTGATGAAGTGGGTGTCGGGCAGGATGCGCAGCGAGTACGAAAGAATGCGGGTACGGCTATGTGGCGCCGGCCGCAACCGGATCACCTGCGGACCGAGGTTGATCGGGCGGTCGTACTTGTAGGTGGTGACGTGAGAGAGCGCCACATGGATGGACATGGAAGTCTTCCTTGTTCGAGCAGATTGGATAATGCACAGCAAGTCTTGCGCCAAGCCACTCTGCCCGGATTGTCGGGATCAAGACGGCATGGGCGCACTGTAATCGGGCGCGCCCTGTTTTGGGGCGCACCGTTTTTGTTCAATATTCCCGCCGTTTGGCGGGCGGACAGCGTCTTGTCTCCTGTACTACACTGGTTTGCCCCGAAAGCCGGCTTGCCGGCCTGTCCGTCATTCGCCCGCCCTATCTACACCCCGGTGCCAACATGAGCGTCATCGATATCGTCCGCCCGCGTCTTTACAAATTGACGGCCATCCGGCGGGACATCCATGCCCATCCGGAACTCGCGTTCGCCGAGCATCGTACCGCGGACCTCGTCGCCCGCCATCTCGAGTCCCTGGGGCTGGAGGTCCATCGTGGGTTGGGCGGCACCGGCGTGGTCGGCGTGCTGCGCGGCGGTCGCGGCCTGCGTGCGGTCGGCCTGCGCGCCGACATGGATGCACTGCCCATCACCGAGCGCAACACCTTCGCCCACCGCTCTACCACCGATGGCTGCATGCATGCCTGTGGCCATGATGGCCATACCACCATGCTGCTCGGCGCGGCCGAAGTGCTGGCTGCGAATCCCGATTTCGACGGCATCGTCTATTTCCTCTTCCAACCGGCGGAGGAAGGCGAAGGCGGCGCGCTGGCGATGATCGAGGACGGCCTGTTCGAGCGCTTCCCGATGGAGGCCGTATTCGGCATGCACAACTGGCCGGGGCTTCCGGCGGGCAGCTTCGCCGTCCACGCCGGGCCGGTGATGGCCAGCGCCGACCGTTTCGACATCACCGTGCTCGGCCATGGCGCCCATGCGGCCATGCCGCACCTCGGCGCCGATCCGGTAACGGCCGCCGCTGCGCTGGTGCAGGCGGTGCAGACCATCGTGTCGCGCAATCTCGACCCGGCCGACTCGGCGGTGGTCTCGGTCACCCAGTTCCATGCGGGCGAAGCCTACAACGTGATTCCGGACCGCGCCGAGCTGTCCGGCACGGTCCGCGCATTTTCGGCGACGGTGCAGGATGCGGTGGAGGCGAGGCTGCGCACGCTGTGCGACGGCATCGCGGCCGGATTCGGGGTGAAGGTGGACTTTGCCTACCGGCGCGGTTACCCGCCGACCATCAACACCGCGCCCGAGGCCGCGGTCTGCGTCGAGGTCGCGCGCAGCCTGGTCGGCGACGCCGCAGTCGACACCGCCGCTCGGCCGAGCATGGGCGCCGAGGATTTCGCCTATTTCCTTCAGCGAAAGCCGGGCGCCTACGTGTGGATAGGCAACGGGCCGGGCGAGGGTGGTTGCACCCTGCACAACCCGCATTACGACTTCAACGACGACATCCTGCCGGCGGGCGTAGCCTACTGGGTAGAACTCGTCCGCCACCTTCTGCCGGCAGCCCGCTGAACGATGATCACCCTGCGCCTTGCCTTCCGCATGATGCTGCGCGACCTGCGCGCCGGAGAACTCCATTTGCTCGGGCTGGCGATCATCGTCGCGGTGGCGAGTCTCACCAGCGTCGGCTTCCTGGCAGATCGCGTCGGCCGCGGCCTGGACCGCGAGGCCAACCAGTTGCTCGGCGGCGACCTGTTGCTGCGCGCCGATCGTCCCTGGCCGGAACGCTTTGCCGACGAGGCGCGGCAGCGCGGGCTGGGCACTGTCACCACCGTGCTTTTCACCAGCATGGCGAGCACGCCGGCAGCTGCCCAGCTGGCCGGCGTCAAGGTAGTCGAACCGGGTTATCCGCTGCGCGGCAGCGTGCGCATTGCGCCAGCTCCGAACGCGGCGGATGCGGTCGCCGGCCGGGTGCCCGCGCCGGGCGAGGTGTGGCTGGACGAGCGCCTGTTCGCCGATCTGGGGGTGAAGGTTGGCGACAAGGTCGGGCTCGGGCTGGTGGAGTTTCGCGTCGGTGGCATGGTGAGCTTCGAATCCGACCGTGGCGCCAATTTCTTCAGCCTGCTGCCACGGGCGATGTTCAATGCCGCGGACCTGCCCGCCACCGGGCTGCTGGCTGCCGGCAGCCGTGCCAGCTGGCTGTTGCACATCGCGGGTACGCAAGAGGCGGTAGCCGACTACGAAAAATGGGCCAGGACGCAGCTGGGTCGTGGCCAGCGCGTGGAGACCATCGAAAATGCGCGGCCGGAAGTGCGCGAGGCGCTCGATCGCGCGCAGCGCTTCCTGCGGCTTGCGGCGCTGCTGGCCGTGATCCTGGCCGCAGTGGCGGTGGGCCTGTCGGCGCGGCGCTTCATGCGTCGCCATCTCGATGCCTGTGCGGTGATGCGCTGCCTGGGCGCACGCCAGCGTCAGGTGCTGGGGGTGGTGACCGGGGAATTCCTCGTCTTCGGCCTGATCGCCGCACTGCTGGGCAGCCTGCTCGGCTGGGTGACGCAATGGGCCTTGGCCGATGGCGTGCAGGCCTTTCTCGCCAGCGATTTGCCTGCGCCTTCGCTGCTGCCGCTGGCGCACGGCCTGGCGGTCGGTATGGCCCTGCTGGTGGGTTTCGTGCTGCCGCAGCTGCTGCGTCTGGGCAAGGTGTCGACCTTGCGGGTGCTGCGGCGCGAGTTCGATGTCGCCGAACCCGCCAGCAGCATCGCCTGGGTGCTGGGCGCTGCGGCACTGCTCGCGCTGGTGTTCTGGATTGCCGCCGATCTCCGCCTGGGTTTGTTCGTCGCGCTCGGTTTCGTCCTCGCGCTGGGGCTTTTTGCCCTGATGGCATGGTGGAGTCTCGGCCTCGTGACCCGCCTGAAGGGGCAGGGCAGCCTGCGCGGCGGTGGCTGGCGCTACGGCATCGCGGCGCTCGGGCGGCGCATGGGCGGCAGCGTCATCCAGGTAACGGCGCTTGGTCTGGGCATGACTGCCTTGCTGCTGCTTACCCTGATCCGCGCCGACCTGCTCGACAGCTGGCGGCGCATGGCGCCGGCCGATGCCCCCAACCGTTTCATCATCAACATCCAGCCCGATCAACGAGAGGGCATCGCCGCCCGCTTTGCCGGGGCCGGGCTGCCGGTGCCGCAGATCCAGCCGATGATCCGGGCGCGGCTCGTGGCGATCAACGACAAGCCGGTCAATGGTGCAGATTATGCGGACGAGCGGACCCGCCGCCTAGCTGAACGCGAGTTCAATCTTTCCTACGACACGGCGCTGCCGGCGGGCAACGCGGTGGCCGAGGGGCGCTGGCACGGCACCGACACCACGCCGCAGCTGTCGGTCGAAAAGGGCCTTGCCGAAACCTTTGGGCTCGCCGTCGGCGACTGGGTGCGATTCGAGATCGCGGGCCGTATGGTGGACGGGCCGATCACCAGCGTACGTGCCTTGTCGTGGGACTCGATGCGGGTGAACTTCTTCTTCATCGGCTCGGCGGGCTGGCTGGAAGCCTATCCGGCCAGCCTCATCACCAGTTTCCATCTGCCCGCGGCACGGCACGACTTCACCACCGCGCTGGTCAATGCCTACCCCAATCTCTCGGTGATCGACGTCGCGGCGGTGCTGGCCCAGGTGCAGGCGATGACCGACCGGCTGATCGTGATCGTGCAGTTCGTGTTTGGCTTTGCGTTGTTCGCAGGCCTGGTGGTGCTTTACGCCGCGCTGCAGTCCACCCACGACGAACGCGAATACGAACTGGCGATGCTGCGCACGCTGGGGGCGCGCAACCGGCAGGTGCGCCAGGCCCTGCTGGCCGAATTCCTGGTACTCGGCGGACTCGCCGGGGTGCTCGCCGGCATCGGCGCCAGTGCCATCGGCTGGGCCTTGGCGCACTACGTCTTCAAGATGAACTACCTGCCGGGTTTCGCGCCCTTGCTCCTGGCGGCGCTGCTCGGCGGTGCCGGGGTGGTGTTGGGCGGTTGGCTGGGCACCCGTGGGCTCCTGCGGCGTCCGCCGCTGGCCAGCCTGCGGGCCCTGGCCTGAACGAGCCAGCTCAGCCGCCGATGTAGGACATCTCGATCTTGCGTGCCTTGACGGTGGCAGCAGTGCGGATTTCGGAATAATGGTCATCGCGCCGCTGCCAGACGTGGGCGATGGCAGCGTCGATCCGGGTGTCGTCGGCACCTTCGCGGAGGAGGCTGCGCAGGTCGTGTCCCTGTTGTGCGAAGAGGCAGGTGTAGAGCTTGCCTTCGGTCGATAGCCGGATGCGGGTGCAGGTGCCGCAAAAGGCCTGGGTCACGGAAGAGATCACGCCGATCTCGCCGGCACCGTCCTTGTAGCGCCAGCGCTCGGCAACCTCCCCTTCGTAGTTGGGATCGATGGCTTCGAGCGGAAACAGTCGGTCGATGCGGGCGACGACCTCGCGCGAGGGCAACACCTCGTCCATCTTCCAGCCGTTGCTGGAGCCCACATCCATGAACTCGATGAAACGCAGGATATGGCCGCTGCCGCGGAAATGGCGGGCCATGGCCTCGATGTCCTGGTCGTTGGTACCGCGCTTGACCACCATGTTCACCTTGATGGCGTCGAAGCCCGCGGCCTGCGCCGCGGCGATGCCTTCGAGGACGCGCTCGACCGGATAGTCTGCATCGTTCATGCGGCGGAAGGTGGCGTCGTCGAGTGCGTCCAGGCTGACGGTGACGCGATGCAGCCCCGCCGCACGCAGTCGCGCAGCGAGCTTGGGTAACAATACGCCGTTGGTGGTGAGCGTCAGTTCCACGCAATCGAGCGTCGCCAGCATTTCGACCAGGCGTTCGATGTCCTTGCGCAGCAGGGGTTCACCGCCGGTGATGCGGATCTTGCGCACGCCGCGGGCGACGAAAAGCCGGGCGACGCGCAGGATTTCCTCGAAGCTGAGCAATTGCGTGCGCGGCAGGAAAGGGTAATCCTTGTCGAAGATTTCGCGCGGCATGCAGTATACACAGCGGAAATTGCAGCGATCGGTAACCGAGATGCGCAGGTCGCGCACATTGCGGCCGCGCGTGTCCGCGAGTGGCAGGCCGGCGGCCGGCGCCGGCGGAAACTCCGCGGTCGCCACAGGGGTGGCGCGGATGGGGATGACCTTCATCGTGTGGGGCTGCCGTATTCGTTTGAAGCATTATCGGCATGGTCGGCCGGACCATGCCTTGTCTGCGATCAAGTTGCGGATGTCGCACTCGTTTGATCCGATTATCGGTAGAGCGTTGCGGCGAGGCAAGGCCGTCGGCACCGGCGAATTTTCCGCAACGAACGTGAAGCCAATCACAGCTGTCGGGCTACGCATCGGCAAAATCGAAACGGGGCGGAACACTGGATGGAAGTCGGAGACTAACGGAACAGAGTGTTCTGAAAGATAAGAAGAAATTATGGAGACGCGAATCATGTCCATATCACGAAAGACCGATGCGGAAGCCCTGTTTCAACGCTTTCCGCACCTTCGCGCCATTGACGAGGAATGGGGTACGCGTGGCTGTCGGATGCGGCTGATGAAGCTGATGAACGATACCCGGGGCGGCAGTCGGGCGGGTTTTCCGGCGGAGCATGCGCGGACCATCATGCTGCTGCTGCTCGAACACGACCGGCTCTATCCGCAGTATGAGGAAGACGCCGCATTGCCGATGTGGGGCGAGGATCACCTGCGGCGCTACGGGCGCTGAAGGCCTGTACCGGGCTTGCCCGCCGGGACGCTTGCGGTAAAGATGTCGGGGAGCAGGGGCCGAACGCGCCTGCTCCCCGATTCATTTTCGGCTTCCGGAGAAGAACACATAATGGCCGACGCCACACCCCTGTCCGCTGACCTGCTGCGGACGCGCTGCAATCCCGATCAATTCGATTTCGATACCACCGAAACCCTGGAAGGCCACGCCGGCGACCTTGGCCAGACACGCGCCATGGAAGCGCTGCGCTTCGGCCTTTCCATAGGGCATTCGGATTATCACGTCTTCGTCCTCGGCGAGGCCGGCAGCGGCAAGCACGCCACCACTTTCCGCCTGCTGCGCGAACGCGCCGCAACCGAGCCGGTGCCGCCGGACCTGTGCTATCTCCACAACTTTGACGAAACCCTCCGTCCCCGTCTGCTGACGCTGCCTGCTGGTCGGGGGGCCGCCTTGCGTACCGACATGCAGGTCTTCATCCGCGAACTGGGGCCGGCGATCGACGCAGCACTCGGCCACGAAACTCACACCGAGCGCATCGAGGCGTTGCAGAACTCCCACAAGGCGCGTGAAGAGGCTGCGCTGCGCGAACTCGGCGAAGGTTGTGCCGCAGAGGGTATTTCCCTGCTGCAGACCCAGGACGGCTTCGTGTTTGCCCCGTCGCGCGACGGCGAGGCCTTGTCGCCGGAAGCCTTCGAGGCCTTGCCCGAGACCGAGCGTGAAGCGATAGAGGCGCGTGTCGAGGCCTGGAGCGACAAGCTGGAGGCGCTGCTCAACGAATTTCCTGGCTGGCGCAAGGCCCTGCGTGAATCCATCGTCCGCGCGGAGCATGAGGTGCTTTCGCCGGCCATCGCCCACCTGATGCGCGAGATGCGCGAGCGCCATGTCGATCTGCCAGAAGTGCTGCGCTTCTTCGATGCGGTTGCGCGCGATGTGCTGGACAGCGCAGCCAACAGCGTGCTGTTCGAGGAGGAAGAGGACGAAACGACCGATACCGAGGAAAACGCCCGTTTCAGCCGTTACCAGGTGAAGCTGCTGGTCGATCACGCAGCCTCGCAGGGGGCTCCGATCGTGTTCGAGAACAATCCGGGCTACGGCAACCTCATCGGTCGTATCGAGCACCTGATGCAGCAGGGCGTGCAGGTCAGTCACTTCAACCTGATCCGAGCCGGCGCGCTGCACCGCGCGAATGGCGGCTATCTGGTGGTCGATGCAGAGCGTTTGCTGACCCAGCCCTTCGCCTGGGAAGGACTCAAGCGCAGCCTGCGCTCGGGCGAGATCCGTATCGAGCCGCCGGCGGAGGCGCAGGGCTGGAGCGGCTCGCTGACGCTGGAGCCAGAGGCGGTGCCTTGTGCGCTCAAGGTCGTGATGATAGGTGACCGCGACATCTACTACATGCTGATGGAGCACGATCCGGACTTTGCCGAACTCTTCAAGGTGGCGGCGGATTTCGACGATGACCTGCCCCGCACGCCGGAGAACGAGTTCCAGTATGCCCGGCTGCTGGCGATGCTGGCGCGAGGCGCCAACCTGCTGCCGCTGGATCGCGGTGCGGTGGCCCGCCTGGTGGAGGAGGGTGCTCGCTTCGCCGAGGATGCAGGGCGCTTGTCCTTGCAGACGCGCAGCTTGGCCGATCTGATGCGCGAGGCAGACCACTTTGCCCGCGAGGCCGCCTGCGACCGTGTCGGCCGCGAGCAGGTGGAGGCCGCGCTTGCCGCCCGCGTCCGTCGCAGCGGGCGTTACCCCGAGCGGGTACGGCAGTCCATGCTCGAGGGCACCACGCTGATCAGCACCACCGGCGCGCGTGCCGGGCAGATCAATGGTCTGGTGGTGATCGAGCTTGCCGGCGAGCGCTTTGGCCATCCGGTGCGGATTTCCGCCACGGTGCGGCTGGGCGAGGGCGATGTGGTCGACATCGAACGCGAGGCCGATCTGGGTGGTGCGATCCACTCCAAGGGCGTGCTGATCCTGTCGGCCTTCCTGGCAGCGCGCTATGCGCGTCATCAGCCACTGTCGCTGTCGGCCAGCCTTGTATTCGAGCAATCCTATGCGCCGGTGGAAGGCGATTCGGCCTCGCTTGCCGAACTCTGCGCGTTGCTGTCGGCGCTGACGCAGCTGCCCATCGAACAGCGTCTGGCGATCACCGGGTCGGTGAACCAGTTCGGTGAAGTGCAGGTCATCGGCGGCGTAAACGAAAAAATCGAAGGCTACTTCGACCTGTGCGCAGCGCGCGGTCTGGACGGCAGTCACGGGGTGGTGATTCCGGCGGCGAGTGTGCGCCATCTGATGCTGCGTGAGGACGTGGTCGATGCGGCGAGGGCGGGGCGCTTCCATATCTACCCGGTCAACACCGTGGACGAGGCGATGACGGTGCTTACCGGCGTGCCGGCCGGCGAGCCGGATGCCAAGGGGGCAATGCCACGTGGTTCGCTCAACTACAAGGTGGCGGCCGTGTTGGCCGACATGACGGCGGCGCGTCACGCCTTTGCCGACGGCGAGCCGGCTTCGCGGCGCAAGCGGCGGCGCACGCATTGAGTTGCTGCATCGGCCTGCGCGGCGCTTGCGCCGGCGGGCCGGTGATCTGACGCGGGAAAAGAAAAAGGCCGTGTTCCTCATGAACACGGCCTTTAATTTGGCTCCCCGACCTGGGCTCGAACCAGGGACCTACGGATTAACAGTCCGGCGCTCTACCGACTGAGCTATCGGGGAATTGATGCTCGTTGTTGCTTTTACCGCTTGATGTCCGACCTTGTTGCTGTCGTACATCCAGATTTTTGGCTCCTCGACCTGGGCTCGAACCAGGGACCTACGGATTAACAGTCCGGCGCTCTACCGACTGAGCTATCGAGGAACAGAGCCGCGCATTCTAGGCATCGAGTCGCGGTTCGTCAAGAAACCGGCGACGATTTTTTCAAGAAATCGTCGCCGGCCGGATACGTCAGGCCTTGACCACGGCCGCGATCGCCTTGGCGACGTAGCCGATGTTCTTGGAGTTCAGCGCGGCCAGACAGATACGGCCGGTGGAGACCGCGTAGATGCCGAAGTCGGTCTTCAGCTTCTCGACCTGGGCGGCGCTGAGGCCGGTGTAGGAGAACATACCGCGCTGCTTGATGACGAAGGAGAAGTCCTGCGCCACGCCTTCGGCCTTGAGCTGCTCGACCAGGCCGGTACGCATGGCGCGGATACGGTCGCGCATGCCGGCGAGCTCGTCTTCCCACTGCTGGCGCAGTTCGGCGGAGTTCAGCACTGCGGCCACGATCGCGCCACCGTGGATCGGCGGGTTGGAGTAGTTGGTACGGATCACGCGCTTGACCTGCGACAGTACGCGGGCGGATTCGTCCTTGCTGGCGGTGACGATGGAGAGCGCGCCGACGCGTTCGCCGTAGAGCGAGAAGCTCTTCGAGAACGAGCTGGAGACGAAGAACTGCAGGCCGCTGGCCGAGAAGGCACGCACCGCCACCGCGTCGGCGTCGATGCCGTCGGCGAAGCCCTGGTAGGCCATGTCGAGGAAGGGCACCAGGCCGCGGGTGCGGCAGGCCGCAACCACTTCATCCCACTGGGCGTCGCTGAGGTCGGCGCCGGTCGGGTTGTGGCAGCAGGCGTGCAGCACGATGATCGAGCCGGCGGGCAGGCTTTCCAGCGTGGCCTTCATGCCGGCGAAGTTGACGCCGCGGGTGGCCGCGTCGTAGTACGGATAGGTTTCGACCGGGAAACCGGCGGATTCGAACAGCGCGCGGTGGTTTTCCCAGCTCGGGTCGGAGATATACACGCTGGCGCCGGGCAGCAGGCGCTTGAGGTAGTCGGCGCCGACCTTGAGCGCGCCGGTGCCGCCGAGCGCTTCGACGGTGACGACCTGGCCGTTGGCGATGAGTGCGGAATCCTTGCCCAGGAGCAGGTTCTGCACCGCGTTGTTGTAGGCGGCGGGGCCTTCGATCGGCTGGTAGCCGCGCGGCGGCATGGCTTCCAGGCGGGCCTTCTCGGCAGCGCGAACGGCAGCCAGCAGCGGGATCTTGCCGTTGTCGTCGTAGTAGACGCCGACGCCGAGGTTCACCTTTTCGGCACGGGTGTCGGCGGCGAAGGCCTCGTTGAGGCCGAGGATCGGGTCACGGGGCGCCAGTTCGACGGCGGCGAAGATCGATGCGGACATGAAGACTCCAGTTGCGCTAGCGGTTCTGTCGCACCCGGCGCGGCGATCTGCCGTGCCTTGCGGCGCGATTTGGGAAATAATCGATGTTTCGTTCGCCCGGCCCACACGGTGAAGGCGCTTGAAACAAGGCGGAAATTCTAGCATGCAGAGTTCGACCGACAGCGGTTCCAGCAGTGCGCAGGTGCTCAGTTTCGAAGGGAGCCCGTTCCGGTTGCACCAGCCCTTTCCGCCGGCGGGCGATCAGCCGACGGCGATCGCACAGCTGTGCGAGGGCATCGAGGACGGCCTGATGTTTCAGACCCTGCTCGGCGTGACCGGCTCGGGCAAGACCTACACCATGGCCAATGTCATCGCCCGCATGGGGCGGCCGGCGCTGGTGCTGGCGCCCAACAAGACGCTGGCGGCGCAGCTCTATGCCGAGTTCCGCGAGTTCCTGCCGGAGAACGCGGTCGAGTATTTCGTCAGCTACTACGACTACTATCAGCCGGAAGCCTACGTGCCGCAGCGCGACCTCTTCATCGAGAAAGACTCATCGGTGAACGAGCATATCGAGCAGATGCGGCTGTCGGCCACGAAGAGCCTGATGGAGCGGCGCGACGTGGTGATCGTGGCGACGGTGTCGTGCATCTACGGTATCGGCGATCCGGTCGATTACCACGCGATGATCCTGCACCTGCGCGAAGGCGAACGCATGGGGCAGCGCGACCTGATCGCGCGCCTGGTGGCGATGCAGTACACACGCTCGGACATGGATTTCCGCCGCGGCACCTTCCGCGTGCGCGGCGATGTCATCGACGTATTTCCGTCGGAGAACGCGGAGCTTGCGATCCGCATCGAGATGTTCGACGACGAGATCGAGCACCTGACGCTGTTCGACCCGCTTACCGGCCATCTCAAGCAGAAGCTGGTGCGCTTCACGGTGTATCCGTCCAGCCACTATGTGACGCCGCGGGCGACGGTGCTGAAGGCGATCGAGGCGATCAAGGACGAACTCAAGGAACGCGTGGCCTGCTTCCAGCGCGAGGGCAAGCTGGTGGAGGCGCAGCGCATCGAGCAGCGCACCCGCTTCGACCTCGAGATGTTGAACGAAATGGGCTTCTGCAAGGGAATCGAGAACTACTCGCGCCATCTCTCGGGCCGCGGCCCGGGTGAGCCTCCGCCGACGTTGATCGACTATCTGCCGGCCGATGCGCTGATGTTCGTCGACGAGTCGCACGTCGCCATCGGCCAGGTCGGTGGCATGTACAAGGGCGATCGTTCGCGCAAGGAAAACCTTGTCGGCTACGGCTTTCGCCTGCCCTCGGCGCTGGACAACCGGCCGCTCAAGTTCGAGGAGTTCGAGCGCCTGATGCCGCAGACCGTCTTCGTGTCGGCCACGCCGGCCGCCTACGAGGCGGAACACCAGGGCCAGGTGGTGGAGCAGGTGGTGCGGCCGACCGGGCTGATCGATCCGGTGGTCGAAGTGCGACCGGCGACCACCCAGGTGGACGACCTGCTGGGTGAGATCAAGAAACGGACCGCCGTCGGGGAGCGGGTGCTGGTGACGGTGTTGACCAAGCGCATGGCCGAGGATCTGACCGACTACCTCGGCGACAACGGGGTCAAGGTCCGTTACCTCCACTCGGACATCGATACCGTGGAGCGTGTCGAGATCATCCGCGACCTGCGGTTGGGCGAGTTCGATGTGCTGGTCGGCATCAACCTGCTGCGCGAGGGGCTGGACATTCCCGAGGTGTCGCTGGTGACGATACTCGATGCGGACAAGGAGGGCTTCCTGCGTTCCGAGCGTTCGCTGATCCAGACCATAGGCCGTGCGGCACGCCACATCCACGGCACCGCCATCCTCTACGCCGATCGCATGACGGATTCGATGCGGGCGGCCATCGGTGAAACCGAGCGTCGTCGTACCAAGCAGATTGCCTTCAACGAGGCCAACGGCATCGTGCCCAAGACGGTGACCAAGCGGATCAAGGACATCATCGACGGTGTCTACAATGCGGATGGCGCCAGTCGGGACGCTGCGCGTGTCGGTGAGGCGAGGGTCGATTACGCGGCGATGGACGAGAAGCAACTCGCGCGCGCCATTAAGAAGCTGGAGAAGGAGATGCAGGAGCACGCCCGCAACCTGGATTTCGAGAAGGCTGCGGCGGCGCGGGACGAACTATTCAAGTTGCGGGAGCGCGCCTTCGGCGCCGACCAGCACGGCAGCATCTAGGGAGGCGAAGGAGTGAAACGGGTTTTGTTCGTGTGCACGGGGAACATATGCCGATCGCCCACTGCGGAGGGCGTGGCGCAGCATTTCATCCAGCGCGGCAAGCTCGACGGCATGGTCGAGGTCGATTCCGCTGGCACGCACGGCTATCACGCCGGTGAGGCGCCGGACCCGCGTTCCGTCAAGGCGGCGGCGCGGCGCGGCTACGACCTCAGCCGCTTGCGCGCGCGCAAGCTCGATGCTGGCGATTTCCAGCGCTTCGACCTGCTGCTGGCAATGGATCGCGGTCATCTGGAACTGATGACCCGTGCCTGTCCGGAGGTCTACAGGCCCAAGCTGGCGCTTTTTCTCGACTACGCGCCCCTGGCGGAGTTTGACGAGGTACCGGACCCGTACTATGGCGGTCCCCAGGGTTTCGAGGCGGTGCTCGACCTGTGCGAAAGCGGCGTCGGAGGCCTGCTGGACAGGCTGGTACGCTGAGCTCGATCACGGCAGCGCTGACGTAATGGAAAAGGCCACCCCGCGGGGTGGCCTTTTCCTTTCGGCACTTTCGCGCCTTGCCTTACTTACGGGTTTCGACCTGCTGCAGCGGTTCGCTGGCGACTACGGCCACCGGGCGCGGCTTGCGGCCGATATGCTGGGGCTGCTCGGGCGCGCCGGTGCCGAAGCTGGCCAGCTTGTCGCGGTTGGTCTCGATCAGTACCAGGCCGCTGTCAGCCAGTGCGGGGCCGAGATCGATCGGCGTGCTGGTGGCCGGTGGCTGCGGCGCAGCGGGACGGGTAGTGGTCGTTTCGACTTCCATGGCCTGGGTTTCCGTCCCGACCACCGCAACTGGTGCCGGTTCGGCAACGATAGTCTCTGCCACGGCGGCCTCAGCGCTGGCGACTTCAACTGCGACCGGTTCGGCCGAGGTGGCCGGCTGAGCTTCGATTGCAGGAGCTTCTACAGGCGCACTCGATGCGACCGCTTCCTCGGCGGCAACAGCCACCACGACGACCTCCGATGCGGCAGGCTCGGCAGCCGACGGCAGGTCTTGCTGCGTGCTGACACTGACCGGCAACGGTGCCGCTTCGACCACGGTCTCGACCGTCGTGACGGAGGTCGCGGGGACAGGCAGTTCGGCGGCAACTTCCTCAGTGACCGCTGCCGGTTCGGCCAGCACAACCTGCTCGTGGAGCGGCTCGGTCGGTTCGACAGCCGGCTCCGCGGGCGCTTCCGCGACGGCGACAGCCTCGACCGCGGGAGCGGCCGGCGATGCCACAACTTCGTCGACGACCTCGGCGACAACTTCGGCGGACGACGGCTCGGCGACTGCGCCGGCTTCGGTCACTTGCTCGCCGGCGGCGTCCGGACCGCGGCGGTCGCGGCGGCCACGGCCGCGGCGACGGCGTTTCTCCGGGGTTCCGCTGTCGAGCGATGCCTCATCTTGCGTGGACGGAGCCGTCACGGTTTCGGCAGCGGACACGATCAGCTCTGCCGGCACGGCGGCGACAGCCACATCGGACACTGCTTCGATGACCTTGTCGGCCGGCTTCTCGGCAGCTTCTTCGCCGCGTCCGGCGCCCCGCTGGCCGCGGCCGCGATTGCGACCGCCTTCGCCGCGTTCTGTACGCTCGCCGCGTTCTGTACGCTCCTGAGACTGGCGCTGGGGCTTCTCACGCTCGACGCCCTCGGCGCGTTCGCCACGTTCACTGCGGCCGGTGCGACCGCCTTCGGTGCGCTGCGCTGCGCTCTCTTCACGTTCGCCACGATCCGGCCGTTCGCCGCGTTGGCCTTCGCGGCGGTTGCGGTTGCCGTTGCCACGACGGTTGTCGGTGCTGCGTTCGCTGCGGCCGCGGCCTTCACGGCGTGTGGGTGTTTCCGGCGTAGCCGGGGTCTCCGGTGCGGCGGCGGGTTCGCTGCGGAACCAGCTGAGAATGGTCTCGATCAGGCCGCGACGCGGAGCAGTTGTGGCGGCGGGCGCAGCCGCTTCGGCACGATGCTCGACGATGGGGGCTGGCTGCTCGGGCGCGATGCCCTTGACGGCGGCTTCCTGGCGGGCCGGCTTTTCGCCATCCTTGGTCGGCAGGCGCGGTTCCTCGTCGGCGGGCTTTTGCACCATCTGGTAGCTGGCCAGCGCGATGTCCTCGAGGTTGAGCTGGTCGTGACGCAGGCGGATGATCTCGTGCTGCGGCGTCTCCAGATGGCGGTTGGGGACGATGATCAGCTGCACCTTGTGGCGCATCTCGATGCGCGCGATGTCGACCCGCTTCTCGTTGAGCAGGAAAGTGGCGACATCGACCGGCACCTGCAGGTGCACCGCGCCGGTGTTTTCCTTCATCGCCTCTTCTTCGAGGATGCGCACGATGTGCAGCGCCGAGGATTCGGTGCTGCGGATGTGGCCGGTGCCGTTGCAGCGCGGGCAGGGGATGTAGCTGGTCTCGGCAAGCGCCGGACGCAGGCGCTGGCGCGACAGTTCGAGCAGGCCGAAGCGGCTGATCTTGCCGGTCTGCACGCGAGCGCGGTCGTGGCGCAGCGCGTCGCGCAGGCGGTTCTCGACTTCGCGCTGGTTCTTTTGCGACTCCATGTCGATGAAGTCGATGACGATCAGGCCGCCGAGGTCGCGCAGGCGCAGCTGGCGGGCGATTTCGTCGGCCGCTTCGAGGTTGGTGCGGAAGGCGGTTTCCTCGATGTCGGCGCCCTTGGTGGCGCGGCCGGAGTTCACGTCGATCGACACCAGCGCTTCGGTGTGGTCGATGACCACGGCGCCGCCCGAGGGCAGGCCGACCTGGCGCGAGTAGGCCGATTCGATCTGGTGCTCGATCTGGAAGCGCGAGAACAGCGGCACGTCGTCCTGGTAACGCTTGACCCGGTTGACGTTGCCCGGCATGACGTGGGCCATGAACTGGCGCGCCTGCTCATAGATGTCGTCGGTGTCGATCAGGATCTCGCCGATTTCCGGCTGGAAATAGTCGCGGATGGCACGGATGACCAGGCTGCCTTCCTGATAGATCAGGAAAGCGCCCGACTGGCTGGTGGCAGCGCCCTCGATCGCGGTCCACAACTGCAGCAGGTAGTTGAGATCCCACTGCAGCTCTTCGGCGTTGCGGCCGATGGCGGCGGTACGCGCGATCAGGCTCATGCCTCCCGGTACTTCGAGCTGGTCCATGACGTCGCGCAGTTCGGCGCGCTCGTCACCCTCGACGCGGCGCGACACGCCACCGCCACGGGGGTTGTTGGGCATCAGCACCAGATAGCGGCCGGCCAGCGAGATGTAGGTGGTGAGCGCCGCACCCTTGTTGCCGCGCTCGTCCTTCTCGACCTGGACGATGAGTTCCTGGCCCTCGCGCAAGGCTTCCTTGATGCTCGCCTTGCCGGCGTCTACGCCGGGCTGGAAATAGGAGCGGGAGATTTCCTTGAAGGGAAGGAAACCGTGGCGCTCGGCGCCGTAATCCACGAAAGCGGCTTCGAGGCTGGGCTCGATTCGGGTGATGACCGCCTTGTAGATGTTGCTCTTGCGTTGTTCTTTTGCGGCCGATTCGATATCGAGATCGATCAGTTTCTGACCGTCTACGATTGCGACGCGCAGTTCTTCGGCCTGCGTCGCGTTGAAAAGCATGCGCTTCATTTAGGTCGTTCCCCCGCGCAAAGCACACGGGCAGGACGAACGGCGCGCACCATCGCGCTTTCCGGGATCAGGAGCGATTGGGTAAGGCTGCTTTCTTCCGGTGGTTGATTGGGCTGTGATGGAGCGGCTGGTCGAAATTCTCGTATTCCCGCTCGATACCGGCATGCCGTATCGGAGCCAGAACATTTGATCCTGCGTGCGTGCTACGCGAATAAATCCAACTGGTAGATCGAAGAGTGTGTCTTACTTTATTGATTGCGTTACCATCGCCGCCTTTTTGGGCTTCGTACGGCACACATCGGTTCTTCCGGGAGCGCTCGTGCGGGCTCGTCGTCGTTCATCCACCACCACCTTCGGGCGCGAGGGGATGTCGACCGCAACCGGAAAAACTGTGCGCAAGTATATTTCAGGATGACGACTCAAGGCAAAGCGCTCGCAGTCCGACACGAACGCATCGACGATGCGGCCGCCGGCCAGCGCATCGACAACTACCTGCTGCGGCTCGCCAAAGGCGTGCCCAAGAGCCACGTCTATCGCATCCTGCGCGGCGGCGAGGTGAGGGTGAACGGCAAGCGGGTGCAGCCGACCTATCGGCTGGTGCTCGGCGACGAGGTGCGGATTCCGCCCATGCGTGTGGCCGAACCGACCCGTACTGTACCGGCGCCGGCCGGCAAGCCGCTGCCGGTGGTATTCGAGGACGACGCGCTGCTGGTGGTCAACAAGCCGTCGGGCAAGGCCGTGCATGGCGGCAGCGGCGTGAGCTATGGCGTGATCGAGCAACTCCGCAGCCAGCGCCCCGAGTTGAAGATGCTGGAGTTGGCACATCGCCTGGACCGGGAAACCTCCGGCCTGCTCATCGTGGCGAAGAAGCGTTCGGCGCTTACCGCCTTGCACGACATGATGCGTGAGGGCAGGGTGGAGAAACGCTACCTGACCTTGGTGCCGGGGCGCTGGACCAACCCGATGCAGCATGTGAAAGTGCCGCTGTTCAAATATCTGACCCCCGAAGGCGAGCGGCGTGTGCGCGTGAGCGCCGAGGGCAAGCCTGCGCACAGCATCGTGCGGCTGGTGCGACGCTGGGCTGCCTACAGTCTGCTCGAGGTGGAACTGAAGACCGGGCGTACGCATCAGATTCGCGTGCATCTTGCCCACCTCGGCTTCCCGCTTTGCGGCGACGACAAGTACGGCGACTTCGCGCTGAACAAGGTGCTGGAGGGCGAGGGCTTGCGACGCATGTTCCTGCATGCCGCATCGCTGAGTTTCGTTCACCCGCTCACCGGCGAACGTCTCATATTCGAAGCGCCGTTGCCGGACGAATTGAACGATTTCATCGCCCGACTGGATGACAAGGAGTCCGCCGCACATGGCTGAACGTTTTGATCTCATCGTCTTCGACTGGGACGGCACGCTGATGGATTCGGCGGCCGCCATCGTGCGGGCCATACTTGCGGCATGTCGCGACCTCGGTCTCCCGGAGCCTAGCGAGGAGCGTGCTCGCTACGTCATCGGGCTCGGACTCGGCGACGCCTTGCGCCACGCGGTGCCGGATCTCGGCGCCGAGGACTACCCGCGCATGGTCGAGCGCTATCGGCATCACTACCTGGCGTCCGACCACGAGCTGACGCTGTTTCCCGGCGTGCCTGAAATGATGGGTTGGCTGTCGGGGCAGGGGAAAATGCTGGCGGTGGCGACGGGCAAGAGCCGGGTCGGTCTGGACCGAGCCTTGTCGCATTCCGGGCTGGGGGCGTATTTCCACGCCACGCGCTGTGCGGATGAGTGCTTTTCCAAGCCGCATCCCGCGATGCTGGAAGAGTTGATGGACGAGCTCGGGGTGGAACGGGACCGTACGCTGATGATAGGCGACACGACGCACGACCTGCTGATGGCGAAGAATGCTGGCGTTGCCGGGCTGGCGGTGGGCTTCGGTGCTCATCCGCGCGAGGCGCTGGAGAGCGAATTGCCGCTGGCTTTCGTCGATACGCCAGGAGCGCTCGATCGATGGCTCAGGGCGAACGTCTGATCTGCGCCGCCGAGGCGCTGGCCGACGGCGGCGACGGCATCCGGTTCACCGTCCTGCGCGCCGGGGTCGAGGAGCCGGCGTTCGTGGTGCGCTATCGCGGTGCGGTGCACGCCTATCTCAATCGTTGCGCGCACGTTCCGGTCGAGCTCGACTGGACGCCCGGCAAGTTCTTCGACCTGACCGGGCATCTCTTGATTTGTGCAGTGCACGGTGCACACTACCAGCCTGAAAACGGACGTTGCGTGATGGGGCCTTGCAAGGGAGGGCAGCTGTCGCGCCTGAGCGTGGTCGAGCGATCGGGGCAGGTATTCCTGTTGGAAGGTGAGCGATGAGTGGCGATGGCGACGGGAACAACTGGGAGCGCAAGCTGCTCGAAAAGCTGGCGCTCGAATCTTTGACCGAACAGCGGCGGCGGCGGCGTTGGGGCATCTTTTTCAAGCTGCTGGCCTTCGCCTATGTCGGATTCCTGATCTGGATGGCGGGTGACTGGGGCGAGTCCGCCGAGAATCTGACCGATGGCCGAGGGTATACCGCGCTGGTTGCGGTCGAGGGTGTCATCGATGCCGGCTCGGAAGCCAGTGCCGAACACGTCATCGCAGCGCTGCAGTCGGCCTATGAGGACAAGGCGGTGCGCGGCGTGATCGTGCGCATCAACAGTCCCGGCGGTAGCCCGGTGCAGGCCGGGATGATCAACGACGAGGTCTATCGTCTGCGCGCCACCCGCCCCGATCTGCCGGTGGTTGCGGTGGTCGAGGACATGTGCGCTTCGGGCGGCTACTACGTCGCCGTGGCGGCCGACAAGATCCTGGTCGACAAGGCCAGCCTTGTCGGCTCCATCGGCGTGCTGATGGACGGGTTTGGTTTTGTCGGCGCGATGGACAAGCTCGGGGTGGAGCGCCGCCTGCTGTCGGCCGGTGCGAACAAGGGTTTCCTCGATCCCTTCTCGCCGCAGCGTGACGGGCAGATGGAGCACGCGCGCGGTCTGCTCGACGACATTCACCGGCAATTCATCGAGGTGGTACGCAAGGGGCGGGGAGCGCGGCTGAAGGATGCGCCGGAACTGTTCTCGGGTCTGGTGTGGACCGGTGCGCGCAGCGTGGAGCTCGGACTTGCCGACGGCTTCGGCACGGTAGAGTCGGTCGCGCGTGATGTATTCCAGGCCGAGGAGATTCGCGACTTCACTCAGAAGCCCAGCGTTGCCGAGCGCTTTGCCCGCCGTTTCGGTGCGAGCATGACCGAAAGCGTTGTTGGCGCGCTTGGCCGGATCAGCCTGCGCTGAGCCGGTCGGACGGGCCAAACGCGTTCAGGCGTTCAGCGCGCAAGCAGCAGGAAAAGGGCGGGGCGTTTGGCGAGTGCCGGACGTGTCTCGCGCCGCCACCGGTCGATCGGATGCGTGACGATGTATTCGTTCGGCGTGGTCAGGTCGCACGCGATGCAGAGTCGGGTTTCACGGTGGCCGAGTCGGAGCAGGGCGTCGAGCATGCGCTCGTTTCGATAGGGCGTCTCGATGAAGATCTGCGTGCGATCGAGGCGTCGCGACTCTTCTTCGAGTCCGCGGATGCGGGCGTCGCGCTCGGCTTCGGCGACCGGCAGATAGCCGTGGAACGCGAAGCTCTGGCCGTTGAGTCCGGAGCCCATCAATCCCAGCAGAATCGATGACGGCCCGACCAGTGGCGCCACCGCGATACCGCGTTCGTGGGCGCGTGCGACAACGCGGGAACCCGGGTCGGCCACGGCCGGGCAGCCGGCGTCGGACATCAGCCCGATATCGTCGCCCTGCAATGCCGGTGCAAGGAGGGCGTCGAGAGCCGCCGCCGACGCGTTCTCCGGTAATTCCTGGATATCCGTGTCGCGCAGTGGCTGTGGGTAGCCGATGTGCTTGAGGTGAGCGCGCGCCGCACGCGCATTCTCGACGATGAAGTGAGTGAGCCTGGCCGCGATCGCCTGCGTCTGCGCCGGCAGAAATCCCGGCCAGTCGGTGCCGCCCAGTCCGACCGGGATCAGGTAAAGCGTGCCGCAGGTGCGCGGCGCCGGGCTTCCGGCGCGCTGTCCGTGTTCCGGGTTCATGGCAGATCGATGCCCTCGGCACGCAGCATGCGCGAGAGGGCAATCAGGGGCAGGCCGATCAGTGCGGTCGGGTCGTCGCCAGAAAGGGCATCGAGCAGCGAAATCCCCAAGCCTTCGGATTTGGCGCTGCCGGCGCAATCCAGCGGCTTTTCCTTGTCGACATAGCGCCGGATCTCTGCGTCGGAGAGTTCGCGAAAACGGACCTCGGTCGGAACTCCCTCGCAGTGAACACGGCCGCTGCGGGTGTTGATCACGGCAAGGGCGGTATGGAAGATGACGGTTTGTCCGCTCATGCGGGTCAGTTGCTCGATTGCGCGCGCCTCGGTGCCGGGTTTGCCGAAGATCGTGTCGCCAAGATAGGCGACCTGATCGCTGCCGATCACCAGGGCGTCGGGGTGATGTTCGGCGACAGCGCGCGCTTTTTCGACGGCAAGGCGTTCGGCGGTGGCGGCGGGGTGTTCGCCTGGAAGTGGCGCCTCGTCGGTGTCGGGGCGGGCTACCTCGAAGGGGTATTGCAGGCGTTCGAGCAGCAGGCGGCGATAGGACGACGTGGAGGCAAGTACGAGTTTCATGTTTTCGTGTGCGGTTACGGAATTTGGTGCACGCCCGGCTAGGGCTTCGAGGGCGGTGCAAGCTTTGACAGACGGTTGAAAAAAATAATATCATGCGCCTCTTATGTCGCATCAAGACGTTCAATCCGTTGTAATTTCCGATCCTTTCCGCTTTGCTGCCGATCTCCGCAGTCTGGGTGGTGAGGTGCGGATTGCTGCGCTTGAGCGGCTTGCGGACTTCCTTGCGAATACCGACGGTGTGGTCAGTTACCGCATCGACGGATCTGTCGATGAGCAGGGTAAGCCGAGGTTGCGGCTTGTGGCCGATGGTCGCCTTGAGTTGCGTTGTCAGCGTTGTCTCGAGGGCATGAGTTGGGATCTGGTTCTGGAGTCGGTGTTGCAACCGGTTCGCCCGGGTCAGGGCATTCCTGACGAAGAGCTTGAAGACGACGAGGTTGATGCCTTCGAGGTGGAGGCCGATCTTGATGTGATCGGGCTTGTCGAGGACGAGATTCTGCTGGCGTTGCCAATCGCGCCGCGGCACGAGAATTGTGATCAGCCTCGCCCGGTCAATGGTGAAGGCAAGCAGTCGCCTTTTGCTGTGCTGGCCGGCTTGCGTGGCGGCGGCAAGGCTTGAACGAAATTACGTAGTACCTGTGAATTAGGAGTTTTTCATGGCAGTCCAGCAGAACAAGAAGTCCCCCTCCAAGCGTGGCATGCACCGTGCGCACGATTTCCTGACCGCGCCGTCGCTGGCTGTCGAAGCGACCACCGGTGAAGTGCATCTGCGTCACCACATCAGCCCGAACGGCTTCTATCGCGGCAAGAAGGTCGTCAAGACCAAGGGCGAATAAGCCTGCTTCCTGAATTGGAGGCGGCGCAGAGCGCGTTGCGCCTGCGCCGCCTTTTTTATCCGATGTTTCTGAATCACGCGAGAAGCCGATGAGTGTCACCGTTGCAGTCGATTGCATGGGTGGCGATCACGGCCCGGTCGTGACGCTGCCTGCCGTGTTTGCGTTCCTGCGCAGTCACGCGGATGCGCGTGCGATCGTGGTCGGTCGAGAAGAAGTGCTGGCGCCGCTGTTGACGCCTGTGGCAGGTGAGTTTGGCGATCGTCTCGTATTGCAGGCGGCGACGGAAGTGGTCGGCATGGATGAGGCGCCGGCCAATGCGATGCGCAGCAAGAAGGATTCGTCCATGCGCGTCGCCGTTGATCTGGTGAAGTCGGGTGTCGCTGCTGCCGCAGTTTCTGCCGGCAACACCGGCGCCCTGATGGCGATTTCCCGCTTCGTACTGAAGACGTTGCCGGGTATCGATCGTCCAGCCATCGCCACCGTGCTGCCCAGTCGCAATGGCCGTACCTATGTGCTCGATCTCGGTGCGAACGTGGATTGCACGCCCGAGCACCTGCTTCAGTTCGGCATCATGGGTGCGATGCTGGTTTCCGCGGTGGAGCACATCGACCGGCCGACGGTCGGCCTGCTCAATATCGGCGAAGAGGCGATCAAAGGCAACGAGGTCGTCAAGCAGGCTGGCGAGTTGTTGCGAACCAGCGGTCTGAATTTCACCGGCAACGTCGAGGGCGACCAGATCTACAAGGGCGCGGTCGACGTCGTGGTGTGCGACGGTTTCGTCGGCAATGTGGCGCTCAAGACTTCGGAAGGCCTCGCGCAGATGCTGGCGACCTTCCTGCGCGAGGAGTTCAGCCGCAACTGGCTGACGAAACTGATGGCGGTGGTGGCGCTGCCGGCGCTGAAACGCTTCAAGAAGCGGGTCGATCACCGCCGCTACAACGGCGCGTCGCTGCTCGGTTTGCGCGGCGTGGTGGTCAAGAGCCATGGTTCGGCCGACGCGTTTGCTTTCGAGCAGGCCATTGCCCGCGCGGCTGATGCCGCATCCAACCGCTTGATCGAACGTATCGAGGAGCGCATGGCGACGATGAATCAGGAGGCAGCAGCATGATCCACGCGAAGATCGCCGGCACCGGCAGCTATCTGCCGGGCGAACCGGTGACGAACGACGATCTGGTTGCGCGCGGCATCGATACCTCTGACGAATGGGTGGTGACGCGGACCGGCATCCGGACCCGCCACCTTGCGGCTGCCGATGTCGGTGCCAGCGACCTCGCGCGCATTGCGGCCGAGCGTGCGATCGAAGCCGCCGGTTGCGAGGCGGAAGACATCGATCTCATCATCGTGGCGACGTCGACGCCCGATTACATCTTCCCGAGCACTGCGGCCTTGCTGCAGTCCAAGCTGGGTATCCGCAATGGCGGAGCGGCGTTTGACGTGCAGGCGGTGTGCAGCGGTTTCGTCTACGCCTTGAGCGTGGCCGAGAAGTTCATTCGATCCGGCAGTCACAAGCGCGCCCTGGTGGTTGGTGCGGAAGTGTTTTCCCGCATTCTGGATTGGTCCGATCGCGGCACCTGTGTGCTGTTCGGGGACGGAGCAGGCGCGGTGGTGCTCGAGGCGTCGGAGCGTCCGGGCATACTCACCACGGCGCTGCACGCCGACGGCAGTCATCATCCCATCCTGTGCGTGGCCGGCGGTGTTGCGTCGGGGCAGGTCATCGGCGACCCCTTCCTGCGCATGGACGGCCAGGCGGTCTTCAAGTTCGCGGTCAAGGTGCTGGGCGACGTGGCGCTCGAAGTGCTCGAGCAGGCTGGCGAAGCGGCCGACAGCGTCGATTGGCTGATCCCGCATCAGGCCAACATCCGCATCATTCAGGCGACCGCCAAGCGGCTCGGCCTGTCCATGGACAAAGTGGTCACGACGGTTGATCGTCATGGCAATACCTCCGCTGCCTCGATTCCGCTGGCGCTCGATCTCGCCGTGCGCGATGGGCGCATCCGGCCGGGGCACCGCGTCATCATCGAGGGTGTTGGCGGTGGTTTCACCTGGGGCGCAGCCCTGATCGATTTCTGATTTCTTCCGACCGATAGTGGAGAGATGATGGCTTTTGCGCTGGTTTTTCCCGGCCAGGGTTCGCAGTCCGTCGGCATGATGGCCGCCTACGGCGAGTCGGCGGCGATCCGCGATACCTTTGCCGAAGCTTCCGCCGCCTTGGGCGAGGATCTGTGGCAGATGGTTTGCGAGGGGCCGGCCGAGCGCCTGGCGCTGACGGTAAACACCCAGCCGCTGATGCTGACTGCCGGCGTGGCGGCATATCGCGCCTGGCTTGCCGGTGGTGGTCCCAAGCCGAGCATCGTTGCCGGCCACAGTCTCGGCGAATATGCCGCACTGGTTGCCGCAGGTTCGATGGCGTTCGCCGATGCGGTTCCGTTGGTGCGCTTCCGCGCTCAGGCGATGCAGGAAGCGGTGCCGGCCGGAGAAGGTGCGATGGCGGCCCTGCTTGGCCTGGAAGTGGATGCCGTGCGCGAGGCCTGTGCCGAAGCCGCACAGGGCGAAGTGGTCGAGGCCGCCAACCTGAACGCGCCGGGGCAGATTGTCATTGCCGGCGGCAAGGCGGCGGTGGAGCGTGCGGTGGAAGTGGCCAAGGCCAAGGGCGCCAAGCGCGCGGTTCTGCTGCCGGTGTCGGCGCCTTTCCATTGCGCCTTGATGCGGCCAGCGGCCGAGCGCCTTGCTGAACGTCTCGCCGGCGTCGAAATCCGCAAGCCCGAAATCGACGTGCTGAACAATGTCGACGTCGCTGTCTATGATGATCCCCAGAAGATCCGCGATGCGCTGGTGCGCCAGGCTTTTTCGCCGGTTCGCTGGATCGAGTCCGTCCAGGAGATGGCGCGTCGGGGCATGAGTCATGTCATCGAGTGTGGTCCCGGAAAGGTGCTTGCCGGCATGACCAAGCGTATCGCCAAGGAAGTCGAGGGTGGCTCGGCGCACGACGCCGCCAGCCTCGAGCAATCGATTGCGGCTGTGAGGTAAGAAATGAGTTTTTCGCTTGAAGGGCAGGTTGCCCTGATAACCGGCGCCTCGCGCGGCATCGGTCGCGCGGTGGCGATGGAACTGGGTCGGTTGGGCGCAACGGTGGTGGGTACTGCGACCTCCGAAGGTGGCGCAGCCGACATCGAGAAGGCTGTCGCCGAAGCGGGTTACAAGGGTGCGGGTCTGGCGCTGAACGTTACCGACGCGGAGGCCTGCGAAGCATTGATCGGCGAGGTCGAGAAGCGCTTCGGTGCAGTCGGCATCTTGGTGAACAACGCCGGGATCACGCGCGACAACCTCGCGATGCGGATGAAGGACGATGAGTGGGATGCGGTGATCGACACCAATCTCAAGGCTGTCTTCCGCATGTCCCGGCTTGTGATGCGGGGCATGATGAAAGCCCGGAGCGGCCGCATCATCAATATCACTTCGGTCGTCGGCAGCGCGGGCAACCCCGGACAGGCCAATTACGCAGCGGCCAAGGCCGGCGTGGCGGGCATGAGTCGCGCGCTGGCGCGTGAGCTGGGCAGCCGCAACATCACCGTGAATTGCGTAGCACCCGGCTTCATCGATACCGACATGACCCGTGCGCTGCCCGATGCGGCACGCGACGCTCTGCTCGGCAGTATCGCACTGGGTCGTCTCGGGCGTCCGGAGGAGATCGCTGCGGCGGTTGCCTTCCTGGCTTCTCCGGCGGCGGCCTACGTCACCGGAACGACGCTGCATGTCAACGGCGGCATGTACATGTCATGACCGTTCGCCGCGATAGCGGTAACGGTGCTTTTTGGTAGAATACGCCGGCTTTTTTTCTTACATACCTGCATCTTTCAGGGAAGGAGTTTGTTCATGGAGAACATCGAACAGCGCGTCAAGAAGATCGTCGCTGAGCAACTTGGCGTGAACGAATCGGAGATCAAGAACGAGTCTTCGTTCGTGGACGATCTGGGCGCGGATTCGCTGGACACCGTGGAACTGGTCATGGCGCTGGAAGAAGAATTCGAGTGCGAAATTCCGGACGAAGAAGCCGAGAAGATCACTACCGTCCAGCAAGCGATTGACTACGTCAACGCCCATCTGAAGAAGTAATTCGGTTTTCCATCCGGATTTCGCGCTGACGGAATCCGGATCGATTTAAACCTCTCCGCCTCGTTTTATTACGGAGTTGCCTGTGTCGCGTCGTAGAGTCGTCGTCACCGGTCTGGGACTCGTCTCACCGGTCGGCAATACTGTTCCCGAAGCCTGGGAAAACCTGCTTGCCGGCAAGAGCGGCATTGGCCCTATCACCCGTTTCGATGCTTCCGCTTTTGCCGCGCGTATTGCCGGCGAAGTGAAGGGCTTCGATGTCACGACCTATCTGTCGCCCAAGGAAGCGCGACGGATGGACGTATTCATCCATTACGGCATGGCAGCTGGAATCCAGGCCATCCGTGACTCCGGCATCGAAATCAATGATGTGAACGCCGAACGGATCGGCGTGAATATCGGTTCCGGCATCGGCGGTCTGCCGATGATCGAGGATACCCACGATGACTACCTTGCTGGTGGTCCTCGCAAGATTTCTCCCTTCTTCATTCCCGGTACGATCATCAACATGATCTCCGGCAATCTCTCGATCATGTTCGGCTTGAAGGGGCCGAACATCGCCGTGGTGACCGCGTGCACCACTGGCCTGCACGCTATTGGCACCAGCGCGCGCATGATCGAATACGGCGATGCTGACGTGATGGTCTGCGGTGGTGCCGAATCGACCGTGACTTCGCTTGCCATCGGTGGTTTCTCGTCGGCGAAGGCCTTGTCCACCCGCAATGACGATCCGGCTACCGCGAGCCGGCCGTGGGACAAGGAGCGCGATGGTTTCGTGCTCGGCGAAGGTGCCGGGGTCATGGTGCTGGAAGAATACGAGCATGCGGTCAAGCGCGGCGCGCGTATCTACGCTGAACTCGCCGGTTTCGGCATGAGCGGCGATGCCTTCCACATGACCGCACCGGATACCGATGGCCCGCGTCGCAGCATGGTCAACGCGATGAAGAATGCCGGCGTCAATCCGGATGAGATCCACTACCTGAACGCCCACGGGACGTCGACGCCGCTTGGCGACAAGAATGAAACCGATGCGATCAAACTCGCTTTCGGTATCGATGCGGCGAAGAAGCTGGTGGTGAATTCCACCAAGTCGATGACCGGGCACCTGCTCGGTGGGGCGGGTGGTCTGGAGTCGGTGTTCACGGTGCTGGCGGTCCATCACCAGATCTCGCCACCGACCATCAACATCTTCGAGCAGGATCCGGAGTGCGATCTTGACTATTGCGCCAATGTCGCGCGGAAGATGAAGATCGATGTGGCAATGAAGAACAACTTCGGTTTCGGCGGCACCAACGGAACCTTGGTGTTCCGTCGGGTTTAAGCCTCGAGGTGCCGCGCGGATGCGGTACCCGCTGAAACTCGACGTGCGTCCCGCGAAGGGCGCAATCGCGTCAGTCCTTGCGTTGCATATGCTCGCAGGACTGGCGCTTTTTCATTTGAGCCCGCCGTTGCCGTGGGTCTTTGCCGGCGCGACGACTGTGATCTGTGCGTCGGCTTGCTATGGCCTGTGGCAAGAGGCCGGGAAGTCTCATCAAGTGCTGCTTGAGCACGATGGCGGTGTCTCGATAAGGCTGGGAGGGCGGGAATTCGCTGCCCGGGTGTCGGCGGGTGGCGCCGTCGATTTCGGCTGGGCGGTGTGGTTGAGCTTGCACCCGGCTGGCGGGGGTGATCTGCCGTGGCGCCTGCGCCGTCTCATGCTGCTGCCGGCCAATCTGCCGGCAGGGCACTGGCGACTCTTCAGGATCTGGTTGCGTCACCGCGCGACGAAGGCGCCCGCGGCTTGAAGCCGCGTGGTCGCAGTACCGTGTCGCGGATGTTTGCCTGGGAGTCGGGATAGTCACGCGAGTAGTGCAAGCCGCGGCTTTCCTTGCGTTGCAAGGCACAGCGCACGATGAGGTCGGCGGTTACGACGAGATTGCGCAACTCGATCAGATTGTTCGACACGCGGAAATGCGAATAGAACTCGTGAATCTCGCGCGCGAGCAGGCGGATGCGGTGCTGGGCGCGCTGCAGTCGCTTGGTGGTGCGAACGATGCCCACGTAGTCCCACATGGCTCGGCGAAGCTCGGCCCAATTGTGGGAGATCACGACCTCCTCGTCGGCATCGGTTACCCGGCTCTCGTCCCAGTCGGGCAGCGGGAGCGGCTCATGCGAGGCTTTCGACAGGATGTCCTGCGCGGCGGCTTCGCCGAATACCAGGCATTCGAGGAGCGAATTGCTCGCCAGGCGGTTGGCGCCGTGCAGGCCGGTGCAGGCGGATTCTCCGACCGCGTAAAGGCCGTCCACATCGGTGCGAGCCGCGAGATCGGTGACGATGCCGCCACAGGTGTAATGCGCCGCCGGCACCACCGGGATGGGTTCGCGGGTGATGTCGATGCCAAGCTCAAGGCAGCGCGCATGGATGTTGGGGAAGTGATCGCGCAGCCAGGCTGCAGGCTTGTGGCTGATGTCGAGATACACACAGTCGACACCATGCTTCTTCATTTCAAAGTCGATCGCGCGGGCGACCACGTCCCGCGGCGCGAGCTCGGCCCGCGGATCGTGTTCCGGCATGAAGCGGGTGCCGTCGGGCAGGCGCAGCAGCCCGCCTTCACCACGGACTGCTTCTGAAATCAGGAAGGACTTGGCCTGCGGGTGATAGAGGCAGGTCGGGTGGAACTGGATGAATTCCATGTCCGCGACCCGGCAACCCGCTCGCCATGCCATGGCAATGCCGTCACCGGTGGCGACGTCCGGGTTCGTGGTGTAGAGGTAGACCTTCCCGGTACCCCCGGTTGCCAGGACCGTGTTGCGCGCACCGAAGGTGATGACGCGATCCTGCTTGATGTCCAGCACGTAGGCGCCGAGGCAGCCCTCGCCAGGCCGGCCTATCTTGTCGCCGATGATGAGATCGACCGCAATATGGTGCTCGTAGATGTCGATATTCGGGTGGCGGCGGACTTCCTCGCTCAGGGTGGCCTGAACCGCTGCCCCGGTCGCGTCCGCTGCGTGGATGATGCGGCGGTGCGAATGTCCGCCCTCACGGGTGAGGTGATAGCCGAGTTCTGACTGATCTTCGCGGGTGAAAGGCACGCCGCGGTTGATCAGCCACTCGATCGCACGGCGGCCGTTTTCGACGACGAAACGTGTCGCTGCCGGGTCGCAAAGGTAGGCCCCGGCCGTGAAGGTGTCCTGGATGTGTGCTTCGATGCTGTCGGTCGTGTCCAGCACCGCCGCGATACCACCCTGTGCCCAGGCGCTTGCGCTATCGGCGAGTTCCCGCTTGGTGACGAGTGCGACACGTTGATGGTCCGCGAGCCGCAGTGCAAGGGACTGACCTGCCGTGCCGCTCCCCAAGATGAGAACGTCGTATTTTTTTTGCAAGATGGGGGGTCGTTCGATTTGAAAGCGCGTGAATGATAGCACGCGCCTTCCACCCTTCACGTTCGTGAAACAGCGGGGTTGTCGGCCCGGCGAGGGGGAGGGGACTGTCGTTCAGCGGGGTACAGGCGCATCGACCAGCCGCTTGCGCGGGCAGTAGAGTTGGCTCGGTTTGATGGCAGCCGCGTTGCGGAGAAGGTGCCCATGCGACAGCAGGCGGCTTGCGAAGGGCTGCCTGCCATGCGTGCGCGCACCACCAACGATGGCGAGCATCGCTTCGTGGTCGAGTTCCAGGCTTTCGGGTAGATCCCTGATGACGATCATGGCCATGATCTGCTCCTCCGGGCTGGCAAGGGCAAGCGGAAACGAAGATTCCGCGTGGAGACGATTGCTTCGGCCCTGAGTATAGGTGTTGGATTGCGGGCTTGCGCCGTTGGGCAAGGTAACCGTTGGCTGCCTTGCCGGTTAGTTCAGAAGACGACGGCGGTGGCGGCGTGCTGGGTGGGGCTGACGTTGAGACGGATGGGTCCGAAGGCGTGGCCGATGACGCCGACGTTGTTGAGGGCATTGACCTCGACGTTCTGTAGCTGAACGATGCTTTGGCTGACGCCGATGTCGATATCGACGTTGGCGACGGGGCCGAGGCCCTTGAGCCAGGCATTGCCGCCGCGCACGGCGGTCATGGCGTGGCGATCGAGTTCGCGGCGCTGGGCGAGGTCACGGATGACGATGGCGGACATGGGATTCTCCTTTGGGGCAGCGGCGGCGGTTCGCCGCCGCATGGGCCGGGGTTCAGAAGCTGATGTTGTTGGTGGCGGTCTGGTTGGGCTTGACGACGGAGTGGATGTCGCTGGCGAAGGCGACGTTGTTGCCGTTGGTGTTGATCACGTTCTGGGTCTGGCCGATGAGTTGGGAGGCTTCGACCGAGAACGAGTTCTTGGTGACGGCGTGGTAGGGCATCCAGTAGGGGTAGAAGCCTTTCATCATGCCGCCGCGCACGGCGCTCATGGCGCTGCGGTCGAGTTCGGCGGTGGCGGGCAGGTCCTTGATGGTCAGGGTGTTCATGGCGGTTCTCCTCGGGGTTCGCTTGTGCGCTTTGGTTCAGAAGCTGATGTTGTTGGTGGCGGTCTGGTTGGGCTTGACGACGGAGTGGATGTCGCTGGCGAAGGCGACGTTGTTGCCGTTGGTGTTGATCACGTTCTGGGTCTGGCCGATGAGTTGGGAGGCTTCGACCGAGAACGAGTTCTTGGTGACGGCGTGGTAGGGCATCCAGTAGGGGGCGAAGCCTTTCAACATGCCGCCGCGCACGGCGCTCATGGCGCTGCGGTCGAGTTCGGCGGTGGCGGGCAGGTCCTTGATGGTCAGGGTGTTCATGGTGGTTCTCCTCGGGGTTCTGGCGGTACGGCTTGGGGTTGGGGGGTGAGCCATCTGCTGCGCTCGAGGTTCATATCGCAGGACGCGTGCCAGGGGCGAGTCCGAGTCCGGGGTAAATTGATAAGTATATGAAAATAAATAATAAACTATGAGTTTCTCGGTGGTTCCGTCGACAGGAAGACGTCCTCGGACGGTTGCAGGTGATCGGTCGCGGCCAACGGATGCCGGCGATCTGTCGGATTTCCGTGAACAGCTGGTGCGGGGTGGTCCGTGGTGGCGGTTTGCAGGCGAATTCAGGCCTGCTGCGCGGGGATGAGCTGTACGGGCCGAGGGGCGGGGTTTGTACTATATTTTTCTTGTCGGGGCCTGGACGAATCCAGGCGCAGTCCATACCGATGACCACGCGTCTATCCGGGCACGCATCGCGAAAACGTATGGCTACCCTTACTCACGCGATCCACATCTTCCAACATGGCGGTCTGTCGCAGGCGGAGTTTCTTGCCCAGATCGATCATGCGCTGGCCACGGATGGAACGAACTCGGCGGAGTTGCTGGACATCCTGAGCGAGGAGCAGACCAAGTTTCCGCTGCCTCCCGACGTGTATGCCGAGGTCCAGCGCAGGATCGAACACCGCGGCGAAGCGGAGCAGGGGCCGGTTAGCGAAGAGACGCGGATGCGCACCGAGCGGGTGGCGCAGGCGCAGGCTTCGGGGTTGCCGCTCAATATCGCTAGCGACGAGGGCGGGAGGGTCAAGGGCGTCGGCGATACGCTCAACGGCCGTTTCGAACTCAAGGAGTGCCTCGGCGTCGGCGGGATGGGAACGGTGTACAAGGCACTGGACCTGCGCAAGCTGGAGGCGTCCGACCGCAATCCGTATATCGCGATCAAGGTCTTGAATGTCCAGTTCCGCGGACATCCGAAGTCGCTGATTGCCTTGCAGCGCGAAGCCAAGAAGGCGCAGACACTGGCTCACCCGAACATCGTCACGGTGTACGACTTCGATCGCGAGGGGTCCATGGTGTATCTGACCATGGAGTATCTCTCGGGGCGGCCGCTCAACCGGATACTGCGCGCGCCGGGCTTCAACGGCATGCCGTGGGCGGACGTCATTCACATTGTCGATGGGATGGCCCGCGCGCTGGCTTACGCCCACCAGCGTGGATTCGTACATTGCGACTTCAAGCCGGCCAATGTCTTCCTCACCGATGCCGGCGAGGTCAAGGTAATCGATTTCGGCATCGCGCGGGTCTTCCAGCGTCCGGAGGTGGACACCGAGGCGACAGTCTTCGATCCGGGCAGCCTGGGGGCGCTGACGCCGGCTTACGCCAGCCCGGAAATGCTCGAACACCGCGAGCCCGATCCGCGCGACGACATCTATGCGCTGGGCTGCATCACGTACGAACTCCTGACCGGGCACCATCCGTTCGATCAGGTCGCCGCGACCCAGGCGCGTAACGCCGGAATGAAGCCGCAGCCACCGAAGAACCTGTCCAGCCGCAAGTGGCGTGCGCTGAAGAATGCCTTGTCGTTCGAGCGTGAAACCCGCACGCCCTCGGTGGCGCGTTTCCTCGAGGAGTTGGGGGACGATCGGGGTGCCGCACCGTCGCGCGGCTTGATGATAGGCGCTGGCGTGGCGGCTGCGGCGCTGGTGCTTGGCGCTGCCGGCCTGTACCTCGGTGGCCGTAGCGAGGAGGGCTCCCCGGTCGCGGCGGCGCCGGTGCCGGATGCGGAAGCGCCGGCGCCGGTGACACAACCGCCGGATTCGGCCGTGTCAGCCGCAGTAGCATCGGTGCTGGCCGGGGTGCCGTGCTCGGCTCTGGTTGCGAGCGTGGAAAACGGGGCAGTGCGGGCCCAAGGCTACATTCCGGAGCGTTTCGGCCTCGCGCGCTTCAGGAATGAGCTTGCTACGGTCGCCGGGGTGAGGTCCGTCGCGGCCGACGTCGAAACGGTCGGCGACGACAAGTGCGGCGTTGTCGAAAAGTTCGCGCCTTACTGGAGCCGCAACCGTCAGGCAGCCGCAGCCGCGTCGATAGGCACCCGGGGCGGCAAGACGCAACTCAGCGAAGGCGAGTATCTCGTCGTCGACATCAGGACTCCGGGCTTCGACTCCTACGTGAACGTGGATTACTACGTGCACGACGGCAGCGTGGTCCATCTCGTGCCCAGTCCGCGGGCGAGGGAAGACCAGGCTCCGCCCAACTACGCCGCGACGATAGGCAGCTTGGGCAACTGGGTGATCTCGAAGCCTTTCGGCACCGAGCTGATCGTGCTCGTGGTGACCCCGGAGCGGCTGTTCAGTGGTCTTCGTCGCGAGTCCGAGCCACAGCGCGACTATCTGCGGGCAATGGAAACACGACTGGCCCAGGTGGCGGAGAAGCACGGCGCCGACCGGGTGGCGGTCGATTTCGTCCAGATCACCACCGCTGCCCGCAGCCAGTGAGCGCCGCGGGTATGTGGTTCATCGGGCGGAGATGGCCGCGCTAGGGCACATCCCTCGCCACGCGAAAGCCGTTCTGCGAATAGCGTACGCTCGCATCGTATTTGAACCGCGTCGATGACGGCATGTAGTCCGCGCCGTCCCGCCATGAACCTCCACGTATCACGCGGACGCGGCAGTTCGGCTCGTCCCACGTGCGGGCGTCCGATGGCGCGCCGGTATACGTGGTGTGCCAGCAGTCGCCGACCCATTCCCACACGCCGCCATTGACGTCGTGCAGACCGAAGGGGTTGGGGGCGAAGGAGCCGACCGGCGCAGGCTCCTCCTGCCGCCACGGATCCCCGCAGCCCTTGCAGGCCGCCTTGCCTGGCTGCATCGAGTCACCCCACCAGTAGCGGGTCGAGGTGCCGCCGCGGGCTGCGTATTCCCATTCGGCCTCGGTCGGCAGGCGATAAGCCTTGCCCGTCGTGCTGCTCAGCCAACGCAGGTAACGCTGGGCGTCGTCCCAGCTGAGGTCGCGCGCCGGCGTGGTCTTGTTGGCATTGGCCATCGTATCCACGCGCGGGCAGGCGCCCGCGTCGGCGCATATCGTCCACTGCTCCACCGTCACTTCGTACTTACCGATCGCGAACGGTGCCGCGACTGTTACCTCGCGCGCCGGCCGCTCCGAACGGTCGCCGGTGTTGGTGCCCATCGTGAAGCGTCCGCCGGGCAGGCTGACCAGCACCGGACAGGCAGGACAGTCCTTCAGCTCGCCCAGTGCGGCGACCGCGGCGGCTGGCCGGGGAGCCGTCTCGACCGGCGGTTGGACGGCACGTTCCTGGGGAGGTTTGGGCACGGGCGTGGGTGGTATGGTGCGCACCGATTCCGGCGGCTTGCGTGGTGCCGTTGTGCGCGCGCCGTCGGACGGCGGGTCGCCCTTGGGCGGAGCTGATACGCGGAGCCGTTCGATACGGGAGCGCGCCAGTGCCGAGAAACGCCCCTTCGGATAGGCTTCGAGATAGGCCTCGTAGTCGGCAGCGTGGCTGCTGTCCTTGATGGAATCCCAGAACAGCAATTCGTATTGTTCGGCGCTGTCCTTGGGCAGGACGCCTGCCATGGCGCCGTTGCAGGTCGCCACCCCGAGCACGCAAGCGATCATGAGTTTTTGCCACACAGCCGACCCTCCCCCTCAGATCCGCAGTGAAGACCCGGCGCAGTCTCCTCCGCCGGAATCCGGATGACGGCCGCGTGCCTGTCCGGTGCCCTCGGCATCATGGCGGCAGGCATTTCCGACGGCCCTGCCCAGGGCGCCTGTCGAGCGCCGCGGACCGTCCCCGGCCGCCGTTATTGGCCCGTAACGCCAGGGCTTCAGCGCTGCGGGATCGCCCGGATTATTGCTTTCATTATATGTATCTTTCGCCGAACTTCCGTTCTAGACTCAATTCAGATCTGAACGGACCCCAGCGCACGCAAATGGCATAGTGGTAAGGCTCTCGACGAGCCGACCTGCGCCGACCGGCGAAATGGCTGTAGCGCGTGCCCGGGAGAATTCGAGCAAACGGTCGCGCGGAGGTGCGTGGCATGCCAAGTCGGATGATGCTTGCCGCCTTGCTGGCGGTAATGGGTGTCGCTTCCGCATTTGCCGAGCGGACACCCGCCCCCAAGGACGCCGAGGTCTACATCATCTGGCCGTACGACGGCACGGTGATCAGCGGCGGGAAATTCTGGCTGCGCATGGGTGTGCGCAACATGGGCGTCGCCCCCAAGGGGACCAAGCACCCCAATGCCGGTCATCACCATCTGTTGATCGATACCGAATTGCCCGCGATGGATCAGGAGATCCCCTCGGACAGGAACCACATCCATTTCGGCGCCGGCGAAACGGAGGCCCGGATAGAGCTCCCTCCGGGCAGGCACACGCTGCAGCTGTTGATGGGCGATCACAACCACGTGCCTCACGATCCGCCGGTGCAATCGAACAAGATCACCGTGGTCGTACCGTGAGCAAGGCCGCGGCCGAGCCAGGCAGGCCGGTTCGAACTGCGGCTGTGTAGCAGGCAGGAAGAAGGGGGATGCATTCATGTACAAGGTGACCGCTGCTGCAGTCGTCGCAGCCATACTCCTCGTCGCCCCGGCATTTGCCCAGGATACGCCCGCGCCCGCGGGGGCCTATCTGTACATCGGCTGGCCTAACGACGGGCAGGTGCTGCCGGCCGGGCGCCCGTTCAAGGTATGGTTCGGCCTGCGCAACATGGGGGTCGCGCCGAAGGATGTCGACTTCCCCAATACCGGCCATCACCATCTGCTGATCGATACCGACCTGCCGCCGGCCGGGCAGGAAATTCCATCCGACCGCAACCACCTGCATTTCGGTGCCGGTGAAACGGAAACCATGCTGGAGCTGCCGCCGGGCAAGCACACCTTGCAGCTGCTGATGGGCGACCACAAGCATATTTCCCACAAGCCGCCGGTCCACTCGAAGAAGATCACGATCACCGTGAAGTGATCGCCGCGGGTGGGGCTGTGTTGCGCGTCCGACGGGCCGGCACGAGGGTGGCGAGATGCACGATACGACCATTGCCGAGACCGAAGGGGGGGTGACGGCCTACCTGGAGGTGACCGGATCGGCGAGCATCGAACCGGCCATGTTCCCGCTGCGTGACGAGGTGGTCATTGGCCGCGATCCGCAGGACTCGCTGGGTTCGGACCGCTTCCTGTGCATACCCGAGCAGACCATCAGCCGCCGTCACGCCCGCATCCGCCGTAGCGGGGGCGGCTTCTTCGTCGAGGATCTGCACTCCTTCAATGGCACCTTCGTACTCGGCAAGCGTCTGCAACCGGGCGTGTGGTATCCGTTGTGCGATGGCGACGAGTTCGAACTGTCCTCGATGCGGCTCGTCTTTCATTCGCTGGTGCTGCCGGCACGGGACAACCTGCCGAGCATCATCACGCGGGCGGTGGATGCCACCGAGCTGACCTTCCAGTGCGCGTCCGCCGATGGCGACATGCCGCTGACCGTCCGCAAGCTCCACGCCATGGCCCAGGTGAGCATCGCCCTCGGCGCGGTGAAGGATCGCGCGACGCTGGTCGAGAAGATCATGAATTTCATCTTCGAGCTCTTTCCGCTCGCCGAGCGCGCCTTCATCCTGCTCAAGCAGGGCGAGGAGGGCGTGCCGACGCCGGTCGCGGCGCGCCGCCGGGACGGCCGGGCAGAGCTTCCGGAGCAGGTGAAGGTATCGCGCACCATCATCGACGAGGTGATGAATCGCAGACAGTCCATCCTGTCGGTGGATACGCTCGCCGACCGCCACTTCGGCAGCCAGGAATCCATCGTCGCGCAAGCCATACGCAGCGTGATGTGCGTGCCCCTGCTGGTAGAGGACGAGGTTCTCGGTCTGATCCAGGTCGACACTTCGTCCGACCCCCAGGCCTTCAAGGCCCAGGATCTGGAGATCCTGACCGGCGTGTGTGCCGAGACGGCCGTCGCCCTGAAGAACTTCCAGCTCTATTCCGCGATCGAGCGCCTGCTTGAGGGCTTCGTCAGTGCCTCGGTGCAGGCCATCGAGGAGCGCGACCCGGTGACCGCCGGGCATTCCTTCCGGGTTGCGAGCTATGCCGAACACCTGGCGCGCGCGGTGGATCGCACCGACAGCGCTGCACTGCGCGACGTCCGCTTTTCGGCCGATCAGCTGCGCGAGATCCGCTACGCGGCGCTGCTGCACGACTTCGGTAAAGTCGGCGTGCGCGAGCATGTGCTGCGCAAGGAAAAGAAGCTCCATCACGCCGAGATGTGCCTGCTCGAACAGCGCTTTCGCTACGCCCGCGCCTGCATGGAAGGCGAGGCCTATCGGCGGCTGGCCGACCGCCACTGTCGGGAAGGGCTGGCCGGCGAGGCCTTCCGCGACGAGAAGGCGCGGATCGACGACACGCTGCAGCGGGAATTCCAGCGTCTGAACGGCTTTCTCGAAACGATACGGAAAGCCAACGAACCGGCCATCTCGCATACCGATGCGCCGCCGGAACTGCGAGAGGTGTTCGACTACCGCTACCGGCAGGCGGAGGATACGGTGGTGCCGCTCATCGACCAGTTCGAGCTGTCGGCGCTGAGCGTGAGCAAGGGCTGCCTGACCGAGGACGAGCGGCGGCAGATCGAGTCCCATGTGGCCGACTCCTACTCCTTCCTCATTCTCATCCCGTGGACGCGCGATCTCGCCGGCGTGCCGGCCATCGCCCACGGCCATCACGAAAAACTGGACGGCTCCGGCTATCCGATGGGCCTGCGTGGCGAGCAGATCAGCTTACAGACCCGGATCCTGACGATCTGCGACATCTTCGATGCCCTGACCGCGGGAGACCGGCCATACAAGAAGGCGATGCCGGTGGAGCAGGCACTGGCATTGCTGGGCGCCGAATGCCGGGAGGGGCGTCTGGATTCCCGGCTGTTCGACGTCTTCATCGACTCCAAAGCATGGACTGCGTCATGGACACCGTGAATGCCGGTCGTCTCGCCGCCACGCTGTGTGCGGCGCTCGCACTGAACGGGTGTGCGGGCCTGGTGGATGTTCCCGAGTACCGCGGCACCGATACCCCGGCGAAGGCATCGTGGTCGAGGCCGCCCGCGTCGGTATCGCCTGCCGCCACGATCACGCCCGATTGGTGGCGGGAATTCGGCGATCCCTACCTCGATGGTCTGGTGAACGATGCCATCGGCGGCAGCTTCGACCTCAAGGTGCTCGCGGCGCGCATCCAGGTGGCCAGTGCCGGCATCGGCGAGGTGCGCGCGGGGGCGCTGCCCATCCTCGACGTGGGCGCCGGCGCGAGCTTCGAGAAGAGCACCGGGCAGCCGTTCGCCAGGCAGTTCAACCTGGCGACCCAGGCCAACTGGGAACTCGACATCTGGGGCAAGGTGGAAAAGGGCGTGCAGGCCCAGACGGCCGAGTTCAACGCTACCGAGGCGGACTGGCGGGCTGGCTATCTGACCCTGGTTTCGAACGTATCGACGACCTATTTCCAGATCCTCCAGTTCGACGAGCAGATCGACCAGCAGCAGCGCACCCTGGACAAGAACGGGCAGATACTCGCCGTCTACGGCGCGATGTACGCCAACGGCCTGGTGCCGCGCACGCACGTGCTGCGCCAGCAGGCCGAAATCAACCGCCTGCGCCAGGATCTGCTGGAGCTGCAGCGTTTGCGCGACCTGGCCGGCAACGCCTTGGCTACCCTCATGGGCCGGCCGGCCGGCGAGTTCCGGGTGCCGCCGGGAAAGCTGCAGCAACGGGTGCGACTGCCGGTGGTGCCGGCCGGGCTGCCCGCGCAACTGCTCGAACGCAGGCCGGACATCGTCGCCGCCGAGTACCGCGTGCTGTCCGCCTACAACTTGGTCGGCCAGGCCAGGCTGGCGCAGCTGCCGTCCATCAGCCTGACGGCACGCGGCGGCACATCGAGCTTTGCACTCAGCGATCTGCTGAAGTCCTTCACCGTCGGCTTCCTGCCCAGCATCAACCTGCCCATCTTCGATCCCGGTGTGAAGGCGCGCATCAAGACGAGCGAGGCCCAGACCCAGGTGGTCGAGGCGGAGTACCGGCGAACGGTGATCGCCGCCTTCGAGGAGGTGGAGAACGCACTGGTCAATCTCGACGCCCACAAGAAGCAGCGCGTCGAGCTGGAAGAGCAGATCTCGCACCTGAACGTGGTGGCGGCGCAGACCGAGGCCCAGCTCAAGGAGGGGCTGGTCAGCCAGCTCGAGGTGTTCGAGACCGAGCGCTCGCTGCTGGCGGCGCAGCTGGCGCTGCTGGCCAACCACCAACAGATCCTCGCCGACACCGTGACGCTGTACAAGGCGCTGGGTGGAGGCTGGCCGATCGTAGACGTTAACAATGCGGGCAAGTGAATGCTGTGTCGAAACCGGGTCCCTGACGAAATGCCGGACGCCGGAATGCAGGCAGCGGCCGCACAGGACCTCTACATCGTACTCAAGCCCACCCTTCATCCGGAACTCGGCGAGATCCGGATCGAGGGGGATCTGTTCGCCATAGGCCGCAACGAATCGCCGTTCGCCGGCTACGAACGCTCGCTGGTGGCGGAGATGTCGCGCCGCCACGCGCGTATCTTCATCGACCGCGGTGTGGCTTATGTCGCCGATCTCGACAGCCGCAACGGCACCACCGTCAATGGCGTGAGGGTGAAGCAGAAGCCGCAGCGCCTGCGCGCCGGCGACGAAGTCTGCTTCTGCGGCGAGCTGGCCTACCGGGTCGAGCTGGGCATGCACCTGCGGGTGGCGCCAGCGACGGCGCGGCTGCTTAGCATTACGCTGGTGCCGGAGCGCGACGACCTCGGCCTGCAACCGCTCGTCATTTCCAGCTTCCCTTTCCTGATCAGCAAGGGCGATGAGGTGTTCTCGCGCTACGCCGATGCTTATCCGCATCAGGTCAACTACGTGTCGCGGCGCCATGCCCACATCTTCCTGAAAGAGGGCGCGCCTTTCGTCGAAGACCTCGGCAGTACCAATGGCACCTTCGTCGACGGCACACGCCTGGACGAGCACGCGGTCGAGCTGGGGGAAGGCAATGTCCTCGCCTTCGGCGGCCGCCACTTCGTATACCGGGTGAGCCTGCAGTGGGAGTCGGCGTCCGAGCGGACCCTGACGCAGATGGCGCCGGCCGGGCAGGAAGTCGTCGACGCACAGGCAGAAGCGGAGAAGACGACCTTCATCGCCGCACCCGATTCCTTCCTCGACATCTTCTGTGTCGATGCCGAGGCGAAGCAGGAAGACGAGGCGCCGGTCGAGGTCGCGGAAGCACCGGCGGGGGCCGCCAGGGAAGACGGTCCGCCGCGTCGGCGTGCGCGCTGGGCGATCTTCCTGTCCGAGCTCGCCGAGGCCTTCGGGCGCGAACGCGGCAAGGGCAGCCGGCGCCGATGGCAATGGGCGGCCGCAGCGGCGGTGGTGCTGGCGCTTGCCGGCGGCGGGCTTTATCTGCGTGGTGCGCCCGAACGCGAACTCGCCGCGCTGATGAGCAGCGGCGATTTCGCCCGGGCGGCGGCGCTGGCTCACCGGCAGCTGACGGAGCGGCCGGAGGACGCGGCATTGGCGGCGCAGGCCGCCGATGCCCTGCTCAAGGCACGGGTGCCCGAGTGGCTGACGCAGGTGCAGGCGCGGGAATTCGACCGCGCGCTGGCGGTGGTCGCCGACATGCGGGCGCTCGGCGCTGCCAACGTCGAAGTGGCGCCGCTGGCCGCCGAGCTCGAATGGATCGGTAACCTGGAGCGCTTCATCGCCGATCGGGGCGGGCCCGACGCGCCCATCCGCATTTTCACCGACGAGGATCGCATCCGGGCGCTCGTCGAGTACTGGCGGCGCGATCCGCGCGGGCACCAGCGCGCGCTCGCGCGCATCGAAGCCCAGGTGCCCGGTTTTGGCGACCAGTACGCGCGGGCGCTCAGTCTGCTGCGCAAGCTGGAGAGCGACGAGGCCGTCTACCTGAGCGCGATCGAGCGACTGAAGACAGCGCTCGAAGCCGAGCGCGGCAAGGGTGACGAAGCCGCGCTCGACGGCGTGGTCCGGGACTACGCCGAGCGCTATCCGAGGCTGGAGGGGCTGGCAGCACTGCGGCAGCGTTATCGAGCGCTGCCCGGAAGCGGTGGCGGCGACGAAGGAGGAGATACGCCGTGACGAAGCGCGAGGAACAGCCCAGGCCCCTGGCCGAGGCCCTGGAGGACCACGGCGCGGAGGGGATTGCCATCCTCGCCGCCGAGCCGCGGCGCCTCAGCCTGGTGCTGATCGTCGTCATGATGGCGCTGATCGGCTGCGCGCTGATCTGGTCCTTCGTCGGCCGGGCCGACGTGATCGTGATCGCGGAGGGCGTGCTGGCGCCGGACTCCGAGGTGAGGCGCGTCTATGCGCCGATCGACGGCGAGCTGGCCAACGCCTACATGGAGGCCGGCCAGCCGGTGTCGCAGGGCGACGTGCTGGCGCGGCTGGACGCCCGCGGCGCGGTGGAGGCCGCCACCAATGCACTCGAAGCCCAGCTGAGGCTGCAGGATGCCGAACGCGAATGGCGCGAGTTCCCGGAGCGCAAGGCCTTGCTGGAGCGGCGCGTGGCGGCGCTCAAGCAGCAGCTCGAAGTGTCGATGCGCTTCTACGAGAAAAGTGCGTCGCAGGGCATGACCACGCTGGCCGAGGGGCAGCGCGCCCAGCGCCAGCAGGCGCGCAGCGAACTCGATACCGCGCGCAGCGCGCGCGACGCGGCGCGCGGCGAGATGGGTCGTTATGAGCGGCTGTTCGCCCTGCCCGGCGGCGGCGGGGTGTCGCAGCAGCAGGTCGAGATCAAACGCAACGAATACCTGGCGGCGGAGAACGCCTATCGGGCGGCCGAGGCGAGACTGGGCGAACTCGATTCGCGCCTGAGCCGCGAATCGGTGCGGGCCAGCGGTGAGCTGGAGCGGGCCGATACCGAGCTGATCCAGCTGCGCATCCAGTACGACGCCGCTACCCGCGAGGCGGCGACGGAGGAGGACAAGGTGCGGCTGAAGCTGCAGTCGGCACGGCTGGCCGCCAATGCGGCGGCGCGGATCAAGTTCGAGAACATCGACACCGACAACTTCCTGCTGATCCTGGCACCGCTGTCCGGGGTGATTACGGACGTTACCTCGACGCAGCCGGGCGACAAGATCCAGGCCAACACCCCGCTGGCCGGCATCGCACCGAAGGATGCGCGGCCGGTGGTGAAGATGGAAATCGCCGAGCGCGACCGCGGCTTCCTGCGCGAGGGCCTGCCGGTCAAGCTCAAGTTCAATGCCTTTCCCTACCAGCGCTATGGCGTGATCGACGGCAGCCTCGAGTTCATCTCGCCGGCCACGCGGCCGTCGGCAAAGGACAAGCAACCGGTCTACGAAGGAAGGGTGAGCCTGGCGCGGAATCACTATGAGGTCGGCGACCAGACCTACCCGCTGCGCTACGGCATGACGGCGACGGCCGAGATCGCCGTGCGTCAGCGCAGGGTGATCGACATGGTGCTCGACCCCTTCCGCCAGGTCGGCGGTTGAGGCCGGTCAACGACGAGGAGCGATGCAGATGAAGCCGATTGTGCGTATCGATGCCGAACGGATAGGCATCGAGGAATGCGTCAGGATCTGGAAGCTCACCGGGCGCTTCGAGGGCCTGATCGAAGAGCTGGTGCGCGACAAGCTCGCGGTGCATGCGGCGAAGCGGCATGGCATCCAGGTGGCGGCGGAGGAAATCCAGGAACGCGCGGACCAGTTCCGGCGGGTGCAGGGCCTGCACCGTGCCGCCGACATGAACAACTACCTCGACGCGCTCGGCGTCACGCTGGACGACTTCGAGGTCTTCATCGTCGAGGGGCTCTACCAGGAAAAGATGATGGCCGAGGTTTGCAGCGAGCAGGCGGTGCAGGCCTACTTCCGGCTCAATTCGCCGCGCTTCGACAGCATCGAGGTCAGCCACATCGTGCTCGACAGCGAAGGCAAGGCCAGGGAAATGGTCGCCTATCTGGAAGACGATCCGGAGGCATTTGCCGATATGGCGCGCGAGCATTCGCTGGCCGACACGCGCGAGCAGGGCGGCCTGATCGGCAAGGTGCTGCGCGGCGCCCTCAAGACCGATGTCGAGGCCAAGGTGTTCAATGCCGCGGTCGGTGAACTGCTCGGCCCCTTTGCCGCGCCCGACCGCAGCTTCTACGAGATCTTCGTGGTGAACGCCAAGCATCCGGCGGCGCTCGACGAGGACACCGCGGCCGAGATACGGCGCCTGCTACGCGAGGAATGGCTGGCGGCACGCGCGCAGGATCATGTGATCGAGGCGCTGTAGCGCGGGTAATGCCATGGACGCCGTGTCGAGCCAGCAATCCTGTGCCGAGTTCCTGTCGGGGGTGGAGATCCTGTCGTCCTTCACCCGGAGCGAGGTCGAGCAGCTGGCGGCCCGCGCCGAATCCCGCTTCTTCGCCTTCGGCGACACGGTGTGCAACGCGGGGGATCCGGCCGACGGCCTGCTGGTGATCCGCTCGGGCTCGGTGCGCCTGTTCGTCGAGGAATCCGGCAAGGAGACCAGCCTGGGCGTGCGCAAGGAGCGCGAGGTGGTCGGCGAGATGGCGATGCTGCGCGAGCACCGGCACGAGGCCTCGGTGCGGGCGTCGGGGAAGACGGAACTGCTCTTCATCCCGCGCAGCGCGATCGAGCCGGTGCTGGCGATCAACCCGGGCGCCCAGGCCTTCGTCGCGAGCTATGTCGCGATCAGTTCGGCAGGCGGCTTCGTCACCCGCCTGTTCGACCTCGGCCGCAAGGTGGCCAAGGGGGAGCTCGAGGAACTCGTGCGCAGCGTCGGCGTGAAGCGCGTGGCCGCCGGGCGGGAGATCCTCAAGCAGGACTCGCGCGAGGACCGCCGCCTGTACGTGGTGCGCGCAGGCGAAGTACGCGTGGTGCGCACGGAGCAGGGCGTCGAGTATCCGCTGGCCACGCTCCGGCAGGGCGAACTCTTCGGCGAGAAGGCCTGCCTGCTGCGCCAGGAGCAGATGGCGTCGGTCATCGCGAACACCGAGGCCACGCTGCTGGTCGTTCCCGAAACGACGGTGCACTTCATCCTGGAGCGCAATCCCAAGCTGGGCGAAGTGCTGGAGGATCGCATCCGTTTCGTCGAGCGCGAACTCGAGCGCCAGAAGCAGCTGGGCGAGCGGCGCCGGCGCCGGGTCGTGCTCGATCTGCACTCCAGGGCGGAAATGGGCGAGCGGCTGCTGCGGCGTTTCCCGCTGGTGGAGCAGGCCGAAGAAATGGACTGCGGCGCCGCCTGCCTGGCGATGCTGTGCCGCCACTACGCCATTCCGATGACGCTGGGCAAGCTGCGCGAGATGGCGAATGTCACCACCGAAGGCGCCACGCTGGACAGCCTGGCGCGCGTGGGCGAATCGCTGGGCTTCGTCACCCGCGGCGTGCAATGCACCTTCGATTCCCTGCTGGGCTTCGAGCTGCCCTTCGTGGTGCACTGGGAGGGCTACCACTACGTGGTGGTGTACGGCATTTCCAAGCGGCAGGTGTGGTTGGCCGATCCTGCGGTCGGCTTCCGCAGGATGAGCGTGGAGGAGTTCGAGCGCGGCTGGAGCGGCACCTGCCTGCTGTTCACGCCCGGGCCGAACATGGTGCAGCTGTCGGCATCGCGCTCGCCCTGGATCCGCTTCGTCGGCTACCTCAAGCCCTACAAGAAGATCCTCGCCCACCTGTGCATGGCCACCTTCGTGATCCAGGTGCTGGGCGTGGTGCCGCCGCTCATCATCCAGAACATCCTCGACGGCGTGATCGTGCACCAGAACGTGAGCCTGCTGCACCTGCTCATCGCCGGGCTCATCATCTCCAACGTCTTCGCCCAGCTGACCTCGGCCATCCGCGCCTACCTGGCCAACTTCATGGTGCGCAACATGGACTTCGCGATGATGTCGCAGTTCTTCAAGCACACCATGTCGCTGCCGTTCTCCTTCTTCGCCAAGCGCAAGAGCGGGGACATCTTCGCCCGCTTCCAGGAGAACCAGACGATACGCGCCTTCCTCACCGAATCCACGGTGACGACGGTGCTCAACCTGCTGATGGTGTTCATCTACTTCACCATCATGTTCCTCTACAACGTCAAGCTCACCCTGGTGCTGATCGCCTTCGTCATGCCCATCGTGGCGCTGACGGTGCTGGTTACGCCGCGGATCAAGAACTATGCGCGCGAGGTGTTTACCACCGGCACCGATGCCAACGCGACCCTGATGGAAACCCTCGGCGGGGTCGAGACCGTCAAGGGCATGGGCATCGAGCGGGCGGTACGGCTGAAATGGGAGAAGAAATACGCCAAGGCGCTCGATGTGCAGTACCGGGCACAGGCTTTCGGCAACCTGGTCGGGCTGGTGAGCCAACTGCTGAATGCGGCCACCACGATCGCCATCCTGTGGGTCGGGGCCACGCTGGTGCTGGAGCAGGAGCTCACCATCGGCCAATTGATCGCATTCAACGCGCTGATGGGCAGCGTGCTGGCACCGCTGATGGGCCTGGTCGGGCTGTGGAGCCTGCTCAACGATGCCGGCGTGGCGATGGAGCGGCTCGGCGATGTGCTGGACATGGAGCCGGAGCAGAAACCGCAGGACGTGGCGTCGCGGGTGGTGCTGCCCGACCTGCGCGGTGCGATCCGGCTCGAAGGCGTGTATTTCCGCTACGGCGGCAACGAGACGCCCTATGTGCTCGAGAACATCAACCTGGAGATCCAGCCCGGCGAACTGGTGGCCATCGTCGGCCGCAGCGGGTCGGGCAAGACCACGCTGGCCAAGCTGCTGGTCGGCTTCTACCCCCCGACCGACGGCCGCATCGTGGTCGACGGTTACGACATGGAGGCGGTCGACAAGGAGTATTACCGCGCCCAGCTGGGCTACGTGATGCAGAGCAATCTGCTCTTTTCCGGCTCCATCGCCGACAACATCGCCAGCGGCGATGAGAATCCGGACCGTCGCCGCATCGAGGACGTGGCCAAGATGGCCGATGCCCATGGCTTCATCAGCAAGATGCCGCTGGGCTACGAGCAGGTGGTCGGGGAGCGCGGCGTGGGGCTGTCCGGCGGACAGATCCAGCGCCTGTGCATCGCCCGCGCGCTGTACCACGATCCGCGCCTGCTGATCTTCGACGAGGCGACCTCGGCGCTCGACACCCAGTCCGAGGGCAACATCATCGGCAACATGCAGGAGATCCTGCGCGGGCGCACCGCGGTGATCATCGCCCACCGGCTCAGCACCATCATGCGGGCGGACAAGATCGTCGTGCTCTACGAAGGGGCGATCGTGGAACAGGGGCGGCACGACGAGCTGGTGGAACGGCGCGGCATGTACTACCAGCTGGTGCAGAAGCAGCTGAGCGTGGCATGAAGCTCTTCAACCAGACCTCGCTCGGCGCCTCGACCATCTCGTACGCCGGATTGATCGAGAAGATCGAGATCCTGCGGTCCACGCTGCGCTGGTCGTCGCGGCTGGAGCGTGCGGAGATCGAGAAGCTGCTGCGCCAGGCCAATGCCCTGCGCGACGAGGTGCTGCATCTTTCGCACAAGGAACGCTTCATCAAGGCTGCCGCCGCCGATGCGCCGGCGCTTGAGCAGGCGCCGGGCGCACGGCGGCAGGCCCTGCTCGACCGCAGCTTCGTGTTCGAGGGTGCGTTCGGCGACAACCCCAGGCTGCTCGAAGCGCTGGAGATCGCCGAGAAGGCGGCACCGACCGACCTGCCGGTGCTCATCGACGGTGAAAGCGGCACCGGCAAGGAGCTCATGGCCAAGGTGATCCACGCCAACGGCGCGCGCTCGGAGCGGCCCTACGTGTCGGTTAACTGCGGCGCCATCCCGGACAACCTGCTGGAGTCCGAACTGTTCGGTCATCGCAAGGGTGCCTTCACCGGGGCCGTGGGCGACCGCAAGGGCAAGTTCGAAAGCGCCCACACCGGCACCATCTTCCTCGACGAAATCGGCGAGCTGCCCCTGTCCGGCCAGGTCAAGCTGCTGCGGGTGCTCGAATCCCACGAAATCCAGCGCGTCGGCGCCGACGAGACCATTGCCGTCGACACCCGCATCGTGGCCGCGACCAACCGCAATCTGCGTCGCTTGAGCGAAGACGGCCGCTTCCGCGAGGATCTGTTCTACCGCCTGAGCGTCATCCACCTGACGCTGCCGCCGCTGCGCGAGCGCAAGGACGAGATCCCGCTGCTGTTCGCCTATTTCGGCGACGAAGCGGCGGAGATGCTCAAGCGCCGCCCGGTCAGGATGACGCCGCGGCTGAGGGATTTCCTGCTCGGCTATCGCTACCCGGGCAACATCCGCGAGCTGCGCAACCTGATCTACCGGATCTCCTGTCTGGCCGGCGAAACCGCCGACCTCGAACACCTGCCGGAGGACATCCGTCCTGTGGCCGCGGCGTCGCCGGGGCAGGGCGGGGGTGGCCAGGACGCGGCACGGGCCAGCCCCGCCACGCTCGGCGACGCCAAGCGCGCCGCGAGCGACGAGGCAGAACGGGAATTCCTCGAACGCGGTCTGCAGGAAACCGGTGGAACCGTCGCCGAACTGGCAAGGCGGATCGACATGAATCGCTCCCACCTGCAGGTTCTGCTCAAGAAGCACGGTATTCGTGCCAAAGCCTTCCGCCCCGCGCGGGACAGGGGGCTTTGAGGGCATGAAGCGAGGGTGACGTCAGAGGGCGGGATTGAGCAGGGTCTTGTCCGAATTGTAGAGATCCTCGGCGCATGCCACCACAGCGGAAACGTTGTCCCGCCCGCCGTGCGCAAGCGCGAGGTTGACCAGGGCGTCGGCCGCGTCACGGCGATTACCGTGCGCCAGGGCATTGGCAATCTCGTCGGCGCTCAGCAGATTGCTCAGGCCGTCGCTGCACAGCAGGAAGACGTCGCCGTCGTGGACCTCGACCAGCTCTTCGTCGATCTCCAGCGAGGGGGCGGCGCCGACAGCGCGCGTGATTGCATTGCGGGCTACGTGCGAGGTGGAATTGCCGGCCGCGGCGCCACGCCTCGAACGCATTTCTTCCGCCACGCTGTGGTCGCGGGTGAGTTGGTGCAGATGGCCGTCGCGGTAGAGGTAGATGCGGCTGTCCCCGGCCCACAGGCAGGCGCAGTGCTGGTCATGGGCGAGCAGCACGACGACCGTGCTGCCGATGCGCTGCACCCGGCGCCTGACGGCTTCGGCCTGTATCAGCCGATTCGCCTCGAGCAGTTGCTGGCGTGCGCCGGCAATGTAGTCGGGCAGGCTGCGCGGGGGGGGCAGGCTGTTCAGTGCGCTGACGACGGTTTGACTGGCGAAGTCGCCGACCGCGTGCCCGCCCATGCCGTCGGCCACCACCCACAGTCCCCGTTCGGGCTGGTCGAGGACGGCGTCCTCGTTGCGTTCGCGCACCAGACCGACATCGGAGCGGGACGCCGAAGTCCATTGGAACAGGGCCGGGACGGACACGACCTGTCTCCACGGTCAACCGGCGAGCCCACCGCCCGTGCCGGAACGGGCCGGACCGAAATTGCTCGCCTGTTCGTCCAGGATCACGTTGATGTTGGCGTTGGCCGCCGAATTCCGGATGTCCACCACCTGGAACTGGTTGATCATCTGTTCGGCGTGGAAGCTGTTGCTGATCTGGTAGAAGTTCACCACCGGGCCAAGGCCGCTCGATGCCGGCGCGAACGGGCGGATCCAGCCGAAGACCCAGGGCGCGCCACCGCCCTTGATCGAGGCGAGGGCCTTGCGGTCCAGGGTACGGCTCGCCGGCAGGTCATTGATCACGATCGCAGCCATGATGAGTCTCCAGGGTGATGTCGTCGGCGATGGGCGAACTGGCTTGGGTCGCTTGGTTGAGATGCACTGACCTGCTTCGTTCGACCAGCGTCCGGCGACTCTGGCAGCATGAAAAAAGTATAGGCGATGACGCATCGGACCGCGCCGTTGGGCAAGGTGGCCGTTGGCTGCCTTGCCGGTTGGTTCAGAAGACGACGGCGGTGGCAGCGTGCTGGGTGGGGCTGACGTTGAGACGGATGGGTCCGAAGGCGTGGCCGATGACGCCGACGTTGTTGAGGGCATTGACCTCGACGTTCTGTAGCTGAACGATGCTTTGGCTGACGCCGATATCGATATCGACGTTGGCGACGGGGCCGAGGCCCTTGAGCCAGGCATTGCCGCCGCGCACGGCGGCCATGGCGTGGCGATCGAGTTCGCGGCGCTGGGTGAGGTCACGGATGACGATGGCGGACATGGGATTCTCCTTTGGGGCAGCGGCGGCGGTTCGCCGCCGCATGGGCCGGGGTTCAGAAGCTGATGTTGTTGGTGGCGGTCTGGTTGGGCTTGACGACGGAGTGGATGTCGCTGGCGAAGGCGACGTTGTTGCCGTTGGTGTTGATCACGTTCTGGGTCTGGCCGATGAGTTGGGAGGCTTCGACCGAGAACGAGTTCTTGGTGACGGCGTGGTAGGGCATCCAGTAGGGGTAGAAGCCTTTCATCATGCCGCCGCGCACGGCGCTCATGGCGCTGCGGTCGAGTTCGGCGGTGGCGGGCAGGTCCTTGATGGTCAGGGTGTTCATGGTGGTTATCCTCGGGGTTCTGGCGGTACGGCTTGGGGTTGGGGGGTGAGCCATCTGCTGCGCTCGAGGTTCATATCGCAGGACGCGTGCCAGGGCGTGATCCGGTTCTGAATGATCTTGTTAGTGTGTTGAATTTAAATACTTATCTCCCATTTAACTCGCGTCGGAACGTGGCCGATGGGAGCTGGGAGTGCGCTCGCTGCCGGGTTGCGGCCAACACTTCGACGAGCAGTGTTGGGCTGTGGGAATCACTGCCGTCGTCAGAGGAGGGCGAGGCGGTATTCGGGGGGCGCCGCGGCGGTCTCGGTGGTCGGCAGACGGACGTTGCATGCGCTGTTGGCGCGGACGGTGAGTCCCGCACGAATCACGCTATCGATCGGGAAGCGATGGCTTGCTCCCGGCCCGGCGAAACGGCCGCCGGCGTCGCCAGGTGTGGCGAGCGAAGACCCTTTTGCTGTCTGAACTAATTCATTGCGCCCGGGTCTCTTGGGTAGCTTCGACTTTGGCGAGCGGGCTGGCGGTCGCTTATACTTGGGCGCTTTTGTCTCTTCTACTCGAGCATAACGACCATTCATGAGTGATCGCGAAATCGATCAGCAACTTGTCGAGCGTGTGCAGCGCGGCGACAAGCAGGCCTTCGGCTTGCTGGTATCCAAATACCAGCGGAAGCTGCACAGGCTGCTCTCGAGGCTTATCCGTGATCCGGCCGAAGTCGAGGACGTAGCGCAGGAGACCTTCATCAAGGCCTATCGTGCGCTGGGGTCGTTTCGCGGAGACAGCGCGTTTTATACCTGGCTCTATCGGATCGGAATCAATACGGCAAAGAATTACCTGGTGTCGCAGGGGCGGCGTGCGCCGACCTCGACCGGGTTCGACTCGGAGGAGGCCGAAACCTTCGAAGACGGGGATCAGTTGCGCGACATCAACACACCGGAGCGTCTGCTGATGACGCAGCAGATCGGTGAAACGGTGGATCAAGCGATGGCGGGATTGCCGGAGGAATTGAGGACGGCAATCATGCTCCGTGAATTCGAGGGGCTGAGTTACGAAGAAATCGCGAACATCATGGATTGCCCCATAGGTACGGTGCGGTCGCGGATATTCCGTGCGCGCGAGGCGATTGCCGAGCGGCTGCGGCCGCTGCTCGATACGGCGCCCGACAAACGTTGGTAGGTGGTAGGGATGAAAGAAAAACTTTCGGCTTTGCTCGATGGTGACCTGGAAGAACATTCGGTCCGGACGACACTTGAAGGCTTGCGGCGTGACGGCGACTTGCGAAAGGAATGGGAGGCGTACTGCCTCATCGGCGACGTGCTGCGCGGTGAATGCCACGGCGCGCCGGATTTCGTGACAAAGGTCATGTCCTCGCTGGAGGACGAGCCGGTGGTGCTGGCCCCGGCGGCCATCGAGACAGGCGGCCGCCGAACGCTGTGGCAGTCCCTCCTGCCCATCGCCGCGTCGGTGATGGGGGTTGCGGCCGTCGGCTGGGTTGCCAGCGCGCTCTACTCCGGAGAAGAAGCCGCGGCACCGGTGGTGAGCGTGCAGCGGATCGCCAACACGGCGATCGCCTCGGCGGCGAAGCCCGTGGCTCCAGTGGCGACCGCGGTGCCGGGCGGCCAGGCCGCCGCAGCTGTAGAGGATGCCCACCGCGAATACGTCTTCGCCCATCAGGCCATGACCGCCGGCGGACCGATTCCGGGCGCGGTGCAGTACGTCAGGACGGTGTCGGATACACGGCAGGACAGCCGCCCATGAGGCGAGTGCTTGCTGTGGTGGGCCTGTGCGCGGCGCTGGCGCAGGGGCAGGCATGGGGAGAAACGCCGACCGATCCGCTCGCTTGGCTCGGGCGAATCGCTTCCGCGAGCCAGCGGCTCAATTACGTTGGCACCTTCATCTACCAGTCGGGCAAACACGTCGAAACCTCCCGCATCGCGCACCGGGTGGATGCTTCCGGGGAATACGAAAGGCTGGAGGTGCTCGACGGCAGTCCGCGCGAAGTCATTCGCAACAGCGGCGAAGTGCGTTGCGTCCTGCCCGACCAGAAGACCGTGATCATCGATCAGCCCGGCGGTCGGCGGGCATTTCCTGCGCGGGTACCGGCATCGTTTTCCAACCTGGGCGAGAGCTACCGGATCCGCAAGGCCGACATCCATCGCATTGCCGGCCTCGAGGCGCAGGCCATCATCCTCGAACCGAAAGACGATCTGCGCTACGGCCATGCCTTGTGGGCCGAACTGCAGTCCGGCCTGCTGCTCAAGTCGCGCATGATCGACGAGCGCGGTGAGATCATCGAGCAGTTCATGTTCAGCGACGTGCGCATCGGCGGCAATGTCAGCCAGGAACTCCTCAAGCCGCGCTATGTGAGCACCGACGAGTGGCGGGTGGTGAACGCACGCGGTAGCGATGTGCCGAAGGCGGATACCGGCTGGGCCTTGCGTACGCCCTTGCCCGGCTACACGCTGCTTTCGGTCGTGAAACGACCGCTCGGGCGCGAGCGCGGCGAGGCGGTGCAGATGGTCTTCAGCGACGGACTGGCATCGATCTCGCTGTTCATCGAGCCGCATGGCAACGACGGCGTATCGGCCGCGCTGGGCGCGCAGAGCAGCGGTTCGATCAACATCTACAAGAGGGTGGTCGGCAATCACCTCATCACGGTGCTGGGTGAGGTGCCGCTGCGCGCGGTACAGCGCCTGGGCGATGGAATGGAGTTCGTCGGGCAGTGATCGAAGTGCCGGCCGAGGTCTTGCGGACAGAGGGCGGACTTGCCTGGGTGCGCGTTACGGAAGTGCAGGGTGGTTGCGGCCGTTGCGATGAACCGGGCGGTTGCCGGTCCGTCAGCCTGACCCGGGCGCTCGGGCCCCGTGCGCGCGAATTTGCCTTGCCGAATTCGATCGGAGCCCGGCCGGGTGACAGGGTGCGGGTGAGCATGGAAGACGGCGCACCCTTGCGGGCGGCACTGGCGAGTTATGGTCTGGCTGCCGTGCTGGTGCTTGCTGGCGCGTTTTTGGGCGGGGTGATCGCCGATGGCGTGGCAGTCGATGCGCATGTTGCGTCTGGTGTGGTGGCCGGTCTCGCGCTTGCCTTGGCCATGAACCGTGTGCTGGGTCGCAGCCAGCGTTGGCGTAGCGGATTGAAGCTGGAACTGGCGGGCACTCAGGCGTGCCGTCATGCAGGAGTAAAGCAGGGGTGATTTTGCGATTGTTGCGCTGGGTGGCCGGTTTGGCTTGCCTGCAGTTCATGGCAGGCAGCTTTGCAGCCAATACCGTGCCCCTTCCGGATTTCACCGCCCTGGTGGAGCGGCAGGGGACGGCGGTGGTGAATATCAGCACCTCTCAGGCCAAGGCCGCCACGTCGGCGTCGCCTGCGTTTCCCGGGCTGGATGAGAACGATCCGATGTTCGATTTCTTCCGGCGTTTCGTACCGCGGCACCCCAAGGCGCCGCACTTCGATCCCGAGAGTCGTTCTCTCGGTTCCGGCTTCATCGTTACGGCGGACGGTTACATTCTCACCAATGCGCACGTGGTCGAGGAGGCCGAAGAAATCCTGGTGAGACTGGCCGACAAGCGCGAGTTCGTCGCCACCGTGGTGGGTGCCGACATGCGCAGCGACGTGGCCTTGATCAAGATCGAGGCGAGCGGTCTGCCCAAGGTCACACTGGGCGATCCCGGGCGGCTGAAAGTGGGCGAATGGGTGGTTGCGATCGGCTCGCCCTTCGGTTTCGAGCAGACGGTCACGGCCGGTATCGTCAGCGCCAAGGGGCGCAGCCTGCCGGACGAAAACTTCGTTCCCTTCATCCAGACCGACGTGGCGATCAACCCGGGCAATTCGGGCGGGCCGCTGTTCAACCTCAAGGGCGAGGTCATCGGCATCAACTCGCAGATCTACAGCCAGACCGGTGGCTTCATGGGGCTGTCGTTCGCAATTCCCATCGACGTTGCCATGGATGTGCAGCGGCAGTTGCGTGCGTCTGGCCGGGTGCAGCGTGGCCGTATCGGCGTGGCGATCCAGGAAGTCTCGCGTGATCTGGCGGAGAGCTTCGGCTTGCCGCGACCGGCAGGTGCGCTCGTGAGCGCCGTGGAGGCGGATGGCCCGGCCGGCCGGGCCGGTGTGGAGCAGGGCGACGTCATCGTCCGCTTCGACGGCAGGGCAGTCGACGTATCCAGCGACCTGCCGCGCATCGTCGCGGCCAGCCGCCCCGGCAGCAAGGTGCCGATGCAGCTCTATCGCCAGGGCGCGGTTCGCGAGTTCATGGTTACCGTGGGCGAGTGGCGTGACGCCGAACCCGGCAAGGGCAAGGCGGCGACCGGCAAGCCGGCGTCGGTGAACAGCCTGGGTCTGGTGCTGTTGCAGCCCAGCGCGACGCAGCGTCGCGAGGGCGGTTTCGACCAGGGGCTGGTTGTCGACCGCGTCCAGGGCGCCGCCGCCCGGGCGGAGATTCGTCCGGGGGACGTCATCCTTGCGATGGTGGTCGCCGGCAAGCAGACCACGCTGCGCGCCGTCGACGAGTTCAATCGCCTGCTCGGGGCCTTGAAGCCCGGGCAGCAGGTCACGCTGCTGGTCAAGCGCGGCGAAGCGACGTCCTATGTCAGCCTGCGGGGCGACAAGTGACCGGGCGTGAGCTCACCGTGCTGAGTCGCGAGTGGTGTCATCTGTGCCACGACCTGATCGCGGCACTCGAACCGCTGCTGGCCGAACTGGGCTGGACCTGCAGGGTCGTGGATGTCGATCGGCATCCGGAACTCGAAGCACGTTGGGACGAACTGGTGCCGGTCGTGCTGCACGGCGACACCGAGCTTTGCCATTACCATCTCGACGCGGCCGCGGTTCGTGCCTACTGTCAGGGTTTTCCGCTAGAATCCGCGCCTTAGGCCGTCAAACCATTCCAATATCGGGTGCCGCAGGGCACCCTTTTTGTTGCCGCATGCACCACATCAGAAACTTCTCCATCATCGCCCACATCGATCACGGCAAGTCCACGCTTGCCGATCGCCTCATCCAGTTCTGCGGGGGTTTGTCCGACCGGGAGATGGAAGCCCAGGTGCTCGACTCGATGGATCTCGAGCGCGAGCGCGGGATCACGATCAAGGCCCAGACAGCGGCGCTGCACTATCGCGCCAAGGATGGTCAGGTCTATAACCTGAACCTGATCGACACGCCGGGCCACGTCGACTTTTCCTACGAAGTCAGCCGCTCGCTCTCCGCCTGCGAGGGCGCACTGCTGGTGGTGGATGCGTCGCAGGGCGTCGAGGCGCAGACGGTGGCGAACTGCTATACCGCGCTCGAACTCGATGTCGAGGTGGTGCCTGTCCTGAACAAGATCGACCTGCCGGCTGCCGACCCGGAGAATGCACGTACCGAGATCGAGGACGTGATCGGTGTGGACGCCTCGGAGGCGATCCTGTGCTCGGCCAAGACCGGTCTGGGCATCGAGGAGGTGCTCGAAGCGATCGTGGCGCGGGTGCCGGCGCCCAAGGGCGACGCCGGGGCGCCGCTGAAGGCGCTCATCATCGATTCCTGGTTCGACAACTACGTCGGCGTGGTGATGCTGGTGCGCGTGGTCGACGGCGTGCTCAAGCCCAAGGACCGCATCCTGCTGATGTCCACCGGCGCGCAGTATCCCTGTGACCAGGTCGGCGTGTTCACGCCGAAGTCGGTGGCGCGCGAACAGCTCAATGCGGGTGAGGTCGGTTTCGTCATCGCCGGCATCAAGGAGCTGGAGGCCGCCAAGGTCGGCGACACGATCACGCTCGCCACCAAGCCGGCTGCCGAGCCGCTGCCCGGTTTCAAGGAAATCAAGCCGCAGGTGTTCGCCGGCCTCTATCCGGTGGAGTCGTCCGAGTACGACCAGCTGCGTGATTCGCTGGAAAAGCTGCGCCTCAACGATGCAGCACTGCAGTTCGAGCCCGAAGTGTCGCAGGCGCTGGGCTTCGGCTTCCGCTGCGGCTTCCTCGGCCTGCTGCACATGGACATCGTGCAGGAGCGCCTCGAGCGCGAGTTCGACATGGATCTCATCACCACCGCGCCGACGGTGGTGTATGAAGTCGTGCTCAACAGCGGCGAGATCATCCACGTCGAGAACCCGTCCAAGTTGCCCGAAGTCGGAAAATATGCCGAGATCCGCGAGCCCATCATCACCGCCACCATCTTCCTGCCGCAGGACTACGTGGGGCCGGTGATCACGCTGTGCAACCAGAAGCGCGGTGCGCAGATCGACATGCGCTATCACGGCCGTCAGGTGCAGCTCATCTACGAACTGCCGATGAACGAAGTGGTGATGGACTTCTTCGACAAGCTGAAGTCGGTGTCGCGCGGCTACGCTTCGCTCGATTACGAGTTCAAGGAATACCGCACGGCCGACCTGGTGAAGCTGGATCTCATGGTGGGCGGCGAGAAGGTCGATGCGCTGTCCGTCATCGTGCACCGGGCCAGTGCCCAGTTCCGCGGCCGCGAACTTGCCGCCAAGCTGCGCGGCCTGATTCCACGCCAGATGTTCGACGTGGCCGTGCAGGCGGCGATCGGCTCGCACATCATCGCCCGCGAGACGATCAAGGCCTTGCGCAAGAACGTGCTCGCCAAGTGCTATGGCGGCGACATCACCCGGAAGAAGAAGCTGCTGGAGAAGCAGAAGGAAGGCAAGAAGCGGATGAAGCAGGTCGGCAACGTCGAAATCCCGCAAGAAGCCTTCCTCGCGGTGCTCCGCACCGACGAAGGCAAGTAAACGAATCCGGCTGCCGCGCCGCGGCCGGCCAATGACGGAAACCGCATGAATTTCGCCCTGATCCTGTTCCTGCTCCTGATCGCGACCGGCATCCTGTGGGTCGCGGATCGCTTCTTCGCGCGCAAGCGCCGGGCGGCCGATGCGCCGGCGCCGTGGTGGGTCGAATACGGCGCCAGTTTTTTTCCGGTCATCCTCGTCGTGTTCGGCCTGCGTTCCTTCGTCGTCGAACCGTTCAAGATTCCGTCCGGATCGATGATCCCGACCCTGCTGGTCGGCGACTTCATCCTCGTGAACAAATGGACCTACGGCATTCGTCTGCCGGTGATCAACAAGAAGATCATCGAGATGAATACGCCCAAGCGTGGCGATGTCATGGTGTTCCGCTACCCGGTCGATCCTTCTCTCGACTACATCAAGCGGGTGGTCGGCCTGCCGGGCGACAAGGTCGAGTATCACCACAAGCAGTTGAAGGTGAATGGCCAGCAGGTGGTATTGAAGGAGGACGGCAACTACCTCCACGCGGACCGTCTGTATTACTCGCCGCAGTTTTCCGAGAAGCTTGGCGAGGTCGACCACGCGATCCTGATCGAGAAGGAAGCGCCGGCTTTCGTCCCCCAGGTGCTCAATTTCCCGGGGCGTGAGAACTGCACCTATACTAGCAGCGGTGTTACTTGCACCGTTCCCGACGGGCATTACTTCGTCATGGGCGACAACCGCGATGCCAGCAGTGACAGCCGCGTCTGGGGTTTCGTCCCGGATGCCAACATCGTCGGTCGGGCATTCTTCATCTGGTTCAATTTCAACGATCTGAAGCGCATCGGCAGCTTCCATTAACTTCGGAGTGGATGGATGAACAGGTCTTCCCAGCGCGGCATCAGTTTGATTAGTCTGATGTTTGTCGGGGCTTTTGCGGTGTTCGTGTTGCTTATTGGTTTTCGTTCCGTTCCGGCGGTCACTGAATACATGGCGATTGAACGGAATATCAAGATCCTTGCCACGGACGGCGACAATGGTGCGTCGCCGACGGAGTTGAGGCGAGACTTTGATCGACGTGGTCAGATCGACGATGTCTCGACCATCACCGGCGCAGACCTCGACATCCGCAAGGACACCGGCAAGACCATCATCGAAGCCGAATACTCGCGCAAGGTTCCGGTGGTCGCCAACGTCAGCCTGCTGATCGACTTCCACGCCTCGAGCGCGGATTGACGTCGGATGTCGGTTGATAGACTGCAAAGGGATCTTGGCCACCCGTTCCGTGATCCCACCTTGCTGCAACAGGCGCTGACCCATCGCAGTTTCGGCCAGCCCAACAACGAACGCCTGGAATTCCTGGGCGACAGCATCCTCAACTGCGTCACCTCGATAGCCTTGTTCGAGCGTTTCGGCTCCCTGCGCGAAGGGGAGCTGTCGCGCCTGCGCGCCTCGCTGGTGCGCCAGGAGGCGCTGCACCGTATCGCGCTGCAACTCCAGTTGGGCGACTGTCTGCGCTTGGGGGAGGGCGAGCTGAAGTCCGGCGGTTTCCGGCGCCCTTCCATCCTCGCCGACGCGGTCGAGGCGATCTTCGCCGCGGTGTTCCTCGATTCCGATTTTGCCGGCGCCAAGGCGGTGATAGACCGGCTTTACGCGCCGCTGCTCGACGAGGTCAACCCCAAGGCGCCATCCAAGGATCCCAAAACGGCGTTGCAGGAGTGGCTGCAGGGCAAGCGCCTGCCGCTGCCCACCTACACCATGGTCGAGGTCACCGGTGAGGCGCACGCGCAGGAGTTCGAAGTCGCCTGCGAAGTCGAACGCTACAAGCTTCGCACCATAGGCCGCGGCACCAGCCGCCGTATCGCCGAACAGCAGTCCGCCGAGCTCGCGCTCGCGCAGTTGAGGAAGAAATGAACATCGAAGACGCCGGCTCGCCGGCCCAGCCGGCGAAGCCCGGCTCATCTGCCCACTTTCGCACCGGCTTCGTCGCCATCGTCGGCCGGCCCAATGTCGGCAAGTCGACCCTGTTGAACCGGCTGATCGGCCAGAAGATCAGCATCGTCTCCAGCAAGGCGCAGACAACCCGCCACCGCGTCACCGGCATCCTCACCAACGACGACGCCCAGTTCGTCTTCGTCGATACGCCGGGTTTCCAGACGCAGCACCGCAATGCGCTCAACCGCTCGATGAACCGCACGGTGTCGCAGGTGCTGGGCGATGTCGACCTGGTGTTCTTCGTCATCGAGGCCGGCCGCATGGGCGAGGACGACCGCAAGGTGCTGGAGGTGATCCCGGCCGAAGCGAAGGTGGTGCTGGTCATCAACAAGGTCGACCAGCTGAAGGACAAGAGCCGGCTGCTGCCCTTCATCGACCAGGTGCGCGGGGCACGCGATTTCATCGAAATCGTGCCGCTGTCGGCCGAGCGCGGCAGCAACGTCGATGCGCTGGTGCGCGCGGCCACGCCGCTGCTGCCGGAAGGCGCGCCGATGTACGAGGAAGACGAGATCACAGACCGCAGCGAGCGCTTCCTCGCCGCCGAATTCCTGCGCGAGAAGCTCTTCCGCCTGCTCGGCGACGAACTGCCCTACGGCATCGCGGTCGAGATCGAGAAATTCGAGACCGAAGGCAACCTGCGTCGCATCCATGCCGCGGTGATCGTCGACAAGGCCGGCCACAAGGGTATCGTCATCGGCAAGGGCGGCGAGAAGCTCAAGCGCGTGTCGAGCGAGGCCCGCGTCGAACTGGAAAAACTGTTCGACGGCAAGGTCTTCCTCGAAGTCTGGGTCAAGGTCAAGAGCGGCTGGGCGGACGACGAGCGCGCGCTGAAGAGCCTCGGCTACGAATAAGCCGGCTCGGATCGGGGACGTAGTGTCGTGGCGGTCAAGCAGCGTATAGACCAGCAGCCAGGCTGGGTGCTGCACACGCTGCCCTGGCGCGAGACCAGCCTGATCGTCGAGGTTTTCTCGCGCGATTTCGGCCGGGTCGCGCTGGTCGCCAAGGGCGCACGGCGGCCGCATTCCGCCTTTCGCGGCGTGCTGATGGCCTTCCAGCCGCTGCTGCTGGACTGGTCCGGCGGCGGCGAAGTGCGCACCCTGGTGCGCGCCGAATGGCAGGGCGGCCAGCCGCTGCTGACCGGGCAGGCGCTGCTCTGCGGCTATTACCTCAACGAGCTGCTGGTCAAGCTCACGCCGCGCGACGACGCCCATCCCAATCTCTTCGTCGCCTATGCCGATGCCGTGCGCGAACTCGGCCGCGGCTTGCCGCCGCCGCCCATCCTGCGATTGTTCGAGCTCGCGCTGCTGCAGGAACTCGGTTATGGCATCGGGCTGGACGCCGACGTGCAGAGCGGCGAGCCGGTCCGGGCGGGCAGCGCCTACGCTTATATAATCGAGAGCGGTCCGGTTGCGCTCGATGCGGCCGACGAAGCGCCCCCCGAGCTGCCGGTGGTGAGCGGCCAGACCCTGCTCGATATGGCGGCCGGCGAATTTTCCCGCAGCGAGACGCTGGCCCAGTCCAAGCGCCTGCTGCGCGTACTGATCAACCATTACCTTGGCGGGCAGCCGCTGCAGTCCCGCCGCGTCCTTCAGGAGTTGCTCGAACTGTGATCGAACTCGGCGTCAACATCGACCACGTTGCCACCTTGCGCCAGGCGCGCCGCACCTGGGAGCCGGACCCGACCTGGGCGGCGGTGGAAGCCCACCTCGGCGGTGCCGACGGCATCACCGTGCATCTGCGCGAAGACCGCCGTCACATCCAGGACGACGACGTCCGCCGCCTGCGCGAACTCACCCAGATCAAGCTCAACCTCGAGATGGCGGCCACCGACGAGATGGTCGGCATCGCCCGCAGCATCAAGCCGGAGATGGCGATGCTGGTGCCGGAAGGCCGCCACGAGGTCACCACCGAGGGCGGGCTGGACATCGTCTCGCAGGAAGCGCGGCTGAAGGACGTCATCGCGCGGCTGGCCGATGCCGGCATCGTCACCAGCGTCTTCATCGACGCCGAGATCGCCCAGATCGACGCCGCCGCCCGCATCGGCGCCAAGGTCTGCGAGATCCACACCGGCCCCTACGCCCACGCCTTCCATGCGCAGGGGCGCGATGCCGAAAGCCCGGCGGTGCTGGCCGAGATCGACAAGATCCGCCGCGCGGGCGAAGCCATCCGCGGCCACGGCATGCGCTTCAACGCTGGCCATGCGCTCAACTACTACAACGTCCAGCCGATCGCACGCCTGCCCGGCATCCGCGAACTGCATATCGGCCATGCCATCGTCAGCCGTTCGGTGTTTTCCGGCATCCGCGAGGCGGTGACCGAGATGAAGCGCCTGATGCGCGAGGCGGCCGCCGGCTGACGAGGGGAGGGCGCATGATCCACGGCATCGGCACCGACATCGTCCACATCGCGCGCATCCGGACCTCGCTGGAGCGTCATGGCGAGCGCTTCGCCGAGCGCATCCTCGCCGAATCCGAGCGCGAGGCCTGGCGTGCGAGCCGCGATCCGGCGCGTTTTCTCGCCAAGCGCTTCGCCGCCAAGGAAGCCTTCGGCAAGGCGCTCGGCACCGGTGTCGCGGTGCCGGCCACGCTGCACGCGGTGGCGGTGGGGCACGATGCGCTGGGCAAGCCGCTCTACCGCTATGGCGACGGCCTGCAGACACACCTGGACGAGCGCGGCATGCACGCCCACCTCAGCCTAACCGACGAGAACGACTACGTGGTCGCCTTCGCGGTGATCGAGATCCGATAAGCATGTACCCGCTCAATCTCCCCCGCGGCCCGGTGATGATGGACGTCGCCGGCACCGTGCTGGCCGACGAGGAACGCGAACGCCTGTGCGACCCGCTGGTCGGCGGCGTCATCCTCTTCGCCCGCAACTTCACCGGTTCCGAGCAGCTGGCCGCGCTCACTGCCGAGATCCGCGCGCTGCGCAACCCGCAACTGCTGATCGCGGTCGACCACGAAGGCGGCCGGGTGCAGCGCTTCCGCAGCGACGGCTTCACCCGCCTGCCGGCGATGCGCAGCCTGGGCACCTTGTGGGAGCGCGATTATCTCGCCGCGCTCGACGCCGCCCGCCACACCGGTTACGTGCTCGCCGCCGAGCTGCTGGCCCACGGCGTCGATCTCAGCTTCACCCCGGTGCTGGACCTCGACTACGGCGTCAGCCGGGCCATCGGCAACCGCGCCTTCCATCGCGATCCGCAGGTGGTCGGCAAGCTCGCCCAGGCGCTGATCGCCGGCATGGCGGAGGCCGGCATGGGCTGCGTCGGCAAGCATTTCCCCGGCCACGGCTACGTCGAGGCGGATTCGCACCACGAGGTGCCGGTTGACGCGCGCGATTTCGACACTATCTGGAACGAAGACATCGCGCCCTACCGTCACCGCCTCGGCCGCCAGCTCGCCGGGGTGATGCCGGCCCACGTCATCTATCCGGCAGCCGATCCCAACCCGGCCGGCTTCTCCGCCTTCTGGCTGAAGGACGTGCTGCGCCAGCGCGTCGGCTTCAAGGGCGTGATATTCAGCGACGACCTCAACATGGAAGGCGCGGCGGTGGCCGGCGACATCGTCGGCCGCAGCAAGGCGGCTTTTGAAGCCGGCTGCGACATGCTGCTGGTGTGCAACCGGCCCGATCTGGTCGCCGAACTGCTGGACCGCTGGGCGCCGCTGCCGGATGCGGAGAGTCTGGCGCGCGTGGCGGCGGTCGCACCGTCGCCGCCGAAGGCGCCGTGGCTGGCAGATCCTTTTGCGCTCGAACTCCATGAGCCTTATCTCAAGGCGCGCGAGCAGGTCATCGCGATCGCCGAGGACGCAAGCGGGCCGACGATGACGGCGGGCACGATAGGGAACCAGGCGGTCGAAATCCTCAAGAGGGAAACGTAGGAAGCGACCGAGCGAGCGTCATGTCCATGGATAGCGGGATATTCGAAGCGTTCCTTCTCGACCACGCCAGTGGCGGGGCGGGGCGTTTGTGGAGCAGGCGAGGACTGTCTGAGCCCGAAGGGCGAGTTCCACAGCCAGCGGAACAAATGCCCCGCCCCGCCACGTTGTAACCGCGCAAGCCTTCCAACAAGCCGCTTCACCACCGACAACCAGCATGTCCACCACCCCCGCCCCGACGCCCGCCTTCGACGCCAAGCCCTTCCTCCGTACCCTCACCGAGGAACCCGGCGTCTATCGCATGATCGGCGCCGAGGACAAGGTGCTCTACGTCGGCAAGGCCAAGAACCTCAAGCGCCGCGTCTCCAGCTACTTCCAGCGCACCCAGTTGTCGCCGCGCATCGCCATGATGGTCGCGCAGGTGCAACGGGTGGACGTCACCGCCACCCGCTCCGAGGCCGAGGCGCTGATCCTCGAGAACAACCTCATCAAGAGCCTGGCGCCGCGCTACAACATCCTGTTCCGCGACGACAAGTCCTACCCCTACATCGAACTCAGCGGCGACGAATTCCCCCAACTCGCCTACCACCGCGGCGCCTTCGCCAAGGGCGCGCGCTACTTCGGTCCCTTCCCCAACGCCTGGGCGGTGCGCGAAAGCATTCACCTGCTGCAGAAAACCTTCCAGCTGCGCACCTGCGAAAACTCCGTCTTCCAGAACCGCTCGCGGCCCTGCCTGCTGCAACAGATCAAGCGCTGCACCGGCCCCTGCGTCGGCCTCATCTCGAAGGAAGACTACGCCGCCGACGTCAGGCTCGCCGCGCGCTTCCTCGACGGCCACGGCTCGGACGTCATCGAGGATCTCACCGCCCGCATGCAGGCCGCCTCGGAAAACCTTGCCTTTGAACAGGCCGCCGCCTGTCGCGACCAGATCCGCGCGCTGCAGGCGGTGCTGCACCGCCAGTTCGTCGACAGCGGCAAGGACGAGGACGTCGACATCCTCGCCGCGGTCGAGGAAGACGGCATGCTGTGCGTGAACATCGCAATGGTGCGCGGCGGCCGCCATCTCGGCGACCGGCCCCAGTTTCCCAGCGGCGCCGCGGTCTGCGGCGCGGAGGACGGTCTGGTCGCCTTCGTCGAGCAGCACTACGGCCAGCACCCCATGCCCGCGCGCATCCTGGTCAATGTGGCGGTGGAGGGCGTGCGCGAAGCGCTGGCCGAGATCAGCGACAAGCCGGCGGCCGTGGTCGCACCGCGTTTCGCCGTCGATCGCGGCTGGATGGAAATGGCCGACAAGAACGCGCGGCTCGCCATCCAGGCCCGCGCCCGCGACACCGGCCGCGCCGAGCAGCGGCTGGAAGCGCTGCGCGAAGCCCTCGACCTGGTCGATCCGCCGCAACGCATCGAATGCTTCGACATCAGCCACACCATGGGCGAAGCGACCGTCGCCTCCTGCGTGGTCTGCGTCGACGGCCAGATGAAGCACGGCGAATACCGCCGCTACAACATCACCGGCATCACCCCGGGCGACGACTTCGCCGCGATGCGCCAGGCGCTGGAACGGCGCTACGGCAAGGTCGCGGCGGGCGAGGGCCTGCGGCCCGACCTCATCCTGATCGATGGCGGCAAGGGCCAGGTGTCCGCAGCGCTGGACATCCTCGCCGAACTCGGCCTGGAAGACATCGCAATGATAGGCGTGGCCAAGGGCGAAGGCCGCAAGGTCGGGCTGGAGACGCTGATCTTCCCCGACGAACGCGAAGGCCTGGCGCTCGGCGGCGGCCACGCCGCGCTGCACCTGGTCGCCGAGATCCGCGACGAGGCCCACCGCTTTGCGATCACCGGCCACCGCGCGCGGCGCGCCAAGACGAGGGTCGGCTCCAAGCTGGAAGACATCCCCGGCGTTGGCCCCACCCGGCGGCGCAACCTGCTCGCCACCTTCGGCGGGCTGGACGGCGTGCGTGCCGCCACCGTCGAAGACCTGTGCCGCGTCGAAGGCATCAACCGCAAGCTCGCCGAGCAGATTCACCAGGCGCTGCGCTGAGCTTCACAACTCGCCGCGATGGTCGGCGACGATGCCGTCGCGCGGCTGCACGCCGTACTGGGCGATGTCCTGCTCGGCCGCCGGGATGTTCTCCACCTCGGTCACACTGCCGAGCTGGCGGTCGCGCGTCCCGTCGGCCTTCAGCGCATAGGCGCGCAGGCTGACGCTGCGCGGTACGTTCGCCTCTTCCTGCACCACCTCGCGCACCGCCAGCCAGCGCGCCTTGTCGGCATCGCCGGCGGCGGCGCGGGCGTTGGCCAGTGCGCGCTGGGCGTCGCCACCACGCGCCGGCATGCCGTAGTTGGCGGTGACGATGAAGTTCACCTGCTTGCGGTCGGCCGCGCGCGGCGCATCCACCGCGTCCTTCACCTGCTTCTCGAAGCCGTGCAGCATCGAATCGCCGCGGCGGTTGTTGGCGCCCTGCGACAGCGGCGTGAGATTGCGCCAGGTGTCGCCGGGGCCGCCGATGTTGTGGTTGAGCAGGTGGCCGAGCACGTAGTAGCTGCCGCTGGCGCCCAGGCGCGAGCGGCGCTGGTTGAGCCGCCCGTAGGCCGGCGTGTGCAGCGAGCGGCTGGGCGCGCTGCCGGTGAAGCTGCGGTTGCGGGTCAGCCGCAGCACGGTGGCGCTGGTGCCGTAGCCGGCGCCGTTGGTGGCGCCATAGACCGGCTCGGTCGAAGGCGGATCGTTGCCGCCGGCCGGCATGATGCGCGCCGTCGCCACCGCCAGCTCGCCCATCAAGCCGTCGATGATGGTCGCGTGGTCGGTGGCGGGCGCACCCGCTGCGGCCGGTACCGCGCTGGCCGGCGCGCGCGCCGCGGCGGCGATGGCCTCGTCCAGCCGGGTAGCGATGTCGGCGGCGTTGCGCTTGTCGGCGCGTCTGGCCGGCGGCACGTCCACGTCGCGGATGAAGTCGGCGTAGGGCGTCGGGTCGCTCGCCACCATCAGCCGCGCGCCGCGGCCGCTGCCCTGGATGTAGACGTTGTGTTCCTGGCCGTCCTCGGCGCGAAAGCCGTGGCGTGCCCGCCACCAGTCGCGCAGTCGCGACACCCCGCGGCCCACCGCCGCCGCACCGCGCCGCAGCAGGTCCAGCACCGCGCGGCCGGCGCGCAGCGCGCGGCTGATCAACCAGTCGATGGCGCCATCCACGCGTTCCCGCAGGCCGCCGAGGATCTCGCGCAGCCGCGCCGACAGCCGGCCCAGCCCGGCCTGGTTGGCGAGAAAGCCGATCGCCACCGGCAGCGCGCGGGCGAGCGCGTCTTCCAGGTAGGTGGCGGCGGTGTCGATGGCGCCGCGGGCGATGTCGATGACGCCGTCCAGCACCCGCGACACGATCTCCAGCAGCTCGCGCAGGTATTCCATGAAGGATTCGATAGCGCGGTAGATGGCGATCAGGGTGTTGATCACCGGCATGATGCCGGTCACGTCCAGCAGCGCCATCAGCCAGCGCGTCGCCCAGCCGATGACCCGCTCGGTGATGAAGCCGGTGACGCCCTCGACCACGCTGTTCCACAGCGAGGACAGCCGCTCGGTCAGCTCGCGCCACAGCCCGGCCGGGCCTTCCGCGACCAGGGTGGCGATGAAGCCCCACACCCCGGTCGCCACGTCCAGCATGCCGCGCAGCCGCGTCACCAGCGGCTGACCGATGTGCTCGGCGAGCTTGCGGAACACGGCGTCGGCGCTCACGCCCAGCACCTCCATGACGAAGCCGAGCACCGAGCGCAGCGAGAAGTCCGCCGGCGGGGTGATGCCGGCCTCGCGCACCGCGCCGAACAGCCAGCCGGTGAGACCGCCCAGCAGATGGGTGCCGATGTTGCCGAAAAAGCGCATGAAGCCGGCACCCATCGCCCGCAGCAGGTTGATCAGGAAGCCGATCGGATTGGTGAGGATGTCGCCGATCGCTGCCGCTGCCTTGGCCAGCACCTGCACCACCAGCTCCGGCGGCAGCCCGAGGATGCGCAGGATGGACTGGAAGAACAGCCAGGCCGCGCCGGCAAGGTCGCCATCGACGAAGATGCGGCGCAGGATGCGCAGCGCGGTTTCCTGCACCCGCGGCCACAGCTCCGGGTCGCTGAAGAACTGGCCGAACACCGGGATGCGGGCCAGGATCTGGTTCTTGATGAAGTTCTCGATCGGCTCGCGGATGCAGGCCGGCACCCGCTGCCAGATCGCGTTCAGCACCAGCAGCGGCAGCTGCAGCAGGTCGCCGGCTACGGTGATGAGCTTGCGCACGGTCTCCAGCACCAGCTGGATGAAGGGCGTGAGCGCATCGAAACCCTGCACCATCCAGTTGAACAGGCGGGCGACCTGTTCGCGCGCCCAGCCGGCCAGACTGGTCACCAGCTCGCCCAGCCAGCCGAAGGCGGCGCCCAGCCAGGACAGCAGGCTGTTGGCGTTGAGCCGGCCGATGAGGCCGGAGACCGCGTCCGACAGCGCGCCGATGCGGCTACCCAGCCACTCGCCGGCGCCGACGATGATGGCGCGCACGGTGGCGATGACGTTCTCCACCGAGGGCAGCACCGAGGCCAGCGTGTCGCGGCTTTCCGGCACGCCGTCGCCGCCTTCCATGCCGCTGGCGGTGGCATCGAGTTCGGTGGACAGCTGCTGCGCGTGTTCGCCCATCTCGCGCACGAAGGCGGGCGGGATCAGCTCGGCGACGCGGCTGGCGAAGTCGGCCACCGGCTGCCAGACGGGGCGGGTGCGTTCCTTGACCCAGTCCCAGGCTTCGCCGGCCTTGCGGCTGATCCAGCCGAGTACGCCGCCCTGGCTGCTGCCGGAATCGTCGCCTTCCGAACTGCCGAAGAGCAGATCCTTGAACCAGTTCCAGATGCGCTCGGCCGCCTCGCGCACCGGGCGTATCCATTCCCAGAAGCGGCGGCCGAGTTCCTGTATACCTTCCCACACCGCCCCGCCGAAGTCCTGCAGCCACTGCACCGCCGGCGCGCCGAAGCTCGCCCACAGGTCGGTGAAGAATTCGCCGATGGGGCGCAGGAATTCGACCAGCCTGTCCCAGGCCACGCCCACGGTCTCGACGACGAAGGTCTTGAGCGATTCGATCGCCGCCATCAGCGGTTCGCAGTTGCCGGAGGCGAGCGCGGCGACGATGGCGGCGGCACGCTCCACCATGCCGGCGAAGAGGTCGATCAGCTGGCGCGGGCCGTCGAAGGGCACCAGCGCGCGCAGGCCGCCGATGAAGCTGTCCCAGGCGCGGGCGACCTGCCGCCCCAGCCAGGGCAGGATGCCTTCGTCCACGATGGCGCGCACCGTGCGCTCCAGCTCGGGCGAGATGGTGCGCAGCAGCCGCCAGCCCACCTCCTGCACCTTGTCCCAGGCCCAGTCGGCGATGTCGCCCAGGGTGTCGGCGACCGAATCGTAGAGGTCGCCCCAGAAGCCGCGCCGCAGCGGCGCCTGCTCCGCGCTGCCGCCCCCGGCGCGGTGCTGGGCGACATGGGCGAGTTCGTGGGCGATCAGGTGGCGGCCGGTGGGGTCGTCGGGGGCGAAGCGGCCGTGGTTGAAGGCGATGTGCTCGCCGAGTGCGAAGGCATGGGCGCCGACCGCGTCGTTGAGCCGCGCGGCCTCGCCGTCGGTGTGGATGCGCACGCTGCCGAAATCGAGACCGAAACGTGCCTCCATGTCGAGGCGCAGGTCGGCCGGCAGCGGCGAGCCGCCGGCCTGCAGCGCGAACAGGCGGTCTTCCAGGCTGTCGGGCAGCAGGATGTCGGCGTCCTGCGCCGGCGCCTCGGCGCTGCCCGACAGCGCGCGGCGCAAGGCATGGGCGTTGGCATTGCCCTGGGCGGGGCCGGCCTTGAGGCCTGGCCGCGCAGGCGACTTCAGCGCGCGTTCGGCGGCACGGTCGGCCTGGTGCTCGGCTTCGTCGTTGGCCGCGCCCAGGCGCAGCCGCGGGCGGGGCGGCGCAACGGCCGCGTGCGGGCGGCGCTGCGTCGGCGGCGCGTTGGCTGGCGGCTTGTGGAGGAGGGCGGCGCCACCCATGTTGGTTGTCCTTCGGTGCGACGGGGCGCACCGATCTCCCTAGAACCGTATCCCATAGTAGTAATGCAGCAGCAAACCCAGCCATCCCCGGCTGAAATCGGTCTTGCCGTTGTCGTTCCAGAAGTTGGCCATGATGTCCTTCTCATAGCCGGGCTTGTCCTTGCTGCCGGTGGGTGTGTCCACGTACTGGTCCTCCAGTCCCATCATGTGGCCGGCTTCGTGGGCGATCACCATCGGCGCGGCGTCGTTGGCCCAGCGGCCGCAGCTCCATTCGTCTATGCCCCAACCGCAACTGAATTTGACGATGGAACGGAAGCCGTTCTTTTCGACGAAGACCGCGTTGGATTCGTCGATGGCGGCATGCGAGATGCTGGCGTCCGGCAGGGTCGGGTAGGCCGCGTAGTCCACGTGCATGCGCGCGTCGATGATCTGGGTGCCGAGCTTGAGCGGCCGCGTCCACTGGCTTTCGATGTTGGCCGCCCACTTCGCCGCCAGCGTCTTGGTGGCGCGGCTGCCGTAGATGCCCAGGCTGAGGTAGACGTCGATGCGCGTCTTGCCGACGTCCACCCAGTCAATCTTGCGCTGCAGGGTGCGTTCGTCGTTCTGTTGCACGTGGGCCAGCTCATGGGCGAGCAGGCGGCGGCCGTCCGGGCTCCCCGGGCGGTATTCGCCGGCGCCGAGGAAGACATCGCGGCCGACGGTGAAGGCGCGTGCGCCCAGCCCTCGGTTGAGACGGGCGGCGTCGGCGTCGTCGTGCACCCTGACCTCGCCGAGGTCGCGGCCGAAGCGCGGCTCGAAGAACTGGCGTTCGCTGGCCGGCAGCGGCTTGCCGCTGCCGCGGCGGGACTGGATCCGCGTCGCGGCGGCGGTGGCGAGCGGGGTGGCATTGGCGGCGGTGGCGGTGCTTGCTGCCGGGCTCTCCTTGCGGTGCACGGCCTCGTCTTCCTCGGCGCAGGCGGCGCATTTGCGCCGGACCTGCTCGCCGCCGCCGGCGTCGGAAGCTGCAGCGGGCATCGCCATCACCCGCTCGGCGGTGGCGTCTGCCGCGCGCTCGCTGGCATTGTCGGCGGCACCCAGCATCAGCTTGGTCTGCACCGGTGCGCCGAGCGCGGCGGCAACCTGTTCGGCGCCGCTGCGCAGCTCGGCCGGGTGGGGGGCTGCGGTGCTCCGTGGCGTGCGCCGGGGCGTGTTGCCCCGGCTGCGCAGGCTGACGAGATGGACGTTCATGATCCCGCTCCTCTGCCGGCTAGATCTTCGACACCACCAGCACGTTGGCGGCATTGCCGAGGATGTTGGCGGCGACGGTGACGAAGGAAAAATCCTCGCCCATCTCGGCGACGTTGCCGGTGAGCGCGGCACGGTTGGTGACGAAGCGGCCGATCGGCGCCGGGCCGTTCTGCGCGCCGCGGTTGATCAGCCGGTTGCCCTGCATGGTGAGCACCGCGGCGGCGAGCGAGTGGCCGTAGTCGATCAGCTGGTTGCCCGACAGCGACACCGAGCCGTAGCCGGGCACGGTTTGCGTCAGCGCGTTGCCGCTGACCGAACCGTTGGGCAGCCGCGTCCACAACCGGCGGATGCGGTTGCCGGTGAGGCTGAGGTGGCCGCTGCCGTTCACCGGCGTCTGGGCGGCGGCGCCGGTGCGCTGGGTGAGGGTGACGTCGCGCGGGTCGAGGCCGCTTTCCAGCCCGTTCATCAGCAGCACCTCGCCGTCGAAATGGTTGTCGGTGAGGCTGCCGGAAAGCTGATTGCTGGCGATGCCGAGCGCAACGCCGTAGCCGAATTCGTAGAGCAGCACGATGAGGTCGTCGGCCAGCACTTCGGCGATCTCGGCGCGGTTGTTGCCGGCGGCGTTGATGCGGTCGATGGCGCTGCTCACCGTGGCGCGATTCGACTCCACCGTGCCGCTGCCGACGCTGGCACGGGCGAGCAGCGGCTGGGTGTCGGCCAGCAGCGCGCTGCTGAAGAGGTCGCCGCTGGCGAAGAGCCGGCCGGCGTCGGTGCTGCGCATGGCGAGGTCGCTGCTGCGCAGGGCCAGGGTATCGCGGGCGAGCGCGCGGCCGAGGGGGGCGCCACGACCGGCGGCGGCATCGCGGATGGCGCCGGTGCCGGCGGTGGCGCCCGCATCGATGCGGTTGCGCCAGGCCAGGCGGTCGCTGCCGCTCATGCCGGCGACCGCGTCGGTGAGGCCGTCGAGCGCGGTGCGATAAGCGGCCTGGTCCTCGAAGATTCCTGCATTGTTGCGGAACACGTCGAGCGCCGCATTGACGGTGGCGTTGCCGACGAGGTCGGGGTCGAACACGGTGCCGCCGCCCTGGATGGGCCGCGACCAGGTGTCGCTCATCAGGTTGTCGCGCCAGATCAGCTCGGCATTGGCGGCGCGCGCCTCCAGCCGCAGCATCGGCGGCAGCGCGGGATTGCTGCTGGTGCGGGTGAAGGCGCAGCGGCTGGCGACGATGCGGTTGGCGCGCAGTACCATGCGCGCCCCCGATGCGCACTGCACGCGTATGCCTTCGAGGCCGAGTTCCTGTGCTTCCAGGCTGACGACGCCGCTCTGCAGCACCATCGCGCTGGCGCCCGCCGCCGCCGCGCTGATGCGCAGGCTGCGCTTGCCGGCGAGCGCCAGCGCGGCGCCTATTGGATGTTCGCCCGGCATCATGCACAGCCACAGGTCGGTGCGTGCGCTGGCGGCGAATTCGCGCAGCAGGGTGTCGAGCTGGCCGACCGGCACGGCCACCGAGCAGGAACTCAGCCGCGTGCGGCATAGGAAGTCCAGCCCGCCCTGCACGGTGGTCTCGCCGGATTCGAGCAGATCGGTGCAGGTTAGCGTTGCCGGGTTGAGCGGCAGGCGGTCACCGGTGAAATTGCACAGCAGCTGCTGCAACACGCTACCCACGGTGGACGGCCCCGGCGCGAGCCCGAGCAGCTGGCCGACGGTGTTGGGCGTGGCGGTGCAGCCGGGCAGGGTGTAGGGCAGCGCGCCGGCATTGGCCTGCAGCAGCAGGGCCAGCAGCATGTCCTGCACCGAGGGCGTCTTGGGCTGGCCGTCGAGATCGGGCCAGCCGGCGCCGAGCTGGGTGGCGAGCAGGCTGGCGACGGTGTTGGGCGGCAGCGGTTCGGGCAGGGTGAAGCCGATGTCCTCGGCGCCGATCTGGCAGATGCGCGCCAGCGCTTCCTGCACGTTGGGCGCGCCGGCATAGAGGCCGCTGCAGCCGGCCGGCTCGGTGAAGGCGACGTCGGCGGCGTGCACATCGGCCAGCGGCGGGAAGGCCAGCCGTCGGCGGTGGGCGTCGGCGGTGACGCCCGGCGGCGGCACCAGCGCACCGCCGATGCGCTGGCCGAGTTCGAGGTAGTGGTGGCGCACGCCGGCGGGCGGCGCGGCATCCAGCACCAGGTCGCCGCTTGCCTGCACCGCCTCGCGCACCGTGGCCAGCCAGTAATCGCCGGGCAGGAAGCGGCGGCCGGCGAGGGGAAGCGAGAGTTCGAGCAGTTCGAGGTTGATCGCGAGGGTGCCGCCGGCGATCTCGACATGGCCGTGGGCCAGCGCCGCCAGCGCGGTCGACAGCGCGGCGCCGCGGTCCATGCCGGCGACGAGCGCGCCGGTCGTCAGGTTGATCGTGGCGTAGCCGTCCCACTGGCGCACGAAGGTCTTGGGGTCGCCGGCGCCGGTGGGGGTGTCGAAGGTTTCGGACAGGATGCCGCGGCGCGGCTGGAAGGCGGCGGTGAGGTGATTGCCGAGCTGCTTTTCGGTGGCGGCGTCGAAGTACTCCCACACCCACGAACCCTGGCCGAAGCCGGCCGGGGTGAAGCCGACGGCATAGGCCTCGGCGCCGTTGTCGCGCGACCACTTGAGCGTCAGCAGGGTGTTGCCACCGCTTTGTGCCACATCGTGCACCTCGACGCGGAACAGGTAGTTGCCGATGCGCTCGTCCACCTCGACTTCGGCGGCGCAGGGGTCGCAGGGGTCGCCAGCGGTGGCGATGCTGCGCAGGCGCAGGCTCAACGGCGCGTTGCCGAGCGGCGGATTCACATCGGCGTCGAGCGGATCGGTGGCGGGCAGGCACCACTTCACCTGCAGCATGGTCTGGCTGCGGCTGGCGGTGTCGGCGCCGTGCAGGCCGGGGTCCATCAGTGCCGGGTCTTCCAGCGCCGAGACGCTGCGCTCCCACACGTCGGCGTAGAAGCGCAGGTCGCCGGCGGGCAGCGGCGGCGCATTCGGGTAGTCGGGCTGGGCGGTGAGCGCGAGGCCGGCGGCCGGACCGTCGAGTGCCGCGGGCAGGCCATCCACGTAGAGCCGGCCGGGGCGCAGGCGCAGGTTGGCGCCGTCGAGGAAGAGCGCCAGGCCGCCCGCGCGCGGCGCGCCGGACGACACCGCATCGGCCAGCGCGGCTTCCAGCCGGCTGCGGACGATGGCGTCGAGTTCGTTCCAGTCGGCATCGACGATCATCCGTCCCTGCTGAAGCTGGACACCGGAATAGTGGCGGGCGGGCTGGAAGGTGTCGCGGGAGATCTGGGTTTTCATGACCGGGTTCCTATCGCGGCTGCGGCGGCGCGCAGACCAGACTCGCATCGGGGGCGAGCACCGCTTCGATGCCCACCGGCAGGAAATCCTTCAGCTTCTCGATCACGGCGCGCTCGCGCAGGGTGTAGGCGAGCGCATGGCAGGCGCCCATTTCGCCGCCGTCCTCGGCGCCGAAACGCAGCGCATCGAAGGCGGCGGGGTGCAGCACCGCGCAGCCGGGCGAGCCGAAATCGCTGTTCCAGAAGATGGGCGCCAGCGTGGTCGAACTGCCGCCATGCACCCGCAGCATCGAACGCCGGCCTTGGGCGATCCACACCGGATCGTTGGGCGCGGTGGGGTCGAGCGGGTCGGGCGGGATGGGAATGTAGGGCAGGCTGCTGTAGCGGATGCAGCCGCCGGCCGGCACGTCGGCGTCGATCAGATCCTTGTGCGGGGTGGCGAGCAGGATGCAGTCGCTCGCCTGCAGGCGTTCGCACACCAGGCGTTCGAGCACGGTGACGTATTCCAGGCTCACCAGGCTGCGCGGCGCCAGCACCCGCTTGGCGAGGCAGGCATGCAGCGTGGCCACCGCGCGCGCGGCGTCCACCGTATGGACGTAAAGCTCGCGCAGCGCGCAGTCGCTGGCTTCGACGCGGCCCTGCCAGACCTCCAGCTTGTTGTCGAACCACAGGTTGTCGAACTGCCAGGTGAGCGGCGCGTCGAGCTCGACCACGCCGCGGATGCGCACCGGCGATTCGCCCAGGCCGGCGAGCAGGCGGCGGCCGTTGCCGTTGGCGACGAGCGCGAGCGGCAGGCCCTCGGGCAGTTCGCCGCCGTTCAGGACTGCGTCGCGGATCGCGCTCCACTGCACGCTGGCCGGCTGCGGTGCGAAGAAGCCGGGGAAGGGCGGCGCATGCAGCACCACCCGGCGCGGATGGGCGTGGCCGCGGGCGATGGTGGGCGTGCGCAGGTCGGCGGTGCGCGGTGCCACGTCCTGGAAGCTGCCGGGGAAGCAGGGCGCGCCGTGCGGCCAGGCCTGCCGCCAGCTGGCCGGCATGCCGGAGAAGGAAGTGATCTTGGATGACGGCGATCCGCTTGGCGCGAGCACGGCGCGCGAGGCGCGACGGAAATCCACCGTGCCGGCGGGCAGGCCGGGGTGTTCCGCGCGGCGCAGACGGAAGCGCGCCGGATAGCTGCCATCGGCCTCGCCGAACACGCTTTCCGGCAGCAGGGTGAAGCCGGCGCGCGGGGTGACGGCGAGCTTGCGCCAGCCCTCGCGCAGCTCGACTTCCATGCCGGCGACCTGGTCGGCGATGTCCTCGATCGCGAGCGGCGTGCCCTTGCGCTGGCGCCAGGCGATGGCGCGGCCGATTTCGGCGCGGCGGCCGGCGTCCAGCGGCGAGCGCAGCTGCACGTCGAGCAACTGGGCGAGATAGGGCAGCACCCAGGGCTGGCAGGCGCGCGCCATGCCCTCGGCATCCGGCCCGCCATCGGCCTGCGGAAAGATGTCGTAGTAGCGCTGCAGGATGCTGCGGTAGAGCGCATCGAGCAGATCGCCCCAGCCGTCGCACAGGCGGGCGAGGTCGCCGGGTTCGAGGCTGCCGTCGTCGGCCGCGCGGGTGTTGTCGCGTTCGCGGTAGACCGCCGGCAGCTGGCGGTAGAGCAGAGTGGCGAAGTCCATCGCCCGGCGCGGTCCGTTGCTCATAGTGAGAACGCCTCCGCCGTATTTCGATGGCCGCAGCGTTCGCCAGGTGGATGCACTGGCGCGGCTGCGGATGGACGGCGAGGATGCGGCCGTTGGCGTCGCGCGCCAGCCGTTTCGCCGCGGCGGCGGTGGCGGCGTCGAGCAGGATGTCGACGTCGCTGTTCTCGACGCCCGCCACCGCGTCGATCAGGCCGTAGAGTTCGCCGCGGTACAGCGGCTGGCCGAGCCGGCGGCGCGCCAGCGCGAAGGCGGCGGCGAGCGTGGTGGAGACGTCGGCCTTGACCAGCTCGGCGTCGAAGGCCTCCGGGCGCACCCTTATCGTCACCTTCAGGCTGAACAACAGCGGCTGGTAGCTGCTGACGATGACCTGCACGCCGGGCAAGGCGTGGGCCAGCAGCCAGGTCTCCAGGCTGGTCTTCAGCGCCGGGGTGAAGCTGCCGCCGCCGGCCGGCACCACCACCAGTTCGACCCGCTCGCGCTGGCCGCGGCCGGTGGCCAGGCGGAAGGCCTCGGCCTGGGCGACGGCGGCATTGCCGCGGGCCAGCGCGGCGAAGTCCGACAGCGACACCGCGCGCTCCAGCGCCAGCAGCGCCGAAGCGGCATTGGTGCGCAGGGCGTCGGCCGATTCGCGCTCGCCGCCGCCGGAGGCGGGCAGCGGCTGGCGCACCGCCGCCACCAGCGGATGCGGATGCACCGGCCGGGTGAGGCTGGCGGGCGGCAGGTTGCCGGCCGCGCCGACGCCCTGCCGATAGACCACCAGTACGTTGTTGCTGCCGGTGGGCAGGCGGCGGCCGCGGCGGCCGTCGCCGAATTCGATCCACAGCGTGCCGTCTTCGCTCTGGCGTACCTGGTAGTGCGCATCCTCCGGCCGGGCGTCGCGCAGGCTGGCGCACTGCGTCCAGCTCTCGCCGGCCACGCTCACCGCGAGGTCGGCGCGTACTCCAGCCGGCATGGCCGGATCTGCGACGAAGCTGGCATCGGTCACGTCGAGCAGGAAGCGCTGGTGGTTGAGCGCGCCGTTGCCGCTGCCCAGCACCTTGGCCGGCTTGCGCTCGCCGTGGCCGGCAGCGACCACGTTGGCAGCGATGCGCAGCGTGCCGTAAGTGCTCCCCGCGGGCGGCGGCTCGGCCAGGCGCAGCCAGGGTGCGGTGCCCGGCGGGCTGATCGCGTCGATGCGGCTGGCGAGCACGCTGCGGCCGTTGTCGACCAGCACCCGGCGGCCGGGACGCAGCGCCGCCGGCAGGCTGGCCAGCGGAATCTGTGCGGCGGTGAGCGGGGTGGCGTTGTCGGCGGCGTCGACGAGGCGCGCGGTTTCGGTGAAATGGCCGTAGACGCGGGTGCTTTCCAGGTAGAACGGGCCGCTGCCGTTGTCTTCCCAGCCGGCTTCGGTTTCCAGCCGCGCAAGCGCGGCTTCGGCGTCGAGGCTGACATGGCGCAGCCGCGCCCAGGCCAGGCTGCCGCCGCGCGCGATCACCGCGACGTCGCCGGGGGCGAGCTTCTTGGGCTGTTCGACCACCACCGGTTCGGCCAGCTGCCCGGCGCTGCTCTTCTGCAGGAAGGTGTCGGGCCGCCAGGCGCCTGGCGTGCGCGGCGCCACCATCAGCGCCTGCGGGTTTTCCAGCGCGAAGTTGTGGGCGTCGGCGCTGCGGTCCTGCGCGTTCGACCAGGTCAGCGTCACCGCGGTATAGCCGGCCAGCGGTTGGGCGGCGCGCTGGCTGTCGCCGGCCGGCGGGAAGTAGTCGGCATTCACGCATTCGTAGAGCGGCAGGTATTCGCGCGTGGGTGAGCCGGCATGGCGGATGTCGGCCAGCCAGCGGCCGGCGAGCCAGCTCCAGTCGCCCGCCACGTAGAGCGTGCGCAGCTTCCATCCGGGCCGTGGCGGCGGGGTGGTGGGCGCGGCGATGTCGCGCTTGTTGCCGCCGAGGTGGGCGATGGGCACGGTGATCGGCGTCATGATGGTGGCGTTGGCCAGGTCGATGTCGCCGAGCGCCTCGTGGAAGACAAGGTGTTCGCCCTGCACCGCCTTGATGCGGCGGAACACCGGCTTGGCGTCGGGCCGGCCGATGGCGACGATGTCGCCGGCGCGCAGGCCTTCGAGGCTGCCGCCCACGCGCAGGCTGCGGCCGACCTCGGCGCCGGTGGTGCGCGGGTCGAGCGCGGCGAGCTTGTCTTTTGGCAGCAGGTGGAAGCGCGTGTAGCCGCGCACGAAGCCGTCGGCGCGCGACACCGGCGGCGACAGGTGCACCGTGGTGCTGTCGGCGGCGACCGCCACGCCGGTGACGAGGTGGGCCTGCAGGCGGTGGTCGTGTTCGTCCTCGAGCACCAGCGGTTCGCCGGTCTTGAGCTTGTCGAGCCGGCCGGCCAGGGTGAAGCGCGCGCCGGAGAGCGCTCGCGGATTGCGGTCCCAGGCCAGCGGGCGCAGGTCGTTGAGTTCGGCGTCGCCGTCGAGCTCGGCGAGCGTTTCGAAGATCAGCGGCTTGCCGCCGTCGGCGGGGCTGTGGCGCAGCTGGAAGCCCGCCGGCAGCTTGCCGCGCTGGCCGGGCTTGAAGTCGATGGCGAGTTCGGTGAAGGCGGAGGCCGGCGGATGCGGCGCGTAGTCCAGCATCGCGGTGAGCCGGCGCAGGCTTTCCCACTGGGTGGCGGTGCCTATCCAGCCTTCGTTGGCGGTGGCGTCCAGCGTGTCGGCCAGCACGTGGCTGGCGCGGGCGTAGCTGCGGGTGAGCTGCCACAGCAGATCGTCCGGGTCGCGCGCATACACCGCGGCCATCGCCGCCGGGCCGCCGTTGCCGCCGGCCTCTGGCGCGGCGGCCGGCCATTCCGGGAAGGCGGCGGCGAGGCGGGCGCGCAGGCGTTCCAGGTAGACCGCGGCATTGCCGTCCACGTAGCGCACCCGGGCGAGGCCGGCGCGGTTCCAGCGGGTGAGGTCTCGTGCCATCTCAGTATGCGCCGAGCCGCCTCAAGCATACTGCCGCCCCCTTGGGGGGCAGCGAACGCAGTGAGCGTGGGGGTCGTTTCATCTTAGCCTCGCAATCCGCCGTGCAGGCTCAAGCGGAAATAGCCGCGCGCCGGGGCGCCCGGCTGGTTGTCGCACACCGCCACCTCCAGCCCGTCGAGCGCGATGCGGCCGCTGCCGGCCTGGTCGGGGAAGCGGTCGCCCAGCCGCTTGAAGCGGTTGAGGCAGACGTTGGTGACGCCGCCCAGCGCCACCAGCGCCTGCACGATGTCGCTTGCCCACAGGTCCTCGCCGAAGCGCAGCCGGCCGGGGGCGAAGAAGCCGCCGGGGCCGGTGCCGAGCGCCTGCGCGACGGCGTCGCGCACCTCCGACTGGTAGTGGTTGGCGGCGACCTGGATGGAGAGCGCCATGACGATGCCGACTTCCACCGCGCGTGCCAGCTCCACGGCCTGACCGGCCATGCGGTAGGCCTCGACATAGGGCAGCAGGATGCTGCGCAGGCTGGGGCCGGCGGCGAGCGGCGGCAGCGGCAGGCCGAGTTCGGCATGGAAGCGCACGGTGGCGTCGGCCAGCGTTGGCGGCCACGGCCCGGTGGCGTCGAGGTCGCGCCGCAGCGCCGGAATCACCGCGACGTGGATCACCTGCCACGATCCGCTCCAGCCCTCCCAGGCGTGGGCGCGCTCGACCAGCGGGTGTTCCTCCAGCCGGTTGGCGAAGTCTTCCAGGGTGACCATGCGGCGCTGCTGACGGATGGCGCGCGGGCCGGCGAGGCGGGCGAGTTGCATGCGCTCGGGGTGGTCCAGCCAGTACTGCTCCAGGCGTTCGATGTCGCTGCGGGTGTCGCCGGGGGCGGGCGGGCGGTCGAAGGGCGGTTCGGCGAGATCCTGCGCCAGGCGCAACGCGTCATGGCCGATCAGCGTCAGCAGGCGGCGCACGGTTTCCGGGCGGCGGGCGGTTTCCAGGGTGAATTCGGCGGCGACGCGGTCCAGCATGTCGGAGAGCTTGTCGAGCTGGGCGGCGAGGATCTCGGCCAGCACAACCTCGAGGTCGGCCGGCGTCCACCGCTGGCGCTCGGGGAAGCGCGCCACCAGCGCCTCGAGCATGAAGAGGCGGAAGCCGTCGTAGTCGCGCAGATCCCAGTCGAAGTCGTCGCCGATTTCGGGCAGCACCTGCGGCAGCTCGACCCGGCGCCGGCCGCAGTCGGGGCAGCCGCCGGGGTATTCGAGGAAGACGCGCGGATCGCCGGCCATCATGCGCCTCCTGCATTCAGCGTGAGTTCCTCGCGGCGGCCGATGGCAGCGAGGGTGTAGGCGATGCGGATGACGAGCTGGCCTTCGCTGCCGCTGACCTCGATTTCCAGCGAGCGCGGGTCGACTTCGCCGTTGAGCGCCTCGCCCAGCGCAGCCGCCAGCCGCCGCTGGGTGACCTGCCACAGCGGCGAGGCGTTGGGTTCGAACAGCAGGGTGCGCAGGCCGGCGCCGAATTCCGGCCGGAATACCCGCTCGCCCGGCACGGTGAACAGGATCTGCTCGATCTGGCCGCGGATGTGTTCGCTGCGGCTGGCGAGCCGCGGCCACTGGCGCAGGTCGCCGGCCGCAGCGTCGACCGGGCGGGCGATGCGCAGCGGGAAGGCGAGGTAGGGCGGGTCCGCCAGGCGCCGGCTCATGATGTCTTCACCTTGAACGAGAGGCTGGACATCTCGCCTTGCGGGATCGGCGGCGAGCTCGGGCTGCCGGGCGCGGTGCAGGTGTGCACATGGGTGGCGAACAGGGTGAGGAAGCTCTGGCCCTTGATCACCGGCTCGCCGCCTTCGCCGCCGAGCATCACCTGCTGGCCCTCGACGACGATCTTCATGCCCTTGACGTTGATGCCGGAGGCGGTCATCTCGATCTTGTTGCCGCCGGCGTCCTGCACGGTGATGCCGCTGGACTTCATCGTCAGGCTGTTGCCGTTGGCGTCTTCCAGCACCACTTCGCCGGCGCTGGCGTCCAGCGTCAGGTGGGCGCCGTTCTGGTCGGTGAGCGCCACCGTGCCCTGATGGTCGATGTCCAGCGTGGCGCCGCCGGCGTGTTCCAGATGCACCTGCTCGGCGCCGGCGCTGTCTTCGAACAGCAGCCAGTGGCCGCCGGCGGTCTTGAACAGGTGGGACTGCGGCTGGGCGCTGACCTCGGCCGGCACATCGCTGCCCAGCTGCCAGAAGGTGCCCGACCAGATCGGGAAGGCGATGTCGCCGCCTTCGAATTCCACCCACACCTGGGCGCCGACTTCCGGCACGCAGAACCAGCCCTGGTCGGCCAGACCGCCGCAGGGGAAGCAGGGCAGCGCCCAGTCGGTGGCCTGGTCGGCAAGCAGCGCCGGCACCTGTACCTTGATGCGGCCGCGCTTGTCCGGGTCGGCGTTGTCGGTGACGAAGCCGCGGTACTTGCCATAGGCGTTCTGGCGGCGCAGCGTCTGGGCCAGCGCCCGTTCGGTGTCGTTCATGCGCCCACCCCGATGCCGATGCCGAAGGACAGATCCAGTCCGCCCATCACCGCCGCCAGCGGCCCGGCGCCGGGCAGGCTGTCCAGCGTGTCGCCCCAGGCGTTGCGCAGCAGGCGGAACTTCTGGCGGTAGCCCTGGGCGTTGAAGGTGTGGGTGACGCCGTCGACGTAGTAGAGGCCGGACAACCGGCTGCCCAGGCCATCGACGCCCACCGGCAGGCCGGGCAGCAGCACATGGCCGTAGAGCGTGCCGTCGAGTTCGCCTTCGGCCTGGATCCGGTGCAGGTCGGCCTCGTTGGCCTTGTGCTGCGCCTTGGCGCGCAGCCGCGCCTCGCTGGTGCCGGCTTCGCCGCTCATGCGCCAGACGAAGGGCGGCAGGCCGGATTCGGCGTTGCCTGCGCGCTCGCGGCCGAGCAGCGGCAGGTCGGGTTCGACCCTCACTTCGGTGGTGCTGGCGCCGGATTCGGCTGGCAGGTCGAAGGCCACCGCATCGGGCTGGTGGGCATCGGCGGTGACGTTGATGGCCATGCAGTTGCCGGCGCGCCCGGCATAGACCATCAGCATCGGTTGCGGCGTCGGCAGGCCGGGCCGGGGCGGGCCGAAATAGACCACGCCGCGGCGGAAGATCAGTTCGAAGCCGTTGTCCTCGGCGCGCGCCTGCAGCAGGCCGATGTCGGTGCCGTCCTGGTTGAGGCCGACGATGCGGCTCTGGCCGCTGCCGTTCATCGGGTCGGGGGCAAGGCCGCGGTAGTTGCCCAGGGTCTCGGTGAGGATGAGTAGATCCGAGCTGGGCAGGGTTTCGCTGCCCCAGGATTTGCGCCGATGCGTGCGGTCGAGCTGCAGGGATTCGTCCTGGCATTCGACGATCAGTTTGGCGGCGCCGGCATCCTCCGGATATTCGGCGCGGATCTGGCGGATGAAGCCGCGCAGCACTTCCTCTTCGCGCATGCCGAAGGCGGCGACGATACCGACGCGGTTCCATTCGCGGATCAGGGGGGTGTCGTCGAGGAGACCGGTGGCGTCCTGCACCGCCCATTCGCCGCGCTCGTCGCGGCGGGTCTCGAAGGTGAGGGTGGCGGTGTCGGGCGCATTGCGGCCGGTCTCGACCACCACTTCGGCGAGCAGCGGATAGAGCGTGTCTATCGGTGCGTCGTTGATGCGCACGATGCATTCGGCCGGTTCGCGGGCGAGGCCGCCGAGGAGGTCGGGGATCATGCTCCGCTCTCCCTGGCGCGCGGAATCAGCAGGATTTCGCCGAACTCCGGCACGTCCGCCGGCGTCGCCTCGGTGCCGGTGCCGGTGCGCGGCAGCGCCGGCTGGCCGATGAGTTCGAGCTGGGCGGCGCACAGCACGTCCGGATTGGCGTCGAGGATGCGGTGCCACAGATAGGGATCGTTGAAGTAATGCACACCCAGCGCGTCGAAGCGTTCGCCCGGCTGCAGCACGTGCTCCAGCACCGGCGTGGCGGCGCCGATGTCGCGCGGGCGCACGCCCTTGAAGGGCAGCCGGCCGCTGGCGTCGGGCGCGTAGCGGCGGACGGCGAGGTAGCGCGAACGCTTGGTGAACATCAGAGCAACCCTCCGATCGCGGCCGCCGCCGACTGGCCGGTGTGGAGCGCGGCGAAGCCGGTCTGGCGCACCTTTTCCATCAGCCAGAAGGGGTTGTTGCCCTCGATCACCTGCAGGCTCAGCTTCACCGTGGCGCGGTAGGGCGTGAGGCTGGGCAGGTGGGCGCTCTCGGTGACGTCGATGCCCTTGAGGAAGACCGGCAGCACATGCGTGCCCCACACGAAAAGCAGCACCGAGGCCGACTCGTTGCGCTGGAAGGCGCGCTGCCCGCCCAGCCCGAGGCTGGCCAGCATCTGCACGCCGCCGGGGCCCTGGGTCTTGGGTTCCACCATGCTGCGCAGGGTGGCGAGTTCCGGTTCCACGCCCAGCGTGCGGGCGATGGCGTCGCCCTCGTTCATGCGGTCGGTGGCGTCGAGCAGGATCTCGACGTCGAAGCTCTCCGGCTCTACCGCGACGCCCTGCGCCACCCGCGGGGTTTCGGTCGGCAGGAAGAAGTCGTAGCCGCCGCGGGTGGCGGGCGTGCTGCCCAGCGTGATGGTGACCGAGCGGTTGCGGGTGAGCTGCTGCGGGTTGAACTCGAAGGCCAGCACCAGCGGCGGCACTGCAAGCGCGTATTCGAGCAGGAATCCTTTGACGGCGTTGAGCATGTCAGGCCTCCTGCCGGGCCGCCCCAAAGGAGGCCGGCACCCCCTCGGGGGGCTGCGAACGTAGTGAGCGTGGGGGCTGTTTCACTTCAGTACCCCGGCGAGTCGATCTGGCGGCGGATGGCGGCGGCGAGCACACCGGCGATGCGGCGGTCGCTCCAGTGGGGCGCGATCTGCTGCGGCGCGAGGCGCAGCGCGGCGATGGCGCCGGTGCGCAGCGGCGGCGCGGCGGCGAGCGCTTCGGCGGTCAGCCGGCCGATGCGGGCGGCGCGGCGCTCGAAGCCGGCGGGCAGGGCCAGCGCCAGGCTGGCGATGTGCAGGGCCGGCACCGTGGTTGGCCGCTCATTCATCGCGCACCTCCGCGGGCAGATGGGCGGCGAGCGGGCCGAGTTCGGCGAGCGCGCATTCGCGGCCGTCCTTGTTGAGTTCGCGCCAGATGCCGAGCGCGAGTTCGGCGCGGCCGATCACGCCGCTGTCGCCAGCGGCGAGGTAGGCGGCGTGCAGCGCAGCGTTGCGGATCTGGCCGCCGGTGAGCGCGACCGCGCCGGCCAGTTCGGCGATGTCCAGCCCCTCGGCGAGCGGCGCGCGCGGCGGCAGCAGGCGCTGCCACAGCAGCGCGCGGGCGGCGGCGTCGGGCCGCGGGAATTCGATCACCATCTGCAGCCGGCGGGTGAAGGCGGCATCCAGGTTGCGGCGCAGGTTGGTGGTGAGCAGCACCGGGCCGCGGTGGGTCTCGATGCGGGCGAGCAGGTGGCTCACCTCCATGTTGGCGTAGCGGTCGCGGGCTTCCTTGATCTCGCCGCGCTTGGCGAAGAGCGCGTCGGCCTCGTCGAACTGCAGCACCATCGGCTGCTCGTGGGCGGCGTCGAACAGGCGGTTGAGGTTTTCCTCGGTCTCGCCGACGTACTTGGAGACCAGGCGGCCGAGGTCGATGCGGTACAGCGGCCAGTCCAGCGCGCCGGCGATCACTCGCGCGGCGAGCGTCTTGCCGGTGCCGGAGGGGCCGGCGAAGAGCGCCACCGGGCCGCCGGCGCGCTCGCCGCCCCAGGCGCCCTCGACGGTGGTGCGGTGGGCGATCCACAGCATGAATTCGCGGAGCATGCGCAGGCGCTCGGCCGGTAGCACCAGGTCGTCCCAGCCGGCGTGGCCGGCGACGGCTTCGGCCCCTGGCGGCGCGGCGGGCTGCCAGCGGCGGCCGGCGATACGGGCGACCAGTGCGGGTTCCGGACGCAGCGGCTGCCAGGCGTCGTCGGCGGCGATCAGTAGGCGATGGGCGCGCAGCGGCGCGGTCGCGGCGAGCGCGGTGCGCAGGTGTTCGCTCTGGTGGGCTTCGAGCGCGAACAGTTCCTGCAGCAGCGCGCGGCTGGGCCAGGGCGGCGCGCTGGTGCCTTGGCCGGCCTGCAGGTTCTGGTACTGCCAGCCGAGGCGGGGTTCGAATTCCGGCGCCACCACCGCGGCGAGCACATCCCATTCGAGTGGCGCCAGGCTGAGGTCGAGCAGGCTTTCCCAGATGCCGCCGGGCGCCCGCAGGGCTTCCACCGCGCTCTGCAATTCGCGCAGGCGGGCGAGGTCCGCCCCCGCGAGCGTGCCGCCGCTGCGGCTGACGGCGGCGCAGTAGGCCAGCAGTTGCAGGCGCTCCCATTCCGGCGCCAGCAGGGCAAGGTCCGGCAGCGGTGGATGGGGGGCGTTCATGGCCCGGCCTCGTACAGCGTCACCAGCACCGGATTGCTGCGCAGCGTGAGTTCGACGCCGTCGAAGCGGGTGAGGCTGCGTTCGGCGTAGAGCACCATCTGGCCGGCGTGGTCGTCGAAGGGCAAGGCGGTGCCCTGCAGCGTGGCGGCGGCGACCGCGTCCGGGTCGAGGCTGGCCTCGGCGATGGCGAAGGGCGCGGAGGCGGCCTGTTCGACCCAGCCGCTGGCGGCGTCCCAGGTTTCCCAACGCAGCCGAAGCTGCGTGCCGGCTTGGCCAACCGCCCAGGCGGCAGGGGCGAAGGCGGCGAGCGCCGGGCTGCCGACTTCGAGCGCGATGGCGAGCAGGCAGTCGCCGGCGTCGACCAGGCAGAGTGCGGGCGTCCAGTCCGGCTCGCTGGTGTCGGGTGTGCGCGGGCGGACGACCGGCGTGCGTGCGGCGATGCCGGCGGTGTCGGCACGCAGGGTTGCGCGCACGCCGAAACCGAGTGCGCCGACGCGCGGCGCCGGCACCGTGGCGACGCGCGGGATCACCGGCGCCAGGCTGACCTCGAACAGCGCCGATGGGCGGTACACCGTGTCGCCCTGGGTGGCCCAGATCTGGTTGAGCTGGTCCAGCCCGAGGGTGAGGAAGATGACCTGGATGCGGAAGGTGTCGGCCTCGACGTCGAGGTCGAACACCGGGTTTTCGTGGAAGTGGCGCAGCACCTCGCCGATCACCCGCAGGTCGTTCTCGCCAGCGGGGATGGGGTTCTCGTCGATGCAGAAGGGCGTGGCGAGGCAGTGCATGCGCAGGAGCCAGGTGTCGCCGGGCAGCATGTCGCCGTCGAAGCCGGAGGGCTCGAAGCGGAAGAAGAAGAGGTTGAGCCGGTGGTTGGTGTCGGTGTCGGCCGGGGCGGCGGCGGCCGGGGTGCCGAGCAACACGTCGATGCGCGAACGGTCGGCGGCGTTGATGCCCGCCGACACCTGCTGGGCGAGGCTGCGGCACACCTGCGAGAGCGAGGACAGGCCGACCGCCATGGTTCAGAGCCTCCGCAGATAGTGCCTGCTGAGGAAGGCGTCGTCGCCCGCCGGGCGGCTGGGCGCGCGGGCCGGCTGCGGGGCCGAGACCACGGTGACTTCGATGCGGCCGATGCTGAGCCGCGGCGCGGTGTCGGCGGTGCTGCCGCGCGCCGGCGGCGCCTGGACGGCGGCGGGCATGGCGTGCTCGGTCGCCGCATGCGGGTTGTCGGCACGGGCTGTCGCGGTCACGGTGTTCGCCAGCTCGACCGCTGCCGCGCGAGCGGTTTCGGCGGTGCTTGCGGGCCGGGCGCCGGGCATTGCCTGGCTCAGGATGGCCTCTGGCGCATCCGTCGAGGTCGCTGCGGAGGCTGCCGCAGTCGGCATCGCCGACGCAGTCAGGGCTGGCGGTGGCGCGGCCGGAGTGGGGGCTCCGGAAAGCGGGTCTCCAGAAGGGGCACCCCGCCCCGTTGCCCGTCTCATTCCGTCAGAGCTGTCTATCCGTGAAACAAGGTCGCCACGGTGATCGAGCGGTGAAGGCGCGAGGTTCGAGGCTACTGAAGACCCGGTCGCGACAGCGTAATGAAACCGATGCAACGAATCCGGAGAAACCAGCTGCTCTTGCTCGTCCGTAACGCCGAGTGTCCGCAAGCTTGCCTGTTCTTTACCTGTTTCCAGGCCATCAATCGAGGTAACAAACTGGAGCGTAGCGTCAACATCAAAATCCCCAACCGGGGCGTGGAGTGAGCCTTGCGCAGTGGCGGCCGCGTCCACAGCCCGAGGGGCGGGTGGTGCCGGCGGCTCCTTGCCGCCGTCCTTCTGGAGCCGGTATACGGTGAGCGCCTCGCCCTCGTCCTGGGGCTCGGGCTCATCGCAGGAAGGGGCCGAGGCGTCCGCCATGCGGCGCAGGGTGGCGCGCGGCAAGGGGCGGGTGGCATCGGCGAGGGTGTCGGCGAACAGGCCCATGGTCGGCTCACTGCGTCATGCCGCGCGCGGCGTCGATCAGCCGCAGGTAGTGGGCGCGCCGGCCCGAGGGCAGGGCGAGGATCTCGGCCTCGCTCCAGTGGTAGTGCCAGGCCAGCCGGTGTACCTCGGTCAGCAGCGGCGCGGCGCTGTGGCCGAGCACCGCATAGGGGTCGAGCCCGACGGCGTTGGCGGCGCCACACTCGGGGCAGGTGGCCGCGACCTCGCAGACCACCTCCGGCAACAGGGCTTCGAGTGCCGCCTCGCAACGGGCGATGTCGGCCTCCGCCAACGTGGTGGGGAGGGCGCTGGCTGCGCCGGGATCGCGCACTTCCAGCCGCCGCAGGAGGGCGTCGCGGCGCTGCTCGGCGGGTTCGCGCAGGATGCGGATCTGGTCGGCGCCGGTGGGCACGCGCAGGGTCAGGGGGCGGCGGGCGATCGTGACCCGGGCATAGGGAAAGCCGGGTGCCGCGGGTTTGGCCGGCAGGTCGGCGTAATCCAGATGGAAGTCGAAGCCCGCGGCACAGTGCCGGCACCGGGCGTCGAACCAGCCGCCGGGGTGGCCGAGATGGACGTCCAATGCACGCATCAGGAACTGGCGGTCGGCCACGCACAGGGCATCGACCCCGTCGCGCGTCGGCGCGGCATCGCCGAGCCGGGACAGGGCGGCTAGCAGGGCGCGGGAAACTGCGTCCGGCGTGCTGTCGGCCATGTCTGCCACTTCGGCCAGCGCGAGCACCAGCCGGCCGTCCGCCGGATGGAAGGCGTAGTCGCGGACGAGGCCGCCTTCGGCCGGAAGGCCGCCGGGCAGCGTGCCGGGGAGGGTGGCCGACATCGCGCGGACCTCAGGTTTCCGCCGGTTCCGCGACCGCGGTGTCGCGCTGCCAGCCTTCGTGCTGCAGCACCACCGACTGGATGCCGACCGCGTTCATGGTGCCGGCGTCGAGGTCGGGCAGGGCCTGGTATTCCGATACCCAGGCGCGGAAAACCTTGTACGAGATCGCCACCTGGCCCTGCAGATTGAGCACGTTGATGACGATGTCCTTGCGGAAGTTCTTCAGCGACATCGCCGCATCGCCGCCGATGTTGTTGACCAGCGCGGCCCAGTTCTCGAACACCGGATCGTGCGACAGCCCCTGCTCCAGCGTGATCGGCTCGTAGCTGGTGCCGCCGGGCAGGATGCGTTCGCTGCTCGGGTCGCCGGCGGTGCGCCACTTGATGGGTTCGGTCTTGCGCTTCAGGGCGCTCATCTTCTTGAGCCCGGCGACCGGGCGGCCGTCGATCAGGATCTGAAACTTGAAGGTGCGGTAGGGATCGTGGCGGTGGGTGTTCACCGGAAACATCGGGGCGGCCATGTCGGTATCTCCTGTTCTCGAGACGCGGCGCTTACTGCTGCGCGACCTTCTGCTGGATGCGGACGATGACGAACTCGGCCGGCTTCAGGGGCGCGAAACCCACCAGCACGATGACCTGGCCGCGGTCGATGTCGTCCTGGGTCATGGTCTGGCCGAGGCCGCAGCGCACGAAGTAGGCGTCGTTGGCCTTCTCGCCCTGGAAGGCGCCGACGCGGAACAGCCCGTTCATGAAGGATTCGATGTTGGCCCGCAGCGAGGACCACAGGCGGTGGTCGTTGGGTTCGAACACCGCCCACTGGATGCCGTTGTAGATGCTCTCCTCGATGAAGATCGCGGTGCGCCGCACCGGCACGTAGCGCCATTCCGGGTTGGCGCGCGTGGAGCGGGTGCGCGTGCCCCACACCACCGGGCCGAAGCCGGGCATGCGGCGGATGGCATTGACGCCGGCCGGGTTGAGGTAGTCCTGTTCCGTGTCTTCGACCACGAATTCGAGCGAGGCGGCGCCGAGCAAGGGGAACTCGATGCCGGCGGGTGCCTTCCACACGCCGCGGCGGGCATCGGTGCGCGACCACAAGCCGGCCACGAAGGCCGCCGGCGACACCAGCACGGTGCGCGGCGCGGCCGGGTTGGCGTCCGGGTTGTAGAAGGGGTTGGCGACATGCACCCAGGGGTAGTAGGTCACCGCGTAGGTGGAGGTGGGCAGGTCGAGGTTGTTCACCTCGGTCTCGCTGGTGTATTCGTCGCCGGGTTCGGGGTCGACGATCATCATCCGGTTGCGGATGGTTTCGCAGTGGCCGATGCCGAGGTTGAGGATGGTCCGGTTGGCCGCGCTGCTCCAGGCCAGGCCCGGCATCAGCAGGATGTTGATGTCGCGCACCTTGATCAGCGCGGTGAGGATGGCGCTGTAGTCGGCCTGCGCCGGCACGTTGCCGTTGCCGCCGCCGGCCAGCGTCACCGACACCGGCGGCGCGGCTTCCAGCCGGGTGCGCAGGGCCGCGGCACCGCCACCGGGCAGTGTGATGCGGATCAACGAGGAGGCGGCGTTGATGACGCTCTGCATGTCGGTTGGGGTGCCGGGCTCCGGCACGAGGTCGGCGAAGCTTTCCTGGGGGACGAACTCGCTGCCGTCCAGCGTGCCGACCTGCACGGTGAAGCGGGTGGTGCCGCCCAGTGTACGGGGGGTGAAGCGCACCACCAGGCCGTCGGCCCAGCTGCCGGGATTGGCGGCCTCGATGGTCAGCAGGTCTGTGGTGTCGGCGAGGTCGCGCACTGCGGCCGCGGATTCGGCACCGCTGCCGGCGGCGATCGCGCGCACGATGTAGGCCTTGGTGCCGCCGTTCATGAAGAAGGCGCTCACCGCATGACCCATCTCGTCGCCGCGTGGCGTGCTGTTGTCCTCCCGCAGGCCGCCGAAGCTGCGCTGGTAGTCGTCCCAGCTGCCGATCAGCACCGGCGTGGCGACCGGGCCGCGCACCACGTAGCCGATGAAGCAGGCGGTGGAGGTGCCGACGCCTTCGATCGGGCGCGATCCGCTGGGGAGTTCCTCGATGTAGACACCGGGATGCAGGTAGCTGGCCATGTTATGTCCCTCGCAGGAAGGTCAGGGCGGCCCCGGGCGCAGCTGCGGCGGGGAGCGGGAGGAGTGGTGGGAGCGGGTCAGGGTGTGGCGTCGCGGCCGACCAGGATCTGGATGCGGGCGCGCTTGGTGTTGTCCGCTGCGGGATGACTGTTGCTGAGCTTCAATGACAATGGCGCGACCGCGAACAGCGTTGCCACGCCGCGGCCGTGGAACTGCGGGCCGAGCAGCGCCACCGCGGGCGAATCGGTGCTGCCGTCGCTGGTCTTGAACTGGATCTCGGGGCCGTACAGGCTGGACTGGATGGCGAAGAGACCGAGCTGCGTGGCCGCGCCAGGCTGGATCTCGACCACCATATCGGTGGTGCCGGGGGCAACGACGACATCGATGACGTCATACGCATCCACGGTTTCGCGGTGTTCGACGATCCAGCTTGGGCCGCCGGTGATCGCGAGGTTTACGCTGAGCTTGAGGTCGGGCATCTGTCTCTCCCCGAAAGCACGGTAACGCAACCGGATATGCTCAAGGCTAGGAGATGAAATGGCAGTGTCAAGGACGGTTACAGGCACCTGGTCGGCGTGAAGCCGGGCCGGACTCAGGGCTGCGCCGATACCGGGGGAGGCGCATGGAACAAGGCCGTTCGGGAAGCCCGCCTTAGCGGATATACTCGGCCCTGCACCGAATCCATGGCCACGGGCCGCTCCGCATGTCATTCAACATTCCCAATTCCCTGACCTGGGCGCGCATCGCGCTGATCCCGATCTTCGTCGGCATCTTCTATCTGCCCGACAGCTGGTTCCCGGTGGCGGAGAAGAATCTGTTCGCGACGGTGATCTTCATCATCGCCGCGATCACCGACTGGTTCGACGGCTACCTCGCGCGCGCGCTAAGTCAGACCTCCGCCTTCGGCGCTTTCCTCGACCCGGTGGCCGACAAGCTGATGGTCGCCGCGGCGCTCATCCTGCTGGTCCAGCTGGCCCGGGTGGATGCGATCATCGCGGTGGTCATCATCGGCCGCGAAATCACCATTTCTGCGTTGCGCGAGTGGATGGCGCGGGTGGGCGAATCGGCCAGCGTGGCCGTTGCCTACATCGGCAAACTCAAGACCGCCGCACAGATGACAGCGATTCCGCTGCTGCTATACAATGCGCCCCTCTTGGCGATCGACCTTCGTTTCGTCGGCAGTGTGTTGATCTATGTGGCGGCGGCATTGACGCTGTGGTCAATGGGTTATTACCTGCACAAGGCCATGCCGCGGCTGGCCCGGCACAAGGAATGAACGAAAAAGTTAAGCGAAAGCTTGACAGGCTGTAAAAGCTGCCTATAATGGCGGTCTTTCCCGAGCGGGAATAGCTCAGTTGGTAGAGCGCAACCTTGCCAAGGTTGAGGTCGCGAGTTCGAGACTCGTTTCCCGCTCCAAAGAATTTTTGAAGCAGACAGCAGCATCGTCTGGTTCCGAGGCGCCCGAGAGGGAGTGCCGACCAAGAAGGTTTAGGCGCGATAGCAAAGCGGTTATGCACCGGATTGCAAATCCGTGTAGGTCGGTTCGACTCCGGCTCGCGCCTCCAGAGGTAAACGCGGGAATAGCTCAGTTGGTAGAGCGCAACCTTGCCAAGGTTGAGGTCGCGAGTTCGAGACTCGTTTCCCGCTCCAGATGCACTGCTACGGAGTTCCACTGAATTCCGCAAGCTGTTGAAAAAAGGGACTTCGGTCCCTTTTTTCATTCCAGCGGGTTCCGCTGGAAACCACCCCCAGCCACGATTTTTTAGTACATCTTCTAGTACATCAATCGGGGCGAGCGGCGGTTCGGTTTCCTCCGGGTGTGGCCCCGCTGCAGGCGGTACATCTCTCCTCAATCCTACGAGACGGGGAGATGTACGATGCCTCTCACAGACACGGCCGTCCGTCTGGCCAAACCCACCGGCAGGGACTACACGCTCAAGGACGGGGAGGGCCTGGCGCTCTTCGTCGGCGCCAGCGGGGCGAAGAACTGGCACTTCCGGTTCTCGTGGGCCGGCAAGCAACCCCGCATCTCGCTGGGCACCTATCCCGAGATCAGCCTCAAGGAAGCCCGCGAACTCCGCGACCAAGCCCGCGCGCTCGTCGCCAAGGGAGTCGATCCCCGCATCCACCGCCGACAGGAACGCAAGGCGGCGCTCCTCGCCGCGTCCAACACCTTCGAGGCGGTGTTTCGATCCTGGCGCGACTTCAAGGCGCTGAGCCTCAAGACCGGGCGCCAAAGCACCCTGTCGCAGATCGACCGTATCTTCAAGAAGGACCTGCTGCCGGCGCTGGGCCCGCAATCCATCTTCGAGATCACGCGCGCCGATTTGCTGGAGGTCCTGCGCAAGATCGAGCGTCGCGGCGCACACACGACCGCCGAGAAGTGCCGGACCTGGTTCAACCAGCTCTTCCGCTACGCAATGGTCGAGGTCGAGTTGCAGAGCAACCCGGCGGCGGATCTCGACATCGTGGCGATGCCGAAGCCGCGCGTGAAGCACAACCCCTTCCTGCGCATGGAGCAGCTCCCGGCGTTCCTGGTGAAGCTGCGTCACTATGGCGGCGATCTCAACACGCAACTGGGATTGCGCCTGCTGCTGCTCACCGGCGTGCGTACCGGCGAACTGCGCTCCGCAGTGCCGGGGCAGTTCGACCTCGAGCGCAGCCTCTGGATCGTCCCCCCGGAGAACGTGAAGCAACTGCAGGAGCAGATGCGCAAGGAGAACAAGGACTGCACGGAGATTCCGCCCTACCTGGTGCCACTGCCTCGGCAGGCGGTTGCGATCGTCCGAGAACTGCTCCGCGCCAAGTCCCCAGCCCAGCGCTACTTGCTGCCACACCGCAGCGAGCCCAGGGAGCGCATCAGCGAGAACACTCTCAACGCCGCGCTCAAGCGCATGGGCTACAAAGGCCTGCTCACGGGGCACGGTATCCGGGCGACGATCTCCACCGCACTCAACGAGTTGGGCTACCACAAGGACTGGGTGGAGGCCCAGCTTTCCCATGCCGACACCGATCAGATTCGGGCAAGCTACAACCACGCCGAGTACGTGGAGCAACGCCGGGCCATGATGCAGGACTGGGCGGACCGCTTGGACCAGTGCGAGATGCAAGGCCTGCAGGCCGATCCGGAAATGGCGCCCTCGACGCAGCGGAAGCGGCGCGGCGATGACCATCCGCTGTTGTCTGTTCCCGTCGTCGAGCCCCTTCCGATCCGCGACGGTCATGTGGAGAGCGCGTCCGCCGAGGTGGCGGCGGCAGGCGAGGGCGATGAAACGGAAAAATCACCGGTGCTCACGCTTATCGCGCGCAAAGATCAGCGTCCGCAGCCGGTCTTGACCGAAATCCAGCGCGAACGGGCCATGATGTTGTCGACTTTCGAGTCCCCCCACAACCTCCCGCTGCCGGCGTTCGCCAAGCTGGTGGGCAAGTCGCGTCATCAGATCAACCGGGACATTCAGGCCCGTCGCCTGCTGTCGCTCGCCATGGGCAACCGGGGGCAGCGCATTCCGGACTGGCAGTTGGACCCGGTGCGCCAGGACTTCACTCGCGCTGTCCTGGTGCGCGTCGGCGATCTCGACAGCTGGATGTTATATCGCGCCCTGTGCGAGCCGGTGGATACTCTGGGCGGACTGTCCCCGCTGGAGGCGGTGGTCGCCGGCGGCGCCCGCGAAGCCATGCATGCGGTGCTTGGCGTCCTGGGTGTGCTCGGCGAGCCAGGACAAGCGATGACGGCACTGCGGCAGGTGGTCTAGTGCGAATCCGGTGATGACTCCCCGTCCAGATCGCCCATGCGCATCGAGCCGACGCGCATGGCGCGCCGGGCGAACCGGGACAAGTTGTCGCTGGCTTCGGCTTGCGGCCGCAGCAAGTAGGTGATCAACTGCGGCGACAGCACGGCCAGCGGGCGCATCACCACGCCGAGCGGGCGGTAGGCGACAATCTGTGCGGCCGGCGCCAGGCCGATGCCGTAGCCTGCAGCCACGAGGGTCATCATCAAGTCGGAGGACGCGACTCGTTCGGCCACGATGGGGGCGTCGGTGACGTTATGAAGGATGCGATCGACTTGCCGATGGATTCCCGCGCAGGCTGTCGGATGCCATAGCACCATCGGATAGCGCAGCGCCTCGGGCAACGGGACGTGCGTGTAGGTCAGTAGGGGTGAGCGCGCCGGCAAGGCGAGCGCAAGGGGCTCTTGCCAGATGGGCTCGGCAGTCAGTCCGCTGTTCTCCACGCCGGATGTCGCCAGGCCTACGTCGTACAAGCCAGTCAGCAAACCGTCGACCTGCTGGCCAAGGATGGTTTCGGACAGGGAAAGCTCAACGTCTGGCTCCTCGATGCGTTGAAGGGCCAGAAGACTAGCCAGTGGTGGCTGAGCACCGGCCTCACTGATGACAAGCCGGAGCCGGGAGGTGCCGGGGGCGTGCGTCGGCATTGGTGTCGTCCGAATGGATGGTTGCCCGAAGATTAGCACCGTTGAGTTAAATTTAACGTGGTTTAATACGTGCTGACATTCGACGCTTCTGCCGATGCAGAAGCGTCCGATACAACGCGGCCGTCCCGCCGGTTCCACCACATTTGAAGCTGAGCCCGCGCTGGCCTTTGGTGCTGCGGTACGGGAGTCCAGGACCGCTCAAGGTGTGGCTCAAGAGACGCTCGCACACCGTGCCGGCATCGAACGATCCCACATGGGCAAGATCGAGCGCGGCGAGCACATGCCGACTCTGGCCTTGATTATCCGAATCGCCCGAGCGTTGGGGTGCAGTGCGACGGCGCTGATGGCGGAGACCGAGCGGAAGCTCGGAGCGCTCAAAGAAGGGCAAGGATGACAGCGCAGCGGCGAGATCCTGACTGGCTGGTTCAAAGCCGGATAGCCGCGCTTCCCGACGGAGTGCAGGCGCAGCCTTGAGGCGCACGCTGGGGCGGGGCGAGATTCACTGAGCAGCGAATATTCCCACTGGGTCGAATATTCGATATAGTGCCATTATTCGCTGTGCAGGAAATAACGGCTACCATGTTCGAGTCCCACGCTGCTGAACGCGCCCTCATCGAGCAGTTCCTGGAGTCGCTTCAGGGGCTGCCGGGGGGGCACGCCGAGCTAGGTACGCTGGATTCTGCCGCCGAGCTCGCTGATCGGGGATTCGATGCCAAGGTCGACCTGAGCGTCGCGGGCAAGTCGCTCGTCCTGCTGCTCGAGATCAAGAAAGCCGTCTATCCCCGGGATGTGCGCCAGCTGCTTTGGCAGCTCAAGGCCCTGAACCTGGGACAGTACGCCGCCGATGCGCAGTCCTTGCTCCTGGCCGATTCCATCTCCCCCGGCGCCAAGGAACTGCTGAGGGCCGAGCACGTTGGCTACTACGACAGCGGAGGAAGCCTGTTTCTGTCGGCTCCAGGTGTCTACGTCTACATCGACAAGCCGCCCCCGAAACCATTGGAGAAGTCGGTGCGCTCGCTGTTCTCCGGGCGACGCGCGCAGGTGTTGCACACACTTCTGGTTCATCACGAGGTCTGGTTCGGTGTCACCGAGGTAGCCGAACAGGCCCACGTCGCACCATCTACCGCTTCGGACGTGCTGACCGAGCTGGACAAGTTCGACTGGCTGGTGTCCCGCGGGCAGGGGCCCGGCAAGGAACGCCATCTGCGCGAACCTGGTGCGCTGCTCGACGCCTGGGGCAAACAAATCGCTTCCTCGCGCGCGCCGGCACTGCGTCGCTACTACGTGCCCGGTCTGAAGGCTGACGCTCTGATCGAAAGGCTCGGGCAAGTCTTTGACGCGCACCGGGTCGACTATGCGGTGAGCTACGAAGCTGCCGCTCAGCGCTATGCACCTTTCCTGTCCGGTATCTCGCAGGTTCGCACATGGATGCTGCCGGGCTCCGGTGCCGACGCGGCGATAGCCGAACTCGATGCACGCGTCGTCAGCGAAGGCGTCAACCTCGCAGTCATCGAAACGAAGTCGGCCGCGGAGCTGCTGTTCCGTCAGCAGGTCGGCGGCGCCTGGCTGGCGAGCCCTATCCAGGTCTATCTCGATCTGCTGCGCGGAGAAGGTCGCGCCAAGGAGATGGCCGAACATCTACGCAGGGAAAGGATCGGTTTCTGATGGCCAAGCCCACGACACTCGATGGCTACAGCGACCAGTACACGCAGGACTGCGAACGTGTCCTCGTAACGCTGCTGCGCGGGCTTGGGCCGTGGAAAGAGTCGGTCTATCTCGTCGGCGGGCTCACGCCTCGGTATCTGGTGAGGGTGCGGCCGCCCATCGTACCGGCGCATGCCGGCACGCTGGATGTCGACATCGTAATCGACCTGCAGATCCTTGCCGACACGGAGGCGTATCACACGCTCGAAGAGAACCTGAGGAAGATGGGCTTCGAGCGTGCCGAGAACGAAAAGCGACAGAAGCTTTCCTGGCGCTGGCAAACCCGCACTGAACATGGTGCCCTCATGGTGCTGGAACTCCTGGCGGATGCACCAGAGATAGCCGGCGGCAAGGTGCAGCCGCTCCCGACCGATGGAACGATCTCGGCCCTCAACATTCCGCATTCGTCCATTGTCTTCGACCTGCATCAGATCAGCGAGATCGAGGCGGAACTGCTTGGGGGCGATGGCATTGCCGTCGAGAGGATCAAGCATGCCAACCTGGTCAGCTTCACTTGCCTGAAGGCGTTCGCGTTCGACCAGCGCTTCGAGCGAAAGGACGCGCACGACCTGATCTATTGCTTGGAACATGCGCCTGAAGGTGTCGATGCGGTTGCGCAGGCGTTTCGCCAGGAACGTGAAGGCAAGCATGGCCACGTGGTGAGGAGCGCACTCGCCATCTTGTGCGCCCGCTTTGCGCAAGTGGGCGAGACAGAGGGCTATCGCAAAGATGGGCCGGTTGCAGTGGCCAAGTTCGAGTTGGGCGAAGGCGACGAGCCGCAACAACGCGAGGCGAGGGCGCTGCGTCAGCGCGAGGTGAGCGACGTGATCGAACAGTTGCTCGTGCGGATCGTATAGGGGGCGACATGGCGATCAAGGCTATCTTCATCGGCATCAACAAGCACCTCGATCCGACGATTCCGGAACTCAGCGGTGCGAGGCGCGACGCGACGGCGCTCTGGGCGTTGTTTAGCGACACTTTCGACGGCTTGGCAGCGCGCCTACTGCTCGATGAAGCGGCTACCTATGCGGAAGTGACACAGGCCGTCCTTGGCATCCTGGCGGCTGCGCAGCCAGACGACGTGATCGTCGTTTCATTCGCCGGGCATGGCTCCCCCGACGGCAACCTTGTCGTGTTTGACACCGATCCTGCGAATCTCGTGAGCACGGCCGTGTCGATGACCGACCTCGCCGAGGCCTTCAAGGCAACGAAAGCACGGGCCGTCCTGTGTATCCTCGACTGCTGCTTCAGCGGCCAGGCGCCTGCGCGGGTCCTCGAAACGGCGGCACGACCGCGTAGCGCGTTTGCCCTCACCGGCATCCACGGCGAAGGCCGCATCCTGCTGGCCGCGTGCGCGACCAACGAATCCGCGTGGGAGCAGCCCGGGACAGGACACGGATTGCTGACACATGCAGTGATCGAGGCGTGGACCGGTTGCACTGATCCTTCGGTGAGTTTCCCGGAGATTGCGGGCGAGATCATTCGGCTTGCGCGTGTCGAGGCAGAACGCATCAGCGTCACGCAGACCCCCGTGTTCCTGGGCAGTGTGCAAGGCGGGCTGATGTTCCCCACGCTCAAACGCGGCGACAACTACGCTGCGGCTTTCCCCGCGCACGCCATCCAGCAGATGTCGGGAGCGTTCGCCGAGTTCGGCGCGCATGGCTTCCCGTCGGAAGTCGTCGAGCAGTGGGCGGCGGACTTCCCGCAAGGACTGAACGCGCTGCAACTCAAGGCGGTGAACGAGTTCGGCGTGTTGGCTGGCGGCTCCCTGCTGGTCGTCGCACCCACCAGTTCTGGCAAGACCATGATCGGTGAACTGGCCGCGATTCAGGCGGTCTCCTCCGGTAAGAAGGCTGCATTCCTCTTGCCCTATCGCGCGCTCGTAAATGAAAAGTTCGAGGAATTCAGTACACGCTATGCGGCTGCAGGCCTGCGTGTCGTGCGCTGCAGCGGAGATGCGACAGATGGCATTGGGCCCGTGCTAGCGGGGCGGTACGACCTCGGCTTCTTCACCTATGAAACGTTCCTGAACCTTGCATTGGGTTCGTCGCGCCTGCTGAGCCAGCTCGGCCTGGTTGTCGTGGACGAAGGACAGTTCATCACCGACCCGCATCGCGGTATCACGGTCGAACTGATCTTCTCACTGCTTCTGCGAGCGCGGCAACGGGGTATCCAGCCTCAGCTCTTGGTTCTGTCTGCGGTCATCGGCAATCTGAACAGCTTCGATCGTTGGCTTGATGTGCCCTTTCTGGTGTCGCGTGAACGGCCCGTGCCGCTTATCGAAGGCGTGCTCGATCGGCGCGGCACGTTCCAGTATGTCGATACCGATGGGACTACCAAGACTGAGCCGCTATTGCCAGCGCACCGCATCGTGCAACGGCGCGGCAAGCCCAGTTCGCAGGATGTGATCGTCCCGCTGGTGCAGCAACTGGTCGGTCAGGGCGAGAAGCTGCTCGTGTTCCGCAACATGCGCGGCCCGACCCAAGGATGCGCGAAGTACCTCGCCAAAGAACTGGGCCTGGGTCCAGCCACCGGGGTGCTCAATGCGCTGCCCACGCAGGACCTGACGGCGGCCTCGCAGGACTTGCGCGAGTGTCTGGCCGGCGGCACGGCGTTTCACAACACCAATCTGCTGCGCTCGGAGCGCGAAGCGGTCGAGAAGGGCTATCGTAGTCGGGACGGCGGCATCCACGCGCTAGTCGCCACCACGACCTTGGCTGCAGGCATCAACACGCCGGCCTCGACTGTGGTTTTGGCCGAGAACGAGTTCGTTGGTGAGGACGGCAGGAAGTTCACCGTTGCCGAGTACAAGAACATGGCCGGCCGTGCCGGCCGCTTGGGCTTCAACGAAACCGGAAAGGCGATCATCCTGGCCGAGACGCCGATGGAACGTGCGCAGTTGTTTCAGCGCTACGTCATGGGCGTGCCGGAAGACGTGAAGTCATCGTTCCTGCAGCGCGACCTGCCGACTTGGATACTCCGCCTGTTCAGCCAAGTACGCGGCGTTCGCGAGGATGAAATCCCAGGGCTCTTGGTCAATACCTTCGGCGGCTACTCGGCGTCGCGCGCGAATCCTCAATGGATCTCGCTGGTCGAGCGCGACATAGCCGGGCTGATCGGTCGCCTGTTGCAGGTTGGCTTGGCGGAGCGGGAAGGTGACCTAATTCACCTGACCCTTCTCGGGAGAGCCTGCGGAGCTTCGTCGCTCTCGTTCGAGTCGAGCTTGCGCCTGGTCGAACTTATGGCACAACTCGATGCCGCCCGAACGCCGCCACTCCACATGCTGGCTCTGATTCAGGTGTTGGACGAGATGGACGCAGTCTACACGCCGGTGATGAAGAAGGGGCAATCGGAAAGCGTGCGCTTTGCAGATGCGGCGCAGCGGTTCGGACAGCAGATGGCGCAGGCATTGCAGCGCTATTGCCGAGACCAGTTCGAGTTCTGGGCTCGCTGCAAGCGGGCAGCGTTGATGTACGACTGGATCGAAGGTACCGCCATCGACGTGCTGGAAAAGCGCTACTCGACGACGCCGTTCGGCGGAGCCATCGGGTACGGCAACATCATCGGCATCGCCGATGCGACTCGCTTTCACCTGCGGTCGGTGCATCAGATCGTATCGACCCTGCTGCCGGACAAGCCGGAGTTCTTGCAGGGGCTGGACGAGCTCCTGCTGCGGCTTGAGTTCGGTTTGCCGTCATCGGCTCTTCCACTGACGAAACTGCCGGTGCCGCTCACCCGTGGGCAGTGCTTAGCGCTGGCTGCCGTCGGAGTACGCGATACGGCAGCGCTCGATTCCCTGGATGACGATCGCCTTCGCGATTGCGTCGGCGCCGCGGTGGCCGCGTTGCTGCGGCCGCGAGTGGAGGCAGCTTCGGACGTGTGAGGGGGCGGAACAGTGATCCTGACCGACAACGAGACCAAAGTCGATCTACTGAACAACGAGGCCATCGCGACCACGATCATTGGCCTGCTGTGTGCGAGACCGGATCACCCGGTGACGATTGGCGTGCACGGCGATTGGGGGGCGGGCAAGTCCAGCGTGCTCGAAATGGTCGAGGCAGGGTTCGCGGACAAGGAAGAAGTGCTGTGCCTCAAGTTCAACGGGTGGCGCTTCCAGGGCTTCGAGGACGCGAAGATCGCTCTAATCGAAGGCATCGTCACGGGCCTCGTCGAAACACGTCCGGCGCTGACCAAGGCGGCAGCGGCCGTCAAGGATGTATTCAGCCGTATCGACTGGCTGAAGGTTGCCAAGAGAGCGGGGGGGCTGGCTGTCACCGCCTTCACCGGGATTCCGTCGCCCGATCAGGTAGGGGCCATCATCGGCTCTCTCGAAAGGGTTTTGGCGGACCCCGCCAAACTCGCCACGAAGGAAAACCTCTCGGCGGTAATCGACGAGGTGAAGGCCGTACTGAAGTCCGGCGAAACCAAGAGCGTGCCCGAGGAGGTGGAGGCGTTCCGCAAGGCGTTCGACAAGCTGTTGAAGGACGCGGGCATCAAGCAGCTCATCGTCCTGATCGATGACCTTGACCGCTGCTTGCCCGACACGGCCATCGAGACGCTCGAAGCGATCAGGCTGTTTGTGTTCACTGCACGGACGGCTTTCGTGGTCGCGGCCGACGAAGCCATGATCGAGTACGCGGTGCGCAAGCACTTTCCCGATTTGCCAGAGAGCACGGGTCCGCGGGACTATGCCCGCAACTACCTGGAAAAGCTGATCCAGGTTCCATTTCGTATTCCGGCGCTGGGCGAGACCGAAACGAGGATTTACGTCACGCTGTTGTTGGCCGGGGCGGAGATTGGCGAGTCGGATGCCAACTATGCGACGCTCATCGGCGTGGCGCGGGATAAGCTGAAGCGGCCCTGGACCAGTGGCGGACTTGACGCCGCGGCGGTCAAGGCGGCGCTCGGGAAGCAGGCCGAGAAGGCTAACAATGCGCTTGCGCTCAGCGATCAGATCGGTCCGATCCTGGCGAGTGGCACCAAGGGCAATCCTCGTCAGATCAAGCGATTCCTCAATACCTTGCTGCTGCGTGAGCGTACCGCAGTGGCGCGTGGTTTCGGTGACGACATCAAGCTGCCGGTGCTCGCAAAGCTCATGCTCGCGGAGCGCTTCATTCCGAGGCTGTTCGAGCAGATAGCGTTTGCGGCGGCCGTCCATCCGCACGGTCTGTGCGAAGACCTCGAATTACTTGAGAAGAGCCTTACCGCACCCGAAGAGAACGAGGCTCCGACGGGCGAGCGCAAGGGGCACAAAACCGCCGAACCTGCGGCTACGACGGAGAGCGCGGTACTGGCCGAGTGGAGGTCATCAGACACAATTTGCGATTGGGCTCGCGTGTTGCCTATGCTGTCGGGCATTGATCTGCGCCCCTACTTGTTCGTGACGAAGGATAAGAAGGACTACTTCGGCCCGGTGTCCGTGTTGGGCCATCTGGCCGGTGTGGTAGAGAAGCTGTTCGGTGGCAAGATGACCGTCCAGGGGTACGAGTCCGAGTTGAAGCAGCTCGTGCAGCCCGAAGCCGACAAAGTGTTCGAAGCCGTACGCACCAAGATCATGAGCACCGGCACCTTCGATACGATGCCGGCTGGCGTCGATGGCCTCATCGTCCTTGTGAAAGCTCAACCGGGCTTGCAGGGCAGGTTGATGGACTTCCTTGAGGCTTTGCCGAGTGGCAAATGCGGACCCTGGGCTGTTCGCGGATGGCAAGGCGTCATCAAGGATGCGGAGTGCACGGCGCGCCTATCGAAGCTCCTGACCGAGTGGAGCAAAGTTGCCAATAACGCTGGGCTGAAGGCCGCTGCCGAGTTGGCGCTGAAGGACGTGAAGGGGGTTCGCTGATGGGAACCTCTACTGCGTACGGCGGCCCCGGCGGTGGAACTCCGCTAGTTCCGTCGTGGCTCGGTGGTGCCGATGATGGTGCGCCGGCAACGCCTTCACCAGGCCAGGGGACAGGGGCGGATGGGACAACACCTGCAGATGTGGGGGCGCCGCCAGCGGCCCCGAACCGTGCGCCCATCCCCGCGACAGCAGATCCCCAACGCTTTTCGGGCGCTCGCAGCAGCTTTACGCGATTTGCCGGCTCCGGTGGCAGCGACCGAGCCAGCCTCGGCCGAGCAGTTTCGCGATACGTCTCCACTTCGGCTGGTGGCGCACGCCAGTCGGCCCAGCGCATGGGCGCTTCGCGAGGGTCCAGTGCGAGGCTTCTAGGCTTTCTGTCAGATGCGCAAGCGCGTGGTGTTCGCGAAGCATTGCGCGCGGTGAACCTCGAATCCCTGGCCGGGCGCCCGATCACCGAGATCTTTGTTGGCTTGGCCGACTACATCTGCCCTGGTGCGGGCACGGTCGATGAAGGCATCGCCCGTGAGGCGTACATCGAGACCATTGTCGAACTGGCGAGCGAAGGGCTGACCGATCTGTCCACGTTCACTCCCGATCAGATGCAGACAGTGTTCGAGCTGTATGCCACTCATGCGATCGAGGCCAGAATATGCAACGACATCGGCACGAAGGCGGTGACTATGCCGGCAGACGCACAAGCGGCGCATCGCGTCGAGAAGCAACTGCGCGACTTCATTCGCGGTGGCGTGAGCGATGCGCTGACACGGGCTCGCGCCCAGTCCCCGAATCTGACGCCAGAGCGAATTCAGTCGTTCGTGGACACGGTGTACGAGTCGGCGTTTGCGATCTTGCAGGCATTGGGTGATGCGGAGGCTAACCAATGAAGCGGCAACTCTTGGCGGGTCGCTTCGGTCCCGACGACCGCGTCGATGTTCCGACAGGAGCGGATGAGCAAAGGACCTACCTGCAACTCGTCGCTGGCGAGAAATCCTTGGATCATGGCATCGGAGGCGCACTCACCACCTTAAAGAAGCTCGGCGTGTTCCCCTCGGAGATCGGCATCGATCTGCTCGTGCTCGCCGCTCATGTGCATGCGGCGGACACGCGAATCTCTCGCGCCGAGCAGTCGCAGGACTCATGGACACGGGAGATGCGGCTGGTCGTGCCGGTGAGCGACCCGGGTCGTTGGAGTACCGCCGCTCCAACGCTGAAGAAGATGCTGAATTTCTTGACGGGTGATCGGTGGACGATCGGGTTCCGGATACGCCCGCCGCGCTTTGCGGTGATAGCACAGCAGTCCTCGCCAAGCCTGATCTCTCCCCCCTTCGATTCGCTGAGCTTGTTCTCGGGTGGTCTTGACAGCCTGATAGGTGCCGTCGATCTGTTGGAGAGCGGCGCAACTCCTTTGCTGGTCAGCCACTTCGGCGAAGGCTCGACCAGCGATGCACAGGGCAAATTGTTCTCGGGGCTGAAGAAGCAATACGACAAGTCACCATTCGAGCGATTGCGGGTCGGGATGACCTTCGACGACGGTCTTGTGCAGGGTGTCGGGTCGGAGAACAGCACCCGTGGACGGTCGTTCCTATTCTTTGCGCTCGGCGTGTTCGCCGGCACCGGCTTGGCAGGGCGATTCACCCTGCGTGTGCCCGAAAACGGACTCATCGCTTTGAACGTGCCGTTGGATCCTTTGCGGCTCGGCTCCAACAGCACCCGCACCACGCATCCGTATTACATGGCGCGCTGGAACGACCTGTTGGGAGAACTCGGCATTGACGGCGACGTCGAGAACCCCTACTGGGACAAGACGAAGGGGGAGATGGCTTCCAGTTGTCGAAATCCTGAGCTGCTGCAAGAGCTGGCAACGGACTCGTTGTCTTGTTCATCTCCAACGAAGGGACGATGGAAAGGGCTCGGGATCGAGCACTGTGGCTACTGTTTGCCATGCCTCATTCGCCGCGCAGCCCTGGAAGCCGCGTGGGGATCCGGAAGTGACCGGACGACATATACCGTCTCAGACCTCCATGCACAATCGCTGGATACCCGCGAATCGATTGGCAAGCAGGTCCGTTCTTTTCAGTATGCGATTGAGCGACTGAGAGGCAACCCTCAGCTCGCCAATCTTCTGATCCACAAGCCCGGCTCGCTTGCCGACGAACCTGCGCGGCTGGATCGGCTCGCGGACGTCTACCGACGTGGTCTTGATGAAGTCGCGCAGCTGATCAATGGCGTTGAGGCAAGGCCGAGCTGATGGAGGATCGCGCATGATCGCCACAGCGGGGCTCGTGGACTTCCACTGTCACCTCGATCTGTATCCGGACCACCCGGCGGCGGTGCAGGAGGCCGAGAGGGCGGGCGTATTCACGCTGGCGGTAACGACAACGCCGCGAGCGTGGCCTCGGAACCATGAGCTGGCGCAGCGCACGAAGCATGTGAGAGCGGCGCTCGGGCTGCATCCGCAGTTGGTTGCGGAGCGTGCGAGCGAACTCGATCTGTGGGATCGCTACCTGCCCGAGGCGCGGTACGTCGGCGAAGTCGGCCTTGACGCTGGTCCGCGATTCTTCAAGTCACTGGATGCGCAGAGGCGGGTGTTCCAGCATGTCCTGCAGCGCTGCGCGGAGGCTGGCGACAAGATCATCACGGTCCACAGTGTTAGGTCGGCAAGAGCGGTTCTTGACTACCTTGAAGCGTACCTGCCACCAGACAAAGGCAAGGTAGTGCTTCACTGGTTCACGGGAACAAAGAGCGAGGCCAAGCGTGCCCTTGAACTGGGCTGTTACTTCTCGATTAATGCGGCCATGTTGAGCAATGAACGACATGCGCCGATGGTGCAATCAATCCCATTGAATCGGTTGCTCACAGAGACGGATGGCCCATTCACACAAGTGGGTGAGAGACACTCGAAGCCATCCGATGTCGCGTTGGCGGTTGAGGGACTCGGCCGGCTACATCGATTGTCGGCTGAGCAAATCGCCACGACTGTACGCAATAACTTGCGGAGCTTAGTAAACGGATAGAGATTGGCTGCCCAACTGTCGACGCGTTCCTCAGCAGCCCTATGTTCCATCCATGAGCTTCAAATAGGGATTATTGACTGGCAGCTCTTCGAAGATCGCTCCCGGTGAGTTGAGCAGATAGCCGTGCAGCCGCCGCGACTTGCGCGGCCCCGTCACCTCGCAGGTCCAGATGTTCAGGCCGTTGGGCTGTTTGTGGTGTAACTGCAGGCGTTCGAAGCGCTTCTGCACCCATTGCCAGTCGGCGAGCTCGGCCTCCTTGGCTTGTTTCGCCACCACGGGGTGTTCCTGCGCATAGCGTTGAAACACTCCGGGGCTGACCAAGTAGGCGGTATCGGCCACGGTGTGCACCAGGGCCTTGGCGTCGTTGATGATGAGCTTGCGGGTCTGGATGCCGTTCCGCAGCCAGGCGATGAAATGCTCGCCGGAGGGCTCGATCATGGACGGGAGCACCATTTCCGAGGCGATCGATGGCACTTCGGCCGGTGCGGTCCCTGCTGCTGGAGGTGGCGGGGCGAGCGGTTCGGTACCGGCCGAGGTGGCCGAGGGCAGTGCGTGCAACGCAGGCGGCTCACCGAGCATCTCCAGCAGGCCGGAGAACGGGTCGGCCGGAACGATGTCGGTAGCGACGGCCACGGGGGCGGTATCAACTGCGGCTGCCTCAGCGGTCACCGTGGCCGGCGCCGCGGGCGATGGGCCGGCCTCGCGCGATGCCTCGCCTTGTTCGATGCGCACCGTCCCCGCGAACGGCGCCGGCCGCTCACCGGCATCCCAGATCAGCGCCGGCGACAGCTTGAGGAAGGTGAAGCTGTGCGACCAGCCTGCGTCGCTCGTGACGGTGGCCTTCCAGATCGCCTTGCCGTCCGGTGTGGCCTGCAGGATGCCGTGGTCCTGCAGTACGTTGAATACCGCCGAGTTGCTTTCCGGGATGCCGTCGAGGCCCTGCGACAGCAGGTGGGCGCGTAGCTTGTCGGAGACGGTCTTGCTGACCAGCCAGAGCGCGTCCTGGGTCAGCCAGCCGTCCGAGGCTTGCGGCTGGTTCAGCCTGAGCTCCTCCTTGAGCAGATAGCGCAGCCCCTCTAGCAGTTTGCGCTGCAGCGCGTGTTTGGGCGCGGCCAGGGCCTTGGCCGGATCGCCGCCGAGCGCCTGGGCCACGGAGGCCTGGTCGGCCTGTACGACCAGCTCGCCCAGCACGCCAGCGTGCTCGCATTGGCCGGCCAGCACGTACAGCAAGGCGGCCCACAGATCCGGGTATCCGCTGAGCCAGTCGAGGATCTCGCGATCGAGCACCTGGTAGTAGAGCAGCCCGGTCGCGGCGCCGTGCAAGCGGTACTCGCGATCCTTGCGGTAACGGAAGCGGTACGGCCGATCCAGCGGGCCATGCCAGGGGTGCCAAGTGCTGCCGTCGGCGTATTCGACGTGGACATCGACGGCGATCTTGCCGATGTCGTGCAGCAACGCGGCGTAAGCGGTGCCGGCGGTCCAGGCTTCCGCCTGGGCGGCCTGCGCCTCGGGCGGGGCGCCCGCCGGCAGGAGGTGCGATTGCCGCAGCTTCAGCGCGTAGGCGACGATCTCCAGGCCATGGTCCAGCATGCCGCCCGGATAGGCGTGGTGGTGGCTTTCGGAGGCGGGGAACAGCTGGACCAGCTCGGCGTAGCGCTCGAGCGGCGTCCGGTACAAGGTGGCGAACTGCCGCCGGGAAAGCGAGGTGCGCTGCCAGATGTGCTCCAGCAGTTTCTGGCGTCGCGGCGTGGCCAGCAGTGCGGTCGCCGACTGCGGCCGCGTCAGCCCTTTGGGAGCCTCGGCAGGGCCGGATGGCGATGTGCCAGCCGATGGCGGCGCCTTCTTGCGCTGGAACAGCGTGAGCATGGTGACGATCCCTGTGGTCGTGGCGGGGAGGAGGGCCTTTTGGCCTTTTCGGGTAGGGCCTTTCCCCTTGCTCCCGTTCCCTTCCCCCTTCGCGACCTTTTTTTGCCTTCGATCCTTTGGGATTTAGGGCATTTGGCTTGATCACGCCAGGGTCAATGCGTGGCTGACCCAGACCGGATTGGACGACCACCACGTTCCCGGATGGACTTACCCTGAATGAGCGCATTGGCCATTTGGGTGATGTGCGGATGAAACGGGGTGGTGCAGGGTGTTGACATAATTGACAAGAGAGACATGGGAGACTAGATTGCTGTTGTCTCAATCCTTTTTGTGGGTGATGACCATGCCCAAGACCCTCGAATTCATCGCCGATCACCTGCCGCGCGTCACCGTGGACGATGCCGTGCGCAGCTTCTCCGCCAGCGTCGAAATCCGGGATGCCCGGGCTTTTGCAGCCGAACTGCAGGCGTTTGTGCATGAACGTGTGGAAGCGGTAGTGCTTCCGCCTTCCTTCGAAATGCCACTGGTGGAAACCACGGAGCAGACCTTGGCGCGCAAGGCGGCTGCGTTGCGCGCCAGCACCCGGTGGGTGGCGGGCGAGACCGACATCCAGCGCGGCCGCGCAGCGATGCTGGAAGCCTTCGATCAGCCGCACAATCTGCCGCTGCCCGAGTTCGCCCGGCTGGCGAACAAGTCGCGCCAGCAGATCTACAAGGACATCGATGCACACCGGTTGCTGGCACTGAACGTCGGGCCGCGCGGCCAGAAGTTGCCCGACTGGCAACTCGATCCGGTGAAGCAACGGTTGACGCAGGCCGTGTTGCAAGGGGCGGTCGGGGTCGACAACTGGACGCTGTACCGCGCCCTGTCCGAGCCGCTCGAGAGTCTGGACGCTCGCTCGCCGGTGGAGGCCGTGACTGCCGATTCGGTCAGTGAGGTGACCTCGGCGGTGCTCAACGTGCTGAGCATCCATTGAGATGGGCTTGGCGTGAGTATCGAGTTGACCGCGTTCCGAATCGAGACGGGAACACTGCTCCAGCATGTGAGTCGCGTGGTCTACCGGGGCCAGCCGCTGTACTTCGGCCGTGACGGCACCAACCGTTACGACGCGCCAGCCCGGGACTACGGCGTGCTCTACCTGGGCCGCGACCTCCCCACGGCATTGATGGAATCCATATTCCACAAGCACCAGTGGGACAAGGACGCCCAGCGCTCGATCGCACTGGCAGAAGTCCAGAGCCGTTTGGTACGCGCAGTCGGCGTGGTCGAAGAACTGCAGTTGGTCGACCTCACGGCCGAAGGCGTGATGGCCGGCTACTTTGGCTTGAACCTGGAGCAGTTGGCCAGTCGCGGCTACACGCACACTCAGCAGGTGTCCAGCCAGGTGCATGCGATGCAGGGGGGCGATGGTGTGCCATTGTTCGACGGGGTGCGCTATCCGTCGCGCAACAACTACCCCGCCACCAGCATCGCCCTGTTCGAGCGGGCCGAGCGGAAGGTCAAGCTGATCGAGGACATCGACTTGCCTGACCATGCGGACTGGCCGAATTTCGTTGCGGACTACCGCATCGGCGTGGAGCCCGATCCGGGTCCGGTAGAGCGATCCTGAGCCAAGTCTGGATAGGTATCGACGATGAAGCCCGCCGTATACACCACCTTCGCAGAGCACGCCGGCCGGACGCTGGGCCGGATGTGGCGGGGACTCGTGCGCCTGGATCGGAAGGCGCACGGGCGGCTGATGGCAGTGGGATGGACGCCGGGCAGGGCCGGGGCGGCATTGCTGGCCCTCAAGTTTGTCCTACTTGGCGTACTGGCCTACACCGCGTTGTGGTTGGCGTTGCTGCTCGCGCTCGTTGCGTTCGCAGCTTGGACAGCCCGGAACTCTGAGCGCGACGATTCGGAGGAATGGGCGATCGGCGATCAGGCGGAACGCAAGCGCAGTATTTTCTACGATCCGATCAACTACGACGACGATCCAGACCCCCGCTTTGACGATGAGCGGTAGGTAACTGCTACCTCGCACCACGTATGACGGTGCTGGTTCCCTTCGATCCGGCTTGGCCTACGGACTTCGTACCTTCAGACAGTCCCTGCAGCGCATTACCTGCGCGAACGCCCACCCAGCCCAGCGCCGTGACCCAAAAGGCAGGTAGAACAATAAACATCGTCGCCATGACGAAGTTCAGCAGCATGTCCCCGAAGGCATTGTTCAGCCCGATCAGCGGATCGAAGTTGCTGTGCGGCGTGTTTGCGCCGAATCCCCAACCATAGAGCGCATCGAGAATCGTGCTGTCGAGCCAGCGCGCGAGCTGGAACCAGAAGTCCACGAAGAACAGCGCGAACTCCACGCAGCTCACCGCGACCAGGGCCTTCAGCTCGTAGGTGCCGAACAGCAGCACCAGCGGAATGCAGATGACGAGCGCCATCTTGAGCAGCGACAGCACCATCGGCAGCGCCTGGCGCACCACGTCCATGGCCGGGAAGAAACCCAGCGATCCAGCGGCCATGCCGAGGTCGCCGGCACCGCGGGTCACGATGTTGGGCAGCGTCTTCTCGATCTGGCCGCCGTAGTCGGTATAGACGGCGCCCTGGTTCATCTTCTGCTGCCGGGGCGAGACGACGGCGCGGATCACCGAGTCGTTGACCTCGTCCGGCGACAGGAATCCCACCCAGCGGCCGATGCGGGTCAGCAGATCTGGATCGACCTGGGCCAGCAGGCGCGCACGCAGCCCGCTGCTGCCGTCGGACCACCACTGCCGGCAGCTCGGATAGCCACCGCCACTGTCCACCTGGGCCAGCCCCGCATCGCGGGTCGCGTCGTAGGGCCAGGCCGTGCGCGGCGTACCCGAGTGGTAGGTGTCGTAGAAGCCGGCTGTGTCGAGGAAGTAACTCGAACCGATCCAGGTCACGTCGTTCATCTGCGCGTCGGAGAGCGTCGGCCGGTTCATGAACAGCTTGGCGCGCGAAGGCCCGTAGCAGTCGTGCACGAAATCGCCGACCTCCTGCGCCAGCACCAGGTCGTCGATGCGGGTGGAATCGACGTCCATGCGCATCTGCCGCAGGTCGGCCCCGCAGGGAATCGCAGCCACCGCAGCGCCGGTGACAGCCTTCGAAATGGCGTGCATGAAGAACCACCACACCGGCACCAGCGCGCTCTGGTTGTTGAGCGTGGTGTAGGCATTAGACCAGCCCGTGTCCGCCGGTTGGGGCACGCTGACCTGGCACTGCGCGGAGCGCGTCGTGTCGAAGCGGATCGCGCTCAAGTCCACCGGGATGAAGGGGATGCCGGCGAACATGATGACCATGATCGCCACCCACACGCGGTTCTCGATGCGCATCGAGGACAGCACGCCCTTGTTGCCCTCGTCCGCGCCCTCGGCCCGCGCCCGCAACCACTCCTGGATAATGATCGCGACGAAAGGCAGGGCAAACACGCCGCTGGCCACGAGGATGTTCCAGATGCCGTTGTTGACCACCCAGCCCACCAGGGTCAGGTAATACTCCAGGTAGTCCGTCGTGTAGAGGGTCATGACGACCTCCTCGCGTCAGCCGTTGCGCAGCCATTGGCTGCCTTCGAGCAACACGACGGTGACTACGGCCGCGATCTCGACGCGCTGCAAGCGTTGATGTGTCTCGGCCTCCGGCTCGCGTCGCCGCAGGCGCTGCCGCATCCACCACCAGCCATAGGCCGTCGCCGCGTAGAGCACGAGGCGCCAGGCCAGGAAGTGGGTCGAGTGCGCGTGCAGCCAGCGCTCCCAAGCATCGATGCTGCCGACGACGTGGATGGCGGTGACGTTTACGGTCACCGCAACGCCGCAGATCAGAAGCGCCCACAGCAGCGCAACGCCCATGCGCCGACTGAGCAGCCGAGAAGGCCGTAGCCAGGTCCGGCCGCTCATGGCGTGCTCCGGGGCTTCTGCACTTCCTTGAGCCGGTCGCGCGTCGTGTCGCCCTCGAAGATGCCGCGTGAGCCCGCGGCGCGGGTGCCGTGACGCTGGACGATCGCCATCGCGGCGTTGCCGGCCAGCGTGCGCCGCAATTCGAGCTCGGTCTTGAGGTTGTTGATCTCCTGCTCCAGCGCGCTGTTTTCCTGGTCGACCGCCTTCACCGCCAGCTCGTTGGCCGCGACGTTCGGCTCCTTCTTGCCGGTGAGCAACGTGCGCTGCAACAGCAGCGCCTTCTCCAGCACACTGGAGAGCGCTGCCTCGGAGGCCAGGCGCTTGCCCAGCAGATCCTGGTCGGGCTCGTCGCGCAGGGCCTCGATCACGCCGCGGGTGATCGGCAGCGAGTTGCTGCCCGCTGCTTCCAGGTTCGCTACCGTCGTCGGCTTGGCGCCGGTTACCAGTTCCTGCAAGGCCTGCAGCTTGGTCTCGTACTCCTCCTGGATCACCGGTGTGAGGCCGACGCCCGGCGTGGTCTGGGTCTTGGTGCAGCTTTCGCAGGTGCGCTGCTCGCGCTCGCCCAGCACGCGGTTCGCGAAATCCGCAGCCGCCTGCGGTGAAGTCCAGGTCTGGCAGGCCAGCCGGTTGCCGCAGGACGCGGGCGGGATCGACGAGGTGTCGGAGACGCTGCGTCCGTTGAGCAGGTTGTAGCCCGCGCGGGTCACATCGCCCACCACCTTGATCGGGCTCTGGCCCGAGCCCCCCGCATTGCTGCCCCCGACCCAGGGCACGCCGTTGTTGCCCTTGTTCGACTCGGCCTGCTCGACCGCCGAGACCGCGTCGCCATTGGTCGCGACCGAGTCCCGCAGCGACATCCCCTCGGCAAGCTGATCCCAACCGGTCTGACCGCCGGCTATGTCGGCCATCCGGCTGGCGATGGCCCGGCAACTCATCTTCGACCGGTCGAAATCCAGGCGGGCCTGCAGCACGCCGTTGGTGAGCAGGTTGTAGAGACCCGGATCGGCGCGCTGGATGATCAGCGCCGGCAGCGATGCCACAGCGCTGGTGGCGCTCTGGATCACCGAGGACATGATTTGCTGGAAACCATTGGTGATCCCGTTCAACTGGTTCTGCAGTGTGGTCGTGATGCTCATGTCACCGCAGATCAGGTTGCTGTTCCAGCCGACGCCCACGCCAATGCTCTGCATGTTCCCGGCGCCGCCCATGGATACGGCCCGACCGCCGCCGATGCTGTAGAGCACATCGTCGCCGATGACGCTGCCACTCACGCTGACACCATTTGGGTCGATGCGGGTCTGCGCCCACGCCACGCTGCTCGCAGCCGCCACGGCACAGGCGAGGACCGCAGCCCGGGCATGGGGCAGGGCGCTGCGGATGAGAAGGGAGACGGAAGTTCTCATCGGAGACTCCTCACTGGAAATCGACGCTGCCGAGGAAGATCTGCCCCTTGCGCTCACAGCAGGCATAGGGCCGCCACAAGGCCCAGGCGTAATCGCCCTGCTCGGCCTGTTCGCGCGTGTCGCTGTGCGGAAAGACCGCGCAGGTGTTGGAGAGGGTTGGCGTCAGCTCCTGCCACTTGCCGGTGGAGGCATCGCTCTCCTTCAGGGCGCCCGCGGGCCAATATCCATCCTGGGCGTCCGCCAGCAGCGACTGGTAGACGTGCGCTTGATTACTGCGCGTCACGATATCGCCCGCCCGCTGCGCCACCACGGCAGCGCTCATGTAGTCATCGCTCTGGTGAAGGAAGCCCCCCCGCGGATAGACGTTGCCCCACAGGTTGGCGCCAGAGCGGCTACCGATTTCACGCATGCCAGGGGTCCGCGCCTCAGGGTAGTACTTCTCGGGAATGTTGTTTCGCCAGGCCAGCGTGTCGAGCGTGCTCAGCAGATACGCCATGAAGGCCGTGCCCGCGCCTTCGCAGGTATAGCCAGTGCGGCTGGCGAACTGGCTGAACACGTAGCCACCCGGATGGCCGATCACGTCCGCGTTCTTGAACTTCGCCAAGTTGTTCTCGTTGTCGTGGTTGGTGGTGCCGTCGCCGCCCGCCTGAGCCGAGTCGTTCGGGGGGCTCATCGCCCGCACGTCCGTCCACGGGTTCTCGCCGGTGTTCGAATAGCTCGAGACCACCGCATCCGGGATGTAGTGGCGCACTTTCACCGAGGTGCGCACCGAGCAACTCGTCCACGTGCAGTGCAGCCAGTAGCAGATGCCGACCACGCGGTATTCCAGGCAGTCTACGGACAGGGCGGACGCGGTGATGGTGGCGGTGTTCAGGGCGAAGGCCGATGCCGCTCCACTGAACAGCACGGTGGCCACGGCTGACCGCAGGCGCCGTGTCGGCGCAGTCAGCAGGCAGGTCATGGGTGGCCGCTCCGATAGGCATCGATACGCGCCACGGCACTCGCCACGTCACGTTCGCCATAGACCACGTAGCCCCGATCGACCACCACCGCTGGAATCTTGCTGATACCCAGGCCCCAGGCATCGGCTACGCCCTGGTAGGCCTGCCCCATCCGGCGCTGCAAATCGCCATGGCCGCCGCTCAGCCGCTGGCGTGCGAGGGCTGTGGCCAGGCCGGGCTCGGTGGGCAGGCCTGCGGAAAGTTCAGCCTCGATGCGTGCGGGCCGGTCCAACTCGATGATCCGCTCGCCGCCCATGGGCTTGACTGGGTGATGGCTGTCGGTGACGACGAGGACATCGGCGGCGAAGGTGCCAGCGCTGACTGCGGTCAGCACAGCAGTCGTTGCGGTGGCAATGCAGAGGGCCGGCCATCCCGGCAAGGACATGGAAAGGAAGGCCTGCATGTCGGGCACCTTGGGAGTTGATCAGGGTCGTAGTCAAACCCTGAAAGCCCCATCAAATCGACAAACAAAGCGCTCCGCGCGTGTACCGATTACTGCGCTCGTCCCCTGATCAAAAAAACGGCTAGATGCATTCTGAGGTTGGATACACGCATCCAACCACATTTTCGAAACAGACTGATTTGTGCAATACAGGGTTGGGAAGCGAAATGCCTATGACTGTAAGACGCTTGGAAGAGCCATTCATCATCTCGATGGCCCTGCGGCAGGTTGCCGAGCGGAGCGGGCGCGCAGGGCGCGGACTGACTGAGTACTGATCGGCCGAAACGGTCATTGGGGCGCCGCGCTACCAATGGCCGCAATCCTTCAGTCAGCTGCTGTAGGCATCAAGGTCGCACTAAATGACCGCTTCGCCCGTCTGCCTGTAGCCGGACTCAACCCATTTACGACATTCGGAGCCTCGGATCTGGAACCGCAAACCAGTAGTAGGGAATGCGTCGATTTTGCTCACGTTCTGAACGCAAAGTAGTTCTCAGAGCTCACGTCCCCGAGCAGCGTCGAGCTCCTCACTAAAGCGCCCCAAGGAAGCCCGAAGCACATGGTCCTGTTCATCGAAGCACTGCTTCAAGATATCCAGATAGTTGTTCTGCTTCTGGAATCCGTAGGGTTCGATGAGGGACGCCCGCATTACCGTGGACAACGCCGCCAAGTGTTCACGCCGCTCCAAGTTTCGCAGGGTGGTGAGCGCCACACCCAGCAACTCGCCCTTGAGTCGGCGGGGCACGCGCGGCGACCTCAGGATGGCCTCGATGACACGGCCGATGGCTTCTGCGGCTTCAAAGGAAATGTGAATGTGACTGCCTTCGTGCTGGTCGGGAAGCAGCACATCGCCTGGCCTCGTCAGAGCCTCGGCATCCCTCACCCACACAGCAGTAGCGTCGACGACTTCGTACAGCAGGTAGGCCAGCGGCGTTGGGAACTCATAGTTTTCGTCTTCTGGCCGAACTTCGCGAGCGCGGTCGACTAGGCGGCTGGCGAAGTGAGGCATGTAGTGGAGCCACAAATGGTCGGCGACACGTTGATGCAGCCCCTCCAGCACCATGATCCTGAAGAACCAGATGCCGGCATACACCGGGTCGTGGTGCTTTCCAACATCTTGGAAGGTCAGCAGCCGCCCATTGAGCTTCTTCTCGAGAACTTCATCCGCATCAATCCGCGCGAGTACGGCCTCGCCAACAGACCGGTAGATCCCGAGACGGGCTGCCACATCAACATCCGCACAATAGAACCGCAAGAGGCGGTTCTCATCAGGCAGCCATAGGCGGTGCCCGCCGTCGCCGAAGTTGTCATTATTTTTGAGTTCGCTGTAGAAGACGCTGGCCTCATTGGCCAACAGTGCGGCGAAGAACTCGTCTTGGAAGCGTTCCTCAACTCTCGTTGTGCGCTCCATGACCTCCAAGCACAGGTAGGGTCGAGCGACCGCGAGGTGTTCGGTCAAGCGATGGGATGACAGCAACCGCTTGACGACGATGGCTGCGCGGCGAAGCACCCGATGGGAAGGGCCAACCAAGTCGGCAAACCATTCACGGACGCTGAACCATCTGCGGAATAACCAGCTCGTCGGCGCGCCCGCTCCTAACGTGATCGACCCATTGTCTTGGAATAAGACTTGGAAGCCGGGACGCGGTGGGCGGATGGCGTTGGCCAAGCGGCCGCGCACGCTCGTGGACGCCGCCAGGTTCAGCGCCGATGCGAGATGACGCTCCAGCAAGTCGGCGAGTTCCTCGAACTTCCCGGCATGCAAGAGCGACGTGGTCAGATCATCGAAGAGTCCGAGGTTCCACCGTGTCAGCCTCGTCCTCCGCGACCGCCAGTAGACGAACGCGGCGAGGAGCAAGAACAGCAGATACTGGGTGGCGCTCTTGTCGAAGCCCCACAACCAGGGCCCAAAGGCAGGGAATCCGAGTGCCGTGAGGACGGGCTCGAAGAAAAGCCCGTGGATGATGAGCAACGCCGCCCAGATGACCGGCCAGTCGAACCAGTTCAGGCTCAACCGAAAGCTGAGCCTGGCAGTGCTTGGCACGACCGCCCAAACCGCAGCAATCAAGCCCAGCATAGTTAGTAGCGCGCTAGTGTCGATACCTGCAGAGTTCATATGGTGGTCAACTTTGGGAATAGCTGAAGGGGTTCAAGGGCTCTGCTGAAGCAGTTGTGGCAATTACGGAGCAGCCACGTTGTTACGACCATGCCGATGGTATGGCCATGCACTCTTCCCTTTCCAGTTATATTGCGGCTCGTCTCGGAGGCGGTGTTACTCCCGAAAATCTCGCACGAGAGGGCCTCTGATGGTGGCGTAAGTTTGGAGCCCCGCCCCAAAGCGGCCACGGATGACAGACCGCTCCTAGCCGTTATGCACACCTGTTCATAACGGCCACTTGGGACAGTCGGCAGTCAAGCGCACTTCTTGCAGAACCACTGAGCTGCAGGCTGCGGACGTAAAGCGCCACAGACGAATTTACGGTCATTCCGACCATCGAACCCGACCGCCCCGTGTGGCCGCAGTCGGAGGTGCAGCCGGCTCATGCTGCTGCTGATCCCTTCAACGCTGCAGCTTGTCGCTACGAAAAGTCCCCGACCAGATAGGGAATGAGTGGCGGATTGTTAGGGTCGCCGTTGACAAGGTGTCGACTGCTAATCGGAAGATCGATATCGTCAGGCACGGCATTGAATTCATTGTCGATGATCACAAACTGCGTCTCGACCAATTCCCCTGCGGCGAGCTCATAGACCAATCGGAAAAATGCTGCGATGACTTCTGGGTTCTCCACCGAGCTGACGTTCTTGGTTGGCGTGTCAATGATGAGCACCGGAGGCAACCTAACGTCGCCCGCCCGTGTGCAGACCCGATGCAAGGCCAGCGCGTAGCAAGTTTTGAACAGCGCCATCATTCCCCCGCTTCCAGCGTTGTCGAAGGAAAGCACCACAAGGGTCTCGCCAGCGCCAAGAGGAATGCGTGGATAAAAAGTTGCAGGGTCAATCTCTACCCGATAGTGGGCTCTGACATCCGGAAACTTCGCCCGCACCAAGCAGTCCAGGAAGAGCTCGCTCAGTAACTCAACGTTTTTTCGGTCGTTGAAAGCCGACTTCTTGGCGGCGTCCAGCTTGACCCTCAGCTCTGCTTCATCAATCTTCAAGGCCTCCGCCTGCGCCCGTTGCTCTCGAAGCACGTCTGGCAACTTTCGGTATCTGAGCATCTCATCAAATCGCTGCTCCAAAGTGGCTACATCGCGCTCGTGCTGCAATGCCTGAGAGAGGAACGCTGAGTCATACTCCCTCAGCCTGACATCCAGCGAACGGTCCACCGCGCTGCGCTCCGCTGCTATCTCGGCGGCGCGAAGCTGAACGGTCCGCCTTTGAGTACGCATGCGCGCCAAAGTATCTTTCAGCTCTGCCTGACGAGCACGCAGATCCTCGTTGACCACTGATTCGTCGAGAACCCCTACTGCATTGGTGATGTGCTCGGGCTGCCCACAAACTGCACAGAGCCCGACGCCGTGGTCCGGGAGTGTTTGGGTGCATCGAGGGCATGACGAAAAATCAACGCCCCCCAGAACCATCCGCGCGGAAGCTGTTCGCTGGAAGCGAACCGAAAGCATCTGCAACTCATTGATGTGACGTTCAAGCTCACCAACCCGGAGGTCGATGTCCGAAGAGGCCTGCTCAAGCGCAATTTGTTCTTGGGCAAGGCGCCGCGCTCGGTCACGCAGTTCCTCCGCGGCATGCGGTGCTGGCGAACGTTGCTGCCTCGCGGCCTGTGCGGCCGCGCGCGCCTGATCGATTTCAGCCTTAGTCGATTCAATCTTAGCGTCATAGGCATTAATGTCGTCCAACCCAGCATCCGTTAGTGCCTTTGCAAGCGCTTGAGCGCCAGCCAACAGCCCCAAGCGTTGCTCGCGGATGTCCTGCAGCCGGGACTCTAACTCTGCAACCAGCTCCGTGCGATAGCCGAGGACGTATCGCAATGCATCGACGCTCTTCGCTCGGAGTGCATGGTTCTCCGAGTCCAGTTGGAAGAAGATGTTGTCCATCCTCTTCTGGTCGAGATAGCAGAAGCGAAAAAGGTCCCGGAAGCTCAAGCGCTCAAGCCGCTCGTCGGGAGCTCCCTTACGCCGACGCACGTATGGCGGAGCCTCCTTTGCTAAGTGAAACAACAGATCCGACAACACCGCGACGCTCGAGTCGGGCAGAACTTCGTTAGCCCCCTTCCTTGCCGGTATCAGAACCTGAAGAGTCTCCTCGCCCTCTTGCCAGGAAGCCAAAATCTGACTCGAGTCCCTGTCACGATGTAGCGTCACGGGAACGTCGTTGACCGACATCTCCAATGCTGCCGAGACCATTTCCGCCTGTAAGGCTGGCGTCCAGTCGTGGCTACCGCCAAGGCAAAAGTCGATGAGCCGCCCAATACTGGATTTTCCGGACCCGATGGGTCCGAAGAAGTAGACGACCCCTGGCAAGTCGATTCGCTCAATCGATTTGCGGAGCGACAGATGGAGCTTCTTTAGGGTAAGTCTCATATGGCGATTTCCTCCCCCCACTTCATGTCGGTCAGTTCCGGGAACGTGGCATAGATGAATTTCTTCAAGTCCGTTCCACTGCGATTTCCAAAGCTCTTTGCCACGAGCTTCGCGCGCGTGGAAAGGCTCTCAAGTGGTTCTTGGTCCGCCAGTGCTGTAGCCGTGCCCAGCCCCTCTGGCGTTGGCCAAAGTTGAACCGTCTTTCCCTTGACATCTACGGCCACCAGCCCGCGGGCCACCATCAAAGCTACCCACCGGCGATATCGATGGTCCCAAGGGCCATATCGGAACCGAACCATCTTGCTTTCAATAGTTGTTCGCTCAAATTCGACCACCTCCGCCTTGCCCGGGTCCTTCCCGGCAGACGCCAACGCACGCTCAAGGCAATTGGGATAACGCAGCAGAAAGTCCAACTTTGCGAGCTTCGTTAGGCCCTCGACAGGCCGGCCTTTGTCGCCCGCGTGCGCAGCCATCAGGAGCAGCAGCCGCGCCATGTGCAAGTTGTCGTCTCGCTCAGTCGCGGCGAGCGCACGGGCAAGCTCAAGCGCCATCTTGGATCTCCTCGTCCAGCGGGATACCCCAGGCGAACTTGCACTCGCCAGAAAGCATGCCTGCGATGCCCATCAGGGTGTCTTTCGGCTCACGACATACGCGCTCTGGCTCCTCCTTCGCAAGACTGTCCATTCGCTGCAGAATCTGCTTGTAAATCGCAAGGCCACGCGTTTTCTCATCGGCATGGTCAAAGGCCATTGCCTCGATGTCCTTACACTCAACCAGCACGGTGCTGACGAGCTGGTTCGCAATATCGTCAAAGCAATCAGGTTCTAGGAGCGCCCGCTCCATCAAACGCTGGTCTGCCGCGTCCATGCGCATGCGCAATGGCTCAAACTGACTGCCGAGGTAGGCATTGCGCATTTTCCGGTTGAGCACTTCGGCTCGCCCTACCGTGGCGCCGATGTCGATACCGGCTCCGCTATCGACAAACCGGAAGGTTGGTTGTCGAACGCGAGCCATCAACTCGCCCGCCGACTCTGGGGTTATGCATTTCCCACGAATTGCACTATCAGGCCGGCCATTCGTGGCGAGATAAGCGACAGCACCGTCTATCCCATCGACTCGCAATCTGCATGCGGCTTGAACGAGCCCTATCAGCTCGTCCCTCAGACGGCAGCACGAAACCGTTGTTACTAACTTTCTAAAAAGTAATGTCAGGCAAGGGCATATTGACACTCCGGCTGGCGGAAGAACGATTTGACCAGGTTCGGCAGGCGTTGAATCCGGCGCAGCGCGCCCAGCGCCAGCCGCTTCATTTCGTCCTTGTCCTGCACCAGGCGCTTCGAGACCTGGCGCTTCACGTGCGCCCAGACCTGTTCGTCGGGGTTCAGTTGGGGCGAGTACGGCGGCAGGTAGAAGAGCTCGAGCTGCCCCTTCAGGCTCTCGACGTAGGCGCGAACCAGCTTCGCCTTGTGAATGGGGTGTCCATCGACAATGACGAAGACGGGCTTGGTGGCGCCGATCATCAGTCGCTTGAGGAACTCCCGGAATACCGTAGCGGTGACCGAGCCTTCGTGAAGCATGAAGCGAAACTCGCCTTGCGGGCTCACCGCCGAAATCATGTTCAGCGAGAAGCGCCGGCCGGTGACCTCGACGACCGGCGTCTGCCCACGCGGGGCCCACGTGGTGCCGGTGTGGTAGTCGGAGCGAATCCCCGATTCGTCGGCAAAGTAGATCGTCGCGCCCGCCGCACGCGCTTTGGCACGAATCGCCGGATAGGTTTCCGACTCCCATTGGCGCACCAGCGCGGCATCCTGCTGCCATGCTTGGTAGAGCGGCTTCTGGGCGCTGAATCCGAGCATCTTCATGAGCCGGCTGACCGTGGCGATCGACAGCTCCTTGCCGAACTGCCGCTTGATCAGCGCGCGAATCAGCGACAGCGTCCACAGCCCGAACTCGAACTTGTACTGCAGCGGCGTGTTCTCCCGCACTGCCTGAGCGAGCCAGCGCATCTCCTCGGCGCTCACCTTCGAGGGGCGCCCCGGAATCGGCTTGGCAAGCAGCGCGTTCTGTCCGCCGCTCGCAAAGTCGGCCAGCCACCGAAAGACACTGCGCACGTTCACGCCGAAGGCGGCCGCTACGCTTTGTGCTGTCTGCCCTTCGCGAACCGCCTTGATGGCCTGTTGGCGCATGACCTGAAGCGAGTGATGGTCGATGGCCCGACCGTCCGAGTTCCGTTTGCATTTCATGCGCGTATTGTCTCATGCTGTGACAATACTTACGAGAATGTTAGTAACCCGGCGCAGCCAGGTAGCCCCGGAACAATCGATGCGGCCAAGGTGTCGTCATACCCTCGAAGAACCGGCCCCTGCGCGAATCTGAGCTTGCGCAGGGCCTGGAAGAGCACGGTTGCATCGCCTCCTGTCTTGCCGACAAGCTCGGTGAAGGCCGCTTTGTATGGTTGTTCGACCTCGGCATGGGTCGAGGCCCGGGAACAGCACTGAATGAGGCGGTCAGGGCTCGCCGCAAGCGAGTCCACCCTCTTCGTCGTTGCCGCCGGCACATAAGGCGCCGCATTTGAGATGAACTCATAGCCGTCGATGACAGCTCCATGGATTCTCTCGAAAGCGCAGAACCGTGCGACCGAGTCGACTAGTGCGTCGTCACTCCAACGCCATCGCGCGTTTTCGCGGCTGTCCGTTTTGACCTGAACGGCGATGTAGCGGCCGGCAGGCAACTCTAGTAGATAGTCTTCGTGATGCTCGCACCACAGAGCGCGAATTGGACGTTTTCCGGTGAGGCTCTGTGCCAGTAGCCACATACCAATGGCCCATTGGTAGCGAAACCGCTCCTGGGTTTCGTCTCCCCGGTCCGAGGGCGCTGTCGCAAGTCCGTCGACCTGTTCCGGCAACCCGAGCGGAAAGGATTCATTTTCCTTCCGTCCCATCTGCAATCCTCCGAGTCTAGCGCCGAGCACGTTGCGCAACTATGCGACACAGGCAACTGCCTGAAGGTCTGGTTGGCCCGAGGCGACGTTGCTCGGGCCGGCCTGAATCGATCAATGCCCGCTGTGGACCTTCCTCGAGTGCCAACTGGCCGGAAGTAGTTGTCCGACATGATGCCAGAAAGCGGCCGTATGGTAGTCAGCTATGCCGTCGTGGTGTGCGCTGGCTGGATCTCCGTCTGCTCTGAGATCTCCAGAGCGTCCTCGCCCTCAATGCTGCGGTATCCGACGGTGCGTTCCAGGGTGGAATGCCCAAGCAGCAGTTGAACGGCGCGCAGGTTCACAGTGATCTTGTAGATCAGTGTGAATTTCGCACTGCAGTTTAGGCGGTCAGAAAGGTTTCATCGGTTCTTCGAGAGCGCGGATGCGAAAACAGTCATCGCAGAGCCGAAGCGTCCCAGGTCCAGCGGCAGGCATACTCACCATGGCGTAATCACGGGCCGGATCATCCGCACACACACTGCACACATCCGAACTTCCCCTCGACTGAATGGCCGCTTCCGTCATTACGGCCTGCTTGGGATTCCATTCGCGCAGCGCAGCAAACCACTCAGACGTGTGCGGACGGAGGAGTTTGGGAGGCGCTGGCTTGAGCAGTCCCCTACGCTCGAGCCAGGCGGTCGCCGCCTTAACGCGTCGAGCATGAAACTGGGTCAGGATGTCATACAGCTCTACCATCAGAGCAAAGTACTGACGAGGGTGCGATGTGTTCAAGGTAACGTAGCCCCCGTGGTTCAGGATAAAACGGTTTTGGCACAACTCCTCGTCTGCCAGCAGCTCTTCACAGTACGTCTGCTTCCGTTCCTCCGAGCCATTGTGCCCCTCCATTATGGCAATGTGATATTGCCAGGAGTTCCTTTCGAACTCATCTCGCCACAGTTCCAGGTACCTCGAAAATCGCAGGGCTTGCACAAGTTGAGCATCTCCCTCTGGATGCTCCACCAGGTAAGCATCGATATCGTTCAGCGACTCGATCTCAGGGGACAGCTTGCGGGCCTCCTGAAGCAAAGCGTTGGTTGAATCGCGCATGGCTTGGACATTGTCAATATCCTCACGCGAGTAGGCCTCTTCTTCCGGGCTGAGGTTCCTAAGCACATTTGGTACTTCAACAAGCGCCGCGCTCTTCAGGAGCTCTCCCGGGTGACAGAAGTCGGCATCCGATACCAGGTCCACGCCAGCACCGCGGTAGGCCTGCGCGACCAAACGCGAGCAGAACTGCCTCCGGCCAGCCACGAAACCAGCCAACACGCTCTTGGCGGCGCCGGTCACTGTGTATCGAGTACCAACCGCGGCTCTGGCGAAGGAGGCAATAGAGCGCAATTGCTCAGTCGACAGTGGTTCCGTCGGTCGAAGCACATGCGCTGCACAGCCTGGCTCAAGAATGATCCGCCCAAGGTTTCGTGCGTGAACACCGTCGCCAGTGGAATCGATCACGCTCGACGTACCCACACAAATCATGGCGTGAGAGATGTCCGCGCCGGTGAACTTACGTATCGTTTCGCTCATCGGTTCGGGCGTGGTCGTCAGGACAACATCGCCGGGCTGAATGAGGCCGGTGACGAACACCCTGGGCCGCAGTTCCGAGTCACTCAATTCGCGACTCCGATTGACCATCGATTCGCCGCAGGTACTGAACGATGGGGTCTCCGCTATAGCTGTCTGTCGCCTTCTTCACAGGCCCTGACAATGCCTTCTCCGCCAGCCGTTGCGAGGCAATGTTGTCCTCGCCAACGATGGCCTCAACCCAGAAGGCCTGCATTCCTGCTCGATTGAAGGCGTTTTGCATCTCCATGATGGCGGCTGAAACAGCCCCATGAGCCCTTCCTTGTCCCCGGTCAGCCCTCATCAGGCTCGTCGCCCTCAATGGCTTCGGGGCCAGAGTTCGAACGCTTAAGTTGCGCGAACGTCTCTCCCACGAGCGCTGAAATCTCCGCGACGGTACGCTTCGGCGGTATCGTCATTGGCTCCGCTAGGTGCGGAATGGCTTCCGCAAGTGCTGCCAGAAGCGTTCGCTGACCGAGCTTCACTAGTCCGCCATGCAAACGCTGGTTACGTGCATACGCATTTCTGGCGATATGAGCGGGGTCAAATCGCCCTTCATAATCAGGGCACGAGATGTGCTTCAGATACGGGTCGTACTCCTCACTGTACGAGTCCAAGCGGCTAATCTCCATCACCGCATCTAGGCTTAGCCATTCAGTCCTCGTAATCACGTCGTGAGCAGCTTCGCCAGCATGAACGCGTGCGAGGCGTGTGAAAATGTCGATAGGCCCTCAGCGAGCGGTAGCTCGAGCCCGATTAAGCCGGAAAACTCTCTATGGTCCCTTATCAGCATAAGAGCTATGCGGAACTCGTTCGACGAAAGCCCAAGTTGGTCACATATTTCTTTCTTGACCGGCTTGAGATCTTCTGCCCACCTCTCGTGAGGAGGCAGTCGCTTGGCGATAGCCTCAATGTTCACTCGATGCAACTTGCCAGTAAACGTGCCCTGCGCGTATTCCTGTTGCAGCTCCGTCAAGCATACGGAGAACTCTTCCGCCTGCTTGAACATCTCCCGCAGCCGGTTACCGAGCACGCCCAAGCTGATATGTTCACTGTTGGGAAGATGTACGTTCTCGTCAAGATCATGAGAGTACCGAAACGTCATGCCGGTGTTGTCGACCTCGGCAATGTCCTTGAACACATCCTCCAGCGGCATTCCAAGTTCCACGAGACGACTGTCACGCGCGATGGCAGCCGCGAAGTCTGCCCACAGCTTGGTTAAGTCATGGGTGGAAATGACGCCGACCTGGGTTGCGTTCGTACCCAGAGCTGAGACGGCCCGAATCGAGTCCTTCAGGAACAGCTCGATGAAGTGTCTGGCATTGAAACAAATCGGATACACAAGCGCGTCTACAAAGACGAGAGCAGTCTCGCCGGTATTGGGGTCGACGTAGGACTCCGCGGCAGCGGTAGCGAGCAAAGCTAACGTCGCCTGCATGAAGCCCTCCCGATATGCATAGCCTAAGTCGCCAGTCCAGTGGGGGCCAACAATCGCGTTCTGATGTGGGATGCTGAAGTCTGGGCGAAACGACCTGTTTTTCATCAGCTAGCGCTCGCGTTATCGGTAACTGTTAGTTTGGTCGGAATTGGGAAGCGGGGTATGAAATTTTCGGCACTTTGTCGTGCTCAGCTGCGGCGCTTTGTGTCTAAACCATTAGGCAGCGTGTGGTTTCTTGCCAGCCGTGCCCGCTGCGTTCACTTGGAGACGCCGGACCGCTCGTCGTGACTCGTCGTCCGCCTCACAGCGGAAGCAAAATGCCGACGAAGCGTTTGGCGGCCGACCAGTGGCGTGTACTTCAGCTAGCTCGACGACCGACTCCAAAGGGTGTGCGCCGTGCAAAGGCGGCGCTTTTCCAGTGGGTGAAAGCCCCACCCGGCGAAATGCTCCAGCCGGAAGCAACCGGAGCAGTCATGGAGGTAACGAAATGGCTGAAGCCTTCGGGTAAGCGGGCCACAAAATTCGGTGGCAGCGCGAGTGTGCAGGCCGTAACGCGAGTGAACGCTGAGTAAGCCTCGAAAAAGACGATGCACAGGCCGACCCGACGACCCTTTCGGGGAAGGCTGATACGGCTGGACGGATGAGCGAGGCAGGACCGCCAGTCGCTGTGCCGGGGTAGTGGCGACAGCATGTACACAAGGAAAGCGCACGCAACACGGGAAGCCCCTTGGCGTGGTCAGGGATGACCAACCGGACGCTCGTGAGAGACGGTCCGGGCGGCTTGGGGTGGCGGAGAGGCCCGTAGTACCGAGGAAGCCGGGTAATGCCGGTGGAGGGAAGGGGCCTTGATTCAAGATCGACGCAAGACGTAGTGAGGGACGTGGAGATTGGGCAACCTATCAACTCCGATCAGTGTTCAGAAACTGCAGATGGCGTTACACGCGAAAGCGAAGTCGGAATCCGGCTACCGCTTCTACGCTCTGTACGACAAGATTCACCGGCAAGACATTCTGGCCCATGCCTATGCGCAGTGCCGCTCCAACAAGGGCGCTCCGGGCGTGGATCGTCAGGACTTTGCCGACGTCGAAGCGTATGGGGTGCGGCGATGGCTGGACGAACTGGCGCTTGCCCTCAAAGAGGAGAGTTACCGACCGGACCCTATTCGGAGAGTGTTCATCCCGAAGGCCAACGGCAAGCTCAGGCCACTGGGAATCTCGACCCTGCGGGATCGGGTCTGCATGACAGCAGCAATGCTGGTGCTCGAACCGATCTTCGAAGCCGACCTTCCTCCCGAGCAGTACGCCTACCGGCAGGGCCGCAATGCCCAGCAGGCGGCGAAGGAGGTGGAGGAACGCCTGTACCGCGGTCACATGGACGTCGTTGACGCCGACCTCGCGGACTACTTGGATTCTGCATAACAATGCCCCTTGGTTTATGAGGTGTGTTCGAAGAGGTCAGGCTGATCGTCGAGCGCCTTGATGCGCAAGCCTTTGCGCCGTCCGTGGCAGACCAGGACCGCGTCGAGTTCGCCGCGCTTTACACGCTGCAACACGGTTTGACGGGTGACGCCGAGCAATCTGGTCGCATCCTGCATCACCACGTAGCCTGCCGGGCTGTGCTCGACGAAGCGGCTGCGCAACGCGTCGGTGATGCGAATACGCCAGGGTGCGCCAGGCGTCGTTTGTTCCCCTGCGATGAAGCCGTCGTTGACCCATCGGTGTAGCGTGGACGGTGCTGTTCCCAGTACGCGGGCGGCCTGGCGAATGCTGAGCAGCTCGCCGTCGGGATGCTCGGCCGGTTGTTCGAAACAGGGAATCTTCCAATGCCGCCGGAGGTTACCGACGAGGTTCTGGTTGAAACGCAAGCTCCGCGCGGTGACACGGCCCTGGGTGTTGAGAATGCCCGCGATGGTCGCATCGGGATAGTGCTGTGCCAGCCGGCGTACCAGGGCAATGGTGTCTTCGTCGGTGCGAATAGTGGCGGGTCGTGAGCGCGGTAAGGCGACGTTGCATTCGGTGAGCTTGCCGCCGCGCCAGCGCAGCTTGAGCTGCGCCCGATATTGTTCGCGATGCACGGTAATGGAAACCTCCTCGAGCAGCGTGCGCAGCAATTGCTTGTGATCGCGCACGGTGAGGCTCGGTGCATGCCACAGGCGTTGGAGATCGTGGCCGAACGCGAGCAGGCTGCGTCGTTCCTCCGCACTCAATGTACGGGGACGTAGTTGCTCACGTCGAGCCAACTCGTGCTGGGCCTGTTCAAGTTCGTGCAGGAGCTTCTCCCATTGCGCTTCGAGCCCGCGCGCCACCAGGCGGTTCTCGGGATCGACGGCGTGGTATCGCCGCTCGGCGCGTTGCGCTGCATAGTGCGCCCGTTCCACGGTCAGTCGCCACTGCGCGAGTGCAGCGTCGTGATCGGCTTCGAGGCGTTCTGCGGCGCGTACCGCCGCCTCAAGGCCGGCGGGTTCAACGGCATGCAGAAAGGCCTCCGCGACCGCAGCGTCGATTTGCACACCGCCGACATTGAGGCAGTAGACGCCGCGACCGTTCTCGATCCCCTTGTTGCTGCAATGGTAGCCGGGCGTCTGGTTCGTGCCGCGATAGTGCGTCTTGAGCCGCCGGCCGCAGTGACCGCAACTGGCCAGGCCTTGCAGCAAGGCAGTGCCCTCTCTCACCGCACCGCCGGCTTCATGTGGGCGGGGCTTGATATTGGCCCCCAGGCGCGACTGATTGGCTTCATAAGTGGCCCAATCGATATAGCCTTCGTGGTGCTCCCGGATGAGTACGGCCCACTGCGCTTGAGGCAGTCGACGCAATCGCGTCCTGAGCGTGCCGTGCTCATCGACATAGCGTTCCTGTCGGGTCTTGCCATAGCAGTAGGCGCCGGCATAGACCGGATTGGAGAGGACGTTGTAGATTGCGGTGTAGGTGGGGGCGACCCAGCGGATCTGCTCGGTGTGATGCATTTGCAGGGGAAACGACAGCTGCTCCGCCCGGAACCACAGCCAGACGCGGCGGGCCGAGCCGAATTCGCTAAAGCGCTCGAACACGGCTCGCAGCGCACCGACGACGGCTTCGTCGGGATGCAGTTTGACTTCACCTTCAGCCTCGCCCCAAACCAGGCCGGTCGGTAGACCACGGCGTAATTCTCCCCGTGCGGCCTTGTTGCGAATGCCGCCATCCAGACGTGCGCGCAGGGTATGCAGTTCAGCTTCACTCATGGTGCCCTTGAGACCGAGCAACAGCCGGTCGTTGAACAGCGCCGGGTTATACACACCGTCGGCGTCACCGATCAGCGTGTCAGTCATGGTGCACAGATCGAGCAGTCGGTACCAGTCAGAATTATTGCGCGCCAGGCGCGAGACTTCCAGCCCGAGAATGATGCCAACATGTCCGAGCGCAACCTCGGCGGTCATCCGCGCAAAACCGCTCCGACCCGACGTGCTCGCTCCCGAGAGCCCCAGATCCTCATCGACTACGCTGACCTGTCGCTCGTGCCAGCCGAGGACCCTGGCGCGTTGGGCGAGTGCGTACTGGCGCTCTGTCGATTCCTTGTTGTGCTCGACTTGACTGGCGCTGGACTGACGGATGTAGACGAAAGCGGCCCGTTGCAAATGGCTTGGGCCAATCTTGGTCGTGGCGTCACTCATCATTGGTCTCCCGTTGGCTCGGATGCTTGTCCGTCACGACCGTTGCGATCGCTTGAGCCAGCCGGTCGATCACCGCTTCGCGTGTTGTTTCGTCGAGTTGCTCCCACAGACCGTCGTCGCCCGACGGCAGGTCTGCGAAGGTCAGGTTCAGTTGCATCGTTGCTCTCCTGTTTCGTCTGGCGCAGTAAGGCGTCAATGATCAGGCGAGCGTGGAGCAAGTCGGTAAGTGAGCCCAGTGCATCCGATGTAGCGGTGGTACTCGCGGGAGGGTCACCGGCGGAGAAATCGGTCCAGTCGGCGGGAATCAGCCCGCGTGACTGGTCGGGAAGCGTCAGCAGAAGGTGTGATCGCCCGGCTCGTTGCCGTCGGCTGATGACTTGGAGGCGCAGCCCCTCGAACGGGTGGCCGGCTCGTGTGATGATGACCGACTGAGCAAGGTCGTGGAGAGGGGTAGTCTGTCGTGGTTTCCTTTGGCAGCATTCCGCATGCCGAACTGATGCTGTCGCTTGCGCGGCGTATCGTTGATCGGCGTGTGCTGCATCTGAACAAGATGTGGCTCGAATGTGCCGTAGAAGAAACCGATTCCCGAGGAAGAACGAAGCGTACGACCGAAGCCAGGGACAACGGGCGCGGCATCCCGCAAGGCTCCCCAATCTCGCCGTTGCTGTCGAACCTGTACATGCGGCGGTTTGTGTTGGGGTGGAAGAAGCTCGGGCTGGAGCGCAGCCTTGGCAGTCGAATCGTCACCTACGCCGACGACCTCGTGATCCTTTGCAAACGTGGCAAGGCGGAAGAAGCCTTGCAGCGAATGCGCCAGATCATGGGCAAACTGAAGCTGACGGTGAACGAGGAGAAGACACGAATCTGCAAGGTCCCGGAAGGCGAGTTCGACTTTCTGGGTTATACGTTCGGAAGAAGGTACTCGGCGCAAACAGGGAAGGCTCGTATTGCCCTGTGGCCGTCGAAGAAGAGTATCCGGCGCATGGTCGAGAAGGTTCATGCGTTGACCGATCTGAGAACGGGATGGCAAGAGACCACGGAGTTGGTGAGCAAGTTGAACCGTGCGCTGCGCGGCTGGGCGAACTACTTCAGTGTAGGGACCGTCAGCCGCGCTTATCGTGCGCTCGACAGCTACACGGCGACGCGGTTGCGTCGGTGGTTGCGCAACAAATACAAGGTCAGGCGAAGCAAGGGCGGGAATTATCCACTCTCGCACCTTTACGGGTACTTCGGTCTTGCCAGCCTGGGCGGGCGCAACAAGGCGTGGGCGAAGGCGTGATGTCTTGTCTGAGAGCCGGATGCGGGAAATCTGCACGTCCGGTTCGATGAGGGGGATGTGGAAACGGGGTTAAGGCAAGGTTACTCGGGCACCGCCAGACGAAAGGGGCGGACAACAGACAAACCGAGCCTACTGCTACCGCGCCACATCTCTACTCTACCGATGCTACTAGTTCGATGAACCGAAAGCCTGCCGTTCAACCGTGCGGAGGGCCGTGCGGCAGCTTTCCGCAACGATACCGCCGCTCAATCATTGCAGGCTGGCCGGCAGCATAGGCCGACTTCCGGTCCTCGGCCGGAGCTGACGCTGGGCTGACCCTGGTTCAAGGGCCGGTCTCGATCTCGAAGCGGCCATAGACGTCGAACTCGGCCGACTGGCATGAGATTGCTAATTTGGCCGATGAGGGGCGTCAGTTGTAGGTTTGCATCGTGTATCGAGATGTCAAGTAAAGTAGACTTCGCAAATTCGGTGCCGCGTTTGAGATGACGTGGTGATACTGTCGATAGAGAGCACAGGACAGAATACAAGAAGCGATAAATGTCACAGCGGACCCATGCGAGGCGCGCGGAGAGCGTTCAGGACAGCCTGGCAGTCTTTCTCCGTGACCGTCCCATAGACGAGAAGAACGGCGCCAATGCCTGCCTAGGCTTCACCTTCCAGCAGTGGTGGGCCGCCCTATCGATCGCTGAACTTCTTGGCGGCGAGGATGACTTCGCCGTGGGCGTCGAGGTCAAGGAGGACGTAGCTATCCTCGATTCCGCGCAAGCCCCCACAAAAGTGGAGTTTTGCCAAGTCAAGAAGCATGAGCGCGAAGGCGTTTGGGTTCTGAAGGACCTTCACAAGAAGGGCAGTAAACGCAAGGACGGCACGCATGAGCATTCCATCCTCGCCAAACTGTATGCCCGTCGAGCGCAGTTCGGGGCCTCCCGTGCAAATCTGAAGTTTGTCTCCAACATCGGGGTCAAGCTGCCCAACGAAGCTGGTGGGGCCTCCCTCGCTACCAATACAGACTTGTCCTCTCTGACAGCCGAGCAGCAGACGCTCGTGAAGCTCGCCATCAGTACTCAACTGTGCATCCCGGAAGAGGAGGTCGACTTGGCGGGCGTTCTGGTTTTCAAGACCAATCTCCCGCTGGGTGAGCCAGAGATTTTCGTCAGTGGGAAGCTAGAGCAACTATCGTCCACGGGTCGGCTGCCGTTCCCGCTGAGTCATACGTCGGTGGCGGCGCGTGTCCTTGCCAGCGAAATACAGAGCCGGGCGTCCAGCACGACCTACGCACGCAACTTTGAAGAGCTCAAGCTCCGCATCATCTCCAGGACCCAGGCCTTGGACATTCTGGCCAATGTCGCGCAGTCGAGGGCGCCGCTGAGTGAAATCCTAGTCGAAGCCACTACCGAGTTGGATCGGGAGGGGCACCCCTTCATCGAGCGCAAGGACATCAAGGCCCAGCGGGTCAGGGTATGCGCCGATGCATCCGACCGGACCAACATGATATTCAGCGGGGTCGCGAACGCGCTTCAGCGGGCTCGATTTCAAGTTGAGGCGGCCATCGGCGCGAAGGCGACGTTGGGCGAACTGATGAACCAGGTTGTTGAGGAGGCCCGGGCATCGAGCCCAGCCGAGTGCAGCGGCCTACCCTTGGGCTATATCCGCGCTGTGGCGCTACTGGTGGTATTCGATGCAATCGACCTCAACGTATTCACTGCTCCGGCTGGTCCGGAACCTAAGGAAGAAAAATGAGCCAGCGCGTGACTTACAAGACGCTCTGGCTCGTGTCCGCGAGAGACGGGAGCGCCAGAAAGCAGCAGTTCAGTCAGAAGACGCTGCTGCTGGGACCGAACGGAACCGGTAAGTCGCGGATCGTCAAGAATCTGTATTGGGTCTTTGGGTGCAAGACTCGAAAGCGCGACGCAGGCATCTGGGATCCAGACACCGTCGCCGCCCTGGAGTTCGCGTATCGCGACACCAACTATATGGTTGTCCGTGACGGTAAGCGGCTTGGTATGTTCGAAGACAACGACCAGTTGCTCTTCTCTGCCGACAACATGAGTGCTTGGTCCAAGCAGATTGCAGCCTTCTTCGGCTTCGAGCTAAGGCTCAAGCGCCCCCAGAGTGCGACCTTCTCGCAAGCCGGACCAGAGTACATGTTCATGCCGTTCTATATGGACCAGGACGGTAGTTGGGGCGCCGGGTGGGATACCTTCGAACAGCTTACACAGTTCTCGAACTGGAAGGGCGCCACCTTCGAATCCTTCATTGGAATGAGGCCCAATGCCTACTTTCATGCGAAGTATCTTTCGACCGAGATTGGTGACCGAGCCAATGAGCGGCGGAAGGAGCTCGAAGCGCACCGAGCAGCGTTCAAGCGGGTGCAAGACGTCCTGCCCAAGAACCTGCCGTCCCTAAACTTTGCGGCGTTCCGCAGCGAACTTGCCGAGCTTGGTCGCAAGGCGACCAAGCTCCAGCAAGATCAGGTTCGCATTCGCGGGCAACTGCTGGGTCTCGTCAACATTCGTGAGAAGGTGAAGTCGGAGCTGAAAATTGCCCTTGCGGCATACAGCGAGCTGAAGGGTGACTTTGCATACCTCACCGATCGCGCTGGCGAGTCCATCGAGTGCCCCACCTGTGGCACCGTGCACGAAAGCTCCTTCCATGCCCGCATTCTTCTCTCCAGTGATGTGGAGTCCCTGGGAGGTCTCATCATGGAGCTTCGGACACAGGCGGACGACATCGGCAGCAAGGAGGCCAGCATCCGCGCCAGCTTGCAATCAGTGGCGCGCGACATCGCCGAGCTGGACAAGCTTCAACAGGAGCGGCGAGTCAAACTGAAACTAGAGGAGGTCCTCGCCTCTCAGAGCAAGAGGACACTCGACACAGCCTTCCAGCGTGTCAGCCGCGATCTTTCCGGGGCACTGAAGAAACTCGAGGCAGAGAGGGCGAAGGCGGACGAACAGGTCAAGAAGTTCGAAGACCCGGAGCGCCTGTCTGCAGTGCGCCAGTATTTTTCGGCGCAAGTATCGAGTCTGTCCAGCTTGGTCGACGTCCCCATAGATGAGCAGATCGGCGAACCGAGGCCCGGTACACGTGCGCAGTCTGGAGGAAGCTCTGCGCCTCGATCCATGCTGGCAGTCCACCTGGCCATGCTCGCGACCAACGCTGAATGGGGCGACTCCCCACTATTTCCCTTTGTGGTTGATACCCCGCAGCAGTCGGGCCAGGACGATTCCAATCTGACGAAGATGGTCCAAGTTTTGGGCAGAGCCGCCGGAATTCACCATCAAGTCATATTGGCAGCGGAGCGCTTGCCAACGAGCGTACAGCTAGGAGACTTCGAAGTTGTACGGCTCACGGAGAAGAGACAGGTCCTTTCGAAGGACATCTTTGATGAGGCGGTGGCACTCCTTCAGGAGCCCCTATCGGCGCTGAGAGAGAGCCTAAGACCTGCGGTCCACACCGCATGATGAACGGTACAGTGACCAACTCCAAAGTTATTGAGCGGTCAAATTTGGAGGACCGTACCCCGTTTTGTACGGCCATCCAGGTGGGCGCGCGCCAGACTGGCCCGCTTGGCACACCCGCCGGACGCGTAGCCTGCCGGAATTGTTGCCCGCTACCGTGTCTGCCAGCGGCAGGCCGACTGGTCTCGTGATCAGACCTATCTATGGGGACAAAGACCGATGCTCTCAGTCCGAATCACCGAAGATAATCCTGCTCTCGCGACGCTGCAGCGGTCCTGGGCCACCGCCATATATTCGGACGAGGACGGCATAGGGCCGATGGGCTCATTGCACGAGGCCGGCGATGCGCTGGTCGCCCTCGCCCTGATCGAAGAAGACGGCCCCATCGTTCTGGGCAGTGGCGTCATGATTGGTCCGGGACTGGTAGTGGCGGCCACGCACGTGCTGGAAGAGTTCATCGCGCGGAACGCCGACCCGGTGCTGCTAACATTCGTGCCAAATGGGGCGCGTGCCTGGCTTCCGCGCGAGCGGTCGACCGTGACGGGGCCCAGTGCCTTCGGAGCGGATCGCCGGATCGTCTCAGACATATCGCTGCTGGGCTGCACGCTGAACTCGGAGGCGCACCTGCACCATCCGCTGACGCTGGCGCCGCTGCGGGTCGCCCTGCCTCTGGTCGGTGAGCGCGTCTGGGCATTCGGCTACCGCCAGGGCGGGCTGCAAGACGCCACGGCGCTGATCACACCGCTTGTAACGTCCGGAGTGGTGACCGAGGCCTATCCGCACGGCCGCGGCGAACGCATGCCTTCCGCGTGCATTGAGGTCGCGATGGATACCAAAGGCGGCATGAGTGGTGGCCCCGTGGTCAACGCCAACGGCGAGCTGGTGGGCATCGTGTCGTCGTCAATCGACGGCGGGCCGTCCTACGTCACTCTGATCTGGGAGGCGCTTCGCCTAAAGGTCTCCAACAGGCTGTCGTCGCCTGCATGGGGCGATATCGACCTGTTCGCGGCGCAGGCCCTAGGACTCGTGAAGCTCAAGGGCCGGGTCAGAAGGAGCAAGCGCGGCGACATTAGGATGGCGTTATCCGAGCCTGAGGCCGAACTCATGGCAGTGTCGGTGGATCCCGCGGCGATGGTGTCGTCGCGGTCCACGCGGAGGTTGCTTGCCGATGCGCAGTTGGAGGAGTTCGAAGAGCGGTGGCTTCCTGAGATAGAAACAGCAGCAGCCGACACCGCGCTGGCGCATCTTGAGAAGTTAGCGCTGCCGTCGGTGCACTGCTTCCTTGCGGCGTCTGACGTGCCCGCAGCGTGCTTGGCGCCAATCCGGGCGTTCGCCGTCGATGACTTTGAGGGCTCAGAGGACGCCTACCTTCTGTCTGTGTGGGAGGATGAGGATGGTACCGTTGCCATTGCCGTTGCCTTCGATCTGCTGTCAGTCGTGTGGACGGTGCAAGTGCCCGCTGCGGACTATCTGGCGGTGGCAGGGGACTACGACGCCCATTTTATAAACACTTCGGTCGATGGTCCGACGGCAAGCATGGAGCTAGTCCAGCGCTGCCACTTTGAGGCGGAGCTCACCCTCGATCAAGAGGCCGCACAGTTTATGCAGGCATCGATCACGTTTTCCGGTGTTATACGCCCTAAGCGGCGTGCTCCTCCGAGTTAATGCCGACATCGGGTCGGTAGTACTCATTCCATATGGTGGGAAGCTGCCGTCGAGAGCGAGTCGCGGCCGAGCGGCAAGTAACCGAAGCATAGCTGCTCGACAAGCGCAACGCGTCCAGTGTCGGCTCAGGCCGAGTTGTGTGAATTGGCCCAACGGCACGCCTCGAAGTGCGGCGGACGTTCACGCGGCCGGTTTGCGGAAACGGCATGCGGCTGCACCTAGCCGAAAAGCGGGAGCCGAAGCTCCCGCGGGGATGGCTACAGCAGCCCCGACTCAGCGAACGAGTACGGTGTGCCCTTGCCGATGACGAAGTGGTCCACCACTCTGATGTCGACCAGCGCCAAGGCTGTTTGCAGCCGGTCGGTGAGTGCGCGATCGGCGGCCGAGGGCTCGGTCACGCCGGACGGGTGCTGGTGCGCCAGGATCAGCGCCGAGGCGTTGAGGGCCAAGGCGCGCTGAACGACCACCCGCGGATACACCGAGGTCTGGTCCACCGTGCCCTTGAACAGTGGCTCGTAGGCGAGCACCTGGTGCTGGCTGTCGAGGAACACGACGGCGAAGATTTCGTTGGGCTCCACGACCAGTTTCATGCGCAGGTAATCGCGCACGGCGGCGGGGCTGGACAGCGCTGGACCGGCCTTGAAGATACGGTTCTCGAGCAGGGTAATGGCCTGCTGGATGATCCAGTCTTCGTGCTGGGCTGCGATCAGGGTGAGCGACTCCGGTCTGGAATCGGCGATGACGCAAGACATGGCGAACCTCCAATGGATGAGATCGGAGGGCTCCTGCCCGGGGAGGGCAAACCCTCCAGGGGACGACGGGATGAGACAGGCGACGAGTGGGCATCCGCCACCGCGGGTGCGGTGGCCGTTCGCGGCGAGGGATGCGATGCGAACGGGTTTTCGATCAGCGCGGTCGAGCCGCACCGTAGCCTTGATGATCGAGGGCTACCTGGGCATGTCGCCGACGGACGCGGCGGGCATGTCTGGGGATCGGGACGGCTCGACGGTCGCCATGTCGCCTGCAGCAAGCAGATCGAGTGCCGAAAGTGGGGCTAAGCGCACCATGGTTCTCCCCCTCAGCCGCTCAAGCCAGCGATCCGAGCGGCAGCGATTCGATGCCCCGGGCACGGTCGATCTTCTCGGCCACCTTGAAGGCCGCATCCAGCTCGCTGATGCCGTACTGTTGCATCAATTGGAAGCGCTCGGCCTTCTCTTCCGGCTCGGTCTGGGCCAGCGCCAGGTAGAGGCTGGGCGGCACCGCGCGGAACAGCACCTCCATCGACTTGGACAGGATCACGCCCTCGGTGAACTTGCCGGCCTCCTTGCGCGCGGAGAGCATCAGCGCCTTCTGCGCCGGGTTCAGTTCGCGGAAGCGCGCAATCTTCTCCACCTCGTCCGGCGGCATCGAGAGGCAGATCCACCACTCGATCATGTTGAGCATGGGCTCGGCCGCCTTGGGCAGGTCGTCGATGTTCTGCGTCGCCAGCCAATACCACGCGCCGAGCTTGCGCCACATCTTGGTGATCTTGACCACGTAGGGCGCGAGCAGCGGGTTCCTGGTGATGATGTGGCCCTCGTCGGTCACGTTGATGATGGGCCGCCCGAGGAATTGGTCGCGCTCGGCGATGTTGTTGACCGTGTTGATCAAAGAGATATAGGCGATCGAGAGCTGCGCGTTGTAACCCTCGCGGGCGAAGGTCGCCAGGTCCACGACGGTGATGTCGGCCTCGGGCCAGGGCGTGCCGGGCCGGTCGAACATCTCGCCGTCCACACCCTGGCAGAACATATCCATGGCATCGGCCATCTCCAGCAACCGGGCGCGCCGGACCTCCGGCAGGGTCGCATCGCGGGCGCGCTCGCGCAGTGCGTCGCGCACGTCGCGAGTGAGCACCGTGCGCCGGTCTGCAACACAGCGCTGCGCCGCCTCGAGGATGCACTGGCGGATCAGGCTGCGGTCGGCGCGCGTCATGCGCGCTTCTTCCTTGTCTTCGCCCCCGGTGATCATCAACCGCGCGGTGATCTCCAGCTCGCCCAGCACGTCGCGCTGCTCGTCGCCTTCCTCGTCGCGGTGGGGCGCTTGCGCGGCGTCGTCCCGGTCCTCGTCCAGGGCGTCGGCATCGAGGGTCTGCACTTGGCTGGGGGTATCCACCAGGCGCCAGGCGTCGGCGAACGGGGCTAGGCTCACTCCGGCACCCGGGGCGAGCTTGACACGATGCACCGTTAGGCCCAGCCGGGTCGCGAAGTCGCCGAACAGGCCGAAGCTGTTGCCCGCCTCGACGATGAAGAGGCGCGGCCGGTAGATCGCCGTGATCTGGTTGAGGATGTTGTTGAGGGTGGCGCTCTTGCCCGAGCCGGTGGGGCCGAACAGGAACAGGTGGGCGTTCATCTGCCGGTCGAGCTGGTTCAGGGGGTCGAAGGTGATCGGCCCGCCGCCGCGGTTGAAGAAGGTGATGCCGGGATGCCCGGTGCCCTGGCTGCGGCCCCAGACCGGTGCCAGGTTCGCGGCGTGCTGGGCGAACATGAGCTGGGTATACCACTGCCGCTTGTCCAGGGCCGGGTCGAACACACAGGGTAGCCAGCGCAGGTAGCTGTTGAGCGGCGCCACCTCGTCTTCCTCGCGCACCGGCTGCAGGCCCGCGTTGAGCATGACATTGACGAGCTGCAGGCCGCGGGTATCGAGCTGCTGCAGATCGCGCCCGCGCAGGTAGAACGCCAGCGTGCCACGGTAGAGCTTGTGTGCACCGCCGATCAGGCTGCGCGCCTGCTGCACGTCCTGCCGGGTCTGCTCCGAGGCGAGCGTCTCACCGACCGACTTCCTGCTCAGGTGGTTGAGGTGTGCTTCCAGCACATCCTGCGGCGTAGCGACCAGGGTCAGGCACATCACCGTGTCCTCTGGCATCTGGTCGAACAGCGCATTGACCGCATTGCCACCCTTGTGGGTCTCGCCGGTGATGTGGCCGGTCGAGGGCGGCATGCGCAGCCGGTCCATCACGATCACCCGGTGCGGGAGGTCATCGAAGCGCCAGGTGCCGCTGTCCACGTCCGAACGCGGCTGGCCGAAGAACAGGCGCTGTGCGAAGTCGCCACTTGCGAGTTCCATTTCCAGCTCGATCTCGTCCGCTTCCTGCTCCTCGGGATAACGGGTCAGCGCGTAGAAGCGCTCCCGATCCTCGGCGCTCGGACCGAGCAGGGTCGGATGGGGGTTGAACCAGCGCAGCAGCCAGTCGTGGATGTCAGCGGCGTCCATGTGGCGGGCCTTTACCCCCGCATTCGCGAGCCCACCGGCGAGGCGGTCGCAGATCGACGTGAGCGCCTGCTCGGGCGACTGACCACGGCGGGTTGAGGCGGGCGTGGGCGTGCGCCGGTAGACCACCATGCGTACCCGCCGGACCTGGCCGCGCCATGGCAGGCGCGTCACCGTGGTGTCCTCGAACAATCCGCCGGGCTTGGCAATGGCACGCAGGTGATGCGCGAAGAAACGCAGGTAGAACTCGCTGAAGGCACTTCCTTGGGCACGCGGCCTCACGTAGCTGGCCAGCGCACGCAGATAGCCGTCCCAGTTCGCCTCATCCTGGGCGTAGAGCTGGACCACCCAGGGGTTCTCGTCGAGTTCGTCGAAGGAATCCTGCAGCGCGTTCTCCAGCGCATCGCGCGCCTGCCACAACCAGGACATCTCGCGCCCCTCGGTGCCGATCGGCTGCAACTCGAAGAAGGCTGCGACCGACTGGCCGTCCTCGAGCAGTATGCTTCTGGAGTCCGGCAGGTATTCCACCCAAGGCAGCAGGTCGGCAAAGGATGGCGCCACATCGTAGAGCGCCTGCGCATCCGCTTCGGTGGCGGGTTTGCGTTGGGGGCTGTCCAGGGCGCTGCCGGGCTCGGCAATGCCCTGCGACGCCAGGGCCGACACGTGCCGCGTCCAGGCGTCGTCGGCTGGCCTCTGGGTGGCTGGCGTCTCGGTGCCTGGCGTCTGGGTGCTGGCGTGCGCCGCTGCCTTGCGCGTCCAGGGCAAGGTCCAGGCCATCAGTAGTCCTCCAGACGCTCGCCCGGCATCGCGTACTGCACGCGCTGGTACAGCGGGAACACGGTCGTGTAGCCGGGCACCGGCACGGGGTCGCTGCCGGCCAGGTGCGGGAAGACGTACATGACCAGGTCCGGGTTCGGTAGCCGGTGGAACTGACGGTAGATCTCGTTGGCGGCGGTCCGGGTGTAGGCCGCGTTGTCTACGGGGGCGGTCTGCACGTCGGCCTCGGTCAGCGGCCGGCGCAGGCTCTGGCACGCATCGAGCAGTTGCCGGGCGGGCAGGCTACCGCCCACGCCGCCGCCGGTCTCCTGGTTCCAGACGTCGTGCATGGTGTGCGGGCCATGCGGCATCAATGCGTCCTTGCTGGTGGCGCAGCCACCCAGCACCATGACCGCGAGCAGGGTCGCGGTCGTTTCAATCCAGATCCGACCCATGGGCTTCTCCGAGGCTGTGATTGACCCGGCGCCCCTTGGCGTCGTAGTCGATGTTGAGCGGCTGCTCCAGGTGGACGGCGACCTTCGCGCCGGGCTGCACGTAGACTGCGGCGAAGGCCTGCCCGTAGAGCTTGTTCACCCAGTCGGCCATGTCGCGTACGCCGCCGGCCAGGATGCGACCCATGGCCTCGTTGCCGCTGATGCCGACTGTCCCGAGCGAGCCGTTGCTGTTGGCGACCACGGCCACGCTGCCGTTGTCGGACTTGATGAGCGATGCTGCGCCCGCCCCCGCCGCGGTGATCAGTGCGTGCGAACCGAGATATTGCTGGGCGTTGCTGCGCCGCTCGCCGGAAACGCACGGGATGCCGTAGGGGTCGCTGATCCAGCCCAGGCCGCCTTGGGTCGTGCCGTTGCCATTGGCTTGGCTGCCCGTGCCGCGCTGGCTCCTGCTGCCGTCTTCAGGCACCGTGCGAATGGTGCCGTCGTGGAAGACGAAGGTGACGCTGCGGATCTGGCCGCGCACGCAGGAAAGCGTCCAGTCGCCCGAGGCGGTGCCGCTGATCACGGCGCCGGCCACGTCGGGGATGTCGATGCCGTTGGCGGTGAGGTTGTCCGGACCAATCAGCACCTTGAAGGGATACGGGTCGTTGACGGTGCCGTCGATCGGCACGCGGCCGATCAGCGCGGTCATGGCGACGGAGCCCATCAACGTCGAGTTCGACGGCACCGTGTAGACCGGCTTGGTTGAGGCGCCCACGGCGCGGCTCCCAGCGGTGGCGACAGTGTCCGCCGCGGCCGACAGCGCTTTCTGGGCCGGCCCGAAACTCGTCGGAAAGCTCGGGCCGCTGCCGATGCCACCGTTCTTGGCCTGAGCCTTGGTGTCATCCGGCTCGACCCAGCGCATGCCATTGCCACCGCTGAAGTTCTTGCTGTCAACCGCTTCCAGGCCCAGTCCAACGGGCAGATCGGTCTGAGCGCCCTTGCTGGAGAGGCTGTCGAGACGCCGCTGCAGGTCTTGCAGCAGGCTCTGCGTCTGCTGGCGGTCGCTCGCCACCTGCTCGCGGTCCTGCTGCAGGCGGCCACGCTCGCCGTCCAGGGCAGTCTTGATACGCTGGTCGATTGCGCTTTCGCGGGCGCGCATGCGCTCGTTCTCGACCCTCTGGTGCTTGTTGTCGGTGAGGGCCGTCTGCAGTTCGTTGCGCAACTGCTTGACCTGGGCCACCAGGGTGGCGACGGTATCGCGCGGCGTGTCGCCCTCGATGCCCAGGGCCTTCATCTCCTCGGGCGTAAGCTGGCTGGCAGCGCCGGGCGGCGCGGGCTTGGCGCCGCGATCACCGGAGAAGAGCTTGACGCCGACGAACACCAGCAGCAGCGCCATCGGGATCAGCAGCCACTTGAGCAGCGGATTACTCTTCATCGCGCGCCTCTTTTTCCCGGCCTCCTTCGGCCTGGCCGGCGGCCGCTGCCGGCGGCAGGCTCACCATCGCATCGATGGGGGCAAGCACCGGCAGCAGCGACTCGGCCAGGCCATGGCCCCGGGTAACGAGGTAGACCACGGTCGTGTCGGTCGACCGACCCGCCGGCCCGAGGGTCGGATGCTGAAAGGTCGCCGCGACGAAATCGCCCTGGAGCGCGCGCGGGTCGAGGTCCAGCCAGTGTGCGGAGGTGTTGGTGAGCCGCACCGCCGTCACCCACTGGTCTTCCAGTCGCCACGCGGCCAGCGCCCATGCGCGCACGGGCAGCGTGGGCAACAGGCTGTTCAGTGCGAGGTTGCGGCGCAGGCTGACGCGAACGATGCCGGCGGCGGGCTCCACAGTGCGCAGCGGCACGTAAAGGTTCTGCGCCGCATAGCGCGTCAGGATCACGGACACAGGGGTTGCGCGCCGGGCTGTCGACGTGGGCGTACCGGGTCCGGACTCTGCATCCGCGTTGGTCGAGTCACCGGCCTGGTCGTGACGCCGGCCGGCTCGCTCGTCACCCGCGACGATGCGCACCGGCTCCAGCGGCGCCTGGCCCGCTCTTGCCGGCTCGGCCGCAATGTCGAGCAGGATCATCGCGCCGGATTCCACGTCCTGCAGTTGCAGCCGCGTCGGCGGGATCGGCTCGCTCGCCCGCAGGTAGATCGCACCGCCCGCGCTTTGCACGCGCAGGTGATCGCCGATGCTCTCCGGCACACCGATGCGCACGTTGCGATCGATGAAGACCACGCGCTCCTGGCCGACCACGAGGGGCACGGCCAGCGGCAGACGCTCCCAGCGCAGGATCTCCACGGCTTGGCTGGTGGAGATGAGGCCCAAGCTGAGCAGGAGGCCGGCCACGGCCGGCAGGACAAGGTGCTTCATGGGGCTTCCCCCTGCAGATGAGATCCAGCACTGGCTGGGTGGCTGGCGGGCGAGGGGGCCGATGGCAGCTCGATGCGCTGCGGTACGCTCGCGTGGCAGTCCAATGCCAGGCCGAAGGGGTTGCGCTCGGGGTCGACGTCCATGCGCACGACTTTGAGCGTGTAGCGCACCAGTGCGCGCTTGACCTGCTCGGCGCCCAGGTATTCGTCGGCGCTCACGTCCAGCGTGACGACCCAGTTGCTTGCCGAAACGGCCTGTACGCGCAACGTCGGATCGTCGCCATAGCCCCGCCCCGGAATCTCGTAGATGCCGCGCACACGTTGGCGCAGCTCGCCGTTGCTGCGCCGATACTCGTAGTCCTGTTGCAGGAAGGCCCGGCAACTCGGCGTGAGATAGGCGGACAGCGCGTGCAGGTTGCGTGGGTAATCCTCCTCTCCATTCGTCGGCCAGCGCTGTGCCTGCTGCCAGATGTAGAAGGTGAAGGCGTAGACGCTCTCCGGTGGCACGTCCCACCATTGGCGGGTGCTGCCGGAACGCAGATCCGGAGGTACATGGATGGTCAGGCTCTTGGGCGCGCTCCACCAGCCGAAACCGAGCAGCAGCGCCACCACGAACAGCGCGGCGGCACCGAGACGCAGCGTCTTCACATGTGCCTGCAGGTGGGTGACCTCGTTCTTGAATCGGCTCAATGTACGATCCTCCGCACTGCGTGATCCGGGACGCGCGCTTGGGAACGCACTGGATTGCCCCCCACTCGGGCGGCGCTGGCGGAACGCTGGCGCCGGGTGCTCCACCAGCCCGAGCGGGTGATGAGCTCGCGTCCCCCCGCGTAGGCTGCCAGTGCGGGGTAGCGCAGTGCGAGCCGCCACTGGAGCTGGCGGTAGAGCCAGGTGTCGGGGCGGCCGCGCTTTTGTCGGCGCAGGAAGCCGCCGCCCACGACGACGCCCATCCCGATGCCCGCGGCGATCAGCGTAGGCACCATGGCAATACTGTGCGTCAGCCAGGCCAACGGCACGCCAGCCGCGAACCCGGCCACCGCCGACAGGCCGGAACAGATCCACAATTCGTCCGCCGTCAGCCCTCGCACAACCACCGGGTGTCGGTTCAGGCGATGCGGCAAGAAAGTCACGAGGCCGTCGCGCGGACCCTCCCGCGGACTGTCCATAGTGCCGGCCATCGGTCCCGGCCCTTACAGCACGCCAGTGGCCTTGGTCAGCAGCCAGATGCCGACGACCAGCAGGATCGCGCCCACGGCCACCGTCAGGCCGAACTGGCCCCAGGTGGCGCGGCCGGTGTGGATCTCCGAGTAGCGCGTGTAGGCGTGATAGCAGACGCCGACGAACATCGAGGCGACCACGAGCAGCGCGATCAGCAGCACGATGTCGTAGCCGTGGTTCTGCAGCGTCTGCATGATGCCGCTGCCGGCGCCGCGCGACGGGTCTTCCATGGTGGGGAGCGCAGCCCACGAGGCCAGCGGGGTTGCTGCGAGGCCAAGTGGGGCAAGCACGGCAGCAATGCGCGCGGTGCGGCGAGAAGTCGAAGAAGGGGTCATGGCGATTCAACCTTTCGTGGTGGTCAGGAGTGGGGATCTCAGGCAAGGAGGAAGAAGCTCAGCACCAGGTACATCGCGACGAAGCGCACGACGACGCCCAGGAACTGGGGCTGAGTCAGTCGGTTTTCGGCCCAACCGACATAGGCGGTACGCATCGCCCACACGCCCCACAGCAGGAGGACGGCGAAGACGAAGCCAAGGACGACGGTGGACACGGTCGCAGGCGTGAAACCGCCGTTGGCCTGGAAGGCGGCGACCTGATCGGCCGAGGGCGTCATGGCGTGGACTCCTCCCGCTCGTTATGGCGCACGTAATCGCCGATCAGCGGGATCGGGTCGCGCGGCTGGGCGCGCTGCGGGACGAGGTAGTCGTGCAGGCCGGTACGTACGCGCCGCAGATCGGCGCGCAGCCGAGCGTAGTCGAAGTGGTAGCGGGCGCGTTCCTGCGACACTGTGCTGGCCGCGTGCTCGGCGAGACGGTCGGCCAGTTCGATCTGGCGCACAAGGGCCGCCAGGCGCTCACGCTCAGGTGCATTGTCGGCGGCATGGGTGGCTTGGAAGGGCGCGCAGGTCAGGACGAGGGCACAAGGCAGCGCGGCCAGCAAATGCGGCCATGCGAAAGTGCAGCAGCCGGTCTGTTTCATCGTGCCATTCCCGGTTGAGGCGAATGACGTGATGCTGAGGCGGGCGGTCAGTGCTCGCAGCAGGGAATGGGAATCAACGGATGACCGGATTGATATGCTGCCGAATCATGAGGACAGTGTGTCCATCGTTGGGCAGGGGCAATGTCGGCTCAACAAATGTGCCTCATGGGCTACAGTTTCTGTTTCAATAAGCAACTTTGATGCCCAAGGGCTACATGTGACGACACTTGCCGATATCGCAGACATGCTCCGGTGCGTCCGCCGAGAGGCGGGCTTGAGCCAGAGTGAACTTGCGCAGCGTGCGGGCCTGGCACGCACAACGGTTACCCGCATGGAAACGCTTGCAAAGGGTGACATGAGTGTGTCGGCCTTGGTGCGCTTGCTCGAAGCGGCCGGCTATCACCTGAAGCTGGAGAAGCATGGGCATGTGCGCACGCTCGAAGTCATCTTGGCGGAACAACGTCAAGATGGTGGTTCCTAATAACACTCCGACAGGAGTTGTTTCTTTCAATAAGTGTTCTGTTTGGAGTTGTTATTTGCAACTCATCCATGGTTGTATAGAATCGATCTCCTAGAGACTCCTACGGTCCATGATCGCTCTCATGGGAACACTTGCTATGGACTCCCCCATTCCGCTGCCCGTCGAACGGGCCATACGGAAATTCGGCGCCGACATTTCTCTGGCGCGCCGACGGCGACATATCTCCCAGGCCTCGCTGGCCGAGCGTATGGGCGCGTCCCTATCTACCGTGCGGCGCATGGAGAAAGGCGACGTGCGGGTGCCCATCCACTTCTTCGCCCGCGCGCTGCATGTCTTCGGCGAAATCCAGGCACTGGAAAACCTCCTGGATACTGCCAAGGATGACATCGGCCTGACACTGATGGACGAGCGCCTGCCCAAGCGGGTGCGCAGCAAGCCTGCCACCTCGGGAGCGCTGTGATGGCGACCGTCGCCTCGATCCGTCGGCAGGTTCAGCTCTGCATCGGTAAGGCCGGCCTGCCGGTGGGTTCGCTCGTATATGTCCGCCAAGGACGGCGCGAGAACAGCGCCTTTGCCTATGACGAGGGCTGGCTGGTTAGTCCGGCACGTTTCAATGTATCGGCCGATCTGCAACTGCTGGCGGGACACCAATCGCACAAGGCAGCCTCGCCCCACGATTCGGTATTCCACGGCGCCATTGCCGACACCGCGCCCGATGCCTGGGGCCGGCGCGTCATCGCCCGGGACCACGCCAAGCGCCGCAAGGACGATCCGAGGCTGCAGGCCCTCACGGAACTGGACTATCTGCTCGCGGTAGATGATTTCAGCCGGGTTGGTGCGTTGCGCCTGCGCGACCCGGATGGCACCTGGCACCGGACGCCAATGCTCGGACGGCGCAGCACTCCGCCTCTGGTCGAGTTGGAGCGGGTCTTTCTTGCCAGCCGGGCGGTAGAGCGCGGCGATGAGACAGCCGAGGATTTGCGCTATCTGCAGGGCAAGGGCACGTCCTTGGGCGGCATGCGGCCCAAGTGCACGCTGGTGGACGAGGACGGTCGACTGGCTATCGGCAAGTTCCCGAGCGTGGGTGACGCGCGCAGCGTCACCCGTGGCGAGGTACTGGCCTTGAAGCTGGCGGCGCTTGCTGGCATCGATTCCGCGCCGGCGCGGGTCGTGACGCTGGGCGAGGTGCCGGTGGCTGTCATCCATCGCTTCGATCGCGACGAGGCCGATGGCCGTATCCCTTACCAATCCGCCGCGTCGCTGCTGCAGGCCTCTCGCGAGGAAGACCGCAGCTACACTGAGATCGCCGACGCCATCCGGGCCTACGGCCACGCGCCGACTCAGGATGTGCGGCAACTCTGGCGGCGGTTGGTGTTCAATCTGCTGATCACCAACGTGGACGACCACCTGCAGAACCACGGCTTCCTGCATGTGATGCACGGCCAGTGGCGCCTGGCGCCGGCCTTCGACATCAATCCGTTCCCGGATAAGGAGCGGGAGTCCAAGACCTGGCTGTCCGAACAGGATGGGCCGATCACCGATGTGGGGATGTTGCTGGCGCGTGCCTCCTACTTCGGGCTGGACGAAGCTCCGGCCCTTGCCGTGCTGGCTGAAGTGCATGCAGCAGTGACGAACTGGCGGCAGGTCGCACTCAGCGCGGAAGTGGGCTTGCGGCAGGCAGAACTGGATGACTTCGCGCCAGCCTTCGAGCATGAGCAGATGGCAGCCGCTGCTGCGCTACTTGGCCATTGAGGCGTGCAGCGCCAGTCCAGCGGGCGGTTAGAGGTACTTCTTAAACGTCGCCGCCGCGATGCATACTGCGACGCCGAGTATCACGGCACTGGGCAGCAGCATCAGCAGCGGGTTCACGCTGACCGGCAGTGCCAGGTAAGTCACCCACGGCAACACGGTCAGCGGCAACAGGCTGGCCTTGGCGCGGTGGTAGATGAAGCCCGACTCGCGGCCCGCGCCGAAGCGGCGGATGTCCCGGCGCACCAGGCCGTCGACCAGCCCGACGAAGGCGGCCATCAGGAACAGCGGCAGGGTCAGGCACAGCACCAGTAGCCGCACGAGGAAGACCAGCGTCGTGTAGGCCGCCGCGATCAGGTAGCTCTCCACGTTCACGTAGACCAGGCCGATGTAGTAGCGGAAATCCTTGGTCGGGCGGTGGCTGCCGGCGCTGGCCTGCGCCGAGGCGTCGCGTATCCAGTCCAGCAGGCCGCTTTTCACGAACAGCCAGTGGTGGCCCTGTTCGACCATCCGGTGCGCGGTGCGCCCCGGCTCGTGCACCAGCGCGCTACGCGTGAAGTTCTCCGTGAGCTGGTCCAGCTCGTAGTACAGCATCCCCTGCGCATGGCGCCAGCCCTGCTCGGGCCAGAAGAAGTGCATGCCGACGCACTCGATCACGATGCACAGCAGCAGCGATCCGCACAGCACGCCGAAGAGGCGGAACGGCAGCGTGACCAGGTTGGCGATCAGCCCCTGCTGTCCTTGCTGCTGGCGCTGTACCGCGACGGCCGGGTCGCTCATGCCCCGGTCTCTTCATCGACGGCCGCCATCTGTTTGAAGTCGTCCAGGAGGTCGGCGGGCAAGGCGCTGTCCTGCAGGCCCGGCATGCCCTGATTGTCCCACCAGTCGTCGACCTCGACGTAGTGTTGGCGCATGTAGCCGGCCAGCGCCTGCAGATCCTTCGGCATGGCCTCGTCGGGATCGGGCGCTGGCAGCGGCATGCGGACTTTCCAGAGGTTGCCGCCCTCGATCAGCGCGAAGCATTGCCCCTTTGGCAGCGCCACCACATGCGCCGGCTCGATCAGCGGCACGCTGTTGCTGCTGATGCGGTCCTGGGTGTTGGACGTGAAGGCGGTATTGCCGCGCGGGTCGGAACTGTCGGTGGCGCCGCTCATCAACGCCGTGGCATACACCTCGACCTTGGGCAGTTGCCGCGTCAGCAGTTCCGCGGTGGCGGTCTCGCGCACGCGCAACATGAATAGGTTGTTGAAGTTGCCGACCACCTGGCCGGCCTTGGCGCGGTTGCCAATGCGGGCCTCGATGTCGCTCAGGGTCTGCGTGTAGGCCGTCACCTGCACGCCGGCACCGCCGCCCTTGTTGACCATCGGGATGAACTCGTCGCCCATGAGCTCGTTGAACTCGTCCGCGTGGACGTTGATGGGCACCTTCACGCCGGTCGCCGGTCCGGGCAGGCCGTCGTCGATGCCGAACTTGTAGATGTGCCCCGCGACGGACACGAGGTCGGAGAACATGGAGTTGCCCACCGCTGCGGCCACCTCGGCATCGGACAACGCGTCCAGCCCCACGTAGACCACCGCGCGTTTGCGGATGATCTGCATCCAGTCGAAGATCGGCCGCGGGTCGTCGAGATCCGAATAGTTCGGTGCGAGCAGTTGCGCGATCTTGCCGGTGGTCAGCTTCTCCAGCATCGGCAGCAGCGAGGCGACGATCTTGTCGAAGTAGGTCCGGTCGTAGCGCACCGCCGACCGAAGGCCGTCGAGCACCGGGTCGTAGATCCGCACCTGCGACAGGTACTGCTCCAGCGCCACGACGCGCTTCTCGCGCCCGATCATGTTGCGTGGGATGTTCTTCTCGTTCAGCCTGGCTTCGAGCTGGACGATGACCTCCCAGGCCTTCGGCTCGTTCTTGGCGAAGTAGTGCTGGGCGTACTCGATGAACAGCGCATCGATGTTGATGACGTGGCGCTGGATCAGCAGGTAGTCCGGCCGCTGCCCCAGCTCGACCAGGGCGCGGGCGATGATGTTCACGAAGCGCCAGGCGAACTCGCGGAATGCGGCGCTGTTGCCTTCGCCGGAGAGTTGGCCGGCGATGCGGGTAGCGACCTCGGAGATGCGCCCGAAGCGGCCCACCGCGTTGTAGCGCGCCGAGATGTCCGGCCAGCCCAGGTGGAAGACGTAGAATTCGCCCTCGCGCCCGGCGCGCTTAGCCTCCACGTACATGCGCTTGAGCAGGTCGGCGTCGCCCTTGGGGTCGAACACGATCACGACCTCGTGCTGGCCGCCCACCGTGCGCCGGATGTCCTGGGTGATGAAGAGCTCGGCCAGGCGTGTCTTGCCCACGCGCGTGGTCCCGAGCACCAGAGAGTGGCCGACACGCTCGCCCAGCGGCAAGGTAACGTCGACCTCGTGCAGTTCGATGCCGTGCAGGCGCGGCAACCCGCCGAGCGGTGGCAACGGACGCACCTGATTGAATGCGCTGTCCCAGGCCAGGGCGCTGGCGAGTTTCGAGAGCGGAAACGGCGCGAACTCCAGACGCTCCTCCAGCCGCCGGGCGGCCCGGTAGATCGCGGTCGGCTCCACGTAGCGGCGGAACTCCGGCCGATAGGTCTGCATGAGCCGGTGCGTGTGGCGCTGGTCCCAGCGAAAGCCCTTGCCGATGAACAGCCGCTGCTGGCTCACCGGCACGTCGCGGCTGGTCATCACGTAGCGCGGCAGGCGGCGGATGTTGCGGCGGTAGCGCAGGATCGCCCAGGCATCGCGCAGCCGGATCGCGCCGAACGCCAGGAAGGCCAGCGCGCTGCCGAACCCGAGCAGTGGATTCAGCGCGAGCGACCACGGTGCCGCCAGGCACAGAAGCGCGGCGCCGGCGCAAACCGCCACGGTGTATAGCTCCACCGCTGGCCGCAGGAGGACCTCGACGGCATGCGGCTGGGCCATTGCGCAGGCCTCACTGCTCGATGCCGGTGGCGGTGATGAGCACTGGGTAGTGGCGCAGGCCCAGGCGCTGGGCCAAGTCGTCGCCCGATGCGGGCGAGAGGGTCAGGCCGGGCGCCAGGCGGCGCAATGCCGCCAGCGCCGCCATGGACTCCACGTTGACCACCAGCCCCACGGCCTGCAGCTCGCGCAGTGCGGGCTGGCGCTGCCGCAGCCAGGTCCGCGAACGCTCGTCGTCGCCGATCAGGAACAGCGGCGTCAGGCCCGGCGCGCGGATGACGCGGCGCGGCACGTCGCCCGGCGACAGTTGCGTCGAGCGCGCCGGCAGCATGGCGGCCTCGGCGTCGGCCGGACTGCCCACGCGGGGCAGTGGCATCGGGGCTGGCGGCGTGGCGCGATCCGGCTGCGGATTCAGCGGCTGGTAGTACGGCAGTGCGGAAGCGCCGCCGCGGTCTTCGGCGACGATCAGCGGCGCGGAGGCGGTCTGGGCGGAAGCCGTCGCGGCGGACAGCAGCCCGTTAGCGACAATGAGGGCGGCAATGAGGACGGTGCGGTTCATGGTGTGGTGGCCTGGTGGGTCGGAACGGGAATGCCGGGGCCGAGCACGCGGGTCAGGTGTCGATGCACGCTGCGCCGGTAGCGCGCCGCGGGTTCCCCGCCAGCGGGGCGGTGGTAGCGGCCGATGGCAATCAGCCAGTCCTCGCCGGGGATGTGCTGCTCGCGCAGGATCTCCGCGGCAATGCCGAGGTTGCGGTACGGGTCCAGCAGCTCGCAGGGCTGGGTGTAGCGATGCGCGTGGTAGCCGAGATTGACCTGGCCGAGCCCGGCGTCGATGCGCTTGGCCGGCTTGCGGCCGAGTGCCCGGCGCAGCCCCGTGCAGGCTGCGGCGCGGGTGGCGTAGCGCTGCGGCGTGCCGGCTACATTGAGCGTCCACGGCCAGGGCACCATGCGTCCGCGCAGCCGGGTGCCGCTCTCCTGCAAGGCCACCGCGTACAGCACCGCCGACGGTATGCCGACGCGCTGCGCCGCCAGTTGATAGGCCGGCGGCGGCACTTCCCGGACCGGGGTGGCCAGCGCCCAGGGGGCCGTCATCAACAGCAGCGCCGCAGCAGCGCAGTGGAGGGTCAGGCGGCCCGGCCGCCTTGTCCGCTTCGGGGTGCTTACTGTCGCTGCCATTGGTGTCGCTGCCATTGGCCGTTCACCTCGCGCACCACCGCCGGCAGGTCGCCGGGCAGGCCGAGCGATAGCCAGCGCCCGTCGTCGTGGTTGAGCGTGATCGCGCGGGCACGCACCTTGGCCGGGTCGATGCCGGCCTGCGTGGCCCACCGCCGGATGCGGGCATCGTCCTGGCGGCTGCCGACCATGTAGAGATCGAATCGGGTGCCCGCAGCCTGGAGCCGCTCGACGACGCGATCGCAGGTGGGGCAGGCATCCTTGATAAATACGGCGATGCGTTCGCCCTGTGGCGTCATGGTTGGAACGGACGCCGTGCCGGCACCCGGCAGCGCAACGCGCTGCAGGTCGGGGTACAACCGCTGCCAGGCTGCATCGTAGGCGCGCTGGTAGGCCAGCAGCTTCTCGACCCGACGGGCTTCCACCTGGACCTGCAGCTCGGCGTAGCGGCGCCGTTCCTCGTCCGTGCGAGCTTCGATACCGAGTGCCGTGAGCGGGTCGATGTTGGGGGAATGCACGCCCAGCGGACCCTGCATCAGTTCCCTGTAGTGCGCCCATTCTTCGCTACCCAGCCCCCAGTCGCGGGCCAACTGCTCGTCGCTGCGGATGGTGGCCGCCGGCCGCTCGTGGGTGGGGGCGGTAGCTGACAGGGTGGCGTGCTGGGCGACGGTGACGGAAGCCGCGCCGGCGAGCAGTGCGGCAATCAAGAACGGGGTGACCCTGAAGCAGCTCACGCGCCTTCTCCTACCGCTCGGGAACGCTCAGGCGGCGTGTTTCGTCGCCATGTCGGAAGACGGCGGCGCCGCGCTCGATTGCCTCGAGCCGCCAGCCGGCCTCGGCTTCGCCGGGCCGCAGCAGGCGGACCTGTGCGAGTGCGCCCGCAGTGGTGGGGAGGATCGCCAGGAAGCGTTCGCCGGCGCGCAGCTCGACGCCGATCACCCGGAATGCAGGTTCGATAGGCCGGGGTTTCACCGGCGCCGGTGCGCGGGGATGGACAGACGCCGAGGGTGTCGGCCGGGGGGTGGCGAGGCGCGCTTCCATCCGATCGAGGCGGGCCAGCAAGGACTGCAGTGCGTCAGTGGTCGGGTGATCGCCGAGTGCCTCCTCGACCGCGGCAATCCGCTGATCGAGTGCGCGGCGCTCGGACTCGTAGCGCGTCTGAGGCAGTGCAGTCGGCCGTTGCCGGTGCTGCTCGAGCTGCTGCGCGAGATCGTCCATCTGCCCTTCGACGGCGGCGATCCGCATGGCTGGCGTGCGGTCTTTGGCCGCTTCTTCCAGGTTCGACAGGACGACGTGGTCGATCACGACCGTGGCGCTGACGAGCAGCAGCCAGGTGGCTGCGGCCACGTGCAGCAACTGTAGACGTCGATGTTGTGGTGTGCCCGGAATCGCGGTCATGGCTGGGCCTCCTCGACGAGCGGGAAGGCCTCGGCTGGCGTTTCGGCATCCTTGACGGGCGCCGGCAGCGGGGTGAGTGGATCGACAGGTGTGGTGACCTGGCTGAAACAGACCTGGCGCGCACCGTCATCTGCGTGCAATTCCCACGCTGGACCCGCGAGTGTCAACAGCGCGTCGCGCAACACGATCGGCCCGATCTGGTAGTGGGCTGCCGGCAGCGGGAGGGCGTTCAGTGCATCAGTCTGAGGACCGCTGCAAAGCTGGTAGCCGGAGCGCTGCAACACATGGCGCAGCGCGTCGGCCACCGTCGCGTCCAGGGTGTCCGGCACCGCCACATCGACCACTTGCAGCATCAGGTTCAGCTGGGCCTCGGTGGGCGCGAGTTCGACCAGGGTGTAGCGACCGTAGCGAACCACACGGACGTCAGTCGGTGGTGGTGGCACGGATTCAGCGGCGTGCGATGAGGTGTGCGATGAGGTGGAAGGGGGCGGGGACAGTGTGGTCGCGCAGCCTGCGGTCAGGGCGGCGGCCAGCAACAGGCTATTGCGCGCCGTGCAATGAGACGGTAGGGCGGATTGCATGGATCGGCTCTCGGCGATGTCGAGCCGACACCATCGCTATTCGGAGAGGCCGTATCAGCAAACAAAGGGAATCGCCGCTCTGCCGATTTCACGACGAGCAGCTAGCCCGTTGGTCGAAAAAGCGCCAAAGCCTTCCAGGGCCAGAACGTCGGGCGGTGACGGACTTATCGGGAGAGTTATCCACAGTTTCTGTGGATAAACGAGGAAAGGGACTGCCGGCTGGTGCGGATGCGTTCGACGCTTGCCGGGGCGATTGACGAGTTCGAAACGGGGCAGGGCCGTCGGACGACGATGCCCCGGCTCAGGCGGCCCTTCTGCGGGCGATTGTCACCGTGGGGGCGATATCCACCCGTTCCCGCAACTCCTTGCCCGATTTGAAGTGGGGCACATACTTTTCGGCGACATGCACCGTCTCGCCAGACTTCGGGTTACGGCCCACGCGTGGCGGTCGATAGTTCAGCGAGAAGCTGCCAAAGCCGCGAATCTCGATGCGGTTGCCTTGGGCGAGTGCATCGGTCATGGTGCCGAGGATCACCTTCACCGCGTCTTCCGCATCCCGTGCAACAAGTTGGGGGAAGCGCTGTGCGAGACGGTCGATGAGTTCTGATCTTGTCATCGGGCGATTATATCAATCGAAACAGCTGCTTCGCGTGCAGACAACCCCCGTGCTTGGAGCTGGCGCGGCGCGCTTCGACGATAGGGGAGAAAAAAAGCCGACGACCCGATGGGCCGCCGGCAGCGTCAGCGAATCAAGCCGCGACCAGATGCCTGGCAAGCGCGACTTCGACGGAATCCCCGTCCTGGTTCAGCACATCCAGGCCCGACTCGGGTACGTCGCCCGACGTGCTTTGCGACACCATGATCTTCCTGGCCATCAGCCCCAGGCAGGTCATCTGCGAGGAGTTGGCGTAGCCGAGGTAGATCACGCGTACCGGCTGCTTCTGGCCGATGCGCCATGAGCGCCGGGCGGCCTGCTGCAGCGAGTACACGTTGTAGCCTGACTGCATGAACACGATGGTCGGGAACTCCAGCAGGTCCAGGCCGGTTTTGACCAGCTCGGGATTGGTGACGAGCACGTCGATGCCGCGGTCGAGCTGCTCGGCGATCCAGTCCTCGCGGCGCGAGGCATCAACGCTCGCGCGCAATACCGCCACCTTGAAGCCTTCCTGCTCCAGCAGCACCTTCAGGCGCGACGTGGTGTCGCGCGTGCCGGTGTAGACCGAATAGACCAGGGTCTTGCGACCTTCTGCCTTCTCCTGCCTGCAGATCTCGATCAGCTCGCGTTCCTTGGGCATCACTTCCAGCTCGTTGAACTGAGCCGGAACGAACGCCAAGGTGTTGCGCGTGCGCGGATGCACCACTGTTTCCGACCGGAAGCAGCAGTCCGGCCAGGCCAGCAGCACGTTGAGAACCACGCCGAGCAGTGTCGTGTCGCGCTTCGCCAGGGCCTGCTTCAGCGCCTGGGTCAGCCGACCCGCCAGATCGCGGTAGGCCGCGGCTTGCGCCGTGTCCATCGCGACCTCGCGGAACGCCTCGTCGTAGGGCGGCAGCACATTGCCGCCGATGTCCTTCAACTTGAGGAAGACCGTGAACGGCAGGACGCAACGCAGCACGCCCTTGGGGCCGAAACCCGGCGCCTTGACCGTGCGCACCGATACCTTGGTGCCCTTGGCCGTCTTGTGCGCCGTGCCGGTGCTCTCGGAATAGATGTCCTTGAGCACACCGTGATCGCGCATGAACGCCATCGCGGCCGATGTCATGCTGCCGCTCTTCGTCGGCCGGTAGCCGTCTTCGATCATCCGCCCCGGCAGGGCTCGGAACAGCAGGTGGAAGAGGTCGTCGCCGTAGCCGCCCATCAGTGTGCCAGTGAGCAGCAGCGTCTTGCGCGCCTTGGCCGTCAACACCCCCATGGCCTGGCCCTGGGCGGAGCCGCCGTTCTTGTACTCGTGCGCCTCGTCGGCGATGAGCAGGTCGAATGTGCCTTGGGGAAGCTGTCTCTTGATGAACTCGGAAGGCTGGTAGCCGCCCTCGCCGAAGCCGAACTCCATGCTGGCCATCGCACGTTCCATGCGATGCGCTTGCCGGTCCGAGAAGACCAGCTCGCCGTTGCCATCCATCAGGTTGATGAACTCGTGGATGTTGTCCCCGAGCATCGACGCGAGGAAGGCGTCACCGAACTTCTGCATCAGCTTCTGCGCGGTGACTTCGCCAATGGTGGGAATACGCTTCAGTGCCTTGAGCACGGTCGAGGACTGGTCGCTGGCGGACAGGCCCCTCGGGCGGATCAGCGTCCACAGCGGCGCGGCGCAATGGCTGCACTTCCTGCGGGACTCCTCGGCTTCCAGCGCCACCGGGTTGGCCGGCTCGCCGTCGAGGTCGGTGATGACATGTCCGCAGTCTGGGCAAGCCGCCACGTCGCCGTGGCGGGTGCCGAGGTAGACCTGGTGGCGGGTGAAGACGGGCTTCCAGTGGAAACCCATCCGCATCCTCACGCGGCCCAGGACGAAGAACTCCTGGCCCTGGGTTTGATGACTTTCCGGTACGCCCAACTGCTCACGCAGCTTCAGCAGCTTGACCAACGTGTCCGGGCCGTTGAGCACCCAGACCTTGGCGCCGGCCACCGTCTCCTGGATTTCCCGCCGCCACTTGTAGACCAGGTGGGGTGGGGAAAGCACCAGGGTGCGGCGGTAGCCTTCGGCGTTGAGCACGGCGGCCGTGGCGATGCCCACCGTCGTTTTACCGCAGCCCATCTCGCCATTGACGATCGCAGCACGTTCGCCGCGATCGGCCAGCAGCTCGGTGACGGCATGGACCACATCGGCTTGCGCCTGGAACAGCTTGCGCTTGAGGCCCGCGAGGACGATCTGCCGATGCGCCCGCGGCTGGCCGGTGTAGACCGGCGGGTTGGCACGGTTGAGCGAATCGAGCAGCTCGTCGCCGAACTCGGTGACGAAGTCCTGCAGGCTGAGCGTGATGGGAGAAGCAGCTGCTTCGAGCAGGTCTCCCTGGACGGGCGTGTCTTCGGCGGCAGTGGGAACCGTTTCAAGATCGAGGGACATGGTGATGCTCCAAAGTTGTGGGGCATGCACCTCCCCCGTGGGGCGATGACATGCCCCCAGGGTGGAAAGAACGGAACGGCAAAAGAAAAGTGCGAAGGCCGTCGGATACGGATCAGTATTCGCTGGGCAGCAGCAGCGTGGTGACGCTGCGATCCCATTCAGTGATGATCCAGAGCTTCAGGTCAGGCGTGACTTGGTAGGACGAAAACAGACGATCCTCGCCGGACTGCAACGCGGCGTCGTTAAGACGTCGATCGCCTTCGTCGAGATCGCCCCAGTCGCCGTTGAGGTGGCGGAGCAGGAATGGTGTCGGGTTGAGCCGGCCCTGGCGGACCAGCGCATCGACGCCGATGGTCATGACCACCTGCCCGGGCGAAAAGCGTGCTTGTGACGCGAGGTTGAGGACTGCGAGTGCCATGGTGGTTTCTCCTTCGGGAAAAATGGGGCCAAGGCACCCCATCGGGGTAACGTGACCCCGGTGGGTGGATGAAAGCGACGGCGAGCCGCCAGGGAACAGCGATCAGCGGATGGTGAGCACCTCGCCCCGTGTCGGGGAGCTTGGCGTCATGTCCCACGCGCGGATCACCGGCACGAACTTGTCGGTGAGGATGCGCGTCTCGGCCACGGAGCCGTCGTCGCGTTCGGTGTATTCCGTCTGGAGAGTCTTTTCCTTGTGGGTATCACCTTTGACGACGAGCACACGCCCGGTCCTGGACCGCACCACGCCGGAAATCCCACCCGCGGCCAAGGCCAGGGCGAGATGCCAGTGCGACAAGGCCCGCGCCGGCGGGCGTAGCGATTGCTGCGCGGCGCCCAGGTGCGTATCGAGCGTCGACCAGAGCCCCTGCAGCCGACCGACTTCTTCGGCGAACTGCTCGGGCTCCATCGTCACGCGATAGAAGTGCTCCGGCTCGGCCGGGCTGGCGGGGACCACGTATGGCAGGAACGGCCATTCCAGCGGCAGCTCCTCGGCTTCGAAGTCGCCTTGCCCGATCTGCAGCAGCAGACCGCGCACGGCCTTGACCGAATCCGAAGCCTGGTCGCGCTGGCGAACACGGCGACCGAAGATCACTACCTGCTTGAACTGCGTCTCCACCGCGCGGTAGATGCGCAGGTCTTTGAGGTGGCGCGTCAGCCATCCGACCAGCTCGGCATCGAGCACGTAGGACGGCACGATGAAGATCAACACCCCGCCGTATTGCAGCAGCGGCAGTGCGCGCTGGTAGAACAGCTTCTCCAGCCGGGCACGACCCTGGCCCTGGTAGCCGATGTTGCCGTTGGCGTCCTTGGACAGATCGCCATAGGGTGGGTTGAGCCACAGCAGGCCGAAGGTCTGGCGTGAGATCAGCGTGTCCATCAGGTCGCCGTGAACGCAGCGATCGACGAGTCTGCGTGCGTGGGCCGCACGCTCGGCATCGTACTCGACGGCGAATGCCTTGACCTGCTCGCGCCCGAGGGCGTGGGCGGCTTCGGCGATCGCCACACCTTCGCCGGCGCAGGGATCGAAAATGCACATCGGCCCGTCAGTGGGTGCCAGTGCGGCGAGTGTTCTTTCAAGCGTGGGTTCGTTGGTGGGGAAGTACCCGTTCTTCACGAAATTGCGGGCGAGCCGCGGGAACATGAGTGCCATGGGAATCTCCTGGGCATGTCGATAGAGAGAAGCGGACATGCGCGTGGGCATGTCCGGTGCCGAGACCTCAGGCCACCGCTTCGAGCGGCAGGTCGGGGGTGATCGGGTACCCGGAGGCGTCCGTGGTGAGCACGTTGCTTCGGATCAGGCTGCCCAGCGCCTGGGTCAGCGCCGGTACGTCGATGGCGAGCCGATGGCCTTCCAAGGGCCCGAGCGCGAACGGAAGGCGGGTCAGCATCGACCGCGCCTGCAACAGCTCCAGCACGATGTCGCGCCAGTGATCGAGCAGCGGCAGCGGGCAGGTGTCCCGCACCAGGGACCACAGCCGCTCAAGCCGGTGTGCGGATTCGAGCGGCAGGAGTGCCAGCGCGCTGGCGTTGGCCTTGTCGGGCTTCACGGCGCGACGGTCGAACAGCCACACGTTCGTCAGCGAGCCGAACAGCGTGCGCCTGTAGGCGCGGGTGATGCGCTTCTCCAGGTTGTCGACGTTGCCGACGAAGACCGGGACGCTCGCGCCCTGCTCGGTGATGACATGGAACTGGTCCAGCCCCTGCTCGTCGCGGCCCAGGGTCAGGCGAGCCAGAAACTCCTGGACGGCAGTGTCGCGCGCCCAGATCGAGAGAAAGACCAGGTTGCCGTTCTCGTCGCCGATGCAGCCGTCGGCCATCAGGTCGGGGCATTCGTCGATGCGGTACAGCGTCCTGGATGATGCGGTTGCAGGCATGGTGTCGTCCTCGAAGGAATCGGAGACAGCACGGCCCGCCGGGGCAGTAGCTGCCCCAAGGGGTGGAAGAAAGCGCCGGGAACGGCTTGGCGAAGAGAAAGACCTGTGCGTCGCAACGCACCGTAGCCTTGAGGGTCTTGGCTACCTGGGCATGTTGCCGGCAACGCCGACGGACACGGGGGCAGATTGCTTCAGGTGATCAATGGGCCGTAGCGAAAAACCGCTTTGCAGTGTGCCCTTGTTTGCTTGCTTGGCCCCGATACTCTGAGGAGGGACCTGGCCAGCAATACCCTCGCTCCAGTTCGCTGTAGCGCGGTTCGACAACCCGGGCGAGACAAAGGCAGACTTCGGCCATTATGCATAGCTCCCAGTTTAAACGCTATTCGTTATTATCTAATCATAACGGCCAGGACTTGCCTTCGCTCACTCGTGCGGCCCAGTCATTCACTTGGCCGCTGCTCTCCGACAGCTGCCGGTCACTCAACTTCGGTGCGAGCAGTTCAGGAGGATGAGCAAGTACCCAGGTTTGGAAGGCGAGCCCCTTGAGCGGCCAAACGCGATGGGGCGAGCCAGCCGCCATGACTGCTGATAAGATTGCCCCGTTGTAGTGTCTATAAGTTGGCAAGGAGCCATAGACAGCTAATCACGGAAGACGACATGGCCAGCGCAGATCAACTTAAGGCGCTTGTGAAATCCCACATCAACCGCGACGATGGGCAATTTTACTCGATCGCCATGCAAGTTGCGGCGCACGAGGCGAGGGTGGGGCACGGCAAGCTCGCAGAAGAACTGCGCGACATGATCGACGCAGCGAAGGCGCGCGCCTTGCCGGGCGAGACGGGGAAACTGGTCCAGATGGCGCGCCCCCGAGGCGAACTGGCCAATCTGCTGCTCGTGAGCTACCCGAAAAACCGAATTGCGGACATGGTGCTGGACGACGCGGTTCAGCAGCAACTGCAGCGGATCATGAAGGAACAGCGGATGTTCGCGCGCATCCGCGAGCACGGCCTGTCACCTCGACGCAAGCTGCTGTTGGTCGGCCCGCCCGGCACGGGCAAGACGATGACGGCCTCTGTTCTCGCCGGAGAACTCGGCATCCCGCTGTTTCTGGTGCGCCTGGATGCGCTCATCACGAAGTTCATGGGTGAAACGGCCGCCAAGCTGCGGCAGGTCTTCGACGCCATCGCGGACGTGCGGGGCGTGTATTTCTTTGACGAGTTCGATGCGATCGGCTCCCAACGCGGGCTGGCCAACGACGTCGGCGAGATCCGCCGCGTACTCAACAGCTTCCTGCAGATGATCGAGCACGACCAGTCGAACAGCCTGATCATTGCGGCCACCAATCACCCGGAGATCCTTGACTACGCCTTGTTCCGCCGCTTCGACGATGTCATCGAATATCACTTGCCCACGCCGGCGCAGACCGTCGAGTTGATCCGTGCGCGCCTAGGCAGTTTCGCCCCTAAGCCGTTCCCTACGAAGGCAATCACGAGCAGAGCGGATGGCTTGAGCTACGCCGAGATTCGGCGTGCGGTCGATGAAGCCATCAAGGAAGCGGTCATGCACGATGAAGCCAGGGTGGGATCAGATGCTCTTGGGCGTGCGCTGGAGGAGCGGCGATGGTTGAACGAGAAACTTAAACAGAACAACAAACCGGTCAACCATGGCGGATCAGGCACCCGATAAGCGGAAGCACCTCGTTCTTCACGACACATCGAAACCACAGGGCTTTACGGCGCACTCCCCTGTGGTGCAAAAGAAGCCACTCCCGGAACTTCCGCGGCAGCAGCACGGCCAGGCGTTGCAAGCCCAGCTCCATGCACTGGAGCCAGTAGCCGAGGCTGCGGCGGAGGCACAGCAGCACTACGGCCTCGAAAGCGGTCTAGGACTGCAGATCCAATTCATCGGTCAGCCTGACGTCGAACTCGCGTTCCAAAGCCTTGCGGACGAGGGGAAGAAGATCGAGCTCCTCAGTGTCTACAAGGAAGGCTCAACCACTTACGCCAACGTCTTTGTGCCTGATGGCCAGTTGGCGCGCTTCGAAAAGTACGTCGTCGAATACCTGGAAGAGAAGAAGGACAAGAACGGCAAACCCCGCGACCATAAGGCACTGCTCAACACGATCGCCTCGATCCGCGCGGCGGAGCTGCGAGCGTTATGGACCGACGACCTCGAGCTGTTGCCCAACGACGCGAGCGAGCCCTTCTGGTGGGAAGTCTGGTTGCCCGTGCGCGGCCAACGGCAAGCCGTCGTGGAGGACTTCAGAAAGCTCGCCGAGCTGGCCGGCTGCACCGTTAGTAACCAGCAGGCCAACTTCCCCGAGCGAACGGTCGTGCTGATGTACGGCTCCCAACAGCAGTTTGCACAGTCCGTCATGATGCTGAACTGCGTGGCCGAACTGCGGCGCGCCAAAGATACGGCCGAGTTCTTCGACGGCATGGCGGCGGGCGAACAGCAGCAGTGGCTGGACGCGACGCTCGCGCATGCGCAATTTCCCGTGGAGGACAGCGACACCCCGCACGTTTGCCTCCTGGACTCGGGCGTCAACCGCGGCCATCCGCTGCTCTCCCGACTGCTCGCAGACGCCGACATGCACACGGTGGAACCGGCCTGGGGCACCGACGATGTTGCCAATCACGGCTCCGGCTTGGCCGGTCTCGCTGCGTTTGGGGATTTGACGGAGGTGCTCGCCTCCACCCACCCCGTTGCGCTGGAACACCGCCTGGAGTCGGTAAAGCTCACGCCTGACGAGGGGGCCAACAAGGGGGATGCGAAGCACCACGCCTACTTGTTTGCGGAAGCCGTCAGTCGTCCCGAGGTCGCCGCACCGCAACGGCGCCGGGTCTTCACCTCGGCGGTGAGCGCGTCGGACTACCGCGACCGCGGTCGCCCATCGTCGTGGTCCGCGACGGTCGATCGACTCGCGGCCGATTCGGACGGCGCTGGGACTTTTCCTCGCCTTATCGTCCTCGCAGCAGGCAACACGCGCACACACGACGCATGGATGGAATACCCGGTCAGCCTTTCGACCAACCTCATTCACGACCCGGGACAAGCCTGGAACGCCGTCACCGTCGGGGCGTACACGGACAAGATCGAAACCGAGACAGTAGGCGTCAGCGCGATCGCTGCGGAGGGTGGCCTGAGCCCCTTCACGACGACCTCACGGACGTGGGACAGCGCTTGGCCGTTGAAGCCCGATGTCGTTCTGGAAGGTGGCAATGTCGGCCAGGACGCGTTTGGGGCGGCGGGAATGCCGAGCCTCAATCTCCTCACGACACACCATCGCCCGCATGAACGACTCTTCACCACGACTAACGCGACCAGCGCCGCATCGGCCCAGTGCGCCCGCATGGCTGCGCAGCTCATGGCCGCCTATCCATCGCTTCGCCCGGAGACCGTGCGCGCGCTGATCGTCCATTCGGCCGAATGGACTCCCGCGATGCGCGAGATGTTCTTGCCCGCGGGCAAGAAGCCGACCAAGCAGGATTACGCGAATCTCATCCGGCATTGCGGGTGGGGCGTGCCGGACTTGGACCGGGCACTGTGGAGCGCAGGCCATTCGCTCACGCTCGTGGTCGAGGACTTGGTGCATCCCTATGCCAAGGAGAAGGGCCGAGGTGTGGTCACTCGCCATATGAACCTGCACGCCCTGCCTTGGCCCCGCGAGGAGCTCGAAGCCCTGCAGGACACCAAGGTCCAGATGCGAGTGACCTTGTCGTATTTCATCGAGCCCAACCCGTCCGCTCGCGGCACTTCGTCGAAGTTCCATTACCCCTCGCACCGTCTTCGGTTCGACGTGCAACGCGCACTGGACGCATCAACCGAGGACTTCGTTGCCCGCGTGAATGCGGCGGCCAAGCGCGAGGATGAAGGCGACCCGGTGGATCCAAAGGATCCCGACTGGTACTTGGGCGACCGCCAACGGCATCGCGGTTCCCTGCACCAGGACGTTTGGGAGGGCACGGCGGCAGATCTGGCCAGCCGAGGCTTCATTGCGGTCTACCCTTCGACGGGCTGGTGGCGAACTCGGCCAGCTCTGGAGCGCTACGACCTGCCGGTGCGCTACAGCTTGGTGGTCTCTCTCCGTACCGAGCAGGTCGAAGTTGATCTATACAACGCGATCACGCAGAAGATTGCCATTGCAACTTGATAGTCTTCATCGGTTACCGGCTCCTCAAGGCAGGGAAGACTAGAAATCCCGACCAGCGGCGCCAGACACGCGCATGGCGCCCCGGTCGTTCGTGCTTCCTACAAGCAGCCGCAAATGGCCGACAGCCTACTGACTTCCCGTTGCCGTTGAGCGGCAGGAGGGCTCAGAAAGATGTCATCGACTGGTCGCGGATCTGAATGACCGGCTCGGGTCGTTTTGAGACCGTAAGCCCCACCTCGCAGATCGGCGAAGAAAAAGAGCGGACCATGCCGCGATGGGCACGATCCGCTTGGGGGTCAGGCTTTCAGCTTGCGCAGGCCTTCCGCGGTAAGCGTCCGCCCAGCGCCGCCCAGCACCGTCTTTCGTTGGTGACGGGGATCGCCCAGAGTGGTGCCCACCAAATTTCTGGTGGGGACCACTTTGGCCACGAACGGCATCACCCGGGTGACCCGCAAGGGGCGCCCGAACTACCCGATCGACTTCAAACGCCACCTTGCCGCGCTCGCCTGCGAGCCGGGGATCTCGGTGGCAAAGCTCGCCCTCGAACACGGCATCAACGCGAACTTGCTGTTCAAGGGGCGCCGTCACTACCGTGCAGGGTGGTTCGGCGAACCACAGCCGGCGCATCAGCGGCCCCGCGGCCGCGCGTGTGCGAAGCGCCGAAACTGTTGCCGGTGATGACCGTGTCGCCGCCAGTCGACCAGTCGTTAGCACCGACGGGCATCAAGCCGGCGGCCGCGCTCGAGATCGTTATCGGCGGAGCGACCGTGCGGGTGCTTGGTGAAGTCAGTCGCGACGCACTGTGTACGGTCCTCGACTGTTTGGCCGAGCGGGCATGATCGGCTTGCCGGCAGGCTCGCGCATCTGGCTGGTGGCCGGCGTGACCGACATGCGTCGTGGCATGGACGGTCTGGCGGCGATCGTGCAAGGGGCGCTCGCCGAGAATCCATTCTCCGGGCACGTCTTCATCTTCCGAGGACGGCGGGGCGATCTCGTAAAGTTGCTGTGGTGGAGCGGGGACGGTCTGTGCCTGTTCGCGAAGCGCCTCGAACGGGGTCGCTTCATCTGGCCGCAGGCGACCGAGGGGGCTGTGCATCTGACGGCGGCGCAGATGTCGATGCCACTCGAAGGCATCGACTGGCGTCGCCCTGAGCGGACTTGGCAACCCGACTGCGCGGCCTGAAGATCGGAGCATGGCGCCCCCGGGGGGCTGTTCACGCCCCGCGGCATCGCGTAGACTTCCGTCATGCATGCGACGACGCCTCTTCCCGATGACCAGGCTGTGCTCAAGGCCCTGGTGACGGCCCAGCAGGCCGAGATCGCGCGCCTGAACCTCATCATCGCCAAACTGCGTCGGATGCAGTTCGGTCGCCGCTCCGAGCAATGGGACGGTATGCTCGCTCAGCTCGAACTCGCCCTCGAGGGCATCGAGGCTGCCCAGCGCGATGCGGCCGCGAGCGTCCCGCCGGAGACGACCAGCGACGCAGGCTCGTCATCGAAGCGCCCCGCCCGCAAACCCTTGCCCGATCACCTGCCGCGCGAGACAGTCGAACACGCGCCCACCGAAAGCAACTGCCCCGACTGCGGCAGCATCTTCGTGAAGCTCGGCGAGGACGTCTCGGAGATGCTCGAGTATGTGCCGGCCCACTTCAAGGTCATCCGGCACGTGCGCCCGAAGCTCGCCTGCTCGCGCTGCGAGCGGATCGTGCAGGCGCCGGCACCTACGCGGCCGATCGAGCGCGGACTGCCCGGGCCGGCCTTGCTCGCGCATGTGCTGGTGGACAAGTTCTGCGATCACCTGCCGTTGTATCGGCAAAGCGCCATCTACGCGCGCTCGGGCATCGAGCTCGACCGCTCGACGCTCGCGGATTGGGTCGGGTAATCGGCGCAGCTGCTCGACCCCTTAGTCGAGGCGCTGCGCCGCTATGTGCTTGCCGCCGACAAGGTCCATGCCGACGACACCCCGCTACCGGTGCTCGCGCCCGGCGAAGGCCGGACCAAGACGGCGCGGCTATGGACCTATGTTCGGGACGATCGCCCAGCGGGCAGCAATGACCCTCCGGCCGTGTGGTTCGCGTACTCGCCCAATCGCAAGGGCGAGCATCCGCAGCGTTACCTGCGCATCTTCACCGGCATCCTGCAGGCCGACGCCTATGCTGGCTTCAACGCCATTTATGCGACTGGGCAGGTGCAGGAGGCCGCCTGCTGGGCCCATCTGAGACGCAAGCTCTTCGATGTGCATCGGGCGCAGGCTTCACCGATCGCCGCCGAGGCGCTCACGCGGATCGGTCAGCTATACGCGATCGAAGCGAGCGTCCGCGGCGAGCCCCCACCCATCCGCCGCGCGGCACGGCAGGCCCGGCTCGGGACCGGCGCTCATCGTCAACACGCCGCCAGCGCTGGGCGACGGGCCGGCGGCGCCTGCGCCTGCGTCCATACCGCGTGCGGCGCCCGTGGCATCACCATCGCGCCCGACCGATGCGACGCCTGCCCGGTCGGCCCGGCCGGCGCGGCCACGGAAATCGGCATCGGCTGCCCGGAAGAGCAAGGAGGGCGCGCGTGCCACGGCCGCAGAGGCGGTGGCGTCGCGCGACAAGTCGGCGGCCGAGCGCGATGTCGATATCCTGACCGCCATCATCAAGAGCGAGGGGAAGTAGAGCGTCGGCAACGGATCGCCCCGAGCGGCGACGCCGTGGTGGTGCGGCGCGAGGTTTGCAGGCTCAAGAACCGCGCGGCCGTGCCGATCACCAGAGGGTCATCCGATCCCGATCCTTGCCGATGCCTGTGCCGCGAACCCACCGTCCACCAGTGTGCGCTCATGCGCCCTTGTGGCGTCGGGTGATCCTTTTCGTCGCGATCCTCTTCGTGGCGGCTGCGCCCGGCCGCGCGTTCGCCGCGCCGCCGGTCGAGATCCTCGTCGTTCACGCGTATAGCCAGGAATACCCATGGACGCGGGGACAGCATCTCGGCTTCATGAACGGGCTGGCGCGGGACCCGCATCGCGCCTATGACGTGCGTGTCGAGTATCTGGATACCAAGCGCACCGGATACGACGAGGCGTACGCGACGTCCGTCGCCCGCCACCTGGGGGAGAAGTACCGTGGCTATGGACCGGCGGCGGTCTATGTGACCGATGACAACGGATTGTCCTTCGCCCGCAACCACCTCGGCGACCTGTTTCCCGGGGTGCCCGTGTTCTTCTCCGGCGTGAAGACTCGGCAGTCGCCGGGGTGCTCGATCCGCAGCGGATCACCGGGGTGTTCGAGAAGAAGGAGATCGCGCCGAACCTCGCCCTGATGCGCCAGCTGGCGCAGGACCTGCGGGAGATCGTGGTGGTCGGCGATGCCTCCGAGACCTATCGCGCGATCGAGCGGCAGATCCGAAGCGAACTGGCGCAGCACGCGGGCATCCGGGCCCGCTTCGTGACCGCTGGCCGGATCGACGCATTGATCGAAGGCCTGCGCGCCGAGCCGTCCCGTTTCGTCCTGCTCTCAACGCTCGGCGCGGTGACGGACCGGCAGGGGCGCACCTTGACTCTTCCCGAAACGGTCGGCGCCATCGTCGCTGCCGGCAATTTCGCGATCTTCAGCGTGGAGGACGCGTACTTGCTGACTGGTGTGCTGGGCGGGTACGTGACCAGCGGGCCACGCCAGGGGGCGACGGCCGCCGCGCTGTTGCGCCGCTACCTGGATGGCGCGCCGATGGCGGCGATCGCGCCGGTCCACAGCAGTCCCAATCGGTATGTGGTCAACGACCGGGAGATGGCGCGCGCCGGAGTCACCCTCGCTCCCGCGCTGGCAGCGGAGGCGGTTCATCTAGACGCCGAGCCGGGCTTCTACGAGGCGAACCGGGGGCTCGTGCTCGGTGCGCTGTACCTGCTCGTGGCGTCCACCGTCCTCGGGCTGGCCGTGGCCACCTACCTCTACGCGCGCAAGATCCGCCCTTGCGCGATATCGCGGGGCGGGCCGTGCGCATGATCGGCACCGTGCAGGATGTCACCCGACGCAAGCATGCCGAGCAGGCGCTGCCCGACAGCGAGATGCGCGCGATCCGTATCATCGAATGCGCGCCCGATGCCATGCTGGTGACCGACCGACATGGACGCATCGTGCAGCTGAACGGCCGGGCCGAAGAGGCCTTCGGCTACGCCCGCGACGAACTGGTCGGGCGCGCGGTCGAACTTCTGGTGCCCGAAACGCTGCGCGAGCGGCATCGGCGTGCGCGTGACGGGCTGGCCGCAGCGGTGCATCAGACGCTCATGGGCAGGCGCCGGAGCCTGGTGGCGCGCCACAAGGACGGCCGCGAATTCCCGGTGGAGCTCAACCTCGCGTCGATCGGTAGCGGCGAGGATGCGCAGGTGATCGTCTCGGTGGTGGACGTGAGCGAGCGCAGGGCCATGGAGGCGGAGCTCACGATGCACCGCGACCGCCTCGAGGAGCTGGTGGTGCAGCGCACGGGCGAGCAGATGCGCTTCGTGGTCCGTGACACCGGCATCGGGATGACGGCCGAGCAACTGTCGCGTCTGTTCGAGCCCTTCGAGCAGGCCGACAGTTCGACGACCCGCCGATTCGGTGGCACCGGGTTGGGGCTCGCCATCAGTCGCCACCTTGCGCGGCTGATGGGCGGTGAGATTGGTGCCAGCAGCGAGCCGGGTGTGGGCAGTCGCTTCGAGCTGAGCCTGCGCCTGCCCGTGTGCGAGGCGGCGCCCTCGGGTGATCCCGCGGGCGTGCCGCGGGAGAAGCGGAGGCTTGAGGGGCTGCGTGTGCTGTCCGCCGAGGACATCGAAGCCAACCGGCTGATCCTCGAGGATCCGCTGCAGCACGAGGGCGCACGGGTGGACTTCGTCGGCAACGGCCGAGAGCTGCTCGAGCGTGTCGAGGCCTGCGGTGGCGACGCATTCGACGTCGTGCTGATGGACGTGCAGATGCCGGTCATGGACGGCCTGGAGGCGACCCGCCGCCTGACCCGCATGGCACCGGGATTGCCCGTCATCGGCCTGACCGCGCACGCCCTGGCCGAGGAGTGGCAGCGCTGCATGGCCGCCGGCATGGTGCACCATGTCGGCAAGCCGGTCGATCCGGACGAACTGGTCGCCGCGATCGTCGTGCACGTGCCCTCGTGGGACGGTGGCGCGCCGGCATCGCCGCGAGCTAAGGGCGAAGGAGGCGAGCGACCCTTGGCCGAAGGGCTGGTCGACTGGGCGGCCCTCATCTCGCGCTATCCCTGCCGGCAGGAGTTCCTCGCGCGCCTGGCGGCCAGTGCCCTCGACGGTCTGCGCGACAGCGTGGAGCGGCTGCGCAGCGCGCTCGAGAGCGGCGATCTGGATGCCGTCGCCTTCGTCGCCCACGGCATCAAGAGCGTCGCCGGAAATCTGATGGCGGGCGAGGTGCAGGACCTGGCAGCGCGTACCGATGCGGCGCTACGGAAGACGCAGGCCGATGGACAGGCGCTCGCGGCCCAGCTGATCGATGCGCTCGAGCGCCTGATGGCCGAGCTCGCGAAAGGACCGCCGGCGGGCTATTCCTCCGCCGCCAGTGCCGCGCGCGCCGCCGGATAGCCCTGGGCTGCGGCGCGCGCCATCCACGCCCGGCTCTCGTCCACGTCCAGCGGCAGCCCCTTGCCGGTCCGATACATCACCGCGATCGCGTACTGCGCTTCTGCATCGCCTGCCTCGGCCGAGCGCGCGAACAGCGCCGCGGCGCGCGCCAGGTCGGGCTCGACGCCCCGCCCGGCCTCGAACATCCAGGCCAGTCGGGTACGCGCGCGGACATGCCCGTCCTCGGCGAGTCGACCGAACAGCGCCGCGGCCTCGGCGTGGCGGCCGCCTGCGGACAGCCGCTCGGCGCGCGTGAAGTCGTCCGGCGCGGCGTCGGGGCGCGCCATGGCGGCGAGCTGGTCGGCGGCGTCCTGGTCGCCGCCCGCCGCCGCCAGGCCGAGGTAGTGTCGCGCCTTGTCGGGATCCGGTCCCAGGGCGCCGCCCGGTCCGTAGAGCAGCCCCAGGCGGTACTGGGCCTTGCGTCCGCCTGCGTTGGCCGCCGCCACGTACAGCGCCTCGGCCTTGGCCATGTCCTGCGCCTCGCCCAAGCCGTCCTCGGCGAGGATGCCCAGGTTGAACAACGCCTCCGCATTGCCGACGCCGGCGAGCACCTCCCACACCTCGCGGGCCGCCGCGTAGCGCCCCATCTTGAACTCCGCGTAGGCCTTGTAGTTTCCCATGCCCGGATTGCGGACCCAGTCGGCACGCGTGCTGTCCTGCGCGGCGGCGGGCAGGGCGATGGTGATCAGGGCGGCCAGGACAATGTGACGCAGGCTTCGGGGCATGGGTTCTCCTCGGGTGATGGGGGGCGGATCAATTGTCAGGCGGGCCGCGCACGAGCAGGGGGCCGCCCGTCGCTCTCGTCCTTGAGTGCCACGCCGGTCAGGCCGCGTCGGCGCGCCTCGCACATCCATTAAGGATACCACCTCTTTTTGAGTGGGTAATGCGGGATCCGGGGTGCCGAGCCGTTGGGGTCAAGGGCGGGCGCAGCCCGGCGCAGCGAACCCTTGACGCCAAGGGCTCGGCGGTACGCTGGTCCATGGCTGGATGCAGCGCAGTTGTGCATCCAGCCATGGAGACAAGGGCGGCTCCGTTGGGGTGGCCTCGGGTAGGATCGCCGTCCGCGTTGAATCTGCAGGGATGACAAGTAATGCATGCGAAGTTGTTCGAGGCCGCTCTGGGCATCACCGATCCGTGGCGTGTGATGGGGGTTGATTTCGACACCGCCAAGAAGGTGTTGACGATCAGTGTCGATTTCGTCGCGGGCAGCCGCTTCGCGGTGCCGGGCGTGGCCGGGGCGTATCCGGTGCATGACACGGTGAGCAAGCGCTACCGGCACCTGAACTTCTTCCGGCATGAGTGCTACCTCGAGGTGCGGGTGCCACGCGTGCGCTTGCCTGACGGCGGCACCCGCCAGGTCGAGCCGGATTGGGCAGGCAAGCTCGCCGGCTTCACGCTGCTCTTCGAGGCGCTGCTGATGGCACTGTGTCGTGAGATGCCCTTTGCCCCGGTGGCCCGCGTGGTGGGTCTGTCCTGGCACCGCGTGAGCGCCATCTGCAAGCGCTACGTCGATCTGGCCCTCGATCAGGCCGACTTCTCCGAGCTCAAGCGCCTCGCGGCCGACGAGACCTCGCGCGCCCGGGGCCATGACTACATCACGTTGGTGGCCGATGCCGATGAGCGCCGCGTGCTGGTTGTCACCCAAGGGCGCGATGCGGTCACGATCGAGGCATTTGCCGCTGACCTCAAAGCCCACGGCGGCGATCCGCAGGCAATCGAGTCGATCTCGATCGACATGTGGCCGGCCTTCCTCAAGGGGGTCACGGCGAATCTGCCCAACGCCACGATCACTTTCGACAAGTTTCACGTCATCGCCCACGCCAGCACCGCGGTCGACAAGATGCGTCGCATCGAGCAGCGCACCGACCCCTCGCTCAGGGGATTGCGCTGGAAGCTGCTCAAAGACCGCGACGCGCTCGGCCTGGCCGGGCGCGCCGATCTCGACCTGTTCGTCGCGCAGGTGGCCACCAAGCGCACAGCGCGCGCCTGGTGAGTGTGGTCACCCGATTTGAGGGCCCGATGTTCACGCACTGCGATGGCCGTCGGGGGTGATGGCGCAAAGGCAAACGCCTCGGGCGATGGGTGCCGGCGGCGTTTTTTTGTTGAGCGTCTCAATCAGAAAGGCGGCTCATCAGGAGTGTGGGATCGGAACAGATCAGGCTGGACGAGGTTTTCGGGGGAGTGGTCCTGGTAGTAGCGATGGAGCTGTCCGCCGTAATGGGCTTCGAAGAGGAGCACGAAGTCGTTGAGGAAGGTGTGGATCTCGACCACCGCTTCATCGGCGAGGGTCGGCAGGGATAGGTCGGCAGGCGCGCAGTCGGGTCGCATGGCAGAGTCCTTCGTGGTTTAGCGGCCGGCCCCCGCGCGGCGTGGCGCGGGCGTCTCGGGCTGGGCAAAGACGTCGAGGTAGAGCTTCTCGTCGAGCTGCGGCAAGTCCCGTTTGGCGGCGGCGGCGAGCAGTTCGGCGGCGAGCGTGGTGAGGATGCGGTAATTGCCGGCGGCGTGATCGCAGAGCGTGCTGGCGAGCGCCGGCGTCATCAGGCTGGCGTTACCGGCGCCGGCGGTGAGGTGGTTGAGGCAGGCCGCCAGCTCGTCACGGCTGGCATGCTCGGTGGCGAGCCGGGTGCGGATGCGGCTGCCCAGCGGGATCAACTCCTCGCGCCGCAGCTTCTCGATCAGGCGCGCGTCGCCGGCCAGCACCACGCAAAGGAGCGGCTGCGAATCGAAGCGGGCGCTGGCGAGCAGACGCAGCTCCGAGAGCACCGCCGGGCTCATCTCCTGGGCCTCGTCGATGAGCAGCACGGCGCGCCGGCGGGTCGACTCCAGGTGCGCAAACCAGACCTCGCGCAAGGCCTTGAAGCCGCCCCAGCGGTTGTGGGGGCGCAGCGGCACGGCAAAGATGTCGCCCATTTCGCGGTAGAAGTCGGCCAGGTTGCTTTGCGGGTGGTTGATCGCGCCCACGGTGACGTCGGGCAGCCGACCCGCCAGATCGCGGTAGGCCGCGGCCTGCGCCGCGTCCATCGCGACTTCGCGGAACTCCTCGTCGTAGGGCGGCAGCACGTTGCCGCCGATGTCCTTCAACTTGAGGAAGACCGTGAACGGCAGGACGCAACGCAGCACGCCCTTCGGACCGAAGCCCGGCGCCTTGACCGTGCGCACCGATACCTTGGTGCCCTTGGCCGTTTTGTGCGCCGTGCCGGTGCTCTCGGAATAGATGTCCTTGCCCGCACTGCCTCAGCAACCACATCCCAACTCCCCACAGCGGAGCGGTCACCATAATGACGAAATTGCGGGCGAGCCGCGGGAACATGAGTGCCATGGGAGTCTCCTGGGCATGTCGATAGAGAGAAGCGGACATGCGCGTGGGCATGTCCGGTGCCGAGACCTCAGGCCACCGCTTCGAGCGGCAGGTCGGGGGTGATCGGGTACCCGGAGGCGTCCGTGGTGAGCACGTTGCTTCGGATCAGGCTGCCCAGCGCCTGGGTCAGCGCCGGTACGTCGATGGCGAGCCGATGGCCTTCCAAGGGCCCGAGCGCGAACGGAAGGCGGGTCAGCATCGACCGCGCCTGCAACAGCTCCAGCACGATGTCGCGCCAGTGATCGAGCAGCGGCAGCGGGCAGGTGTCCCGCACCAGGGACCACAGCCGCTCGAGCCGGTGTGCGGATTCGAGCGGCAGGAGTGCCAGCGCGCTGGCGTTGGCCTTGTCGGGCTTCACGGCGCGACGGTCGAACAGCCACACGTTCGTCAGCGAGCCGAACAGCGTGCGCCTGTAGGCGCGGGTGATGCGCTTCTCCAGGTTGTCGACGTTGCCGACGAAGACCGGGACGCTCGCGCCCTGCTCGGTGATGACATGGAACTGGTCCAGCCCCTGCTCGTCGCGGCCCAGGGTCAGGCGAGCCAGAAACTCCTGGACGGCAGTGTCGCGCGCCCAGATCGAGAGAAAGACCAGGTTGCCGTTCTCGTCGCCGATGCAGCCGTCGGCCATCAGGTCGGGGCATTCGTCGATGCGGTACAGCGTCCTGGATGATGCGGTTGCAGGCATGGTGTCGTCCTCGAAGGAATCGGAGACAGCACGGCCCGCCGGGGCAGTAGCTGCCCCAAGGGGTGGAAGAAAGCGCCGGGAACGGCTTGGCGAAGAGAAAGACCTGTGCGTCGCAACGCACCGTAGCCTTGAGGGTCTTGGCTACCTGGGCATGTTGCCGGCAACGCCGACGGACATGGGCCTAGCCTGCTTCAATGCCAAGCGGGACGTGAGCGAAAAACCGCTGCGCGCACTGCTCACGTTGATCGGCCCTCACGCATTCGGGCACCCCGACAAAGAAGAAGCGGACCATGCCGCGATGGGCACGATCCGCTTGGGGGTCAGGCTTTCAGCTTGCGCAGGCCATCCGCGAGCAGCCAGAGTGCCCGGTTGAGCCGGACGTTCTGGTCGATGCCCTGGACAGGCCGTGTGCGCTGCTGGCGCCCGTTGGCACTGCGGCCGGTCAGGCCGCCTTTGACGAGGTTCTCCTGGACCCGGTTGAACGTGGACCACAAATCTGCGTGGTTATCGTCGAAACGACGGGGCCGCAGGATCTGGCTTTCCGTGATCGGCAGGGTCTTGCCAGGTTCGTCGTACTTGAGGACCAGAGCCGACCGGGCGAAGACTTCGGCCTCGCCGCCGTCGAGCGTGATGGCACGCATGGCGTCGCGCGAGTCCTGCACCTGCTCGAAGCCATGCAGCACCTCGTAGGCGCCCTCGATCACGTGGTCGGTGACATTGCCCTTGTGGGGTACGCGCACGTCGGCGAACGTGTCGCCGCAGACCAGGCCGTTCTGGCAGACGAAACGGAACATGCCCGCCAGCATCTGGTAGCTGCTGGTGCCGTCGTGCGAATTGAGCAGGATGATCTCGTTCGCCTCGGCGCCGTTGATCTGGCTCGCATGGCGAAGGCGCAGCATGTGCTTGGTGTAATCGCGGCGGTCTTCCTGCCGCACGCGGGTCTGGCACACCATGAACGGCTGGAAGCCTTCCTTGCGCAGTTCGGCCAGCACAGCCGCCGTGGGGATGTAGCTGTACCGCTCGGAGCGACTCTCGTGCGGGGTGTCCGCGAAGATGGAGGGCGCGACGGTGCGAATCTGGTCATCCGACAGCGGTTGATTCGACCGCAGCACCGGGGAACGATAAGCGAAGCGGGATGCGAGTTGCATGACGATCTCCTTGGATAAGAGACCGGAGCCCCGCCCCACCGGGGAGGAGCCCCGGCGGGTGGTGAAACGCCGCTGGCGCGGCGGTTGGAATCAGGCCTTGGCGAGATGCCAGCCCTGGGATAGCGGAGCGAACTCATAGCCCAGCGCACAGAGCCGGTCGCGCTGCTGACGCAGAATGCGGCGATCGACGGTGGCGTCGAGCTTGACGATCTCGCCCAGCGGCCAGAGCGCACCGAACAGCGCCGCGTCATCCGCGTCGGCCGTGGCCTCTGGGGAGGCAGCGGCCGGCGCGCTGCCAAACGGCGTGGTATCGACCAGGGGATCGCGCGTGTTGCGGGACTTCGGCCTGGCCGGCGCCGTGGGTGCGGCCGGCGCGGGAGCCTGCGCTTCCTCGTCGATCGGATCGACTTCCTGCGGACTCAGCCGGCGGGCTTCGTCGCGGCTCAGGGCGTCGATGTTGGACAGGGTCATTCCGCCCAGAAGAGCACGGATCTCGATGACCATGCGGCCGTTGGCGCTGTACGTGGAGGGGCGAATCTCAGCGATGACGAAATCGCCTTCGTACTTGCCTTCGGTGTACTGGTCGAGTTCGGCGTTCTTCACGACGAACTCGCCGATGGAGGTAGCGAGGCGGCCGACGTTGAAGTCGCCGTTGCGACCGTGGATGGTCTTGATGGCCAGTTGGCCGGGGATGGTGATCATGGAGGCCTCCTGCTGAAGAAGAGAAGACAAGGCCCCGGGGATGGGGCCTTACGGATCAGAACGACTCGGCGGCTGCCGATGCGGGGGCATCGGCAGCGTCGTCCGCGGCGGGCTTGGAAGACTCCGGTGCCGGGGCTTGCTGCGCGGCAGGCGCGTCGGATGTCACGGGGACTTCCGGGTCGTGCTCGTCGGTCTCGGTCGGTTTGGACTCGGCCTTGTAGACGAGCTTGCCGTCGACCTTGATCCAACTGACGAACAGCAGGCGGGCCTTGAGGCTCACACCCTGCTCGCCGGCACGCTTCCCCTTGGAGTAGGTGAAGGTGTCGGTCCACAGGTCGCCCAGACGGAAGCCGATCATCACTTTCCTCTCGGCATCGACAGCCTGGATGCAGCGGCGCACCAGGTGCTGCGCTTCCGAACCCGATACGCGCGTGTCGAAACGCACGTACGAGACGTCATCGCTGGGACCGTTCAGGGCCGCGATGTCGCAGGCCAGGAACGCATCACCTTTCTTGGGCTTCACTTCGCGAATGCGATTGAGGTACCCGAGCCCGGTGATGTGCAGATCGAAGTAGGACTTTTCGGTGGAAGAGGTCATGGTGAATCTCCTGAAGAACAAAGAGGCGGAGACACACCCGACCCAGGCGGGGAAGGTGTGGAACCCCCGCGTGGGTTGATGGAACAGCTTCGTGGCATCACCATCGGGAGCCGATGGGCGTTCGCGCATGGATGCCGGTGCGAACTGGGATGATCAACGCGGTCGGAACCGTGCCGTAGCCTTGAAGATCGTGCCTACCTGGGCATGTTGCTGACGGAGGTCAGCTGAACATGGCGGGAAGCGTGGGGGTAGGACGCCACCCGCGCGAGCGGAAATCGGTATTCGTCAGTGCCCGATTTGGTGTAGCGTCAGTGACGAAGCGTCCGGGACGCGGGGGGTGGCGGGGGGTGGCGACTTGTTGTCTTTCTGGGGCCGGCAAGAAGCGGTTGTTCCTGCCGCTTCAGGCTGAAAGGTAGCCGATACAGTGGCGCAGTCGCACGACGGGGCCATTCGCAGACTAGACGATCCATGGTGCCTTCACTGGCAACCTTGGATACCACGGCATTCGGGTCGAGGAAGTCACTTGGTGGGTTGGAAGGAGTCCGTCGCGCCATCATTCAGTGACGCATGGCTTGCTGCAGATTCAGTCAGCTCTAACCAGACCCCCTGGCGCTCCGCGGAGGCCGCCCAGACGCCCATGGAGACAGGAGTGCCGCGGTTGCCGATGATGACTAAGAGGTACCGGGACCGTTGGTCCTGAAAGGTCTCCAAGTACTCGTGCGTGGTCTGGCGGTCCAGGCCTGAGGGAGAAGGCCGCGGCTCGGGGTGCGTATGCCACAGGCCCACTGCATGCTTGCCCAGGGAGAATGCGGCGTGGCGTGCCCGGTCGGCCGCAGCTGCATCCGGGATCCAGCCATGTCTTCGGCGGTGATCGCGCGGGTGGGGGCCGGCCGCGGCACTGATGACGAGGCCGGTCGCGTTTGGTGCGGCGCTGAAGATTTCACCGCCCGCTTCCTTCTGCCACGGCCGGCGTTGAGCGTGGACGTACATATGCGCGAGGACTTGTTCGGTAAACAGGACGTAGCGCGTGGAGTCAGGGTAGAAGAAGATCCGTATCACGGGAAGGGTCGGGTCAAAATGAGACCCTCGTGAGGGGCCGCCGGCAGTGCCCAGTCCCGAAGTGCCAGGCCGGGCCAGTGCTTGTCAAGGAAATGTTGGCCTCGCACCCAACTCACCACTTGGGCCGTTGCCGAGCCGTCGGTGCCGTCGATCAGGTCCAGGGCGTTCTCGGTGACGAGAGCGACCGCATGGGCTGCCGCTGCCGCCGTATAGGTCTGGAACCGGCTGCTGCAGCCAGGCTCCCGACGAATCACCTCGTCTGGCCAGGACACCGCTTCGAGATCGTTCAGAGGATCCCTACTACCCTGGATCCACGGCGTCTGCGGCGGAAGAGGGCACGCGTGGGCAGCCGCGGCATATGGCTCCATCCAACCGATCAGCAGCGGACAAGGATGCTCGTGTCGGGCTTGGTCAACGTACCAGCGCACATCCGGCTCGCCGGTGAGATCGAGGACGACGTCCACGCCGGACAGAGCGTGTTTCTTCAGCCAGCTTTCCACGGTCATCGCGTGAGGAGTAACGACCGTGGCGGGGTATCCGAGATTGACGCGCCGGGCAGCGGCGCCGGCCTTTCTCTTACCGATCGATTCAGCACCCAACAGGTGCCGTCCGATGTTCGCTGGCGAAAGATCGTCGGCGTCCACCACTGTGATAAAGCCGACCCCGGCCTTGGCTAGATGGTCGATTACCGGACTGCCAAGAGCACCGGCGCCGAGAACAAGGACGCGCTTACCCTGACGATCCGCCACTTCAGGATGCTGGTCACGCCCCACTGTCCAATGCGGATCGAGGCGGACTGCGCTGAGCGGCAAGGGCCTGCTGAGGGGCGGATACGTTTTCTTGCGCTTGCCGTCATCCACGACAGTCGGCGGGCCGCCTGGGAGCAGGTACGCGAAGGCGGCCTCGGAACTGCGCAGCAAGACCACCCGATGAATGCGGCGGCCACGCCGACTGGTGGCGGAACGGAACATCTCGTACTCAGCGGGCTTGAGGCGTCCTCCGAGGATCAGATCCAGGTCGGATGCGGTCCGTGGCCACGTACTTGGGGTGAGGGCGTGTGAAATGGGGATGTCGGCCACCAGAACGCCGATGTGCTGGCTTGCCCCCTTGCCCATGGACTGGATCAATCGATTGGTGATGGGTAACTGTTCATCGGCTGCGATGACGATCCGCTCGGGTAAGAGGAGCAGGCCCTGTCTGACGATGGCCTGAGCGGGGCATGGATCGAGCGTCCAGACGGCCCGGACTGGATCGCTGTGGGAAAGGGACTGGGCAACCTCGATTGCCCAGTAGTTGAGGGCCTCTGCAGCGAAATCGCCATCCAGGCCGCCAGCCAACCAGGGTGCCAGGAAATGCTCCTGGTAGGCCCAATGCCGTTTAGTTTAGCCTGCCGCGCGGCCCGGGCGCGCCCTCGACTTCATGCCGGATGGTATAATTGCATGCGTAAAGTACTGATAAACAAGGATAAATCATGATGTTGTACTTGCAAGTTCTATGCCAGTTTGACCGATCTGTTGCGCCGTACGCTCACTGACCGCGACTTCATCGATGCCCACCGCCAACGCCCGCAGGACTTCACCCAGCAGCGCGCGCTGCCCTTCGCGACCGTGGTGACCTGGCTGCTGCTCAACTTCCAATGTTCCATGCGGCAGGCGCTGCAGCGCCTGCTCGACGATCTTTCCGGCGGCAAGCAGAGCGCCGTCACCAAGGGCGCGCTCACGCAGGCACGCGCGAAGCTGAAGCCTTCGGCGCTGGTCGCGCTCAACGCGTCGATCGTGCGCCACGCCGAACAGGGCGGGCGGCTCGCACGCTGGATGGGGCATCGGCTGCTCGCCGTCGATGGTTCGAGCCTGCGACTGCATGCCTTTCCAGAGCTGGCGAAGGCGTTTGGCGGCTTGCGCCACGACAGCGGACTGCGGCCGCTCGCGCGGGTGTCGTTCGCCTTCGATGTGTTGAACCGCATCGTCGTCAGCGCCGCGTGCGCGCCGTGGAAACAGGGCGAGCGGGCGTTGTTCGCGCAGCAGCTCGAGGCGATCGGGCCCGACGATGTGATGCTGTTCGACCGCGGCTATCCGGCGCTGTGGCTGTTTGCGCTGGTGCGCTCGCGCGGGGCGCACTTTTGCGCGCGCATCGATGCGGGCCTGTGGTCGCGCGCCTTCGACCTGCTTCTGAACGGCACCCGCGAGCTGTGCTACGTGGCGCGCCTCTCCGAGCGGGCGCGCCGCGTGTGCGGCGAGTTCGGCGTCGAGTATGCGAGCCTGCGCCTGCGCATCGTGCGGGTGCGCCTCGCTACCGGCGAGCACGAGTACCTGGTCACGTCGCTGTGTGACGCCGAGCGCTACCCGCTGCATCTGTTCGCCGATCTCTACGCGCGCCGCTGGGCCGTCGAGGAGGGCTACAAGCAGTTGAAGTGCCGGCTCACCGCCGAGAACTTCTCCGGCAAGAGCGCCCTTGCGGTCGAGCAGGATTTCCATGCGCGCGTGCTCCTGATGAATCTGACCAATCTGTTCGTCCTCGAGGCCGACCGGCGCATCGACAAGCACTGCGCCCATCGCCAGCATCGCTATCAGGCCAACCGACACTATGCGCTCGCGCAGGTGCGCCGATGGCTGCCGCGCCTGCTGCTCGGGCGCGCCACCGTCGCCCTCGTCGCGACGATTCTGCGGCGCCTCAGTTCCGAGCCCGAAGCGGTGCGACCCGACCGAAGCTATCCGCGCGAACCCAGGCCACTGCAGCGCGGATATCCGTTTGCCTACAAGGCAGTGGCTTAACTAAACGGCATTGCTGGTAGGCCTGCAGAAGGAGAAGAATTCTGTCTTCGGGCGAATGCCCCGAGCCCGGGCCTGGGTCTCCGTCGGTGCATAGGACGCCAGCTTGGTCGAGGTGCGGAACACGCAGCACTGCGTCGGGAGAGAGAACGATTTCGGCCCGAGCATGCTCAGGAAAACCCTTTGGCAACCGCAGCTCTGCCCACCCGAATGCTCTGCCCGGCGGAAACGCCGGCAGTCTTAACCGATAGGCTGTTGCGCCGCGGTCACGGCTCAGGGCGGACGGTAGCAAGTCCGGGAAGTGCTGGTGGACACTGGTTAGGTCCAGATTTGCAAGACTCACACGACGGCCTTATGCCAACCCTCGTCCGGGACGAGTCGGCGGCGGCGCGGGATAACGGGCAGACGACAGACCTGTACCGTCAGTCGTGGGCGCCGGAATGCCGAACACTTCACGGACGCGCGTGGATATCTCCTGCGGCTCGGTCAAGGCCAGGATCGTCTTCAGATCCGCGGACAGGGCCTTGCACCATGCGACAAACGCCCTATATCGAGTCCCACCGTCGTGATTCCACTTTTCAGCAAAGTTCTCGCCCTCAACGGTCGCGTTATCTACCCGGTACTGGTCTTCGAGTTTCAGGACAAGGTGGGGCAAGAGGGAGGCGAGATCGTCGAGCAATTCCACCGGATGAGCGTAGACGCGGCCGAGGTCGGCGAGACCCTCGTAGCAACTGGTCAGCAGGGTCACGATGATGATTGAGATCGGCTTGGCCTCGCCTGCAATGATGCCCCGTCGCACGCACATGTCTCGATGGCGCTTGAAAAGGCGGATGGCAACCCGCAGCGTATCGGTAATCTCCACTGCCTGCTCTAGCACAGGCGCGACCTCCGCCTTCGCCTCACGTAGTACTGCAGTTTCCAACGAGACTTGACGGATCAGGGGCCGCTTGGCCGTGTCATCGATCCACTTGGTCATGCCTGCGGGGTTCGATGTTTTCCAGCGTTCGGTCGGCGTGTCCACGACTGCCAAGGCGGTTGCTCGGTATGCGAAAGCTGCCCGGTACCGGGGCGCCATCGACTCCATGGTGTACTGGGGCACGTTGTTCAGCGGCACGGACGGGGTGAACTCGAGATAGAACGGCCGGTTGGGGAACGGAATGTTCCAGCAGCGTTTCTTCGCTTCTGCCTCGAGCTCCTCAAGGGCGTCCCCGACCGACTGAAAGAAACCCATCGGGTCTTGCGCTGCGACGCGGGAGATATCGACCTGGCAGACGGCATCGATGTCGAACTTCTCACCGCCGAAAGGGGAGCGGATAAGGGTTTGCGTGCTGGCGGAGCCTTGAGGCAGGATTCTGATGGTGTCATTCGGCCAGTCCAGCTTCGCGACCAAGAGTCCCGCCACCTCCCTATAGGCCTCGGCCGCGGCGGCGATTTCTTCCGGGCGCACCGTGATGTGGAGGTTGGCGTCATTCAGTGCCCGAGCCCAAGGACTGTAGGCCAACAGTAGATCTCGCTCCGCGGAACGGGTCAGGCCGTCGTTCCGCAAAGCGGCAATCGATTCGAGGGACTCGGTAAGGCGGGCAGGACGGGTCCGCTCGGCTTGAAGGACCAGATCGGCGCTTTTCGTGAGGGTCATGGCGTCAGGCTCTTTATCGAAGGGAGATGGAGAAGGGCCGCTCCCTATCGAGAGCCGACACGTCGTGGCCTGTGATGGAGAAGGCCGGAACGAATGGATATTCGCGGCCGGCGCGGTCGTAGAGGATGTATTCGGGATGGTGGCCAGGCTGGAGCATCTGGCCGAAACGAAACACCGTGCTGGCCGGACTGATGGCGATCAGATGAACCTTGCGGGCCCGCATCACGTCTTGCACGTGGTTAATCGTCCGTCGGGCGACCTGCATGAACTGGTCTAGGTCGTCCGGATGTGCAATGCAGTCGGAATCAGGACTCGGCGTCGTGATACGAAGCCACGGCAGGCGTCCGACGGCCAAATCCGGTTGCAGCGCCGGCGGTATGGCGTCCTCGTCGATCGCAGCGCTGAGTTCGATGGTGATGAGGACCTCGGAAGCACGCGCCTGGGGCATAGTGCTTACGCTGAAAGTGCCGACGGGCTTGGGGGCGACGTCGGGATTCCACGCCCACGTGCGACGGCTCCTGCTGTACTGGAAGACTTGGATGGCTTGGGCTTCGCCCATGATGCGGCCTGCCAGCACCATCGTCGGGATATGGTGGAGCGGGAAGACGGCGAGATTCTCCGTGAGTGCGCCACTTGCGCCGTTGAATCCGGCGACCAGTTGGCGGATATCCCCTTCGTGGTCCCGGAGGTACTGGGACCAGAACCCCGGCGTGTTGCGATCGTCACGTGGAGCCTTACGGCGCACATAGTGGATAACCCCTGGCAGCATGGCGCAACCGGTTGCCAGAATGGCGTCGATCAGCTCGGAGTCATGAAAGTAGGTCGGGACGTGGGCCAGATTGGCATGCAGCGTTGCCGCGCGGGTGCGCGGGAATGCCAGAGAGCCCAGGTAGTTCCGCACCATGTCGCGGTGGGTCCGGCGCATCTCGTACAGGGTGTGGGGTATGTAGTCGTCCGGGGCAAAGGAGTCGATCAAGCGGTGATGCGCATCGCACATCAGCATGATGTTCTCCGGGTTGTTTGCGAGCCGGTGGGAGTCCTGCTGGTTGCCGCGCGGTCCCTGAGGATCGGACGCGATGATGTGAGCCAGATATCCAATCCTGGCGGTCCGGGTCCAAAGGGGGATCTCGGTCAGGTCTTCCCCGCATCCCGCGAACATGCATCGACCACCAGCATCAGCCCAGACCTTCTGCGCTGTCTTGTCGGTGATCTCCGGCCCTCGACCGGCGGTCCTGCCAAGCAGCCCATCGCGCGTAGCAATGAGGGCATCCACGGCTGGTTTCGACGACACCTGGGAATACGTCCAGCTCGGATCGGCTACGTGAGCATCCTGTAGGGTCTGAAGCGGTAGTTCCAGGTATTGGAGCAGACCTTGGGCTACCAGCTTCTTCAGGCACTTCTTCGCCTCGCCTTCGGGATCGGCCGGATGCAGGGAGTGGTCTGGCCCATCGAGATCCACAACCTTGCACAGGAAGCCGCTGTGGATATAGGCGACGTGGTGTCGAGAGGCGAGGCGAGCTTCCAGCCAAGCCACTAGGTCCTGATCGTTGAGATAGTCGGTGGAAGGGGTAACGCCGGGTGCGGGCGCATGGGGGCTGGTAGCCATAGTGTTCGGCGTTCTTCTTCGTTGGCAGCTGCCTACGTGGGGGCGAGAAATCCCGTTTCAACCCCATGGAATCCCGATGCTCATGACGAACCGCTTCCGACTTGGTGGAGAGAAGTGACTTCGAGCATCGCGCATCGCAGCGCGGTGAGGGTCTGATGCCGGACGATCAGTTCTTGATCTGAGCGGCAGTTCTACACAGGATCGGTGCCACGTTCAGCGAGCAGTCATTCAACCTCTGGCGATGAAACGCCCCCGGAGTGGGGGCTGGGAATGTGGGACCGTCAGTTGCCGTTCGGCGTTGGGGCTACGGCCTGCAACGATAGGTGTGTCGAGGTGGCGGACACTTCGAGGTCGTTCGCGCTGTGCAGGATGAGCGCAAAGACACCGTCGCGCGGATCGAATAACTCGCGGAAATCGTCACCACCAAGCTCGGTGCGCGCCAATTTCCACCAGTCATCGAATGCGTCGACATCCGGATTGCAGCCGACGGCGTAGGCGATGAGCTTCTGGCGCCCATCGGGCCTGCGCTCGCCACGCTCGGCCAGGAAATACACGCCCTGATCCTTGACCAGGACGACGCGACATTGGTTGAGCACCGCTTCGAGGAGCACGGGGCGCAGCTCGGTACCTTTGAATCGAACAGACATGTGATCTCCGGGAAAAGAAATGAAGGGCCTCCCGTCGAGAGGACGGGAGGCCGCGTGGGGATCAGTGCTGAGCAGACTTACGGCCGGACAGGCATTGCACACGGATGCGCCGCCAGTTCCCGTCGTCGATCAACCGTTCCAGCGACTCGCCGAGCGCATCGAAGAACACCTTATCGACCCGCTCGACGAGTTCGCCGTCACGGTGCAGTTCCACCGCGTACAGGTCGAGCCCGCGTTCGTACAGGACAGTGACGCGCCCCTCGAACTTCGCCGTGGCCACCGTGAAGCCAATGGCCGGCGGTGTCGCGATGATGTCGCCGGGCAACGGATCGACCCACGTGAAATCCCGCGCGCCGGCATCCACCATGAGGTGCGCGATGCGCCGGAAACCATCGGGCGCAGGCAACTGCTCCATCTGCTGGATCAGCTCCTGCAGCTCGGGACAGCGGGGCTCGGGGATCGGCAGCTTCGCCGGCGCGGAACCGAGCACGAGCGTCTTCACCGTGTAGGGCTGGCCGTCGGCGGTGAACTCGGTGCGTTCCTCGGGCGTATCCGCGCGCAGACCGTCGAAGCGGTGTCGGGCGTAGGGTTCGACGTGCACCTTGGTGCCTTCGTCGGGCACCTCAGTCACGAGCGCCCGGTCGAGCACCGCGAACTCGGCTCGCCCGGTCTTGACGACGATGGCCTCGTCGGTCCTGGCGATGACCTTGCCCTCGAACGGCTTGGGATCGATGTGGAAGCCCAGCGTGGAAACCTTGGGCTGGCCGTCGAAGATGTTGAACTTGAAGGTGTGGACGTTGGAAGGCACGTGACCGCGAACGAGCAACGGCATTTGTGCGCGGATGGATTGGGTGTCCATGGGAAACTCCTTGTGGTGACCAAGGGACTCCCGCCCGCAAGGGAGGTATGTCCCTTGATGGTGAGGTGGATGGACGCGGCATGCGCCCGGCGGAAGAAGCGACCAGCGCGGTGAACGGGGCTCACCAGCCGCTGTAGTTCAGCACCAGATCGGCGATGACCTTGCGGCGCTCCAGATCGAGACCGCCCAGATCGGAAAGCCCCTCGAACCCGCAACGCTTGAGCATCGCGCCGCCCTCGCGGGCGTTGTAGAAGCTCACCATCGCGGACAGGAACATGCGCTGGCCGCCGCTGAGGACGTCCAGGGCGTCGTTGAGCAACAGCACCTTGGGGCGTAGATCCCACTTCGTGGTGGCACGCCGCAGGCCTTCGGGCGTGCCGTCGCCGAACCATTCGGGGCCGGCGATTTCCGCACCGCGCTTCCATGCTTCGAAGAAGGCCCGCGGTGCTTCGGCGAAATGCCGTTCTTCCGCGGCGATCTGATCAAGTACGTCCTGGGGCAAAGACTGGTTCATGAAATGGCTCCTGGTAAGTGGAAGTCAGGGGTGGATGCGTTGCTGCCAGCGGCCTGTTGCAAGGGCGTGGTCGGCGGCGTGCTGCGAGCGGAAGTACTCGACGGATTCGCGGGACACCGGGCCGTTTTCATCGGCGGTGCCGAGGTAGTGGCCGGCGGCGCTGCGGCGCACCTGCAGAGGCGGGCGCTTGCCGGTGTAGGCCAAGGCCAGAAAGTCAATGGCTTCGGCACGGGCCTGTGCAGCCCTCAGCGGCGCCGATGCGAATGCAAGGGACATGGGGCTCTCCTGGTTGAAGGACCGGGAGCTCCACACCCGGACGGGAGCGGATACCTCCCGAAGGGTTGAAGGAAAGAGCATCGACGTCGTGAAGACGCTCGTCCGCGGTGGGCGATGCGAGGCGGACTGGTTCGATCCACGCGGCGAACCGCGTTGCAGCCTTGAAGACCGGAGCTGCCAGGGCATGGTGCTGACGACGGTCAGCAGCACATGACTGCAGGATGGACGCGACGCATCACTGGCGTCTTCGAGGAATGCGCATTGCACAAGGGCCGATTTGAGGCTGCGCGACACCGATCAGGATCAAACAAAGACCAACAGGCCGAAGGCCTTCAAGCCTTCAGCCGTGGAAGAGATAGACCACCTGTGGGCTGTGGCAGTCCCGGCCGTCGTCAAAGCCGCTCGCTGCGTCAGCAATCGCACCCGACCCGTGTCGTGGCTGGGGTCGAAAACCTTCGGCACACATCCGCGCACAAAAGGAGCCCGTTGTTCCGCCGGCGGGCACCGGCACCGAATACCGGTCGACCCGAGGGGTCTCCTGACGGCTCGCCACGGCACAGGTCGGCCAGGCGTCAGGAGACCTCTCGTCATCGACGGGAGCATCTCGATCAACGGAGTCGCGGCAAACGCGATTCGCGGAGGAACGGCCTTCTCGTCCCGCGGACCCATGGCAGGGTCGCGAGACGCGCACACCGTTGCAGAAGGCGACGTGTGCTGGGGAGTCCCGCGGGGTGCGGGACGTTGGCCCCGCCGTCGGACACGGCTGGCGTGGCGAAGGGATTCGTCGGTGTCAGGACGCCTTGCGGGAGGCGCGCTGCTTGCGCGCCGCTCCACGCTTGCCTGTCGAGCCATCGACCGGCAGCGTGCCCTTGCAGTCCGGGTAGCGAGTGCACGACCAGAATGCGCCGCTCTTGCCGGTGCGCTGGCGCATCTGCGCGCCGCACTGCGCGCAGGATGGCGATGGCGGCAGCTTGATGGCGAGCGTCGCGCGGCTGTACTGCTGCACGAGCTGGATCACCCAGGCGGACTGCTTGGCGATGAAGGTGTTCAACGTCAGTTGACCCGCCTCGATCATGTCTAGAGCCTGCTCCCAGACCGCCGTCGTTCCCGGATCGGCGATGGCGGCCGGCACGGTGTCGATCAGGGTATAGGCTGCATCCGAGGCGCGGACGGCGCGGCCCTTCTTCAGCAGATAGCCGCGGCCGAGCAGGCCGCTGATGATGTTGGCGCGCGTGGCCTCGGTGCCGATGCCCGTCGTCTCTTTCAGCTTCTGCTTCAGGCGCGGGTCGGTGACGAGCTTGGCGACGCCCTTCATGGCCTTGACCAGCTCGCCCTGGGTATAGGGCTTTGGCGGCAGGGTCTTCAGCGCCTTCAGATCGACATGACCTACCTGGCAGGACAAGCCGGCTCGCAGCGCCGGCAGCACCTGACTGCGCTGGGCGTCATCGCCATCCGCGTCGCCTTCCTCCGGCGCCGCCAGCACCTGGTGCCAGCCGACTACGGCGATCTGCTTGCCCACGGCCAGCAGCGACTGCCCGCCGCACGCGAGCTGCGCCACCGTGCGGTCGAACTCGTGGTGGGGCAGGAACTGCGCCAGGTAGTGCGCGCGGATCAGTCGGTACACCGCCAGTTCCTTCTCGCTCATGGCCGACAGGTTGGCCGGTTCGAGCGTCGGGATGATGCCGTGGTGGGCGGTGACCTTGGTGTCGTTCCACGCGCGTGAGCGCTGGTTGCGGTCGAGCTGAGCGATCAGGGGGCGCAGACCGGGATCGGTCTTGAGCAGGCTCTCGAGCACGGTCGGCACTTCGGCCAGCATGCTCTCGGGCAGATAGCCCGAATCTGAGCGTGGATACGTCGTCGCCTTGTGCGTCTCGTACAGCGCCTGGGTGATGTCCAGCGTCTCCTGCACGTCGAGGCCCAGCTGCCTGGAGCACACCTCCTGGAGCGTGCCGAGGTCGAACGGCAGTGGCGGGCCCTCGCGCACGCGCTCGGTCTCGACCGACACCACCTGCGCCACGCCCGCGGTACGCAGCCGGTCGGCGGCCTGCTGCGCCACCGGCTGCTGCAGGCAGCGGCCGGCGTCGTCGGTGCTGGCCGGTGGCGGCACCCAGTTGGCGACGAAGGGCTGGCTGCCCGCGGACAGCGCGACCTCAATGGCCCAGTACGGGATGGAGACGAAACGGGCGATCTCGCGGTCGCGATCCACCACCAGCTTCAGCGTCGGCGTCTGCACCCGGCCCACCGACAGCACGCCGGTGTAGCCGGCCTGGCGCCCGAGCAGGGTGAACAGCCGGCTCAGGTTCATGCCGATCAGCCAGTCGGCACGCGAGCGGGCCAGGGCCGAGTAGTACAGCGGCAGCGTCTCGGCCGACGGCTTCAGCGCGCCCAGTGCCTTGCGGATCGATGCATCGTTGAGCGCCGATAGCCACAGGCGCTGGATCGGCCCGCGGTAGCCGCACAGCTCGATCATCTCGCGGGCGATCATCTCGCCTTCGCGGTCGGCATCGGTGGCGATCACCAGCTCGCTGGCCTGGCCGACGAGCTGCTTGACGATCTTGAACTGCGCGGCGGTCGCAGCCTTGGGCTCGACGCGCCAGCGCTCGGGGATGATGGGCAGGTGCTCAAGAGTCCAGCGCTTGTAGCGCTCGTCATAGCCCTCGGGCGGAACCGCTTCGACCAGATGACCGATGCACCAGGTCACGACGATACCCGCACCGCTGTAGCAGCCGGAACCACGCTGGCCGGCACCCAGCACGCGGGCGATGTCCTTGCCTTGCGAAGGCTTCTCGCACAGGAACACGCGCATGGTGAAGCCTCCTCGGGAATGTGCGGTTCATCGGATGGGCAGCAGCATGGCTGGGCCTGGAGAGACCGGCCGCAAGGAAGCCGGACGGCATGGACACCGAATTGTGATCGGCTGGGGAATGGTCGCCGCAGCGGTATGCACGGACCGCGGCGGCATGAGGGGCGGGAGTTTGGCGTCGGGAGGGCGGCTGGAACTCGGTGGACCGCAGTGGAACTATCCCCAGGGGATAGCCCACTGGTGCACGGCGGGCGTCTGACGGTTGCTACAGCCGCCCGCGATACAGGGTCACTGGCCCCCGGCCGGCTTGGTGCCGAGCGTCACCGCCTCGATGCGATACGGCAGGATGCCGACGCGACGGGCCTCGATCTTGAAGGTGACGCGCTCGTTCTCGTCGGCGTCCTCCCATTCGTCGCGCACGGTCCGGCCTTCGACCAGTACGCGCATGCCCTTCTGGTACAGCGACCGCCAGTGCTCGGCATCGCGATGCCACAGCTCCACGGGCGCCCAGAAGCCGCCGCGGTCCTCGTACTCGCCATCCTTCTTCGGGATGGGATTGTCGAAATAGACATTCAGCCGCAGCAGCCTGCGCGGCTCGTCGTTGCCGTTGGGGAATTCGCGGTACTCCGGCGCAGAACCGACGTTGCCCTCGCCGACGAAGTGTGTGCTCATGGTGACTCCTTGGGAATGGTGGGAATGGATGCGACATGCCCGTGGACACGCCGCAGATAGGTCGCCTCGGCTTGCGCCATCCTGCTGGCGCATTCCAGGGCGAGGCGGGCGATGCTGTGGGTCTGACTGATCTGCATGTTCAGCGCGATGCGCTGCAGTTCGATCGCATACAGGTCGTCGATCAGCGAAGCCGGTGTCGCGGGGCGATCGAGCAGCGACTCCCACAAGGCCACGCCCATGGTTGAGCGGTCGAGGTTGCGCCAGCGCAGAAAGGTCGTCCCTGCGCCAGTCGTCTGCTGGGCCAGTTGCACATCGAGCAGGTTGAAGGGGTAGGCCCGCGCCTGGGGCAACACCTGCCGTTGTGCCAGGGCGATCAACCCGTCGCGCAGCGCCATGCACTGGCTGGCCCAGGTCTCCAGACTCCCCTTACCTTTAAAGGGCTGTAAAAGGCCCTTTAGGTAGCCTGCGTGTTCCAGCAGCTGGAAGTTAGCCTGTCCCAGCGGAATGAAGCGCCCTGGGCGGCCGGAAGAAGACGCTGCCGTCATGCCTTGGCGCCTTCGTCTTGCGTCGTGGCGTCGGCTGCGCCATCGGCGAGGCTTGACTCCCAAGCGTCCGCGGCCGGTGCCTCGGGCCGGTTTCCCCGCTGTGCTATGGGTGGCGCAAAGCGCGAACGGCGCGTGCCATCGAGCACGTCCTGGGGCAACTCGCCGAACTTCTCCAGCGCCGCCCGCGCCACAGCGTTCTTCGCCGCGAAGTCGTCGCGCGTCGTGCCGGAATAGCGGTACTGCTGGGCCAGGGAGAACAGGCTGCGCAGCGCATGCGCACCATCGTTGAGCCAGCGCTCCAGTGTGCTGCGGTCGATGAGCGCCGTGTGGTGCGCCAGGATCAGCTTGCGCGCCAGGTCGTCGTAGTCGGCCAGCAGGTAGACGGCGGCAAAGCCGAGCTGGGCATTGACGAACAGCGGCAGCTTTACCGGCTGCACGTTCAGGTTCTCGCCCAGGCTGAGCGCAGGAGGGACATCCGCGAGCACCTGCTCGACCTGCTCGCGCAGCGCCTGCAGGCGGACCTTCGTATCGGCCAGCTTGTCCTCGATGCGCAGCATCCACCAGTCCGAATAGGGGTCGTCCTGCTCGGCGCCGCGCTTCATCTTGTTCATCACGCTGATGAAGCCGCTGAGGCCGACGATGCCGGGGCGCCCCTCGGTCGGTGCGCGGCCGTGCCAGATGCGCGATGCGTGGTGGGTGTGCAGGGTCAGCGACATCGCGCTGCGCAGCGATCCGAGATTCAGTTGCAGATCGTTGGCCATGGACGGACTCGTGAAGAAGGAACGGGCTGCCAGCATCGGCAGGCGCCGGAAGGCTGTCAGTGAAGAAACCGCAGCGAATGACCGCCCGTTTAGGCCGGCAGGGGAAGGGAGCGTGGTGCAGCTATCCCCAGGGGATAGGGATGCGGGGGGCCGGGGCGTCCCGGTCTGAGGGCGCGAGCCTGTCGGTCCGCCTGACGGCACGCGATGTGCCATGCGACCGTCCCGGGGGGCTGGACTGGGATAGCCCATGATGGCGCTATCCCCAGGGGATAGCTCCCGCGACGTGGCGGCGATCAGGTGATGCGCAGCATCGATCGCAGATGCTCGATGTGCTGCCGGACCACCTCGGGATTGGCGGGTGGGGGCGCTGGAGCGGTTGCGGCCTGGTGTGGCGGCGAAGCCGGCTTGTCCATGCCGGGCGGGTGCTGGCCCACCCACGCCTTGAACTCCCCGCGGATCGCCTTCTGGATGATGCCGAACAGGTAGCCAGCCGGGTTGCGCACCGTGCTGGTCCGACAGCGTGCGTCCCATTCGTCGAGCACGGCCTGGCGCAGCGAGGGCTCGACCTGCTGCAGGGCGACCAGCGCTCCGGCCTGCTGCTCGGCCTTCAAGCTCTGGAAGCGCCGGGGCAGGGATGGCGCCGGCGCGTCTTCGGTGTCGCGTGCGCGCGGTACCGTACGTACTTCATACATACGATCTCTACGTACTGTACGGTCCTGCTTCGGATTCCGAAGAGCGCCGTCTGACGCGGGTTTTCGGCCTGCTTCGGATTCCGAAGCGGGGGCTTCGTCGTTCCGAAGCAGGGCGTCTTCGCCTTCTTCGGATTTCGCCGCGTCCGACTCCTGTGGATAACTGGGGGCCTCGCCAGTGTGTTCGTCCGCCAGCCTCTGCGCGAGTACCTGCAGGCGGGTGGGCAAGCTGCGGCCGCTCAGCAGCGGGTCCTCGGCGATCTCTCGGAGCGTATGCAGGCCGACCCGTTGCACCGCCTTGCTGGCGTGGGTCAGCGCCTGGCTGACTAGGCCCAGGTAGTCGGGGTCGAGTTGCATCGCCTCGAAGGGTGTGAGCGGTTCGTCGTGGAGCACGTAGAGATTGCCCTGGATGCGCCCGGTCCTGGGATCGCGCCGCCGGCGCACCAGGCTGAGCCAGCGGGTCAGCCGCAGCAGGGTGAGCGCCCTGGCCACCGTCTCGTGGGAGGCCTTCGGGGTGCAGGGCATCGATGCCAGGTAGGGGCGCATCGCTTCGTAGGTGGGGAAGGCGGTGATCCCGTCGTTGTTGAGCAGCAGGCGAAACACCTGCCAGGCATTTCGCTCCAGCGGCGTGAGCCGGGTGTCCAGGAGCAATCGCCGGGGCACGCTGTCGTGGCGATTCCCGCTGAACAGGAAGCCATCGCTGGGCAAGGGCCCGCTCGCGGCCGAGGGGATACGCTTGGCGGCATCGTCGAGCAGCGCCGACAACGGCACCGGGCCAGCGCGCGAGGAAGATCCGCCGGTGCCCATGGCCTACACCAGTCCCTGGTCGATCCAACTCCGCATGGTGGCCCAGATGACGGAGGCCGGAAGATCCAGTTCCTCGGCAAGTTCGAGGGTGAGCTCCAGCATCGCCGCGTCGTCCTCGAGCGCAATGCCACGTTCTTGCACGGCCGGTTTCCAGCACTCCCACAACGCGTTCTCATGGGCTTCGCTGAGCACCGGATGGCGGCCCTTGCGCTTGGGCAGGCCCAGGATGTCCCGGCGCAGCGCCACCTCCTGGTGAGTGAGCCCATAGAACTTGCTGACCATCTCGGTGCTGGCGCCCAGACGCAGCATGCGATCGACGGTCGCGATCTCCTTCTCGACGTCGCGGACCTGACTCAGTAGCCGCTGCAACACGTCCCGGTTCACCTTCACCGAACACCAGGACACGGTGGCGTTGACCAGTACGCTGACCAACGCGGGGTGCTTCAGGGCTTCCAGCTCCTGTTCTCCGAATCCCATGGCCTTGCAGCGACGCAACTGCCCGTTGCGCAGGTCGTGCAGGGCTTGGGCGATCACGGCCTGATTGAGGGGATGCGGAGCCGACATGGCGTATGTCCCCCCGGCTCAGGTGGCGGTGGACGAGTTCGCGCCGGCTTCCAGATCCAGCAGGCGGCGCGCCAAGCGCAGCAGACGGAAGAGTTTCACCAGACCGTTGTCGCTCAGACGATCTGAGGCGGGTCTATCCCGCCGCCCTTGGAGGAGTGGGCCCAGTGCATCGGTCAGGCGCAGGTCGTCCAGCGTCGAGAGCGGCACCGGCGCGGCGAGGTAGCCCGCGCTCAAGGCCTGCAGCAGGGTCAGCACGGCCCGGGCGAGAAAGGGCAGCGAATGTGCGTTCGCCGTCAGGGCATCGGCGTTGCAGACGTAACCCAAGCCGTCATCGGTGGGTTCGATGCAGTCGGCCTGTCCGGCCTCCTCGGCGATCTCGCGCGCAAACTGCGCGATGTGCACGCGCAAGCGCTCGGGTGCGTCCAAGCCGGGCTCGATGTACCAGACATCCGAGATCGGATAGAGCCCGCCGGCCTGCACCGGAATGGCCCGCAGCACGTTGGCTTCGAAGTCCGGCAGCGCATCGCCCAACTGGTCGGCCACCATGCGCTGGATGGACTGCAGGCGTTCGGTGGTCGGGGCGGGCGAAACGATATGCCCCTGCAGGCGATCGACATCGGGCGATGGTGAGGCGTGGATATCCTGCGCCGGTGCCGCGGCCTCCTCGAGCGAGGGCGGCGGAGCGGGGTGGCGGGGCGTCCCGGCGGCTTCCGAGAGAGTCCGAGGCGGCGTGGCGGCGCTTGGATGCCGCGGAGGCGCTGTGGCCGGGGTGGGCGCGCTGCCCAAGGCACGCTGCCGGCTTTCGTTGTCCCCGACCTCCAGGTTCAGCGTGTCGTAATCGACGTCGAGCTCCTCGGCCATCTGGCCCACCAGTTCGTCCTGCACGCGTTGTACCGAGAACGCTTCGGACGCGCTGTCGAACGTCGCCAGGACCTCGTGGAACAGCGCCTGGAAATCCTCGCTGGTGCGTTTGCCGTGGGCGGGCTGCTCCCAGATGCGCTCGCAGGCCCGGCGCAGAACGGCCAGACGCTCGACCTGATGCCGGCCGAGCCCGCCATACAACACGTTCGGGATGGCCGGCAGCAGGTACTGCACGGCGTCGCGCATACGGCTGATGTGGGATTGCTGGATGGGAAAGCCGTCGGCGGTCAGGCGACGGGCAAGCTCGGATTGCGAAAGGGCCTGTCCGCATTCCTGTTCGTAGAGCTCGCGTGCCTTCTCGACGCCGAGGGCGCGCTCGATGAAGCTCAAGCCGCCGTGCAACTCGTTCTCGGCCAGGTGGCCGGTCAGCGCGACGATCTCGCCGCGTGCCGGCCAGGGCCGGAACAGGCAGGGGATGCGGAAGAAGCGCTCGTCCTTCGTCTCGCTCCACAGCTCGCGCAGGATCGCTAGCCGGGTGTTGCCGCCATTGCGGATGATGTAGGCGCTCTCGCCGGGGCGACGGGTGATCGCTGGCGGCGCGTCCAACCCGCGCTCGCGGATCGAGGCCTTGATCTCGTCGTAGAGCGGGTTGCGGGTGACGCGCGGGTTGTGGTCGTAGGGGCGCAACTGATCCAGCGTGACCACCATCGGGGTGTCGGCGATCGGATCGGTCAAGGCCGCGGCGTCCTGGCTGGTGCGCGCGAATCCCTCGGCCAGCAGCTTGCCGGCCATGTCCTGCGGGGTCAGGTCAGCCATGCTCGGGTCCCCCGCTGCTGTGGTCGGCACCGCTGGCGGCGGCTCGCTGTCCAGCCCGACGCAGCTGCGCGCGGGCATTGCGATCGGCGCGGTGGTCGCTGGCCGTGGAGCCCGTGAAGACCGGGGGCAGCCCGGCCTTGGTGAACTTGAGGTGGCCGCCCGGTGTTCGCACGACCTGCCAGCCTTCGCTCAGCGCATACTCGATCAACGGCCGCAGGCGCTTGTGGCCCCGACACAGGTCACGCGGGTTTGGCATGGGAGCGCCTCCCTCGATGCTTGCCGGCAACCGTGTGGAGTTGCGCCTGCCATTGGGGAAACAGCTCGCAAGCCAGGGCGCGGATGGTGTCCAGCGCCGCCGGCGCGACGCGTGTCGCGGGGCGCCGGTATTCGACGCGATGAACCGGCAGCCCGCGTGTTGCCGCGCGGGGATAGGCCTCGACGGCCGGGATGTCGGTAGCCAGGACGTGGACGCCGGCGTGGTCCCGGAAGATCTCGCGCAGCGCTTGCTGGATCGCGCGGGCGTTCGCCGACACGGGGTGCACGCGGTTGATGAGCAGGTGCAACGGCGGCGGCGCGATGCCGAGGCGGCGATAGGGCGCGATGTCCTCGATCAACTGCAAGGTGCCACGGCGAAGTTCGCGTGCGGCGAGGATCTCCGGGGTGACCGGGGAGATGGCCAGGTCGGAAGCCAGGACGGCCATCTCCAGCAGCACGCTGCGCGCGCCCTGCGTGTCGATGAGCATCAGGTCGTAATGCGGCGCGAAGGCGGGGAGCAGATTGCGCAGCCGCAGGCGACCGTCCGGCGCATGCAGCAGCAGGGTGTTCAGCTGGCCCTTGTCGTCGTTGGAGAGCACCAGGTCGAGGCCGGCGATGGCGGTGCTGGACACCAGCTGCGCATCGCGCTGCTCGTTGAAGGCCAGCAACTCGTAGATGCCCCCAGGCGCCCGCCTGTCGAGGGTGAAATAGCTCGACAGGGTCGGCTGGACGTCGAGGTCGACCAGCAGGACGCGCAACCCGGCGTCGGCGACGAAGCCGCCGAGGTTGGCCGCGGCCGTGGTCTTGCCGACACCGCCCTTGGTCGAGATGATGGAGACCACCTGCATGGCGTCGCTCCTCGATGGCAATGACGGGAGGAGCGGGGCTCAGACGCGCTCTTTGAGGCGGTCGGCGATCCACTGGTCGATCTCGGCCGAATCCCAGCCGACGGCACGCACCCCCAGGCGCAAGGCCTTGGGGAACTTGCCCTCCTTCATCAGGTTGTAGATGTGGGCGCGCTTGAAGCCGGTCTTGGCCTCGACCTCGGCACGGCGCAGGATGCGGCGTTCGACGGGAAGGTCGAGGGCGGTCTGTGAAGACATGGTGGGCACTCCTTGACGCTCGGTGGCGCTGCTACGGAAGTGCCTCGTATTCAATAGCGTATGCTGGACAAATGCACTGCAATTGCAGTGCGTGCGACTGCGGTTGCAGTCGGGTCTAGGCGGCACTGACCTGCCGCTTGGCGGCCGCGAACTTCGCCCAGAGCGTCCGTTCGCTGATGCCAGGTCGCCCTTCGTGGTGGGCGATCAACGCGCTGATCACCGACTCCAGGGTCTCGAACGAGGAGTAGGGCGTCCCGCTCGGTGATTTGCCCAGCAAGAGCGTGAGTAGTCCGCCGACGATGTTCAGGTACGTGGTCTCGCTCCTGGGGGCCAGGGTCCGCTCGGAGGGGCCTTGGCGCTTGATCTCCTTGCGCAGGGCTTCGAGCTCGCTCTGATAGGTAGCCAGTTGCGTCCTGAGCGCTTCCCGGTCGGCGAGCAGGGCTTGGACGGCTTCGACGCTGATCGCCGGGTGCAACTGCCGCTCGATGTCGTCGAAGAGAAACGCCGGCTTGTGGCTGGGATAGAAGCGCGTCATCCAGGCCCTGAGGTCGACGTGCCGGACGGTCAGCTCCCCATCATCGAGCAGGGACGGATTGTCGCAGGTGATGCCAGCCCGGCCGTAGGGGAGTTCGCGATTTCGCATGGCATCGAAGATGCGCTCGACGTTCAGGCGCAGCATCGGCCACCGTGGGAAGTCCTCGGGGCCGGGAATGTTGCGGGCGCCGACGACTTCGAGGATGCGCGACTCGAACCGGTCCAATCCGCTCCATCGGATGGCGGCCTCGATGGGGCGATAGAATGTCCTGCAGTTGTGAAGACGGTCGCTCCTGCGCATTTTCGCTCCCGGTCGTCCAGCGTGCCAGCCAGAACGCTTGAATTCCTCATCGACACAGAGGTGGTCCTCTTGCGCGCCTCGGTCGCCTGTGGTACGAGGCGGAAAGCTTGATACCGATTGGGCGCAGCGTTCATGATGTACATGGAGCGCGGCGGCATCTCATTGCGCTCCTGCCATCGCCGGCGCCGCTGCCTCTATAGCCGACTGGCACACGCCGAAAGCCGCGTCTTTCGGCGCGGGGTAACGCGTGGAGTGTTAATGCTTCATGCATAGCCACAAAGACCAATCGGGTCTAAACGGGGCTGGCGAAGTCATCGACGATGGGGTTAGACCGGTAGCGTTCTGCCGCTGGTATTGCGCGAGAGAGTAGGGTGCGGCAGGCGGTGATCGATGCGTCACGTTCCTGTAACGCGGCAAAGTCGCGGCTTCTGAGCGAGAAGCCGCGCGAAACGGCACGAGTTTCCGCTGGCCGCCCGATCGCGTGTGGTGTCCTGATGCATGCATTTTGGGTCTTGGCAAAGACCCAAAGGGAAGGGTGGGAAGGGTTGCTCTTCAGGTGGGAGTTGGTACTCGGGGCATGCAGGCGCAGCCGAGGCGTGCCCGGTTTCGCAAACATGGGGCGCATGTTCGAGGCCGGTGCGACAGAGTGCCCCATTGACGAGGCAGACTGTACGCGGCGTGTGTTGCCGGCGTGTGCGGTGCGATCAGGCGACCTGGTTGGCGCGCGCGATGAAGTTGCTCAACTGCTCCGACGGCTGGGTGTCGGATCGCAGAAGATAGGTGGTGAGCACGCCCGAATCACCGGCTAGCGGGCGGGCAACCACGTCCGCGTAGCGGCATGCTGCCAGATGCGCGGCGCTGGAGAAGCCGATTCCGTAGCCCGCTGCCACCAATGCGAGCATCAATTCGTGCGAGGTCACCCGCTCGACCACCACAAGCTGCGCATCGACCGAGTTCAGCAGTCGCTCCAACTGCCGGCTGCAGCCTTCGCAGACCTCCGGGTGGCAAAGCACCAGGGGATGGGTTACGACTTCGTGCAGGGGCACACGCTTATGCGCCAGTAAAGGGTGCCGGGTTGGCACGGCTACGACCAACGGGTCCTGCCAAACCGGCTCAGCGATGATGCCATCGCCAACTTGGTCCGTCAGTGCGAAACCGGCGTCATAAAGGTCGTCATGCAGACCCTTCAGGTGCTGCGCGAACGAAGTTTCGAACAGTCGGATCTCGACATCGGGCTCCTCTTCCCTGCACAGCGCGAGGAGCGCAATCAGGCGGGTTCGGGCAATTCCGTCGGATAGTGCGATGCGCAGTGTGCCACGATAACCGGCGGCGGCCGACTTAGCGTTGGCCTTCGCCTGTTCAAAGGCGAGGGTCATCCGGCGCGCATCTTGGAGAAATACCTGTCCAGCCCACGTCAGGCGAGTACCACGGGAATTGCGTTCGAGCAGCACCACGCCCAGGTCGGATTCGAGCTTCTTGATGATGCGCGAAAGGGGGGACTGTTCGATGTGCAGACGGTCGGCGGCGCGGCTGAAATTCAGTTCCTCGGCGACGGCGATGAAACAGCGGAGTTGGCGCAGGTTCACCGAAAGCTCCTCGAACAGTTGCGGGCGTTGACGACAGTCGGCCCACTCGTGACACGCGCTCGGTTGTGCATAGTGGTACTCGAGGCAAACGGCGCGATCAAAATCTCGTTGGAACTTGTTCGGGTGAAACAGATCCCTATACAGAAGTACGAATACCACGCATTATCATATATGCTATGTTGGTGTCGCAATGGTTTGCGGAGCCGACTACGACATCTGTGTTTCTCTAGCTAGCCTATTACAACTAGCTAGCGCCAACACGTGCCGCGATTGGCCGGCAGGTAGGCGCCGATTCCGCCAGCGACATTGGGCGCCGGGGCCATATCCGAGCCGAAGTCTCGGTACCAGGCATTCCTTCCGGCCCGGGACTCGATGTTGGCGACCTTGCGCTATCACAGGCGAAGTTCGGCGGTTGAACGACAGGTTCCACACGTCAACGAGTCATTACGCTTTGCTGACATGTTACACATCACTGGCTTGTTACATGTCACTGGATGGTACACCTCGCCGGTCCTCGCATCTGGAACCCCCATCTCCCCGCAAGATATGCGCCAAGAGCCGTTAGTCAATGAAAGGTCAGAGTGTGGCGGCATTCGCATCCGCTCATCGTCGATCCTTACACATTCTGGCAGGAAACTTGCGGGGTACTTCAGCGCATGGGCGCACCGAGAAAGGGTACACATCATGACCAGAACGACATTTGAATTCTCTCGAGACTCCGAAATTCCGGAGGTCAACAAGATCGAAACTAGCGCTCCTATACGATGGCTTTCGTTGGGATGGAATGATCTTGCACACAATCCCGGCCCAAGTTTGGCCTATGGGTTCCTTGTCACTGCGATGGGTTGGGTGATCTTGCTATTTACGAGCTCCCGCCCAGCTCTATTCGCAGCGGGTGTCTCAGGCTTTCTATTGGTGGCTCCCCTAATCCAGGCAGGCTTGCATGAGTTGTCACGACGACGTGCCGCACGAGAGCCGGTCAGCTTCGAAAGTTCGCTTGAAGGATGGAACAAGAACAGGCAGCAACTCTTCAGCTTCGGGCTCGTACTTGCACTATTCGCGTTTGCGTGGGCGGGCATCAGTGATGTTCTCTTTGATGAATTCTTCGCTGGCGGCATGCCCGAAACAACGGGTACCTTGTACCAAACTATTTTTGCTTGGGACTATCCTGGCTTCAGAATGGTTTATGTCCTCGTTGGTGCCGTCTTGGCATTGTCGGTGTTCATGATTTCGGCCGCTTCGGTACCAATGATTCTCGACCGCTCGGCCGGTTGCCTGGCTGCCATGACAACCAGCGCCAGGGCAGTCAGCGTAAATCTCACTCCGATGCTGATATGGGCGCTTCTAATTGCCACTCTTGTCGCCGTCGGTTTTGCATCCCTTTCGCTGGGTCTGATATTCATCTTTCCGTGGCTAGGGCATGCGGCTTGGCATGCATACAAGGATCTCATATCCTGAGGAGGACGACCTGTGACCCGGGCTGCTACTCGTCAGCTTGTGCCTCCGCGTTACAGTCGGATGGAGAGAGCGCGGATGCGTATAACCGAGGTCATCAAGTCAGTCTGAGGTGCGCCCGCCGGGGCGATAGCAGGGCGAGCAGTACTCATAGCTTGCTTTGCGTCCTATCCCTCAAATGGGCGACGACCTTGGCCTGGGCCGTGTCTCTCCAATCCGCCCAGCTTTGCATTTTGTCATCGCTGCCGGACACGCCGGTGAGCCGCTGATAGCGATCGCGATAGTCCGCCAGATCATCGGCCGGCGCCGATGCCGGGGCGGGCCCCTCCAGCAACTGGCGACAGCGTTCCAGCTTGACCGCGCGGCTGCGGTTGGCCAGCCAACCGTAGAAGTCCTGCGCCAGTGCCAGGACACTGGCCCATTGTTGGTCGCCGAGTCCGGTCTGATCGACCTGTCGTTGCGCTCGTGTGTCTAGGCGAGCGCGCGCAGTGCCTCGTTCCATTCCGCTTCGGGCGCGTCGGCGACCAGACGGATGTCGGGATCGACCTGCGTGTAACGTCGGCGCCCACGCCCGAAATGACCGTGATCGCGGCCGACGCGGTTAGAATCTGAACCCTGCGCTTGCACGCAAACCCACCCGGTCACGATCATCGGTGCAGGCGGTGACGTTCGTCGGAATGTGCACGCGAGCACAACCGCAGCCTCAACCACATTCCGTTGATCGGCCACAAACCGGGGCGGGGGCGAGAAGCTGACGTACAACGAACCTGACGGCCCGGACGGCCATGAGCAGGACAGAAAACCCCCGGTACGCCCGACGATGACTGCCCGGCTGGTTCAGATTCCAAGTCTTGCAAGAGGCTCTATTGCGACAAGCATCAGCGGGGGCACCCGCAAAGGATCGCCGTAGCGCTGATGCTGGCTACGGGGCGATCCGTCTCGGTCGTACCTTCCGACCTCTGAGCGACGCCCCGCTGGCAGGCCGAACCATCACGTGTCGAGCGCCCCCGCGGACACCAGTTTGTCATAGACACGCTCGGTTCCGTGGAACCTCTCGGGTTCTGGTCCAGCACTCGCCATGCTGACGAGCGCACCTGTTGACAAGGTCGAACCAGCCACGCTAACCGCGGTTAGAATCGATTCCCGTACCATGAGGAATGAATCGAGGACACCGTCTTGGCGAAGGTCGCAGAACCGGCCCCGCCGTGCGTCGAACCCGTCTGATAGGTTCTGCTGGGCGGATAGCCGGGATACGACGTCCTCGGCTCTATATCCTGCGTTACGGACGATCCACCGCAGCGGTGTCTCGAGTGCTGTGAAGAGGGCCTCCGCACCTCGATGCGCATCATCGTCGAGGCCGACCAAGCTTTTCCTGGCACCCTGAGCGGCACGGAACATCGCCACGCCACCCCCTGGAAGCACTCCGCTTTCTGCCGCGGCCAGCATTGCTCGTCGGGCATTCTCCACGAGCGGCAGCCTCGCTTTGATCTCTAGATCGGTAGCGCCCCCGACATGGACGGTGGCAGTGGCTCCCAGCAGAATTTTTAAGCGATCCTGTCGCTTTTCCACGTAATCCGACTGCCCCGTCGGCGACGCCGTGGCACGTTCGCTATCTTCGATTTCACGGCGCAGGAGCACAATGCGCTCCCGAAGGGCGACCGGATTCCCGTGAGCTCCTTGGATCACGGCGCGCCCAGTGTTCAGGGCGGCGGAGTCTGCCGAGCCCAAGTCACTCAGTTCCAGGGTCTCCAATGAGCGGAAACTGCGATCGGTGAAGGCCGTTCCGCCAAATAGGGCGGCCAAGTCCTCCAGGCAGTCTGCCCGCGTTTCTCCGAACATCGGGGCTCTGGCCACCGCGACGTCGACCACCCCCGCGCGCCGGTTTCTCAGCAGGCCCGTTTCCACGCTTTCGCCGACGTCACCGGTGAGGACGAATAGCGGCCGCTGCTCGTGACGCGCCACCTCCAGCGCCGGCAACAACTCTTCGAACTCGGTCAGCTCACCGTCGTGGAAGAGGATCAGGGGCTTCCGAAGATCCAGCATGCCGGTCGGAGGGAGCAGCTGACGAACCAACGCAAGCGTCTCGAAGTGGGTCCCGAGCTTCACGTCCACAACGTCGTCCACGGCGTCCCCCATCTCGACTTCGATCACCCCGTCGACGCCGACCCGCTCATAAGCCTCCGCCAGTAGTGCGCCAATCCTCTCGTCTCCGTTCGCTGCGGCGCAGGCCACCATCTTCAGCGTTTCGCGGCCAGCTGGCTCGGTCATTGCCGCGATTTCCGCAAGTACCGTCGCGGCGCCACGCGCCAGGCCTTCGCGCAGCCCCAGCACGCCCACACCGGTTGCCGCCAGCGCCAGGCACCGGGTCGCGAGCTCGGCGGCGAGGATGATCGCGGTCGTCGTCCCGTCGCCTACCGAAGCCGAGATCCTCAAGGCAGCGTCGCGCAGAAGTCGCAAGCCCATCTCTTCCTCGCGATCCAGCATCTCCATCGCGCGGGCGACCGTGACCCCATCCTTGCTGACGTTCGGCGCGCGGCCCGCACGATCTTGAAGCATCACGTGCCGGCCGCCGGGGCCGAGCGTGACAGCCACCACTTGGGCCAGGCCGCGCATTCCCGAGGCGAGCTTGTCTGCGGCGTGCAGACCATCGGTGATCCGGCGACTCCGCGTTCTATCTGAAGGATTCTTTTCCATTGATGTACCTCATCGTTCCACGAGCAACTTCACGCCGCAAGACCTTCAGGTGCGCCAGACGGGCCCAGGTGGAGATAAGCTTGCGTTCGCCATAACCGAGCAGGGCCCGGACCTCGACCTCTTCGTCACGATCCAACTGGCCGCCGAACAAGGCTACCAGCACCTCCATCCGTTCGTCGCCCAAGGCGTCGGTCAGGCGGGCGCGGTCAGCCTCCAAGGTGCGGATCTCTTCGTCGAGGACCTCCGCGGCCTCGGACAGGATCTCGATCGCCCAGGTCTTCGAGTCAGCAGTCATGACGTCGCTCGCTCTAGTCAGCCGCCACTCGCGACGAACTCTTCCCGGTGCACGTGCTCGGCGGGAATCCCCAACCTCGTGCAGCACGCTCGCGCCGCCTCTACCATCGGTGCCGGGCCGCACAGGTAAACCTCGGGCCGCTGCGCGCTGGCCGTAAACCACTGTTCGAAGGCCACCACGGCATTTCCGGTAAACCCTGTCCAGCCCTCCGGTGGGTCCATCAGCGCGAGATGCAATGTCAGCCCCGGCATGGCGTGCGCGAGCTCGCGCAGCTCCTGCTCGTAGAACATCGTCGCGCTGTCCTGCATTCCGAAGAAGAGGTGGCATTCGCCCGGATAGTCTCGACGCGCGAGCTCGCGCAACATGCTCACCAACGGTGCGAGACCGGTGCTCCCCCCGATGAAGGCCTGCACCGTGCCGTTGGCGTGAAGCCGGAAATCGTCCACGGGGCGGTGTGCGCCGTTGGTGCCGACGAAGGTGAACTCGCCAAGCGGGCCCCGTAAGTTCAGCACTTGCCCCGGAGCGGCGCCGTCTTCCAGATAGGCGGCAAAACGCCCACCCGGGACGAGGCGGATAAGGAACTCCAGGATACCTTCGTCATTGGGCAGGTTTGCGAGCGAAAAGGCGCGCGTATCATCGGTGCCGGGGAGGCCGATCTCGACGTACTGGCCGGGTTCGAAATCGAAGCGCTGGGGCGCCCCGTTCGTTGGATCGATCGACTGCAGCACGAGACGGTAGACCGTCGTGGAAAGGCGTTCAACACTCACGACCTTCGCACTGATCTCCGCCACCGTGCATAACCCGAGGCGATCGCTCGTATACGGGAACTCGAGCACCAGGTCGCTGCGCGGGAAGGTGTCACAGGTGACTACGATGCCGTCCTCTTCCTCGTTCGGCGGGAGCACTTGAACGTTGATCCGCTCCCCGAACTCATAGTCCCCTTCGGTGCATTCCGCCTTGCAGCTGCCGCAGAAGGCCTTCTTGCACTGGCACAGGAGGCGGACGTCCTGGCGCAAGGCGGCGGCGAGAATGTTTTCGTCCTCACCGCATTCGAATTGAAATTGTGCACCGTCCTCGAAGCGGGACGTGATCAGATACTTCTCGCTCATGTTTCTACTCTCTTCCTTCGAGTTTGAATTTTGGAGACCATGTCCTTCACGCCGGGCGCCGCACACGGCTCCACGTCGAACGCTGTTGGACGAAAAGGGGAGGCCGCCTCACGGCGCCGGGCGAATTCAATCGCAGCCCTTACTCGTCCTGCGCCTCGATCACCACGGAGTGATACCGATCAGAGCGAGTGCGAGCGATGTAGTCGTTGTCGTGCAGGTCGTCCGCCGACGGAAATGCGAGGATCTCCTCACCGCAGCGAGGGCAGAAGGACTTGTCGTGCACAACCTTAACCATTCCAGCGGAGAACTTATAGGCGCACGCGCCGCATTTGTAGGTGTATTCGAAACGGAAGTTGCTCAGGTTGTCTGCATAGTTCAATTTAGCTTCCTCCGGTCGATACGTCCCTGGCTCTCAGGCGCCCATGCTCGGGGCGACACCCTAGTTCGTTAAACGGCAAGTCTGCTATCCAGCCCACGACGTCAGTCTCCGTCCGTGTGAAGGAGGTGGGCGACAATTGGGCGCTGAAAGAACCGGATCTTGCTCTTGGCGGCGACGACGCAGCTCTCCGGGCGCTGGGCGCATCCCGTGTGCAGGTGTCGCTCCCCTTCGAAGAGATCCCACCGCCACATCATCGCGAGTTCGGTGGCGACGACACGAAACCCGTCCTCTTCGTGGATCATCACAGTCGTGCCGATTGCCTCCGGGACGCCGGCGAGGCCTGGAATGTCGGCTACGTCCTTTGTGTTCATTCTGTCTCCTCATTGGTCACGGCGAGCCCATGAATCGGCGCACGGCCGATCGCCGAGGGGGCTGCGCACGGCGCGATATTCCGCGGCCCGCAATGGAAGCGCAAGCGCTACGCACGATCATGCACTAGCCTTCCGCGCTCACGGGATCGATCATGGTCTCGATGCACGAAATCGCATTCGCCGGAAAGCCGCCCGCGCGGGCGTGCTCGCGAACCGCCTCTTCATTGGGCGCGATATAGACGCAATAAACCTTGTCGGTGGTGACGTAGCTATGCAACCACTGCACCTGCGGCCCCATGTTCTGCAGGATTCCGCAAGATTTCCGGGAAATCGCCGCCAGCTCGTCCCTGGACAGCCTTCCTGCGCCGGGTATGTGGCGCTCGATGAGGTACTTGGGCATTTTCGTGCCTCCATTGATTTTGTTTTGTGTTATGAACGGGCCGCGCCGGATTCCAGCCGCGGCCCGTTGCCGAGCGCGCCGCGCTCTTCCTACTGCACGCTGATTTCTGTCACGCCGCGCAGCTTGCGCAACTCATCCAGCGGCGTGGAAAGGTAGGTCGGCGCACGCAGCTTCAAGAGTTTGCTCACGAGCTGCTTCTCGACGGGGGCGAAGTGGTTGATCGGCATCATCGGTGGCTTGCAGGCCTTTCGAAAGGCGGTGCACAGGCGCTGCATCTCGACCGGGCAGTCGATGTCCTCGGCCTTTCTGAGCCACTCCCTGGCAACTTCGGCGGCGTCTCGGCCGTCGATCGTCATGTCGAGGAGTGCGTCGTCGGAAATCGTCGCCTCGCTATGCAGTTGCGCCACCCGCATCTCGATCCGTGACTCGATCCAGTTCGACTCCTTCTTCAGCGCGTAGGTGGCGCGATCGGGCCCCAAGTGCTCCTTGCGAAACTGTTGGAGCATGGCTACGCCTTGCTGAACCGTTCGCAATGCCGCGATCTTATCCAGCCATTCGTCGCGTAACGGGCTGTGGTACCAATGTTGTTTGGACATCGTTGTCTCCTCAATAGACGCTGTCTACCTGGGTCTCCAGGCCCAGCAGCTCGTTGGTGATGATGAACTGATTTCCCAGCGTCATCGCCCGGCCGATGGTCGTGCTCACATTCACGAGCAGGTCGTAGACCGTGTATTTCTTCCCCAGGATCTCGGTCGCTTCGTCGCAGTCGATGACGATCTTGCCGTTGGCCTTGATCCACCAGTAGCCGCCCCTGTCCTCGATGGCGATGGTCGGGTTGTCTTCGATCATCGGCTTGATCATCTCGTCGATGATGGCGTCGATTTCCTCGGCCTTCATCAGGGCCAGCACCACGGCGTCGCTCGTCTGCAGCTGGCAGTTCTTCTCGTCGAGAAAGTCGTCGATGAAATCCTGCCCGTGCCTGCCGTTGGTGCCACTGTTGTACGCATTGACATTGCTGGTCATGTTACTTCCCCTCTGAATAGCCGCTCATGATCTCGCCGACGACGGCCGCGCGATCGAACTTGAAGCCGATCGGCTCGGCGAAGCGTCGCGCCCAGCCGTCGATCACGCGCTCGACGGACGCCTGGACGCCCACTCGGCAGGTGACGCCGTCCAGTTTCACCGGCACCTGCTTGTAGATGCCGAGGAAGCCCTTGAGCGCGCGCACCGTCTGCGGCAGGTAGCGCGCGGTCCAAGCCCGGAGGTAGCGGCGGTTGTGGCCGGCGTACACCGGCTCCTCGTCAATCAGCATCTTCAAACAAAGCGCCTGCAGTCCGTCCGCGGCCTGTCCGTGATAAACCATGGCCTGGGACTGGATGACCGGAGTCAGGGTGTCGCCGTGGATTCCGGCCACGCGCTGGAAGAACTCCCGGCGCACGAACTGCCCGAAGATATGGTCGTAGATACCGTGGATGGCCCACAGCTGCTCGACCCAGTCATAGGTGCCGGCCCAGATGTGCTCGACGAACTCACGCGCGGGCTTCCACAGGGCGTCCTGAGTCCACGCCTGCTTGGCGTCGACGAGGCTGGGGTCGAAATCGGCAAAGATCTTCCCCAGCAGCACGCGCTCCATCTGGATCATCTGGCCCGCATCGTTCTTGTCGAAGCCCGCCTCGGCGATCCAAGTCTTGAGCAGGTCGGACAGGGCGCTGTACACGATAGTGGAGTGAGCGCTGAACAGACCATACTCGTTGTAAATGAAGGCTCCATACTGGCGGGCGAGGATCTCGCTGCGCCAGGCCGTGTCCATCATCTCGCAGTCACCGTTCTCCGCCCAACTCTTCATGACGCGCTCGGCGGTCTGGCCTTCCTCGGTCTTCTGCTTGACGTAGGGCATGAACCAGCGCTTGGCCGGATCGCGGAAATAGAACCAGTTGCTGGCCAGCACTGCGGTCGATTCGATGCCGTAATTGGGTCGTCCGCCCGGCCATTTCTGCACCGTCTCACCGACCTCTTGGCTGCCGGGCACGGCGTCGAGCGAGTTTTGCGCATGAAGCATCACCGCTTCGTACTCGGTGAGGCGGCGCCAGCCGCGCTTGGCGAACGGTATGTGATCCCTTTTCTTCTCCAGCGGCTCTGCGGGAATGAGCGCCTGGATTTCGGTCTGCCGCTGCGGGTCGACCATGCCGCGCACGAATGCTGTCGATGACATCTGTCTTGTCTCCGAAAATTGATGTGAAGCGGTGTGGATTACGTGGTGGACGGATCAGCCCTTCGTTCGATCGCGATCGGGCTGTCCGTCGTTCCCGGCTACATCGCCCTCAGGCTGCAACGGGCTGCCAGTTGAGAATCTTCATCGGATCGGGAATGGTGAGGTTGATCCGCTTCAGGTCGTCGAGCGTCCACATGTCGGTGTCGCGCAGGTGCGGCTGCGCCATCAGCGTCTTGCCGTCGCTGCGCACACCTCCGGCCGCCTTCACGAGATCGGAAAGCTCCCAGCCCTCGAACTGCTCGAAGAAGTTCTGGAACTCGTAGCGCTCGGGCTCCTGCAGCCACATGCGTTCGCCATAGGGTTCGGAGAACGCGAAACGCTTTCCGTTCGCTTCGAGGAAGCGCGGATTCAGCGCTCCCTTGCCCAGCGTCGGGCAGAAGGGCAGCCCGGAGGTGTGGTCGACGAAAATGCCGTGGCCGTGCTCCATCATCCACAGGGCGCCGCAAAAACCGGCCTTCGGGTCCTCGAAGCCGAGCGCGCGCCACTCTTCATAGATCTTGCCGTAGTGGTTGTACCAACCGGGATAGTTGGCTTCGAACCAGTCCATCGCCTGCTGATCCGGAAGCTCCATGCGGATACCGGTGAGCGGCCACAGGGCATAGGCGAGCAGGGCGAGGTCATGGTGCGACCAGACGGCGTCCTTCTTGGCATCAGCGAGGCACCTTGGCGTCTTGACCCCGAACTGCTGCAGGCGGCCCAGCCAGATCCCGGCCCAGTCCTCGTACACCCAACGGTTCCACGACTTCGCCCAGGGCTCCACCTTGTACTTGGAGCCGTACTCGAGGGCGGCGCCGACGAACGGGGTGAGGAACTTGTGCTGGGTCCAGAAGGCGTTGTCCAGATCGGTTTGCAAGTACTTCATCGTCTCGGGATTGTTCATGATGGAGACGATGGTCTGATAGCCGTTCGCCATGTGGCGCAACTCATCGGTTTCGATCGACAGGAAAACCGTAGGCGTGATCTCGTCGCCGTTGGCAGCGGCCCATTCGGTGAGCGAGACGATCAACGGATTGGTGAAGCACGCCTCGCCAACGAGTTGCAGGTTGATCGAGCTCTCGACCGCATCACCGGCGAGGAAGCCCTCGCCAAAGGCGCGCTTGACCCCTGGATAGAGCGGATTGATCGCACGCAGCTGGCGCATGTTGGTATGGCCTGCAGGATCGTAATAATGCTTTCCGTAATAGTAGTTGACATAGGCGGTCTGGTTGACGTGGCGGATCTCGTCAATCACTTGGGCCAGATAGCCGTTCTTCTGTTCGGGCGACTGCGCGGTATCCCAAAGCAGCGCGGAGCCGGCGATGGCGCCGTACTCGCCGGTCTCGAGAAAATTCGAGATGAGTTTCATGAACTCGCCCCACTTCGGGTGGACCTTGTTACCGGCGTCCAAGCGATCGAGGCCGTCAAGCAGGGTCCCGTACTGGCGCTCTTCCTTCACCGACTCCATGCGAGCGTATTCCTTCGCGGTGAGCTTGAACTGCTCACGCGTGTTGACGTCCATGTCGTACTTGGTTGGGTACTTCGCGCTTTTCGCCTTGAAGTCCCAGGTGAAATCCTGCAGCCATTTGTGCACTTCCTGCGGATCCACGCTGCTCGGCACCGGATGGGCCTTCAGCGATTGTTTTACAGCCAGATTTGATGCTCCCATCGATCTCTCCTTGTCTTCCTTAGGCGTTCAGCCGACCGTTCCAACGCAACCGCGTGGAACGGAGCCCTTCCCATGCCCTGCGTGTCGTCTGGCTCAGAAAGCAACATAGCCTCGATCGCGGTATGGGTATGGTCTTGTCAGCAACTTCTGGGCCAGAGATCGAAAGTTTCGCCCACAGGGGTCACTAGAGAACGGCGGCTGGACCCGCCGAGAGTGCTTTCCAACTAGCGGAACGCTTTGCCCGCGGCGCACCTGGCGACAATCGCGCTTCCTCGGAAGCGGCGTATGGCACACATCTTGCGGACTTGCTGCTAGCACATTCGCGCGATCGGGAACATTTCTCTGGACCTCGAAAGATGTGTTGCAGCAACATGTTTCATGAAACAGCTGTGATGCAAACGGTGACAGTCATCAGCATGTTGCACACTGAGCTGCCGGTCGTGTTGATGCAGATCAAAAAAGAGAGGCTTCAAGAAGGTTGCAGTTATTCGCATTGTGCACGGCCTGAAGAGCCGCTTATATAGAACGACTGCGCGAAACCGCTATGCTCACCGGCGACGATCTGCCATCGTAGCGCGAATCCTCGGCCGAAGAACCTGCGGCCGGCGATCGGGAACGAGAGGGCTTGTCGGTCCCGGGGTCACGGTCGCAACGCGCCGGGGCGATAGACCACGTCCGAGACTCGCACGGCTGGTCCCTTGGCCGGAAGAAGCGCCAGATCGCGCTGTGCCTTGGCCGCCACGCTCAAGTGATGCGCCCCCTCGCCCGCTAGGCGCAGGTCGAGGCTGCCGAGATAGGCGGCGCGCCCTGGCTCCACCGTGAAACGGTAGACCGGCCCCTGCCGCGGCGCGAGCTCGTCACGGCCATGTACGGTCGGCTCGACCACCTTCCAGTCGTGAAGCTCGTAGTCACCCGCGGGCAACCGCAAGACAACTAGACGGCCGATGGGCAGGCCGGACTCGACGACGTCGGGCATCACGCCCGAACCCGACGCCTTCACCGCCACGCGGGTCGGGACGGCGCCAGCCCGCGGGCCCGCCCCGTCCGTCAACCATCGCGCATGCTGCCGCACCGAGTTGAAGTGAGGGGTTCTTTTGACCTCCCCGCCGTTGACGGAAGGAATCGCCCGCAGGCGATATTCGAAGTGGGAGACGCGCTCCAGCGGCTTGCCGGACAGTGTCAGCGAGACGATCGCCAGCCCATAGTCGTCGCGCGCGCCCGACGAATCGGCGGGTGCCGGAGCCGGGGCGGTGGCGCAACCGGACAAGGCTAGGGCCACAATGGGAACCGATAGACGATGCTTCATGGCACTCCTCCATATGGAAGCCAGTTGACGGATCGGCCCACCCCCACGGCCCCGCGGACGATCACCGCGCGTGCCGTGGGACGGGGCCGGCCCAGCGCTACGCGGCCCCGCCCTCTTGTGCTGGGCGAGTCGCCGGGGTGAAGGCCTGCGCCTCTTTCGCTTCGGCCTCGGTCGACTCCTCCCCGCGGTGCGCCAGCCGATAGAGCACCGGCAGCACCAGCAGGGTGAGCGCGGTCGACGAGAGGATCCCGCCGATCACCACGGTGGCGAGCGGCCGCTGCACTTCGGCGCCGGTGCCCACCGCGATGGCCATCGGCACGAAGCCGAGCGAAGCCACCAGCGCGGTCATCAGCACCGGACGCAGGCGCGTGAGCGCGCCCTCGCGCACCGCCGCGTCGAGCGCCATGCCGTCCTCGCGCAGGCCGCGGATGAAGGCGATCATCACCAGGCCGTTCAACACGGCCACCCCGGAGAGCGCGATGAAGCCAACCCCGGCCGAGATCGACAAGGGGATGTCGCGCAGCCACAGCGCGACGATGCCGCCGGTGAGCGCAAAGGGCACGCCGGTGAATACCAGCAGCCCGTCCTTGAGGTTGCCGAACATGGCGAAGAGCAGGGTGAACACCAGGAGCAGCGCCACCGGCACGACGATCCGCAGGCGCGCAGCGGCCGACTGCAGCTGCTCGAACGTGCCGCCCCAGGTCGTCCAATAGCCGGCCGGCACCGTCACCGCCTCGTCGATGCGCGCTTGCGCCTCGGCGACGAAGGAGCCGATGTCGCGCCCGCGCACGTTGGCGGTGACGACCACCCGGCGCTTGCCGTTTTCGCGGCTCACCTGGTTGGGCCCCGGCGCCGCCTCGATCGTGGCCACGTCGCCGAGGCGGATGAAGCCATGCGATCCCTCACCGGCCGCCGCCCGCGTCAGGCGCAGCGGCAGCCGCCGCATCGTCTCGAGGTCGCCGCGCAGGCGCTCGGGCAGGCGCACGAGAAGGTCGAAGCGGCGGTCGCCCTCGAACACCACGCCGGCCTCGCGCCCGCCCACCGCGGCGGCCACCGCGTCCTGCACGTCGGCGATGTTGAGGCCGAAGCGCGCCGCGCGCTCGCGGTCGATGGCGACCGTGAGCATGGGGAGCCCCGTGGTCTGCTCCACCTTGACGTCGGCCGCGCCGGGGACGGCTTCGAGCACCTCGGCGATGCGCTCGGCGGTCTCGTTCATGGTCTCCATGTCGTCGCCGAAGACCTTCACCGCCACATCGCTGCGCACCCCCGAGATGAGCTCGTTGAAGCGCATCTGGATCGGCTGGGTGAACTCGTAGTTGTTGCCCGGCACCTTGGCCACCGCCGCCTGCATCGCCGCGACCAGCTCGGCCTTGGGGCGGCGTGGGTCGGGCCACTGATCGCGCGGCTTCAGCATCACGAAGTTGTCGGCGACGTTGGGCGGCATCGGGTCGGTGGCGATCTCGGCGGTGCCGAGCTTGGCGAACACGGTGTCGACCTCGGGGAAGGTCTTCAGCGTGCGTTCGAGCTGCACCTGCATGCCGATCGCCTGGGTGAGACTGGTGCCGGGGATGCGCAGGGCGTGCAGGGCGACGTCGCCCTCGTCCAGGCTGGGCACGAACTCGCTGCCCATGCGGGTGGCGAGGAGTCCCGACAGGACCACGGCGACGACGGCGATGGTCAGCACCAGCGGCTTGTAGGCCATCGCCCGGTCGAGGAGCGGCGCATAGCCGCGCCTGGCCCAGTCCATGAGGCGGTTTTCCTTCTCTGCCACCTTGCCGCCGAGGAAGAGCGCCACCGCCGCCGGCACGAAGCTCACCGACAGGATCATGGCGCCGAGGAGGGCCGCCACCACCGTGAACGCCATGGGGTGGAACATCTTTCCCTCCACCCCGGTGAGGGCGAAGATCGGCAGGTACACCACCATGATGATGAGCTGGCCGAAGACGAGCGGGCGGCGCGCCTCCTTCGCCGCGGCGAAGACCTCGTGGAAGCGCTCGTTGCGCGCGAGCGGCCGTCCGGCCACGGCCTGGGCGTGGGCGAGCCGGCGCACGCAGTTCTCCACGATCACCACCGCGCCGTCGATGATGATGCCGAAGTCGAGCGCGCCGAGGCTCATCAGGTTGGCGCTGACCTTGTTGGTGATCATGCCGGTGAAGGTGAACAGCATGGCGAGCGGGATCACCAGCGCGGTAATCAGCGCGGCGCGGAGGTTGCCGAGGAAGAGGAAGAGGATGGCGATCACCAGCAGGGCGCCCTCGGTGAGGTTCTGCTTCACCGTGGCGATGGCCTTGTCCACCAGGACGGTGCGGTCGTAGACCGTCTTCGCGTGCACGCCCGGCGGCAGCGTCCGGTTGACCTCCTGCAGGCGGCGGTCGACCGCCCGCGACACGTCGCGGCTGTTCTCGCCGATCAGCATGAAGACCGTCCCCAGCACGACCTCGCGGCCGTTCTCGGTGGCGGCCCCGGTGCGCAGCTCCTTGCCGAAGCCGACTTCGGCCACATCGCCGATGCGGATCGGCACCCCCCGGGCGTGGCCGACGACGATGTTGCCGATGTCGGCGAGACTCGCGACCTGGCCCGGCGCGCGGATGAGGTTCTGCTCGCCGCGGCGCTCGATGTAGCCCGCTCCGACGTTGGCGTTGTTGCGCTCCAGGGCCTCGACCACGTCCGCGAGCGACAACCCGTAGGCCATCAGGCGGTCCGGCAGGGGCGCCACCTGAAATTCCTTGGCATAGCCGCCGATGGTGTTGATCTCGGTCACTCCGGGCACGGTGCGCAGCTGCGGCTTGACGATCCAGTCCTGGATTTCGCGCAGGTCCATCGGTGTGTAGGGCGTGCCGTCGGCCTTCCGCGCGCCCTCCTCGGCCTCCACCGTCCACATGTAGATCTCGCCCAGGCCGGTGGCGATCGGGCCCATGGTCGGCGCGAGCCCCGCCGGCAGGCGCCCCCGCGCCTCCTGCATGCGTTCATTCACCAGCTGGCGGGCGAAGTAGATGTCGGTGCCGTCCTCGAAGATCACCGTCACCTGCGACAGGCCGTAGCGCGACAGCGAGCGCGTCTCCACGAGGTGCGGAAGACCGGCCATGACCGTCTCGATGGGGAAGGTGACGCGCTGCTCGGCCTCCAGCGGCGAGTAACCCGGCGCCTCGGTGTTGATCTGGACCTGAACGTTGGTGATGTCGGGCACGGCGTCGATGGGCAGGTGCCGGTAGCTCCAGATACCCACCCCGGCCATGCCGAGCACGGCGAGCAGCACGATCCAGCGCTGCTCGATCGCAAAACGGATGATGCGTTCAAACATGATGTCTCCCTTACAGCGCGGCGTCGGCGCGCTCGCCGGTGCGGATGCGCAGCGCGTCGGTGAGCTCGGCCACGGCGACGATGCCGTCGCCGGGCATACCGGTGCGGGCGGCGCGCTCGATCGCGTCGATGATCCCGGCGGCGGTTCCGTCGGCGCAGAACACCATCAACACCAGGCAATCGTGGGCGTCCGGATTCCACTCGTCGGCGAGGAAGCGGTGGTCCTGGCCGTGGCCGCGCGGGTGGCCGCGGGCGGGAAAGACCGTGAATCCCGGCAGGTGGGGCAGCGCATGGAGCGCCTGCTCGACCGCCTCGAGGCGGTGCGGACGAATGACGGCGGTGATCTGTTTCATGGCTCTTCTCCCGCTTCAGTGGTCGTGGCTCGCGCCGGCCTTGCCCAGGTCGGCCTTGATGAGGAAGCTGTTGGTGGCGGCGTACCGCTCACCGGCCGCCAGCCCCGCCTGCACCTCGACGAAGCGGCCGTCGCTGCGGCCGAGCTCGAGCGGACGCGCCTCCAGCGCGTCGCCGTAGCGGCCGAACACGACCTGCCAGTCGCGCACGGTCTGGACGGCCTCGATCGCCACCGCCACCGGCACCTCCGTTTCCTCGGCCACGGCCTCCACCGTCACCGGCAGTCCCGGCCGCCACCGTCCGTCGGGATTGGGCAGGACGATGCGGGCGGTGGCCGCGCGCGTCTGCTCGCCGACCAGGACGCTGACATAGTCGATGCGCCCATCGGCAGTGGCTGGGAACGCATTGGCACGCACCGTCGCGCGCTGCCCGGCCGCGATCGCGCCCAGGTCCTGTGCGGCGATGGTCGCCTCGATCCAGACGCTGGCGAGATCGGAGACGGTGAACACCGGGGTGTCGTCCGCGAGCGCCTCGCCCACCGAGATGCGTTTGTCGGTCACCACGCCGTCGATCGGCGCGCGCAGCTCGTAGCGGGTGAGGTCACCCCCCGCGCCCGCCGCTCCACCCAGCGCGGCGAGCTTCTGGCGGGCGCCCCGTACCGCGATCTCGGCCTCCTGCAGCGCGGCACGCGCCTGCAGAAAATCCTGCTCGGCGGAGATCTTCTCCTCCCACAGCGTCTTCTCGCGCGCGAACGCCGAGCGCGCCAGGGCGAGGCGTTGCTCGGCGGCGAGGAACTCGCCGCGCTGATCGGCGAGCTCATGGCTCGACAGCACGGCGAGAAGCTGGCCCTTCTTCACCCGCTCGCCGGCGCTCGCGGCTACCGACTCGACGCGCCCGGCCAGTCGCGGCACCACCTTGACGGTGCGGTCGCCGTTGTAGCGCACCTCGCCGAAGAGTTGGACGGTGGTCGCGATCCGCGCCGGGCCGGCGGTCGCCAGCTCCACGCCCGCCTCGCGCAGTTGGGCGTCGCTCAACGAAACTCGCGCCTCGACCTGCTCGTAGCCGAAGCGGTAGGTCTTGCCGGCGTGCGTGGCGCTCACCGCGACCTCGAATGAGTGCGGCTCGCTCACCACGGCATCGCCCTTGAGGTAGTCTCCTTCGGGGGCGAAGCGGAACGCCTGCGGCGCGCGGCCGAGGCGCCCCAGGGTCAGCTCGACGGTACTTTGCGCCGGCTCGAGCGGCTTGCCGTCGCGGTAAGTGTAGAGGCGGAATTGCGGCTCCACGCCCTGCTCAAAGATCGTCACCTCCAGCCCGTAACCGCCGTCGGTGAACAGCTTGCCGCCGTGCGGGCCCTTTACCGGTCCGCCGCCTTCGTCTTCATGATGCTCGCCGTCCTCGTGCCCGGCGGCGTCTTCGTGGGCCTCGTGCCCGTCCCCGCCGTGATGCTCGGCGTCGTCGTGGCCGGCAGCCTCCTGGTGCGCGCCGTGGCCGTGGGCGTCCCCTGCCGGTTTCGCTGGTTCGCTGCGCACGATCGCCGTGCCGAGCGCGATGCCAACCGCGACCACCGCCGCGATCGCGATCCACTGCTTCTTCTGCTTGCCTGATGTCATGGCTCTTACTCCAATTCGTGGCGGGCGGCGGGGACGGTCGAGCCTTCCTCGTATGTACCCCCGCCGCTTCGCGGCAACCCCCCGAGGGGGTGAGCAACTGTCTTGGGGCGGCCCGGCGACAGTTGCTCGGGGCCACCCAGGATGCGGTCGAGCTCGGCGCGGGCGCGATGCGCCTCGGCCAGCGAGCGCAGGTGCTGCGAGCGGGCCTGGAACAGGGTGCGCTGGGCGTCGAGGACGAGGAGGAAATCGAACTTGCCGAGCTCGAATCCTTTGGTCGCCGCGTCGAGCGCGCGCTGGGCGCCGGGCAGCGCCTCGCGTGCCAGCTCCTCGGCTTCCCAGCGCGCGGTCTCCAGCCGCTCCCACGCCTGCGCCGCCTCACTGGCGAGGCGGATACGCGAGGCCGCAAGCTCGTCGCGCGCCTGGTCCGCGCGGGCGAGCGCCTCGGCGAGATTGCCCTGGTTGCGGTCGAAGAGCGGCAGGGGCACCGAGAGGCCCACGATCGCCTGGTTGCGCCCGAGGTCCTCGTCGCGTTGCACGCCGACGCTCACCGTGAGGTCGGGGATGCGACGGGCGCGCTCGAGCGCCACCACCGCCCGCCGCCGCGCCACCTCCGCGCCCGCGCGCCGCAGGACGGGCGCCGCGTCGAGGCGGGCGGCAAGGTCGGAGTAGGCTTGCGGCGCCGGCAGGACCATCTCGCCTTCCGCGCGCTCGAAGCGGGGCATGGCGTTACCCCAGAAGGCGGCGAGCCGGCTGCGCGCGGCGCGCAAGGCGCTCGCCGCCCGGGCGGCCTCGACCGCCACGCCGGCCTCGGCCACCCTCGCCCGGGTTTCCTCGACCGGGGACACCTTGCCGGCGGCCACCCGCTTGGCCGCCGCCGTGGTGGCCCGCTGCGCCAGCGCTACCGACTCCGCTGCCAGGCGCGCGCCCTCCTGGGCGATGACAACGTCGAAGAAGGCACCGATGACGCCGGCGCGGACCTGCGCGCGCGTCGCGGCGAGCTCGGCGGCGGCGACCTCGCGCGCGCCCTCCGCCGCCCGCACGCGGGCAGCGCGCTTGCCGCCCAGCTGAATCGGCTGGTTGAGCACGAGTGCGGCGGTGCGGGTCTCGCGCCGGGTATCCTCGACTAGGGCGGCGAGCTCGGGATTGGGCAAGAAGCCCGCCTGGAGCACGGCCCCGTCCCCCGCCGCCACTTCGCGCGCCGCAGCGGCGAGCGCCGGGTTGGCGCGCAAGGCCAGCTCGACGGCAGCCTCCAGGGCAAGCGGGCCGGCGGGCTCCGCGACCTGCGGCGAGGTGTCACCGACCTGGGCCGGCGGACGCGCGTCGGCGGCTGCCGATTGCGCAAGAACGGGCTGGATTGAAATGGCCGCCAGCCCCAGCGGCAAGAAAAGCCTTCGCATCGAATTCTCCACGAATGGGGGGACGAATTCGGCGAGACGGGGCTGCCCGGGCTTCGCGCCGGGTCAGACTGCCGGAATGGAGTGCCCGTCCCGCCGTGTCAGGCGGGGACGGACCATTTGGGGCGTTCGGGTGGGGCGAGCGGTACGGAGATGGGCCGCGGGAACTCGTCGATCGACCAAGCGGAGGGCCAGCCCGCCCGGTCGGATTGGCTAGGAGTGCCGAGTAGGCCGACGAATGCGGTCAGGTGGCAATGGTGGTGCCCGAGGCTGGCGCGGTCGGGCTGCACCGGATCATCCGTCCTGTCAGCTGAGGTTCGGTGGTGGTCGTCATGATGGCCGAAGTGTTGCATGCCGTGCCCGTGCTCGTGCGTGCAGTACTCGGCCGCCACCGCCCAGGAAACCTCGAGCGGCAGCAGACAGAGCAGGACAAGAGCAAGCCAGCGACGCATGCGACAGGAGAATAAGCAGCCGCAGCGCACGCTATCCGAGGGGGGGCGGCAGACGACCGGTTAGCGAAAATTGCCTCAGTTTGCGGTAGATCGTGATCCGACTGATCCCCAGCTGCCGGGCCGCGGCCGAAATGTTTCCGTGGTTTTCCTCGATCGCCCGGTGGATCGCGTCCAGCTCGAGATTGTGTAACTTTTCGACGGGGTTGCAACGGGGCGCCGGGAGTCTCGAAGAATGCGCTGCGGTCGAAACCTCTTCCTTGATCGATTGGACGTGAGATGCGACTTCGACGACAAAGTCTTCCGGCAGATGATGAGTCTCGATGACATGACCCTCGTCGAGCATCGCGAGCGCTGCATCGAGAACGTTGTGCAGTTGGCGCAGGTTACCTGGCCACGCGTGACGTCTGAAGAGCGCCATCACTTCGGGGCTCACACTGTAGTGCGACTCGCCCCCGCAACACTGTGTGAGGACATGGTTGACCAGGACAGCAAGGTCACTGCGATCACGTAGCGGTGGCAGGGAGATCGCCAAACCGTTGAGACGGTAGTAAAGGTCCTCGCGGAACTGACCCCTCGCGATGAGGCCGCGCAAATCGCGGTGCGTCGCGCACACCAGCGCAATGTCAACCGGTTGAGGTTCGCGACCGCCGAGCGGCACCACCATGCGGTCCTGGAGAACCCGCAGCAGTCTGGTCTGCAGCCCCAGCGCCATGTCCCCAATCTCGTCAAGGAACAGGGTGCCACCATGTGCTTGGGCGATCTTGCCGATGTTTCCCTTGCGCCTCCCGCCAGTGAAGGCCCCCTCTTCGTAGCCGAAAAGCTCCGACTCGATCAAACCCTCGGGTATGGCGGCACAATTGACGGCGACGAACGGTCCCTTGCTTCTCGGACTCTCGGCATGCAGGTGCTTGGCGAATACTTCCTTGCCGGCACCCGTCTCGCCCTGGATGAGGATGCTGAGGTTGCGCGCGATCCCCCGACGAGCACGGTCAATCGCCAGCTGGACCGCTGCATCGCCGGTGTCCAGCGAATCCAGCGGCCGCGGTGCCGGCCGAGGAGGGCGGACGCGCGCGGCGGGGCGTGGCGGAGCACGCAAACCCGGCTCCACTCGGGCGTAAACCTGGGCGCCGCCATAGAGCGAGAGGCGGACGAGATTGAAGGCGGACTCCTTCACGTGATCGAGAAACGCTCCGAAGTTCATGTCGAAGACAGAATCGAAACGGTGATCGGCGACGGCTTCCAGGCCGAGGCCTGCGATCTTGAGCCCGGTACGGTTCATCGAGACGATCGTCCCCTCGCGCGATAGCACAGCGATACCTTCGCGCAGCGTCCCGACGAAATCGGGACGCAGATGGAAGCGCAGCAGAATGCAATCGGCAAACGTCTGGCGGAAGAGCTGATTCTCTATGAGCTGCACCGCCATCTGAACAAAGGGGACCGGCACGGGGCCCATGGCGCCGGCATATCCACTGATGTCCAAAACACCGGTCAGCTCGCCGAACGGATCGTAAATAGGCGCCGCGGTGCAGGTGAAAATGGAATTGGCCTCGAGGTAGTGTTCCGCCCCGTGAATCGCCACTGGCCTCCGCTCCGCGAGCGCGGTTCCCATGGCATTGGTGCCCCGGGTACGTTCGTCCCAGCAGACACCAGCACGTACGGCGCGCTTCCGCGCGTCAGCAAGGAGGGAGTCGTTTCCCTGGTTCAGCAGCACGACGCCCCGTTCATCGTTCAGGATGATCATCCTCGGGGCATCGTTCAGCTGCTCCATCAACGCGTCGACGACCGGTTCGGCAGCGAGGACGAGGGTCCGCTTTACTTCAAGGGATTCTCCAAGCGCCGTCCGCGGGACCGCATCGAACTCCTGTCGAGCGGTGGGAGCAACGCCTTCGGTACGACACCGGGTCCATGAGCGCAGAACGACATCAGCCACTGTGCCCGACGGGCACTCCTTTCCGTCCCATACGGCCTTGCGAATCGCCTCGACCGTCGTTGGACGGGCGTACTCTCTTGCATTGGACATGCTATCTCCTCCTTCGCCTCTTTTGGGCGAATGCGATCTCTCAACGAGTCCCTCCTCGCTGGCAAGAGCTGCAAAAAACCATCCTACCATAAGGGGGCCCAGACGAAGCAAATTGGTGGCGACGCCCGTCGTCAGGGGCCACGCTCGAGGGCATGGAGGCACGACTCTGAAGGAGCGGACCGGTCTCGGACAAGGTCCTACCGAAAGCGAAAATAGAACTTCGCTCCGTGTCCACGTTCTCCCTGGGCCCGGATCTGCCCGCCATGTCGCTCCACGATTCGACGGACGATCGCGAGCCCGATCCCGATGCCCTCGAACTCGTTTTCGCTATGCAGCCGCTGGAACGGGACGAACAACTTGTCGGCGTACTTGGCGTCGAACCCGGCACCGTTGTCGCTCAAAACGAAGGTCATGCTGTCGTTACCCCGGCGCAGCCCGATCTCCGGGCTCGCCGTCTTGCTGGTGAACTTGATCGCGTTCGCGAGCAGGTTCTCCAGCATGATCCGAACCAGGCCGGGATCGGCGTCGACGAAGAGCCCCGTCTCGATGTCGATGCTGACGGCGGCCCCTTGCGGCAGCAGATCATCGAGAATCTCGCGGGCAGCAACCCCGAGGTCGATGCGCTCGCGGCGGACCTCGGTACGCGCGATGCGCGAGAGCTGGAGCAGGTCGTCGATGATGAAGCCCATGCGTTGGCTCGCCCGTACGATCCGATTGAGGCCGTCGCGGCCATAGTCGTCCAGCTCGTCGGCGTAGTATTCCAGCAGAATCGTGCTGAAGTCCCTGATGCTACGCAGCGGCGCGCGCAGGTCATGGGACACCGAGTAGGAGAACGATTCGAGCTCGCGGTTGGCGAGGGCGAGCTGCGCCGTGCGCTCCTCGACCCGACGCTCCAGCTCGACGTTGAGCTCCTGGATCCGCGCCTCTGCGGCCCTTGTTTCGGCCAGCAGGCGTGCGTTCTCCAGAGAGATCGCGGCGTGGGCGGCGATCACCTCGGTGACGCGCGTCTGCGCGGCCGTAAACATGCCCTTGCCGAGCCGGTTTTCCAGGTACAGGAGACCGACGAGCATGTTCCGCTTGATGACGGGCAGGCACAGCAGCGAGCCCGGCTCCTTGCTGGCGAGATCGGCCAGGTAGGCGGGGCCGCTGCCGCCACCGAGCAACACTTTTTCTCGCGTGCGATAGACGTAGTTGACCAGCGCGACACTGACTCCCGGAGCTTCGGCGAGCGTCGTAGTCTCCGTCTTGACCGCGCCCCGTTCGGCGATGTCGCTCCGCGCACGAATGGCAAAGTTGTCCCCTTCGCGCATGATCAGATATCCGCGCTGGGCCCCCGAGCTTTCGGTCACGACCTGCATGATCTTCCGCAGCAGGGCGTCGAGGTCGGTCTCGGCGACGATGGCGAGCGAGGACTTGACGAGATAGTCCAGATCCAGGTCGGGCAACGTCGCCGGCGCCTCGACCGTTCTTTCCACCCCTGCCGGAGCGACATCGAGCGGCAGGTGGCTCGGATGCTTCCGGCGCAGCTTGGCTTCCATGGCTGCGGCCCCGCAGCGACGGTAGAGGCGGTCGGCCTCGCGGAGGTAGCCCCTGCCCGTCTGGCTACCTTCTCCCAGCATCAGTTCGCCCAGACATTCGTTGAGGTAGCCGCGCAGAAAGACATAGCCATGCGCGTCGGCGATTTCGATCGCATCCAGGTAGAGGGCGCGGGCCTGCCGTGGCGAACCGAGGATGCGCTCGCGCTCGGCGGCAATCAGGGCCATGTAGGGCACGAGTAGCGGGCCGAGCTGCGACCACGTCTCGAGCTCGTCGACCAGCGGGGCGATGAGCGCCTGAAGCCGCGCCGCCCCGCCGGGCTCACACCCGCGTTCGTACAGACGCAAGGCGTTCAGGATCTCGAAAACCTTGCACTGCCGCTTGAGCACGTTGTCGGTGAGCCCGTGCAGGTAGCGCTCGACCGCCTCCAGACTCGCCGCCGCCGCCACGTAGTCGCCCAGGTAGTGCTGGCTGATCGCGCGCAGCACGAAGTAGCTGCCTACCGAGGCAATGTGGTTGCTGCGCTCCCACAGCGCGAGCTTGTCCGCCATGGGGACGGCCGCGTCGTCGCGCATCATCGGCGCGACCCAGCCCGCCTCGACGGCCTCGGCCAAGCCTACCGAGAACGACAGTTGATTTTTCCGCGAGAAATCCAGGCACTCCTGCGCAGCGTCGGCAATACGCGAGAAGTCGTCGCCGAGCACCTGCAGGTTCCACATCAGCGGGCCGTAGGACAAGCCCGCGTTGTACAGGTCGCCGCAGTTCTTGCCGCTTTGAATCGACTTGCGGCAGTACTCGACGATCGCCCCCGGGCGGCTGCGCGAGTGCATGTTGCACCACGCGATGCCGTTCATGCCGCGGGTGGCACCGAAGGTGTCGGGATGGCGCGCGCACAGCTCGCGGGCGAGATCCTCATAACGGAAGGCCAGATCGAAGCGGGCCTGCTCGCCCAGGTTGAGGCCCATGATCGAAAACGAGTAGATCACCGACTCATCCATGCCGCCGGCCAGGCACAGGCGCGTCGATTGTGCCGCCGCGAGGTAGAGCTGAGGCACCTGTCCCGACAGGTAGAGGTCGGGGATCAATTCGGCATAAAAGGCGAGCTCGATGCGGGCGCGTCGTTCCGTGGTGAAGGGCATGTCGAGGATTCGCGCCCACAGGTCGTCGCCCTCGCGGTGGATATCTGCCATTAGGCTCTGCATCTTGCGCTGCGCCGCATCGGATGACGCCGGGAGCGCCTGGTCGAAGTAGGCGAGCCCCCGGTTTGCGGTATCGACGGCGTCGATGAAGTTGCCGACCGATGACAGCGAGGTCGTCTGCTCGGCAAGCGCCTCCGCCTTGTCGAGCTCGTTTTGTGCGTGAGCGATCAGCTCGTCGATGAGGCGGCGGGATTGCTCCGGGCGACCGCACATCAGCTCGGTCTTGGCGAGGCACTGGTGAATGCGGAAGCTCGTGGTATAGGCGCTTTGCCAGGCGTCGGCTGGCAGCGCGGCCCGGCTCGCCCTGAAGTACCCATTGGCCGCCTCGGTGGCGAGGGCGTCTAACGCTCGGTTGCCGGCGTGGAAGTTGATCCGGCAAAGGTCGGCGGCGGTGGCAGGATCGGGCTCGCGCGCCTTGCCCAGGTTGAGGTGGGCGGCGATGGTGAACAAGCGGTCGGTCTCAACGGCGTCGAGCTCGGTCTGCAGGCCGCCCAGCAGGTGGTGACCGATCGACCAGTGGATTGCCCGCCGCTCGTCGGCGGGGAGCAGGCGCAGTACGGCCTCCTGGACACGGTCGTGGACGAACTGGAAGTCGTGCTTGTGCTCGACGAGCAGTCCCAGGCTCAACCCCGGCTTGAGCCTTTCATAGAGTTCGACGAGGGTGATCTCGCGGATGCGGGCGATGTCTTCCGGGGCGAAGCGATTGCCCATGCACGCGCACAGGACCAGGATGCCCAGCGTGTCGGAAGGCAGCTTGGTGATCTTCGCGCTGAACAGCTCCACCACCGAGGCGGGCATGTCGGAACGACGGATCTCGTCCAGCTGCCAGCGCCAGGCGCCGTGGCGATCGACGTGCAGCAGCTTCTGCTGGTGGAGATAGGACAGGCTCTCGCTGACGAACAGGGGGTTGCCTTCGGTCAACTCGACGAGGAAGTCGGCCAGCGGCCCGCTATGTTCTTCCTGCGCATCCAGGATGTAGGCCACCATCTCGTGACAGTGCACGGGCCCCAGGGGGCCGAGGCGGACGATCTGTAGGGCTTCCCCCCGATCCTCGATGGCACGCATGAGGTGGATCAGGGGATGGCTGCTGTCGACCTCGTTGTGCCGATAGGCACCGATGAAGAAGAGATACGGATGGTCGGCGGCGTTGGCGAACAGGGACTGGAGGAATTCGAAGGACGCCGCATCACACCACTGCATGTCGTCGATGAACAGGACGAGCGGATTCTCGGCGCTCGCCATACAGGAAAGAAAGCGGTTGAAGACGGCGTTGAAGCGCTGGCGCGCCTCCGCCGGAGGTAATGGTTGCACCGGCGGCTGGGGCCCGATCAGGACGGCGAGCTCCGGCACGACGTCGATGACTACCTGGGCGTGAGGGACGAGGGCGTCGAGCAGCTTCGCCTTCCATGCAGCCACCCGGCTGTCGCTCTCCGTCAGCAGGGTGCGCACGAGGTTGCGCAGCGCCTGCAGCAGCGAGCTGTACGGCACGTTCTTCTGGTATTGGTCGAATTTGCCGGAGGTGAAGTAACCCTTGTGCTTCACCAGCGGCCGCTGCAGCTCCTGGATCAAGCGGGTCTTGCCGATCCCGGACAGACCGGAAATGAAGACGGCGCGGAAAGCGCCGCGCACGACCTTGCCGTATTCATTGAGGACGAGGCTGGCCTCGCGTTCCCGCCCGACCATCTTGGAGACGAAGGAGACGCGACGGCTGTGGTCGTGGATTCCCAGCGGAAAGGGTGCGATCGTGCCGGTGGCAAGGTGCTCCAGCCGGCAGCGTTCGAGATCGGCGCGCAGACCGACGGCGCTCTGATAGCGCTTCTCGGGTTCCTTCAGAGCCAGCTTGGCGATGATGTCGCCGACCACGCGCGGAATCTCGGGCCTTACCGTGTGGACATTGGGCACTTCCTCGGCGAGGTGGCAATGGATCAGCTCCAGTGGGTCGCGGGAACGGAAGGGCAAGTCGCCCACCAGCAGCTCGTACAGGGTGATCGCCAGCGAATACATATCGGTGGAGAAATCCACCCGAAGATTGATCCGCCCGGTCTGCTCCGGCGAGGTATAGGCGAGCGTGCCCTCGATGAAATCGAGGTCGTAGATGAAGTGACTGATGTCGCGGACGTCGAGCGGGCTGAGAAAATCGACCAGGTATACCGTCGGGGTTTCGGCGTCGAACAGAATGTTGTGGGGCCTCACGCCGCCATGGATCACACCGGCTTGGTGGACGGCGTTCAGGACTTCGGCGAGACCCAGGGCGATGGTGAAGAAGTCGTTGAGGCGTGTCGGCCGATTGACCCGCTCCCAGCGGTCGAGGGGAACGCCTGGAACGTCGCGGTAGACGAGGAAGTGCGCACTGCCCTGGGAAACGAGCGTGTGTGGAACGACAGCGCCGGGATGATCGATGACCCTCAGGCGCTCGATCTTGTGCCTGAGGTAGCGCGCTTGCGGCTCGGAGAGGCTCGCCGTCTTGAGGACCTTCAACACCAGCGGGCGCTCCGGCTCGGACTCCCGGCGGCCCCTGCACACGAACGCGTGCAGGCTTTCGCCGAGGATCGCGGCGATCCGATAACCTGTGCCGAGCACGCGCGAATCCAACTCCGCGACCTGCTGGGCCGGCGTCCACATCCCGCGCATAGAGCCTTCGTTTTCGACCGTCTCAACTGATTGTGCCACACCCGCCGCACCCGGGCGGGTCCCTACGACCGACGAAGGGCGCGACGCTCAGCCGGCCAGCGCGGCCCTGATCTGCTCCAGCGTGCTCGGATCGTCGATCGTGGTGAGGTCGCCCGGATCGCGCCCTTCGGCCAGCGCCTGGATGGAACGGCGCAGCATCTTGCCGGAACGGGTCTTGGGCAGGCCGGAGATGAAGTGCACCCGGCCCGGGCGCGCGATCGCGCCGAGCAGGCTGTCGACCGTCTTCATCACTTCCTTCTCAAGCGTGGTGCGCTTCTCGGGGTTGTCGACCGTCGAGCCGTCCTTCACCACGGCGAAAGCCATCGGCATCTGGCCCTTGACCTCGTCGTGCACGCCCACCACCGCGACCTCGGCGATCGCGGAATGCGCCTGGATCGCCTCCTCGATCTCACGGGTGCCGAGGCGATGGCCGGCGACGTTGATGACGTCGTCCATGCGGCCGAGGATGGTGTGGTAGCCGTCCTCGTCCTTGATGCCCCAGTCGGACGAGCTGTAGACCACCGGATCCTTGAACAGGCTGAAGTAGGTGGAGACGAAGCGCTCGTCCTGGCCCCAGACGGTAGACAGGCAGCCCGGCGGCAGCGGCGGGACGATGCCCACGATGCCCTTCTCGTTCGCGCCGCACTCGGTGCCGTCCTCGCGGAAGATGCGCAGGTCGTAGCCGAACACGGGGAAGCTCGGCGAGCCGTATTTGATCGGGGTCTTCTCGACGCCGCGCACCGCCGACAGCATCGGCCAGCCCGTCTCGGTCTGCCAGTAGTTGTCGATGACTGGGATGCCCAGCTCGTCCATGATCCACTTGTGGCTCGTCTCGTCGAGCGGCTCGCCGGCGAGGAAGAGGTGCTTGAGCGACGAGAGGTCGTACTTCTTGAGGTAGGCCGGGTCCTGCTTCTTCAGCACCCGCACCGCGGTGGGTGCGGAGAACATCACGTTGACCTTGTGATCCTGGACGATCTTCCACCAGATGCCGGCATCCGGACGCAGCGGCGTGCCCTCGTACATCACCGTGGCCATGCCGGCGATGAGCGGGCCGTAGACGATGTAGCTGTGGCCGACCACCCAGCCGATGTCGGAGGTCGAGAACATGGTCTCGCCCTCGAAGCCAGTGAAGATGTGCTTGATGGAGGCGGCGAGCGCCACGGCGTAGCCGCCAGTGTCGCGCTGCACGCCCTTGGGCTTGCCGGTGGTGCCGGAGGTATACAGGATGTAGCTCGGCTGCGAGGACTCGAGCCAGGTCACCGGGACGGTCGCGTCCATGTGCTTGGCGCGCAGCGCCGCGTAATCGACGTCGCGCCCCTCGACCTTCGGGAAACCCTTGTCGAGGCCGCGGTCGATGATGAGCACCTTCTTCGGCGGAAACTCGGCGAGCTTGCAGGCCTCATCGACGAGATGCTTGTAGGGCACCGGCTTGCCGTTGCGCATGCCGGCGTCCGAGCTCACCATCAGCACCGGCTTGGCGTCGTCGATGCGGGTGGCCAGCGACCCCGCGGCGAAGCCGCCGAACACCACCGAGTGGATCGCGCCGATGCGCGCGCAGGCCAGCATGGCGAAGGCCGCCTCGGCGATCATCGGCATGTAGATCAGCACCCGGTCGCCGCGCTTGACCCCGAGATCCTGGTAGATCGCCGCCATGCGCTCGACCTCGCGCTGCAGCTCGGCGAAGGAGTAGACCTTCTCCTCGTCCGTCTCGGTGGAGACGTAGATCAGCGCGCGATCGTTCGGGCGCGTGGCGGCGTGGCGATCGACCGCGTTGTAGCAGAGGTTGGTCTCGCCGCCCTTGAACCACTTGACGAACGGCGGGTTGGAGAAATCGCAGATCTGTTCCGCCGGCTTGTTCCAGTGCACGAGCCCGGCCTGCTCGGCCCAGAACTCTTCACGCTTGTCGATCGAGTGGCAGTGAAACTCCCGATACCTAGTCATACATCCTCTCCCTCAAAGTTGTCCTACAGTTGAAAAAGTCCAGCAGCATGGTGAGAAACTCATGCTTCCTGCCGGAACTTACCCCTTCCGCACGTTTTTTTCGGCACCGGAAGCGCGCCGTCACCCGTCCTGCCGGGCGTATGCAAACCGATTTCGTCGAACAGCCCGCTCATGTTGCCCAGGATCACCTCGACGAGCCGGCGAAGCCGGCGCAGCCGGTGGTCCTGCGGTACGCGGTCCTCAACGCTGATGTAGGTGGACATCGACGCTTGGGGATCTTCTCGTCCGCGCATGGTTCGGGGGGAAGAGTAGGGACCGGGATTCATCCCGCAGTGCGCCTCAAGGTCCAAGCCCCGCAAGGGATCAGAGTTTCTCACCATCATGCTGCGCTACTAGACTAGGCCGTCGGGGATGCCGGCATTCGAGCGAGGATGTGCCGAAACAGCTTCGTCACCAACCATCCGGTGTTGGTGGTCCATGCGGCGATCACCACCCAGTAGGCAACGAGGTAGTCGATCGCATCCGGGTCGAACGAGTGGATCAGCTGTTGGACGTCGATCACGGGTAGGAAAACGAACGGTCCGACAGCGACGATCATGAAGTGGTGGAAATTGAGGTGGGCGAAGCGGCGCAGCCGTGCCCGTGCGTATGCGTGAGCGCCTCCGCCGGCCAGGATGTAGGCCGGTATTGCGGAAACATAGGTCACCACGTGGCCGGGGCTCGTCACCTCACTCGCCCCGGTTGCAGCATCCCGCCACGGCGTGTCGATGGCGCCCAGGGCCGCGGTGGTCACGAGCACAGCCAGAATGTGAAGCGCGAGCCACGCCACGAGGACCAGGCTGCGCCTGACCTCCTCGGCGGCCGATAGCTCGACCGCCGGGTCGCTGCTCCTTCGAATCCGGCTCCACAGCGCCAGCGCGAAGCCGCCTTCCGCAAGCCAGACCGGGATGAGCCGCAGCAGTGAGATCGACGGAACGCCGGTGGACAGCTCCGCGCCGAGAGCCCCGAACGAGCTGGCCAGGTAGAGGCCGACGGCAAACATTGCTGTTACCGCGGCCGCTGCGGCGATGACAGGGCCGGCCTCGGTTGCCCACAAACGAGCTGCAGCGATCACGAGTGGGTTCGTGTTCATCTCTTTGCGCGACCTGGAGTCAGGATGCGAACGCTTTTCACGCCTCAGCGGGGCGAAGCGCCGAGCAGCCCTTCGCCCATTCCCCGAACCGGCCGAGTCAGTACAATCGGCGCGGCAACAGACCGCACTCGCGAGCCTGTCTCTCCAGGAGTTCGCGGTCGTCGGGATGCGCGATGGATATGAGCGCGCGCACCCTGTCTGGGACACTCTTGCCCTTGAGATTGACGATTCCGTACTCGGTGACCACGTACATCACGTCAGTACGCGGCGTAGTCACCACCGTGCCGGGGGCGAGCCCGGAGACGATGCGCGAGCGCGGCTCGCCGCCCTTCAAGTAGCGCGACGACAGGCAGATGAACGACTTGCCGCCCTCCGACATGAAGGCGCCGCGCACGAACTGGAGTTGGCCGCCGGTGCCCGTGCAATGCTTGAACCCGGCGCTCTCAGAGGCGACTTGTCCCATGAGGTCGATCTGCATGGCGTTGTTGATCGACACCACACCGCGGTTGCGGGCAATGTTCTCGGTGAGGTTGGTCTCGTCCACGGGCAGGCTCAGGCACATCTCGTTGCCGTCGATGAAATCGTAGGTCCGGCGGGTACCGAGGGCGAAGGTGAAGGCGATCTTGCCGCGGAACGTGCTCTTCCGCCACCCCGTGATCTTGCCTGCTTCGGCCAGGTCCACCATGCCGTCGACGAACATCTCGGTGTGTATGCCGAGGTCCTTGACCGGGCCCGTAGCCAGCGCTGAGCACACCGCGTTGGGCATGCCGCCGATGCCAATCTGCAGGCAGGCACCGTCATCGATTTCCGGCAGAATGAGTTCCGCCACGCGGCGGTCGATCTCGGAAATCGGCGCATTCGGCAGCTCGGCGAGTGGGGCGTTGTCACCCTCGATGACGAAATCGACCTCGGAGATGTGCACAGCATTCTCGACACCGGAGCACCGCGGCATCGCCGTGCTGGTTTCCACCACGATGCGTCGGGCAGTGTCGCACGCTGCCCGGAGGTAGCTGTTGCTGGCGCCGAAATTGAAGAATCCGTGATGATCCATGGGAGTCGTCTTGATCACCAGCAGATCCGTGTCGAGGTGCTGCCTGTACAGCCGCGGCCCTTCACCGAAGTTGAATGGGATGTAACTGGTGAGGCCGTCGTCGTGCTTGCGCCTGTCGTAGCCGGAGAAGTGCCAGTTTTCGACGTGAAAGTGGTGCTGCTCGCGGTCGAGCTCGATCACTTGGCGCGGCTTGACCGAAAGCGCGTTGCGCACGCGCACGTTGCACAGCTCGTCCTTGCGCGCCGCCAAGGCGGCGTCAAGGAGGTCGGGCTGGCTGATTGCAAATCCATAGTCGACAGTCCAACCGCTCTGCACGAGAGCCGCAATTTCGTCTGCGGCCGCGGTTTTCTCGGATAGCATCTGTTCGAGATTCATTTCTTGTTTCCAAACTCCATGCTTGAATTCAACGCTTCTCCCGCCGTCGCCACGCACGTCGCTGCGGGCGCTGCCGGCGAGCGTTTTTCGGATGCCCGTCTCAGGTGAGCTCGGGAAAATCCTCGTACCAGAACTCGGTCGCCCCGCGACACGAGGCATCCTTGCGCTGCTGCTCCTTCTGGCGCAGCTCGACGCGGCGGATCTTGCCGGAGATGGTCTTGGGCAGATCCGTGAACTCGAGGCGCCGCACGCGCTTGTAGGGCGCGACCTTGTCGCGGACGAAGCGGAAGATCTCGCACGCCGTGTTGCGGTCCGGGGCACTACCGGCGCGCAGGACGACGAAGGCCTTCGGGACCGACAGTCGCACGGGGTCGGGGCTGGGCACCACCGCGGCTTCCACCACCGCATCGTGCTCGATCAGCAGGCTCTCGAGTTCGAAGGGGCTGATGCGGTAATCCGAGGACTTGAACACGTCGTCGGCACGTCCGACGTGCCAGAGGTAGCCGTCCTCGTCGATGCGTGCCACATCTCCGGTGTGGTAGTGGCCGTCGCGCATCACTTCGGCGTTCTTGGCCTCATCGCCCTGGTAGCCCTCCATTAGCCCTAGTTGCCAATGGGCGAGGGGGAGGCTCAACTCGCCCTCGACGCCGGGTTGTCCGTCGGTATCTAGCAGGACAGCGCGATAGCCCGGAAGTGGGCGGCCCATGGAGCCGTAGCGGATTGGCTGGCCTGGCGGGTTGCCAACCTGAGCGGTGGTCTCCGTTTGGCCGTAGCCGTCGCGGATGGAAAGGCCCCACGCCCTTTTCACCTGCTCGATCACTTCTGGATTGAGCGGCTCACCCGCGCTCGCGAGTTCCCGAAGCTTGACCGGCCAGTCCGCGAGATTTTCCTGTATCAGCATGCGCCACACGGTGGGTGGCGCACACAGGCTGGTCACCCCGTAGCGGGTCAGCACGTCCAGAGTTGCCCCGGTGTTGAAGCGGGCCGCGCTGTAGACGAAGACCGTCGCCCCCGCGTTCCAGGGCGCGAAGAAGCAGCTCCAGGCATGCTTGGCCCACCCCGGCGAGCTGATATTGTAATGGAGGTCGCCGGGTTTGAGGCCAAGCCAGTACATGGTCGACAGATGGCCGACCGGGTAGCTCTGATGGGTGTGGAGCACGAGCTTGGGTTTCGAGGTTGTGCCCGAGGTGAAGTAGAGCAACAAGGGGTCGGTGGCCCGGGTTACACCGTCCGGCACGAAGCTGCTCTCTGCGTCGCGCGCACCTTCGAATTCGACCCAGCCGTCCGCCGAGCTGCCCACACAGATGCGCGTGAGCCCTTCAGCCAAGCCGGCGAATTTGTGCGTATCCTGGGCGGCGCAAAGGATGTGTGCGATGCGACCTCGGTCGATACGATCACGCAGGTCCTCCGGGGTGACCAGGGTGGTGGTCGGAACCACGACCGCCCCGAGCTTGATCGCCGCGAGTGTGGCTTCCCACAGGGGCACGACGTTGCCGAGCATGATCAGGATGTGGTCTCCGCGCTTGACACCCAAGGCGCGCAGGAAGTTGGCGACTTGGTTCGATCGCTGCGACATCTCGCTGAAGCTGATCTTCGTCTGCGCCCCCGACTCGTCCACCAGTAACAGCGCGGTTCCGCCGGTGCGGGCCAGACTGCCGTCGAAGTAATCGAGCGCCCAATTGAATTCATTGAGCACGGGCCAGCGAAAATCGCGATATGCGGCGTCGTAGTCGGTCCGGTGCGTCAGGAGAAAATCCCTTGCCTCATGAAACGATTGTATCGAGTCCATTCCCTTCCTCTCCTCTCTCTGTATGAACTTTCTTGTGGTGTTTGCGACCTGCGACCGGAAGGCGCGCCCGTTCTCTGCCGGATAGCCGTTGTCACCGCCGCCTCGGGCGCGATCCTCGCCGCGCGACTGCAGAGTTCACGCCGTGTTTTTCTTCCCCTCGGCATCCTCCAGGCTACGCGTCAGGCGGCTTGCGCAAGACGTGAAGGTAATAGGCGCCGAGACCTAGGTCGAAAACGGCCAGCTGCGAAAGACAAGCGGCGACGAAGCGACGCGCGTGATTCGGCGAGCCGAAACCGAGGGAGCTCAACAGGCGGCCAATACCTGGCAGCGATGCGACCTGAGTGAGGGGGAGCAGTGCGTAACGAGCGATGGCGGCAATCCGGCGTGCCGAATCGTAGACGGAGCGCGTCACGTCGCGCTGCTCCACCATCTCGAATCCCGCCTGGATGGCAAGCTCGCGAAACTCGTCGGGTGTGCATGGCGCGGGAAATGTCCAGCCCGCCAGGACGTCTCTCACGTAGCCGCGCTCCTCTTCATTCTGTGGCGCGCGGCATGTGCAACCGTCCATTACGACCATCCGGCTGCCAGGCCGAAGAAGACGGTGGAGCTCGGCAAACAGCGCCGGCCGCTCGTTGGCCGGGGTGTAGCACAACGACTCGATGGCGTAGATGCCGTCGAAGGAGCAGTCGTCGAAGGGCGTAGCGAGATAGTTTCCGTGGCAAAACGTCGCATTACGGAGCGCCAATGCGTCGGCGCGACGGCGGGCCGTTTCGACTTGGGCCCGGACCACGGACATTCCGATTACTTCGCAGTCGGGCCGCAACAGGGCGATGTCGGTCGCCGCGCCGCCGATGCCACATCCCGGCTCGAAGATCAGCGGGGCGGAGACTTCTCCGACATTCAACAGGTCGAACGCCCGGCGGGTTGTGTCGCGAATCGCGTCATCGAGGCTCGCCGCGCTCGCCAAATCCCAGCCGTAGTGCAACTGCGCGGGGTGGTCACAGCCCGCCCAGCCCAGGACGATGGCAGCCAGCACCGAGCTCGGACTTGCCCACATCTTGTAGAGTCCGCCACCGATGTCGTAATGGAGGTCGAGTAGCTCTCCCGCCTTGATCGAGGCGACCGAATCGTACCCACCGTGGGGAGCGGCGTTATTTCCCATCGCGCCTTTGACTACCGCGTGGCCTGATCTGTTTGTCAAGAATTCGGTCCTTGTTTGTCCGCTGTCCCAACGAGTCGAGGGGCCGTGACTGATCACGCCGATTGTGGTGGGTCGGCCGGCCACCCGCGCGGACGAGCTCGCCTCCTTGCTTCGCCGTGCCCTGAAGCAGGACCACGGTCGCGAGGGCGTCATGCAATGCGGCTTCACGAGTAATGGCCGCGCCTTCCCGCACTATCACAGCCTCGTTCCAGACGAACCAGTGGAAAAGGATGTCCTCTTCCGCAATGCCAGCCCGAAGTGGACCCTGATCAAAAACATATTCGACATTCATCCTCAAGCTCGCTCGTTGTCCCGTCCCGTGCGCCGCAATATGCGCCTGGTCCGCTATCTGGGCCGCTTGTTGATGATTTCGAGTTCGCCCGTCGAATTCCTGTGACACCGCGGGCAGCGGCCTTCTCTATTGACGGAAAGCATGAGTCGTACCACGTGCGCTTCCCTATGCCGGAGCGCGGGCCTCTATATCGAGGTACTCCTGAGTCGTCAATAAGATCTCGGAAGCGGGGAAAAAGCTCGAGTCAGGCAGGCGGCTAGGCGTAGCGTCCTTCGCCGGAGAAACAGTTGGGCGAACAAGCGCGGCCGTGTGTTGCAGATTGATGCCGCTACGTAGCGGTTTGAAACAGCGCAACCGCTGGCCCTGTTACACGTGCATGCCAACCGAGCTGTAGCGTACATCCCATTGCTTACGCTGATTTCGGCCCCGGTCGCCGTTTGGCAGTTGCGCGAACGGCTCCTACCTGTTTATTAAGCCGGCAAACAAAAAGAATCTAGTATGATTCGGGGATGAAGAAAATCGACGCCCGCGGCCTGTCCGCCGAATCCCTGGAACTGCTTCGCCGTCAGGCGCTGACACTGCGCCGAGAGACGGCGCTCACCTGGGCCGAGATTGCCAAGGTGTGCGGCGTGTCGATCTCGACGGTGATGAAGTGGTCGCGCTGGTTTGCCGGTCAAGGCGAGGCGGCGTTTGTGCCCAAGCGGCGCGGGCTCAAGCATGGCTCGGGCCGCACGCTCACGTTGGCCCAGGAGTTGAAGCTGCGCGAGACGATCCTTGCCGGCAATCCCGGCCAACTGAAGTTGCCGTTTGCGTTGTGGAATCGTCGCGCCGTACAGGATGCGGTGCGCCGACTCTTCGACATCGAGATGCCGATCCGCACCGTGGGCGAGTACCTGCTGCGCTGGGGTTTCACGCCGCAGCGGCCCGCACGCCAGGCGATCGAGCGTAACGACGCGGCGCTGCGCGCCTGGATGGACCTGCACTTTCCCGAGTTGGTCGAGCGCGCCAAGCGCGAAGGCGGCGAGATCTACTGGGCCGACGAGACTGCGGTCAAACAGGACGGGCACTGGGTGCGCGGCTATGCGCCGGCCGGCCAGACCCCGGTGCTGGCGATGTCGGCGCGCTGGACGTCGATCTCGATGATCTCGGCCATCACCCAGAAGGGACTGGTGCGCTTCGCCTTCCATGAGGGCGCGATCAACAGCGACCGATTCATCACGTTCCTCGAGGCGCTCATCGCCGATGCCGGGCGCAAGGTGTTTCTCATCGTCGACAACCTCAAGGTGCACCACAGCAAGCCGGTCAAGGCCTGGGTGGCCGAGCGCGCCGAGAAAATCGAGCTCGTCTATCTGCCCTCGTACTCGCCCGAGGCGAATCCCGACGAGTATCTCAACCGCGACTTCAAGACGAACCTGCGGCAAGGCCCCGTGGCTCGAACAACCGAGCAACTGCTCAAGCTCGCCACGGGCTTCATGCGTCAGCTGCAGGCCGTCCCGGGGCGAGTCGTTTCGTACTTCAAGCACCCGGCCGTCTCGTATGTCCATATTTCCTAATTGATTGCCGGTTTAATAGCGGGTCGCGGGTTGGAAAGAGCTCGGACCGTTGGCCAACGTTTCGTGCTGTGTCAGCAGATGCCCCAATTCATCATGGGAGAACGACTGACGTAGCTAGCTACCACGGGCGATCCAACCGCGGGCTGCGCCGCGGGTTCGCCGTGCAAAATCGTTGCGGTTTGCGGTGCTCGCTGCTTTCGTCGCAGTGCGCCCGGAAAGCCTGCTGCCTCATCTCTGGCCGCTGTCACGGGCGGCGCTGACTAGCGGTCAGCCGCTGCGCCGGAGGGCTGCGTCTTGTCACCAAGCGCAGGAGTTCGTGGGCTCGCTGGGGGTCGAGCTGGTTCCCTGAGAAGCCGTCCGCGCGGCCGGACGACCGTTCGCCTTGCTGGCCGTCGAGTTGCTGTTGGCGACCGGCGTCGATAGCGGCGAGGTGTTTCATGTCCATGATGGTGATCGAACGTTGGTCGACCCTGATTACCCCGGCATCCCTGAGCTCCCGCAATGCGCGGGAGAAGCTTTCGTGGCTCATGCCCAGTAGGCGAGCAACGACCACCTTCGAAGTAGGCATCACCACCGTCCGCTGGGTGTTCTTGCCGTCACAAGGGATCTGGTCGAGCAAATATGCCGCGATTCGCTCCGTTGCGCGGCGGCCCGTGATAGCCCGGATGTGGCCAACCAGAGAATGAAGCGCCGTCGACAAGGCCTCAAACAAGACAGACGCAAAGCGGTCGTCGGTGATCATGGCGGCCTGCACCGCACGCATTTGGATGCAAATCAGGGCCGTATCGCACTCGGCTTCTGCCAGGAGTCCAGCAGACGGTGCCGCAAATAAGCACGCCGGCCAAAGGAGGCCTCCCGCCTGCACTATCTCGACGATCTTGGCTGGGCCGCGCAGGCCCAGTACAGCCACAAGCATCACACCGCGACCAACCAAAATCAGTTGCTCGCGGAGTGGCCCGGTGGGCAGCAAGCACGATCCCTTGGCGACCACGCGGACGTCGGCGTGACTCGCCAGCAAGTCCAGTGTGTCAGCGTGCAGGTTCTGGAAGAGAGGCGACGTGGTCAGGGCGCCGGCAATATCGCAAAGGCCCGCGGCGGCCAACGCAGTCGACGTCCGAGTCTCATGGCAGAACAATTCCAATTGGATCTCCGGCTCAATGATTAGTCTCTCGGTCCGAGTGGTAGAGGGCGCGACTCACCGAGGAGGAGGGCGCGGTCTGTTGCGAAAGCCATCGCCGATGCCGGTCCCTGAGATCGGTACGCTGGCTGCCTATGGGGCTCCAGAGAGCCGAGAAGGCATCACGAACCCCATGCCTGGCGCCTCGGGTCTTTCGCCCACTGCGCACTCGGCCCAAGTTTGCCGCATGGTGCTCGCTGGGCGGTAAATGGCCTAGCCGCAAGATCCGAGCCAACGGCCCCTGGAGATCAAGCAATGATTGAGTAACCGCAACAGTAAGCGGGCGCTTTCATTCGACTCACGGATAAGAAGCGGCACCCTCGCCGGCAGTCACGCCGCGGTACTTGGCATGGTGCTTGCATCTTGCCTCGCGTGCATCGCCAGCGAATTCGCAACAATGTACGTAAGTAGGGCTGATGTGACTCAGCTGGGTGTTTCACGATACACATGTGGCGCAGCCTGTTACAGAAATGAGCGTGAGAATGTTACAGCCCCGCTGTTACATATCGCGGGCAAGACATTGGTGGCGTGCGGAAGGCATTCGACGGCTGCAGGGAGGCCAGTATGTTTGCATCTGAGTCAAAGGAGAGAGGAGTAAAGATGGGACAAAAACAGAAGAAGGCGATCATTGGCCGTCGCGCCGGACGACTCGCTGGCTTGAAGACAAGCGGCGCGGGGAGGATTGTGGCGGCGGCCGCCCTCACGTGCGCCACCGGAGCAGCCCACGCGCTTAATACCGGCACGGACATGAATTTGTCCTTTAAGCCGGCCTCGGGGGGTATGGCGGGTGCTGCGTACACGAAGCCACAAGAGCCGTCGGCCGCCGTATTCGGTAACCCTGCGACGATGACTCAGCTCCGCGGAACGAATTTCGGCATCGGGGCTGCCTTTCTCGTTCCCGATGTGGATGTACATCAGAGCGGCGCGGGTGGCTCGCGCACATCGAGCAGTGATGCCCGGAACTATGTCATTCCCGACACCGCCGTCACCCATGAAATCGGTGGCGGCTGGTTCCTCGGTGGCGGTATCGAGCTGGATGCTGGAATTGGCGTCGACTATAGGGATGATCCCATCACCGTGCCGAGCGTCAGTACCGATCCGGGCGTGAGCGGACTGCCCCTGCTGGTCGAGCTCATTTCGTTCAACGCCAATGTCGCGGCGGCGAAGCAGGTGACGGAGCGGACCGCGGTTGGCGCGGCGCTTACGATCGGCTTCGGTTTGGCCCAGCTCGGCACCTCCGGCCCATCCGGGTCGTTTGGAGGGTTGCTTGGACCAGCCGGTTGCGAACCCGCGACGGCGGGTTCGTGCGGATTCGACGGCAACACTTCCAGCGTGCATGACGTCGGATTCGGCGCATCGATCGGCCTGACTCACCGCCTCACGTCGGCGCTGACCTTGAGCGCAGCGCTGAAGAGCCCCGTGAAGTACAAATTCAAGAATATTCTCCACCAGAGCGCAGTCGGCTCGCCGGGATTCCAGGACCTCACCGTCGAGCAGCCGTTGGAGGCGATCGTCGGTATGGCGTACGACGTCACCCCAAACTGGATGGTCGAAGCCGACGTCGTATGGAAGAACTGGAGCAGCGCCGAGACCTACCAAGACGTCTATGACGATCAATACCTGGCCCTCGTCGGCACGCAGTACCGGACGGGGCCATGGAGTCTGCGCTTCGGCTACAGCTATGCCGAGGATATCCTGCGGGATACCCCCAGCAACACGCTCGGCAACCTGCGCGGGCTCGGTCCCATTCCGCTCGGGGCGGCTGCAGGTTCCCTCGGTACGGATGTCGTCAAACTGGTCCAGATGACCCTTGTCCCCGTCATCTGGCAGCACACGATTGCTGCCGGCGTCGGGTTCGACCTCACTTCCAACGTTCGCGTCGACGCATTCGGCGCCTACGGTTTCAAGAACGAAGAGCAGCGGACGACCTCCATCGGCGCGGCGCTCGCCGGGCCAGTGGGACCGGAAACTTACGAGGCCGAGGTCAGCGCGTGGGCGGTCGGAGCGGGAGTGAATTTCAGGTTTTAGACGGGGAGGGGTATTCGACCCAGGATAGTTGCGTCTGTAGCGGACTGGAACGGTGAATCAAACGACACAGAGTCATTCGCCTGCGCATCGAGCGTGGGTCGATTGAAGAGCGAAGCCACACAGGTTTCACCCAGGAACAGGAGGAAGGATTATGGGTATCATGCAAGCGGAAGTGGACCAGCCGGCCCGTCAGGTCGATGGGGGAGCGAGCCGGCCCTCGGCCCGGGCGGATTTTTCGACGGGTGCTATCGCGCCGATTCGCACAACCGCCCTTGGCGTTATCGGCATCCTCGTGCTGATGATCGCGTACAGAATCTACCAGCAGGTCTTCGCCTGGTCTGCGGGGCTGGATTCCACGGACCCCGCGTTCGACACCTATTGGATGGGTTTGCTGCAGTGGCAGCTCCCAGCCATTGTTGCGAGTTGGGCGGGCTTGTGGTCGTACCTTTTCGTGACGCGTGACCGACACCTCGACAAGCTGGAGCCACGCGAGGAGCTGAAGCGCTATTTCAGACTGATCGGTTTCATCTTCCTTTACGCCTTCGCGGTCTATTGGGCGGCGAGCTTCTTTGCAGAGCAGGATGCGGCCTGGCATCAGACGGTGGTGCGCGATACGAGTTTTACACCGAGTCACATCGTGCTCTTCTATGGGACGATGCCGTTCTACGTGCTCTTCGGTGTCGGTTCGCTCCTGTATGCGATGACCCGGCTGCCGAGATTTGCTGAGCAGCTCTCGATTCCCTTCGTGCTGGCGGTCGCGGGCCCCTTCATGATCCTCCCGAATCTCGGATACAACGAGTGGGGTCACGCTTTCTGGATGATGGAGGAGTTCTTCTCGGCGCCGTTGCACTGGGGTTTCGTGGTCCTCGGGTGGAGCGTGCTTGCTCTCGGCGGCCTGCTCGTTCAGATCGTCCAGCATATGACGGAGCTCTTCCGCCGCTGCGACGCATGAGTAAACCCACGGCGGCGGCACCCCTCGTCGGTGGGATGTCGCCACCCGTTTTCGAATAGGTAACTTCCAAAATGACAAACATTGCTGCATCGGAACAAGTGCGGATCTACGGAGTAACATGGTCGAAATGGTCAGCGGCGCTTTCGAGAAGATTTGACATCATGGTTGCGGTGATTCTTTTCCTCGCGATCACTTCCGCCTTTCACCTCCATTTCATGCTGCTCGCCGGCGACTGGGATTTCTGGACCGATTGGAAGGACCGGCAGTACTGGGTGACGCTGACGCCGATCGTGGCGATCACATTTCCAGCGGCGCTGCACTATGTGTTTTGGGAGAAGTTCAGGCTCCCCTTTGGGGCAACCTTTGCGATCGTGTGCCTCATCTTCGGCGAATGGATGAACCGATACTTCGGCTTCCATGTGTGGTCGTACTTCCCGTTCAGCGAGATCTGGCCCGCCACGATGATTCCGGGCGCCATCGTCTTGGACGTCGTGTTGCTGCTCACGGGCAATTTCTTCCTTACGGCGGTGATCGGCGGAATAGGATTCGCATTGCTGTTCTATCCGGCAAACTGGCCAATGCTCGCGGCCTACCACCTGCCGATGGAAGTCATGAACTCGGTGGTTTCGGTGGCCGACTACATCGGCTACACGTTCACACGGACCGCCACGCCCGAGTATCTCAGATTCATCGAACGCGGAACCCTGCGTACTTTCGGTGGCCACTCGGCTTGGGTCGCTTCGTTCTTCGCTGGATTCGTGTGCATGCTTATGTATTTCGCTTGGTGGTATCTGGGCATGCTCCTTACCAAGGTCGTCACCGTCCCGAACAAGTTCAAGCAGTTAATGGGGCTGAAGAAGGATCCTCGGCCGTCGAGTGAGCAACTCGCCGTCTGAGACCCCGAACAGAACCAAGGGATACACGAATCAAAGGACGAATTTTCATGATTTCGACATTCGGAAAATGTGTAGTACGGTTGACTTACGCAGTATGGTTCGGAGTACTGCTGTCGCTGTGCGGAAACGCGCTTGCACATGGAGAGCGCAACCAGGAACCCTTCTTGCGCATGCGCACGGCCCATTTCTATGACTTGCACTGGAGCACGACCAAGACGGAGGTGAATGGCGACATCGTCGTCACTGGCAAGTTCCGTCTGTTCAGCGACTGGCCAAAGAACCTGCCGGCTCCGGAGCGCTCGTTCCTCGGTAACGGCACGCCGGGTCCGGTTCTCGCACGCACGGAAAGCTGGATTAACGGCGAGCCGGCGATTCAGTCCGGCCGGCTCGAACTCGACCGCGACTACGAGTTCAAAACCGTGCTCAAGGGGCGCATCCCAGGCAAGCACCACGTGCACCCGATGATCAACGTCGAAGGGGCGGGTCCGCTGCTCGGTCCCGGCAGTTGGCTGGAGGTAACGGGTAACGCCGCCGACTTCAAGTTGCCGGCGACGACAATCGACGGTACTCAAATCGAGAATCTCGAGACGTGGGGCATGGGGACCGTGAAGACCGTCCACATCGGCTGGTACATCGCCGCCCTGGTATTCATGCTGTGGTGGCTGCGCAAGCCGTTGCTGATGCCGCGTGCGGTTGCTCTGCAAGCCGGTAACGAGGAGGAGCTGGTTACCCGCGGGGACCGTCTCTGGGGTGCGGCTTTCGGCATCGCGACCGTGGTCGTCGTGATTTGGGGCGCGAACTGGGCCGAGGCGACCTACCCCCGGACGATCCCGCTCCAAGGAGGCGAGTTCAACGTCGAGCCACTGCCGATGGACAACCGTACCGTCAGCGTCCGTGTCAGGCGTGCGACGTACGACGTCCCCGGACGTTCCATGAAGCTGAAGCTCGAGCTCACCAACGACGGCGACAAGCCCGTGTCAATCGGCGAATTCGCAACCGCGGGCCTGCGGTTCATCAACAAATCGGTTCCCGCCGCGGTCGCTGCGATCGATCCGACTTTCCCGATGGATCTGGTGCCGCCCAGCGGACTGCAGGTGGCAGACAGCAGGCCGCTCGCACCGGGTGAGACGCGGCTGATCGAGATGGAAGCGACCGATGCAGCTTGGGAAGCCGAGCGGCTGACCAGCCTGCTGAACGACCCGGACAACCGGGTCGGCGGCCTGCTGTTCCTCTACGACGCTGACGGCGAACGTGTGATCGCCAATGTGTCGGGTCCGATCGTGCCAGTGTTCACCAAGTCCTGAGCTCCGGGCTCGGATCGTGATGCGCGCGGGACCATTCTCGGTCCCGCGCCACGGAGAGCTTCATGCATTGTTGGTTTAGATCCAGGCTATTTGCGTTGTTGGCCGTTGGCTTGTGGGGGGGGATCGTCCCCCTTCAGGTCCAGGCTCATGGTGGGCTCAGCCTGGAGGAAGATAAGTGCAGGCTGACCATCGGCCCGTATTCGATGCACTTCACCGGTTACCAGCCCGAGGCGACCGGGACCAAGGAGTTTTGCGAGGATATTCCCGAGACGGGTCACACCGTCGTGGCACTGGACGCCATCGACGAGCAGTTGAGACACCTGCCAATCGAGGTGCGGATCATTCGTGATACCGGTGACGAGAGCAACATCGACGCTGTGACCGTACTGCATCTGAAGCCCAAAACGTATCCTACGGGGAGCCTCTCCCTTGAGCACGATTTTCCGCAGCCGGGCAGGTTCGTCGGATTGGTTACCGCGGTTGGGGACAAGGAGACCTACGTCTCCCGGTTTCCCTTCAGTGTCGCCAGCACGTCGGCGGCACTGGCGAAGTACGTCCCGATGGTTGGCGTCGTCTTGGCGGGCATCCTGCTCTACCTGTACTCCGGCCAGCGGCGCGGCAGGGAAGCGAGAAAGACGCGCGGTGTAGGCCCGAAGGCAGGCGGTTCGACCTCGTGAAACGACAATCGAAGCGACTGAATTCGGGAGTCGCGGGGCTGTCGATCGATGGGGCATTCAAGCGAAAGTTCGCCTGGTCGCTCTGTTCTGTGCTGATTGTCATCGGACTCGGAGCGTGCTCGGGGGCATCAGATGCCGAGATTGCCGCGACACAGCGGGCCTTTGATTATTCGAAGAGCGAGCGGGAGGCTATCTGTGCGCCGGGCGACAAGTCCGGGGAGATGTTCAAGAACAATGAGAAATCGGCGGACGGAATCCGCTACAACATTCGAGCGCCGGCGAATTACGATCCGACGGTCGGACATCCGCTACTGGTCGTGTATGCCGCAGGCGGCTCGAGCGCGGAAAGAACCGAGGCGCTGACGGGCTTCACGCCGGTGGCGACAAAGAGGGGATACATCGTGGTTTATCCGGACCACCGTCCCATGTCGGTCGCCACGATTCACCGACTGGCGAGGATTCCAAGCGAAGTCGCGGACCATTGGTGTGTCGACCGAACGAAGATCTATGCAAGCGGGCACTCTGACGGCGGCACTGTGGCGACCGCGGTTGCGCTATTGGCCGAAACGAAAGGGACGTTGGCTGCGATCGCCCCCAGTGCCGCGGGCTTTTCCGCAGCAGATCTAGATGGCTTCGAGTGCCCTTCGCCCACGCCGGTAATGGTGATGCATGGCAGCGGGGACTTGGTCTTTCCCGGCTGGGGAGCGGCGGCTGCCAAGTGGTGGGGTAAGTGTAACCGATGTGACATATCCGTTGGAGCCGAGGAGGTGGGTAGCGGATGCGTTGAATTCAAGGGCTGCGCGGCGGGCGGCCAGACTCGGTTTTGCAGTTGGGAAGGATCCCATAGACAGTGGCCTGGAATGGAAGGGGAGGTGGTCAATTTTTTCGATGCTCGTTGGGGCGCCGCGATGAGTTCTTCTGCTCCGGTTCCGGCGCTTGTGAAGTAGGTCCAGGACCGGCGTTTGGGGGAGGATGCACTACAGACAGTCGTCTTCCCCTTTTTTTCTTTAACCAGCAAAGGGAAACATCATGAGTGGAGCGAAGCTGATTGTGATCTATCCGATGCCGACGGATGTTGCGGCGTTCGAAGAGGTGTATCGCGACGAACACGTGCCGATGGCGATGGAAAAGCTCAAGGGAGCAACCAAGATCGTAGCCTCGAGAGTAGTCGGGGCGCCTGACGGAAACCCGGCCTTTCACAGAATTGCGGAGGTGCATTTCCCTTCTATGGTCGCGTTGGGAGAGTGTGCGGCCTCCGAAGGGGGGCAGCAGACCATCGACCACGCGAGGCGGATCTCGTCCGGTGGCGCTCCCCTCTTCCTGGTCGCGGAGGAAGCAACGGTCGTTCTTTGAGGGGGGCGCGGGGGGCCGCTGTGCTGTGTGCGTGCCGTTCCCGTGTGGCTACCGGTACGCACTCGTGGCATCGGGTTGGGGCCCCACGTTATTGCTGAGAGGCGGCGGCGTTCGGCCTGGAAGGCGCCGCGCCGTAGAGACGGCCCTGGAATTTTTCACGTTCCGGGGGCATGAGGAGGACGAAAAGATGCCGAAGCTGGCTGGGTGGATCGCTCGCAGGGGAATCGCGTTCGGTTTGGCCGTGTTCTGTGCGGGGATGCTGCCGCTCGACGCCAGCGCCCACGCCCGCCTGGTGAAAGCGGAGCCGGCGCGGCGGGCGGAGCTGTCGGAAGCGCCGGGCATGATCAGAGTGTGGTTCAACGAGGAACTCGAGGCCGCATATGCCAAGCTCGTGGTCGAAGAGGCGTCAGGGCGGGCGGTGACCGAGTCGAAGCCGCAATTGGCCCCCGACGACGCGAAGTCCCTGATCCTTCCGTTGCCCGCTCTTGGGCCGGGAAAGTACCGCGTGAGATTTCGGGTTCTTTCAGTGGACGGCCACGTCGTCGAGTCCGCTTATGACTTCACTGTGAAAGGGGGAGTTTCGACTCGATGATTGAAGTGGTCGGTGCCGTCGCCCACTGGATACAGCTGGCAGCCAACATGGTGCTGGTTGGCAGCAGCTTCTTCCTCGGTTTCATAGGATATGACAACGAGAGGTGCACGAATCCTTGGCTGGGGCGGCTTGAGCGCGTTCTTCCGTGTCTCGGGGCTGTGGTCCTGCTTGGTCTGATCGGTGTCGTCTCGACCTCCACGGCGCGCATCACGGCCGACGTGACAGCCGCCTGGCAGCCGGACGCCTGGATCGGTGTGATGCGCGATACCCGGGTGGGGCAGGTGTGGGCAATCAGAGGGGGGCTGGCGCTGGTGGTGATGGTGGCCGCGGTTTATGTCCGGCGGGCACGGGCAAGGTCATGGAATTACTTCGCTTGTGGAGGATTGGCGGGCGTCGCGCTAGCTTTCAGTTCGTTCGCGGGCCATGCCGCAGCCGATGACTCACCGTGGTTGACGATCCCCCCTCACACACTGCACCTCCTTGCGGCGAGTCTCTGGTTCGGTAGCTTGCCGGCGTTTCTCGCGTCTGCGTCGGGGGGCGCCGGTGCCGCGGAGGCGGAGAAGTGCTTTTCCATTCGCGCGCTCAACCGCTTTTCCATGGTCGCGTTGCCGATCATGATCGTCGTCGTCGTCAGCGGCATTGTCGTTGCCTACTATCAGGTCGCGCCCGCCTTCGGAGGGCTGGTAGCGACGAGGTACGGATGGCTTCTCCATGGAAAGCTCGCCTTGCTGATCGCTATTCTCGCCATTGCAGCGCGAGCTCGATTTCGATGGCTACCTGGGCTCTCCGGCAATTGCGAAATCGAGGAGGCGCAATGTGCGCGACGCCTGCGCACCTGGGTAGGCGTTGAAGTCGGGTGCGCGACCCTTCTGCTACTTGTCGCGAGCGTGCTGGCGGCCACGGTGCCGGCCAAGCACGAGGGCATCGACGCATGGCCGTATCCTTTTCGTTTCTCCATCGCCGCCACCTGGGACGAGCCGGGTACGCGGACCCTCGTGCTCGTCGGCGGCGCGTTGCTGATCGCCGGTGGAGTGGCTGCGCTGGTCGGGCGGCGCCAGCGGTGGAGGCGTTCAGCCGTTGTCGGCGCCGCCGTCGCCTTCGTACTGCCCGGGACAGCATTGCCGCTCTACGCGATCGCAACCCCGGCCAGCGAGTATACCTACCGGCCCAGCACGGTTCCTTTCGACGCCATCTCGATTTCGCGGGGCAGCGCGCTGTTCGAAGCCAATTGTGAGCAATGTCATGGCCCCCAAGGCATGGGGAATGGGCCACTGGCGAAATCGCTGCGCAAGCCGCCAATCGATCTTCTTACCGAACCGCATACCGCCAGGCACACTGCCGGAGATTTCTTCAACTGGATCACCACCGGCTTTCCCGACAGCGGAATGCCGGCATTCGGCGATCGGTTTTCGGAGGACGATCGGTGGGACCTGGTGAATTTCATCCACGCGCTGTCGCGCGGCTACCAGAGCCGCCCCCTAGGTGCCGCCGTCATTCCGGACAAGCCTGCAGCGACGCTCGGCGCTCCCGATTTTTCGTTCGTGAGCTACAAGGGCGAACAAGGAACGCTGAAGGATCACCGCGAGCGCGAGGCTGTCCTGCTGGTGTTTTTCTCCTGGCCGGAATCCAAGGACCGGCTGGACCAATTGGCCGCCACATACCGGTCGATCCGGGCACGAAGTGCTCAAGTCATCGCTGTTCCGTGGAAGGGCGCGGCCTCTGCCGTTGATCAATTGGCCGGTTATCCATACCCGATTGTGGCCGATGGCGCGCGGGGAATCGGGCGAACCTACGAGGCGTTCAGGCGAACTCTATCGGACCCGGACCTGTTCGGCAGGGGCAAGCGACCCGGTCATATGGAACTTCTCGTCGACCGCTTCGGTTACCTGCGTGCGCGCTGGATTCCGGATCAAGACGTTCGAGGTTGGAGAGACGGAGCGATGCTGGCTGAACAACTGGAACGCTTGCGCGCGGAAAGACAGATCCTGCCGCCGGCGGAGGAACACGTCCACTAGGACACTTGGACGCAACCTGAGGAGCTCAAGCCTCTGCTCTGTAAACAGAGGCTACCTATCAAATGGGAGGATGGTAATCATGAAGAGACTTTCCCTTGTCGCACTGCTTGCAGCGGTGCTTGCCGCATCCGTACCGGCGGCTGCGCATACCGATGAGTATCTAGAGGCGGTGAAGGCGCCTCACGGCGGGCGGTTGCGGATGTCGGGCCCATATCACCTTGAACTGGTGGTTAAGGACCGCGACATCCTCGTGTATGTCACGGATCATGGCGACAAGGAGATCGCTACGGCGGGAGGTGAGGGCAAGGTCGTCTTGCAGCGTGGATCGAGCAGGGTGTCCGTGCGGCTGGAGCCGTCAGGAGGCAACGTCCTGAGAGGGAAGAGCGAATCTGGGATTACTCCGAGCACGAGCGCGGTTGTCTTTGTGAAGCTGCCTGGGCAGGACGCCTACTCGGCGCGCTATCCTGCACCAAAGCCTGTAGATCCCCAGCCGGCCGCGCATCGCGGAGGGGCTGCCAGCCAGCACGACGGGCATCACATGATGCATCACTAGGCACACGGCTGTCTCTTCGGAGACGCGGGGCGCTTGGATGGCCACTCTTCCCGCGGACGTCGTCGTCGCGTATTGAGGAATACCGTTCGCCGTCGCCCCGGCGGCGGGCGGTTTCGCGATCCAGGTTGGGGCTCAAGTGGCGCCCAAAATGAACGTAGTCGTCTCGGTTTTCCCTTGGTCGATGACGCAGCGAAAAGGCTAAAGCGTACATGCAGCGGATTGTGGCGCTGCCCGACAATTTGCGGTCGTACTTCAGCCATGAGGCGGTCCGCCAGGCGCAGTAGAGAATCTTTTTGGCTGGCTGATTTTAGTTGAACCCGACGTGATCCGAATCAAGTTCCTCCGCAGGCTCACCGCCTGGATTGCCAGCTACGCGATCCTGCTGGGCGCGCTCGCACCGGCCGTGACCCAAACCTTGGCGTGGTTGGAACGCGGGAGTGCAGACAAAGCCACATCGTTGGAGGTTTCGGCGGCCGCCGACATCCTCACGTCCGTGGGGGCAGAGGAGGACGGCCATGAGGCCTGCGAGTCCCACGAAGGCCACGCGGGTCACCAGGACCAGGGCCTCGAGGGTCATGAAGGGGGCGGTCACGAGGCCGCGGGCAGCGGGCATTGTCCCTTCTGCGGCACCCACGCCGGTTCCTTTGGCCTGCCGCCCACCGAACGGCCTGCGGCGGCGCAGCCCGCCGGGACGCATGCTTTCCGTCCCCATCTCTACGATCACGCCCCGCGTCCGCTCTTCGCCTGGGCGGCCGCCCATCCTCGCGCACCGCCTGTCCGCGCCTGATCCCGATCGATGAGCCGGTATTCCCCTGCACGGTGGTCCGGCTCAATTTCAACCCGATCCGTTAGCCCCGACTGTTCCGTTGAATCGTCGCCGTCCCGATGAGGCCGGCGGCTGCCGCGCGCTGCCAGCGCCGGCCGGGATCGGGGCTCCGGGATGTCTCGTCGTGGACCCGAAATATGAAGCTCAACTGCAAACCCCTCGTGCTCGCGGTCCTGGGGGCCCTTTCCTCCGGGGCGCTCGCGGAGCAGACGTCAAATAAGGATGGCGATACCGCCATTCAACTCGACGAAGTCGTGATTACCGGCGGCGCGCCGTCGCCCCTGCCGCCCACGGTGCAGGCAGTGGTCGAGGGGGTGACGGCCGAGACCATGGCCGAGTCGATCAACGTGGTGAACACCGAGGACGCGCTCAAGTACCTGCCCAGCCTGCAGATCCGCAAGCGCTTCATCGGCGACACCAACGGTATCGTGGCCTCCCGTTCGTCGGGCACGCTCGCCAGCGCGCGCGCCCTCGTCTATGCCGACGGCCTGCTGCTCTCGAACCTGCTCGGCAACTCCTTTGCCTATCCGCCGCGCTGGGGCCTGGTGACCGCCGAGGAGATCGCCCGCATCGACGTCCTCTATGGGCCGTTTTCCGCGCTTTATCCGGGCAATTCGATGGGTGCGCTGATCCACATGACGACGCGGATGCCCGACAAGCTGGAGGCGCACGTCAAGGCGCAAGCCTTTACGCAGGACTTCCGTCTCTACGGCACCGACGAGTCCTTCTCCGGCCATCAGCTGGCCGCCGCGTTGGGTAGCCGCAGCGGGGCGTGGTCGTGGTGGTTCAACGCCAGCCGCTTGGACAGCGAGGGCCAGCCGATGGGCTTCGTCACCAGGCCCGCCTCGTCCACGCCGGCCGAGGCCGGCGACACTGTGGCGACGGGGGCGCGGCATGACCGCGATCCGCGCGGCAGCAAGCGCGTGGTGCTGGGCGCCACGGGCATGGCGCATACCGTGCAGGATCATGCCAAGCTGAAGCTCGCCTACGACTTCTCCCCGGCGGTGCGCGCCACCTACACCGTCGGCCTGTGGCAGAACGACGCCGACAACGGCGTCGCCTCCTACCTGCGAGATGGGGCCGGGCGGGCGGTCTACAGCGGCACGGTGAATGTTGACGGCCGGCGTTATACGCTCGCCGCAACCGACTTCAGCCCTAGCCGCGCCGAGGCCGAGCACTGGATGCATGGTCTCGCGCTGAAGACGAGCACCGGCGGCGAGTGGGACGGCGAGGCGGTGGTTAGCGTGTACGACTACGGCAAGGATCTGCTGCGCTCCCCGGGCGCTGCGCTGCCGGCCGCCGGACGGGGCGGCAGCGGCCAGATCGCCGACCTCGAGGGCACCGGCTGGACCGCCGTCGACCTGCGGGGCGTCTGGCGTGCGGCCGGCGCCCACGAGCTCTCCTTCGGCTACCACGGCGACCACTACAAGCTGCGCACCCTCGTTTCCAATACCTCCGACTGGATCGACGGCGGCGCCCGAAGCCGCAAGTCGGCCTTCACCGGGGACACCGAGACCACCGCCCTTTACCTGCAGGAGGTGTGGCGCTTCGCGCCCGCCTGGAGCGCCACCCTGGGTGGCCGCTGGGAGCGCTGGGAGGCGCACGACGGCTCGATCTCGAACGCGACCACGACGCTGCGCTTCGGCGAGCGCGAGGAACACTTCTTCTCGCCCAAGCTGGCGCTTGCTTACCGCCCGGCGCCGGAATGGATGCTGCGCGCCGCCCTCGCTCGCGCCTACCGCATGCCTACCGTGGCGGAGCTCTACCAGGGCTCGATCAGCGCCAACACCATCGTGCGGAACGATCCCGGCCTCAAGCCGGAGAAGGCTCTCGCCGCCGAGCTCACCGCCGAGCGCGACCTCGGCAACGGCCTCGTGCGCCTCTCCCTGTTCGAGGAGGACGCCGAGGACGCGCTGTTTTCCCAGACCGACGTCACCGTCACGCCTAACGTCACCAACATCCAGAACATCGACAAGATCCGCACCCGCGGCGTCGAACTCGCGTACCAGGGGGTGGATGTTGGGCTGCGCGGACTGGATCTCGCTGCGAGCCTGACCTACGCCGACTCGGAGATCCTCGCCAACCGCCGCAACCCGGCGAGCGTCGGCAAGAAGCAGCCGCGCGTGCCCGACTGGCGGGCGGTGCTGTCGGCCACCTATCGCCAGAGCGAGCGCCTCGCCTACGCCCTCGGCGTCCGCTACAGCGGCCGTCAGTACGGCGAACTCGACAACGGCGACGTCAATGGCGACACTTACGGCGGCGTGGGGCGCTTCTTCGTCGTCGATGCGCGCGTCAGCTACAAGCTCGCCCGCCAGTGGACCGCGGCGCTCGGCGTCGACAACCTCAACGATCAGAAGCACTTCGTGTACCACCCCTATCCGCAGCGCACCTGGGTGGCCGAGCTGAAGGCCGATTTCTGATCGAGGCGGCGGGCCGCCGGCCCGCCATCCGCTCCTGCCCGGGTCGCGCGGCCCCGGCACCGACAGGGAACATCAACGATGTCGAAAACTGGAAGCCCGACCGAGGATCGCGACGACCGCGGCCGCTGGGCTGCTCGTGCCGGGGCAGTCGTCCTCGCCTTCGCAGCGGTGGTGCACGCCGAGGCCGCACCGGGTACGGACGGACACGCGGGGACCGCTCACGCCGCTCGGGCGGAGCTCGGCGCGAGCGCCGCCTTCGCCCCGGACGGCACCCTCCACGCCGTGGTGAAGCGCGGCGGGCACATCCTCCTCTACCGCAGCTCCGACGCGGGCCGCAGCTGGGACGCGCCGGCCACGGTGAATGCCACTCCCGAGCCGATCTCTGCCGACGGCGAGAACCGGCCCAAGATCGCCTTTGCCGCCGACGGTGCGGCGTTGGTGTCATGGACGCGCCCGCTCGCCAAGCGCTTCAGCGGCGAGATCCGCCTTGCCCGCGGCGACGGGCGGGGCGGCTTCGCTGCGCCCATCACCGTGCACCGCGATCGCCGCGAGATCACCCACCGCTTCGACAGCCTGCTGGTCGCCGGCGACGGCCGCGTGGTGGTGGCATGGATCGACAAGCGCGACCTGGAGGCCGCTGGCGCGGTCGGCCGCGAATATCGCGGCGCCGCCCTCTACGCCGCGGTTTCCGACGACGGCGGCAAGAGCTTCCGGCCCGAGGTGAAGATCGCCGACCACTCCTGCGAGTGCTGCCGCATCGCCGTCGCGACGGACGCCGACGGCGCACCGCTCCTCCTCTGGCGCCACGTCTTCGCGCCCAACGAGCGCGACCACGCCCTCGCCCGCCTCGCCGCCGACGGCGCGCCGCTCGCCGTGGAGCGCGCCACCTTCGACCGCTGGCGCGTCGACGCCTGCCCCCACCACGGGCCTGCGCTCGCCGTGGCTGCCGATGGCACGCGCCATGCGGTGTGGTTCAACGAGCGGGACGGCGAGGGCCGCGTGTTCTACGGCCGGCTGCGTAACGGAACGGTGGAGGGGCAGCGCCCGCTAGGTGGCGAGCGCGCGGCCCATGCCGACGTCGCCGCTGCCGGTGGCCGGGTAGCGCTGGTGTGGAAGGAGTTCGACGGCGAGCGCACGCGCCTCTACGCCGAGCTCTCCGCGGACGGCGGTGGGAGCTTCCGCCGCACTGAGCTGGCGGCCACCACCGGCGCTTCCGATCAGCCGCGCATCCTCAGGCGCGGCGACGACTTCTTCGCCTTCTGGCATACGGCGGGCGAAGGCCTGCGGGGGTACGCGTTGTAATGAAAGTCCTGACCTTGTTGTTCGTTTTCTGCCTGGCCGGTGCCGCAGTCGCCGGCGAACCCTTCCATGCCCTCGACCGCGGGCAGGCGGCGGTGCTCGCCGATCCCGCGGCGCATGCCGTGCCGACCGTCGTCGCCCTGTGGTCGGCCGACTGCGCTTACTGCAAGAAGAATCTCGCCGTCTTCGCCGCCCTGGCACGGGCTCATCCCGGCCTGCGGCTGGTGACGGTGGCGACCGAGCCGGTGGCCGAGGCGGAGGCCGAACCCCTCGATCGCCTCGCCGTCCCCGGCCCGCGCTACGCCTATGGGATGGAGGCACCCGAAGCGCTCGCCCACGCTCTCGACGGCAGGTGGCGCGGGGAGCTGCCGCGCACCCTGTTGTTCGATGGTCGCGGGGGCTGCGTGGCGGTCTCGGGCGTGATCGGCGAGGCGGAGGCACGACAGGCGCTTGGGTTCTGACGCAATCGTGTGGGGCCAGCTGTCCAGATTGAACTCGCTAAGATTCGTCTCTTCGTGCCAAATCGAACTCGGTCTCCGAACCGGATGCCCGCGCCTCAATGCCGGATTCCTGCAGAGGCGGCCTTCGGCAGCCATCCGTCACCCATCGGGACGATTCATCTATGTCCTGCCGGCTGGCCTCCCCGGCCATCCCGGTTTCGGTGAGGAGGCCAAAACGCGTCTGGCGGCGCCGCTGCCTCAGGGCGATGAACATCCGACTGACCCGGCCGCACAAGACAATTATCGTCGGGTACTGCTACGAGGATGACAAAGTAGTTGCGGCATGCGTAGGTCGAACCGTTGCCGTGAGGCGTATTGGCGGAATTTGTACGATTCGAGGCGGACACGAGCATGGCCGCTGTGTCTGAAGTTGCCTAAGCTTCAGGCCCATATGGTTCGGTATGCCCGAATTGCGGCCTGACATGGAGTGCGCTATGGCTCGTCGGAGCGACAAGACGGGCCGGACAGGAGGAATATTTGATGCAGGGGCTGCTCGACTACGGTGCAGGTATCTATGCATTCGACGCGGGATATGTGCGCCCGGCGCCCGGCGCTCGCCGCGATCCATCTCGTCGTCGACGATGGCCGGGTCGCCGTCATCGACAGCGGTAACGAAGCATCGCTGCCGCGTGTGGAGGAGGCATTGTTCGCCCTTGGCCTGACGGCGGCCAACGTGGACTACGTGGTCCTGACCAACGTCCACCTCGACCACGCGGGCGGAGCCGGGATCATGATGCAGCGCTTCCCTCACGCGCGGCTCGTTGTGCATCCGCGCGGCGTGCGCCACATGGCCGATCCGCGCTCGCTGTGGGACGCTGTCTGCGCAGTCTATGGCGTGGAGCAGACGCGCGCGCTTTATGGTGAGCTCGTCCCGGTGCCGGCCGAGCGGATCGTCGCAGCGGCCAACGGTTCGCGCCTTCGTCTCGGTTCGTGCAGGCTCGAGATACTCGAGACCCCGGGGCACGCGAAGCATCACATCTGTATCCGCGATCTGGATACAGGCGGAATCTTCACCGGGGACGCTTTTGGCTTGTCATACCGTGAATTCGACGAACCGGCGGAGCCGGATGCGGAAGGTGCGGATGATTCTGGCATGCGCAGCTTCGTCTTCCCGACGACTTCGCCCAGCCAGTTCGATCCGGTCGCCATCAACCGCTCAATCGACCGGTTGATGGCGCGGCAGCCGCCAGCCGTGTACCTCACGCACTTCGGCCGGATTCGCCCCGTGCCGCAGCTCGTCGCCCGCCTGCGCCGCCTGATCGACGCTCATGTCGCGATCGCGCTGCGCGAACGCAACGGCGGGACAGACCGGGAAGCGCGCATCCGCGCCGGGCTCGCGAGGCTCCTGCTCGACGAGTTGCGTGAGTTCGGCTCCACTGTCCCGCATGAGCGTGTGCTCGAGCTGATGGCCATCGACCTCGATCTCAACGCTCAGGGTCTGGAGTGTTGGCTCCAAACGGCTGCCGATGCGCGCCTTGTAGAGCGTACGCCTTGATCGGGCTGCAGACTGCGTGCATCGCGGCGGCCAAGACGCCACGGGAATCATCGAACCAGCCGAAGAGGGCAGGAATGGGAAGGGCGGCAGTCCGTGAGTTCAAGAGGGCAATGCGTGCGGCGCTGCGACCGCAGGCGTCGGCGGACGAGAGCGAGCGTGCCCGCGCTTCGGCGCTGGCGCTTCTCGATCGCAGCATCCGCTTCGGCCACGACCGTGTGGCACTCCTCCGCTTGGCGGCGGCGGTGCGGCTGGGCGCCCGCGTCTCCGCCGAGCAGTGGCAGTACTGCGAGGCCGCCATGGCCCGGATCGGCGACGAGGCGCTGTACGACAGGCTCATCGAGACGGTTCGACATCAAGTCATTCAAAGGAGAGAAACAGCATGATCATTGGGGTAGGGGTGATCGGTGCCGGCACCATGGGCGCCGGAATCGCGCAGATCTGCGCCACCACGGGCGTTCAGGTGACGATGGTGGATGTGTCGCCGGCGGCAATCGATCGCGGGCAGAGCGCGATCGCCGGTAGCCTCGAGCGGCTGGTGAGCAAGGAAAAGCTCACCGCCGCGCAAAAGGCCGAGGCGCTCGCGCGCCTCCGAGCCACCACCGACTACGCGGAGCTTGCCGACGCGCAGCTGGTGATCGAAGCGGCGACCGAGAGTCTGGAGCTCAAGTTGCGCATCCTGCGCCAGGTCGACGAGATCGTGGCCAAGGACGCCATCATCGCCACCAACACCTCGTCGCTCTCGATCACCCAGCTCGCCGCGGTGGTGTCGGCGCCTGCGCGCTTCATCGGCATGCACTTCTTCAATCCGGTGCCGATGATGGCGCTGGTCGAGCTCATCCGTGGGCTGCAGACCTCCGACGAAACCCATGCGCGCGTGCTCGCCTTCGCCGGGCAGATCGGCAAGACCCCGATCACCGCGAAGAACAGCCCGGGCTTCGCCGTCAACCGCATCCTGTGCCCGATGATCAACGAGGCGGTCTTCGCGTTGCAGGAAGGCCTCGCCACGGCCGAGGACATCGACGCCGGGATGAAGCTCGGCTGCAACCACCCGATCGGCCCGCTGGCGCTCGCCGACATGATCGGCCTCGATACGCTGCTCGCGATCATGCAAATGTTCTACGAGGGGTTCGACGATCCCAAGTACCGGCCGGCGCCGCTGCTCAAGGAGATGGTCGCGGCGGGCTACCTCGGCCGCAAGAGCGGGCGCGGGTTCTACGCCTACGCCTGACGTGGCGGTCGGCAAATGAACGTATTGGTGCCAGTCAATCGCACGGCGGGCGAGCCGTAGGCTTGCCGGAAGGGGCGTCATCCATGGGACACCGACTGTCCAAAATCTCTACGCGGACCGGCGACGCCGGCACGACCGGCCTGGGCGACGGCAGCCGCGTCTCGAAGGACAGCCTGCGCATCCATGCGCTGGGCGAGGTCGACGAAGCGAATTCGCTGATCGGCGTGCTGCTGGTCGAAGACTTGCCGGCCGCCACGCGGGCGCTGCTGACCGAGGTGCAGCTCGATCTCTTCGATCTCGGCGGCGAGCTGTCGATACCCGGCATGGACCTGCTCGACGAGGGCCAGGTCGGGCTGCTCGAGCGCGAGCTCGACGCGATGAACGAAACGCTGGCGCCGCTCAAGGACTTCATCCTGCCCGGCGGCACGCGCACGGCCGCGCTCGCGCACCAGGCCCGCGCCGTCTGCCGGCGTGCGGAGCGTGCCGTGGTCGGCCTGGCTGGCGCGGAAACCGTACGGGAGGCGCCGCGCCGTTACCTGAACCGCCTGTCGAACCTGCTGTTCGTGCTGCGCGAGCTCGCCGGACTCGACGCCGTAGCCAAGCTCTTCGGCCGCGAGGAGGTCACGCCGGCGCCGTGCTTCGCGCATGCCATCGGCGCAAATGTGGCTCGCGTGCTCGCAATCGACGACGACCGGGCCCGAGCAGGTGGCCGCGCGGCCGGGATGGGAGGGCGTCCCGGCGGTGCGCGACGGCGAGCTCCACGAGATCAAGTCTCCGCTGATCCTGCAGCCCGGCCCGGCGGCGCTGACCGACGGGCTCGTCGCCCCGCACGAAATCATCGTGGGCTGGGCTGGCAAACACATCCATTAGAGGGCGACCCATGTTCAATGCCATCCTGTTGAGCCAGGACGACAAGCGTACGCGTGCCGAGCTCGCGCGCCTCGGCGAAGCGCAACTGCCCGTGGGAAACGTCAAGCTGCGCATCGAGTATTCGACGCTCAACTACAAGGACGCGCTGGCCATGACCGGGCGCGGCCTGGTCGTCAAGTCCTGGCCGATGGTGCCCGGCATCGATCTCGCCGGGGTGGTCGAGCGCAGCGCGCATCCGGTATGGCAGCCCGGACAGCGTGTGGTGGTCACCGGCTGGGGCCTGGGCGAAACCCGCTGGGGCGGACTGGCGCAGAAGGCGCGGCTCGACGCCGAGTGCCTGCTGCCCTTGCCGAGCGCCTATACGCCGCGCCAGGCGATGGCGATCGGCACCGCGGGGTTTACCGCAGCCCTGTGCGCGATGGCCCTGCAGCGTCACGGCCTTCGGCCCGACAGCGGCGAAGTGCTCGTCACGGGGGCCGCGGGCGGCGTCGGCTCGATCGCGGTCGCGCTGCTCGCCGGGCTGGGCTACACGGTCGTCGCCTCGACCGGCCGCAGTCACGAAGCTGGCTACCTGCGCGCCCTCGGTGCTGCGCGCATCGTCGACCGTGCCGAGCTTTCGGCCCCGGGCAAGGCCATCGATCATGCCTCGCACATTCTCGACGGGCAGGTGCGCGGGCGCACCGTCGTCGACGTCGATCGTTAAGAATACATCCATTTCCTACGCCCCTCGCACGGAACCGAAAATGACTTTTCAATACATCCTGCTCGAAACCCGCGGCCGCGTCGGCCTCGTCACCCTTAATCGACCGGCCAAGCTCAACGCCTTGTGCGACGGGCTGATGGACGAGCTCACCGCGGCGCTCGACGCCCTGGAATCCGACGAGGACATCGGCTGCATCGTCCTCACCGGCTCCGCCAAGGCCTTCGCCGCAGGCGCCGACATCGACGCTATGAAAACGCTGAGCTACATGGACGCCTATAAGCGCGACTTCATCACGCGCAACTGGGAACGGCTCAGGACCTGCCGCAAGCCGGTGATCGCCGCGGTGGCGGGCTACGCCTTCGGCGGCGGCTGCGAGCTGGCGATGATGTGCGATTTCATCATCGCCGCCGACAACGCGGTGTTCGCCCAGCCCGAGGTGAGCCTCGGCATCCTGCCCGGTGCCGGCGGCACACAGCGCCTGCCGCGCGCGGTGGGCAAGGCCAAGGCGATGGACCTGTGCCTCACCGGACGGAGAATGGACGCCCGCGAAGCCGAAGCGGCGGGGCTCGTCGCGCGCGTGGTCGCGGCCGATAAGCTGCTGGAGGAAGCGCTGGCGGCGGCGGAGAAGATCGCCTCGTACTCGCTGCCGGTGGTGATGATGATCAGGGAATGCGTCAATCGCGCCTACGAGGGTGCGCTCGCCGAAGGACTGCTGTTCGAGCAGCGCAGCTTCCACTCGAGTTTCGCCCTCGATGACCAGAAGGAAGGCATGGAAGCTTTCGTCGACAAACGCGCGCCGCGGTTCACGAATCGATGAGGAGCCCCGAATGCCGGCGAGATGAGGCGCAATGGTGATTCGGCAGCAGTGTCCCACCGGGCAGGTCTGCCTGCCCGACCATATAGCTATTGAGTCTCCATAGTTCTGTCGCCTGGGGCGAATTGTTCGGCAACCGCATCATCGCCACTGCCGTCCTCGATTCTTGCGCGTCCGTGTCCTGGGCTGAATATGACGAGGGCAGCAAACGAACTGCGGAAGAGCGCGGCGGGCTCATCAGCGATTGCAGCGACCAGGTTACTTTTTCCGACCCGGCAGCTGTCCAGACGACCGGAGCCACCGCAATTTGCTCTCTATACTCTCCACGCAAGGTGTCTCCACGCAAGGTCCCACGCAAGGTCCCACGCAAGGTCCCACGCAAGGTGTCCCGCAAGGTGTTGCCAGCCGCGAATCGTTAGTACATAATGCAGTCCTTCACAGCGCAGGGGCGGAAACTAACCGCTGCGTTATCAAGGAGTTGGAGCGGAGATTCAAGTCTCGTTTCCCGCTCCAAAATTTGATCTGCGGAGTTCTGCTGAATTCTGCAGGTTATTGAAAAAAGGGACTTCGGTCCCTTTTTTCATTCTGGCGAGATCAACCGATATCCACCACGCAAGCACGTGGTCGGTGCCGATTCTTCGGGTCATCACGGCTTCCCACCGGGGGCGCTGCAACTGTGCGCCCAGCACGCCTACCGTCCAGGCCACAGCCGCGTCCGGTGACGACCAGATCTGGCAGGCAAGGTTGGCGTTGCAGTTGCCCGCGTCGATGTGGACACGGCATCGGTGTTGACCACGGACTGCTTCAAGGCCATCCCTTCGGCGCGCTGATCCCAGCCCGTCCTACCGCCCGAGCCATCTCGCATCCTGCTGGCGTGCCGGCGTGTTGCGCCGGCAATCAATCCGTGTCCCGTCCCGGCCGATAACTCAGGCGCGGCATCAGTGCTAGAGCCAGGGTGGCGAGTATTGCGACCACGGCGATCAGCCACACCGCAACCGTGCTGCCGGTGATGCGGTCCGGGTGAACGCCCAGGATGGTGGCTAGCGCCAGGGCGTTGGCGGTGGCCACCAGCGTGGCGGATGCGTAGTCGTGGTAGCGCCGTGCGCGGTTGGCGCTGGCGGTCCAGTGCGGGTCGGTGTTGTAGCTGGGCAGCGCGAGGTGGGCGTCGTTGAGGCGCTCCAGTTGCGAGAGAAAGCGGCGCAGGTTGGAGAGCGCGCGTTCGGCCTTGTAATTGAGGAAGACCAGCGTGGCCGAGGTCACCGGAAAGCCGAGCGCCAGCCATTCCACCGGCAGGGCCGGGCGGCCTGCATCCGGCCGCAGCGCGACCAATACCGCCAGCAGCCCCAGTGTCAGCGAAACATAGAGCCCGAGCGCCTGCTGGCGCTGGGCGATGCGCGCGTTCACCTCCTGGTAGGCGGCGATGAAGCGGTAGTTGGCGTCGACAATGAGGCCGCGGCCAGCGACGCTGGAGGATGGCGGTGTCGTGCTCATGGTGGGTTCCTCAACTGGGCAGATCGGCAAGTGGGACGGGCGGGTCGAAGGCGGTGACGGCCGGCACCGTACCGTCGAAGCGTGCCACGTCCACCAGGCAACTGTGCGCGGCGCAGCCTTGGCCCAGCCGCGACGAACCGACGTCGCGCGTCAGCACGTTGGGATTGCCGTGCTTGTCGATGTTGGCCGGATCGGCCTCGCCCAGGCGCAGCGGGTCGTACCAGGCGCCGGTGGGCAGCCGCAGCACCCCCGGCATCACCGCCGGGTCGAGCCGGGCGGCAGCGAGGCAGGCGCCGCGGTCGTTGAAAATGCGCACCACGTCGCCGTCGCCGATACCGCGCGCGGCGGCGTCGGCCGGGTTGATGTGCGCCGGTTCGCGACCGCTGACTTTGCCGGCACGGCTGGTGGGGCCGTGGTCGAGCTGGCTGTGAAGGCGGGCTGCGGGCTGGTCGGAGATCAGGTGGAGCGGATATCGCTGCGCGGCGGGTGCACCCAGCCATTCCTGAGGGGCGCGCCATACCGGATGGCCCGGGCAGTCGTCGTAGCCGAAGCCGGCGATCGTTGCGGAATGGAGCTCGATGCGGCCGCTGGGCGTGGGCAGGGGATGCGCGACGGGGTCGGCACGGAACCCGGCCAGCATCACCACCGGGGCCTGTGCTTCAAGCGCATCGAGGTCGAGCGTGCCCTGCGCCGCGAAGTGCTCGAAATCGGGCCAGACGACGCCACGGTCTGCCGCGGCGCGGGCCGCCTCGTCGTAGAGATGGACCAGCCAGGCGTGCGCGTCGCGTCCTTCGGTGAATGCCGTTTCGCTGCCCAGCCGACGGGCAAGTGCCGCGAAGATGGCGTAGTCGTCGCGCGCCTCGCCGGGCGCGTCGGCCAGCTTTTTCATCGCTACCAGGTAGGGTTCGCGGGTGGCGAAGCCGATGTCGTCGCGCTCCAGCGTGGTGGTGGCGGGCAGCACCAGGTCGGCCATGCGGGCGAGCGGATTCCATACCTGCTCGTGGACCACGATGGTTTCGGGCCGTCGCCAGGCGCGCACCAGACGGTTGAGATCCTGGTGATGGTGGAAGGGATTGCCGCCCGCCCAATACACCAGACGGATGTCGGGGTAGTGGAGGCGGCGGCCGTTGTAGTCGAAGGGTGCGCCCGGCTGTTCCAGCATGTCGACGATGCGCGCCACCGGGATGAAGTCCGCTACCGGGTTGCGCCCCTGCGGCAGCGTTGGCCCCGGAATGCGCGCGTGCGGGCTGCCCATGAGGTTGAGCGGCCCGTAGCCGAGGGCGAAGCCGCCGCCGGGAAGGCCGATCTGGCCGAGTACCGCCGCCAGCGCCACGGTTGCCCAGAAGGGCTGTTCGCCGAACTCGGCGCGCTGCAGCGCCCAGGCGCAGTTGATCAGGCTGCGGGAGTCGGCCATGTCGGCCGCGAGCCGGCACAGGCGTTCGGCGGGCACGCCGGAAATCGCCGCAGCCCAGTCGGCATCCTTGACGATGCCGTCGTCCCCGCCGAACAGGTAGTCGCGCCAGCGTTCGAAACCTACGCAGTGGCTGGCGAGAAAGGCGGCGTCGTGGCGGCCGGCGGCGATCAGCGTGTGCGCCAGCGCCAGCATCACCGCGGTGTCGGTGTTGGGGCGGATGGGGATCCATTCCACCGATTCCGGGGGCGCGTCGAGATTGTCGGCCACCGGGCTGATGTTCACGAAGCGGCAGCCGGCCTCGGCCAGCGCCGCCAGGCCCGGCCGGGTGCGGTGCAACTGCGCGCCGCCGGCGCCGACCTGCGCATTCTTGGCGGGCACGCCGCCGAAGGCGACGAAGAGCCGGGTGTGGGCAGCCAGCACCGACCAGTCGTGATGCTGGGCCATTAGCTCGTCCATGCCCATCACGATGTGCGGCATCAGGGTGCGGCCGGCGCCCAGGCTGTAGCTGTCCTGGTGGCGGACGTAGCCGCCGATGCTGTTGAGGAAGCGGTGCACCTGGCTTTGCGCATGATGGAAACGCCCGGCGCTGGCCCAGCCGTAGGAGCCGCCGAAGATCGTGGTGTTGCCATGCAGTTCGCGCACCCGCTGCAGTTCGCGAGCGGCGAGGTCCAGCGCCTCGTCCCATTCCAGTTCGACGAAGGACTCGCTGCCGCGTGCCTCGCGGTCGTCGGTGCCGGCTGTCTTGCCGCGCATGCGTGCCAGCCAGCCGGCACGCGCCGCCGGGCGGCGGATGCGCAGCAACGAGCGGTTCGCCTCGAGCATGCCCTCGCCGATCCGTGACGGATCGGGGTCGCCAGCGTGGGGTTCGAGATGCAGGGTGTCGCCGTCGCCGCTGGCGACGTACAGGCCCCAGTGGGCCAGGGTCAGTCGGATACGGGCCGGGTGGGCTGCGGGCATGTCGGGCAGGGCGGAAAACGGGGCGCCGGTGTGGTGCGGGAGCCGCAGGGTACCGGATGAGGAATGCGTTGCTTATATCCAGTTAAGCAAAGCATATGTGCTATTCGCTAATTCGGGGGCGTGATGTCCGCAATTGCAGAAACGCACGTTGCTTGCTATCGATTTTATTCCGTTTAATTGGAAACTTATCTGCATGCATGAATTCAGAATTGTTGGATAGCACCGACGAAATCCAGATTTGATGCGGGTTCAGCGGGTGTTAGCTTTCGCTCATTCTCAATTTTGGTAATGAGTCGGAGGCAAAATGCAAATAAGGGTTCTCAGCCGCCGTGATTCGCTTGCCGGGCTGTTTTTTATTTCCTTCGGTGTAACCGGCGGCTTTCTGTCAACTGCATATCCGCTCGGTACCTCGATGCGCATGGGGGCGGGTTATTTCCCGCTATTGCTCAGTGTGGTGCTCGCCCTGCTCGGCCTCGCGGTGCTGGTGCGCAGTGTGCGCATTACCGAAGAAAAGGACGCGGGCGACGGTGGCCTGGCGCTGCGGCCGGCCGCGTTCATAGGCGCAGGCGTCATCGCCTTCGCGCTGCTGGCGCCGAACCAGGGGCTATTGATCGCCACCGTGGTGCTCACCGTGCTGAGCGGTTTCGCCCAGCGTGAGGTGCGACTGCGCGAACTGCTCGGCCTGTCCGCGGTGCTCGCGGCCTTCGGCGTGGCGGTGTTCTCCTACGGTCTGGGCCTGCCCCTGCCGGTGCTGCCGGCCTGAGATCGTCGCCGAAATGGAATTGCTCTCCCACCTGGCCGTCGGCGTCGATGCGGCGCTGACCTGGTCCAATCTGCTCTATTGCTTCATCGGGGTCACCCTCGGCACCCTGGTCGGCGTGCTGCCGGGCATCGGCCCGGTGGCCACCATCGCGATGCTGCTGCCGGTCACCTACGGCCTGCAACCGGCGTCGGCACTGATCATGCTGTCCGGCATCTACTACGGCGCGCAGTACGGTGGTTCGACCGCCGCCATACTGGTGAACCTGCCGGGCGAATCGTCCTCGCTGGTGACTTGCCTCGACGGCCACGCGATGGCCAGGAACGGCCGTGCCGGCGCCGCACTCGGCATTGCCGCCATCGGCTCCTTCTTCGCCGGCACCGTCGCCACCGTGGTGGTGGCCGCTGCGGCGGTGCCGCTCGCCGACTTCGCGCTCAAGTTCGGCCCGGCGGAATACTTTTCGCTGATGGTGCTCGGCCTCATCGCCGCGGTGGTGCTGGCGCAGGGCGACATCTTCAAGGCGGTGGCGATGACGCTGCTCGGCCTGCTGCTCGGGCTGATCGGCGTGGATGTGAATTCCGGCGAGCAGCGCTTCACCTTCGACATGCCCGAACTCGCCGACGGCATCAGCTTCGTCGTGATCTCGATGGGCATCTTCGGCATCGGCGAGATCATTGCCAACCTCGAGCGCGACCAGGGCCGCGACGTCGCCATCAAGAAGGTGGGCTCGGTGCTGCCGACGCGCGAGGACTACCGCGCGGCGTGGAAACCGGTGCTGCGCGGTTCCGCGCTCGGCACGGTGCTGGGCGTGCTGCCCGGCGGCGGTGCGATGCTCAGCTCGTTTGCCTCCTACATGATCGAGAAGCGCCTGGCGAAGGACCGCTCGCGCTTCGGCAAGGGCGCCATCGAAGGCGTGGCCGGCCCGGAATCCGCCAACAACGCCGGCGCGCAAACCTCCTTCATCCCGCTGCTGGTGATGGGCCTGCCGTCCAACGCGGTGATGGCGCTGATGATAGGCGCGATGATGATCCACGGCATCGTGCCCGGCCCGCAGGTGATGGGCGAGCGCCCGGAGCTGTTCTGGGGCGTGATCGTCAGCATGTGGGTGGGCAACGGCATGCTGCTGCTGCTCAACCTGCCGCTGATCGGCGTGTGGGTGCGGCTGCTGTCGGTGCCGTACCGGATGCTGTACCCGGCCATCCTGCTGTTCTGCTGCATCGGCGTGTACAGCGTGAACAACAGCCTATTCGACGTGGTGCTGGCGGTGGCCTTCGGCCTGCTCGGTTACCTCTTCATCAAGCTGCGCTGCGAGCCGGCGCCACTGCTGCTCGGCTTCGTGCTCGGCCCGATGATGGAAGAGAACCTGCGCCGCGCCATGCTGCTGTCGCGCGGCGACCCCAGCGTGTTCGTCACCCGCCCGCTGAGCCTGACCCTGTTGCTGCTGGCAGCGGCGCTGATCCTGGTGATGGCGCTGCCCGGCATCCGCGCCACCCGCGAAGTCGCCTTCGCCGGCGACTGAGCCCGGCTCTCCAACCCAGCCGTCCGGAGCGTCGCCCGCCGCCGCTCCTCCGTTCCATCGCATCCGAGTACTGCGCAATGAGCATCCACAGTTTCGACGTCCCCACCCGCGACCCCGGCGAATACCTCGCCATCCTCAACGCCCGCCGCTGGGAAAAGCTGCAGCGCCAGATCCGCTACGTGTGGAGCAACGAGGACTACTTCCGCCAGCGCTTCCTCGAGGCCGGCATCCAGTCGCCGGAAGACATCCGCAGCTTCGAGGACTTCCGCCGCCTCCCGGCCTTCATGGACAAGACCCGCCACCGCGAATCGCAGGACGCCTCGCTGGAACGCTACGGTCATCCGCTGGGCCTGCACCTGACCACCGCGCCGGAAAACGCGATCCACCTCGCCGCCACCTCGGGCACCACCGGCACGCCCACCTTCTACGTGTTCAGCCGTAAGGACCTGGACATCACCTACGAGGTGCTCGGCCGCATGTTCCGCGTCGCCGGCATCCGCCCGGGCGACACCACCTTCCACGCCTTCGGCCTGTCGCTGTGGCTCGCCGGCATCACCTATGTTCAGGCGCTGGAAGCCTACGGCGCGCGGCCGGTCGCGGTAGGCGCCGAGGGCGGCGTGCCCAAGATCCTGCGCTACATCGAGCTGACCCGGCCGCGGGTGCTGTTCGCCACGCCGTCGATGGTGAACCAGCTGATCGAGCGCGCGCCCAAGGAGATCGGCAAACCGGTCGGCGCGCTCGGCATCGAGGTCATCTATTGCTCCGGCGAGCCGGGCGCCAGCCAGCCGCTGTTCCGCCAGCGCGTCAGGGAGCACTACGGCGCCAAGGTGTTCGACGCCACCGGCGGCGCCTGGCACAACGGCACCATCACCTGCGACAGCGAGCACTCCCATGGCATGCACTACGTCGCCGAGGACTACTGCTTCCGCTACGACCTGATCGACCCGGCAACCAAGGCGCCGCTGGAACTGAAGGACGGCGCGGTGGGCGAGGCCATCCACACCGCGCTGGAATACGAGGCGTCACCGTCCTTCCGCAACGCCACCGGCGACATCCTGAAGATCCACGTCGGCGAATGCCCCGGCTGCGGCCACTTCGGCACCCGCATGGAGATCGTCGGCCGCGCCGACGACATGCTGGCGATCAAGGGCGTGAAGGTGTATCCGGCCGCGATCCAGAACGTCGTCGCCCAGTTCCGGCCCAAGGTCTCCGGCGAGCTGCGCATCCGCCTGGACGCGCCGCCGCCGCGCGTGGAGCCGCCGCTGCGGCTGGCGGTGGAGGCGGGCGAGGGCACGCCGGAGTCGGAATGGGCGGCCATCGGCGCCGCCATCGAACAGCGCATCCGCGAACTGCTCACCTTCCGGCCGCAGGTCGAAGTGCTGCCCTTCGGCAGCCTGCCGCGCACCGGCGCCAAGACCAAGCTGATCGAGATCGTGGGGAAGGGCGCCTGATGTCCGCGTTCGAGACCGACGAACTCGCCCGCCTCGGCGAGGCGCTGGCGGACGACGCGCCGGTGCCTTACATCGCCCGCACCCGCGCCTGGTATCTGGCGCTCGGCTACGACACGCCCTACGTGTGGGCGCACTACGACACGGTGCCGTTCGCGGCGCTGAAAAAGCCGCTGGCGCGAAGCCGCGTCGCCATCGTCACCACCGCGGCGCCTTACCAGCCGGACAAGGGCGAGCAGGGGCCGGGTGCGCCGTACAACGCCGGCGCCAAGTTCTACCGCGTCTATGACGGCGACACGGCCATCGACCACGACCTGCGCATCGCCCACGTCGGCATAGACCGCAAGCATGCCGACCTCGGCGACAGCGGCTGCTGGTTTCCGCTGCCGGCGCTGCGCCGTGCGGTGGCAGCGGGCAGGGTGGGCGAACTCGCGCCACGCTTCTTCGGCGCGCCGACCAACCGCAGCCAGCGCCACACCCTGGAAGTGGATGCGCCCGAGATCGTCGCCGGCTGCCTGGCAGACGGCGTGGATGCGGTGGTGCTGGTGCCCAATTGCCCGATCTGCCACCAGACGGTAAGCCTGGTGGCGCGCGAACTGGAAGCCGCCGGCGTCAGCACGGTGGTGATGGGCGCGGCGAAAGACATCGTCGAGCACGTCGGCGTGCCGCGCCTGCTGTTCTCCGATTTCCCGCTCGGCAACGCCGCCGGCCGGCCGGGCGACATCGCCTCGCAGGACGAGACGCTGGAACGCGCGCTCGGCTTGCTGGAGAGCGCCGCCGCGCCGCGCAGCACGCTGCAGTCGCCGCTGCGCTGGGCGGCCGATCCCGCCTGGAAGCTCGATTACTCCAACCCCCAACGCCTCTCGGCGGAAGACCTCGCGCGCCGTCGCGCCGAGGCCGAAGCCGCCCGCCTCACCGCCCGCGAACTGCGGGTGGCGACGCTGGGCAGCGATCCCGAGCAGGCCCCCGACCGACAACAACAAGGACAAGCCGCATGAGCACCGTCAGCTACACCTCGAACAACGGCATCGTCGAAATCCGCATCGACCGCGCCGAGAAGTACAACGTGATCACCCACGACGTGGTGCGCGAACTCGCCGCCGCGTGGCAGCGCTTCAAGGACAGCGACGACCGCGTCGCCATCCTGTCCGCCGCCGGCGACCGCGCCTTCACCGCCGGCGCCGACCTGCGCGACATCCCGCACGACCTGTGGAAGGCGATTCCCGGCGTCGGCATCCAGATCGACAAGCCCATCATCGCCGTCACCGCCGGCTTGGTGGTGGGTGGCGGGCTGGTGCTGGTGCAGTTCGCCGACCTCGCCATTGCCGCCGACAACACGGTGTTCTCGTATCCGGAAGCCAAGGTCGGCTTCTCCGGCGGGCTGATCAGCTCGCTGGCCGCGCGTATCCCGCACAAGGTGGCGATGGAGCTGCTGCTGGTGGGCGGCTCGATCTCCGCCCAGCGCGCCTACGAGGCGGGGCTGGTGAACCGCGTGGTGCCGGTCGGCCAGCAGCTCGACGCCGCCCGCGAACTCGCCGCCCAGATCGCCGCCAACGCGCCGCTGGTGACCTCACTGCTCAAGCGCTTCGTCGGCGAGGTGATCGCCAAGGGGCCGACCGAAGTCGCCGCCATCGCCCGCGCCAACATCGAGGCGATCAACGCCTCGGAAGACTTCCACGAAGGCATCGCCGCCTTCACCCAGAAACGCACGCCGACCTTCACCGGCCGCTGATCCGCCCAACCGGAACGAGACGACATCATGAAACTGTCCCGCATCGCCCAACGCCTGGCCGCGCCGCTGCTGGCCGCCGCCGCCCTGGTCGCGCCCTTCGGCGCCCACGCAGACGCCTGGCCGAGCAAGCCGCTGAAGCTGATCGTGCCTTACCCGCCGGGGGGCGCCGCCGACACCGTCGGCCGCATCTACGCCGACGCGCTGACCGAAGCGCTCAAGCAGCCGGTGGTGGTGGAGAACAAGCCCGGCGCCGGCACCGCGATCGCCGCCGAGTTCGTCGCCAACGGACCGGCCGACGGCTACACCCTCAACCTGGTGCCCACCGGCCAGCTCACCGTGCTGCCGCACGTGGCGAAGAACCTGAAGTTCGACGCCTTCAAGAGCTTCACGCCGGTGTCGCTGCTGGCCTACACCAGCGTGGTGATCGCCGCCAACAACGAAGTGCCGGCCAAGAGCCTGAAGGAGCTGGTGGCGCAGGCCAAGGCGGCGCCGGGCAAGTATTCGTACTCGTCGTCCGGCAGCGGCACGATCATCCACCTGGCTGGCGAGTACTTCCGCCTGACCAGCGGCACCGACATCCTGCACGTGCCCTTCAAGGGCAGCGCCCCGGCGGTTACCGCGGTGCTCGGCGGCGAGGTGAACTTGGCGGTCGATACGCTCACCATCCTCGCCCCGCAGATCAAGGGCGGCAAGCTGCGCGGCCTCGCCATCGCCTCGCGCGAGCGCTCGCCGCTGCTGCCGGACGTCCCCACCGTGGCGGAATCCGGCTACCCCGGCTTCGAAGTCACTTCCTGGTTCGGCCTCAACGTCGCCGCCGGCACCCCGGTCGAGGTCGTCACCCGCCTCAATGCCGAAATCGCCAAGGCCGCGGCATCGCCGACGGTGAAGGAGAAGCTAGCCGCGCAGGGGCTCGACCCGTGGCCGAGCACGCCGGCGAAGTTCGCCGAGCAGGTGCGGACCGATTACGAGAAATACGGGAAGGTGGTGAGGGAGTCGGGGACGAAGTTCGAGTGAGGGTTGATGGTCGGGCAGGCAATGACGGTTCCGGCCGCGCTGAATGCTCCCTCCCCTTCAAGGGGGTGAGGCCGGGGTTTCGGCGAGCATCGCTCGACGCCGGCTGAACGACGATGCCTCCTGGCATCGGCTACCGGGTTGGGGTGGGGATGGGGTTAGTCGCTGCGCTGAACCCAACCCCATCCCCCTCCTGGCCGGGAGTCTCGGCTTCGCCTCGCCGCTCCGCCGGCGGCGAGCAGTGCTCGCCGAAACCCCTGCTACGCCCCCCTTGAAGGGGGAGGAACAAAAGACCAAACCCGTCGCCTCCCCCTATGGAGCACCCGATGCCGAATCATCCCATCGAATTCCTCGGCTTCCTCGCCCACCAGGAAGCCAGCGAAATCCTCCCCGCCCGCGGCCCGCTGGTCGACAAGGCCTTTCTCGGCGCCTGCGCCCGCGCGCAGGAGCACGCCGGCTTCGACCGCGCCTTGATCGCCTACCACAGCGGCGCCCCCGACGGCCTGCAGGTGGCCGCCTACGCTGCGGCGCAGACGAGCCGGCTCGGCCTGCTGGTGGCTCACCGGCCGGGCGTGATCGCGCCGACCGTGGCGGCGCGCCAGTTCGCCTCGCTCGACCACTTCAGCGACGGCCGCGCGGCGATCAACATCGTCAGCGGCGGCAACGACGCCGAGCAGCAGCGCGATGGCGATTTCCTCGGCCATGACGAGCGCTACGCCCGCACCGACGAATACCTGCAGCTGATGAAGCTGGCGTGGACCCGCGGCGAGCCCTTCGACTTCGACGGCCGCTATTACCGCGTCAAGGGCTATGTCAGCCAGGCGCGGCCGCTGCAGCAGCCGCACATCCCGATCTTCTTCGGCGGCTCGTCGGCGGCGGCGCTGGAGGTGGCCGGCAAGCATGCCGATGTGTTCATGATGTGGGGCGAACCGCTGGCCGGCATCGCCGAGCAGATCGCCGCGGTGCGCGCGGTGGCGGCGCGTCACGGGCGCGGCGACGCGGTGCGTTTCTCGCTGTCGCTGCGGCCCATCCTCGGCGCCACCGAGGACGAGGCCTGGGCGCGTGCCGAACGCATTCTCGGCGGGGTGCGCCAGCGGCTGGAGCAGGCCGCGGCCATTCCGCTCGCCCTGAGGCCGTCGAAGGGCAGTGCTGCCGAGCGGGCTTCGACAGGCTCAGCCCGAACGGTGTTGGGCGCCCGGGCCGACAAGTCCGTAGCGACCCGCGGCATCTCCACCACCACGACAGCGAACCCCGCCGCGACCCCGCTAAACGAAGGCTCCCGCCGCCTCCTCGCCTTCGCCGAGCGCGGCGAGGTGCTCGACAGCTGCCTGTGGACCGGCATCACCGCGCTTACCGGCGCCGCCTCGGGCGCCGCTGCCAGCACCGGCATCGGCGGCAACTCCACCGCGCTGGTCGGCACGCCCGAGCAGGTGGCTGATGCGCTGCTGGCTTACCACCGCCTTGGCGTCAGCCACTTCCTGGTGCGCGGCTTCGATCCGCTGGCGGACGCGGTGGCCTACGGCCGCGAGCTGCTGCCGAGCGTGCGCGCGCGGTTGGCCGAAGCGCTGCCGGCGGAGGCTTTCGCCGCCTTCTGACCCGGCGGGCGGCCTGGCCCTATGCCATGACCCACCGATTTCAAACCCTTTCCCAGCCACGTTCCAACCGCTTACCGAAGCGCTTTCCGGAGTCATTCATGACCATACGCAAATCCACCCGCCGCACCTTGCTGCGCACCCTGGCGCTCGGCGCCGTCGCGCTGATGCCCTTCGCCGCCCAGGCCGACACCTGGCCGAGCAAGCCGCTCAAGCTCATCGTCGCCTTCCCGCCGGGCGGCGCGTCCGACATCGTCGGCCGTTTCTATGCCGAGCAGCTCTCGACCGCCCTCGGCCAGCCGGTGGTGGTGGAGAACAAGCCGGGTGCCGGCACCGCGATCGCCGCCGAAGCCGCCGCCAAGGCCGCGCCCGACGGCTACACGCTGTCGCTGGCGCCGGCCGGTCAGCTGACCATCCTGCCGCACCTCGCCAAGGACCTGCGCTACGACGCGTTCAAGGACTTCGCCCCGGTGTCGGTGGTGGCCTCGGTGCCCTACGTGGTGGCGGTGAACAGCACCGTGCCGGCCAACACGCTGCAGGAATTCACCGCCTACGCCAAGGCCAACCCGGGCAAGGTCAGCTACTCCTCGTGCGGCAACGGCACGCTGTGCCATCTGTCCGGCGAGTTCTACAAGAGCCTGACCGGCACCGAGCTGCTGCACGTGCCCTACAAGGGCAGCGCGCCGGCCATCACCGCGCTGCTCGGCGGCGAGGTCAATGCCGCCTTCGACACGCTCACCATCCTGGCCCCCCAGGTGAAGGGCGGCAAGGTGAAGGGGTTGGCGATCACCAGCGCCAAGCGCTCGCCCACGCTGCCCGACGTACCCACCGCCGCCGAGGCCGGGCTGAAGGGCTTCGAGGTGTCGTCGTGGTTCGGCATCGTGGTGCCGGCGGCGACACCCAAGCCGGTGATCGAGCGCCTGCACAAGGAACTCGTCCAGATCGCCGCCAAGCCGGAGACCCGCACCAAGCTTGCCGAGCAGGGGCTGGACGTGGAAAGCACCACGCCGGACGCCTTCAGCCGCCTGATCCGCGAGGACAGCGTCAAGTGGGGCAAGGTGGTGGCGGAGTCGGGAGCGAAGATCGAGTAAGGGGGCGTTAACCCCATCCCCACCCCAGCCAGGAGTCTCGGCTTTGCCTCGCCGCTACGCTGGCGGCGAGCAGTGCTCGCCGAAACCCCAGCTCCGCCCCCCTTGAAGGGGGAGGAGCAAAAACTCTTCACTCCGGAGTCCAACCATGAACGCCCCCCTTGAACTCCCCTCCACCGAAGCAGCCATCCACGCCGCCCGCGTCGACCTTGCCGCTGCCTGCCGCCTCATCCACCTTTTCGGCTGGACCGATCTGCTCGCGACCCACGTCACCTACCGCGTGCCCGGCCGCCACGACCGCTATTTCATCAACCCGCTCGGCCTGCTCTATGAAGAGGTCACCGCCTCCAGCATTCTCGAGGTCGATCTCGACGGCAAGGTGGTGGGCGGGGAGGGCGACGTGAACCCCGCCGGCATCGTCATCCACGGTGCCATCCACGCCGCAGTCAAGGACGCCGCCGCCGTCATCCATCTGCACAGCCGCGACGGCGTGGCGGTGGCGAGCCAGGAGGACGGACTGCTGCCGCTCACCCAGATGGCGCTGATGGTGCACGGCCAGATTGCCTACCACGACTTCCAGGGCGTGGTGCTGGACGAGCGCGAGCGCGCCGACCTGCTCGCCAACATCGGCGACCGCCACACCGTCATCCTGCGCAACCACGGCACCATGACGCTCGGTCGCAACATGGGCGAGGCCTTCGCCCGCATCTGGCGGCTGGAGCGCGCCTGCCGCTTCCAGCTCGCGGCGCAGTCGGCCGGCGTGCCGCTGCGCCAACTGCCGGACGAGGTGATCGCCCGCACTCATGCGCAGGCGCAGGAAATCTACGGCGGCCAGGCGAGCTTCTTCCCCTCGGGCAAGCGCGAATGGGCGGCGCTGCGCCGCCGTCTCGACAGGGAGCTGCCCGGCTATGCCGACTGAGCACGGACGCATCCTGGTCGTCGGCGGCGGCAGCCTCGGGCTCTACCTCGCCGGGCGGCTGAGCCTGGCGGGCAGGGCGGTGACGGTGACGCAGCGTGCTGGCAGCGCCGCGCCGGAAGGCGGCATCGTCGCCGAGGGCGACGAGCAGTGGCAGGCGCCGGCAGTGGGCTTCACCATCGCTGACGACCGGCGCGGCCCCTATTCGCAAATCATCGTCGCGGTGAAGTCGCACGACCTGCCGCCGCTGCTGCCGACGCTGGCCGCGCTCGGCGACGCCACCACCGAATACGTCTTCCTTCAGAACGGCATCCCCTGGTGGTGGCGCCATGCGGACGGCGACGGCACGGCGCCGGCGCTCGCGCGCACGGTGGCGGTGGTGGTGCATCACGCGGTGGAGCGCACGGCGCCCGGCCGCATCCGGGTGCGCCGCGCCGGCGGTGAGCGCTACCTGTGCGGTCGCGTTAGCGCCGCCCTGGCTGATGCGCGCGACACCGCGCTGCAGACGCTGGTCACCGGCTGGCAGCAGGCCGGCATCCCCGCCGAATACGCCGACGACATCCGCGGCGAGGTGTGGGCCAAACTGATGGGTAACGCCACCCTCAACCCGCTGTCGGCGATCACCGGCGCCACCATCGGCGAACTCGCCACCACCCCGGCAACGCGCGCGGTGCTGCTGGCCGGCATGGGCGAGATCGCCCGCATCGCCGCCGCCGAAGGCAGCGCGCTGCCGAGCACGCCGGAAGCGCGCGTGCGCCGGGCCGAGCAGGTCGGCGCGGTGCGCACCTCGATGCTGCAGGACCGCCTCGCCGGCCGCCGGCTGGAAACCGGGGCGCTGCTGGCGGCGCCGATCGCGCTTGCCGAACGCCACGGCATCGCGGTGCCGGTGCTGCAAACCTTGCTCGGCTGCCTGAGCGTTCCCCTTCATGACAAGGATCCGAATGTCCGCACGTGAAAACCTGCCGGCGGCCGAGCCCGTCTGGCGCATTCCGGTGGCGCGGGTGCTGCACCCGCAATCGGTGGCCATCGTCGGCGCCTCCGACAGCCTCGACAAGTTCGGCGGCCGCATCCTCGCCAACGTGCAGCGCCACGGCTTTCCCGGCCGCCTGCTGCCGATCAACCCCAAGCGCGCCGAGGTCGGCGGCCTGCCGGCCTGGCCCGCCATCGGCACGGCGCCGGGGCCGGTGGACCTCGCGGTGATCGCGGTGCCCGGCAGCCAGCTGCTGGAAACCGTGGGCGAATGCGCCCGCGCCGGCGTCGGCGCCTGCGTGGTCATCACCGCCCAGCTCGCCGAGTTCGACGAACGCGGCAAGGCGCTGCAGGACGAGGTGGTGGCGCTTGCGCGCAGCCACGGCATGCGCCTGCTCGGCCCCAACTGCATGGGGCTGATCTCGCCGGCGGCCGGTCTGGCACTGAGTTCGACGATGACGCTGCAGCACGCGCCGGCGCTGCGCCGCGGCGGCGTCGGCTTCGTCAGCCAGAGCGGCGCGCTGATGGGTACGCTCTTCGTCACCGGCGACGACCACGCGGTGGGCTTCAGCCACATGGTCTCGATCGGCAACCAGGCCGATCTGGAACTGTGCGACCTGCTCGAAGCGTTGATCGCGGACGATGCCACCCGGGTGATCGCGCTCTATGTCGAGGCGCTGAAGTCGCCGCACCGCTTCGTCGAACTGGCCCGCCGCGCGCGTGTCGCCGGCAAGCCGGTGCTGGCGGTCAAGGCCGGGCGCACCGAGGCCGGCGCCGCCGCGGCGCGCTCGCACACCGCCAGCCTGGCCGGCTCCTACGAGGCTTTCGTTGCCGCCTGCGAATCGGCCGGCGTGCTGGTGTTCGACGAGCCGGAAGGCATGATCGTCGCCGCAGGCGTGTTTGACCGCCTCGGCGCGGCGGTGGGCGAGGGCGGCATCGGCTTCGTCGGCAGTTCCGGCGGCGGCTGCGCGGTCACCGCCGACCGCCTTGCCGCCGCCGGCCTGCCGCTGGCGCAATGGACGCCGGCCACCCGCGCGCGGCTGGCGGCGCACTTCCTGCCCACCCACACCAACAACCCGATCGACCTCGGCGGCCACAAGGGCGCACTTACGCCGCAGGTGTTCGAGGACAGCATCGCCGCCATTGCCGACGACGATGGCGTGGCGGTGCTGCTCTACCTGATGACGCCGCAGCCGCTGATGGCGGAAACCGCCGACGCGCTGATCGCCGCGCATCGCCGCAGCGGCAAGCCGGTGCTGGTGGTGAGCGACACCGGCAGCTTCGCCGCCGACATCCGCCAGCGGCTGGTGGCGGCCGGGCTGCCGCTGGTCAACCGCATCGACGACGGCCTGCGTGTGCTGGAGGCCTGGTTCCGCCGGCGCCGGCTGGCGGTGTTCGCCGACGGCGGCACGCGGCCGGCAGGAGCCGGGCCGCTTTCCGCGCTGCCGCTTGAGTTGCCACCCGCGGGCCTGCTGAACGAGCCCGACACCAAGGCGCTGCTCGCCGCCTACGGCATTGCGGTGAACGCCGCCGACACCGTGGGCGACGCCGAGGCCGCGGTGGCCGCGGCGGCGCGCATCGGCTACCCGGTGGTGCTGAAGGGCATCAGCCGCAGCATCACCCACAAGAGCGACGCCGGCCTGGTGCGGCTGAACCTGGCCGACGCCGACGCGGTGCGCGCCGGCTGGGCCGCGCTCGCCGACATCCTCCGCGCGGCCGATGGCGACGTGGCGCCGCACGTGTCGGTGCAGCAGCAGGTGGCAGGCGTGGCCGAGCTGATCCTCGGCGTGCGCGTCGATGCCGACTTCGGCCCGCAGCTGCTTGCGGGCTTTGGCGGCGTGCTGGTCGAGGTGCTGAAGGACTTCCGCCTCGCCGCGGTGCCGCTGTCGCCGGCGGCGGCGCGCGCGCTGCTCGATGGCCTGCGCCTGCGGCCGCTGCTCGACGGCGTGCGCGGCCGGCCGGCGGCGGATGTGGAGGCGGTGGTGGATGCCATCGTGCGCCTGTCCTGGCTGGCGGCCGATCTTGGCGACCGCCTGCGCGAACTGGATGTGAATCCGCTCATCGTCGGCGCGCGCGGCGAGGGCGCGATAGCGGTGGATGGCCGCGCCGTGATCGTGGAGGAAGCAGCATGAGTACCGTCAGCGACGAAGGCCGCATCGACTACCGCTCCGCCGACGGCATCGCCGTCATTACCATCAATCGCCCGGCCAAGCGCAACGCGCTCACCGCCGCGATGTGCGACCAGCTCCACGCCGCCTGGCTGCGCTTCCAGGCCAGCCCGGAAGACCGCGTCGCGGTGCTGGCCGCCGAGGGCGACACCTTCTGCGCCGGCGCCGACCTGCGCGCGCCGCCGCCGCACTTCTGGCGCGCGATGCCGGCGGTGGCGGTAACGCTGGACAAGCCGGTGATCGCGGCGGTGCAGGGCGCGGTGGTGGGCGGCGCGGTGGCGATGGTCACCTTCTGCGACCTCTGCGTCGCCGCCGAGGACGCGCGCTTCATCTACCCGGAAGCGAAGGTGGGCGTGGCGCAGGGAATGATCTCGGCGATCACCGCGCGCATCCCGCACAAGATCGCGATGGAATTGATGCTGCTCGGCGAGCCGGTTTCCGCCCGCCGCGCCTACGAGGCCGGCTTCGTCAATCGTGTGGTGCCGGCCGACGCGGTGCTGGATACCGCACTGGCGATGGCCGCCACGCTGGCGAAATCCGCGCCGCTGGTGCTCGGCCTGCTCAAGCGCCTGGCCGACCGCACGCTGCCGCACAGCCCGGCCGAAGCCGCCTGTGCGCTGCAGGCCGAGGTGCAGGACGTACTCACCAGCGCTGACGCCGCGGAGGGCCTGGCCGCCTTCCGAGACAAGCGTCCGCCGCGTTTTGCCGGCCGCTGAGCCCCCGCTTCTTACAGACACCGGCGCCGCCCGCGGGCCGCGCCCTACAGGAGAACCCAGCATGAAAACCGCCCCTGCCTTCAAATCCCTGCGTCGGCTGGCGCTGCTGGTCGGCGGCGCCGTGCTCGCCGGCGGGCTCGGCGCGCCGCTGGCGGCGCTCGCCGCCGACAACTGGCCGTCGCGGCCGGTGGTCATCGTCTCGCCTTATCCGCCGGGTGGCACCAACGACACCGTCGCGCGTGCGGTCGCCGACCGCCTGCAGCAGATCTTCGGCCAGCCCTTCGTGGTGGAAAACCGGCCGGGCGCCTCCGGTATCGTCGGCACCACCAGCGTGATCCGCGCGGCGGCCGACGGCTACACCCTGCTGTCGGCCAACAACGGCGCGCTCATCGTGCAGTCGGTGGTGAAGTCGCCGTCGCCCTACGACCCCGCGCGCGATCTCACCGCCATCGCCAAGTTCGCCGAGGCGCCCAACTTCATCGGCGTCAGCGCGGCGCTGCCGGTAAACAACGTGGCCGAGCTGATCGCCCTCGCCAAGCGCGATCCGGGCAAGCTCAACTACGGCTCGTCCGGCAGCGGCTCCTTCGGCAACTTCAGCGGCGAGCTGTTCAAGGTCAGCACCGGCATCGACATCGTGCACGTGCCCTTCCGCGGCAGCGCAGCGGCGGTGACCGACCTCGCCGCCGGCCGCATCGACGCGATGTTCGACCCGCTGGTGGTGCCGCAGGCCGGCGGCGGCAAGGTCAAGGTGCTGGCCTCGCTCACCCACAAGCGCACCGCAGGCCAGCCCGACATCCCGACGGTGAAGGAAGCCGGCGGGCCGGATTTCGAGCTCAAGGGCTGGTTCGGCCTGTTCGCGCCCAAGGGCCTGCCCAAGGAGGTGCTGGACAAGCTCGCCGCCGCCTCCGAGAAGATCGCCGCCGACCCCGAGGTCAAGGCGCTGCTGACCCGCGCCGGCCTCGAACCCACTCTGACCGGCCCGGCCGCCTTCGCCGACCTGGTCGGCAAGGATCTGGTGCGCTATGCCGACATCAAGCAGCGCGCAAAGATCGAGCACGTCGAGTAAGCCGGCTTATCCTTTCCATCCGTTCCGGAGAATCCACCATGTCCGTCACCCCGCTGCGCGAATTCGTCGTCGCGCTCACCGAACTTGTCGAAAGCGGCGCCGATGAGCCGCGCATCCTGCAGGAAGGCCGCGAACTCGTCGGCAAGCTGGTCGCCAAGGACGACTGGCTGCCCGATGCCTTCGCCCAGCCGCATCCGCAGTACTACCAGCAATACCTGCTCTACGCCGACCCGCGCGAACGCTTCTCGGTGGTGTCCTTCGTCTGGGGCCCCGGCCAGAAAACGCCGCTGCACGACCACACGGTGTGGGGCATCGTCGGCGTACTGCGCGGGCAGGAACGCGAACGCAGCTACGTCGAGCGCGCCGGTGGCGGCTACGAGGAAGCCCACGTCGGCGTGCTCGGCGCCGGCGGAGTGACCGCGGTATCGCCCACCATCGGCGATGTGCACATCGTCGAGAACACGCTGGCCGATGAGGTGTCGATCAGCATCCATGTGTATGGCGGCAACATCGGGCGCGTTTCGCGCCATGTGTTCGATGCGGAGACGGGGGCGCCGAAGACCTTTGTGTCGGGGTATGCGAGTGATGTGGTGCCTAACCTTTGGAGTTGAATGAACGCTCCGGATACCGCGATGGGGGCGTTGCGCCGAGGACGATGCTGCAAGCAGGTCGTGGTCCGGCCGGGCTTCGCCTCCTCGGAGCGGATGCTTAGCAGAAAATCAAATATCCGCGCTGGAATGAGCCCTCTAACATGCCCCGTCACAAACTTCTTGGCCGACAGGATCTTCAGTCAATGACCGCCTCCCTTGCTTCATCAGATACCCGAGCGGACATTCCGCAGACCACCCATGCCGCGGTCCGCGCCGCGCTGCTCGAACGCCGCGAGATCGCGCTGCTCGACGTGCGCGAGGAAGATCCCCATGCCCAGGCGCATCCGCTGTTCGCCGCCAACCTGCCGCTGGCGCGCATCGAGCTCGACGCCTACGCCAAGCTGCCGCGCCGCGACGTGCCCATCGTCACCATCGACGACGGTGAAGGCCTGGCGGAGCTGGCGGCGCGGCGGCTGATCGCGCTCGGCTATGCCGATGTGCGGGTGTTCGCCGGCGGCGTGAGGGGCTGGGCGGCGGCGGGCGGCGAGCTGTTCCGCGATGTGAACGTGCCGAGCAAGTCCTTCGGCGAGCTGGTCGAAGCCGAGCGCCACACGCCGTCGCTGGCGGCCGAGGAGGTGCAGGCGCTGATCGACAGCGGGGTTGACGCGGTGATCGTCGATGCCCGCCGCTTCGACGAATACCAGACCATGAACATCCCCGGCTCGACCAGCGTGCCCGGCGCCGAACTGGTGCTGCGCATCGCCGAACTCGCGCCGCGGCCGGAAACGCGGGTGATCGTCAATTGCGCCGGCCGCACCCGCAGCATCATCGGCACCCAGTCACTGGTGAATGCTGGCATTCCCAACCCGGTGGCGGCGCTGCGCAACGGCACCATCGGCTGGACGCTGGCCGGGCAGAAGCTGGAGCACGGCGCCGACCGCCGCTTCGGCGAGGTGTCGGAAGCGACCCGCGCGCGCGCCGGCGAAAGCGCGCGTGCGGTGGCCGATCGCGCCGGCGTGCGCCGTACCACGCTTGCCGGCATCGACGGCTGGGGGCGCCAGGAAGGGCGCACCAGCTACTTCTTCGACGTGCGCACGCCGGAGGAATACGAGGCCGGCCATCTGCCCGGCTTCCGGTCGGTGCCGGGCGGCCAGCTGGTGCAGGAAACCGAGATGGTGGCGCCGGTGCGCGGCGCCCGCATCGTGCTGGCCGACAGCGACGGCGTGCGCGCCAACATGAGCGCGTCGTGGCTGGCGCAGATGGGCTGGGAGGTCTACGTGGTCGATGGCGCCGATGCCGCCGAATTCCGCGAGCGCGGCGGCTGGCGCGCGCCGTTGCCGCCGGCGCCGGCGGCACGCCGCATCCTGCCGGAAACCCTGTCGCGCAGCCTCGCTGCCGGTGAGGACGTGGTCATCCTCGATTTCACCACCCACGCCAATTACCGCAAGCGCCATATTCCGGGCGCGTGGTGGGCGCTGCGCTCGCAGCTGGCGGAGGCGATCAAGCAGGTGCCGAAGGCATCGCGCTACGTGCTGACCTGCGGCACCAGCCTGCTTGCGCAGTACGTGGTCGCCGAGGCGCAGGCGCTGGTTGATGGCGAGGTGTGGCTGCTCGACGGCGGCAATGCGGCGTGGTTTGCGGCCGGGCTGGCGGAAGAGCAGGGTGAGACCCGGCTGGCCTCGCCGGCCATCGACCGCTATCGCCGCCCCTACGAGGGCACCGACAATCCGCGCGAGGCGATGCAGGGCTATCTGGACTGGGAGTTCGGCCTGGTCGCGCAACTGGGCCGCGACGGCACCCACCACTTCAAGGTGATCTGACCGCGGTCGAGCCGGCGGCCCGGCGGCGAGGGGATCAGCCCGCGCTCGCCGCCGCCGGCACCACGAAGCGCCAGCGCGAACGCGCCGGCTCGGTGTCGGCGCAGTTTTCGACATACAGCGGCCGCCAGCGGTGGCTGGCCTCGAAGGTGGAGGCCGATTGCGGGCCGACGGTGAGGCACAGCCCGCTGCCGGCGAGTTCGACGCGGCCATCGGCGCGATGGACGAAGCGCTGCAGCGCGTCCGCCTCCATGAAGGGCGAGCGCTCGCCGCATTCGCGCGGCACCACCGCCGCCCCCGGCAGCGCGCGCCCATCCAGCCCGGCGATGGTGGCGCAGGCGTTGTAGGCGGGAAAGCGCAGATAGCCGTTGGGCTCCAGCGTTACCGCTTCGTCGGCATAGAGGCCGGGCTTGCAGTTGTGCGCGGTCATCGGCAGGTCGAAGCGGATATGCCGGCCGGAGCCGACGATGTCGAGGCAGTAGCCGTCGGCCGGGCGGTCGAGCGGATCGATCAGGCGGAGATGGCCGGGCCGGACAGGCGCCTGCCCCTGGGCGGCCAGCGGAGCGACGAGGCTGGCGGCGAGCAGGGGCAGGAGGAAGAGCGCGCGATGCTTCATGTGATGGGTGTCTTGTTTCAGGCAGCGTGCGGAAAGAGCAGGAAGAAGTGGCCATAGTTCCTGCGTTCTTCACGCCAGGCGTGTGCCGCGATGACCACCGACAGGAAGCCCCACAGCGCGATGTACTCGAGGCCGCCGAGATTCCACAGCCAGTGCGCGCCCTTGGTGGCCAGTACCGCGTAGGCCGCCACCCCCATTACCGCTGCCGACATCAGGCCGACCCACTTGGTGAGGATGTTGAAGATGAGGCCGGCCGCGCAGAGGGTTTCGGTGATCAGCGCGAGCACCACGAACAGCATCGCCGGCTCGAAGCCCGCCTTGCCGAAGAAGGCCGCCGCGCCTTCCATGCCGTTCAGCTTGAAGAGGATATGCGGGATGTAGAGCACGCCGAGCGTGATGCGCATGACGACGACCGGGTCGGTGAAGTCGAAGGCGGTCCTGTTGTTGGCAGACATTTTGGTGCTCCTTCAGGTCAGGTGGGAAAGCGGTATTGCGTTGGTTTCAAGATATCCCTGCCCCCGGCATTGATAAACTGACGCTCCGCGAATAGATTGTTTCTCCGATGTTGATAAAGCCGGAGAAGACCAGGTGGATACGCTGACCAGCATGAAGGTGTTCGCGACGGTGGTGGAGCTGGGCGGCTTCACCGCGGCGGCGGACCGGCTGGGCATATCGCGGGCGATGACCTCCAAGCACGTCCAGCATCTCGAAGACCATCTCGGCACCCGCCTGCTGCACCGGACCACCCGCAAGCTCGGCCTTACCGAGGCCGGCAGCGCCTATCACGAGCGCTGCGCGCAGATCCTCGCCGAGATCGACGAGGCCGAGGCCGGCGCGGCGCTCGGCACTGCGCGGCCGAGCGGGGTGCTGCGGGTGACGATGCCGGTGTCGTTCAGCATCCGCCATGTCGGGCCGATGATCGCGCAGTACATGACGCGCTACCCGGAGGTCAGCGTCGATGCCTACGTCAGCGACCGCCGCGTGCATCTGGTGGAGGAAGGCTTCGACGTCGCGCTGCGCGTGGGGCCGTCGCCCGAGTCCAGCCTGATCGCCCGCCGCCTCGCCAGCGACCGGCTGGCGATCTGCGCTTCGCCCGCCTACCTCGCCGCCCGCGGCACGCCGCGCCATCCGCGCGAACTCGCCGCGCACGACTGCGTGCTCTACAGCTACGCCGCGGTCGGCAGCGAATGGACGCTGTCGGGCGCCGACGGCGTGCATACCGTCAAGGTGGGCGGTACGGTGCGCGCCAACAATGGCGACCTGCTCAACCAGATCGTGCTCAACGGCCACGGCCTGATGTGCCAGCCGCGCTTCATCGTCGGCGAGGACATCCGCGCCGGGCGGCTGGTGGAGGTGCTGGCCGACTACGCGCTGGAGCCGATCGGCATCTACGCGATGTACCCCAGCCGCCGCCACCTGTCGGCCAAGGTGCGCAGCTTCGTCGATTTCCTGGTCGAGGCCTTCGCCCGCCAGGGCGACTGGTAGGAGGCAGGACGGCGATGATCGAAATCCGTCATGTCCGCATCCCCGACGAGCTCGACACCGTGCGGGACATCTTTCGCGAGTACGTCGGCAGCGTGTCGGCAGACCTCGGCTTCCAGAACTGCGAGGCGGAGTTCGCCGCCTTGCCCGGCGCTTACGCTGCACCCGCCGGCCGCCTGCTGCTGGGCTGGCGGGGCGAGCGTGCGGTCGGCTGTGTGGCGCTGCGCCCGGTGGATGCGGTGATCTGCGAACTGAAGCGGCTCTATGTGCGCCCCGCGGCGCGCGGCGAAGCCCTCGGCCGCCGCCTGGTCGAGCGCATGCTGGACGAGGCGCGCGCCGCCGGCTACCGCCGCATCTGCCTCGATGTGCTGCCGGAATTCGATGCGGCGATCCGGCTTTACGCCGCGCTTGGCTTCCAGCCCGCGCCACCGGTGACGCACAACCCGGTGCCGGGCACGCGCTTTCTCGGGCTGGCCCTGTAGCGGCGTTTCGTACGGCAAGCGCCGCGTCCTTAACGCGGCTTGCGGGGGCGAGCGGAATAAGCTGATTTGGATATCTGATTTCCTTGGTTCCGGGGGCTGCGCCGCATTCGGCACAGTAAGGCCTCCTGCAGATTCCAACCGGAGCCGACGCGATGCCGCCCGTTCTGACCAAACCCTTCCGCCGTTTTGCCTTCACCGCCAGCCTGACGCTGGCCGCCACCGGTGCCTTTGCCGCGCCGTCCGACGTGCTCGTCTCCACCGACTGGCTGGAGAAGAATCTCAGTGATCCCAAGGTGCGCGTCATCGAGGTGAGCGTGAACCCCGGCCAGTTCGAGCGTGGCCATGTGCCGGGCGCGGTGAACTTCGTCTGGCATACCGACCTGGTCGATCCGGTGCGTCGCGACATTGTCAGCAAGGACAACTTCGAGAAGCTGCTGCGTAACGCTGGCGTGTCGGCCGACACTACCGTGGTGCTGTACGGCGACACCAACAACTGGTTTGCCGCGTGGGGAGCCTGGGTGTTCGATGTCTATGGCGTGAAGAACGTCAAACTGCTCGACGGCGGCCGCAAGAAGTGGGAGGCCGAGAACCGCGGTCTTGCCGCAGTGGCCAAGACGCCGGCGCCGGGCAACATCAAGGTGGCCGACGCCAATCCCAAGCCGCGCGCGCGGCTGGCCGATGTGGTCGCAGCTGCAGAGAAGAAGAGCGACGTCGCGCTGGTCGACATCCGCTCCGCCGACGAATACCAGGGCAAGGTCTTCGCGCCGGCTGGTGTGCAGGAGCTGTCCATCCGTGCCGGCCACGTGCCGGGCGCAGTGAATGTGCCGTGGAGCGAGGCCGTGGCCGCCGACGGCACCTTCAAGCCGGTCGAGGAACTGCGCAAGATCTACGCAGCCAAGGGCGTGGATGGCAGCAAGCCGGTGATCACCTATTGCCGCATCGGCGAACGTTCCAGCCACACCTGGTTCGCGCTGTCCAAGCTGCTTGGCTACGAGGTGCGCAACTACGACGGTTCATGGACCGAGTATGGCAACACCGTTGGCGTGCCGATCACCAACCTTGCCGGCACCGTCTGGGGCGGCAAGTAACCTCTGCGCGCAGCCGGCGGTGACCGCAACCCGCCGGCGCGCTTCACCGACCTTGTTGTCCTGCGGGGTTTCGGCGGTGCCATGGCATCGCCGTCTTTTTTCGGATCGGTAAATGTCTTCGTTGTCCTTTCCCCGGCCTGGGGCGCTGCTGGCCGGGCTCGCCGTGGTCGCGGCGGCATTGGGCCTGGCGGCCTGGTGCTCGGCGATGCCCGGTGTCGGGCATGAGCTGTCGATTTCCGCTCTGTTCGGGTTTGCCTTCGGTGTGGTGCTGCAGCGTTCGCGCTTTTGCTTCTACTGCGTCAGCCGTGACTTCTTCGAAAGCCGCGATGCGCGCGGCCTGCTCGGCATCGTGGCAGCGCTGGCGGTGGGCACATTCGGCTACCACGTGCTGTTCGGCGCCTTCCTGCCCTTGCCGGTGGCCGGCCGCCTGCCGCCCGGCGCGCATATCGGACCAGTCAGCTGGGTGCTGGTCGTCGGCGCGACTGCCTTCGGGCTGGGGATGGCGCTGTCCGGTTCCTGCATCAGCGCTCACCTGTACCGGTTGGGAGAAGGCGCGCTGACCTCGCCCATTGCGCTGATTGGCGCGCTTGGCGGCTTCGTGCTCGGTTTCCTGTCGTGGAACACGCTCTACCTCGACACGCTGCAATCGGCGCCGGTGCCCTGGCTGCCGCACAGCCTGGGATATGCGGGGTCCGCGGCGCTGCAGGCGGGTTTGCTGGCGGTGCTCGCGCTGGTGCTGGCCTGGCGCCATCGCGCGCCTGAGCCGCCGGCTGATTCCCGGTGGTGGCAGCGCCGCTGGCCCGCCACGACGGGCGGCATTCTTGTGGGTTTCGTCGCCGTGCTTTCCTACCTGCGCGTCGGTCCGCTGGGTGTGACGGCCGAACTCGGCAGCCTGGCACGCACTGCAGCAAGCGGAACCAGCTGGTTTCCGGTGCGGCTGGAGGGCCTGGACAGTTTTGCCGGCTGCGCCACCACGTTGAAGGAGACGCTGTGGTCGGAGAACGCTGCCTTCGTCGTTGCCTTGGTGCTGGGTTCGTTCGCCGCCGCACTGTCGGCCGGCGATTTCCGCCCACGCTTGCCCAAGGCGGGCGAGGCGCTGCGTGCCCTTATCGGCGGTGTCCTGATGGGGTGGGGCGCCATGGTCGCGCTCGGTTGCACTGTCGGCACGCTGTTGTCGGGGGTGATGGCGGCGGCGCTGTCGGGCTGGGTGTTCGCTGCGGCGCTGTTCCCGGCGACCTGGCTGGGCTGGCGCCTGCGCCGCCATTTCGGCTGGTAGGGCAGGGCGCCTCTCCATCGCAACGACCGCAATTCCACCCGCCTCACCTTCATTTCCGTGATTGCGGAATTTGATCTGCTGTTGCAGAAAATATGTATATAAAACAAAAAGATAAGCTTTACATCAAAGTTCATAAGCCCTAGTTTTGAGTATCGAATCGATCACCCTCCACGGAGCAACAAGATGGCCCAGGAATCCTACGTTCATACCGCGCTTGGCGACGTCGCCGCACGGCAGTTGGCGAATGCCACCAAGACCGTGCCGCAGATGGCGAGCATCACGCCGCGCTGGCTGACTCACCTGCTGCAATGGCTGCCGGTCGAAGCCGGCATCTACCGGGTGAACAAGGTGAAGGACGCCGACAGCGTCGAAGTCGAGTGCTCCGGCCGCGACGAGCGCGAGCTGCCGCAGACCTTCGTCGATTACGTCGAAAACCCGCGCGAATACATGCTGTCGGCGGTGAACACCGTGCTCGACGTGCATACCCGCGTGTCCGACCTCTACAGCAGCCCGCACAACCAGATCGCCGAACAGCTCCGCCTCACCATCGAGACGATCAAGGAGCGCCAGGAGAGCGAGCTGATCAACAACAAGGAATACGGCCTGCTCAGCAATGTGCATCCGGACCAGCGCCTGAGCACCCGCAGCGGCGCGCCGACGCCGGATGACCTCGACGAGCTGCTGACGAAGGTGTGGAAGGAGCCGGGCTTCTTCCTGGCCCACCCGCGCACTATCGCCGCCTTCGGCCGCGAATGCACCCGCCGCGGCGTACCGCCCCCGACCGTGTCGCTGTTCGGTTCGCAGTTCATCACCTGGCGCGGCGTGCCGCTGATCCCGTCCGACAAGGTCGGCATCGACAACGGCAAGTCCAGCATCCTGCTGCTGCGCACCGGCGAAAGCCGCCAGGGCGTGGTCGGCCTCTACCAGCCCAACCTGCCGGGCGAGCAGAGCCCCGGCCTGTCGGTGCGCTTCATGGGCATCAACGACCGCGCGATCGCGTCCTACCTGGTGTCGCTGTACTGCTCGCTGGCGGTGCTGACCGACGATGCGGTGGCGGTGCTCGATGACGTCGAAGTGGACAAGTACCATGCCTATGAACACACCTACGCTTGATCCGCTGGGTGCAGGCGTGCCCGACGTGGCGGCGCTGACGAAGCTGGCCAACGCCTTCTTCGCGGCGCTGCCCGGCGCGGCGGCCACGCCGGACGTGCCCGCGCCGGAGCGCTTTGCCGCGCCGCAGGCGCCGGCGCTGCCGGGCGTGGGCGCCGCCGGTGCCGCGGTGCCGGCCGATTTCGGCAGCGCGCCGCAGGTCGTCGGTGCCGGCCAGGCGCAGCGCGGCTATGCCGCACTCGATCCGTCCGCCTATGGCGTGCCGGGCGAAGCCGAGCTGCGCAGCCTGCTCGCGCCCACCGCGGCGCGTTCCGCCACCGCGCCGAGCCAGCCCTACTACTTCCTGGAAACCGCCCGCTTCGGCAATCCGGGCATCCGGGTGCCGGGCCAGCATTTCGACCCGGTGCCGGCGGAACTCGTCAGCGGCCGCCCGCCGTTCGACGTGAACCTGGTGCGGCGCGATTTCCCCATCCTGCAGGAGCGGGTGAACGGCCGTCAGCTGGTGTGGCTGGACAACGCCGCCACCACGCAGAAGCCGCAGTCGGTGATCGACCGCATCGCCCATTTCTACCGCCACGAGAACTCCAACATCCACCGCGCCGCGCACGAGCTGGCGGCGCGTTCGACCGACGCCTACGAGGCGGCGCGCGAGAAGGTGCGCGCCTTCCTCAACGCGCGTTCGGTCAACGAGGTGGTGTTCGTGCGCGGCGCCACCGAGGCGATCAACCTCGTCGCGCAGAGCTGGGGCCGGGCCAACATCGGCAAGGATGACGAGATCGTCGTCAGCCACCTGGAGCACCACGCCAACATCGTGCCCTGGCAGCAGTTGTGCGCGGAAAAGGGCGCGAAGCTGCGGGTGATCCCGGTAGACGACTGCGGCCAGATCCTGCTCGACGACTACGCGAAGCTGCTGGGGCCGAAGACCAGGCTGGTGAGCTTCACCCAGGTGTCGAACGCGCTCGGCACGGTGACGCCGGCGAAGAAGATGGTCGAGATGGCGCACGTCGCCGGCGCCACGGTGCTGGTCGACGGCGCGCAGTCGGTGTCGCACATGGCGGTGGACGTGCAGGCGCTGGACGCGGACTTCTTCGTGTTCTCCGGCCACAAGGTGTTCGCCCCGACCGGCATCGGCGTGGTGTATGGCAAGGAGGCGCTGCTCAACGAGACGCCGCCGTGGCAGGGCGGCGGCAACATGATCCGCGACGTCACCTTCGAGCGCACCGAGTATCACCCGGCGCCGGGCCGCTTCGAAGCCGGCACCGGCAACATCGCCGACGCGGTGGGCCTGGGCGCGGCGATCGACTACGTCACCGCGCTCGGCATGGACAACATCGCGCGCTATGAGCACGAGCTGCTGGTCTATGCCACCCGTCTGCTGAAGGACGTGCCCGGCCTGCGCCTGGTGGGCACCGCCGCCGACAAGGCGAGCGTGCTGTCTTTCACGCTGGACGGCTTCAAGACCGAGGAAGTGGGCGCGGCGCTCAACAAGGAAGGCATCGCGGTGCGCTCCGGCCACCACTGCGCCCAGCCCATCCTGCGCCGCTTCGGCCTGGAAGCCACGGTGCGGCCGTCGCTGGCGTTCTACAACACCTGCGCGGAGGTGGATGCGCTGGTGTCGGCCTTGTACCGGATAACCGGCGCGCGCAATCCCCTGCGCGCCTGAGCAGACCCACCGGCCGGACAGCGGCGCACCGGAGTGATCCGGTGCGCCGTTTTCTTTGTTTGCCGGCGCCAATGGCATAAGCATGTGAAAAAGCCTCGGTTCCTGTTTCAGGGTGCGGTTGTTAGCCTCCGCGCATAACAGGTGAATGAGGAGACAGTCATGAACGAGGCCATCGAGGCGGTGCTCGGCCGCGCCCAGGGACGCGCACGCGAAGGCGCTTACGGTTATTGCGGCAGCCTCACGCCGGCGGAGGCTTGGGCGGTGCTTGAAGCGCGCTCGCAGGCCAAGCTGCTCGACATCCGCTCATGGCAGGAATGGGCGCTGGTCGGCCATGTGCCCGGTGCCTTCGAAATCGAGTTCCGCCGCTTCCCCGATTGGTCACCGGTGCCGGATTTTGTCGATGCGGTGCAGGCGCGCATGGGCAAGGGCGACCTGATCCTGCTGCTTGGCCGCTCCACCCGGCGCGCTCATGAGGCGGGGCGGGCGTTGGCCGCGGCAGGGTTCCGCCATGTCTACATCGTGCTGGAGGGGTTCGAGGGTGAGAAGGACGCGCATGGGCGGCGGATCGTGAATGGTTGGCGACAGGCGGGGCTGCCGTGGTATCAGGGCGAGGGACTCTTGGGCAGTTGAGAAAGGAAGGAGGCTACGAGTTGGTCCATCTTCGAGCTGTCCTGCCGCATCGTCTCCTCGCGGACGAGTATCAGCGGCGAGAAAGCACTCGACCGGCTTCCCATGTGCCCTGAGAAGAAGCCCACCAGACCGGCAAAGTCCTCGTAGATCGCCAGCGAGAGGGCTCCTTCCGTTTTGGTCATCTGCAGCGTTTCGGCTTGGTCCAGTGTCACATCGACCATGCTGCCTCCGCCGGGGGCGTCTGGTATTCCCGTGCTGGAAAGGTCCACCCCCCACCAGCGGCCCTGCAGGGCGAAGTCGTGCACTGCCGTGCATTCGGCGACCCATCCCCGGTTCTGCCGCGTGCTTGATGCATCCTGCCCTCCTTCGTGCAGGGGATAGTGTCCGGTGACTGGCCAGATCAGGATGCGCGCTTCGGTGCTGCGGATCTCCATCCGGCATTCATACCAAGTGTCGCGATCCGCGTAGACGCGAACATATCTTGCCCTCCACCGGCCGTTCAATTCGGGCATCCTGGCGTATGTCCTGGATATCTGCGGCTGAATCCCCGGTAGAAACTTGAGGCGGTAACCCTTCCACCAAAGCCGTTCGAGTTCGCAGCCATCGTCATTGCCGAGCCGGCCGAGCTTGCCCTGCTCCGTCAGAGCGTCGGGACTCAATATGCCCGAACCGTTGATGACATCTCCTGCTCCCGCGAACGTCATGTAGGTTCCTGTTCCATACTGGACGTAGTCTGGAGGCGAGAGATAAGGAAAGGTGAAGGTGGCGGTGATGACCTCCTTGCCGTCGCAGGGAAGCAGGTACAGGGTCATCATCCCGTCGTGGAGAAAACCCTCGGCGAGGAAGGAAGTGTTGGGGGGCGCGCCGTCGATCCGCTCTTTGCCGGACGGGTCCGTTCGGGGATCGACTGTTTGTGCCGTACCCAGGAGCTTGCCCGGACAAGGGGCGGACAGGTCCAGCCTGTAGTGAATCCAGAAGAATCCTCTGCCTATCGTGTCATGCCCGATGGAGGTTCTGGTGACGTGGTACAGGTGCCACAGCCTCTGGTATTTCACCAACTCGTCCTGGGGAATCAGTCCTCGCCGCTGAGTTCCTTCGGCGACGATGTTTATCAAGTCCAGATCGGTGGCCAGCAGATTGCTCACCCAGAGCGAGACGGCCGTGCCCAGCAGGGCGCCGGTAAACAGGGGGAGAATTTCCTTCAGCAGCCCGTCCTGTGTCTGAGCGCCGCTGGTTGCTGCCTGCATGATAAGAAGCCCGACCGTGCATGCCGTGATCAGAAGCAGTGCGGTCGCCTTGAACAGTGCGTGTTTCCGTGCGCGGCTCGTGTCCCAATGCCGCGTTACGGTCTTGCTCCACAGCCTGCGCGGAAACTTCGTCATGGCGGATGTCCCTTGGTGGCTTATGTGTCCGGCGTATGCGTCATGACAGCGAGCAAGACATGTGCCGCGCCCTCGGGGGGACGGTATGTGGAAGGGTCCTCATCGGCGCTGGCGTGGCGGTGTAAAAAGCACCGACATCGGAGCGATCTGACCCGACTGCCGGGCCCGCGAGACGTGCTCCGCGGGGACGTACCATCGGCGGCAAGCGAATCGGGGCGGTCCCCGCCGTGGGGACCGCCCCGACACTGCCCTATGCCGACTTGAGCAGCCTTAGAACTCCGGCCCGCCGAACCCGCCCGGCCCGCCGTGCGCCAGGCCGGCGGCGCTGGGCTTGTCGTCCGCCTGTTCGGCCACCAGCGCGTCAGTGGTGAGGATCAGCGCCGCGACCGAGGCCGCGTTCTGCAGCGCGGAGCGGGTGACCTTGGCGGGATCGAGCACGCCCTGTTCCACCAGATCGCCGTACTGGCCGTTGGCGGCGTTGTAGCCGAAGTTGCCGCTGCCTTCGAGCACGCGGGCGACCACCACCGAGGCCTCGTCGCCGGCGTTGGCGACGATCTGGCGCAGCGGCTCTTCCACCGCGCGCAGCACGATCTTGATGCCGGCGTCCTGCTCGTGGTTGTCGCCCTTGAGGTCCTTGATCGCGGCGCGGGCGCGCAGCAGGGCGACACCGCCGCCGGGGACGATGCCTTCTTCCACCGCGGCGCGGGTGGCGTGCAGCGCATCCTCGACGCGCGCCTTCTTCTCCTTCAGTTCCACTTCGGTCGCCGCGCCCACCTTGATGACCGCCACGCCGCCGGCCAGCTTGGCCTTGCGTTCCTGCAGCTTCTCGCGGTCGTAGTCGGAAGTGGCAGCGGCGATCAATGCGTCGATGGAGGACACGCGCGCCTTGATCGCATCGACGCTGCCGGCGCCGTCGATCAGCGTGGTGTTCTCCTTCTGCACTTCCACCCGCTTGGCCTGGCCGAGGTCGGCCAGCGTGGCCTTTTCCAGGCTGAGGCCGACTTCCTCGGCGATCACCTGGCCGCCGGTGAGGATGGCGATGTCTTCCAGGATGGCTTTGCGGCGGTCGCCGAAGCCCGGCGCCTTCACCGCCACCACCTTGAGGATGCCGCGGATGGTGTTCACCACCAGGGTGGCCAGCGCTTCGCCGTCGACATCCTCGGCGACGATCAGCAGCGGGCGGCCGGCCTTGGCCACCTGTTCCAGCACCGGCAGCAGCTCGCGGATGTTGGAGATCTTCTTGTCGAACAGCAGGATGAAGGGGTTGTCCAGCTCGGCGACCTGCTTGTCCGGGTTGTTGATGAAGTAGGGCGAGAGATAACCGCGGTCGAACTGCAGGCCCTCGACCACGTCGAGTTCGTTATTCAGCGACTTGCCGTCCTCGACGGTGATCACGCCTTCCTTGCCCACCTTGTCGATGGCCTTGGCGATGATGTCGCCGATGTCGGCGTCCGAGTTGGCGGAAATGGCGCCCACCTGGGCGATTTCCTTGCTGGTGGTGGTCGGCTTGGCGATCTGCTGCAGCTCGGCGACGACGGCGGCCACCGCCTTGTCGATGCCGCGCTTGAGGTCGGCCGGATTGAAGCCGGCGGCAACGAACTTGAAGCCTTCGCGCACGATGGCCTGGGCCAGCACGGTGGCGGTGGTGGTGCCGTCACCGGCGTTGTCGGAGGTCTTGGAGGCGACTTCCTTCACCAGCTGCGCGCCGATGTTCTCGAACTTGTCCTTCAGCTCGATTTCCTTGGCGACCGAGACGCCGTCCTTGGTCACGGTGGGGGCGCCGAAGGAGCGCTCCAGTACCACGTTGCGGCCCTTGGGGCCGAGGGTCACCTTGACGGCGTTGGCGAGGATGTTGACGCCTTGCACGACCTTGGCGCGGGCGTCGTCACCGAAAAGCACTTGTTTGGCGGCCATGTATTGCTCCGTTGGATGTGTGTTGGATGAGTTGAAGCGGGCGGGGGCCGGCTTATTCGATGACGCCGAAGATGTCTTCTTCGCGCACGACGAGCACTTCCTCGCCGTCGATCTTCACCGCCTGGCCGGCGTACTTGCCGAACAGCACGCGGTCGCCGGCCTTGAGCTGCGGCGCGCGCAGTTCGCCGTTGTCGAGGATCTTGCCGCGGCCGACGGCGATGACTTCACCCTGGTCGGGCTTCTCGCCGGCGGAATCGGGAATGACGATGCCGCTGGCGGTGGTGCGCTCGGCTTCTAGGCGCTTGACGATGACGCGGTCGTGCAGGGGGCGAATGGCCATTGAGGTCTCCAGTGGATTCTTGGGGGGTGGGGCGACGTCGCCGCGTTATCGTTCGCCGGGCACGTCGCCTTTCCGTTGGCACTCGTCGAGGGAGAGTGCCAAGGCCGGCGAATCATGAATCAGCCTCCCGGTCATGCGTAGCGAATTATTTCGATTTGGCTGGATGTTTTTCTGATATGCCGTAAGCAAATTCGCGGCAGTTCCCGTGCCGCGTCGACGCCCTGCCGAAGATGTGCGGACAGGGCGCTGCTGCGCACGGTGCAGCGGCGGCACGCGGACTGTTGCGCAGGCAGCAGCGGGCGCCGGCAGCGCGCCCGGATGCCGTTCCCGGTCGGGTTGTTTTCCAATACCAAATCAGTAGCTTGCGGAAATTTACGGCTTGCCGGGCAAGGCTGGTATGGCGGCTGCTATAGGGCTTTCGGCTTACCCGCGGACGCTGCGCCGCGGGGCGCCTTGTCGGATCTAGCCCGCCTGCCGGCGTGGCCATCACGGGAATCCCTATATGCAGAAGAAAACCATCATCGCCGCGCTCTGCCTGCTGATGTCGCCGCTCGCCGGCGCGCAGCAGGCGGCCGACCCGAACAAGCCGCTGCCGCCCGCGAGCTTCTTCGTCACCAGCGTCGGCACCGGCAAGGGCGCGGATTTCGGCGGTCTGGCCGGGGCGGATGCCCATTGCCAGAAGCTTGCCGCGGGCACCACCGGCGCCGGCAAGACCTGGCGCGCCTACCTCAGCACCCAGGCCGCCAACGGCCAGCCGGCCATCAACGCCCGCGACCGTATCGGCAACGGCCCCTGGCACAACGTCAAGGGCCAGGAAATCGCCAAGGATGTCGCCCACCTGCACGGCGACAGCCTCGATGTCGCGCGCCTCGGCAACAACCTCAGCCGCCGCACCGCGCTCACCGAGAAGGGCGACTTCGTGAAGGGCTCGGGCGATACGCCCAACGAGCACGACATCCTCACCGGCTCCCAGCCCGACGGCCGCGCCTTCGCCGACGCCGCCGACCGCACCTGCCGCAACTACACCACCGCGGCCGAGGACGGCGCCGCCCAGGTCGGCCACTTCGACCGCACCGGCGGCGGCAACGTGTCGTGGAACTCTGCCCACGCCAGCCGCGGCTGTGGCCACGACAACCTGGTCAAGACCGGCGGCGCCGGCCTCCTGTACTGCTTCGCGGTCAATTGAGGGCTCCGCGCCCGCCGCAGGCATCACCTTTCCCACCGCAGCAACACTGGAAATCACTCATGACGATCAACACCTTCCGTCGCAGCCTCATCGCTCTCGCCCTCGGCGCCGCCCTGTCCGGCAACGCGCTCGCCGAGACCACGCTCCTCAACGTGTCCTACGACCCGACGCGCGAGCTCTACCAGGAATACAACACCGCCTTCGCCAAGTACTGGAAGGCCAAGGCCGGCGAGGACGTCGTCGTCAAGCAGTCGCACGGCGGCTCCGGCAAGCAGGCCCGCGGCGTGATCGACGGCCTGGAAGCCGACGTGGTGACGCTCGCGCTGGCCGGCGACATCGACGCCATCACCGAAAACGGCGGCGCGGTCGCGGCCGGCTGGCAGAAGAAGCTGCCGCTCAACGCCTCGCCCTACACCTCCACCATCGTGCTGCTGGTGCGCAAGGGCAACCCCAAGGGCATCAAGGACTGGAACGACCTCGCCAAGGCCGGCGTGGACGTGATCACCCCGAATCCGAAGACCTCCGGCGGCGCGCGCTGGAACTACCTGGCGGCCTGGGGCTACGCGCTCAAGCAGCAGGGCGGCAACGACGCCACCGCCAAGGACTTCGTCAAGAAGATCTACGCCAACGTCAAGGTGCTGGACTCCGGCGCGCGCGGCTCCACCACCACCTTCGTCGAACGCGGCATCGGCGACGTGCTGATCGCGTGGGAGAACGAGGCCTACCTGGCGCTGAAGGAATTCGGTGCCGACAAGTTCGAGATCATCACCCCGTCGGTCTCCATCCTGGCCGAACCGCCGGTGGCGGTGGTCGACAAGGTGGTCGACAAGCGCGGCACCCGCAAGGTCGCCACCGAGTACCTCAACTACCTCTACTCGCCGGAAGGCCAGGAGATCGCGGCGAAGAACTACTACCGCCCGACCGACGCCAAGGTCGCGGCCAAGTACGCCAAGCAGTTCGGCAAGGTGAACCTCTTCACCATCGACGCGGTGTTCGGCGGCTGGGGCAAGGTGCAGAAGGCCCACTTCGACGACGGCGGCGTGTTCGACCAGATCGCTGTGTTCAAGTAAGTCGTCCGCGGCTTCCACCGCGAAGGACGGCAGCGGTCCCGAAAGGGGCCGCTGCCGTTTTTGCTTCTGTTGGCTCAATGCAGGAATCGGAGCCGCCGAGGAAGATCTGAACCCGCTGGACAGGTGGCGAAAGAGAACTGGTCGCTCGGCAACGGCAGTGCGCAATATGCGTGAGAAAGACGCGCGGTCGGCGGTGTTGTCGTCTGCCTTTGTCACAGTCTACGTACGGCGGCCGGCAGCGCAAGAAAGCCGGCCCTTCCGCAGTTCTGCTCGTCTCTCCGCGGCGGCGTCATTCAGCACGCCGCGGCGCGCGGGCGATTTCCCCGCCCGAAGGTTTGACGTTATCTTTCCGGCATTGCAACCGGCGCTCGGGCTATGCCTCACGAAGAGGACTTCATCTTTTCTCCCCCGCCGGATCTGGCCGGCTGCGTGCAGCACGGCATGGTGAAAACCCTGCCGGGCGGGGGCTATCTGCTGCCGGCAGCCATGCATCCGATCTTCCTGGTGATCCTGCGCGGAGAGATCCGGGTCGATCACCCGGAAGGTTCGCGCAGCATGGCTACCCTCTGCCTGTGCGGCGGAACCTGTCGCGTGCTGCGGGCCTGGGCGGCCCCCGGCACGCGCATCCTGACGCTGGCGGTGCAGGCGGGACAGCTTAGGCGGCTGGTGGCCTTTCCGGCGCTGGAGATCATGGATGACTGGGTTGCGTTCGATGCATTCCTCAGCGGCCAGGAACGCGGCGAGGCGGCCCGATGCGAGGCCGCAATCACGGCGCACGACGATGCCGCCCGTCAGGCAGCCGCTTTCCTTGCACTCCTGTCGGCGTTACGCCAGCGCCGGCGAGAGCGCGAAGGAAATCTCGTGGTGCCGCCCGCGTATCTCGGTCTGTCGCCATGTGCGCTGGCCACCCAGTTTGGCCTTGGCCTGCGCCAGTTCGAACGCCGTTTCCGGGCCAGCTACGGGCAATCGCTTCGCAGCCTGCGCCAGCAATTGCGCTGCAGCCAGGTACTGGCTTCGTTCGTTTCCGGTCAGTCGAAGGCGCACTCGCTGGCGGATCTCGCCGCCAACTTCGGCTATTTCGATCAATCGCATCTCAACCGCGATCTGGTCCGCTACACCGGTTATTCTCCGGGCCAACTGCTTGCCGGCATCGCCGGGGACGATCCGGCCTTCTGGCCATACCGGATTTCGCCGCTGGAAATGGTCCGGCTGTTCGGCGCGGCCGGGTACTGAGCCTGTCGTTTCGATACAAGACCCTCGACGGGCTGCGTTCCTAGACTGGTCCGGTTTTTCCACTCCGGTATCGCGCCATGTTCACCCCCCTTTCGTCCGTTTCCTCGTCGCGTCCATGAGCGCGCCGGACCTTTCGCACCTCACCGCCACGCAGGCCGCCCGGGATCTGCGCGCGGGGCGCTATTCGGCCGAGCAACTCGCGCTTGCCTGCCAGGCGCGCATCGACCGCTTCAACCCGACGCTGAACGCCCTGGTCACGCCCAACCGCGAGGGCGCGCTGCTCGCGGCGCGCGAAGCCGACCGCCGTCTTGCGCGTGGCGACGCGGCGCCGGCCTTGCTGGGCGTGCCGGTTTCGGTGAAGGATGCCTTTGCCACCCGGGACATGCTCACCACCTCCAGCCATCGCCCGCTGGCCGCGTACTTCCCCTCCGCCGACGCAACCGTGGTTGCGCGCTGGCGCGAGGCCGGCGCGGTGCTGATGGGCAAGAGCAATCTGCCGGAACTCGGCGGACCCGGCCGCAGCGTCTGGCACATGCTGGCTTTCGGCGTGCTGGCGCGCAGCGTGGAGGACCTGCATCTGGGCTACAGCCTGCTGGCCGGACCTGACCAGGTGGATTGGAGCGTGCCGCCCTTTCCGGCGGAACCGCTATCTGTTCCGGCGACAGCCGACAGGGCCGCGCCGATGCGCGTCGCGGTGTGGGACGACTTCGCCGGCACGCCGCTGTGCCCGCGTACGCGGCGCGGTCTGGAGAACCTGACGGGTAAACTCTCTGCCGCCGGACACGAGGTGGTGCGCTGCGCACCGCCGGATTTCGATGTGCGCGCTGCGTGGGAGACCTTCGGCCTGATCGGCGGAGCGGAAATCGGACTCGGCATGCCGGGCTGGCAGCGCCGGCTCTTCCTGGCCCTGCGATATCTCCTGCCGCGCAACCACGTCATCACCCGGGCGGTCGCCGGGGGCATGCGTTTCGACCTGCGCCGCTACAACCAGGCGCTGAACCAGCGCGAAGCCCTGATCCAGTCGCTGGAACGCTTTCTGGGCGAGTGGGACGCGGTCATCTGCCCGGTGGCGGCGACCGGGCCCTATCCGGGCGAACCGATGCCGCCCACCAGGAAGCCGCCGCGGCTGAAGGTGGGCGAGGCCACGCTGCCCTATCTGGAAGCCACCATCCCGATGACAGCGCCGTTCTCCCTGACGGGCAGCCCGGTGCTTAGCCTGCCGGTGAGCTTGGAGGCCGGTTTGCCTGTGGGGGTGCAGGTCATCGGCAAACGCTGGCAGGAGCACACCCTACTGCAGACCGGCCTCCGGCTGGAAAGCGTGCTGGGCGGATTCGTGCCGCCGCCGCTGGCGGAATGAGCGGAGCGGGCGTTTTCGATCCGCTCCGCGCCATAGCGCAGTCGCCGGCCTGCGGGCGGCGCTACAGCACCTGCCGCAGACCTTCCACGCCCACCGGTGCCTCGGCCAGCCACGGCAGCAGCGCGAAGCGCGGGGCGAGGTCCTCGCTGACCCGGCGGGTGAAGGGAAGCTCGTGGCGGGCGCGCTGCGCGAGCAGGGGATGGTGCGTGCCGCTGGCGAGCAGGGACTGGTTGACTACCCAGCCGTAGGGCGCGATTCCGGCGCGGGCGAGGTCGGCCTGCAGGCGCTCGGCTTCATGCACCGGCGTGGCTTCGGGCAGGGTGACGATCAGCACATGGGTGAATTCCGGGTCGCGCAGGCGCGGCAGCAGCTGGCGTACCGCCTCCGGCATTTCGCCCTGGGTGCGGCTCACCTCGCGGTGATAGGCCTCGGCAGCATCGAGCAGCAGGATGGTGTGGCCGGTGGGTGCGGTGTCCAGCACCACGAAACCGTCCTTGCCCTGGTCCACCGTGCGGGCGAAGGCGCGGAACACCGCGATCTCCTCGGTGCAGGGCGAGCGCAGGTCTTCCTCCAGCATGGCCCGCGCGGCCGCATCCAGCCCCTGGCCGGCGCGTGCCATCACCTCGGCGCTGTAGTCGGCGACTTCGCGCGCGGGGTCGATGCGGGCAAGGCTGAGGCCGGGCACCGCCTCGGCCAGCGTGGTCGACAGGTGGGCGGCAGGGTCGGTTGTGGAGAGCGTGACCTTGTGACCGCGCTGCGCCAGGGCCAGTGCAATGGCCGCCGCCGCGGTGGTCTTGCCGACGCCGCCTTTGCCCATCGTCATCACCACGCCGTGGCCGTTGCGGGCGATGTTTTCGACCATCGCGGCCAGGCCTAGCGTGACCTGCGGCAGCGCGGCGGATTCTGCGGTGGCGGGCGCCGCCATGCGCTCCGGCTGCGCCATCACCCGCAGCGCGTCGAGGCCGACCGTGCCCGCGGGCAGGAAGGGGATGGTGGTGGCGGACAGTTCGCGCAGGGCGGCCGGCATCGCGGCGAGCGCCGTGGCGCCGCGCTGCGACATCGCGGCGGCGATCGCGTCGTCGGTGTCGTTGTCGGCGAACAGGCCGTTGATCGCCAGCACTTGGTTGCGGATGCCCAGTTCCGCCAGCTCGCCGCGGGTACGATCGGCCTCGCGCAGCGCGGCGGATTCGGCACGGCTCACCAGGATCACCGTGGTGGCCTGCGGGTCGGCGAGGCGCTCCACGGTGGCGGCGTAGAGCGTCTTCTGCTGCTGCAGGCCGGCAAGCGGACCGAGGCAGGAGGCGCCGCCGGTGGAAGACGAGATGAACTCGCTCCAGGCGCTCGGCAGCGTCAGCAGGCGCAGCGTGTGGCCGGTGGGCGCGGTGTCGAAGATCACATGGTCGAAGCCGGCGGTGGCGGCCGGCTCGCCGAGCAGCTTGGAGAACTCGTCGAAGGCGGCGATCTCCACCGTACAGGCGCCAGAGAACTGTTCTTCCATGCTCTGGATCGCCGCTGCGGGCAGGATGCCGCGGTAGGGGCCGACCATCCGCTCGCGGTAGGCCGCCGCGGCGGCCTCCGGGTCGATGTTGAGCGCGTACAGCCCGGCCGCGCCGGCGATGGCGGTGGGCGTCTGGCCGAGCGGGGTACCGAGCACTTCGTCCAGGTTGGAGGCCGGGTCGGTGCTGACGATCAGCACGCACCGGCCGGCCTCGGCGAGCGCAAGGCCGGTGGCGCAGGACAGCGAGGTCTTGCCGACCCCGCCCTTGCCGGTGAAGAACAGGTAGCGGGTGTCGATGCGCGGCAATGTCATCGCGGCGCTCCGCTCAGCAGCAGCCGGACTTGGGGTCGCAGCAGGCGCTGCCGATCCTGATGTGCGGCTTTTCCTCGCGGGCGAGGGTGATGCCGAGCTTCTGTGCGAGCTGCAGGCGCGAGGGGTACATGCCGGTGCTGACGACATGGCCGTCCACGACGAGCACCGGCAGGCGGTCCATGCCGGCCTCCATCTCCTTCAGCACCGCCGGGTTGGCGGCGAAAGCCTGCGGCTCCTGGCCGAGGTTGTGGCGCTGTACGGCGATGCCGTGCTCCTCCACCCACTTCAGGTCGGCGGCAAACTGCACCAACACGGGGTCGACATCCACTCCGCACACGCCGGTGGAACAGCACATCGCGGGGTCGAACACTTCGAGCTTTTTCATTTTTGTCTCCTGGATCGGCGGGCCTGGTGCCGGCCCGTGTGGTGTTGCATGCGGGGACCCCTGCAGCACCGTTCGCGGGGAAGGCGCTGCAGGGGACGGAGGAAGTGGTCGAGCCCGTTCATGTGGCGCTCGAATCGTTCGCGGCTCGCCGCTTGGCGGTGGTATCGCAGCAGGCTGTCTGGGGCAGACAGGCCGCGCCCTGGCAGCAGTTGCTGGTGAGGAAGGCGATCAGTTGGTCCATGGTGTCGAAGCGGGCCGAATAATGGATGAAGCGGCTTTCGCGCTCGCCGACGATGAGGCCGACGCGACTGAGGTGGGCGAGATGGAAGGACAGCGTGGCCGGGGCGAGCGCCAGGCGTTCGCCGATCGCGCTGGCGTAGAGCCCTTCCGGGCCGGCCTCGACCAGCAGGCGGAAGATGGCCAGGCGCGTCTCGTGGCCGAGCGCGGCAAGGAGTTCGGCAGCGTTGAGAGTTTCCATAATTCGAATATTATCGAAATAAAGGTGCGCGGCAGGAAAATTCCGTGGTCCTCCTGCCGACCACACGCCCGATTTCCAACCGGAGGAGCATGGCGATGAAGACTCTGGACCTGCGCTGGCAGCGCCTTGTGACTGCGACCGGCCAGACCTGCGACCGTTGCGGCGCCTCCGAAGCCGCGATGGAGCGGGCGCGGGCCGAACTGGAGACCGCGTTGAAGCCGCTGGGCATCGCGGTGCGGCTGGAGAAGATCGAGATTGCGCCGGAGGCTTTCGCCGGCGGGCCGATGGAATCGAACCGGATCTGGGTCGCCGGGCGTCCGCTGGAAGACTGGGTGGGCGGGCGTGCGGGCAGCAGCCGCTGTTACGCTGCATGTGGCGACGCCGATTGCCGCACGCTGGAGGTGGATGGCGCGGTGCATGAGGCGATCCCGGAGCGGTTGATCCTCCAGGCCGCCTTTAGCGCGCTGCCGACGCTTGTCGATGACGGGACGCCTTCCGCCGCCGCTGCGGCGGGCCACCCCGTGCGCTGAGTAGCGGATGGCGCAGATGCGGGCGGCGGCGCTGCCGCCCGCGCGGCGGTTTCAACCCGCCTGACGGCTGGTCGCGAGCTGCTCTGGCTGCCGCCCGAGCGCGGGCGACGGGGCCCGGGCCCGGCCCTGCCGACGGCGGAAGCTGGCGCGCAGCCGCTTCCAGCCGAGCACCACCGAGGTCAGCGACATGACCAGGCCGAAGCCGATCCAGACGATCATCCAGCCGTCCCACAGCGGGCGTGCGTACAGCCAGCCGAAGTCCCAGTGATGCAGCGCCGAGAAGATCCAGCGGTAGGCGCGGCGGCTGTCGTCCTGGCGCAGCAGCAGGCGGCCTTCGCGCGGGTCGGCGTAGTAGCGGGTGTTGGCAGCATCGGCCAGTTCCACGCGCACCACCGGCAGCGGCCGGTCGCTGGCGGCGCGGCCGTGGCGCGGGTAATAGTAGCTGTCGTACTCGGTCTGCAGGGTCTGGCTGGCGATGGTCGCATCGCCGGCGGCACGTAGTACCGCGGCGCGTACGGTGTCCGCCGCAAAGGCGGGGGCGGCTACCGGCAGGGCCTGCAACTTGCCCTCGGCATTGACCGCAAGCAGCGTGGCCTCGCGGCCCAGCCGCTGCCAGCGCAGCTCCACGGTGTCGGCCGGCACCGCCGCGCTGAGTCCTGGCTGCCATTGCAGCATCACCGCGGGAACCTCCTTGCCGATGAAGCGCCCGAGCTCGCCGCGATTGGCGTTGGCCGGCGAGAACAGCTGCCACGGGTTGTTGTTGAAGAAGCCGCTGCCTATCCACAGCAGCGCGACGATGCCGCCGATGAGGCCGCTCCAGAAATGCCAGCTGAACCAGAACGCGCGGTAGGGGTGGGCGCGTCCGCCGCTGTATTGCGGCTGGCGGCCGAAGCCCGGGCGCCAGCGCAGCCAGCCCACGATCAGGCCGGTGAGCGTCGCCACCACGGTGAAGCCGGACACCCACAGCAGCACGTCGCGGCGGGCCTCGCCCCAGCCCACCGAGTCGAGCGGGCGGAACAGGTGCAGCCAGTTGCCCGCCCAGAACAGGCCGCGGTCCAGTGCGTCCGCAACGCGTACGACTTCGCCGGTGCGCGCCGACAGCGTGATCTGCGTGCCGCGCCCGTCATTGACAGCGACGCGATGGAAGGGGCGCAGGGCTTCGAGATTGCGCACCGTGGCGTCATGGGTGAAGGTTTCCAGATGGGCCACCGCGGCGTGGGGATCGCCGAGCCAGGCGCGGGTGAGCGCCACCGCACGGGTGGCATCGGCCTGGCGCGCGCTGCCATCCAGCGCCGAGATCAGGTGGCGCTCGCCCTGCACGTCTTCCACCAGCCACAGCGGTTCGTCCAGCTGGCGCAGCAGGCGGGCAGAGGCGATGCGCTGCGGTGCGGCTTCATCACCGGCGCCCCAGCGCCCGGTCCACGCGCTGCCCAGCGGCAACCAGTCGGCCTGCGGGGCCAGCAGTTCGCCGTGGGCGAGCTGATCGTCGCGGCTCTGGACGGTGTTGGGTGCATAGACGATGACCAGGCCGGAGGCGAACCACAGCAGCATCAGCAGTGCGAGCGCCACGCCGAGCCAGCGGTGGGTGAAGAAAAGTAGGCGTTTGACCTGCATCGACGGTTCTCCATGACTTTCGGGTTCTCGGGCGGCAGTGCGGGCTGGCGCGGTGACTGCGCCAGCCGGTTCCGTGTGCCGTGGTGGCAGCCCGCCATTGCAAGAAGAAGGCCATTCCGGATGCCCTTGCTGGGCAAGGGGTTTTGGTGCGCTGCTTGCCGAAAACCGTTGATTGCGCAGCAGAAGCGCTGCCACCACTGCTCCGGAACAAGCAGCGGCGGGCGGTGCTGCCGGACCAATCCTGCGCGCAGGCAGGATGTTTCCGTTGGCATGCGGCCTGCTATTTCCGCCTGTCCATTTGGGCAGCATCCTTTACGAGGTCGAACAAACATGAAGTCGAAAATCACCATGCTCGCGCTGGCGCTCGCCGTCGCGTCCCCGTTGGCGTTCGCACAGAACGCGGCTCCGGCCGCCGCCGGAACGCCCGCCGCCGCATGGAAATACAAGTCGCCCAAACTCGATCGCGCGGCGATCGACAAGCTGCTGCACACGCCGGACAAGGTGGTGTTCATCGACGTCCGCCAGCCGGACGAAGTCAGCAAGATCGGAGGCTTTCCGGTCTATCTCAGCATCCAGGCCGGCGACCTGGAGAAGCAGCTCGCCTACATCCCGCGCGAACGCCGGGTGGTGACGCTTTCCAACCACGCCGGACGTGCAGGCGCCGCGGCCGACCTGCTTGCGAGCAAGGGCTTCAAGGTGGCCGGTGCGGTCGGGGTGCAGAACTACGAGGAGGAGGGCGGTGCGCTGACGAAGATCGCACCGCGCGTAAACAGGGAAGCGGCGGGCGCCGAAGCAGCCCGCCGCTGAAGGGGAAAGCAGCCCGCCGAGGCGGGCTGCATGGCGCACTTACAGCTTGCCGCTGAAGACGATGCCGACCCAACGCGGGGGTGCCGGAACATAGGTGTTCCACGTCTTCGCCAGCGGAGTGTCGTCGTCGAACAGGTTCTTCACCAGCAGCGTCACGTCGTAGCTCTTGTCGCGCCGGCCGAGGCCGATCGAGAAGTCGGTGGTGCTGTGGGCACCGATCCAGCCGTAGCTCGACAGCGTGTTGTCGGAGTTGAACTTGCTGGTATAGAAGGTGTTGAAGCTGGTGTGGAACTCCTTGTCGCCCAGGACCGGGCGGCGGTATTCCGCGCCGACGCTGAAGGTGAACTTGGCCGCGCCCGGCAGGTTTTCGCCGCTCAGGTCGACATACGGCGCCGCGATGTTATTGACTTCCGCCGCCTTGCCCGCATTCGGAAAGGACTTGTACACCGCGTCGTTGTAGGCGCCGGAGAAGCGCAGTGTGGTGTAGCGGATGCCCGAGTAGGTCGCATCGATCTCCACCCCGTTCACCCGCACCTTGGGCACGTTGCCGGTGGCGCTGGTGTAGTAGGTGGTGCCGTCGTTGTTCAGCGTGGTGGTGTATTCGTCATACACCTGCACCGCCTGCTGGTAGTCGCGGATGTTGGTACGGAAGACGTTGGCGTTCAGTACCAGCGTGTTGTCCAGCAGCGACGACTTGAAGCCGAGTTCGAACGAGGTCGTCCGTTCCGGCTTGACCGGGTTCGAGTAGCCGTTGGTGACCTGCGCGACGCCCGCCTTCTCGCCGTACTGGGCCGAGAAATAGGTGGTGAGGTTGTCGTTCACCTTGTAGCTCGGCGAGAACAGCAGCGTCGGCTGCGTTTCGCGGAAACCCTGGGCCTTGGTCTCGGCCCACAACACGCCGATGTTGCTGCGGCGGATCGCCTTGGCCGCAGCCACCTGGCGCTTTTGCGCCGCGGTCAGGCTGGCGTAGGCCTGGCCCGGTGTGGCGGTGATCGCGGTGCCGAAGTACTTGTTGGCAACGGAGTCGGCCACGCTAAGCTGGGCTGCGGAGTTTGTGCCGGTGAGTTCGCCACTGGTGTTGTTGGACGAGAAACCGCCCAACTGCACGCCGTTCACCGCCACCGGATTCAGTTCCGTGCCATAGCCGTTGTTGATGATCAGGCGGCTGCTGCGGTTGTCGCGGTCTTCGTGGGTGAAGCGCACGCCGGTGGTCACAGTCAGCGGCTCGCTCAGGTGCCAGTTGGCCTGGCCGAAGATCGCCGCGCTCTGTGTCTCGATTTTCTGCAGCGGCGACACTTGCAGTTCGTTCAACGAGTTCTCCAGCAGGTAGCGGCCGTTGCCGTTGGCATCCAGCGTGCTGTATTGCGAGGCGTTCGCAAACCATGCGCCGGCGTCGCTGCCGAAGCCGGCGTTGGAGTCGTAGCGGTTGCTCGACTTCAGCAGCAGCAGGCCGGTCTGGTAATCGACGAAGCCTCCGAGTTCGGAGGTCAGGCGAAATTCCTGGCTGATCTGCTCGAACTTGTCGACATGGCCGCCACCCCGTTTGGTGATGTCGAAAGGTGTGCCCTCGTCGTTGCGCACCTGGAAGCGGAAGTCCTTGTAGGCGGTGATTGAGGTCAGCGTGTGGCCGGCGACGCGCCAGTTCAGCTCGGCCGAGATGCCCTTGGTATCGGTATAGGTGGGCGTCTGGTGGTCCAGGTTCACCGTGTTGCCGCCGTAGAGGTAATCGCGCTGGTAGTCGTAGCTGGAGAGCTGGCGGAACCAGCGCCGAGCCAGGCGGGTGGATGCGTCGGTGTTGAGCGTATTCACGCTGCCGTCGGCGTAGCGGGTCGGCGTCGGCGTGTAGATGGTCTTGCCGTTGAAGGCTTCGCCAGTGGTCGGCGCCAGCTCGATGCTGAGGCGGGCATCGAAGTCGGCGCTCGGCGTCAGCAGGAACTGCACCCGGCCGGCGGCGCGGTCGTGGTTGCCGAAGGTGCTTTCCAGATAGCCCTTCTCCAGGTTCTTCACATAACCCTGGCCGCGGTCGAACTGGAAGGCGCCGCGCCAGGCGAGCAGCTCATCCACCACCGCACCGCCGACGGCGCCGCGGGCGATGAAGCGCTGGTTTTCGCCGAAAGTCAGCGAGTAGTCCGCCTCCGGGTTGAAGCTCGGTCGCTTGTTGGTGATCTTGAGCACGCCGAGGTTGGCGTTCTTGCCGAACAGCGTGCCCTGCGGGCCGCGCAGTACTTCCACGGAATCGACGTCGAAGAGGTCGAAGCTGGACAGTGGGTTGTATGAGTAGGCGACGTTATCGACGTTGATGCCCACGCTCGGGTCCATCGCATCGGTCTGCGACTGCTTGCCCAGGCCGCGGATCGACAGGCTGCTGGTGCGGGCGTTACCCGGGTTCCAAGAGAAGTTGCCGACGCGCTTGGCGATGGCGTCGAGGTCCGACGCGCCTTCGCGTTCGAGTTCGGTGCCGGTCACCACCGCCACCGAGATCGGCACGTCCTGCAGGCGTTCCAGCCGGTGACGGCTGCGGACCACGACGGTGTCGAGCGCCTGCGGCGAGGTATCCGCCGCGGTTTCGGCGGCGGTGGCGGCGGGCGCTGCGGCGGTCCCACCCTGAGCGGCCGTCCTGGCGGCCAGTTCCTGCTGCAGGCGGGCAATTTCCGCCTGCAGTTCGGCGACCGAGCGCGTCTCGGCGGCGTACAGCGGCCCGCTGCCGGCAATCGCCATGCCGGCGATCAGCGCGGCCAGCGGCGAAAGGCGGAATTGGCGGAGGTGGGGCAATTGCGCCGGAGGATGATTGCGCACGCGGATTGTCATGAGGATTCTTCTCCCTGGTTGAAAAGCTGCAGACACAGGGCGCCAATTCAGCAATCGCTATGCCAATCGATATAGGGATTTGCGCGTTGCTAATTCCCGTCCGAGAAATACCGGGTTTGGCATTTCATTCAGGCGTTTACGTATCGAATCCGAAATACGGGGCGGCGGTGGGCGCATGCGCCGGATGGCGCCCGCGCCGATGATGCTGCGGCGCATGCAGCAGATGGCTGCCCGCGCTGTTGGCTGCACAGCACCGGAGCCATGCGGCCGCCGGCAGGGAGGCTGCTGAAAAACAAGCACTTGCAGGTCGCGGGTGCTGGAAATTCATCACTCCGCCACCCGCTGGAACGGGCAATTGCTCTGCATTGACCGGGTAATAAGGTTTCTTGCCCGGAAAATATGAAATGCAATCAGGTGCTTGTTGATGTAGGAGAGCGGCTGAATTGCCTCCGGATCCGAAACCGCTTCATTTGGCACGCTTGCTGCTCAATGGTCGCCGATGCCGCCCGGGTCGTCCGGGCTGTAGCAGTCCGATTACTTTGTTGTTTTCAATATTGGGTGAGTGGTCAGCCGCGAGCGGATTTCAATTACCGCAGCCTGTTGCGGCTATTCGTGTGAATCGGTGTCTTGGGAAAAAACGATGAGAAAAGTCCTTTATGTCGCGGTGCTGTCGTGCTTTGCGGTCACGCTGCCCGCCGGTGCGGAAGACAAGCCGGAAGCACCGGCGACCAGCGCGCGTGCGCAGCGCGCACAGCAGTGGTCGCCTTACAAGCAGGTGGAGCAGCCGGCGGTGCCTAGCGTCAAGGAGGCGCGCTGGGCGCGTACCCCGGTCGACCGCTTCGTGCTTGCCAAGCTGGAAGCAGCGGGCATCAAGCCTTCGGGCGATACCGACCGCGCGACCTTCATCCGCCGCGCCACGCTGGACGTGTGGGGCGTCATCCCGACGCCGGACGAGGTGGCCGCCTTCGTCAACGACAAATCGCCCGATGCCTACGAAAAGCTGGTCGACCGCCTGCTGGCTTCGCCGCGCTACGGCGAGCGTCAGGCGCGCCGCTGGCTGGACCTGGCCCGCTACGCCGACAGCGCCGGTTTCACCAACGACGAGACCCGCGCCAACATGTGGCGCTACCGTGACTACGTGATCAAGGCCTTCAACGAGGACAAGCCCTACAACACCTTCATCCGCGAGCAGATCGCCGGCGACGAACTGTGGCCCGAGCGCCAGGACGCGCTGATCGCGACCGGCTTTCTGCGCAGCTATGCCGACGACAGCAACTCGCGCAACCTGGTGCAGAAGAAGTACCAGAACACCACCGACATGGTGGATACCGTGGGCACGGTGTTCCTCGCCTCTTCGGTCGAGTGCGCACGCTGCCACAACCACAAGATCGACAAGATCTCGCAGAAGGAATACTTCCAGCTGCAGGCTTTCTTCTCCAACGCTGCGGCCAGCGACACCATTGCGCTGAAGGACAAGTCGGAACACGACGTCGCCTACGAGAAGGCCTACGCGAAGTGGGAAGAGGCCACCAAGGAAACGCGCGACAAGATTGCTGCGCTGCTGGCGCCGATCCGGAAGGTGGGCGAGGAATACCACCTCGGCCGCTTCACTCCGGCCACCCGCGAGGCGCTGGCCAAGCGCGACAACCCCGAGCAGGCCACGCCAGCCGAGCGCTGGGTGATCAACCGTTACCTCACCACCAATTACACCGACGTCGCCGTTACCTCTTCCTACCTGCGCGACGAAACCTCGCTGAAGGAGACGCGCGAGAAGCTGCAGGCGCTGACCGACGAGCTGAAGAAGTGGGACAACATCAAGCCGGGCAAGGGTTCGGACAAGATCTCCGGCATTACGGACCTCGGCGCCGATCCGGCACCCACGCATCTGCTGTTCTCGGGCATCGACGACCGTCCGCTGGAAGAGGTGCAGCCGGGTATCCCTGCGCTGTTCAATGCGACCGGCGAGAAACTCGACATTACCGCGCTGCCCAACTCCACCGGCCGCCGCTCGGCGCTGGCCAACTGGCTGGCGAGCGAACGCAACCCGCTGACCGCGCGGGTGTTCGCCAACCGGGTGTGGTCGCATTACTTCGGCAAGGGGGTCATCGAAACGGTCAGCGACTTCGGCCGCGCCGGCACCAAGCCCACCCATCCTGAGCTGCTCGACTACCTCGCCGACAACTTCGTACGTAACGGCTGGAGCCCGAAGAAGCTGCATCGCGAAATCCTGCTGTCCAGCGTCTATCGGCAGAATTCCGCGCCGCGCGAGGATGTGGTGAAGGCTGACCCGGAGAACAAGCTGCTGGCGGTGTTCCCGCGCCAGCGCCTGGATGCCGAGCAGATCCGCGACTCATTGCTCGCCGCCTCCGGCCAGCTCGACGACACGGTGGGCGGTCCTGCGGTCTTCCCGCCGGTGCCCTCCACGCTGAAGGTGCCGGGCCGCTTCTGGTCGGTGGACAAGGACCCGCGCGAGCACAACCGACGCAGCATCTACGTCTTTACCCGCCGCAGCGTGCCGTACCCGATGCTGGAGACCTTCGACATGGCCTCGTCGCAGAAGGTGCACAGCAAGCGCGCAATCACGACTTCGCCGTTGCAGGCGCTGACGCTGTTCAACAACGACCTCGTCTTCAAGTGGTCGCAGAACCTCGCCGGCCGTGTCATCCAGGAAGCCGGCTCCGACCCCGCCAAGCAGCTCGACCGCCTGTACCAGATCGTCTATTCGCGCAGCCCGGACAGGTTCGAGAAGAACACGCTGCTGGCCTTCCTCGACCGCCAGGAAGCAGTGCTGCGTGAGCAGCTTGCCAGCGCCAACAACGGCAAGTTTGCGGTCGCGGTGCCGGTCGGCCTGAAGACCACGCAGGCCCAGTCGGCCGAACCGCTGCGTCTGGCAGCCTTCGTCGATCTGACCCACACGCTGGTCAACTCCAACGAGTTCGCATACCGCTACTAACCCCATCGGATAAGGAAAAAAGCATCATGAAATCTCGTCGTGAATTCCTGCAGAAAGCGGGCTACGGTCTGGGTGCACTCTCGCTGTCGAGCGTGCTGGGGCAGGGCGGCGGACTGGTGTCGTGGGCCAACGCGGCCGACCTCGCGGTGGCCGCCGGCATCGAGGATCCGCTCGCGCCCAAGCCCACCCACTTCGCCGCCAAGGCCAAGTCGGTGATCTGGCTGCACATGGACGGCGCGCCCAGCTCGCTCGACCTCTTCGACCACAAGCCAGAGCTGGTCAAGCTGGCCGGCACGCCGACGCCGGACTCCTTCACCCAGGGCATCCAGATCGCCACCCGCGGGCTGGACGCCAACAAGCTGTTCGTCTCGAAGCGCACCTGGAAGCAGTACGGCGAAAGCGGCGCCTGGTTCTCCGACCTGCTGCCCAACCTGGCGCAGCGTGCGGACGACATCGCCTTCATCAAGTCCAGCGTCACCGTTGGTGCCACCCACAACATCTCCATCCTCAAGCTCAACACCGGCGACCTCGTTCCGGGCCGCCCGTCGCTGGGCGCTTGGGTGCAGTACGCGCTGGGCTCGGCCAACCGCGACCTGCCGGCCTACGTGGTGCTCTACAACGGCAAGAACGAACCGGCGGGCGGCTCGGTGAACTGGAGCTCCGGCTTCCTGCCGGCGGTGTATCAGGGCACCGCCTTCCTGCCGGGTGACGTGCCCATCCACAACCTCACCCGCCCCGAGCTGGTGGCGGCCAACGCGCAGCGCAGCAACCTCGACCTGCTGAAGAACATCAACGAGTACCATGCCGCGCGCCACAAGGGCGACACCGAGCTGAAGGCGCGCATCGAGGCCTACGAACTGGCTCACCGCATGCAGAGCACTGCGCCGGAAGCAGTGGACATCAGCAAGGAAACCGCCGCCACCAAGGCGCTGTACGGCGTCGGAGAGAAGGACACCAACGACTACGCGGTGAATCTGCTGCGCGCGCGCCGGCTGGTGGAGCGCGGCGTGCGTTTCATTCAGGTGGTGTCCGGCCCGGCCGATGAGGAGATCCGCAACTGGGATGCGCACAACGACCTCGAAGGCAACCACGGCAAGATGGCGCGCATGGTCGACAAGCCGATCGCCGGCCTGCTGGCGGACCTGAAGTCGCGCGGCCTGCTGGAGAGCACCCTGGTGGTGTGGACCTCGGAGTTCGGCCGCACCTCCTTCGGTGAATCCGGCGACGGCCGCGACCACAACCCGTGGGGCTACACCCAGTGGGTGGCGGGCGGCGGCATCAAGGCCGGCTTCACCTACGGCGAGACCGACGCCATCGGCCTGCAGGTGGCGGACAAGGAGAAGGCGGTCGATACCTACGACCTCCATGCCACGGTGCTGCACCTGCTCGGCCTCGACCACCTGAAGGTGAACTTCTTCAATGCCGGCCGCGCCGAACGCCCCACCGTGGTGTACGGCAAGGTGGTGAAGGAACTGATCGCCTGATCGCCTGATCGCACCCGGCCCCGCCCGCGGGCGGGGCCATTTCCCAATCGCAAGGCGGCCCCCGCGGGTCGCCGGACCGGGCCTTCGATGCCCGGTGGAAGTCCGGACAATGCGCAAGTTCAGTCTCGTCTTTGCCTTTTTCATGGCGCTCGCCAGTGGTGTGCTGGCGGCGGTCGCCGAACTCGATTCCGACCTGATGCAGGCGGTCGAGGATACCAACAAGAGCCTGTCGTCCAACCTGCTGCTGAAGAACGCGACCGCCAGCCTTACCGACGTGCGCGAACTCGACGCAATGTTCGCCGAGATCGAGGGCTACTACGTCGCCAAGGGCGATGCGGTGGATGCGGTGGAGCTGTCGCGCAAGAGCCGCGCGCTGGCCGCGGAAATCCAGAAGTCGGTGCAGGCGAGCGAGTTCGACCATGCCGTCTCGCTGTCTTCCGAACTCTCCCGCACCTGCAAGACCTGCCACAACTTCTACAAGAAATCATGAGGATGCACGCGATGAAGGCTCACGCCCTGGTCACCACGCTGGCGCTCGCCGCGTCTTCGGCGGCAATTGCCGCACTGCCCGCCGGTGCCGAGGCGCCGCTGTTCGAGGCCCAGGCGGCGTTCGCCGGCAAGACCCAGTCCTTCGTGCTGAAGGATGCGATCGCCGGCGGCCCGGTGGTGGTCTATTTCTACCCGGCGGCCTACACCAACGGCTGCAACCTGCAGGCGCGCACCTTTGCCGACAAGCAGGCGCAGTTCGCCGCGGCGGGCGCCACCGTCATCGGTGTGTCGCTCGACAACATCCGCCGGCTGACCGAGTTTTCGGCCGATCCCGAGTTCTGCGCCGGCAAGGTCGCGGTGGCGTCCGATGCCGATGGCCGCATCGCGCGCGCCTACGACCTGCAGGTGCGCGAGGCGGCCGCGGGCCGTAAGGACGTGCGCGGCGTCGAGATCGGCCACGACTCCGTCGAGCGCACCACCTTCGTGATCGACCGCAGCGGCCGCATTGCAGCCGCCATCAGCGGCGTCGCCCCCGCCACCAATGTGGAGCAGGCGCTGGCGGCGGTGCAGTCGCTCGCCGCCGTGCGCTGAGCGGCGATTCGCGCCCTCCGGCGTTGCATCCCGGGTCGCGGTGGCGACGCCGGGGCGCGTCAATCTCTTTCCAGGAAATCCAGATGTACGGGCATTCGGGGAGCATTGCTCCCCTTTTTTTGTCGCTCGCCCTTGCTCTTGCGGCGGGCGGCGCGTGGGCGCAAGGCGCCGAGGTGCTGCGCCATGGCAGTGGCGATCCGGCACTCGGCAAGCAGATCAGCGAAACCGAGCTGTGCCAGGAGTGCCACGGCGCGGACGGGCGCGGTACCACTGCCGCCACGCCGCGGCTGGCGGGGCAGTTCGCCGCCTATCTGATCAAGCAGGTATGGGACTTCCGTAGCGGGGCGCGCAAGCACAGCGTGATGAGCGTGATCGCCCCCAACATCGCCGACGAGGATCTGGTCGATATCGCCGCCTACTTCGCCCGGCAGGAGGCGCCGCCCGGACCGCATGCGAGTGCCGAGAGCGGCCTGCTGCCCGCTGCAAGCCCCGCGGTGGCTAGGACGCTGTTTGAACAGGGCGATGCGGCGCGCGGCATCCCCGCCTGCGCCGCCTGCCATGGGCCGGATGCACGCGGCGCGGTGGCCGGCGACGTGATCAGCCCGGCGCTGCGCGGCCAGCAGCTCGCCTATCTGCGGGGGCAGATGGCGAGCTGGAAGCTCGGCGAGCGGCGCAACGACGCCACCGGGCAGATGAACGCGCTGGCGGCGAAGCTGAGTGCCGAGGAAATCGAGGCACTGGCGGAATACCTGTCGCGCCTGTAGGCGCTGTTCCTCCCGCAGCAGCCGCGGCCCCGGCACTGCCTCGCAGCCAGCAGGGGCGTTCGGCGCCAGCCTCCGGGTAACGCTGAGCTGATCTTCCAAGTTGCTGAAAAACAAGCGGTCTTGCTGCGAAAGCGGGCCGTCCGGGCGAGTCGACAAGGCTGGCACGCCGGCTGCTAACGGGCCTACGGTCGCCCATTTCCGCAGGCTCCCTATCCGATGAATACCTTCCACGCCCTTGCTCTGGCTGCCGGCTTCGCGCTGGCGGCGTCCGCCGCCTTCGCCCAACAGCCCGCAGCTACGCCCGCCATCCCCGGCGTGGTCGCCGCCGGCACGCCGATCGAACTCGTCCGCGAAGGCTTCAAGGGCACCGAGGGGCCGATCGGGCTGCCCGACGGCAGCCTGCTGTTCACCGAAACGCAGGACAAGCGTATTACCCGCATCGCGCCCGACGGCAGCGTTTCGTCCTTCCTCGAAAACAGCAACGGCGCCAACGGCCTCGGCTTCGCCCCCAATGGCGACTTGGTGGCGGTGCAGGTGGCCGATACCCGGGTCGGGGTGGTGCATCCCCCGGAGCGTGCCCGCAGCCTGGTGGAACGCTTCGACGGACGCCGCTTCGGGCGCCCCAACGACCTGGTGGTGGACAAGCGCGGCACCGTGTATTTCACCGATTCCGGCATCAACGCGGCCCAGGGCACGGTGCAGAACGACGGCACGCCCACCGACGCGGTGGCGCCGCCGGCCGTCTACCGCATCAGCCCCGCCGGCGCGCTGCAGCGCATCGCCGCCGACATCGAGCGCCCCAACGGCATCCAGCTGAGCCCGGACGAGAAGGTGCTCTACGTCGCCAACACCTGGGGCGAGCATGTGCTCGCCTACGACATCGCCGACGACGGCAGCATCGGCCCGCGCCGCAACTTCGCCCGCCTCGCCGGTTACCGCAAGACCGACACCGGCTATTCCAGCGGCGCCGACGGTCTCGCCGTGGATGCGCAGGGCAGGGTGTATGTGGCGTCGACGGTGGGCGTGCAGGTGTTCAGCCCCAAGGGCGAAGCGCTCGGCGTCATCGAGCTGCCCAAGCCGCCGCAGAACCTTGCCTTTGCCGGCGCTGACAAACGGACGTTGTACGTCGTCGGCCGCGGCGCCGCCTACCGCATCGTCACGCTTGCCGCCGGCAACCCCGGCCGCGCCAAGTGAGCCGCGCTCCGGCATCCGCCCAACGCATCGCGAGGAATCCCGTCATGACCCAGAACACCCGATCCGCCACTTCCGCTGCCACCGCCGAGGTCGACTCCGCCGGCGCCATCTTCGCCGGCTCGGTGCTCGGCGCGCCGCCCGCACCCAGCCAGACCGCCGCCGACTTCGCTCCGGAGGTGCTGAGCCTGTTCGACAAGTACGTGCACGGTGCCATCCCGCGCCGCGAATTCCTGCGCTCGGCGGCCAAGTACGCGGTCGCGGGCCTGACCGCGGAAGGCCTGCTCAACGCGCTCGCGCCGCGCTTCGCCGAAGCCCAGTTCATCCAGGGCAACGACGCCCGCATCCACGCCAGCTACGTCGAGCATCCTTCGCCCAAGGGCTACGGCACGGTGAAGGGCTACCTGGCGCGCCCGGCCAAGACCGCCGGCCGCGCGCCCACGGTGCTGGTGGTGCATGAAAACCGCGGCCTCAACCCGCATATCGAGGACATCGCCCGTCGCCTCGCGGTGGATGGCTTCATCGCCTTCGCACCGGATGCGCTGCATCCGCTCGGCGGCTATCCCGGCGACGAGGACAAGGCGCGCGAACTCTTTCCCAAGCTCGACCAGGCGAAGACCCGCGAGGACTTCATCGCCGCCGCCGGCTACCTGCGCGCGCTGCCGCAGGGCAACGGCAAGGTCGGCGTGGTCGGCTTCTGCTACGGCGGCGGCGTGGCCAACTTCCTCGCCACGCGCATCCCCGACCTGGCCGCGGCGGTGCCGTTCTACGGCGGCCAGCCGACCGCGGAAGAGGCCGCCCGCATCAAGGCGCCGCTGTTGATCCACTACGCCGGCGTCGATGAACGCATCAACGCCGGCTGGCCCGCCTACGAGCAGGCGCTCAAAGCCGCGCGGGTGCGCTACGAGGCGCACTTCTACCCCGGCGCGCAGCACGGCTTCAACAACAACACCACGCCGCGCTTCGATGCCACCGCGGCATCGCTGGCCTGGCAACGCACGATCGCGTTCTTCCGCCAGAACCTCGGGGCGGCGGACGCCTGATTCTTTCCCATCCCGGTCGCTTCCGACCTTTCATCCAGGAGTCGTAATGAAGAAGTGCTTCAAACCGCTGGTCGCCATCCTGCTCGCCACCGCGTCGCTGAGCGCCGCGGCGCAGCAGGCCAAGCCGGAACAACTGATCAAGTGGCGGCAGTCGGTCTACCAGGTGCTCGCCTGGAACCAGGCCCGCATCAAGGCCAACGTCGAAGGTCAGTTCAACAAGGACGAGGTGATCCGCGCGGCGAACTCGACGGCCGCGATCGCCAGTTCCGGCCTCGGCTCGCTCTTCCTGCCGGGCAGCGAAACCGGCAAGGGCTGGCGCGACACCACGGCGAAGCCGGAACTCTTCAGCGACAGCAAGGGCGTGGGCGAAGCCGCCGGCAACTTCGTGCGCGAAGCCAACGAGCTGGCGCGGGTTGCGGCCACCGGTGATGCTGCTGCGGTGAAAGTGCAGTTCGGGAAGGTCGGGCAGAGTTGCAAGGGCTGCCACGATAGTTACCGGCAGAAGGATTGAGGGAGGAGGGAGCGGTCGGGGCGGGGCCTCGGCCGCGGGTAGTTAGTTGGGAGGGGAATTCCTCGCCCATAAAGGGGAGCGTGGTTGGCGTTTCGATAAGTAAGCCTTGCCGTCAAATCGCAGGCGGCGACTAGTACTCTCCGATCCTCTGAACTCACGAGTGGCTGAAACAGTAAATCGGCGTTCGGCCGCATGCGTGGCAGCTTCCTGATTATTACAGTCGCTCAGCTTGGAGGCTGAAGGATCGCACTTCGGCCGCAGCGGTCATCTGAGACGTGGAGATTGACCGACAGCAATGCCAGCAACTGCTGCCGAACGGCTGAACTGCACCTCGCGCTACCGGCGGTATGGCTGTTACGGGTAGCTGCTCATACCGGCCAGTAGAGGGACCACTGTTAAACTTAACTATGAGTCCGCAGCTTTCGGGCCCATAACGAGTAGGCGCCAATGATATCGGCATCATTCGGGTCATCACACTGTGACAGCAATCGCGATCTTTACTGTAGCGGGCTGCCCCGTACTTTTGGGGGATCTCATCGTTTCGGGGCCTGAAGAGCCAAGTCGGACTGTCGGGATTCCCACGATTGGGCGCGTTACTGACTTCTTTCCAGAGGGATCCGGCTGGACAATCACGGGTCTCGCACAGAAAGTGACGATCGTCTCTGACGAATGCGCCATTGCATGGTCAGGCAGCCATCTTGGGGCACGCGTGGCGATCGAAAAGATGCGCGAGCGTGCAAAGTCTGGTCGGATCACAAGATCTACAGTCTCTGACCTGTTTGCTTCTCTGCGTGCAGATCTCTCTTCGCTAGACACCACACTTCTCGGATTCGTGGTCGACTCGGATGGTCCATTCCAATTTGCCTTTGGCGACTTTGACAAGTGCACCCGTGCTGATGGCTCTAAGGCGCTGATTTCGGGCACTGGAGCTGAGTACTTGAAAAAGACGTTGGCTCGCGACGATGTAGTTCGCGCCTGGGGCGAAAACTCGGCTGTTCATCCGGCCGAACGTGCATTCGAAAAGGCGATCCTGGCCGGAGGTTCGCTGCTTCGCACCGAACGCCCGCTTGGGTTTACCCTGCGTCGCTACTTCGGTGGTGCGTACGAAGCCGCGGTTTGGAATGGCGAGCGATTCACAAAGGACGCTTCCATCACGTACATACTTTGGGATGGCCGGAATCCAGACCAATACGGATTTGCCCACCCGACGCGCCTAATCTCCCACCTTTACGATAACGGGCACCTCTTAATGCGAGTGCAAGAGCTCACGCAGACTGCACCCGGAAAATTTAAATTCGGTGAATATAGTCTAGGGGTCGTTCAATCGATGAACAGGGATCAGCCATATGACCAGACGATAACCACATCTCGATTCCAGCACGACCCACGCTGGATCTGCCACTGCTTTCTTGTTGCTCGAGGCGGGAAGGTACAGCCCTTTTCAATGCTAGAGCGGTGCTACCCGGCGCCGGGCCCTTACTCCAGGATTGAAACTCACAGAGGCATCGTCACCGGCATCCACATGAAGGGGGCCTTCTGGCGAACTCTCCAACAAGCCTTCGATGCGTGGCCACCTTCCGAACTCTTTCCAGCAGGGCAGTGGGCGCTTTGTAGTGACGCCTAAGTTTGCCTTCAACGACAACCTCCCTTCGGCACGAATAGCCGCAACGGTTCGATACCGTCAGTTCGATGCGGTGGGGATCTGCCGCTCGGTTCGGATGAGCGCTTTGCGGCAGCAATATGTCGGATTGCTGCCAGTCAATAGGCACCTTCTTAACGACCGCTCAGGCTGAGTTGCTTCCGTAGTCCGTCTGACCGGTTTCAGAGTGAATCCGCCCTCTGAACGACCTCCGTTGGGTCCTGTTTGTGTAGCTCGACAAAATGAAAGCGCCGACGATCTCCCGATCTCCGGCGCTTTGCATTTTTCCGCTGCCGCGGGTTGGGGGATTACCAGCTAGGTGCGGCGGGCGCGGCCGTCGGTATCACCGGCGGCGCGGCGAACAAACCACCGTCCGCGGTATACACAGCGGCGACTGCCAGCGTCAGCGCCACCACCAAGGCCGGTAGCCGATGCTGTGCCGTCGCGGAATGCGGTGTGGCGGCCTGCGAAACCGCCGGATCCACCTCCTTCCACCCCGTCACCATCGGCTTCACAAGGTTCTCCCGCTTGAAGCGCACGTAGAACACGATCGCCGCAAGATGCACCACCACCAGCCCGAGCAGCACGTTCTGCAGCAGCACATGAACGCCGAGCAGGCTGTCCGACGCTTCCTTGCTCACCAGGTCGGCGAGCGGGCCCTGGAAGCTGATGTCGTCGTTGGTGAAAAGGCCGGTAACCGCCTGCGCGCCGACCAGCGTCAGCAGGGCGACCACCGATAGCGCGCCGAGCGGGTTGTGGCCGATGCCTTGCCAGTGGCCGCGCAGGTAGGCGCGGATGGCGCCGGGGCCGCGCACGAAGTGGGCGAAGCGCGCGGTGGGGGCGCCGACGAAGCCCCATACCACGCGGAAAACCACCAGGCCGATGATGAACAGGCCGGCGCGGCCGTGCCAGACGATGAGGTTGCCGCCGATCTGGCCGGTGACGTAGGCGGTGAGGATGGCGAGCACCAGCAGCCAGTGGAAGAGGCGGGTGGGCAGATCCCAGATGTGCAGTCGGTTCATGCGGGGCTCCTGTCAGGAAAACGGAACGGGTGGGGCGGCGCGTCCGGTGGTGGCCGCGGGCGCTGCGGTGCCGGCGGCATCGGCCGGGATGTCCCAGGGATCGCCGCCGAGCGCTCGCACCAGCCCGACCGAGGCGGCGAGCTGGCGGCTGAGCAGGTCGAGGCTGGCGCGTTCGGCGCTCAGCGCCGCGGCCTGGGCGATGGCGACGTTGAGGTAGCTCACCGTGCCGGCGAGGTACTGGTTGTTGGTCTGGGCGAGGAATTCGGCGGCGGCGCGGGTGGCGGCCAGCTGCACGCCGCGTTCCTCGGCGAGGATGCGCAGGCTGGCGAGGCTGTCCTCGGTGTCCTGGAAGGCTTCGAGCACGGTCTGGCGGTAGTCGGCGACGCTGCCTTCCCACGCGGCTTCGGCGCGGTCGGCGGCGGCGCGGCGGGCGCCGCCGTCGAACAGGCTCTGCGCCAGCGTCGGGCCGATGGACCAGAAGCGCTGCGGCAGCGTGAACAGGTCGGCCAACCGGCTGTCCTGGTAGCCGCCGCCGGCGCCGAGCACCAGGCTGGGGAAGTAGGCGGCGTGGGCGGCGCCGATGCGGGCGTTGTCGGCGGCGACGCGGCGCAGCGCGGCGGCGACATCCGGCCGACGCGCCAGCACTTCGGACGGCAGAGCGGGCGGGATCTGCGGCAGGTCGGGCAGCGCCGCCACCGCTTCGATGCGGAAGGCGGCGGGCGGGCGGCCGAGCAGCACGGCGATGGCGTTTTCCAGGCGGCTGCGCTGGATGCGCAGGTCTATGCCCTCGGCCTCGGCGCTGCGCAGCTGGGTTTCGGCCTGGGCGACCTCGGCGAGGCTGGCGACGCCGGCGCGGTGGCGGTTGCGGGTGATCTCCAGCGAGCGGCGGTAGGCGTCGAGAGTGCGGTCGAAGAGGCGCTGGTGGGCGTCGTTGATGCGCAGTTCCAGGTAGTTCTCCACCAGCGCTGCCTGCGCGCTCAGGCGCACGGCGGCGAGGTCGGCGGCGCTGGCGGCGGCGTCGTGCTCGCTGGCTTCGACGCCGCGGGCGATGCGGCCCCACAGGTCGATCTCCCAGCGCGCGCTCAGGGTGAAGCGGTGCAGGTTGCGCACGCCGGTGGTGTTGCCGCTGTCGCCGGCGGCGCTGCGGCTGCGGGTGGTGGCGAAGCCGGCGTCCAGCGTCGGCAGCGCTTCGGCACGGCTGCCGCCGACCAGCGCGCGCGCCTCGCGGTAGCGCGCGGCGGCGGCGGCGACGCCCTGGTTGGCCGGCGCCACTTGCGCCACCAGGCCGTCGAGCAGCGGATCGCGGTAGATCTCCCACCAGTTGCCGACCGCGGCGGCGTCGCGCGGCGCGACCACCGTCCAGCCTTCGGCGGCGCGGAACTGCGCCGGGGTGTCGACCTCGGGGCGGCGGAAATCGGGGCCGAGCGCGCAGCCGGAGAGCAGGGCGGCGGCAAGGAGGCTGAGCAGAGGCAGGCGTGTGTTCATGCGGATCGATGCGGGCGGGATCAGGCGGAATCGGAGGCGGGTTTCGGCACTGCGGCCGGCTCGGCGACGGCGGCAGGGGCGGGTCGCGGCGCGCGCCGGCGAGCGAGCTTCAGGCGCAGGCGGTCGAGCGCGAGGAACACCGCCGGCGTGGTGTAGAGCGTCAGCAACTGGCCCACCAGCAGGCCGCCGACGATGGCGATGCCGAGCGGCTGGCGCAGCTCGGCGCCGTCGCCGCTGCCGAGCGCGAGCGGCAGCGCACCGAGGATGGCGGCAACGCTGGTCATCATGATCGGCCGGAAGCGCAGCAGGCAGGCGTCGAAGATCGCCTCGCGCGGGCTGAGGCCGTGGCTGCGCTGCGCGTGCAGCGCGAAGTCGATCATCATGATCGCGTTCTTCTTGACGATGCCCACCAGCAGGATCACCCCGATCAGCGCGATCACGGTGAATTCGGTGCGGAAGGCGAGCAGCGCCAGCAGTGCGCCGACCCCGGCCGAGGGCAGGGTGGAGAGGATGGTGAGCGGATGCAGCAGGCTCTCGTAGAGGATGCCGAGCACCAGATACACCGCGACGATGGCGGCGAGGATCAGCAGCAGCTGGCTGGACGCGGCCGACTGGAAGGCGCGCGCCGCGCCCTCGAAGGTGCCGAACACAGCCGGCGGCACGCCCAGCCTGTCCATCGCGGCGGTGATGGCGGCGCTGGCTTCGCCGAGCGAGACGCCCGGCGCCAGCGCGAAGCTCACCGTCGATGACGCGAACTGCGCCTGGTGATTCACCGCCAGCGGCGCGTTGCCCGGCGCCCAGTGCGCCACTGCCGAAAGCGGTACCCGGCTGCCGTCGGCGGCCAGCAGCACGATGTCGGCAAGGATGTCCGGGCTGCGCCAGAAGTGCGGCGCAGCGCCCATCACCACCCGGTACTGGTTGAGCGGATGGTGGATGGTCGATACCAGGCGCTCGCCGAAGTAGTTGTTGAGCGCGAGGTCGATGGCGCGCTGGCTGAGGCCGAGGCGGGCGGCGGCCTCACGGTCCACCACCAGCTTGGTCTGCAGGCCCTTGTCGCGGGCGTCGGTGTTGACGTCGGTGAGTTGCGGCAGCGCGGCCAGCGCCTCGCGGATCTTCGGTTCCCACTGGCGCAGCGCGCCGAGGTCGTCGCTCTGCAGGGTGTAGAGGTAGTCGGACGAGCCGCCGCGGCCGCCGATGCGGATCTCCTGCGCCGCCATCACGAACACCCGGGCGCCGCCAACGCGCGAAAGCGGCCGGCGCATGCGCTCGATCACCGCGCTGGCGCTGGGGCGTTCGGCGCGCGGCTTCAAGGTGATGAACATCCGCGCCGAGGTCGCCGAGCCGCCGCCGGGGCCGTTGCCGCCCACCGAGCCGGACACCCGTAACACCGCCGGGTCTTGCCGGACGATGGCGTCGATTTCGGCGAGGCGGTCGTACATGGCCTGGAAGGAGCTGCTCTGGTCGCCCTCGATGTAGGCGATCAGCCGGCCGGTGTCCTGCTGCGGCAGGAAGCCCTTGGGCACGATGGCGTAGAGGTAGAGGTTGAGCGCGACCACGCCGGCGAGCACGGCCAGCGTCAGCAGGCTATGGTCCAGCGTCCATGCCAGGCTGCGGCGGTAGCCGCGGTGCAGGGCGGCGAGGGCGCGCTCGCGCAGCCGGCCGAGCGCGGCGAGGCGACCGCGCGGCGCCGGCTGTTCCGCCGTCGGGCGCAGCAAGCGCGCGCACAGCATCGGCGCGGTGGCGAGCGACAGCAGCAGCGACACCGCGATCGCCGCCACCAGGGTGAGTGCGAACTCGCCGAACAGGCGGCCGACGATGCCGTCCATGAAGATGATGGGGATGAAGGCGGCGGCCAGCGACAGCGTCATCGACAGCAGCGTGGCGCCGACCTCGCGCGCGCCGCGCAGCGCCGCCTGCAGCGGCGACAGGCCCTGCTCGATGTGGCGGGTGGTGTTCTCCAGCACCACCACCACGTCATCCACCACGAAACCGGCGGCCACCGTCAGCGCCATCAGCGACAGGTTGTTGAGGCTGAAGCCGGCGAGGTACATCAGCGCCAGCGTGCCGATCAGCGCCACCGGCACCGTCACCGCCGGAATCAGCGCGGCGCGGCGGTCGCGCAGGAAGAGCCGCACCACCAGCACCACCAGCACCACCGACAGCAGCAGGCAGGTGCCGACATCGCGCAGCGAGGCGCGCACCGTGGTGCTGCGGTCCTGCGAGATCTCCAGCTTGATCTCGGCCGGGATCGCCGCCTGCAGCTCGGGCAGCAGCGCGCGGATGTGATCCACCGTGGCGATGATGTTGGCGTTGGGCTGGCGGTTGATCATCAGCAGTACCGCCGGGCGGCCGTTGGCGAGGCCGGCGTTGCGCAGTTCCTGGGCGCCGTCGCGCACCTCGGCCACGTCGCCCAGCCGCAGCGCGGCGCCGTTCTGCCAGCGCACGATCATCGGCAGGTAGTCGGCGGCGGTGCGCGCCTGGTCGTTGGCGGCGACCTGCCAGTGGCGCTCGCCGTCCTCGACATAGCCCTTGGGCCGGTTGACGTTGCCGGCGACGATGGCGCCGCGCACCGCCTCGGCGCTGACGCCGGCGCGCGCGAGCGCCAGCGGGTTGAGTTCCACCCGCACCGCCGGCAGCGAACTGCCGCCGGCGCTGACCTGGCCGACGCCTTCGACCTGCGCCAGCTTCTGCGCCAGGATGGTGACCGCGGCGTCGTAGATCTGGGTGCGCGACAGCACGTCCGAGGTCATCGCCAGGATCATGATCGGGCTGTCGTTGGGATTGGACTTGCGCAGCGTCGGGTTGCCCGCCATGCCCGAAGGCAGCTGCGAGCGCGCCGCGTTGATGGCGGCCTGGATGTCGCGCGCGGCGCCGTCGATGCTGCGGTCGAGGTCGAACTGCAGGACGATTTCGGTGCTGCCCAGGGTGCTGCGCGAGGTGATCTCGTTCACCCCGGCGATGCTGCCGAGCGCGCGTTCCAGCGGCATCGCCACGCTCGAGGCGATGGTCTCCGGGCTGGCGCCGGGCAGGTTGGCGCGCACCGAGATCACCGGGTAATCCACCTGCGGCAGCAGCGCCGCCGGCAGCTGGAAGAAGGCGGCGACGCCGAGCAGGGCGATGCCCAGCGTCAGCAGTACGGTGGCCACCGGGCGGCGGATGAAGGTTGCGGACAGCGACATCATGCGCTCCGCCGGCGCAGGCCGGCCGCGCCGAAACGACCGCCGAGGCGGCGGCCGAGGCGGTCGAAGGCAAGGTAGATCACCGGGGTGGTGAACAGCGTGAGGATCTGCGACAGGATCAGCCCGCCGACCATGGTGATGCCCAGCGGCTGGCGCAGCTCGGCGCCGACGCCGGTCGACAGCATCAGCGGCAGCGCGCCGAGCAGGGCGGCCAGCGTGGTCATCAGGATGGGCCGGAAGCGCAGCAGGCAGGCTTCGAAGATGGCCTCGTCGGGCGGCTTGCCGTGGTCGCGTTCGGCCTCCAGGGCGAAGTCGATCATCATGATCGCGTTCTTCTTGACGATGCCGATCAGCAGGATGATGCCGACGATGCCGATGATGCCGAGGTCCGTCCCCGCCAGCAGCAGCGCCAGCAGCGCGCCGACGCCGGCCGAGGGCAGGGTGGAGAGGATGGTCACCGGGTGGATGTAGCTCTCGTAGAGCACGCCGAGCACGATGTACATGGTGACGACGGCGGCGACGATCAGCCACACCGTGCTGGTGAGCGAGGACTGGAAAGCCTGCGCCGCGCCCTGGAAATGCAGGCTGATGCTGGCCGGCGGATCGAGTTCGGCGAAGGCCGTGCGGATGGCCTCCACCGCGTCGCCGAGCGCGGCACCCGGCGCAAGGTTGAAGGAGAAGGTTGCCGCCGGGAACTGGCCGATGTGGTTGATCGCCAGCAGCCCCGGACGCTCGACGACGCGCGCCACCGCGGCGAGCGGTACCTGGGCGCCATCGGCCGACACCAGGTAGAGCTGGTCGAGCCCGGCCAGCCCGCGCTGGAATTCCGGCTTCACCTCCAGCACCACGCGGTAGAGGTTGGTCTGGGTGAAGATGGTGGAGATCTGGCGCTGGCCGAAGGCGTTGTAGAGCGCGTTGTCGATGTCGGCCGGGGTGATGCCGAGCCGGCCGGCGCTGTCGCGGTCGATCTCGATATAGGCCTGGCGGCCCTGGTCCAGCCAGTCGGTGGCGACGTCGACAAGCGCCGGCACCCGCCCCAGCCGCTCGCGCAGCAGATGCACCCATTCGCCCAGCTGTTCGGCGTTGGCGCCCTGCAGGCTGAACTGGTACTGGGTGCGGCTGGCGCGGCTTTCGATGGTGAGGTCCTGCACCGGCTGCATGAACACCACGATGTCCGGCAGCGCCGCCAGCCGCGCCTGCAGGCGGCGGATGATCTCCGCGGCGCTGGCGTCGCGCTCGGCGCGCGGCTTGAGGCTGATCAGCAGGCGGCCGCTGTTGAGGGTGGCGTTCACCCCGTCCACGCCCACCACCGACGACACGCTTTCCACCGCCGGTTCGGCGAGGATGGCCGTCACTGCCGCCTGCTGGCGCTGCGCCATCGCCGCGAACGAGATGCTCTGCGGCGCATCGGTGATGCCCTGGATCAGCCCGGTGTCCTGCGCCGGGAAGAAGCCCTTGGGCACGATCAGGTAGAGCAGCACGGTCAGCACCAGGGTGGCGCCGGCCACCGCCAGCGTCAGCCCCTGGCGCGCCAGCACCCAGCGCAGCGCCACCGCGTAGCGCGCGATGCAGCGGTCGATGAAGGCGCCGGTCAGGCGGAAGAAGGCACCGTGGCTTTCCTCCGGCGCGTGGTGCAGCAGGCGCGCGCACATCATCGGCGTCAGCGTCAGCGACACCACCGCCGAGATCAGGATCGCCACCGCCAGCGTGATCGCGAATTCGCGGAACAACCGGCCGACCACGTCGCCCATGAACAGCAGCGGAATCAGCACCGCGATCAGCGAGAAGGTCAGCGAGATGATGGTGAAGCCGATCTGCTGCGCACCCTTCAGCGCCGCTTCCAGCGGGCTTTCGCCGTCCTCCAGGTGGCGGACGATGTTCTCGATCATCACGATGGCGTCGTCCACCACGAAGCCGGTGGCGATGGTCAGCGCCATCAGCGTCAGGTTGTTGATCGAGAAGCCGGCGAGGTGCATCACCGCGAAAGTGCCGACCAGCGACAGCGGCACTGCCACGCTGGGGATGAGGGTGGCAGGCAGGTTGCGCAGGAAGATAAAGATCACTATCACCACCAGCGCGATCGCCAGCAGCAGCTCGTGGCCGACGTCGCGCACCGAGGCGCGGATGGTGGTGGTGCGGTCGGACAGCAGGCGCAGGTCCACCGTGGCCGGCAGCGAGGCCTGCAGCGTGGGCAGCAGCGCCTTGATGCGGTCCACCGTGTCGATGACGTTGGCACCGGGCTGGCGCTGGATGTTGAGGATGACCGCCGGGCGGGTGTCGGCCCAGGCGGCCAGCCGGATGTTCTCGGCGCCGTCGACGAGTTCGGCGATGTCGCCCAGCCGGATCGGCGCGCCGTTCTTCCAGGCGATGATCAGGCGGCGGTATTCGTCGGCGGAGCGCAGCTGGTCGTTGGCGTCCAGCGTGGAGGCGCGCAGCGGGCCGTCGAAGCTGCCCTTGGCGATGTTGACGTTGGCCTCGCCGATGGCGGCGCGGATGTCTTCCAGGTTCAGCCCCTGGGCGGCGAGCGCCTGCGGATTGACCTGGATGCGCACCGCCGGGCGCTGGCCGCCGCCGATGCTGACCAGGCCGACGCCGGCGATGCGCGAGATCTTCTGCGCCAGCCGGGTATCGACCAGGTCGGCCACTTGCGGCAGCGACAAGGCCGACGACGAGATCGCCAGCGTGACGATGGGCGCATCGGCCGGATTCACCTTGCTGAACACCGGCGGCATCGGCAGGTCGTTGGGCAGGAAGGCGTTGGCGGCGGAGATCGCGGCCAGCACCTCCTGCTGCGACACGTCCATCGACAGGCCGAGCGCGAACTGCAGGGTGATGACCGAGGCGCCGCCGGAGCTGGTGGAGGACATCTGCTGCAGCCCGGCGATCTGGCCGAGCTGGCGTTCCAGCGGCGCGGTGATCGACGAGGCGATCACGTCCGGGCTGGCGCCGGGGTAGAGGGTGGAGACCTGGATGGTCGGGTATTCCACCTCCGGCAGCGCCGCCACCGGCAGCAGCCGGTAGCCGATCAGCCCGGCGAGCAGGATCGCGAGCATCAGCAGCGAGGTCGCCACCGGCCGCAGGATGTAGAGCCGCGAGGGATTCATTGCGCGGCCCTGCGCGGGCGGCGTTCGCCGCCTTCGGCCGGCGCGGCGTCCGGCGCTGGTGCCGGTGCGGCGAGCGCGAGCGCAACGCCATCCACGCTCAGCACGTCCACCCGCGCGCCGTCGCGCAGCTGGTCGGTGCCGTCGAGCGCGATGCGTTCGCCGCCGGCCAGGCCTTCCTCCACCACCACCAGGTCGTTGGCGCCCGGGCCGGTGCGGATCTGCTTTGCCTGCACGCGCTGGTCGTCACCGACCACGAAGACGTAGCTGCCCTGGGCGTTGCGCTGCACCGCCGCCGACTGCAGCAGCACGCTGTCGCGGCGGGTGTCGGCGCGCAGGCGCACGTTGATGAACTGGTTGGGGAAGAGGCTGTTGTCCTGGTTGGCGAATTCCGCCTTGAGCTTGAGGCTGCCGGTGGCGACGTCGATCTGGTTGTCGATGCTGATCAGCCGGCCTTCGGCGAGGCGGGTGCGGCCGTCGCGGCTCCAGGCTTCCACCACCGCCTTGCCGCCGTGCTGCAGCTGGCCGAGTTGCGGCGCCAGCGCGTCGGCGGGCAGCGCGAACACCGCGTGGATGGGCTGGGTCTGGGTGATCACCACCAGGCCGGCGGCGCTCTGCGCATCGACCTGGTTGCCGACGTCCACCACCCTCAGCCCCAGCCGGCCGCCGGCGGGTGCGGTGACGCGGGTGAATTCGAGCTGCAGCGCGGCCTGCGCCTCCTGCGCGGCGTCGGCCGCCACCGTGCCTTCGAGCTGGCGCACCAGCGCTTCCTGGGCGTCCACCTGCTGGCGGGCGATCGAGTCCTGCGCCAGCAGCGCGCGGTAGCGTTCGAGATCGACCCGCGCCGCGCCCAGCGTGGCCTCGTCGCGCACGCGCTGGGCGCGGGTCTGGTCGAGCTGGATGCGGAAGGGGCGCGGGTCGATCTCGGCGAGCAGTTCGCCGGCCTTCACCAACTGGCCTTCGCGGAAATGGATGCCGACCAGCTGGCCGCTGACGCGCGGCTTGACCGTGGCGGTGTTGGAGGCGGTGACGGTGCCCAGCGCCGACAGCGTGATGTCGAGATCGCCGACGCGTGCCGCGGTGGCGCGGATCGCATGCACCGGGCCGGCACCGCCGGGACCGCGGCGGCCGGGACGCTCGCCGCGTGGGCCGTCGGCGCCGGCCTGGGCGCCGGTGGCGGCAGAGGCGCCGGCACCCGGCTGGAGATAGGCATAGACGGTGGCACCGCCGGCGAAGAGGCCGAGGGCGAGCGCGATGGCGTGCTTGTTGAACAGGGACTTGGCGTGGAAACCCATGAGGCGCTCGATGCTGTGGGGCGGGTGGATGCGGGACAGGTGCGGTGGATTCATGCGTGGGCCCGGCACGCGCGAAAGCCCCCGCCATGGGGCGGGGGCGCTCGGGGCAGAGCCTTGCGGGTCAGAGGAATTGTTCGGCGCCTATCAGCCCCACCTTGGTCAGGCCTTTGCGCTGCACCGCGGCCATGACGCCGGCCACCACCTGGTAGGCGACGCGCTTGTCCGGGTTTACATGCAGTTCCGGCGGCACCGCCTGCGCGGCGGCGGCGCTCAGGCGGCCGTCGAGCGCGGCGGCATCGGCCACCGCGTCGCCGTTCCAGCGGATCACGCCGGCGGGGTCGATGTCGATGCGGACCACCTCCGGCGGCGTGTCCGGCGGCGGCGGGTTGCCGAGCGGCATGTTCATGTTCACCGAGTGGAGCTGGATCGGGATGGTGATGATCAGCATGATCAGCAGCACCAGCAGCACGTCGATCAGCGGCGTGGTGTTGATGTCCACCAGCACTTCCGGATCGCCCGAGCCGCCGGCGGCGGCGACGTTCATTCCCATGGTCGGTTTCTCCTGTGGGGGTCAACCGCGCGGCGGCGGTTCGGTGATGAAGCCGACCTTGAGGATGCCGGCGCGCTGGCAGGCGAAGATCACCCGGCCGACGAACTCGTAGGGCGCCGCGCCGTCGCCGCGGATCTGCACCTCGGGCTGCGGCTGCTGCACCGCGATGCCCTTCAGGCGCTCGACCAGGGCTTCGCTGTCGGCCACCGCGCTCTCGTTCCAGAACACCTTGCCGTCGCGGGTGACCGCGATGTTGATGTTCTCGGGCGCGGTGACGCGCGGCTGGTTGGTCTCCTTGGGCAGCTCCACCGCCACCGTGTTGGTGACGACCGGGATGGTGATCAGGAAGATGATCAGCAGCACCAGCATCACGTCTACCAGCGGGGTGGTGTTGATCGCCGAGACGACCTCGTCTTCCTCGGCGGGCAGCGTCATCGCCATCGCCGCTTACCCCGCCACTGCGACCGCGTGGATCGCGGCATGGGCCGGCACATGGACCGCCGGAGCGTGCGCCGCGGGGGCGTTGGCCGGGGCGGCATGGACGGCGGGGTGGGGCTGCGGCTGGACGGTGCGCGGGCCGTTGGCAGCCTTTTCGGCATGGGCGCCGAGCAGCACCGCATGCAGTTCCGCGCCGAAGCTGCGCACGTCGTCGAGCGCCGCCTTGTTGCGGCGGACCAGCCAGTTGTAGCCGAGCACCGCCGGCACCGCGACGGCGAGACCGATGGCGGTCATGATCAGCGCCTCGCCCACCGGGCCGGCCACCTTGTCGATGGAAGCCTGGCCGGCGACGCCGATGGCGGTGAGCGCGTGGTAGATGCCCCACACCGTGCCGAAGAGGCCGACGAAGGGCGCGGTGGAACCCACCGTGGCGAGGAAGGCGAGGCCGCCCTGCAACCGGCTCTGCACCTTCTCGATGGCGCGGTGGATGGAAAGCTGGATCCACTCGTTTACATCGATGAACTGCAGCAGGCCGTCGTGCTGGGCGGTGGCATCGTTGCCCGACTTGGCGATGTAGTGATAGGCGCTGTTCTCGTCGAGGGTGTCGAGACCCTTCTGCACGTCGCCGGCGGCCCAGAAGGTCTTGTCCGCCTTGGCGCCCTGGCGGTTGAGCTTGGCCTGCTCGTAGAGCTTGCTGAAGATGATGAACCAGCTGCCGATCGACATCAGCACCAGGATGGCGAGCGTGCCCTTGGCGACGAAGTCGCCGGCGGACCACAGCGCTTCGAGGCCGTAGGGGTTGTCCACCGTGGTGGTGGCAGGCGCCTCGGCGAAGGCCAAGGGGGCGGCGAGCAGGCCGGCGGCGAGGAGCAGGCGGGCGAGCATCCGGGAGCGGGTGGTGTTGGTCATCGGGGTTCTCCTGAAGGGGATACGAGGAAGTCGGTGAGTCGGTGAAATCAGGCGTCGAGGCGGAAGGCGAAGGGCACGCGCACCCGCACGTCCTGGCCCTGGCCGCTGCACTTGAGCTTGGCGACCGCGGCGGTGGCGGCGGCGTTGAACACCGCGTTGCTGCTGCGCGCCACCGCCACGTTCTTGATCGAGCCGTCGGGCGCGACGGTGAAATCGACCACCACGTCGCCCGACAGGCCCATGCGTTCGGCCTGCGGCGGATAGGCGACCTGGCTGCGTACCGCGACGTGGTTGGTGCAGGTCACCGCGATGTCCACCACCGGCGGCGCGGCCGGCACCGGTGCGGGGGCCGGCGGCGCCGGAGCGGCGGGTTCTGCCGAGGTGGCGGTGATCACCGGCTGGGCCGGCGGCGCAACCGGCGTTTCCACCGGCGGCACGTAGGCGGGCGGCGGCGGCGCCACCTTGGGCGCGGTCTTCACCACCTGCGGCTTGGGCGGCGGTGGCGGGGGCGGCGGCGGTGCGGGCTTGACCGGCTCGATCAGGCTCACGTCCAGCGGCGCCTTCAGCACCTCCATGACCTTGCGGCCGAGCCCGTTGGCCAGGCCGTAGCCGAGGATGATGTGGAAACCCACCACCGCGGTGATGCCTATCATCAGCCCGCGTGGGTCTTTCTGCTGCTCTGCGTAACTCATTGCTTGTTCTCCCTGGACGCTGTCGCGGCCCTGTCCGCCGCGCGTTTCAGGCGGGCGGAGCGCGGTGGCGCGATACGCGACATGGATGGTCTTGAGCACGGTGCGTGCCTGATCCGGTCGATTTCCTGAAGTAGGTAAGTTGTCTATTTAAATCAATTACTTGGATTGGTTGCTCGGACGTGTTGGTCAGTGCTTGAGGGGCGGCTGCTGCTGCCTGCGCGGCAATGCGACGACCGCACTGCTGGCTGCGCAACAGCGGCGGCGAAGCGATGCGTTGCGGCCGTTGCATGGAAACCGACTGGGGGTCGGCCACGGAGCGTGAAGGGTGATGCATGCAGCGGCGGGAGATGGACACGGGGCGGCAGGGGCCGAATTGCAGCGGTGGCGTTGAGCGTGCGTTCTGGCGGTGGCATGCCCGCACGCCGTCATCGCGCGTAGCGCCGGCTGGAAGGGCGATGGTTCGGGAAATCGACGGAGGAGGTGTGAGGGGGGGTATGAGAAAAGCAGGCACGTTCCCTCACCGCGCGGCCCGGTTGGGCCGGTGGACAGGTGGTGCGGTGCCTGTCGCTACCGCCCTGACGCTGCTTCAATCCAGCGTTTCGGCTGTCTCCACCGTGCCGTCGCCGATCAGGCCGAAGCGTTTAAGCTGGGTGCGCAGGATGTTCCGCGAGATGCCCAGTTCGCGCGCGGTGCGGACCTGATTTTCGTGGCAGTACTCGAACGCGGTCGTGAACAGCAGGCGTTCGATCTGTTCGTAGAGGTCGGGCAGGCCACCCTCAAGCAGGCGGCACAGGTGTACCCGCAGTGCCGCCAGCGAATCGCCGCTGCTTGATACGCCGCCGGCGGCCGGGCCGATGACGCCGGGCAGGCGCAGGTCGGCGGGGGTAATGATGTCGCCCTGGCAGACGATGAGCGCGAAATGGACCACGTTCTCGAGTTCGCGGATATTGCCCGGCCAGTGGTAGCCGGTGAGCAGGGTTTCGGCTTCGCGGCTGAGTTGTGGCGGCTCGATGCCGAGGCGGTGGCGGTAGTACTCGATGAAGTAATCGACCAGCGGCAGGATGTCGCTGGCGCGTTCGCGCAGCGGCGGTAGCGTCACCGGCGCGACGTTCAGCCGGTAGTAGAGGTCGAGGCGGAAATGGCCGGCTTCCACCGCCTTTTCCAGATCGACGTTGGTCGCCGCCACCAGCCGCACATCCACCGGAATCGCCTTGCGCGAGCCGAGCCGTACCACCTGGCGTTCCTGCAGCACGCGCAGCAGCTTGACCTGCATCGCCAGCGGCAGATCGCCGATCTCGTCGAGGAACAGGGTACCGCCGTTGGCGGCCTCGAACCAGCCGGCGCGGGCCTGCTGGGCGCCGGTGAAGGCGCCGCTTTCATGGCCGAACAATTCGGCTTCGACCAGGTTTTCGGAAAAGGCGCCGCAATTGACCGCGACGAAGGGGCCGCGGCGGCCGCTTTGCGCGTGGATGTGGCGCGCGATCAATTCCTTGCCGGTGCCGGTTTCTCCAATGATCAACACGTTGGCTTCACTCGGTGCAATCCGCTCGACATGCCGCAGCAGCGCAAGTGATTTGAGGTCGTGAAAGATCAAGGCTTTCGCCCTTATGGTCAATGCTTGGTGTTCCGCATTGGGCAGGGTCAGGAGTCTTCCCGTGCTGGATTCTCGCATCGCTCTCTCTGGAATAGGTGCGATGAGGCGGACCGCAGTCGCAGACAGCCTTCTCGCGTCATGCTGATGATTTTTGCAAAGTCGTCGTCCGGTACGGCTTGATCCTGTGGAATGGTCTGCCGTTCCTGTCACGCAGCTTAGGGGCGAGTTCCCCGGTGGCAAACAAAAGATATTTGAGGTTGATAGCAGAATTGACGCGAATTGAATTTACGGAAAAATGAGGAGTAAGAAAGATATTCACCATATGTGTGATAAGGGTATGAATTAATATTGGTTATCGAAATTCGGATATCGACGCCAGAATCAACTGCGAATCCGACGGGATGTCGGACGCTGCTTCAGGGTGCGGATTGTCAATTGGGTTGAACGAGCCCGGCATATGGCATCGCCTGGGCTCCACCAATCAAGCCTTTGTGGTCCCGTTGAAATGAACGTCAGTCAGTTACGCCTGGTGCTGGAGACTATTCGGCAGAACTTCAATCTGTCGGGTGTCGCCAGCAATCTCTACATCTCGCAACCGGGCGTCAGCCGGCAGATCAAGGATCTCGAAGATGAACTCGGCGTCGAGCTGTTCGAGCGGCGTGGGAAGCGTTTGATCGGGCTCACCTCGTCGGGTGAGGTCTTGGTGCCGGTGATAGACCGCATCCTGCTCGATGTGCGCAATCTCCGGCAGGTGGCCGACCGCTTCGCCATCCAGGACTATGGCGAGCTGCGCATCGGCAGCACGCACACGCAGGCGCGTTACGTGCTGCCTTCGGTGCTGCAGACCTTTCGCCAGCGCTTTCCCAAGGTCAGGCTCATCCTGCAGCAGGGCACCCCGACACAGATTGCCGACTGGGTGGCGAGCGGCGAGGCGGATGTGGGCGTGTCGACCGAAGCGCTCGACCGTCACCGCGATCTCCAGGCGTTTCCGGGGCGCGAGTGGCGCCACTGCGTTATCGTTCCGACGGGGCATCCGCTGACCGGACGCGACACCGTGTCGCTTGCCGAACTCGCTTCCTATCCGCTGGTGACGTACGGCGAAGGTTTCGCCGGCCGGTGCAGCATCGACGCGGCGTTTGCCGCGGCGGAGTTGGCGACCGATGTGATGCTCACCGCAATTGATGCAGACGTGATCGTGACCTACGTCGAGGCGGGATTCGGCGTCGGTATCGTCGCGGACATGGCCGGCGATGCGGCGCAACGAGCAGGTCGTCTCCATCGCATCGACGCAAGCCATCTGTTCGAGGCCAATGTGTCCAAGGTCGCGGTGCGGCGGGGTGCCTATCTGCGCGAATTTGCGCTGGAACTGGTGGCCATGCTGGCGACCGAGCAGAGCTTCGACGACATCATGGCGGTGCTGCAACGCGATCTGGCGCCGCGCGTCGCCTGAACCGGAGGGCGCGCCGCGCCGGCAACTCAGTTCTGCGGTTTGGCGTGGATCATCACCAGGTACATGATCGCATCGCTGTCGGCGAGGTTGCGGTAGCCGTGGGGCACGTCCGCTTCGAAGTGGATCGCGTCGCCGGTGGCCAGCGTGTAGCGGCGTTCGGCAACGATCACCTCCACCGAGCCGCGCGCGACCACCAGGTTTTCACGGGTGCCGGCCGCATGCGGCCGCGCCTTTTCCTCAGCGAGGCGGGCCAGTCGCAGCTCGTAAAACTCGGTGCGATGGGGCGAATCTGGCGGAAAGAGGTTGCGGGCGCTGAAGTGCCCGCGATTGGAAACCAGCAGGCGGGAATCGTTGGCGCGGATCAGCACCGTGCCGGCATCGCCCTGGCGATTGAGGAAGGCGGACACGGGCAGATCCAGCGCGCGCGCCACCTTCCACAGGATCGCGATCGAGGGCACGCTGCGGCCTAGTTCGACCTGACTCAGCATCGCGCGGCTGACGCCGGAACGCTGGGCGAGGTTGTCGAGCGAGAGCTTGTGCTCAGTGCGGATGCGGCGCAGGTTGGTGCCGACCACCGCGGTGATCTCGGTGTCGTCCTCGCGCGCCGATGCCGGGAGCGGCGGCAGCGTCGGGCCCGCGTCGTGCTGCAGGAGAGGGGGCGCGCTTTCCAGCATGCTCAGCCCCCGAGGATTTCGTGTTGCGAGTTGGCCTGGGTCACCTGGCTGCCGGCCGGCACGCTGCGGGTGAGCCAGACGTTGCCGCCGATGCTGGAGCCGCGGCCGATGGTGATGCGTCCGAGCACGGTGGCTCCCGCGTAGATGACGACATCGTCCTCGACGATGGGATGGCGGGCGAGCCCCTTCTGCAGGCCGCCGTCCTCGCCCACCGGAAAGCGTTTGGCGCCGAGGGTGACGGCCTGGTAGAGGCGGACCCGCTCGCCGATCACGCAGGTCTCGCCGATCACCACGCCGGTACCGTGATCGATGAAGAAGCTGTTGCCGATGGTTGCACCGGGATGGATGTCGATGCCGGTCTCCGAATGGGCGATCTCGGCGATGATGCGCGCCACCAACGGTACGCCGAGCTGGTAGAGCCGGTTGGCGATGCGGTGGTGGATGACGGCGAGCAGGCCGGGGTAGCACAGCACCACCTCGTCGACCGTGCGTGCGGCCGGATCGCCGCGGAAGGCCGCCTCCACGTCGGTATCGAGCACGCTGCGTATGTGCGGCAGCGAGGCGGCGAAGTCGCGCACGATCAGGCGCGCCGCCTGCTCGGCGGTGGCGTCGTCGCCACCGCCGTGACGCGCAAGGTAGTGGAGTTCCAGCCGGATCTGCAGCAGCAGGGCGTAGAGCGCCCGGTCCAGCGTGTGGCCGATGTAGAAGTCCTCGCTTTCCTGGCGCAGGTCCGCGGGGCCGAGGCGCATCGGGAAGAGCGCGCCGGAGAGGTCGGTCATGACCTGGCGCAGCGCGTCGCGCGACGGGAATTCGCGCCCGCCCCATTCGCGTCGGCGGTGCTGCGACTCGCGCCAACGGTCGCGCACTGCGCGCAGTCCGTTGACGATCTCTTCCAGGTCCCAGTGCTCCGCTTGAGCGGAGCGCGGCCGGCTGTCGACGTCCGGTGCATTCATGGCGGCGATACGCTCAGTCCTGGACCCAGGGCAGGCCGCGGTGGCGCCAGCCGTTCACGCTGCCGCGCTGGCTACCGGTGCCGAGATCGCCTTCGAAGCCCTCGAGTACGCTGAACACACTGATGTAGCCGGCAGCCGTGGCGGCGCGGGCAGCGGCTGCCGAGCGCTTGCCGCTGCGGCAGAGCAGCAGGATGACCTGATCCTTGGCTGAGGCGGCGCGTTCGAGGTCGGCGAGGAAATCGGGATTGGGTGCGAGCGGCGTGCCGATCTGCCACGCGGCATGGCCGGCATTCGGCACATGTCCGACGAACTTCAGCTCTTCGGCGGAACGCACGTCTACCAGGATGGCGGTGCCGCTCGAAACAAGCGCCCAGGCGTCTTCCGGGTGGACGACGCCGGCGTACGACAGGCGTTCCCGACGTGCGCGCTCGCGCGCCTGCTGCAGGATGCCGGCCGCGATTTCGGCTGGATTCGACTGGGTGAGCGTGACGGTGGAAACGGTGGACATGATGGTCTTCCTCATGATGACGGTTGCACAGCTGGCTGGGATGTCCGCCGTACGTGCCCGGGTCGTGTCCGGAAGGCGGCGGGTGAGTAGGAGCTTAGTCACTGCCTCCGTTATGGCGAACCAAGAAAAAGGCAGATTCATTCCACAAATGCTGCGCATCCGGCCAGTCCGTGCGCTGCACTGGTTGAGGGTGTCCGAGGTGCTCACCGTCAGACGGCTCCTTGCCTGGCGCGTGGACTTCTAGTGGCCTGCTCCTTACTCGGTGCAGATGTTCGGCCGGGGGCGATCGTTTCTATGGCATGCCGATCCTCAACGCGGACAGGGTGCAGAACGTGGTCGTGCTCAAACGCGGCAAGGGCGCGGGTTACTCCGGGATCGAGAATGCGCTGTTCGACAAGGACAACTGCCGCATGCCTCACCGCAGTGCGCAGCAGGCGATCGCCGAGGTGATCACGCATTCGAAGGCGCTGGAGGTGTGATGTCGGCGGCGTATGCATCGGCGGTGGTCTGCCGCCGACGATGCGTGCCCGAGGCCCCACCTTGCGGCGGTATGCGCCGCGCAGGCAGGGCTTGAACCGCCATGGAGTAACATCCCGTTCGACAGCGCCACGTGGCGTGGAACGGGATGTCTTTGTGTCTATCGACAAGCAAGCAGGAAAGTCCGGTCGCGAACGTGCGAGCACGACGGCGGCGGCCGGCGCACCCTCATCGACCGATACCCCGCGGGATGGACAGGGCGACGGCCGCTTCTCCATCGTTGGCATCGGTGCCTCGGCCGGCGGTCTCGAAGCCTTCGAGCAATTCTTCCGCGATGTCCCGGTCGATAGCGGCATGGCCTTCGTGCTCGTGCAGCACCTCGATCCGGAGCACGCCAGCCTGCTCACCGAGATCCTGCAGCGCAGCACCGCGATGCCGGTGATCGAAGCGACCGATCAGTTGCCGGTGCTGCGGGATCATGTGTATGTGATTCCGCCCAACCGCGACATGGTGATCTTCCATGGCGCCCTGCAGTTGAGCGTGCCCGACCAGCGGCGCGGCCTGCGCATGCCCATCGACCTGTTCCTGCGTTCGCTCGCCGAGGATCAGGGCGAGCGGGCCATCGGCATCATCCTGTCCGGCACCGGCACCGACGGCACCCTGGGCCTGCGCGCCATCGTCGGCGCGGGCGGCATCACCCTGGCGCAGGACCCGGCCACCGCCCGCTACGACGGCATGCCCAACAGCGCCATCCGCGCGGGCTATGCCGGTCAGGTGCTCGCCGTGGAGCACATGCCGAAGGCGCTGGCGGCGGGGCGGCACCTGCACGGCCCGCGGCCGGAGGCGGGGGCCGCTCCTGCAGTGGGCGCGCTCAAGCGCATCCTGATGCTGTTGCGCAGCGCGACCGGTAACGACTTCTCGCTGTACAAGAAGAGCACCATCGGACGCCGCGTCGAACGCCGCATGGCGCAGCACGACATCGCCGACATGGAGGTCTATGTCCGTTTCCTCAAGGACAATCCGGCCGAGCTGCAGGCGCTGTTCAAGGAACTGCTGATCAACGTCACCACCTTCTTCCGCGATCCCGAGGCCTTCGTCGTGTTCAAGCGCGACATCCTGCCGCTGCTGTTCGCCGACAAGCCGGCGGGCTACGTGTTCCGGATCTGGGTGGCGGGCTGCGCCAGCGGCGAGGAGGCCTATTCGGTGGCCATGCTGCTGCGCGAATTCATGGACGAGACCGAGCGCGAGTTCAGGATCCAGCTCTACGCCACCGACCTCGACGACGACGCCATCGCGGTGGCTCGTGCCGGCGTCTACCCGCCCAACATCGCGCAGGATGTCCCGGTCGACCGGCTGCGCCGCTTCTTCGTCAAGGACGATGCGGGCTATCGGGTCAAGAAGGAAATCCGCGAGATGGTGGTGTTCGCGGTGCAGAACGTCATCAAGGATCCGCCCTTCACCAAGCTGGACCTGCTGTGCTGCCGCAACCTGATGATCTACCTGGAGCCGGAACTGCAGGCGCGCCTGATCCCCACCTTCCACTACGCCCTCAAGCCCCGCGGCATGCTGTTCCTGTCGCCGTCGGAGAGCATCGGCAACCACACCGAGCTGTTCGCGGCACAGAATAGGAAGTGGAAGTTCTACCGCGCTATCCATACGGCGGTTTCCACCCGCGCGCTCATCACCGGCGGGCTGTCCTGGGCAGCGGACAACAGTGCTAAAGGGGCCACGGACGTCATGAAGAAAGCCAGGGAAACCAACTTCGCCGAACTGACGCGGCGCGTGCTGCTGCAGTGCTATGCACCGGCCTCGGTGGTGACGGACCACAAGGGCAACATCCTCTACGTCTACGGTGATACCGGGAAATATCTCCGCCCGGCGCCCGGCCAGGCCACGCTCAACGTGGTGGAGATGGCCCGCGAGGCACTCCAGCTCGAACTGCGCGCGGCCATCCTGCATGCCACGGCCGAGGGCGTGCCGACCCTGGGCCGCGAAGTCCTGGTCAGCAGCGGCGCCGGCGTCCAGCCGGTCAGCTTCAATCTGCGTCCGCTGCCGGACCTGGACCTGGGCGAAACCCTGCTGCTCATCAGCTTCGAGGAACCCGCGCGCCCCGAACCCGGCGCGGCGCGGCGGGGACGGCGCAAGAGCGCGCCGGCCGAGGTGGCAAAGATCGAAGCGCTGGAGCGCGAGCTGGCCTACACTCAAGAGAGTCTTCAGACCACGATAGAAGACCAGCAGGCCTCCAACGAAGAGATGCAGGCCACCAACGAGGAACTCCAGTCGACCAACGAAGAACTGGAGACCTCGCGGGAGGAGCTGCAGTCGATCAACGAAGAACTGGTGACGGTCAATACCGAGCTGCAGGCCAAGATCGAACAGCTGGCGGGTATGCAGAACGACATGAAGAATCTGCTCGACAACGTGAGTGTCGGGACGATCTTTCTGGATGAGCATCTGATCATCCGTCGCTTCACGCGCGAGGCGGCCAAGGTCTACCGCCTGATCGCGTCCGATGTGGGGCGGCCGCTCGGCGACATCAAGTCCGATCTGGAAAACGAAGACCTGCTCGCTCAGGCGCAGAACGTCCTCGACAGCCTCATCCCCTACGAGTCCGAGCTTCGCACCGGCAATGGCGCCTGGTACCTGACCCGGATGCAGCCTTATCGAACGCTGGACAACGTGATCGAAGGAGTGGTCTTGACCTTCACCGACATCAGCAAGCGGGTCGAAGCGGAAGCGGCCGTGCAGGCAGCGCGCGAGCTGGCCGAAGGCATCGTCAATACGGTGCGCGACGCCCTGCTGGTGCTGGACGGGGCCTTGAAGGTGGTGTCCGCCAGCCGCTCCTTCTACCGGACTTTCCGGGTCACGCCGGCGGAAACCCTGGGGCGGCGCATCTACGACCTCGGCAACCGCCAGTGGGACATCCCGAGCCTGCGCGAACTGCTGGAGACCATCCTGCCGCGCGACCAGAGTTTCGATACCTATCCGGTCGAGCACACCTTCCCCACCATCGGCCGGCGCAGGATGCTGCTCAATGCCAGCCGTATCGTCGGCAAGGGAGGCGATACCCAGCTGATCCTGCTGGCGATGCAGGATACCGGCAGCCCACCATGAGGCGCGAACCCGATGGTTAAGCGGCGTGTCGTCAAGGATGTCCTGCGTAGTGCCGCGGAGGCGCAGCTTCCGACTGCGCCGGCAGCGCCGCTGCGCTCCGCCGAGGCCCTGCTGCATGAACTCCAGGTCCATCAGATCGAACTGGAGATGCAGAATGAGGCCCTGCGCCAGGCCCATGTGGTGCTGGAGGAATCGCGCGACCGCTACCTGAGCCTCTTCGACTTCGCCCCGGTGGGCTACCTCACGCTGTCGCGCGAGAGCATGATCGTGGAAGCCAATCTCATGGCCGCGACGCTGCTGGGCGCCGTCCGGACCACCCTGGGGCGCCGTCGCTTCGAGAGCTTCGTCGCACCGGACGATCTCGAGCGCTGGCGGCGATACTTCGTGTCGGCATGGAAGGGCTCGACCGACGAGGCCTTCAGCCTGGAGCTGAACCTGCTGCGCCAGGACAACACCGTGTTCCCCGCTCAATTGCAGTGCGCGGTAAAGGCCGTGCCCGGTGCCGCGCCGGTCATGCGCATCGCCTTCAACGACATTTCGGAGCGGCGGCGGCTCGAAGAGGAGCAGCGCATCGCGGCGATCGCCTTCGAGTCGCAGGAAGGCATGATCGTGACCGACGCCAGCGGCGTCATCATCCGGGTCAATCGCGCCTTCACCACCCTGAGCGGCTACAGCGTGGACGAGGCCGTCGGCCAGACGCCGGCGCTGCTGAGTTCGGGGCGTCACGACCAGGGCTTTTACCAGCACCTGTGGCAGACCCTCGAAGCGCAGCGCTACTGGCAGGGCGAAATCTGGAACCGGCGCAAGGACGGCTCGCTCTACGTCGCCTGGCTGACCATTTCGGCGGTCACGACGCCCGAGGGGCGTGTCTCGCACTACGTCGGCGCGTTTTCCGACACCACCGCGAAGAGCGAGGCCGCGGCCGAGATCCACCGCCTGGCCTTCTACGATCCGCTGACCCTGCTGCCCAACCGCCGCCTGCTGCAGGACAGGCTGGGCCATGCGCTGGCCACGGCCGCCCGCAGCCGGCTGTACGGCGCCATCCTGTTTCTCGACCTGGACAATTTCAAGACGCTCAACGACACCCGCGGCCACGACGTCGGCGATCTGCTGCTGGTCGAGGTGGCGAACCGGGTGCGCGCCAACCTGCGCGAGGGCGACACCGTGGCGCGCCTCGGCGGCGACGAATTCGTCATGATCGTGGAGGGCCTGAGCCCGCATGCGGAGGAAGCGGCGGTCCTGGCGCAGCAGATCGGCGACAAGCTCAACGAGACCATTGCGCAGCCGTTCGACCTGGGCAGTGCCGATTTCCACTGTACGACCAGCATCGGTGCGCGCCTGATGAGCGGGCGCGAAACGGTGGATGAACTGCTGAAGCACGCCGACCTCGCGCTCTACCAGGCCAAGGCCGACGGGCGCAACACCGTGCGCTTCTACGACCCTTCCATGCAGGCCGCGCTCGATCATCGCAGCCTGCTGGAGTGCGAACTGCGCCAGGCGCTCAAGCTCGATCAGTTCCAGCTCCACTACCAGCCGCAGTTCGACGATGCCGACCGCATTTTCGGCGCCGAGATCCTGCTGCGCTGGCGCCATCCCTCGGGGGCGCTGGTGTCGTCGGGCGACTTCATCCCGGTGAGCGAACAGTCCGAACTCATCCTGCCGATCGGGCACTGGGTGCTGGAGGCGGCCTGCGAGCAGCTGGCGCGGTGGTCGCGCATGGAGCGCACCCGCGGGCTGAAGCTGGCGGTCAACGTGAGCGCGCGGCAGTTCCGCCAGGCGGACTTCATCGACCAGGTGCGCGATGCGCTCGAACGCAGCCAGGCCGACCCGGAGCGCCTGACGCTGGAGCTGACCGAAACCATGGTGCTCGACAACGTGGCCGATACCATCCGCAAGATGCAGGCGATCCGGCAGCTGGGCGTGCACTTCTCGATCGACGACTTCGGCACCGGGTTCTCGTCCTTTGCCTACCTCACCCGCCTGATGCTCGACCAGATCAAGATCGACCGCTCCTTCGTGCTGCGGCTGCCGGATCACCCGGCCGACGCGATCATCGTCTCGGCCATCATCAGCATGGCCCGCAGCCTCGGCCTGGATGTGCTGGCGGAAGGGGTGGAGACCGAGGCGCAGCGCGAGTTCCTCCTCGCGCGCGGTTGCCACGCCTACCAGGGCTACCTGTTTGGCGGACCCTTGCCGCTTGCCGACTTCGAAGCGCTGGTGAGCGCGGGCGGGCGTGCGCTCGGCGAAGGGCGCACCACCGCGTCGCTCGTTAGCCCATGATGCGGGCATAGGCCGCCTTGTCGGCCGCGTAACAGCCGCAGGATGCGACTTCGAGTCCGGCGCGGTCGAGGATGGTGATGTCGCCGCGGCGATAGCGGATCAGATTGCGGCTCTGCAGCGAACTGGCGGCCTTGGTGACGCCGACGCGGCGTACGCCCAGCGTGTGTGCCAGGAACTCGTGGGTGACATGAAACGCGTCCGAATGCGCCCGGTCCTGCGTCATCAGCAGCCAGCGCGCCAGACGCGCCTCCACCAGGTGGAAGTGGGTGCAGGCCGCGGTCTGGGCGAGCTGGGTGATGACCACGTAGAGATAGCATTTGAGCAGCCGCTGCAGCGCGGGGCTGACCTCGAGTTCGTGGCGAAAGCGGGCAACGTCCATGCGCAGAGCGGGGCCGTCGCCCTGCACCAGGGCGAGCAGCGGCGAAACGTCCACCCCGAGGATGAGCGACAGCCCCAGCATGCCTTCGCTGCCCACCAGCCCCACTTCCAGGCTGGCGGCGCCGTTGGCCGGCGTCACCAGCGAAATGACGCTGTCGGTGGGAAAGTAGATGTGGTGAATGGGGGCGCCCGGTTTCGCCAGGATCTCGCCGAACTTCAGCTCGATCCGCTCGCAACCCGCCACGAACCGCTGCCTGTCCTCCTGCGGCAGGGCCGCAAGCAGGCGATTGACGGCGAGGGTGGGGCTGGAACGCGGCACGGGTACGCTCCTGGTGCGGGGGGAGACCTGCCGTTCCATGCGCGGTCGTGGCGCCGGGATCAGCGGACCTGGGCAGGCGGGCCTTCCCGAGGAAGGGAACACCGACAGACTGCAACGAAACCGGGGCACGGTCTGGACGCTAGCGCACACAAGGCCGTCGGGCGACGGCGCGCGGATCCGGCGGACTATTCGGCGGTCGCCGGCGGCAGGAGGCGATCGAACTCGGTTTTGACCACCTTGTAGCACTCGCACACGCGCGCCTCCAGGCCGGGCCGGTCGAGCACCGTGATCTTGCCGCGGGCGTACTGGATCAGGCCGGCGCGCTGCAGCTTCCCGGCCGCCTCGGTCACGCCTTCGCGGCGCACGCCGAGCATGTTGGCGATCAGTTCCTGCGTCATCGTGAGCTCGTTCGTCGACAGGCGGTCGAGGCTCAGCAGCAGCCAGCGGCACAGCTGCTGGTCGATCGAATGATGCCGGTTGCACACCGCGGTCTGCGACATCTGGGTAATCAGCGCCTGCGCGTAACGCAGCAGCAGATGCTGCAGGGCGGCAGTACGGCGTCCGCCGGCCCGGTCGAACTCGGTCTTCAGGTGTTGCGCGCCCAGGCGGTAGGCGTGACCGGCGCTCTGCACGATGGCCCGGTTGGGCATGGTCTCGCCGCCCATGAACAGGGCCACGCCGATGATGCCCTCGTTGCCGACCATGGCGATCTCCGCCGAGGCGCCGTCGTGCATGACATACAGCAGGGACACGATGGAAGTGGTGGGGAAATAGACATGGCGCAGCTTGCTGCCCGACTCGTACAGCGCATGGCCGAGCGGCATCGCCACCAGCTCCAGGTGAGGAAGGAGTCGGGCGTAGTCTTCGGCCGGAAGGGCAGCGAGCAGGTGATTCTGTGAGGGCGAGTGCAGCAAGGCCATCTGCGATCTCCACGTCGTCAGTCAGGGCCGGATCGCCGCTAGCGGCCCGGTGGATCGAGGGCGGTGGGGCGATCCCAGTATAGGCAGGGAAGTCCGGGTATGTGCGCTGACGCACACCGGCCATTCGGCGCCGGGACCTGTGTTGCAGCTACCGAGGGCCTATGTGCGTCAGCAGACGGACGGCGGCGATGCGGCTTCCTAAGCTTCATCCGCATACGCTTTCGAACAGTCAGGAGGGATAGAACATGAAACTCGGCGAAACCATCAGCGCGACGGTCCTCATGGGCGCATTGCTCATCGGATTGTCGGGTTGCCAGAAGCAGGAAGGGCCGGCGGAGCAGCTCGGAAAAGAGGTCGACAAGGCGACGGAGTCCGCCGGCAAGCAGATCGAGAAGGCCGGCGAGGAAATCCAGGATGCAGCAAAAGGTGAAAAGAAGTAAGCCGCGCCGTGCTGCGAATGCCACCAGGGCGTTCCCGGTCGTCGTCATTCAAAACCGAAGGAAAAATGATCATGAACAGAATCAACATCGGCGCCGTGGCGTGCGCGATCGGTATGGCCGTTAGCGCTGGCGCTGATGGCCTTTAGCGCTGGCGCTTTGGCCGAAAACATGTCGCAAGCGGATTACAGGGCGGCAAAAACCCGGATCGAGGCCGACTACAAGACGGCCAAGGCGGACGCGAAGACGCAGATGAAGACCACCGATGCCAATGCGACGGCAAGGGAACAAACGTCCGAGGCCCGCAGCAAGGCGAGCGACCACGCGTCGGATGCGCGCGAGGAGGCGGCCGGCGACAAGGCCGATGCACGCTACAAGGTCGCCAAGGAGAAATGCGACAGCCAGTCGGGCAGCACCAAGCACGCTTGCCTCGACAAGGCCAAGGCGGAGCTCGGGAATTAACAAACGCCACGGGGCCGGGCAGCAGGCAGGGGGCATCACGAGGGGATCGAGAGGCTATGCCATGAAAGCGAGTCGGAAGTTCTCTCCCACGGCCGTTGCGGTAGTGATGCTGTTCGGTCTGGGTGGATGTGCCGGGATGTCGGCGCAGGACAAGAGCACGGCGATCGGCGCCGGGGTCGGCGCGGTCGGCGGTGCGGTTCTTACCGGCGGCAGCGCGGCCGGAACCGTCGGCGGTGCTGCTGTCGGCGGCATCATCGGTCACGAAGTCAATAAGCCGTAAGGCGGCGGGTGCGGCGATGCGCCACTGGAATCACCGGCGCGTCGCGGCCCGCTGAACACTGGAAGGAGAAAACCATGAACAAGGATCAGACCCAAGGTCGTATCGAGGAAGCGAAAGGCAAGGTGAAGGAGGTCGTCGGCAAGGTCGTCGGCAATGAGGAGCTGGAGCAGGAAGGAAAGATCCAGAAGATCGGCGGCAAGGTCCAGGCCCAGCTCGGCGATTTGAAGGACGACATCAAGAAGGTCATCAAGGGCGAATGATCGCCACCACTGACCGCAGGAAGTCCGATGCGGGTTCAGCACAAGCGTGAAGGGCGGTGCCGTCATCGCCCTTCTCAAGGAGCATGAAATGAGCAATGAATATCCCGAGTCCAGCAGTTTCGAACGCGGTACATCTACCGAATTGCCCGGACCACTGGTGCTGAGTGCCAGCACGCTCAATGGCGACGAAGTCTATAACGCCAAGGGCGAGAAGCTGGGCAGCGTCAAGGAGATCATGCTGGACGTACGCAATGGCAAGGTGTGCTACGCGGTTATCTCCTTCGGCGGCTTCCTGGGCATGGGCGAGAAGCTGTTCGCCGTGCCGTGGAGTTCAATGGTCGTGGATACCGAGGAGCAACGCTTCATGTTCGACGTGGACCCGGAGCGCCTGAAGAGTGCGCCGGGGTTCGACAAGGATAATTGGCCCAACATGGCAGACCCCACCTGGGCGAAGACCATCCATACCTACTACGGGATCTGATGGATACGGCCGGATGGAATCCGACTTTCCCGACTGTCGAGTTCAGCGGCCCGCATCCGACATTACCCGGATGCGGTTTTTTTATTGGTGGATGCGCGGACCGACCGCGGCGAACTGCCTGGCGACGGCGCCGCCCCTACTTCCGGCGCAGCAAGCCGGCGACCAGCGAGACGACGAACAAGACCAGGAAGATGAAGAACAGGATCTTGGCAATCTCGACGGCACCCGCTGCGATACCGGTGAAACCGAGTACCCCCGCGATCAGTGCGACGACGAGAAACACGACGGCGTAATACAGCATGTTGGCTCCCCTTTCCTTGCTAGATTTTTCCCATCAACCACAGGATGAGCAGGATCACCAGCAGCAGTCCAAGACCGCCGCTCGGGCCGTAGCCCCATCCGCGGCTGTGCGGCCACGCCGGAATTGCGCCGAGCAGCAATAGCACCAGCACGATCAGCAGGATTGTTCCGATGGACATCTCAAGTCTCCTTGTAGTGAATCCGGTGGAGACGCGTCCGAAAAAACGCTGACAAGGCCAAGCTTCGAAACCATCACCCCTGTCCACGCTGCATGACGGCCAAGCTCGGCTGTCATTGCCATCTCCTGTGCGCAATATCGCGCGTGCGCGGGCACCGGTCTGTACGGTGGCGCACAGACTGCCTGTCCGGTGCCGGGCAGGATGCGACTCAGCGCATTGCGTTCGCAGGCTGGTCATCGAGACCGTGTCGCGCCAAGACCTGCATTTCCATTTGCTCCGGGAGGCACGATGAATACCGAACTGAACCCAGACCCCGCCGCTGTCGATCGCATGAAGGAAAAGCTCGTGAGCGATCTGAAGGGCATCGGCGCCGATGTCGACAACCTGCTGAAGGAAGTCACCCAATCGACCGCCGAGGATTTCGCCGCCGTGCGCACCCGGGCGGAAGAAAAGCTGCGGATGGCCAGATCCAGGCTTGCAGAGGCACAGACGACCCTGACGGAGAAGCTCCGGTGTTCGGTCGACGCCACCCACGACTATGCAAGCAGGAATCCCTGGAGGGCGTTGTGCGGGGCTGCGGTGATCGGCTTCGTCGCCGGCATCCTGCTCAGCCGCCGGTAAGGCATCGCCGCGATGGAGGCTGGAGGTGGCGCGTTGCGGTATACGTGTGTCATGCGGGTGCGATCTTCCGGCTGCCGCCACACTGAAAGGAGCCTGATCATGCGCATCAAGAGACGACATCTCGGCCTGCCGGCGGTGCTGATCGGCGGCACCGCTTTGGCCTGCCTGCTGGTGCCCCACCTGCTGAAGCGCTTGCGGCACAGACAGGATGTGCCGCAGTCGGCAGAACTGGACGCCTGGGAGGACGAGGGCGGCAGCGTGTCCGCGGTCGGCACGCGGCCCGGCGACAGCGGCGCGCCACGCTGAGTCCCGTGCCGGTTGTGTGCGCTACCGTACCGACCGGCGCTGCTGTCATCCGCCATCCTGAATGGCATCTTCGGGTGACGGGCGTTACCGGGGCCAAACGGTGCAGCCGCCGGGTTGCAGCGGCCACCCAACCGTCTCCCGCAGTGTTTGCCCGGCTGGCGAACCGTTCGTCGAAGGGCTCCGGCATCAAGAAGAGCCGGTCTTACCACCTCTGGAGATTCCGTCATGAAACAGCTCGGCAAATATCTATCCGCATTTTTCCTGGCCCTCACGCTGCTGACGGCGGTGGGCTGCTCGTCCACCCCGAAACAGGAAGGGACCGGCGAATACATCGACGACAGCGTCATCACCTCGAAGGTGAAGGCGGCCATCCTGGGCGAAGCCTCGCTGAAAGTCGCCGAGATCAACGTCGAGACCTTCAAGGGCGTGGTGCAGTTGAGCGGCTTCGTGAATTCGCAGGCCGACATCAACAAGGCGGTCGAGGTCGCGCGCGGCGTGCGCGGCGTGAAGTCGGTGAAGAACGACATGCGGCTCAAGTGATCGCAGGCCGGCCACGCGCGGGCAGCATCCGCGCCGCGGCCGGTCCGTTGCCTGGGGCCGGCGCGTTATTCGCGGCCGGCTCCGTGGTCTTGTCTACAGCCAGTATTCCGCGAGCCGCGCCGCCCATTCCTTGAGGCGCAGCAGCAGCGGGCGGCGCTCCCAGCGTTCGAGGTCCACTTCGTCCGATTCCGCCAGGTCGCGGGCGAACATCGCATCCATCTGTCGCGCGAAATCGCGGCCCACGATCGCCGCATTCAATTCGTCGTTGTGCAGGAAGCTGCGCCAGTCCAGGTTGGTCGAACCGATCGTCGACCACACGCCGTCGATCGAGGCGGTCTTCGAATGCATGACCGCGTGGCTCCGCTCGTAGATCCTGACGCCCGCGCGCAGCAGTTCCTCGTAGTGCGAGCGCCCGGCATGGAATACCACCCAGGCGTCGGTCTGGCCGGGCAGGATCAGGCGCACGTCGACACCGCGCCGGGCCGCGTCGGTCAAGGTATCGAGCAGTTGCGGATCGGGGGCGAAATAGGCGTTGGTCAGATACACCCTTTGCTCGGCGCTGGCGATGGCCGACAACAGCGTGAGATAGATCAGGCTGTGCGGATCGGCCGAGGCGCTGCCGATGGCGCGCACGATCTCGTCGCCCTGTTTCTCCAGCCGCGGAAAGTAGGTTCTCGCGGCCAGTGGCGTGCCCTTCTGCCTGGTCCAGGTTTCGATGAAGAGTTGCTGGAAGCGGGCTACGACCGGCCCTTCGAGCTGCAGATGGGTGTCGCGCCAGCCGACCGCCTGGGTGCGCTTCTTCGGGCTGGGGCGGCGCGCTGAACCGCTGGAATACGACTCGCTGATGTTGATGCCGCCGATGAAGGCCGTGCGGCCGTCGACCACGAGCAGCTTGCGATGGTCGCGGTTGTTGAGCAGCCATTCCGCCTTGTTGCCGGCCAGCGGATTGACCGGATTGAACTCGAGCACCGCAATGCCGCCGCTGCGCAGGCGTTCGAAGAATGCGGGGGGCGTGTCGAGGCAGCCGACGCTGTCGTAGATCAGGTTCACCTGTACGCCGGCGGCCTGTCGTTCCAGCAGCAGGTCGGCGAACTGCCTGCCGATCCCGTCGTCCTCGAAGATGTAGGTTTCCAGGTTGATGTGATCTTTGGCGCCGCGTATGGCAGCGAACATGGCCGCGTAGGTGGCGGGCCCGTCCTGCAGCAGTATCAGCCGGTTGCCCAGGTCCAGCGGGATGTCGGCGTTGATCGCCTGTTCCACCGCCAGGTGCTTGTCGAGGATGTCGATGTCGCCCGACCTGCGCTTGAGCTCATCCATGATCGCCGCCGCCCGGCGCGTGGAAACGGGCCCGCGTGCGCTGTCGAACTCGACCGGCCGCGCAGGGCGCATCTGTAACTCGCGCGCCGCATCGGGGAGGCTGGCGCAGCCGAGGCCGAGCTGCAGGGCGCAGGCGAGCGCCGCCGTGCGCATGATCGTCGTTGTCCGGACGCCGGGCCGGCGGCGTGCGGCTGCGCCAGGGGAGTGCGACCGGTTCGGGGTGGGCATGGGTGCGCTCTCCGGCAATCAGGGTTCCTGCGACAGCGCATCGTCGACGAAGCGCAGCAGCGCGGCGAGCACCGTCAGCAACACCGGGCCGATGATGATGCCGATGATGCCGAAGGCCGATACGCCACCGATGACGCCGACGAAGACGGCGAGCATCGACACCGGCTCCTGGCGCGCAATCAGGAAGGGCCGCAGCAGGTTGTCCGAGAGGGAGACGCAGCTGCCCCAGATCAGCATGAAGATCGCCCAGCCCCATTGCGAATCGGCGGCCAGGAAAAGCACCGCCGGTATCCAGACGAGCGCGGCACCGCCAAAGGGCAGCAGCGCCAGCAACGCCGCCAGCACGCCGAACACCACCGCCGACGGCAGCCCGGCGATGGCGAAACCGATTCCCACCAGCGTTCCCTGGGCGAGGGCGGTCAGGCCGGTGCCGTAGACCACGGCGCGCGTCGTGCTGCCGATCAGTTTGAGCAGCGCTGCCTTGCGCTGCGCCTCCATCGGCACCAGGCGCACGGCGCGGCCGAGCATCCCGGGCCCGTCGCGCAGCAGGAAGAAGAGCAGGAACAGCATCATGAAGAAGTGCACGACGGTGCCGAGCGCCCCGAGGACGAAGTTCCCGCCGCCGGCCGCCAGCGTCTGCGCCAGCATCTTGGCGCCACCGATCAGCCAGTCCTGCAGCTGCTCGGTGGTGGCGGTGAGGTTCTGGCGCAGCCATTCGACCACGCCACCGATGAAGGGGTACTGCTCCAGCTGCGCGAGCAGCTGGCCGTCGAAGCGCAGCTCCTCCTCCTGCAGCCGCGTCACCAGCTCCGCGACCTGATTCGCGAAGGCCACGCCGAGGCTCACCAGCGGGCCGGCGAGCACGGCGGGCACCAGCACGGTGATGATCCCGGCCGCCAAATCGGCGCGCCCCTTCAGCCTGCGCATCAGTGCGCGATGCGCCGGCGCGAGCAGGAAGGCGAGGCAGATGCCCCACGCGAGTGCACCCCAGAACGGCGCCAGCATCCAGTAAAGCGCAAGCGCGAAGAGCGCCGTGACGACCATCAGGAAGACCTTGCGATAGACGTCCACGCCCGCTCCTTGCGCATGTCCGAGATAAGGAAGCGTACGCCTGCAGGCGCGTGCGGTCGGTGCGCTTGCGCACCAAACAGGTCCGCCCGCCGGCCGGCCTATGTCTGGCAGCGCACAGACCCGCTCGGCGGCCGCGACTAGGGTGTGCTGCTGCAAGCCCTTATCCCTTCCCATCGTCCCGCACCGCATCCGGGCAACAAGGACATGCCGAATTGAATGCCCCCATGCCGCTCTCCGCCTACCTGCAAGCGCTGACGACCCGGCTTCGTCGCGGCGGCGCGCGGCCGGCTTTGTCCGACGAGGAACTGCCGCTGCGCTCGGAGCTCTTCAGCGCGGACCAGATGGAAGGGCACGGGCGCACGCTGGCGAGCACGCACCGGCTGGCGTCGGCGCGCGCGCCCGATCCGCTGCTGGCGCGGCTGGCCGACAACGAAGACGCTCTGGTAAGCGTGTGCGGCCTGCTGACCGCGGCGGTCAGCGAGAATCGCCGCATCACGCCGGCCGGCGACTGGCTGCTCGACAACTTCTATCTCATCGAAGAGCAGATCCGCACCGCGCGGCGGCACCTGCCCAAGGGCTACAACCGGGAGCTGCCGCGCCTCGAGGGCGGTGCATCGGGCGAGCTGGCCGGTCGGCCGCGGGTGTACGACATCGCGCTCGAGGCGATCTCGCACGGCGACGGCCGGGTGGATATCGAAAGCCTCAGCCGCTTCGTCGTCGCCTACCAGACGGTGACGCCGCTCAAGCTCGGCGAGCTGTGGGCGATCCCCATCATGCTGCGGCTGGCGGTGATCGAGAACCTGCGCCGCGTCGGCATGCGCATCGCCGCCGGTTGCGGCGAGCGCGACCTCGCCGCCGCCTGGGCCGGGCAGATGCTGGAGACGGCCGAGCACGATCCCAAGAGCCTGATCCTGGTGATCGCCGACATGGCGCGCTCGAACCCGCCCATGGTCAGCGCCTTCGTCGCCGAGCTGGCGCGCAGCCTGCAGGGGCGCGGGCCGGCGCTGGCCTTGCCGCTGAGCTGGATAGAACAGCGGCTGTCGGAGTCCAGCCTGACGATAGAGCACATGGTGCAGCTGGAAAGCCAGCTGCAGGCGGCCGACCAGGTTTCGGTGAGCAACAGCATCGGCAGCCTGCGGGTGCTGGGTGCGATCGACTGGCGCGACTTCGTCGAATCGATGAGCGTGGTCGAGCACACCCTGCGCGAGGACCCTGCCGGCGTCTACCCCGCGATGGATTTCGCCACCCGCGACCGCTACCGGCATGTGGTCGAACGCCTGGCGAAGTCGAGCCCGCTGTCGGAGGGCGAGGTCGCCCGCAAAGCAATCGCGCTGGCCGGCGAGGGCGCCGCCGACCGCAGCGGTCACGTTGGCTACTACCTGATCGACAAGGGATTGCCGCAACTCGCGCAGGCGGCCGGGGTCCGCCGTTCCGGCGCCGACGCCCTGCGCGCCTGGGCGGGCCGCCATCCGCTGGGGCTGTACCTGGGCGCGATCGCGCTCATCACCGCGACGGTCGGCGGCGCGCTGCTCATGGAGCTGCCCGCTGCCGGCAGCGTGCGGGTGCCGCTCGCCATCCTCGCGCTGCTGGCGGCCAGCCAGCTGGCGGTGGCGCTGGCGAACTGGCTGGCGACGGTGCTGGTGATGCCGCAGCCGCTGCCCCGGCTGGACTTCTCCTCCGGCATTCCAGCGCAGTCGCGCACCCTGGTGGTGATCCCGACCATGCTGGCCAGCGCCGAGGGCGTCGAGGATCTGGTGGAGGCGCTGGAAGTGCGCTTCCTCGCCAACCAGGACGACAACCTGTATTTCGGCCTGCTGACCGATCTGCTCGACGCACCGCAGGAGACGCTGCCGGAGGACGGGCCGCTGGTGGCGCTGGCGCGGACCCGCATCGCGGCGCTGAACGAGAAGTACGGCGGTGTCGGTATCCGCAGCGCCGGCGACATCTTCTTCCTCTTCCACCGGGCACGGCGCTGGAACCCGCAGGAGAGGGTGTGGATGGGGCAGGAGCGCAAGCGCGGCAAGCTGGCGGCGCTCAATGCGCTGCTGCGCAGCGGGGTGCGCGACGGCTTTGCGGAGATCACCGGCGATGCCGCCACCCTCATGGGCGTGAGCTACGTCATCACCCTGGACACCGATACCCAGCTGCCGCGCGACGCCGCGCGCCAGTTCGTCGGCGCCATGGCGCACCCGCTCAACCGCCCGCGCTACGATCCGGCGCGAGGGCTGGTGGTCGAGGGCTACGGCATCCTGCAGCCCTGCGTGGCGGTCAGCCTGCCGGGCACCAACCGCTCGCACTACGCGCGGCTCTATGGCGGCGAGCCCGGCATCGATCCCTATACGCGCGCAGTTTCGAATGTCTATCAGGACGTGTTCGGCGAAGGCTCCTTCATCGGCAAGGGCATCTACGATGTCGAGGCCTTCGAGCAGGCGCTCGGCGACCGCTTCCCGGACAACCGCATCCTCAGCCACGACCTGCTGGAGGGCTGCTACGCGCGCGCCGGCCTGCTGAGCGACGTGACCCTGTTCGAGGATTACCCGGCGCGTTACTGCGTCGACGTCAGCCGCCGCCACCGCTGGATCCGCGGCGACTGGCAGCTGGCCGGCTGGCTGCTGCGCCATGTGCCGTGCAATTGCGCCGGCGAGGGCAAGCATCGCCAGCGCAACCCGTTGTCGACGCTGTCGCAATGGAAGCTGATCGACAACCTGCGGCGCAGCCTCGTTCCGGCCGCGCTGACGCTGCTGTTGCTGGCGGGCTGGGCGATGTCGCCGTCGCCCTGGCTGTGGACGCTGTCGGTGATCGGCATCCTGCTGCTACCGCGCCTGGGCGCCACTTTGTTCGAGCTGCTGCGCAAACCGGCCGAGGTCCGGCTGCGCCAGCATCTTGCCGGCACCGAACGTTCGCTGCGCCGGCATCTGCTGCAGACCGCGTTCGAATTCGCCTGTCTGCCCTACGAGGCGTATTTCAGCCTGGATGCCATCGTGCGCACCGTCTGGCGGATGCGCGTGACTCGTCGCGGCCTGCTCGAATGGCGGCCGTCGAGCGAGGTCGAGCGCGACCTGAGCCGCCGCGGCCGCAGCGAACTCGCTACCAGCCTGCGCGCGATGTGGAGCGCGCCCGCCGTCGGCGCCGGCGCGGCGCTGCTGCTGGCGCTGGCGCAGCCCGCGGCGCTGGTGGCGGCGGCGCCGGTGCTGCTGCTGTGGTTCGTGTCGCCGGCGATCGCATGGTGGATCAGCCGTCCGCTGGCGCGCCGCGAGGCGAGGCTGAGCACGGCGCAGACGCAGTTCCTGCGCCGGATTGCGCGCCGGACCTGGGCCTTCTTCGACACCTTCGTCGGGGCCGACGACCACTGGCTGCCGCCGGACAACTACCAGGAGTACCGCGTCGCCTCGGTGGCGCACCGTACCTCGCCGACCAACATCGGCATGGCGCTGCTGGCCAACCTCTCTGCCTACGACTTCGGCTACATCACCGCCGGACGACTCGTCGAACGCAGCGCCAACACCTTGCGCACGATGGACGGGCTGGCGCGCCACCACGGCCACTTCTACAACTGGTACGACACCCAGACCCTGCAGCCGCTGCCGCCCCTGTACGTGTCAACGGTCGACAGCGGCAACCTCGCCGGCCATCTGCTGACCTTGCGGGCCGGTCTGCTCGCGCTGGCCGATGAGCGGATACTCGCGCCGCAGTTCTTCGCCGGCCTCGGCGACACCCTGGGCATCCTCCGCGAGCTGGCCGACGGCGCGGCGGCACAGGCGCTGGCGGCGTTCGGCGAGGCGCTGGAGGCGGCCGCGCTGGCACCGCCGGACAGCCTCGCCGCCGCGCACGCGAGCCTGCTGCGCCTGCGCGACGGCGCGGCCGCGCTGGCTGCCGCATTCGTGGTGGAGCGCGCGGCCAGCGTCAGCAGGGAGACGGCGCCGGCCAACGAAGCCGGCGAGTGGGCGCAGGCCCTGTCCCGCCAGTGCGGCGAGGCGCTGGACGAGCTGCACCTGCTGGCGCCTGCGCTGTCGCTGGCAGATTCGCCAGCCGGTCGCGCCGGGCTGCCGACCCTGCGTCAACTGGCGGCACGCGATGCGGACGCCAGCACCCCGGCCGGCGCGCGGCTGGCGGCGATCGAAGGCCTCGCGGCGCAGTGCGCCGAGTTCGCGCGCATGCGCTACGACTTCCTCTACGACCGCAATCGGCACCTGCTGTGCATCGGCTTCAACGTGACCGAGTGCCGCGCCGACGCCAGCTACTACGATCTGCTCGCATCGGAAGCGCGCCTGAGCAGCTTCGTGGGGATCGCGCAGGGCGAACTGCCGCAGGAGAACTGGTTCGCGCTCGGCCGCCTGCTCACCAGCAATGGCGGCGACGCGGTGCTGCTGTCGTGGAGCGGCTCGATGTTCGAGTACTTGATGCCGCTGCTGGTGATGCCGAGCTACGAGCACACCCTGCTCGACCAGACCTGCCGCGCGGCGGTCGCGCGGCAGATCGAATACGGGCGCCAGCGCGGTGTCCCCTGGGGCATTTCCGAATCCGGCTACAACACGGTGGATGTGCACCTCAACTACCAGTACCGCGCCTTCGGCGTGCCGGGCCTGGGGCTCAAGCGCGGGCTGGCGGAGGACCTGGTCGTTGCGCCCTACGCCTCGGCGCTGGCCCTGATGGTGGCGCCGGAAGCGGCCTGCCTGAACCTGCAGCGGCTCGCCGCCGAGGGCTTCGTCGGCCGTTTCGGCTTTTTCGAGGCCATCGACTACACGCCGGCGCGACAGCGGCGCGGCCAGACGCGGGTGGTGGTGCGCTCCTTCATGGCTCACCACCAGGGCATGAGCCTGCTCGCGCTCGCCTACCTGCTGCTGGACCGCCCGATGCAGCGGCGCTTCGAGTCGGACCGGCAGTTCCAGTCCGTCATGCTGCTGCTGCAGGAGCGCGTTCCCAAGGCGGCGATCCTGTTCTCGCACACCGCCCAGTTGTCCGACGTGCGGGCCGGTGCGGCGGCCGAGCAGGCGCCGATCCGGGTGTTCGGCAATGCGGATACGCCCATCCCCGAGGTGCAGTTGTTGTCCAACGGCCGCTACCACGTGATGGTCACCAACGCCGGGGGCGGCTACAGCCGGTGGCGGGATCTGGCGATCACCCGCTGGCGCGAAGACGGCACCCGCGACAACTGGGGCAGTTTCTGCTACGTCCGCGACGTGCGCAGCGGACAGTTCTGGTCGACCGCTTATCAACCCACGCTCAAGTCGCCGCTCAGCTATGAGGCGGTGTTTTCCGAGGGGCGCGCCGAATTCCGCCGCAGCGACGCGCCGGATGGCGACGCCGGTGATGGCGGCGTCGAAACCTATACCGAGATCGTCGTCTCGCCCGAGGACGACATCGAGCTGCGCCGGGTGCGCATCACCAACCGCACGCAGCAGCGCCGCGAGATCGACCTCACCAGCTATGCCGAAGCGGTGATTGCGCCGCCGGCCACGGATGCGCTGCACCCGGCCTTCAGCAACCTGTTCGTGCAGACCGAGATCCTGCCGGCGCAGCATGCCATCCTGTGCCGGCGCCGGCCGCGCTCGCGCGGCGAACAGCCGCCCTGGCTGCTGCACCTGATGGCGGTGCATGGCGCGGAAACCCGTGCCGTGTCGTTCGAAACCGACCGCGCGCGCTTCATCGGCCGCGGCAGAAACGCCGCCGCGCCGGCGGCGATGCTCGATCCGGCACCGCTGTCGGGCAGCGCCGGGCCGGTGCTGGACCCTGTCGTCGCGATCCGCGTCGCCTGCGTGCTCGATCCGGAGCAGACGGTCACGGTCGACATCGTGTCGGGCATCGCCGACAGCCGCGAGATGGCGGTGTGCCTGGTCGACAAGTACCACGACCGCCACCTGGCCGACCGCGTCTTCGATCTGACCTGGACGCACAGCCAGGTGGTGCTGCAGCAGCTCAATGCCAGCGAGGCCGACGCCCAGCTCCACGCCCGTCTCGCCAGCGCCGTGCTCTACGCCCACCCCTCGCTGCGTGCCGAGGCCGCGGTGCTGCTGGGCAACCGGCGCGGGCAGTCGGGCCTGTGGGGCTACGCCATCTCCGGCGATCTGCCCATCGTGCTGCTGCAGGTCAGGGACGCCGCCAACATCGAACTGGTGCGCCAGCTCGTGCAGGCCCACGCCTACTGGCGGCTCAAGGGCCTGGCGGTGGATCTGGTGATCTGGAACGAGGAGCACGCCGGCTACCGGCAACGCCTGCACGAGCAGATCATGGGCTTGATCGCCTCGGGCATCGAAGCCAGCGTGATCGACCGGCCGGGCGGCATCTTCGTGCGCCTGGCCGAGCAGATCTCCAGCGAGGACCGCATCCTGCTGCAAGCGGCGGCGCGTGCCGTCCTCACCGACGGCCGCGGCACCCTGGCCGAGCAGCTCGACCGGCGCAATTTTGCCGAACCGCGCACGCCGCCCTTTGCGCCGGGCCGCGCCGGCCCGTTCGGCCTCGCGCCGGCAGCCTTGCCGCCGCGCGAGCCGGCGTGGCCGACCTTGATGCTCGCCAACGGCCTGGGCGGCTTCCGCCCCGATGGCAGCGAATACGTGGTGGTGCTCGAAGCCGGCCGCACGACGCCGGCGCCGTGGTCCAACGTGCTGGCCAACCCGGACTTCGGCACGGTGATCTCCGAGAGCGGCGCCGCCTACACCTGGAGCGAGAACGCCCACGAGTTCCGCCTGACGCCCTGGCACAACGACCCGGTGAGCGACCCCGGCGGGGAGGCGCTCTATCTGCGCGACGAGGACAGCGGCGAAGTGTGGTCGCCCACGCCGCTGCCGATGCGCGGAGAGGCCGCCTGTACCATCCGCCACGGCTTCGGCTACAGCGTGTTCGAGATGCAGCACGACGGCATCGCGACCGAGCTGTGGGTCTATGTCGCGATCGACGCCGCCATCAAGTTCTCGGTGCTGAAGGTGAGGAACGAATCGGGCCGCCTGCGCCGGCTTTCCGCCACCGGCTATGTGGAGTGGGTGCTCGGCGACCTGCGGCCGAAATCGGCCATGCATGTGGTGACCGAGATCGCGCCCCAGAGCGGTGCGCTCCAGGCCCGTAACCCCTACAACACCGAGTTCGCCGAGCGGGTGGCCTTCTTCGATGTGGATGAGGCCGGGCGCAGCCTGAGCGGCGATCGCGGCGAATTCCTCGGGCGCAACGGCACGCCGGACGATCCGGCGGCACTGAAACGCGCGCGCCTGTCCGGCAAGGTGGGCGCGGGGCTCGATCCGTGCGCCGCGATCCAGGTGTATTTCGACTTCGACGACGGCCAGGCGCGCGAGATCGTCTTCCGGCTTGGCGTCGGCCGCGACAGCGGGGACGCCGGCCGGCTGCTGCAGCGTTTCCGCGGGCCGGCGGCGGCGCGCGCCGCGCTCGATGCCGTAAGGCGCTACTGGCGCGATACGCTGGGCGCGGTGCAGGTCGACACCCCCGACCCGGCGGTGAATGTGCTGGCCAACGGCTGGCTGGTGTACCAGACCCTGGCGTGCCGGCTGTGGGCGCGCAGTGGTTACTACCAGTCCGGCGGAGCCTTCGGTTTTCGCGACCAGCTGCAGGACGTCATGGCTCTGGTCCATACCCGGCCCGGCCTGGTGCGAGATCACCTGCTGCGCTGCGCCGGTCGCCAGTTCCTCGAGGGCGACGTGCAGCACTGGTGGCATCCGCCGGCCGGTCGGGGCGTGCGCACCCATTGTTCGGACGACTACCTGTGGCTGCCGCTGGCGGTGTGCCGCTACGTGACGAGCACCGGCGACACCGCCGTGCTGGACGAGCCGGCGGGCTTTCTCGAAGGCCGCCCGGTCAATCCGGAGGAGGACTCCTACTACGATCTGCCCGGCCATTCCGCCGAGGTGGCCAGCCTGTACCAGCACTGCGTGCGTGCCATCCTGCGCAGCCTGCAGTTCGGCCGGCACGGCCTGCCGCTGATCGGCTCCGGCGACTGGAACGACGGCATGAATCTGGTCGGAATTCAGGGCAAGGGCGAGAGCGTGTGGCTCGGCTTCTTCCTGTGCGAAGTGCTGCGCGTCTTCACCGAGGTGGCGCAGCGCCATGGCGACAGCGCCTTCGCCCAGCGCTGCCGCGATGAGGCCGAGCGGCTGCGCGCCGACATCGAGCGGCATGGCTGGGACGGCGGCTGGTATCGCCGCGCCTACTTCGACGATGGCGCGGTGCTCGGTTCGGCGAGCAATGCCGAATGCCGCATCGACTCGATCTCGCAAAGCTGGTCGGTGCTGTCCGGCGCGGGCGGCGCGGCACGTGCGCGCATGGCGATGAACGCGGTCGATGCGCACCTGGTACGCCGCGACGATGGGCTGATGCAACTGCTCGATCCGCCTTTCGACAGCGCCGACCTCGACCCCGGTTACATTCGCGGCTATGTGCCGGGCGTGCGCGAAAACGGCGGTCAGTACACCCATGCGGCGGTATGGGCGGCGATGGCCTTCGCCGCGCTGGGGGAGGGCGAGCGCGCCTGGCGCCTGTTCGACCTGATCAACCCGGTGAACCATGGGCTGTCCGCGGCCGGCGTTGCCACCTACAAGGTCGAACCCTATGTCGCCGCGGCCGATGTCTATGCGCTGGCGCCGCACATCGGCCGTGGCGGCTGGACCTGGTACACCGGCTCGGCCGGCTGGATGTACCGCCTCATCGTCGAGTCGCTGCTGGGCCTGCGGCGTGTTGGGGACACCCTGCAACTGCAGCCCTGCCTGCCCGCGGCCTGGGCGGGGTGCGGGATCCGTTACCGTTACGGGGAGACGCCTTACCGCATCACGATTTCGCAAACGCGCGACGGCGACGGCGGGCTGCGAGCCGTGTCGGTGAGGCTTGATGGCATTCCATGTACCGGGGCGGAGGTTCTTCTGGTCGATGACCGCCGGGAACATGAAGTCGAGGTGACGGTATGCCTGGCAAACGAACCGCAGGCCACCGGCAACAGGCAGCAGACCACGTAGCGAGGTGAGGCTGATCGGCGACATGAAATGGCCGACAACGCCGCGTCGCTTTGCCATCCTGAAACAGGCCGACGCAGCAGCAACGAGCAGCCGGCACGGAGACTGGCACCCCTGAACCGAACCATGACCGATCTTCACGACGAACCTTCGACGCCCGTCCAGCTACCTTGGGTTCGATCGACCGGGTAGCGCCGCCGTTCGCCAGATTTCTGTACATCGAGGCGGCTGACGGTGCGATCCTGCTGCTGTTCGCCGTCGCGGCCCTGATTCTGCCCAAATCGCCGCGGGCCGGGCGTTTCCCGGCTTCTGGGCTGCCCGGCTCGAACGCCGGTTTGGCGATCTCGCGTTCGGCCGCGCCTTGCGTGCTTGGGCTTGGGATACATGTTGGTTAAAGTCCCGTTTACTGCTCCAAACTGAACGGAATGAGTGCATTGCGCTCATCCGGTTTTTTCTTTGGGTCGCGATCCGCATGAGCCCGCTCTCCATTCCCTTGCCGCGCGATGCTGTCCTGCCCGATTACGGCGACGGCGGCGTGTTCGCACTGGCACGCGGCATACGCAACTGGCTCAATGTCCGCGACGTGGCGCCGCCCTTTGTCCCCCCGGGCGGTTCCGGCGTCGTGGTGCTGTTGGTGATCGACGGTCTGGGCGACATGCTCCTGCATCGTTTTGCCGACCGCAGCAGTGTCTTGCTCGCCCATCGCGCCCGGCGGCTGACTTCCGTGTTTCCGAGTACGACGGCAAGTGCGGTCACTTCGCTGCTCACCGGTCTGTCGCCTGCGGAGCACGGCTTGACCGGCTGGCATATCCACGACCGGCGCTTTGGTGGCGTGCTTGCACCCTTACCGCTGCACCGTCGCGGCGGTGGCTCCCTGCATGGCGCCTTCCTGCTGCAACGACTTTTTCCCTATGCGTCCATGCACGCCCGGGCCTTGCGCCCGTCGGTGATGGTGTCGCCCGAGGACATCGCCTTTTCACCCTTTTCGCTCCGCCATGCGCGCGGGGCCCGCATCCGGCCGTACCACGGGCTGGCTCAACTGGCGGGTGCGATCGAAGACGAGGTCGGCCTGCTCAAGGCAACGGGTGGGCTGGTGCACGCTTACTACGCCACTTTCGACGGGGTCTGCCATCGGTACGGTTGCCACTCGGACGAGGCCCGCAGGCGCTTCGTTGCGCTGGATGTGTTCTTCGCCGACGTGCTGGATCGTCTGGCTGGAAGTGGGGCGGACATCATCGTGACGGCAGACCATGGCTTCATCGATGCCCCGGACGAGAAACGCATACGGCTGGAACGCCATCCCGCTTTCCAGTCCATGCTTGCATCCCCCTTGTTTGGCGAGCGCAGGACGGCGTTCTGTAATGTGCGGCCCGGGGCCGAGGCCGACGTGGCCACGTATGCGCGCGAGCATTTCGCCGGCAAGGCCGTGTTGCTGCCGTCCGAGCGACTGCTGCGCGCCGGGCTGTTCGGACCGGGGCGCATGCATCGCCGCCTGCCGGAGCGGGTCGGCACGCACGCCCTGCTGCTGGAGGCGGGGTGGACGATCAGCGACCGGGTGGCCGGCGAGGTGCCACCGACGATGATAGGTGTCCACGGAGGCTTGTCCCCCGACGAAATGTGGGTGCCGCTGATTCAGGCACGCGCCTGAAGCGTCCTGTCATTGTCCGGTCACCTCGCGATCATCGTCGCGTCACGGCCGCTGCCTAAGCTCGCGCCTGTCTTTAGCGGAGCGCCTCGGTATGTCGGGAACAAGGAAAGCCATCGTAGCTGCCGGCTGGCTGTGCCGCAGCACGCTACAGAACGTGGTCGGAGGGCGTACGCTCGCACAGGTGGCGACGACGGAATGGCTGGAGAAGCTCTCCGGCCCCTTGTGCTTTGTGGTCGAGGCCTGTCCGGAGGCGCTGACGCTGGCCGTCGAACCGCCGCGCTGAGGGTTTTCAGTGCAGATCGTCTTCCGGCGGCACGGGGAGCACCATGATGCCTTCCTCTATCAGCTCGCCAAGCTCGTCGCGTGAAGCGGCGCCGCGAATACTGCGGGTCCCGGTCTCGCCGTAATGCATGCGCCGCGCCTCGTCGGGAAAGCGGTCGCCGACGTCCTCGGCCTTGCGTGCCGCCTGGCGCAACACGGACTTCAGCATCTCCACTGCGGCGGCCGGGAGCGGGGCCTCGGCCGCCGGAGTGGAGTTGCTCGCCGGTGCGGGAAGTTCGCGGGCTGCGCTGCGTGTTTGCACATAGGGCGCGCTGGGAAGGCGCTGGATCTTGCCGGTACCGCAAACCGGACAGCTCAACAGCCCGCTTGCGCATTGGCTGTCGAAGGCGTCGGTTGATGCGAACCAGCCTTCGAAGCGATGGTCGCGCTCGCAGCAAAGGTCCATGACGATCAAGATGGTCTGCCTGAGATAGGGGGGCGGGGCGGTTGTTCCATGGACAGGACGCGTCGAGGATGGTGCCGGGACGAGACTCGAAAAATCACTACATCCTTCAATGCATGTCCAGGATTGCGAATGCAATTTTCTCGAGGTTCCACAATAGCTACCGTCACTGCCCTAGTTTGACGCGCCCTTAGGATAACACCCGATCCTTCTCCGGCCATCGGCTGCAAACCCTCCGAATTGCCCGACGACGCCGGCCTTTGAGGTCAGGCGGGGTAGGGTTCGTTACGGATCCAGCGGGCAATGGCTCGTTCAACCGCCTGGTCGAGCATGAGTTGCTCCCGCAAGCAGAGCGAGCGGATATTGTTGGCGGTTTTCTTCGCGAGGTTTTCAGGTGAGTCGTCGTCTCGTCCAAAAACGTGGCTTCGGAAAAGAAGTCCTCGCAATATCCACGTGACATCGGCACGGCTGATGACGTGCCCGGCCGTTCGCATCTGATCGCGAACCCGCTTTCCGGTGTCGTTCAGCTCGAATTCGGAGGCGGCGACGTCGCCGGCGATGTGTTGGAAAAGCGCTTGGTAGGTGGGGGGCGGGAGTAGCGGGGCACCGGTTGCGTCGTGGATCTGAGTCGCCAGGGGCAACAGGTCTTCGTTGCTGCCCCAAGAGGCAGGCCCCGTTCTGATTGTGGGCTCCACGGCGGGCGCGGCCGCGTTCCCATGACGTGAAGGATCGTAGCAACGGCCACCCGAACCGCTCCAGTCGAACCGCAGTGGTGCGAGATCGAGCGATTCGACAAACCGCCGGAATGAGCCGGTGCCATTCCAGTCGGCTGTCATGCCAGCGTTACGTGCCATCAGTATCTGGGCGAGACGCGCACAGGGTACCGGTTCGGGGGAGCGGGCCACTTCTTGCTTGATGAGGTCAGGGAGCTCGCCCAGGGTAGTCGGAGCAGCTTCGGTTGCTGCGACTGTCGGGCGGTGGCGTTTAGGGTCAAAAATGGCACCGCCGCCGTTCCAGTCTATCGACACGGCATCCGGGGCCCAGCTTTCGACGAGTTTCCGAAAGCTGCCGAAACCTGCCCACGACTCGGCATCGATGCCCCCGACCTGACTCAGGATCGTGGATGCAATCCGTGCGAGTGGAATCGGTTCGTTCGAATCGGCAACCATGCGCAAGGTGACTTCGCATGCCGCATGGGCAAGTGCTTGCTGCCTGGAAGGTGAGGCGACCGGCTCCTGGCTTGTCTTCGCAGCAGCAGTACTGCTTTCGTCCGCGCGATAGCCAAGGGCATCCCGTACAAAGGTGTCGACGTCGATCAGGAGATCCGCGGAGGCGCGGTAAGCTGCCGAGGGGAAGCCGATCGCGAGGACGGTCGTCCGGCGGTCCCAACGGCGCAGCTTGCGCAGGACCGGGGTGAAGTCCGCATCGGCCGAGAAGATGATGAACTCGTCGTAGTGCGCTTCATGCTGCAGGAGGTCGATCGTATCGAGCACCATGTGGATGTCGGTGCTCGTTTTTCCTTCGCTGGTCAGCGCGGGGCAATCGATGATCTCGAACCCTGCCAGGTTGAACGACCAGCGAAACCGCTGGTAGGCCTGCGGGTTGAGGTAGCAGCGACGCACGAGAATGCGCCGCTTGGCGTTTGCGGGTGCGTCGTCTGGGGTCCCGAGTGACGAGATGAGCCACTGCAGCCAGTCCTGCGGACGCTGGGCAAACTGATCGGCCAGCTTGGGATCGAGCTTTCGCAGGCCCGAGTAAACATTGTCAAAGTCGACGAAGAGAGCGCTTTTCAAAATGATGTCCGTCGTTTTTCCGGTTCGGACAGCATAGCAGGGTGGGTTGGTGACGCCGCGCGCCGTTCCCGTGTCGTTGTCGAAGTGCTGGAAACGGGATTCAGCCGCCCTCCTTCAGTCGCTGCATGGCCAGGGCCAGTTCGGGTAGCGAACGGAAGTGCATCTTGTTCATGACGTTGTGGCGGTGCACCTTGATCGTGCTTTCCGAAACGCCCAGTTCGTAGGCAATGACCTTGTTCGGCCGACCCTGCGTGACCATGGCCAGGACCTCCTTCTCGCGCGGCGTCAGCTGCTCGTAGCGGGCCTGCAGTTCGGCGCTTTCCAGCTTCTTGTGGAATTCGCTGCTGACGCGTGACAGTGCGGCGGTGATGGCGTTGAGCAGGGCGAAGTCCTCGAACGGCTTCTTGAGGAAATCGATGGCCCCGGCCTTCATCGCGCGCACGGCATCAGGCACGTCGCCGTGGCCGGTGATGAAGATGATGGGCGGTTGCCAGCCGCGGCGCGTCAGTTCGTCCTGCAGCGCGAGTCCGTCGAGTCCGGGCATGCGGACGTCGAGTACCACGCAGGAGAAGTCCTTGAGCCGTTCGAGCGCCAGGAAATCCAGCGGCGAGGCGAAGACCTCGACCTGCATGCCTTCGGCGCGGATCAGGCTGCTCAGGGATTCGCGGATGGAAATGTCGTCGTCGACGACGTAGACCGTTGGCGAGAGGGAAGCTGTCGCATTCATGGCGAACTCACGGGAAGACAGAAGGCGAAGCGCGAGCCCTCGGCGCCGGTGGCGTCGAGCCACAGTGAACCACCATGGTGCTCGATGATCGATTTGCTGATCGCCAGTCCCATGCCCAGACCATCGCTCTTGGTCGAGCAGAAGGCTTCGAAGATGGTGTTGGCCATGTCGGCGGGGATGCCTGGCCCGCTGTCCTCGACGGTGAACAGCAGGCCGCAGGCCGGGTTTTCCCGGACGTCGACGACGATGCGACGGGGCCGCCCCTCCTGCTGGCGCATGGCATCGACGGCGTTGACCAGCAGGTTGAGGATGACCTGCTGCAGCTGCACCTGATCGCCGAGCAGGTCGGGCAAGACCGGCGCCAGGCGAAGCTCGATGGCGACGCCGGCTTCGTCGAGCGTCCGCCGCAGCATCTGCAGCAGGGCATCGATCATGCCGGGGACGTCTACCCGCTCGCGTTTCAGCCCTTCCTTCTTGAGAAAGCCGCGAATGCGGGTGATCACGTTGCCGGCGTGCGCGGCATCGCGATGCACGCGTTGCAGCGCCGCCACCACTTCGGGATAGTCGGGCTCGTCACGCTCCAGCCAGCGCAGTGCGGCGTGGCTGTTGGTGACGATGGCGGCCAGCGGCTGATTGACCTCGTGGGCGATGGAGGCGACCAGTTCGCCCATCGTGGTCAGCCGCGAAACGCGCGCCAGGTCGGCCTGGGTCTTGGCCAGCGCGTCCTCGGCGCTTTTCTGGGCGCTGAGGTCCTCGACGATGACGGCGATGCGCGGCCCTTCGCGGTCGACCGCCGGGATCACCGAGGCGCAGACCTTGGCCCAAAGGTAGCTGCCGTCGCGCCGCTCGTAGCGTTTCTGCACCTGGTAGCTGCCGCGCCGCCCTTCGAGCAGGCTGTACACGTTGTCGCGCGTGCTGGCGCGCTGCGAGGCCTCGCTGATGTCGACCAGCGATACGTCGAGAATCTCCTGCGGGCCGTAGCCGAGCATCTGCTGCAGCGCCGGGTTGGCCTTCATGATCTTGCCGTCGGCGTCGACCAGCGCAATGCCGACCGCTGTGTTCTCGTAGAAGCCCTGCCAGCGGCGCTCGGAAATCTGCAAGGCGCGCAGGCCTTCCTGCAGCGACTTGCGGCTTGCGATCAGGCCGTTGGTCAGCTCGGTGATGTCGGAAGCCTGCGAGTTGAGCTCCTTCTGCAGGATATCGACGGTGCGCTTGACGGTGATCAGGTTGCGCACACGCGCTCGCAGCTCCTGCGGCGAGAAGGGTTTGGTCAGGTAATCCTGGACGAATTCTTCGAGCAGGGTCTGGCGCAGCGCATCGTCGGCGCGGGCGGAGAGCACCAGCACCGGCACGTGCGAGATCTGCCGCCGGCGCAGTTCGTGGACGAAACGCTCGCCGTCCATCTGCGGCATCATCAGGTCGGTGATGATCAGGTCGGGTGGATCGGCGCAGGCGAGGGCGAGCGCCTGGGCGCCGTGCTCCGCCAGTGTCACGCGGTAGTCGTCGGCGAGCACGTCGTGGAGAAACTGGCGCAGGTCGGGATTGTCCTCGGCAACAAGGATGCGCGCATGCGCGGCGTTCTCCGGCAGCTTAGGCGCATCGGCCGGGGGCAGCGCTTCCAGCGGCTCGATGACCGGCTGCCAGATGTTGTCGCGGGCGCGGACGAAGGAACCTGCCGGAGCACGTAGCGGCAACTCGACCTGGAACAGGGCGCCATGCTCGGGCGCGTCGAGCAGCGTGATCGTGCCGTGGTGCAAGACCACGAATTCCTTGACGATGTTGAGTCCCAGGCCGCTGCCCTTGGCCGAATGCTCGTCGGCACCCTGGGCGTAGCGGTCGAAGATCGACGCCTTCAGACTGTCGGGTACGCCGGGGCCGCTGTCCTGGACGCTGATCAGTACGCGCTCGCCGGGCCGGCGCTCGAATGAGCAGCGAATGCGCCCGCCGTGAGGCGTGAACTTGAAGGCGTTGGACAACAGATTGGTTACCACGCGGATGAACTTGGCCCGGTCGACATCGGCGTAGAGCTCGCTTTCGCCGGCGAAGGACAGGGCGATGCCGCGCTCGTCGGCCGCCGCCTCGAAGCTGTCGGCCACCGCACGGACGAGGGCGACGATATCGGCGCAGACATACACCAGCGGCATCTCTCCGGCATCGATGCGGGCCAGATCGAGCAGGTCGTTGACCTGTTCGAGCAAGGCCTGGGCGTTGCGCTTGATGGTGAGCAGTCGGAAGCGCTCGCGTTCGGCCAGGTCGCCGGAAGACTGCAGCAGCTGGTTGACCGGGCCGAGGATCAGGGTCAGCGGCGTGCGCAGTTCGTGGCTGACGTTGGCGAAGAACTTGGTCTTGAAGCCGTCGATCTCGCGCAGTTTCTCCAGCGCCGCATGGACCTCGTTGTTGCGCCGGGTCAATTCGGCCTCGATGGCGATCTTTTCCGAGATGTTGCGCCCTTCCGGCAGCAGGAAGGCGACACGGCCGCTGTCGTCGAAGATCGGGGTCAGCGAGAAGTCGACGACGATGGTCTGCCGGCCGCGGGACTCGCCGTAGATCTCGATGTCGCAGCGCACGAAGCGCCCGGCCGCCGCCTCCTCGACCATGCTGCGGACGCGCGCCCGCGTTGCCTCCGACAGTGCCCACCAGCGCGCATCCCAGAAGGGCTTGCCGACGACTTCGTCGAGGGCCACGCCGGCGCCGTCGAGCGCCGCCTGGTTGATCTCGATGACCTTACCCTCGATGTCGAGCAGGCCGAGGAACTGGTACATCGAATCGAGGATGATGCGGGCGAGCTTCTGCCGCCGGACATCCAGCGGATCGTCGGCGAGGAGTTCGACGCCCTTCACGGCCGTACTCCGCTCGCCGGGGCTGTTGCCTGAGTTGGTTTCCATGAATGCACTACAGGAACTGACGAACTCGGAGCATCCGATACCCGGCGAACAAAAGCGAGGCGAACCTCGCTCGAAGAGCACCAAACAGAGGACGGTGCCGATGCCGGATCAAAAACTGAGCGTGTAACTGAGCGTCGCATTGTTCTGCGTATGCTTGACCTCGATCGGCGCCGACGTGTTGGGCAGGCTGTTGTTGTCCATCTTTTCGCGCAGGGCGTGCGAGAAGGCGAAGTCGATGTGGTCGGTCGGCGATACGGCATAGGAGAAGCCCACTGACAGGTGCTTGGTCGGCGTCGCCGGAATCACCGCGAACAGGGTTTCCTTGCGCAATGCCTGAGTCGCGTAGCGGGCGCCGGCGCGCAGGGTCCATTCGGCTGTCAGCGCGTAGGAGGTGCCAAGGGCGACGATGGTCTGATCGCGATAGTCCTGCGGTAGCCGGATGTTCAGGTTGCCACCGGCATCCGCTTCGAACGTGACCTTGATGTCCTTCATGACCTCTTTCCAGAAGACCCGCGAGACATCCGCCGTCAGCATCCACTGCGGCGTTACGCGGTGGCTGCCGCCGATGATCAGCTTGGCCGGCATCTGGAAGTCGCGGATCTTGATCCTGCCTTCCAGGGGAATGTGGCCGAGCACGCCGGAGATCGCGGTCAGGGTGGCGTCGCCTTCCATGTCGCTGACCCGACTGCGGAGGTTGTAGGCCGCGCCAAGCCGGGTGTCGGACGTCACCTGCCAGGCGAGGCCGAGGCGTCCGGCGTAACCCCAGGCATCGACGCCGCTGCCCAGCATCCTGTTCTTGGTCAGGCTGAAATGCGCCCCCTGCAGGCCGGGGATGCCGCCCAGCGCCGGCAACAGCGAACCCGTGACCCGCCCGGAACCGATCAGGCTGCCGACCTGGTCGGCGCCGAGCAGCAGATCGAGGTTCAGGCCCTGCCACAGCGCGTCGATGCTGCCGCCGATGGTCAGTGCGTCGTTCACCTTGTAGCTGGCCGCCAGAGGGATATCCAGCACCAGCAGACGGCTGGAGTTTTCCAGCCCGGTGTCGGCGCCGCCGGTGCTGCGCGAGAGGAAGCCGGAGCGCCCGTATTCGGTCCCCAGGCCGCCCTGCGCGAAGGCGCCGATGCCGAGGGTGAGGCTGCCGATGCGGTGGGTGTAGGCCAGTTCGGGCGCGAAATAGGGGCCGCGGTTCCTGCTGTGGGTATCGGAATCGACGGATTCCCCGGTCGCCTTGTTCTTGACGGTGATATCCGTCGTCACCAGATCGAAACCGACCATCACTTCGCGGCTGTTCGGACTGAAGGACAGGTTGGCCGGATTGGTCAGCATGCCGCCGGGGCCAACGTCGTGCGCCACCGCGGTACCGCCCATGGCGCGTGACACGGCTCCGATGCCTTCGAGCTGGAAGACATCGGTTGCCAGGGCGACAGGGCTGGACACCGACAGCGCGGCGAAGGCCAGACCGACCGCCATTTTCTTTTTCATCATGTGTTATCTCCTCCCGTTATGGGGCGTTGTACCTTGTGGCGGCAACGCCGCGCCGCCTCAGAAGAAGCGGTCGAAATGGATCTGGCCGAACGGCACCTGATGACCGATCATCAGCAGCTCCTGCAAGGCCTGGGTCATCGGCGGCGGACCGGCGAAATAGAACTCGTAGGACGCCAGGCTGCCCGGCAGGACGCGCTCCAGCTGGTCATGCACGTAGCCGGTGGCGCCGGACCACTGGCCATCCTCGCCGGACAGCGAGACAACCGGAATGAAGCGGATGCGCTCGCCGAAGCCCGGCAGCGCCCGCAGCATGTCTTCGCCGCAGACGTCGCGCGGGCTGCGGGCGCCGTACAGGAAATACAGCGTGCGCTCGCCCAGCATGCCGGCTTCGACTGCCCCGCGGGCGATCGAGAGCATCGGTGCCAGGCCCGAACCGCCGGCGACGCAGACGATGTCGCGCGGACTGCCGGTGCGCAGGTAGGCCACGCCGTAGGGGCCGTCGAGACCGATCTCGTCGCCCACCGTCAGCCGGTCGAACAAGGTGTGGGTACCCTGTCCGTGGGGCACGCGACGGATCTGGAAATGCCATTCGCGCTGTCCGTTCGGAGTGTTGGCCAGGGAGTAGGCACGCGAACCGACCACACCCGGCAGATCGAGCATGGCGTACTGGCCGGGCAGGAAATCGGCGCCCTGCGCAGCCACGAAGCGGAATTCACGGATGTCGTGGGTGATCTCCCGCACCGCGGCCAACTGGGCCGACTGGCGGCGCGGCGACATGTGCGGCACATATTCGCCGGCGCTCGGGGCGGCGATGGTGATGTCGCCGCGGGCCCGGCACTGGCAGGCCAGATGCCGGCCGCGCCGCCTGTCGCGTTCGCTCAGCCCCGGGGCCTCGGGCCACAGGGTCTCGATCTCGCCTTCGAGCAGCTCGAACTTGCAGCCGCCGCAACCGCCGGAATTGCATTCGTAGGCTAACCCGACCCCGGCGCGCAAGGCGGCGCGCAGGATGCTGTCCCCGGCAGCCTGCGTAAAGCCGCTGCCGTCCTTCCGATTGGTGATTCTTGCCTGATTGCTCACTGGACTACCCTCCTGTCGCTACGCGACGTCCTACCCGCGGGAGGATGAGCACCCCCTGCGAGTGGCCGGGCGGGGCGCCCATGGCGCCTCGCTTGCGGAAACAGTTGCCCGCGGGGCGCCAGAGCGCCCCGGACAAGGCAACGGGCTGTGCCGGATTAAAGGCCGAGCGAGCGGCGGAATTCGCGCGTCGCTGCCTTGGCCGCAGCGGCCGCATCGGCGACGTCGGGCAGCTGCGCGCAGTAAGCGTCGATCGCCTTGTCGGCCAGTGGCTCCCACTTGGCGATCCAGCCACGGACGATCCCGAGGTTGGCCGGGGTTTCCAGCGCCATCCTGACGAAGGCGCTCACCCAGCGACGATGGCGGGCCGAGTCGATCAGCTGTGCATCGGTGATCAGGCCAAGCAGGGTGTCGCCGTTGTGGCGGGCCGACTCCCCGAGCTTGCGCAGGACGCTCTCCTCGATGGCCGGCTTGGCGATGAGGCTGAGGACGACGATGGCTTCGCCCCAATCCCAGACCGTCAGCGTTTTTTCCATCAGCTCACGGAAACCTTGCCAGACTGGATCCTGTTCCCAGTACTTGCGCTCGTCGGCACCAAAGCCCTTGTCGGCGAACTGCGTCGACAGCTCCTTGGTGCGGTAAGCAGTGTGGCTGAGCCAGCGCAGGCTGTCGGCCATCTGGAAGTAGTTGCAGTTGGTGATGGTGCTGGCCGGCGACACCTGGCCGACGTAGGCCGAGGCCATCTGGATGGTGTGGAAGAGGTAGCGGGCCGGCGTGTAGAAGCGGGCCAGCGTACCCGCCCAGCGCGGATCGAGCGCCTTGTCGTGCTCGCGTTGGTTGAACTGGTCGAACAGGCTGAAGACGTAGGTCTCCTGGCCGTCCTGCATCAGGTTGTAGGTACGGTAGACCACTTCATCCGGGTCGCGGAAGGCGTTCCAGTCCTCGTGCACGAGCGAGGTACCGAAGGTGTTCTTCTTGTACCACTGGTTCATGAACATGTTGGGGTCGAGCTCGTAGGGCGAGTCCGGGTCGCGATCGTTGTAGTGCAGATTGGCGCTTACGATCTCGTACTCACTCGGCTTGCGGCGGCGGGCGGCCAGATGACTCCAGGTCTTCAGCGGCTTCAGCGGCTGGATTTCGGACATGTCTTTGTCTCCTCGATTTTTTGTATGGGGCGTGGCCGGGCGATTGCCGGGACGGCGGTCTACAAGGTCTTGGTGAAGTAGAAGCGGACGGCGTTGGGCTGACTCTCGATCTGCCCGGCGAAGGAACTCAGGTCCACTTCCAGTTCGTTGATCCTGAACGGGCGCCCCAGCTCTTCCGCGATGGTTTCCTGGCGCAGGATCATTTCCTGTTCGGCGTGGATACGGATGTAGGCCCGTTTATCCTCGACGAAGATTTCCTTGCCCGGGTTGTCCAGCCTGGCCGCCTCGATCACCGCCATGGCCAGGTCGCCGGCCCGCATCACCGGGCCGACCATGTTGTTGTGGAAGGCCTGTCCTGCATTCGACGTGCTCATCGCTTTCTCCTCCTCCTGTTCCTTTACCGCCTCCCCGGCGGCGCCCGTGGGTGCGAAGACTGTCGTCCGTGGGCCGAACACGCTCTTGAACCAGTTCATGAATTGCATCCGTTTTCCCGCGGAACGTTCAGCTATGGGCAAACAAAGGGGTCACGCCCTCGGTCTCGACCAGGATGTCGTCGCCGTTCAACTTGACCGGGTACTCCGCCAGCGCACAGTCGTCCGGATTGATGCCCTTGCCGGAGCAGGCGTCGAACTGCCACAGGTGGGCGCGACAGATGATTCTCTGACCGTCGAATTTGCCTTCCGAGAGCGGGATGTCCTGGTGCGGGCAAATCCCCTGGAAGGCCCTGACGTCGCCGCCTTCGGCACAGACCAGCAGAATGTCGTGGCCATTGACCGAGAACGACTCCATCTCCCCTTCCCACAGGTCATCGACCGTGCAGACTTTGGTAAAACTCATGCTTGTCTCCGATATCGTCATGAGTGAGTGCAGCGTCCGTGTCCGCTACGCTGCTTCCCAGATGATTTCGACGGTTTCCGTCGGCTTCAGACCGGCTTCGGCCACCTTCATCGTGCGTGGGAAGAACTCCTTCGCATCCTGACGGCGGACCCGCAGGATGCAGTCGGGGCGGGCGCGAACCCGGCGGCCGACCGAATGCACGGCGGCGGCGGCGGCCACTTCATCCATGGTGTTTTCGGTATCGACCGGCAACAGTTGCAGCACGAAATCGCCCTCGAAATTCGAGGTCAGCGGAAATAGGGCCATTTGTTCAGTCTCCTCTTTGGGCCGGACAGGGCGCCCGCAGCGCCCGTCCGTGCTTGTGCGTGTCGATCAACTCGCCTTCTTGGCGGCACGCATGGCGCGGTACACCTCGGCCCATGCGTAGTTGTGGGCGTCGTCGCCGATCTCGCCCGGGGCCAGGCCCATGTACTGCAGCGCCCCGCCCAGATCCATCGGCTGGATCATGCCGGCCAGGAAACGGTCGACGATGGAGAGGTGGCCGGCGTAGCGCTCGGGTTCCTGCTGGAAGACCCAGCGGTCGACCTCCGAGCCGAAGTGGTAGAGGCGGCCCTTGTATTCGAGCGGGTAGTCCTTGACGTTCCAGCCCTTGCCCGGCGTACCGAGGATCGGCAGCTGGCACATGTTGCAGACGTAGGGCAGCGTTTCCGGATAGGCCTTGGCCATGTTGCCGTCGACAACGTTGTCGATGAAGACGTCCCAGCACTGGCCCCAGGTGTCGTTCCAGCCGGGGTACTTCTCTTCCAGCCAGGCACGCTCGTCGGGCGTGATGCCGGCTGCCGGGTTCCACCACAGGGTTGGACGCCAGTAGTAGGCCCCGAGGTGCATGCCGTGGTGGGTCTGCGACAGATCCTTGAGGAAGATGTCCCAGTACCAGGGCAGGTCGAGGCCCATGTCGGTCAGTGCCCGCTCGAACTGGGCGACGATCCATTCCTCCATGAACTCCTTGAAGGACTGTTTGCGGTGCTCGAGCGGCGTGTAGTAGTCCATGATCGGGCCAGTCAGCACCGAGAACAGCTTCCAGGCTCCCCACACGGCGATGTCCACGCGCTTCTGCGCCTCGGCCTTCTGGCCGTTCTCGATCAGCACCTTGAGCGCCGGGCCGCCGATCTGCGCATGGCGCGACTCGTCGGTCTGGATGCTGGAGATCAGGTTGGCGAAGGTGTGGTCGCCGGCTTCGGCGGCGTCGGCGGCCAGACCGAGGAACTGCATGTTGGTGAAGCCGGTCTCGAAGCTGAAGGTCAGCATGATCGACACGCTGATGGCGTCGCGCGTCATCATGATGTCGTCGAAGAAGTGGCGCGCCGCGATCATCGCCCACTCGTTGGTGTCGTAGGCCTTGAAGGCCCAATCCATCTGGCGGTCCTTCGATACGTGCTCGTGCGGGAAGTAGAGCTGCATCTGGCCGTGGCGGATTTCATCCAGGCAGCCGAGCGTCGCCATGTTGCGCATGCCCGGCGCCTTGGAGAAACGCATCATGCGGGCTTCGGCGCTGGCCGCCGCGTATTCGCCGCGGGCAATGGCGCCGTAGTGCGCCTTCATCACCGACTTCCAGCCAGGGTCGGCGTTCTCGAAGATGCGGCTGCGCTCCAGCGCGGCCTTCACCGAGTAGGCGCCCGCATCCTTGTCGCGCTGGACCTTCACGTATTCCGGGTAGGTCTGCTTGTACGGCTCGTCGTACTTTTCCCAGGCGTTCTGCGGCAGGCCGAAATCGCCGGAAAGCTTGGGCGGGAACAATTCGTCTTCGGTGACGTACGACGGTGTCCAGTTCGTACTCCTGGCCAGGTCGTACCAATCCATTCTGTTGAGTACAGCCATTTATGTCTCCTCTATGTAGCGGGCTTGAAGGCCTGCGATCTCCGAATCCGGGCGGTCTGGGGCACCGGACTTCAGCGAAAATCCCGACTTTCTCGAGATTTCGTGTTAACCCAAAGTTATTCGGATAGTCATAGGGCGCCAATTAGACTTTGGTTTAGAAGCGCGAGCCGGGGATGGCCATTGGCCGTCGTCCATGCACAGGGGCCGGGCGCGCGGACCATCGCCCAGCGGGCGCCACCGGAAGAGCGGCTCCTTGCGCAGGATGCGGTCGACGCTCGGCGGAGCCGCCTGATCAAGCCACGGGGCACAGCCTGCAGGGCATCATCGACACGCTGGCCGGCCTGATGGATCGGCTCGATAGCCTGAATATGTCGATGCATGTCCGGCCAGCCGAGGCGGTTGGGGGAGATCGGCAGGGCGATCCGGCGCCTCGAAGCGCCGAAGGACTTGGCCGAATGGCCAGGGCAAGAGATGGCCGGCCGGGCCCGGACGCCCGTCCGCCGAAACGGAGTGGCCGGGGCTCAGACGCGGAAGGAACCCACCGCTTCCTGCAGGCGCTCGGCCAACTGATCCAGCCCCCGTGCGGTCCGCAGGCTGACGGCCAGGCTGGCGCTGGTCGCTTCCATGGCCGCCGAGATGTTCTCCATATTGCGTGCGATGTCGTTGCCGGCGACAGCCTGCTCCTTGACCGACAGGCCGATCTCGTCGATGCCGCGATTGGCCTCCTCGACGTGGCTGATGGCGGTTTCCAGCGCCTGTACAGTATTGGCCATGTACGCCTGCCCGCGGTGCAGGGTATCCACTCCGCGCTCGACGGAACGGGCGACAGACTGCGAGTTCTCGGACAGCAGGCGCGTCAGGGTCTCGATATCTTCCCCGGCGCGCCGCGACTGCTCGGCGAGCTTGCGCACCTCGTCGGCCACCACCGCGAAGCCGCGGCCCGATTCGCCGGCCCGAGCCGCCTCGATGGCGGCATTGAGAGCAAGAAGGTTGGTCTGCTCGGCGATCGCCTTGACCTGCTGGGTCAGCGCCGAGATCGAGCCCGTGTTGCGCATGAAGGCCGCGGTGGTCTGCCGGATGTCCTCGACCGCCTGGCGGATTTCCTCCGCATTGCCCGCCAGATGCTGCATGTGATCCCAGCCCTTGCGGGAGCTGGCAAGGCTCTCTGTTGACAGCTGCTTGACCTCGCCGGCCCGGTCGGCCACAGCCGCGATGCTGACCGCCAGTTCCTCGACGGTGCTCGAAATATGCGTTACCGCGCCGCTCTGCTGGTGCATCCCGGCCGCACCCGCTTCGGACTGCTCGCGTACAGTTACCGCACTCTCGGCAATCCGGTCGGCGTTCTCGCGGGCAGCCTTGACCAGGCGCCCCAGGCTGGCGTTCATGTCGGCCAGCGCCTGCGTCAGCTGGGCAGCCTCGTCGTGCCCGACGGCGGTCAGGGTTTCAGTCAGGTCGCCTCCGGCCACCCGTTGCGCCGAGGCGACGGCGGTTGCCAGCGGCCGCAGGGTGCGATGACGCAAGCCGGTCGCCGTCAGGATCAGGGCCAGCGCGCAGAGCAGCGACAGCACGGCAACGTTGATCTTGATGAAGCGGGAGGCCGCGAAGGTCAGCGGAGCGAAATCGCGGGAGTTCTGCATCACCGCATCCATGCCCGGGCGCAAGCGGACGGCCAGTTCCGGCGGCAACGCCCCCCTGCCGGCGGATCCGCTGGCGATGGTCGCCAGCATGGCGTCCACATCGGCAATATCCTTGGCCGGCAGCTCGATCAGCGGACCGAAGCCGAGCAGCGACAGCAGTGTCTTTTCGAAGCCGAAGGTTTCCTCGCCGGCGCGAACCGCCAGATCGCGCGCTTCGTGCAGCATGCCGACGATGTCCTCGATGCGCGTTCCCCCTGCATTCCTGGCCGCCTGCTCGACATTGCCCAGCGCCGCATCGATGCGCAAGGCGAGTTCCATGTGGTTACGCTCGAGAAAATGAAAAGTTGCCGCCTTGCCGAGCAGCCGGGTGCCGTACATCGATACCACGATGACGACGACGATGGTCCAGATCGCCAGGGAGAATCGCCGGCGCAGGGTCCAATGTCTGAAAGCGGACATTGTGCTGAAACGTTCGAAAGTCATCTTCTTCCTCGCGGATATGCCTTGCCAGGCGTGTGGTGTGCGTCTACCGAGGCCAGCGGGCAGGAGCACACCGAGCACGGAGCCGCCGAGGCTAGCCCGCGGGGTGAGGACGATCCATTAGACTTTGGTTTAGGCGGGCTGCAGTCGAGCTCTTCGGATCGATCAGGGGGGACCCGAACGCTTGGGCAGCGTGATCGTGAAGATCAGCCCGCCCTGTTCGCGCGACACGACCTGGATGATGCCGTCATGCGCGGTGATCGTTCTGTGGGCGATGGCCAGCCCCAGACCGGTTCCCCTGCTGCGTCCCGGTGCTTCGATGCGGAAGAAGGGATCGAATATCCGCTTTTGAAGTTCGGGCGGCACGCCGGGGCCGCGATCGGCCACGCTGACCTCTAGCCTGTCGTCCGGGGTCACCCGCGCATTGACTTCCGTCGTGGTGCCCGCCGGGCTGTATTTCACGGCATTGCGGATCACGTTTTCGAAGGCCCGGTAGATCAGTTCCCCGTGAACCTCCGAGATGAACGGCTCGCCGGCTTCGAGCGTGATGGTCTTGCCGGATGCCGCGGCTTCGAACTCCGCGTCCTCCACGATGGCCTGGAGCAGATCGATCAGATCGACCCGCTCGCGCTGGCTCTGCACGGCCCCGGCGTCGAGGCGATGCAGGGTCAGCAGTTCTTCGATCAGCGCATCCAGCTTCTCGCTCTCGGCTTCGATGCGGGAAACCATCGTCATGGTCAGTTCGGGGTTCTGCCGCAGCAGGCCGATTGCCGCCTGCATGCGCGTCAGCGGCGAGCGCAGCTCGTGCGAGACGTCGTGCAGCAGTGCGCGCTGGGAGTCTAAGGCGCGCTGCAACTGTTCCGCCATGCGGTCGAAATCCTGCCCCAGATCGATGATTTCATCGCGCCAGTTCTTCGTCATCAACGGCGATACGCGGGTCTCGAAATTCCCTTGGGCAATCCGGTGCAATGCCCAGCTCAACTTCTGAATGGGCCGCGACAGATACCAGGCGAAAAGAAGCCCGATGGCGAAGATCGCGATCAGCCCGGCAAGGAACGGAACAGCGGGAATCGGGCCCAGCATCAGCACACCTTCCGGTGGCGGGGGAGAGGGGCCGCCGACGAATGCGACATAGGCGAAAGTGCCGAGCATGGAAAGCAGCATGCTCAGAAAGAGCGCGAGCACGAGCTTCCAGAACAACCTGCCGGGCCGGGGAAAGAGCCGCATCAGTCCTCCAGGAACTGATAGCCCAGGCCACGGACGTTCCGTATCCATGGCTGTCCGTCCGGACGATTGCCCAGCTTTTGCCTGATGGCGCTGATATGGACGTCGATGCGGCGGTCGAATCGGGTCAGGGGCCGATTGAAGGCTTCCATCGAGATGTCCTGCTTGCTGACGAGACTGCCCATATGGCGCGCCAGGACTTCGAGCAACATGAATTCGGTGCCGGTGAGTTCGAGCGGTGTGCCATGCCAGGTGGCCTGGCGGCTTCCCGGCCATAGCGCCAGCGGTCCGGTCTGGAGCTTGCGCGGCGCACTCGCCGGGGCGTCGGGTGGACTGGCGTTCTGCGTGCGGCGCAGGATGGCCCGGATGCGTGCCAGCAGTTCGGCGGGCGTGCAGGGCTTGGCGACGTAGTCGTCGGCGCCCAGGTTCAGGCCGGTGACCTTGTCGATGTCGTCACCACGTGCGGTGAGCATCAGTACCGGAATCCGGCTCTGCTGGCGGATGCGCTGCAGCGTCTCCAGTCCGGACAAGCCCGGCATCATGATGTCCAGCACCGCGATCGTGTAATGCTGGCGCATCAGCGCCGCGATTCCGCTGTCGCCATCATGCACGGCATGGACGTCGAAGCCCTCGTGTGCAAGGTACTGGGATAGCATATTCGTCAGCTCGACGTCATCGTCTATCAGCAGGATGCGCATCTTCCGGGAACACCTTTGGGAGAGTCAAAAGTGTCGCACTCCCGGACGGCGTGGTCCAACATTCAGCGCGAACTTTTCCCAACTTGACACTTCTGAACGGTGCTTGACGCTGTGTCTGCGTAGCATGCGCCGTATGGGAAAAGTAGCGGAATCGCGGTGATGCGGCGCGGCATGAGCGTATTTTTCATTCTGGGTCTGGGGCTGTCGGCGTGCACGACAGTGGGGCCCGACTACAAGGCGCCGGCGATCGCGGTCCCCTTGCAGTGGCAGGCACCCACGCCGCACAGCGGCAGCGGGGCTGCCCTGGAGGATTGGTGGGAGCAGTTCGTCGATCCCGTGCTGGCGGGCCTGATCAAGACCGCTGCGGCGGACAGCCCCAGTCTGGACAAGGCGTGGGCGAGCATCGAGAGTGCTCGCGCCAACCTGGCCTCGGTCAGGTCCGGCCTGGCGCCGTCGGTCGATGGCGGCGCGAGCGTCACACGTTCGCGGCAGCAGCAGGGCGGAGCGATCGACACGCTGACGAGCCGCTCCGCCGGATTCGACGCCTCGTGGGAGCTGGATCTGTTCGGCAAGGTACGGCGCAGCGCCGAGGCGGCCCAGGCGCGCCTGCAGGCGCGGGTCGGCGAGTGGCACGAGGCCAGCGTGAGCCTGGCCGCGGAAGTCGCCGACACCTATGTCCGGTATCGTGGCTGCCGGCTGCTGGTCGACGCTTACGAACAGGAACTGCTGTCGATGGAAACGACCGCCGAGACCACTGCGGTCTCGGTCAGGGCCGGCTTCACCGCGCCTGCGGACGGTTCGCTGGCGCGCGCCAGCCTTGCCAGCACGCAGTCGTCGCTGCAGGCGCAACGCGTGGAGTGCGAGCTGCTGGTCAAGGCGCTGGTCGCCCTGACCGGACTGCAGGAAGCCGGCCTGCTGGCACGGCTGGGGGAGGGCGGGAGCGGGCTGCCCAAGCCGAAAGCGTTTCGTATCGGGGCCGTCCCGGCGGACGTGTTGCGTCAGCGCCCCGACGTCGCGGGGCTGGAGCGCGAGTTGGCCGCGGCCAGCGCGGCCATCGGCGCGGCTCAGGCGGATCTGTACCCCAGCCTGTCGCTGTCGGGTTCGATCGCGATTTCGTCCTCCAGCCTTGCCGCCGGTGCCACGACCTGGTCGTTCGGGCCGGCACTGTCGATTCCCCTGTTCGATGGCGGACGACGGCGCGCGGCCGTTACCAGTGCCGAGGCGGATTACCAGTCTGCGCTGGCGCAGTGGCGCGAAGGGGTTCGCAACGCGGTCAAGGAGGTCGAGCAGGCGCTGGTGAATCTCAATGGCGCGGCGTTCCGCTCGGAGCGTGCGGCGCTGGCCGCCACCGAGTACCGGGCCTATTTCGAGGCCACCGAGGTCAAATGGCGGGCCGGTAGCGTCAGCCTGCTGAATCTCGAGGAGGCCCGCCGTTCGGCCCTGTCGGCGGAGATCGAATATCTCGGCCTGCTGCGTAACCAGGTGCAGTACTGGATCGCGCTCTACAAGGCGGTCGGCGGCGGCTGGACCGCGGACGACCTGGCTGCCGGATCCGCCGTGTAGCACGAAGGACAGACGCGGCAACGGCGTGCCCCCTCGTGACCGCCTCCTGACAAAGGCAGTCTGGTTTCGGTACTGGCGCTGATGGCACGAGCGACCAGGACCCATTCCCCCGAGCCTGGTCTTTGCCGGTGGTCGCGCCAGGTGCGCGCATCCGGTTCGACGTGGCCGCCGACCGGGAAAAGCAGGCTCCACATGGGGCTCTCTTTTCCCAACTTGACACTTCCGAACGGCGCTTGACGCTCCGTTTTCCTAGCATGTCCCCTGTGGATTCGCTGCGCGATCCACTGCCGCCGATCGCTACCGTCGGTCCGCGGCGCCTTGCCCATGAGCTTGCCGTCAGAATATGGAAAGAACACGTCTCTTCGACACCCCCGCACTTCGTACCGTACTGTTGGTCGGCGTGGCCGCAGCCCTCGTCGGCTGCGGTAAGGGCGGCCCGCCCGGTGCCGCCCCCGCGCACGAGGAGGCCAGCCTGCTGACGGTGGAGGTGGTGCAGGCGCAGGCGCAGCTCTGGCCGCAGACGGTGCAGGCCAATGGCGCGATCGAGGCTTGGCAGGAAATCATCGTCAGCCCGGAGACCGGCGGTTTGCGCATCGCCGAACTGCGGGTCGATGTCGGTGCCGTGGTGAAGCGCGGGGACCTGCTCGCGCGCCTGGCCGATGACACGGTGCGCGCAGAACTGCGCAAGCAGGAGGCCACGGTGGCGCAGGCCCGGGCGTCCTACGAGGAGGCCCGCTCGAACTACCGGCGCGCCAGGGCGACGGAGAACAGCGGTGCACTCTCCGATCAGCAGATCGAGGCCTACCGTATCGCCGAGCAGACGGCGAAGGCCACGCTCGATGCTGCCGCCGCGGACCGCGACAGCGCCCGGCTCAAGCTGGCGCAGACGCGCATCACCGCGGTCGATGACGGCGTGGTGGTGTCGAAGTCGGGCGTCCTCGGGAACGTGGCGGCAGCCGGGGCCGAACTGTACCGGGTGATCCGCCGGGGGCGCCTGGAGTGGCGCCCGGAAGTCGATGCGCGCCAGCTCGCCGCCATCGGCGTGGGTGACACCGCGCAGCTCACCCTGCCGGACGGACGTCGCGTGGAGGGCAAGGTCCGGTTGACCGGGCCGACGCTCAATGACGGCACCGGACGCGCCACCGTCTATGTCACGCTGGACGAGGCCAGCGGCGCCCGGCGCGGGATGTTCGCCAGCGGCATCCTGCGCTCGGGCGATAGCGCCGCGCTCACGCTGCCGCAGTCGGCCATCACGCGGCGCGACGGCCGGGCTTATGTGTGGCTGCTGCAGGAGGGCGAGCACGTCGCCGGCCGTGCCGTGCAGACCGGGCGGCAACTGGGGGAGCGCATCGAGATCCTCTCCGGTGTCACGCCGCAGGAGCGGGTGGTGCTGAGCGGCGGCGCCTTCCTGTCCGAAGGGGCGAGGGTGACGATCGCCCGGGCGGGGGCAGCAAACGACCCAAGCGCAAAGGCAGCGCGCAATGGTTCGGATGCTGGCACGAGCGGCCCGGCGCCCGACCGCGCGGCCGGCACGGCGGGGAACGGGCGATGAACGTCTCCTCGTGGTCCATTCGCAACCCGGTTCCGGCGGTACTGGTCTTCATCCTGCTGTCCGTCTTCGGCCTGATCGGCTTCTCCAAGCTGCAGGTCCAGGACTTTCCGGACACCGACTTGCCCAGCGTGACCATCTCGGCGACGCTGGAAGGCGCTGCGCCTTCGCAGCTCGAAACCGAGGTCGCGCGCAAGATCGAGGACAAGCTCGCATCCCTGACGGAGCTCGACCACATCACCACCACGATCACCGATGGCTCGGTCAGCATCACGGTCAGTTTCACGCTGGACAAGGACAGCGAGGTGGCGGTAAACGAGGTCCGCAATGCGGTGGACAGCGCGCGCGCCGAACTGCCGGCCGACATGAACGCGCCGACCGTCACCAAGATGACGGCGGCGTCTTCCGCGCTGGTGACCTATGTGGTCGAATCGGACCGTCTGGACGAGCAGGATCTGTCCTGGTTCGTCGACAACGACGTCACCAAGGCCTTGCTGGCGGTGCGCGGCGTGTCCTCCGTCCAGCGTGTGGGGGGCGTCGATCGCGAAGTGCACATCGACCTCGACCCCGTGCTGATGGCCGGCCTCGGGGTCACCCCCTCGGATGTGTCGGCCCAGTTGAAGGCCGTGCAGAAGGAAAGCTCGGGTGGCGTGGGCGATGTCGGCGGGCAGCGCCAGTCGGCGCGCACGATCGCGACGGTAGAGTCGATCGACGAGATCGGCCGCATCACCCTTCCGCTCGCGGATGGTCGCTGGCTGCGGCTGGACCAGATCGCGCGGATTTCGGACGGCCATGCTGAACGCAGCAGCGATGCGCTGCACGATGGCCGGCGGGTCGTCGCCTTCCAGGTCACCCGCTCGCTCGGCTATTCGGACGTAGGCGTGACGACGGACGTGCGCGCTGCCATCGCCCGGTTCGCCAAGGAGAACCCGCAGGCGACGATCACCGAGGTCAGCAACACCATCGAACCGGTTGTGGACAACTACCACGGCTCGATGCTGCTGCTGCTCGAAGGGGCGCTGCTGGCCATCGCCGTGGTCTGGTGGTTCCTGCGCGACTGGCGCGCCACCTTCATCGCCGCGATCGCGCTGCCGCTGTCGGTCCTGCCGACCTTCGCCTACATGTGGCTGGCCGGCTACACGCTGAACGTGGTCACCCTGCTGTCGCTGGCGCTGGTGGTGGGCATCCTGGTGGACGACGCCATCGTCGAGATCGAGAACATCGAGCGCCACCTGCTGATGGGCAAGACGCCCTACCAGGCGGCGATGGAGGCAGCCGACGAGATCGGCCTGGCCGTCATCGCGACCACCTTCACGCTGGTCGCGGTGTTCCTGCCCACGGCTTTCATGGGCGGGATCCCCGGCAAGTTCTTCCGGCAGTTCGGCGTGACCGCCTCGGTGGCGGTGCTGGCCTCGCTGCTGGTGGCGCGCCTGCTGACGCCCATGATGGCGGCCTACATGCTCAAGCCGCGCACGCAGGGCGCCGATCACGACAGCGCGGACGGTCCGCTCATGACCCGATATCTGGGGTCGGCAAGAACGGCGCTGCGCCGGCGCAAGACCGCCGTGGCGGCGGCGACGGCCTTCTTCGTCCTCTGCATCGCGCTGGCCGCGTTCATTCCGACTGCCTTCATGCCGGCGCAGGACAAGGCGCACAGCACGATCACCCTCAAGCTGGCCCCGGGCAGCACGCTCGACGACACGACCCGCGTGGCGAAGCAGGCCGCCGCCATGCTGGAGGAGCTGGCCGAGGTCAGGAGCGTGTTCGTCTCGGCGGGAACGGCGGCCAGCGGCGACATGGGCGGTTCCTCCACCGCCGACCTGACCAGCGCGACCCTTACCGTGGACCTGGTGCCGCGGGGCGATCGCGATCTCAAGCAGTCGGAGGTGGAGGCCCGCATGCGGAACTTGCTGCGCACCTTGCCCGCGGTGCGGGTGTCTGTCGGCGGAGGCGGCAACGGCGAGACGCTGGAACTGACCCTGGCCAGCGACGATCCCGATGTGCTGGCCAGTGCGGCGGCCAAGGTGGAATCCCAGCTCAGGACCTTGCAGGGCATCGGCAATGTGACCTCGAGTGCCGCCTTGCAGCGACCGGAAATCCAGATCCGGCCGGACTATGCGACGGCCGCGCACCTGGGCGTGACCTCCGAGGCGCTGGGCGATGCCGTGCGTCTGGCCACCTACGGCGATTACGCGACCGTCTTGCCCAAGCTGAATCTGCCGCAACGCCAGATCAACATCCGGGCACGCATGGCCCCCGGGATCCGCGGCGACCTCGAAGCCATCGCCCAGCTTCGCGTCAAGGGGCGCGACGGCCTGGTCAGCCTGGGCAGCGTCGCCGAGGTGTCGCTGGGCAGCGGGCCGTCGCAGATCGACCGCATTGACCGCCTGCGTAACGTGACGCTGAGCGTTGAACTGAACGGCCGGCCGATCGGCGAGGTCCAGCGTGAAGCCATGGCCCTGCCGGCGATGGCGCAACTGCCCGATGCCGTGCGCCAGGTCGACCAGGGCGAGTTGCAGCGCATGTCGGAACTGTTCCAGAGCTTCGGGCTGGCGATGGCGATCGGCGTGTTCTGCATCTACGCCGTGCTGGTGCTGCTGTTCCATGATTTCATGCAGCCGGCCACCATCCTGTCGGCGCTGCCGCTGGCGCTGGCGGGGGCGCTGTTTGCGCTGTGGGCGGTGGGACAGTCCTTCTCCATGCCGGTGGTGATCGGCGTGCTGATGCTGATGGGCATCGTCACCAAGAACTCCATCCTGCTCGTCGAGTACGCCATCGTGTCCCGTCGCAAGGGCATAGCCCGGTTCGAGGCCCTGATCGACGCCTGCCACAAGCGCGCCCGGCCCATAGTCATGACCACCATCGCCATGGGAGGCGGGATGCTGCCCAATGCGCTGGGGCTAGGCGCCGAACCCAGCTTCCGCCAGCCGATGGCGATCGTGGTGATCGGCGGGCTGATCACCTCAACGGTGCTCAGTCTCCTGGTGGTGCCGGTGGTGTTCACCTATGTGGACGACCTGCTGCAGTGGATGAGGAAGCAATTCCTGCAGGCCAGGGCGGTGCCGGATTGCGCCTGAACGGTCGGGGAGACGGCCCCGCGTTGGCAAGCTGCAGGAATGGATCCGGTGACGAGCCGCGGTCCACTATGGGCGAAAGCCGCGTGCCGCGCCGACCGGAATGCAGGCCCGCACAGTTCGCGGCTCCTGCGCGAGGCGGACGCCGCGATGCATCGATGAGCGCTCGGGAAGCAGCGGTGGATGTGACGGTGCCGTTGGGGCGTGACTGTCAGCCGTGCGCGGGGAGCGCGTCCTCGCGGCGGCGTGCGGCGCCCGAAGGCGGTGACTATGCCCGCGCGTGCTGCGGTGCCGAGTCGGTGGCTCTGCTGGCCAATTCGGTCGTCAGCATGAAGTGCGTGTTCAGCAGCTCAATCGAACGTGGTATGTCGCGCTTCACCACCGCCTCCATGATCTCCCGGTGCTCTGCGGTCGGATCCCGGCGCGGGCCGCCCATGGTCGCGGCGAGATGGCGGTGGCGATCGGCGTAGTCGAAGAGCTGCTCGTGGAAATCGCGGATCCAGTGGGAGGGGCACGCCGCGATCAGCGCCGAATGGAATTTGCGATGCAACTGTTCCCATTCGCGGTCGGGACCCTGCTTGTCGAGGTCGAGCGGGTGGCGCCACAGGCGATGGAAGGCGAGCGCGATGTCTTCCTCCCAGGCCGTGTCGCCATTCAGGATGGCTTCGCGGATGGCGATCTCGCTGATCCAGCAGCGCGTGCGCGCCAGTTCCAGGAGACTCTCCTGTGTCACTTCGGTAACGCGGAACCCGCGCTGATCGGATTGCTCGACCAAACGAAGCGAGGAAAGGCGGTTGAGCGCTTCGCGGATCGGACTGGCGCCGACCTGGTAGCGTTCGCGTAGGGCCTCGATACGGAGCTTCTCGTTGGGTGGCAGTTTGCCTTCGAGGATGTCGTTACGCAGACGCTCGAAAACCGAGGAGGTCAGCGTGCTGTGCCCCTGGTCTTCGATGTCCTTGATCGCCCATTTCGCCATGGCGCTCTCGATCGTGAAATTATCGATATTCTACCCGTGAGGGACGCTTTTCAAAGTGTGACGTGCATGAGAACAAAAAAATCACCGGATCGACCCTGGGGTCGTCCGGTGCCAAGGGAGGAAACTTCGGACGCGCTCAGCCCTGATTCAACCGTTGAGCGAAGTCGATGAACCAGTCCAGCGACTGGGGGTTCGCCATCGTGTCCCGGTTGGTGACCTTCTGCTCGGGTTGTCCGAGCAGAAGCTTCTTCACCGGCAACTCCAGTTTCTTGCCGGTCAGCGTGCGGGGAATCTCGGGAACCGCGAAGATCTCGTTGGGAACCATGCGGGCGGATGCTCCGGTGCGAATCGCGCTGCGGATGCTGCTGTCGAGCGCATCGTCCAGGATCGCGCCGGGCCGCAAGTGGACGAACAGGGCCATGTAGGACTCCCGGCCGAGATACTCGAGGTCGACCACCATGCTGTCGATGATCTCCGGGACGGCCTCGACCGCGGCATAGATCTCCGCCGTTCCCATGCGGATGCCGTGGCGGTTGATGGTGGAGTCGGAGCGGCCGTAGATCACGCCGCCGGTCGCAGTTGGGCGCGGCACCAGCCTGAGCCAGTCTCCATGGCGCCAGATGCGGCTTCCGTCATCGCCACAGAAGGTGTCGAAATAGCTTTCGAGGTAGCGTGCGTTGTTCTTGTCGCCCCAGAAGTACAGGGGCATGGAGGGAAGGGGCCGGGTGCAGACCAGTTCGCCGACCTGGTCGTACACCGGCTTGCCCGCATCATCGAACGCGTAGACCGCGGCGCCGAGGTTGCGGCACTGCATCTCGCCTTCGAAGACCGGGAGCGTCGGGGTGCCGTTGAGGAAGGCGCCCGCCACATCGGTGCCGCCGGAAACGCAGCACAGCCAGATGTCACGCTTCACCGCGTCGTAGATCCACCGATAGCAGTCGGGCGACAGTGGCGAACCGGTGGAGCCGAGGGTGCGCAATGCATCGAGCTCGAAAGCGTCGCCGGGGCGGATGTCGTTCTTGAGACAGTTGGCGTAGAACGCAGCGCCGGCGCAGAAGGTTGTGATCCGGTTGCGTTCGACAAAGCGCCACATGTGCTGCCAGTCCGGCGTAGCGGCGCTGCCGGTGACGCTACCGTCATAAAGGCAGATCGTCGCACCCACCAGCAGGCCGCTGAGCTGGACGTTCCAGACCATCCAGCCTGTGCTCGAAATCCAGAAGAAGCGATCACCGGGCGACAGGTCGGTATGTATGTCGCACGACAGCAGCATGTTCATCAGGATGCCGCCGTGCCCATAGACGATGGCCTTGGGCAGGCCGGTGGTGCCTGACGAGTAGAGGATCCACAGCGGATGATCGAAGGGAAGCTGGACTGTCTGCAGCGGGGCGGCGGCTGCGATCGCTGTGCTCCAGTCCAAGGCCGCCAGCGCCGGGGGCACTGCCAGCCCGGCCGCCAGCAGCGGTATGTGAATCACGGCCTGCAGACTGGGTAGCGCTTCGATCAGGCGGGTCGCTTCGGCGTGCCGCGCGTAGGGCTTGCCGCCGTGCCGATAACCATCGCAGGCGATCAGGACCTTGGGTTCGATCTGTGCAAAGCGGTTGATGATGTTGGCCACCCCCATGTCGGGCGACGAGATCGACCAGATCGCGCCGAGGCTGGCCACGGCAAGGAAGGCGATGACGGCGTGCGGCACGTTGGGCAAGTACGCGCACACGCGGTCACCGGGGCCCACGCCGTGGGCCCGCAGCGTCGCCGCCAACGCGCCGACCTGGCGTTCGAGCTCCGACCAGCTGATTTCGCCCTGTCCGGCGGATTCGCTGTCAAACAGGATTGCAGGGGTCTGCAGGTCGCGATGGCGGAAGACCTGGTCCGCCAGATTGAGTTGCGCGCCTTCGAACCAGCGCGCGCCGGGCATGCGCTCGTCTTGCAGTACGCGCTCGTAGGGATGACTGGCCTGGATGTCGTAGTAGTCCCAGAGCGCGCCCCAGAACGCGTCGAGGTCGGTCACCGACCATTGCCACAGGCTTTCGTAGTCCGCGAAGGCCAGACCCCGATTCGTCCTCAGCCAGTTCTGGAAGGCGGTAAGTCGGGAGCTGGCGACGCGCTCCGCGGAGGGTTGCCAGAGTGCCTGGGCGGCGGGGGCAGGAATGGTAGAGGTCATGGTTTGCTCACAGCGTTTCGAACAGACCGGCGGCACCCATGCCGCCGCCGATGCACATGGTCACCACCACGCGCTTTACCTGCCGGCGCCGGGCTTCAAGCAGGCCGGAACCAATCAGGCGGGCGCCGGAAACGCCATACGGGTGCCCGAGCGCGATGGCGCCGCCATTCACGTTGAGCCGATCCAGCGGGATGCCCAGCACGTCGGCGCAGTGCAGTACCTGGACGGCGAAGGCTTCGTTCAGCTCCCACAGATCGATGTCTTCCACCTTGAGTCCGGTGCGGGCGAGGAGCTTGGGAACCGCGTGGACCGGCCCGATCCCCATCACTTCCGGTTCGCAGCCGGCGACGGCGAATGCGCGGAAGCGGCCCAGCGGTTCCAGCCCGAGCTGCTCGGCGCGGCGGCTGCTCATGACGACCACGGCCGCGGCGCCGTCGGACAACTGGCTGGCGTTGCCGGCGGCGACGGTGCCGCCTTCGATCGCCGGGCGGATGTCGCTGACGCCGGCCAGTGTCGTGTCGGCGCGGATGCCTTCGTCCGCGGTCACGGTGAGGTCGCGCTGGCCGACCGGCTCGCGGGTCTTCGGATCGAAGACGTCCATGCGGGTGTGCACCGGCACGATCTCTTCGGCCAGCCGGCCGCTTGCCTGCGCGGCCGCGGCCAACTGCTGGCTGCGCACGCCGTATTCGTCCTGCCGCTCGCGGCTCATTCGATAGCGGCGCGCGACTTCCTCCGCCGTTTCGAGCATCCCCCAGTACACCGCCGGGCGAGCCGCGCGCAACGCACTGTCCTCGAGCAGGTGGCGGTTCATGTGGGGCGCGATCGCACTGATGGATTCGACGCCGCCGGCGATGAAGGTTTCGCCTTCACCACTGGCGATGCGTTGCGCAGCGAGCGCCACCGACTGCAGGCCGCTGGCGCAGAAGCGGTTGACGGTCAGGCCGGGAACGCCATCCGGCAGTCCGGCGGCATGTACGGCCTGGCGCGCGATGTTGAGACCGGTTGCGCCTTCCGGAAAGCCGCAACCGAGGATGAGGTCCTCGACTTCGTCGGCGGCAATGCGCGCGGCGGCGAGGGCTGCCCGGATGGGGGCGGCGGCGAGTGTCGCGCCGTGCGTCGCATTGAACCCTCCACGAAAGGACTTGGTAAGCGCAGTTCGCGCGTAGGAAACGATGACGGCGTCGGTCATGCGGAAGCTCCGTTACTGGGGACTCGCGTTGATGGTGCCGGGGTGGAACGGCCGCGGCGGTGTGGGTGGTGTTGCACTTAAGATCGATAAAATAATAGTTATTTTTTATTTATCGATAAAAAATGTCTCATGTCAACTTTCCGGATAGAAACCCATGAAGTGATGAGTTCCTGGGTCTCCCTGTTCCGCTGTCCAGTGGGGATGACAGGACTCGGCGAAGGCCGTCTTCGTCCACGAGTGACCGTGTTTGCCAATTATTGTCGCTAGATGTCTTGCTATAAGTAAAAAATCGTGTAAAAGTTAAAAAAAACTAAATTATCGATAAAAAAGTGTGATCTGCGAGATCGCATCTACGAGGCAGGGCAGGGAAGACAGTTGGTAGCAATTCATCGCGCCTGTCTTGACTGTGCCCCGAACACGTCACGTCGCAGCGCTGTAACTGGCTGCGCACCAGTGGAGGTGGAGACAGATGTACGAAAGAAGGAAGACGAGGTTTGCCGCGCGGTCGTCGGGCGTATTGACGGCGGTCGCGATGGGGGTGCTGTCGTTCGGCGCAGGCGTGCCTACATCGCACGCTTTCCAGCTCGACACGGCTGATCCCGATCTGCAAATACGTTGGGACAACACGGTGAAGTACACCGCCGGGTGGCGCGTCAAGGGCCAGGACGCCGGCTTGGTGGACCAGGTGAACGCCAATGACGGAAATCTGAATTTCGATCGAGGCTTGATCAGCAACCGACTGGACCTGCTGTCCGAACTCGACGTCGTGTACCGCAACTTCGGCCTGCGTCTGTCCGGCGCTGCGTGGTACGACAGTGTCTATATGGGGCATAACGATCGTCCCAACGACGGCACCAACAACCCCGGTTCGGTTGATTACGACGAGTTCACCGATCGTGCACGTCGCATTCACGGGCGCAGGGCGGAGCTGCTCGACGCCTTCGTGTTCGGTCGATTCGATCTGGCCGACAAACCGACAACGGTCCGGCTCGGCCGACATGCCCAGGTGTGGGGCGAGAGCCTCTTCTTCGGGGCCAACGCGATCGCCGGCGCCATGGCTCCGGTCGACGTGGTCAAGCTGTCCTCGGTGCCGAGCACGCAGTTCAAGGAGGCCATCCGCCCGGTCAGCCAGCTGTCCGGGCAGGTCCAGCTGTCGTCCGACGTGTCGCTCGGCGCCTACTACCAGTTGCGCTGGGAGGCCAACCGGCTGCCGGCGGCGGGCAGCTATTTTTCCGGCGTCGATACCGCGCCGACCGGTGGGGAGCGCCTGCTGCTTGGGCTGCCGGTGCCCCCGTTCGCCGCGGCCGATGCGCGGCAGCTTGCCGACGAGGAGGCCAAGGATTCCGGGCAGGGCGGCGTACAACTGAAATTGAGGGCGGGCGAGACCGACCTCGGTTTCTATCTGGTCCGCTTCCATAGCAAGAGTTTTCAGCAGGTCGTCAATCTCGGTCTGATGGGGCCGGCGGTCACGCCGGTTTCGTACCGGCTGAATTACCACGAGGGCATCACCGCACTCGGTGCGAGTTTCAGCCGGACATTCGGAGACCTCAACCTGGCCGGCGAGGCGTCCGTCCGCCGTAATCAAGACCTGGCGAGCAGCCAGGCCGTCGATACCAGCGCGCTCGGTGGGGCGGCCACCAACAACAGCAGCAATCCCGCCTACGCGGTGGGCAAGACTGCCCATGTAAACCTTTCGGCCTTGTGGTCGGTACCGCCCAGCGAATTGTTCCCCGAGGCGACTTTCGTCGGCGAGATCGCATGGAACCGGGTTCTCGAGGTCACCAAGAACAAGTCGGCGCTGGACCCCAACGCAACGAGGGATGCGGTTGCCTTGCGGATGACCTTCGAACCCACCTATCGGCAGGTGCTGCCCGGTCTGGACATCAGCGTTCCTGTCGGTATCGGTTACTCGCCCAGAGGGTCGCGTTCGATGGCGCTGGGGCCCGGGGTGATGCCGGCCGACGGTGGCGGCGACATCTCGCTCGGCATCAACGGCATCTATCTCGATCAGTGGCGCATCAGCCTCAACTACACCCATTACTACGGCGCGGCAGACCAGTTCCTGACGGACGCGAGCACCTTCAGCTACAAGCAGTACATGAAGGATCGCGACTTCGTCACGTTCTCGGTGAACCGCAGCTTCTGAGGAGACGGAGACATGACACGCAAGGCACGCATCGCGTTTGTATCGGTGGCAGCTGCAGTGGGGCTGGCGATCGGAATGCCGGTCGCACACGGCGCCGACGCAGCGAAGCTCAAGGCCACGCTGACCCCTTTCGGCGCGGAACGCGCGGGCAACAAGGACGGCAGCATTCCGGCCTGGGAAGGCGGTTACAGCAATTCCAAGGAGGGCATCAATGCCGCCGGGCGCCGTATCGACCCCTTCGCGTCCGACAAGCCGCTCTACGCCATCTCCGCGAAGAACATGGCGCAGTACGAAGGCAAGCTGTCCGAAGGCATCAAGGCGATGCTGCAGAAGTACCCCGACTTCCGGCTCGATGTCTATCCGACCCGGCGTACCGCGGCCGCCCCCCAGTGGGTCTATGACAACACCGCACGCAATGCGGCCGAAGGCAAGCTGGTCGATGGCGGCGCGGGGCCGCAGCCGGCCAACGTGTATGGTGGCGTTCCCTTTCCCATTCCGTCGTCCGGCATCGAAGCCGTCTGGAATCACGAGCTTCGCTGGCGACCGCCGTCCTTCCAGGTCGACCGCTTCCACGGCTACATGGTGACGGCGGAAGGGCGTCCCGTTCAGGTGCTGGAATCGACCAACGAGGAGCAGACCGCGTACTACCTCAAGGATGGGGAGAAGCAGTTCAACGGCGAGTACTGGCTGGTTCGCTCGTTCAACTCCGGGCCGCCGATCCGTGCCGGCGAGGGCATCGTCGGCCGCCAGAACCTCGACGAGAGCAAGACCAGCACCTGGGTGTATCTCACCGGCCAGCGCCGGGTCCGCAAGCTGCCGAACTCCTGCTGCGACACGCCGACGCCTTTCTCGGCGGGGATCGTGAGCTTTGACGAGGTCACCGTCTTCAATGCGCGCAAGGACCGCTTCAACTGGAAGCTGGTGGGCAAGCAGGAGATGTACATCCCGTACAACAGCAATCGCACCCTGGTGCCGGCCAAGGATGCGGACGTTGTCGGCGCCCACTTCCTCAACCCCGACCATGTGCGCTGGGAGTTGCACCGCGTGTGGGTGGTGGAGGCGACGCTGAAGGAGGGCGAGCGCCACACCTCGCCGAAGAGCCGCTACTACCTGGACGAAGACACCTGGACCGCCGTGCTGGCCGACCGCTGGGATGCCAACGGCGCGCTCTGGCGGGTGCCTTTCATGCTGCCGATCGTGATGCCCGAGGTGCCGGCGGTAATGGGCATGGTGTGGGGCGCCTACGACCTCAATTCCGGCTCCATGTTCGTCAATCGCCTGGTGAATGAAAGCCCGAACCAGATCCGGGTGACCGAACCCTTCCGAGATTCGATCTTCACGCCGGACGGCATGGTGGGGGCAGGGGTGCGCTGATCGCGGCGCCCAGAGCGGCGGTGTCCGCGCCACCGCTCGGCCGGTAGCGCGGACGCCGTTCGAAGCGCAAGCCGCGACTCGTCGGGCAGTCCGGGCCGCACGCTCATTCCTCCCGGTGCGCCCGGACTCCAACGGGTGTCCCGTTTCCCGAATACTGGGGATGTTCGATGTTTGCATATTCAAGAATCCGGTCAGCCGGTTGGTTGGGCTGTCTGACGGCCGGGCTGGCGTACGTAGGCGTCTGCCATGCGGCGGGCGCGGTTGTCCCGCCCCTCGAGCGTCCAGCGACGATGCTGGTGGGCGAGCGCGCCCGGCAGGTGGCCTTTCAGTCGCTTGCGGTGGCGGATCGGCAGGTCTTTGCCGTGGGTGAGCGCGGCATCGCGCTGTATTCGGACGATGCCGGCAAGATGTGGCGGCAGGGGCAGGTCCCGGTGTCGGTGACGCTGACTGCCGTGTCCATGCTGACGCCCCAGGTGGGATGGGCCGTCGGCCATGGTGGCGTGGTCTTGCGCACCGAGGACGGTGGGCGGAACTGGTCGCGCCAGCTCGACGGCTTCGCCGCCATCCGCTTGCTGCAGGAGGCTGCAGCCGACGAGGTGGATGTCGAGCTTCGCGAGCGGCGTACGGCCCTGGCCCAGCGTCTGGCCGAAGAGGGCGCTGACAAACCGCTTTTCGCTGTCCATGCGCTCGACCGCCAGACGGTCGTCGTCGTCGGCGCTTTCAACACGGCCTTTGTCAGCCGCGATGGCGGCAGGCAATGGTCGTCGCTGGCGGACCAATTGCCCAATCCCCGCGAAGGGCATTGGTACGCCGTTGCCGGCGGCGGGCAGCGTTTCTACATCGCCGGCGAGTTCGGTCTGCTGCTGGGATCGCAGGATGCCGGCCGCAGTTTCGAGCGCGTCACCCTGCCTTATGAGGGGAGCCTGTTCGCGTTGGCCGAGGACGGCCGGCGGCTGGTCGTGGGCGGTCTGCGCGGCAACGCTTTCGTGTCCGAGGACGGCGGCCGCAACTGGCGGCCGGTGACGGGGCTGGGTGAGGCTTCCATTACCGCCATCCGGACCGAGCCGGACGGCAGCTTCCTCATCGGGGACCAGGCCGGAGCCTTGTGGCGCCTCGCCGCCGAGGGAACGCGCGCCGAGCGTCTGCCGGCGCCGGTATTGCCGCCGGTGACCGACCTTGCCCGCACACCCGATGGCGCGGTCGTCGTCAGCAGTGTGGCGGGCGTGATCCGGCTGGGCGATACGACGGGAGAGCGCACGAAATGATGCATTCCGCCACGGCCCCGTCCGGGGCAGACGGCGTGGTCGGTTTCGACCGCCACTCCGGCTCGCTCGTCGAACGGCTGCTGTTCAACAACAGACTGATCGTCATCGCCGTCTGCGCCTTGCTCACCGCGGTGCTCGGCTGGCAGGCGACCCGGCTGCAGTTCAACGCGAGCTACGAGAAGACCATCCCGGCGCATCACCCCTACGTCCTTGATTTCCAGAAGCACGCCGCGGATCTGAAGGGGCTGGGCAATGCGGTCCGGATTGCAGTCGAACACGTGGATGGTTCGATCTACGACCCGACTTATCTGGCCGAACTGCGCAAGATCAGCGACGAGCTCTTCCTCGTTCCCGGGGTCGAGCGTCAGCACATGAAATCGCTGTGGACGCCGAATACACGCTGGCTGGGCGTGACGGAGGAGGGGCTCGAAGGCGGGCCGGTGATCCCCGACGGATACGACGGTTCCGCGGCGAGCCTCGCGCAACTGCGCGCCAATGTGGCGCGCTCCGGCGAGATCGGCCAGATCGTGGCCAGCGATGAGCGTTCCACCGTGATCCATGTGCCGTTGCTGGGCACGCTGCCCGACGGCCGTCCGTTCAACTACGCGGAGTTTGCCGAGCGCGTGGAACAGTTGCGGGGGACGCACGAGTCTGCGCAGATCAGGCTGCACATCACCGGCTTCGCCAAGGTCGTCGGCGACCTGATCGAGGGCCTGCGGCAGATCCTGGCCTTCTTCGCCGCAGCCATCGCGATCGCCACCGCCATCGTGTACTGGTACACCCGCTGCGTGCGCAGCACCTTGCTGGTGGTCGTCAGCTCCTTGATCGCGGTCGTCTGGCAGCTCGGCTTGCTGCCGGCGCTGGGCTTCGTACTCGATCCGTATTCGATCCTGGTGCCCTTCCTCGTTTTCGCCATTGGCATGAGCCACGGTGCGCAGAAGATGAACGGCATCATGCAGGACGTCGGCCGCGGCATGCACAAGTACGTCGCAGCGCGCTTCACCTTCCGTCGCCTGTTCCTCGCCGGCCTCACCGCCTTGCTGGCGGATGCGGTGGGCTTCGCGGTCCTGCTCGTCATCGACATCCAGGTGATCCGGGAGCTGGCGATCGCCGCCTCGATCGGCGTCGGCGTGCTGATCTTCACCAACCTGATCCTGCTGCCCATCCTGTTGTCCTACACGGGGGTGTCGCGCTCTGCCGCCGAGCGGAGCCTGAGTGCCGAGCGAGCTGCGGAGTGCGGGCAGCGGCAGGCGTTGTGGCGCTTTCTGGATCGCTTCACCGCCCGCCCGTGGGCGACGGTTGCGATCGGCGCCGCGTTCGCGCTGGCGATCGGCGGCGGTATCGCCAGCCAGTGGCTAAAGATTGGCGACCTCGATCCCGGTGCGCCCGAGTTGCGTCCCGACAGCCGCTACAACCGCGACGTGGCTTTCATGAACGCGGCCTACGGAGCCAGCAGCGACGTGTTCGCCGTGATGGTGGAGACCCCGGATGGCGCCTGCACCGCCTACGACGCGCTGATGCGGCTGGAGGCGCTGGAGTGGTCGCTGCGTCAGCTGCCCGGCGTGGAGGCGACCAACAGCATGGCGCAGCTTTCCCGTCGTGTGGTCGTCGGCATGAGCGAGGGCAACCCAAAGTGGGACGATCTGGTCGCCAACCAGGAGATGCTCAACACCGCGGCGAGTTACGCGCCGCGCGGGCTCTACAACGATCGTTGCAGCCTGCTCACGCTCTACCTGTATCTGGCCGATCACAAGGCCGACACGCTGTCGGCAGTGGCCCGTCATGTCGAAGCCTTCGCCGCAGAGAACGACAGCGAGGCGGCGCGTTTCGTCCTCGCCGCCGGTAGCGCCGGGATCGAGGCGGCGACCAACGCGGTGGTGCGGGATGCCTGGCGAACCATGCTGTTCCTGGTCTATGGCGCCGTGGTGTTGCTGTGTTTCATCACCTTCCGTTCGTGGCGCGCGGTGGTGGTGGCGGTGCTGCCGCTGATGCTGACCTCGGTACTGGCCGAGGCCTTGATGGTCGCGCTGGGCATGGGCGTGAAGGTGGCAACGCTGCCCGTGATCGCGCTCGGGGTCGGTATCGGCGTGGATTACGCGCTCTACATCCTCAGCGTCACGCTCGCGAGCCTGCGCGCTGGCAACAGCCTGTCGGACGCCTATTACCGGGCGCTGCTATTCACCGGCAAGGTGGTGATGCTGACCGGGGTGACCCTGGCCGTCGGCGTCTTTACCTGGGCGTGGTCGCCGATCAAGTTCCAGGCCGACATGGGCATCCTGCTCACCTTCATGTTCCTGTGGAACATGCTCGGCGCGCTGATCCTGATTCCGGCATTGGCCACCTTCCTGCTGCCGCAGACGCGGATATCGACGCAACAGCTTGGCGCTGCGAACGCGGCGCCGAAGACTTCGGCCGAACCCGCAAACCCGTCGTGTCGGGTCATGGCACAACGCATCTAGGAGAGACGCGATGTACAAGCACATCCTGGTTCCGGTCGACGATTCGATCCTTTCGGTTCATACCGTCAGCCATGCGGTGGAATTCGCTCGCAGCGTCGGTGCCCGTCTGACCTTCTTTCACGCAGTGGCCGACTATGCGGGCTCCGGCGATGGCGCGCTGATGCACGTCATCGATCCGGCAGTGTTCAGGGCGCATATGGTGGGTCGTGCCCGGGCGGTGCTGCAAAAAGCCGAATTGGCGGCCCGTATCGGACAGGTGCCGTCGGCAGCCCGTCACCTGGTCAGCGACCGGCCGTATGAGGCCATCCTGCAAGCGGCGAAGACGCAGGGCTGCGACCTCGTCTTCATGGCTTCGCACGGCCGGCAGGGCTTGAGCCGTCTCATGATCGGCTCGCAGACGCTCAAGGTGCTGGCGGAAGCGAGCGTGCCGGTGCTGGTCGATACCAGCGAGAGCCGCGCGGCCCGGCCGGCGATGACCCGGGCCCTGGGCATCATCCAGGACGAGCATCGCACCCTGGGCGTCGTGCTGCATCAGTTGCAGGCGCTGCTGCAGGAGATGTCCCGCGGCGGCGCGGTGCCGGATTTCCCCCTGCTGCGCACCTTCCTGACCTATCTGCAGGAGTTTCCCCTGCGGCTGCACCATCCCAAGGAGGATGGCTACCTGTTCAGGCTGTTGAAGCAGCGCAGCGCGGAAGCGGAACCCTTGCTCGCGAAGCTCGAACGGCAGCACCAGGAAGAGTCGGATCGGGTCTCCCGTCTCGTGGCCGCGCTGGACGCCTGGGAGGCGGGCCCGGCGACCGGTGTGGCGCGCTTTGCGAACGAGAGCCGCGACTACCTCGAATTCGTATGGAACCACCTCGCGCTCGAAGAGCGGGAGGTCCTGCCGCTTGCAATGGCCGCGCTCGAGGAGCGCGACTGGGAGGAGGTCGCCGACGCGTTCGGCGAGAACGGTGACCCGCGATTCGACCCGACACGGGACGAGCACTTCCGCGAAGGAATCTGGCGGCTGCTCTCCGGCCTGCCTGAAACCGGAAACGAGAGCGTACACAGCTTATCCGCCGCTTGAACGGCGAATTGACCAGGAGGAGAAAACGATGTCGGTGATTCACGTCGAGGACATGGCCTATGTCCGCTACCAGGCCCCCGATCTGGACAAGATGGAGGCGTTCCTGACGGATTTCGGCCTGCAAAGGGTGAAGCGCAACGACCACGCCCTGTACATGCGGGCCTGCGGAACGGCGCCGGTGGTGCATATCACCGAGAAGGGCGAATCCGCCAATCTGGGTATCGGCCTGCGGGCGAGGTCCGAGGCCGACCTGTTCCGGCTGGCGGAGCACACCGGCCTGCCGGTGGAGAGCAACACGGAGCCTGGGGGTGGCAAGCTGGTGCGCCTGCAGGATCCGGATGGCCTGCGGGTAGACGTGCTCCATGGGCAGTCGCCGGTTGAGCCGGTGGCGGTTCGCGACCCGATCGAAGTCAATCCGGCTGTCGCCCGCCGACGCTTCGGCAAAGTCGTCCGCGTTCCGCGCGGGCCGTCCCACGTCATGCGTTGCGGCCACGTCGCCCTGCTGGTGGCGGATTTCCGCAAGAGCCTGGCGTTCTATGGCGATCTGCTCGGCCTGCGGCCTTCGGATACCTACTACGCCGGCAGTCCGGAAAACACCATAGCCGCCTTCATGCACTGCAGCCTTGGGGAGACTTACACCGACCATCACACCCTGGCGCTGATCACCGCGAGTGACGGCGTCGGCCGTTTCGATCATTCCGCGTTCGAGGTCCTCGACCTGGACGACCTGATGCGCGGTAACGAGCATCTGGCGGGTAAGGGCCATGCCCACTCCTGGGGTATCGGCCGCCATGTCCAGGGCAGCCAGTTGTTCGACTACTGGCGGGACCCCTTCGGCCACAAGATCGAACACTGGACCGACGGCGATCTGGTGAACGACGCCACGCCGGTCGGCAACGCGGCCATCAGCGGTGACGAACTGTCGCAATGGGCGCCCGCGCTGCAGCCGGAATTCTTCAAATAACGACCGACCGCGTCCCGGTTCGATTCGTCCGCTCTCCTTAGAGGTACTCATGAAACTCGCTCGATACACCTATAACGGCAACACCTCCATCGGTATCGTCGTTGGCGACCGCATCCACGACATTCCGGCGGCCTTGCCGCAATTGCCGCACAGCATCAAGGCGCTGCTCGCCGGTGGTCCCGCCATGCTGGATCAGATCCGGGTCACGCTGCCCGGCGGGCGCGGCGGCATTCCGCTGGCCGAGGTCAGGCTGGAGGCGCCGATTCCCGACCCCGACAAGTTCCTCGCCATCGGCATGAACTATCACGATCACGCCGATGAGGCGCGGCGCGCCGGCATTCCCATCCCGAGTACTCAACTCTGGTTCAACAAACAGGTGAGTTGCATCAACGGTCCCTACGACCCGGTGGTGCAGCCGCGGGTGTCGGAGCGCCTGGACTACGAGGCCGAACTCGGTGTGGTGATCGGCAAGCGCTGCCGTTACGTGAGCGAGGCCGATGCGCGCAGCGTGGTCGCCGGCTACTTCGTCTGCAACGACGTGACGGCGCGCGACTGGCAGCAGGCCAGCCCGACCTTTACCCTGGGCAAATCCTTCGACACCCATGGTCCGATCGGGCCGTGGATCGTCACCGACGACGAAATCGAGGATCCTCACGCACTGGAAATGCGCCTCTCGGTGAATGGCGAACCGCGTCAGAAGGCGATCACTGGGGGGATGATCTACAACATCTGGCAGCAGATCCATCACCTGTCGCAGGTGATGACGCTGGAGCCGGGCGACCTGATCGCCACCGGAACGTGCGCGAACGTCGGCATCGCGCTCGGCAAGTTCCTGCGCCCGGGGGATGTGGTGCGTGTCGAGATCGACAGGCTCGGCCACATCGAGAACCCGATCGTCGCCGATATCCCGGCCTGATCCGACGCGACAGGCCGCATCAACGTGCCGCATCCGCATGCGGCACGTGAAGACAACACGGAGACAAGACTATGTACTGCTGGAAGGATTCGCCTTTCCGGCGCGGAAGGGCCGGGCGATGAAGCCGCTCATCTTCCGCACCATCCTGCTGGCGCTGACGCCCATGCTCAATCGCGCGGCGGGCAAGAGCGCTGAATTCCGCGCCTTCATGCGCCGCCACGATTGCACCGTGCAGATCCGCCTGAAGGATGGCTCGATCGCGCGGCACTACCGTTTCGAAAACGGGCGGGTGAAATCCGGTGCCGGGCGGATTCCGCAGCCGCAGGTCGACATGGTGTTCAAGGATCTGGATACCGCGCTCACCTTCATGCGGCCCAGTCCGGACATGGGCGATGTGGTCCACGCGGCGAAGAATTTCAAGGTCATGGTGATGGGGCCGGACCCGCTGTGCGTGTGGTTCATGCAACTGATGAACCGGTCGCAGAGCTGCGCGCTGCAGATGGGCACGCCCCAGCCGGACGGCAGCGTCCGTCATACGATGCTGACCAACGGCGGGCCGCTGTTCGTGCATGTGAAGAACGGCCGCATCCTGCGGCTGACGCCGATCGACTTCGCCGCCGATGACGCCGGCAGCTGGAGCATCGAGGCGCGCGGCAAGCGCTTCACCCCGCGCAGACAGGCTACGGTGGCGCCGCACGCGCTGGCGATGAAGTCGGCGGTGTACTCGGACAAGCGCATCCTGCAGCCGATGAAGCGGGTCGACTTCGACCCCAACGGCGAACGCAATCCGCACAACCGCGGCAAGAGCGGTTACGTACCGATCAGCTGGGACGAGGCCCTGGACATCGTCGCCGGCGAGATCCAGCGCCAGAAGCGCGAGTACGGTCCCGGTTCGCTGGCCATCCTGCATGGCTCTCATCACCAGTGGGGCAACGTCGGCTACTACCTCTCCGCGTTGCTGCGCTTCGGCAACCTGATCGGCTTCACCCGCGTGGCCGCCAACCCGGATAGCTGGGAGGGCTGGTATTGGGGCGCGATGCACCATTGGGGGCACAGCCAGCGGGTGGGCATCGGCGCCAACTACGGCACGGTGGAGGACTGCCTGAAGGAGGCCGAGCAGATCGTCTTCTGGTCCAGCGATCCCGAAAGCACCAACGGCGCCTACATGGGGTTCGAAGGGACCCAGCGACGCCTGTGGGCGAAAGAGCTGGGCATCGAGTTCGTCCACATCGACCCGCACTTCAACCCGACGGCGCAACTGCTCGGCGGCCGCTGGATTCCGGTCAAGCCGACCACCGACGCGGCGCTCGCCCAGGCGATCATGCACGTCTGGGTGGTCGAGGATCTGTACGACAAGGAATACGTCGCCACGCGCACGACCGGGTTCGACACGTGGCGCGACTATCTGCTGGGCAAAGAAGATGGCGTCGCCAGGACGCCGGAATGGCAGGCTGCCGAAACCGGTGTGCCGGCGCATGTGGTGCGCGCCCTGGCGCGCCAGTGGGCGCGGAAGAAGACCTATCTCGCTGCCGGGGTGCAAGGTTCGGGTTTCGGTGGCGCGGGGCGCAGCGCCACGGGCGCCCAGTGGGCGCGCTGCATGGTCATGCTGATGGCGATGCAGGGGCTCGGAAAGCCGGGCGTCAACATGGGCAATCTGCAGGCCGGTACGCCGGTCGACCACGAGTTCTATTTCCCCGGATATGCCGATGGCGGCATCTCCGGCGAACTGCAGTGGAACGGCAATGCGGTGAACAACTACCAGAAGATGCCGCACGTCATTACGGCGAATCCGGTCCGCCAACTGGTGCCCAAGCAGCAGCTGCCGGAAGCCATCCTGGAAGGCAAGGCGACGGGCTACCTGTGGGACGGCATCGCCACGGAATTGCAGTTTGCGCCTTTCCACTATCCCATGCCCGGGTACTCGCCGATCCGGATGCTCTACAAGTACGGTGGGTCCTGGTTCAGCACGCTGACCCAATCGCAGCGCATGGAAGCAGCCTATCGGCATGAATCCATCGACTTCGTGGTCAATCAGTCGATCTGGATGGAGGGTGAGGCGCAGTTTGCCGACCTCATCCTGCCCGCGTGCACCCAGTTCGAGCGCTACGACATCGGTGAGTGGGCATCTGGCGGTGGCTACCTGCAGCATGGATTCAACGGTCTCAACCACCGCGTGATCGCACTCCAGCACAAGTGCATCGAGCCGCTTGGCGAATCGAAATCGGACTACGAGATCTTCAGCCTGATCCTGCAGCGGCTCGGTCTCGGCGCGATGTTCACCGAAGGTTGCAGCGAACTCGACTGGTGCAAGCGGGTTTTCGATTCCAGCGACGTCGCCCGTCATGTTTCGTGGAAGGCGTTCTGCAAGAAGGGCTACTTCGTCGTCCCGCCCGAGAAGCCGGGGCTGGAACCACCGGTCAATTTCCGCTGGTTCGCCGAGGACCGGCACAAGGACATTGCCGAGCCGCAACCCTTGCCGTCCCAGTGGGCGGGCGAATTCGGAAAAGGCTTGCAGACCCCGTCGGGCAAGATCGAATTCCTGCCCGAGACCCTGAAGCGGTCGGATCCCGACAACCCCGAACGTCCGGTGCTGAACCGCTATCTTCCGTCCTGGGAGGGCCCGCACAGCACGGGCCTGGTTGAGCGCTACCCGTTGCAGCTGCTGGCGACCCATTCGCGCTACAGCTTTCACACCAACGTCGATGGCAAGAACAGCTTCACCAACGACATCGCGGACCACCGCCTGTGCGTCGACGGGCACTACTACTGGCTGCTGCGACTGAATGTGGCGGACGCGGCGGCACGCGGCATCCGCCACGGCGAACTGGTGAAGGTGTTCAACGACCGCGGCGCGGTGATCTGTGCCGCGGATGTGTCGCCGCTGCTGGCGCCTGGTGTGGTGAAGTCCTTCGAGGCCAGCGCCGAGTACCAGCCGATCGAGATCGGCGGCGAGCGGGTCGATATCGGTGGATGCCTGAATCTGCTCACGCCCTCGCGTTCGCAGTCGAAGGGAACCAGCAGCATGGCGCCCAATTCGTGCCTGGTTCAGGTCGAGAAATGGCCGCACCGTCCGACAACCGCACGAGCGGCCTGAGGAGTCTGTGATGAAGAAGTGGAACCTGATCGTGGATGTCGCCTTGTGCGAGAACTGCAACAACTGCGTGCTGGCGGCCAAGGACGAACTCGTCGATAACGCCTTTCCCGGCTACAGCGTTCCCCACGAGCGACAGGGGCGCGGCGTGGTGTGGCTAGAGCGCCGGACCCGCGGGAGCGCCCACATGGTCGATACCGCTTACCGGCCGGCAATGTGCGGCCACTGCGACGCCGGTCCTTGCCTCGCCGCGGGCGCCGATGGCGCGGTGCGCAAGCGTGAGGACGGCATCGTGCTGATCGATCCGGTGAAGGCCAGGGGAAGGCGCGACCTTGTCGACGCCTGCCCGTATGGCGCCATCGTCTGGAACGAGGCCGAGCAGGTGCCGCAGAACTGGTTTTTCGATGCGCATCTGCTCGATGCCGGTTGGACTGCGCCGCGATGCACCGCCGTATGTCCAACCCAGGCCATCGAGGCGGTGCGTGTGAGCGACGAGGACATGGCGGCTCGCGCCGAGGCGGAACGTCTGCGCACCTGGCACCCCGAGTGGAGCACCCGGCCGCGGCTGTACTACCGGAACCTGCATCGATTCGATCGTGCATTCGTCGGCGGCAGTCTGTTGACGAGGGAAGGGGAGGAGGTGGCGTGCGTCGCTGGTGCCCGTGTGCAGCTCCGGCACGGCGGTGAGCTTGTAAGCCGGACGATCAGCGATGCGTTCGGCGATTTCCGCTTCGACGATCTGCCGCCCGATGGGGTTACCTACCAGATCGGCATCGAATGCGACGGCTTGCTGCCCGCCGTCCTCGACGTGGAAATGGAGGATGGCAGCCGCCACCTGGGTGACATTCTGCTCGTCAAGCAGTTGGGGCCGCGGGCATCGGGAGGCAGTACGGCCACCCCTGTGGTGGAACACGCCCTGTAGCCCGCCCGATCGGCGTACGCCAACAGGCCACAAGACGATAACGAGAGCCGCAAGGCCCGATAGGAGACAGACATGAACACCACCGAGACCTTGCGAGGCCGGGTCGCGCTTTGCATCGCCCATGTGGCTGGCATGATCGATATGGTGGCGCTGCCGGTATGGGTCGGCACCCTGATCGCCCGCTACCAATTTACCCCGCAGCAGTCCGGGGGACTGGCGACCTTGTTCCTTGCGGGGGTGGTGGTGGCCAGCCTCGTTTGCGCACCGCGCTTCAATCGCTTTCCGGCGCGCCTGGTGGTGCCGGCAGGGTTCGGTCTGGCTGCGATCGCCTTCGTTCTTGCCACGCTATCCGTGAGATACGAAATCCTGGCCCTGGCACATGTACTGGGGGGCATCGCAACGGGCTGCAGCCTGTCGTTCACCCACGGAACGATGGGGCGGAGCCGCAATCCGCATCGCATGTTCGCTGCGGCTCAATTCTCGCTCGGTGTCTTTTCCATCGCATTTCTTGGCGCAATGCCGCTCGTGGTGGAGCGATGGGGTGGGCAGGCGCTGTTCATGGTCTTTGGCGCGGTGATGGCGATAGCCGCCGTCGCTACCGCGCTGTTTTTTCCACGGCCGGAGATGGTGTTCGCCGGGGAAACGCCGCAGCTTCAGTCGCGGGGACGGATACCAGCCGGGGTTTGGGCCGGTATCGTCGGCGTCAGCTTGATGGCGACCGTCCAGTCCATGGTGTTCAGCTTCGTGGAGCGGGTGGGCGTTGACCGTGGTTTCACGGTCGAGCAGGTTGCCTCGGTCCTCGTCGCGGTCGGTTTGGTGACGCTGTTTCCGGCGGTGCTGGCAGCCGTGTTGCAGCACCGCTGGCCCGCCCGTCGAGTGATGATGGGAGGGCCTGTCGCGCAGGCTGTACTGGCGCTGACCATTTTCAACGCAGGCGCGTTTCTCCCTTACGCGGTGGCGACCAGTCTTTTCCCCTTTGTCATGATCTTTACCCACACCTTCGCTTTCGGCTATTTCGCCCATGCCGATCCGACCGGCAGGGCGGTGGCGGCGACGCCGGCAATGAACATGATCGGGTCGGGCATTGGTCCCTTCATAGGGGGCACCCTGGTACAACACTCGGGTTATCCCGCGCTGAGTCATGCTGCAGCTCTACTGGCCGCCCTGGCGGTCCTTGCCTTCGCGCTCACCGCGTGGCGTTCGGAAAACGGCTTGCACCAGGCGGCAGTTACTCAAGATTGAACGGCGCGATCGCAGCCCTGCCAATCAGGCGGCATCGTGGTTCGAGGGCCCATCGAGACCTACGACCGCGCTCTGGTCAGAACCTGCCAGCATGCCTCGCCGCTGGCGTCGTGCCACGGCGTCAATCGCAACACTTCCGAGCGTCAATCCCTCCAAATGCTAGACCGCTACTCAATCGGGACCAAACTCCTGATCACTCCGCTCGTCGTCGCGGCACTGCTCGCCCTGGTCGCCGTGGCAGCGCATCGTGGCATGCAAGAGCAGCAATCCGCCTTGAAATCGATCTATGAAGTGCGTCTGCTGCGTCTATTGGCGACCATGGAGGGACTCAACCGGGTACGGTCGCTCAATGAAGACGTTGCCTTGATGCTGTCTGACTTTCGCGCAGCGCGAGGGGATGCCGGTGCGCCTGGACTGCTGGACGAACAGCTACAACCGATTCTCAGTGAGTTGGCTGAAGGGATTGCCGCCGTCGAGACGGCATCGCGGGACGAAGGGCTGACGGCGGAAGAGTCTGCGGCATACGCCGAAGTGTTCGAGGCGCTCTCCGCTTACCGGCGAGAGCTATCCCAGATGCTCGCATCCATCGATGCTGTCCGAGGCCTGGATGAGACGCGATCGTCCATGTTGTGGTCCTGGTTCAGCGGCTTCGTGGCTGCGGCGACCAAGCTCGGTGACATTCAGAAGCGTCTCGGGCGCGAGGAGTATGACCATGCTCGGGAATTCGGGACTACAGCGACTGCTGTTCTGGTCGCATTGGCGATGCTTGCGCTGCTTGTTGCGGTAGGTAGCGGACTGCTGATTCGCCGGTCGATCGTCGGCGCGGTCAACCGGATCAGGGACACTGCACTTCAGTTGAAGGCCGGTGACCTTACCTGCCGGGCAGCGATAAGCGGGCGTGATGAGGTTGCCCAAAGTGCTGCCGCATTCAATCAAGTCGCGGATACTTTCCAGCATCTTGTACAAGACGTTCAGCAAGGCGCCAAAACGCTGGGACAGGCGGCACGGCGGCTGCTGGGAGACGCTCGACAAGCTGAACGCAGTGCCGAGGAACAGAGCCGGGTGACTGGGTCGGTGGCCGCGACAATGGAGATATTGAGTGCGAGCATCTTCGACCTGGCTGAGGGTTCCGAGCGTTTGCGGCAGTCGTCCGCCCAAGCCTTGGACGACGCCCGGCAGGGAGCCGGTGCATTAGCTTCAATGCGCATGCAGGTGGACAGCGTAAGTATGGCGTTCGACGAGATTCGTTCGTCGGTCGAGGATTTCGTTACCCGGTCTGCGGCCATTGCAGACCTGACCAATCAATTAAAGGAGATCGCCGGGCAAACCAATTTGCTTGCGCTCAATGCTGCCATTGAGGCGGCTCGGGCCGGAGAGCAGGGGCGGGGGTTTGCTGTCGTGGCGGACGAAGTACGCAAACTGGCCGAACAATCCAACCGAGCCGCCGGGGACATCGAAGCGCTGGCCGCGGCGCTGGGCGGTCGCTCGGCGGCAGTGGGGTTGTCGCTAGATACCGGGAATGATTCGTTGAGCGGATCGCTCGTCCAACTCGCTACGCTTGAAAACACCGTGCGGACGTCAGTCGCCGCAGTCGAGGCAAGTGTGCGTGAATTCGAGCGGGTTGCGGACGTGGTCGCCGAACAGCGCCGTAGTGGCGTAACAATCGCCGCAGATGTCGACACGATTGCCCGCATGGCCGATGACAACCGCGGCACAGTGGTGGCCGCTGCCAATTCGGCGAACGAATTGGATCGACTGGCTTCGACTCTAGCGGGATCGATTGAGAGCCTGCGGGTTTGAGCGTGTATGTGCAGCTAGCCAGGTAGCCGGGATCAGCGTTGATTGATACAGCGTGAAAGTGACGCTGTTGCGTATCACCTGTCGCCTGAGCGTGAGCGCCCGGCGATCACCGTCTTTCCGCACTGGCTGAAGTTGCCCAAAGTGGCGCCCACCAAATGGGCGGTGCGGCCCACATCGACCACGACCGGCACGCCAGGGCTGCCCGAATCATCCCATCGACTTCAAAGGGACGGCGGGGGAAGTATTGTTGGTGCCCGGAACGGGACTCGAACCCGTAAGGCTTGCGCCGGCGGATTTTAAGTCCGCTGTGTCTACCGATTTCACCACCCGGGCCCGGGGGCCGCGAATTGTACCCCGGGGATCGGTAGCCCACTACGGCTGATGTCGATGTCGATGTTGGTGGCCGATCGGCCCGAGGTGCGCTGCGCCGTGATCTGGTGCTTGGTCGATCGCCGGACGCGCCATTATCATCAATGCCGTTTGAGTTGAGGCTGTCGTCTGATACGGGACGGCCGTATTCCGGGACGGTCGGGCGTGGCTTGGGCACATCATGGTGCGGGGTCGTGACCGTCTCAGCCAGCCAAGGACAGATACCCCGCAATGATCCGGATGACTCCGAAGTGCTCGCCACACGGCGACCATGCCGCCTTTCCCAAAAAAAACGCTCGTTCCGGCCCGCCGTCCCTGACGATCATCGCCGGCGTCCTGCTGATGCTGGGGGCAGTGGAGTCGAGGGCGGTCGACTTTTACGGCGACGAGGTTGCTACTGGCAGCATCTCCGACGATTCGGTCAGCTTTCATGATCGGAGCAGTGCCGGGAGTGCCTCGATCACGCTTTCACCGTACATGTTCAGTGGCAGTTTCTTCGATTCGAGCACCGCAGCCAACGCGTCCATCATCGTGGATGGCGGTGCCGGTCTTTACTTCGAAGGGAATAGCACCGCGGCAGCTTCGAGCATTTCCGTGCGGGGAGAGGGTTACCTGGAGTTCAACGGTCAGGCCAGCGCGGGGGCGGCCAATATTTCGGTCGACGACAGCAGCTACCTGTACTTCCTCGATAACAGTACGCCGGATGGCGCCCGGCTGACCGTTGATGGCCGGGCGGTGCTGTACGAGACATTTGGGCCCAATGGCGATGGCGTCATCACGGTCGGTTCGCTGGCGGGGTCGGGCGAAGTCGAGATCGGCGGCGACATCGAGCAGGGCAATATCGTGCTGAGGGTGGGCGGCAACGGAGATTCGACGAGCTTCTCCGGCGCGATTTACGGTGGAGCGGGTTCGACGCTGGTGAAGACGGGAGGCGGCGTCTTCACGCTCGACAGCACGGCAAGCCTGGGTTCTTTCGATAGCGCGATTGCCGTCGAGCAGGGTTTGATCAACTTTGCCAGCAGCGATGGGCTAGGCACGGGTCGCATCACCTTGAACGGCGGCGGCCTGCAGTGGGCGTCGGGCAACACTGACGACATCTCCTTCCGTCTTCAGCCGCTGGGGTCGGGCGGCGGCGTGTTCGACACCAACGGCAACGACATCCTGCTGCAGGGGGAGATTACCGGCAGCGGAGCGCTGACCAAGACGGGCGAGGGCCTGTTGCTGTTGCTCCCGGGCTCCGGCACGAGCAGTTATACCGGCGGCACCGTTGTGGAGGCAGGAACGCTGGCGGGCTGGTTGCCGGCGGACACGGCCTATACGGTGAATGGCGGCACGCTCGACCTGAGCGAGGGCGGCCTCGCGATGTCTTCGCTGTCGGGTAGCGGCGGCTCGATTGCGCTCGGCGCTTCCACTCTGACGGTGAACCAGGCCGGCGATAGCACGTATGCAGGCCAGATCAGCGGGAGCGGCGGCCTGGTCAAGTCGGGCGCAGGGCGCCTCAATCTCACGGGCAGCAACAGCTATACCGGCACGACCGACATCAGTGGTGGTGTGCTGGCGATCAATGGCAGCCTGAACACCGCTTCGGTGGTCAGTGTCCACGATGGTGGCACGCTTGGCGGCAATGGTACGGTCGGCACGGTCGTGGTCTATAGCGGAGGCACGGTTGCGCCGGGCAATTCGATCGGTACGCTCTACGTCAATGGCGACCTGATCTTCACGCCGGGGGCGGTGTATTCCGTCGAGACCGACGCCGCTGGAAACGCCGACCGGTTGGTGGTCAGCGGCATGGTCAGCCTCGATGGCACGCTTCAGGTGCTGGCCGGCAGTGGTACCTATGCTCCGGCGACGAACTATTCCATCATCAGCACCACGAGCGGCTCGCCGATTAGCGGCAGCTTTGCCAGCGTTACTTCGAATCTCGCCTTTCTCGATCCCAGTCTTACCTATACCGCAAGCGGCGTCACGCTGACGGTGACGCGCAATGATATTTCCTTCGTCAGTCAGGCGCTTACGCCCAACCAGATCGCCTTCGCCAGCAGTCTGGCTACGCTCGGTTCGAACAATCCGGTTTATCGGACCATCATCAACCTGAGCAGTGAACAGGCCGCCAACATGTATTCGCAGCTGTCCGGCGATGCCCACGCGAGCATGAGTGCGACGCTGGTCTACAGCGACATCGATGTGATGAATGCGCCCCTGCAGAACCTGCGCAGCAACCTGGACTCACCGGCCTCGGCCTTGCCGATGTGGGCGCAGGCGAGCAGTGGCAGTCAGCGTATGGACGATGACGGCAACGCGGGTGCGACCACCCAGGATTTCAACGGCGCCCTGATCGGCGGTGACCTGCCCGCCTTCGGCGACTGGCGCCTGGGGGCGGCGGTCGGCTACGACATCGCCCAGTTGAGCGTGGGCTCGCGGGAAACGAAGGGCGACACCCGGACGGGGCGTTACGCCCTGTATGGGGGCAGGGCTTTCGAACTCGGTGACGACAACTCGCTGCGCGTGTTCGGCGGGCTAGCCTATAGCCTGCACCGGCTCGAGAGTACGCGCGACGTGATCCTGATCGATGGCCCCGAGCGCCTCACGCGCAGTTATGACGTCGCCACCACGCAGGTGTTCGGCGAGGTCGCCTACCGTTTCGGCCTGGGCGAGGACGCCCACGTCGAGCCTTTCGTCGGGCTGATGAAGGTGGATCAACGCGCCGACGCTTTCCAGGAGGAGGGCGGCAGTGCCGCTCTGGCGGGGGACAGCCAGCACAACAGTCTGGTGATCAGTTCGTTCGGCGCCCGGGGCCAGCACATGTGGAAGCCCGCCGGCCTGGAACTGTTGCTGAAGGGTTCGGTGACCTGGCGCCACCTCGACGGTGACGTGCAACCCGAATTGGGCTTGCGCCTGTCGGGCGGCGAGCGCTACACGGTGCTTGGGACGGAACTGCCGCGCGACAGCCTGATGATGACGCTCAATGCCAACTATGACGTCGCGGCTGGGGTGGTGCTCAACGTCGGGGTCAATGCGATGACCAGCGACAGCGGCAATGCCGCTGCGCTGGTGGCCAATCTGCGCTGGAAGATGCAGTAAGCCGTGCGGCGGTGGGGCCGCCGCTTAGCGACCGTGCTCGGGCAGGACGATGTTGACTTCGAGCACCTCGAAGTTGTCCTGCTTGTCGAGCTGAACCTTGATGGCGTCCGGATCCACATTGACGTACTTCGAGATGACCTCGATGAGGTCCTTCTGAAGTGCCGGCAGGAAGTCGGCCGTGCCGGCGCCGCCACTGCGCTCGTGTGCGATCAGCAGCGACAGCCGGTTCTTGGCGATCTCCGCGGTTTTCTTCTTTTCGCCGAAAAGGCGGGCGAGCAGAGACATATCACTTGCCTCCGAACAGACGCTTGATCAGGCCGGGCTTTTCGTAATTGACGAAACGCAATTCGCGATCTTCGCCCAGGAAACGGCCGACGACGTCGGTGTAGGCCTCGGCCACGTCGCTGCCCTTGAGGTGGATGGCGGGCGTACCCTGGTTGGAAGCCTGCAGCACCGATTCGGACTCCGGGATCACGCCGATCAACGGCACGCGCAGCAGTTCCTGAACGTCCTTGTACGACAGCATTTCGCCGTCCTCGACGCGCTTGGGCGAGTAGCGCGTGACCAGCAGATGCTCCTTGACCGGCTCGCCGCCGTCACGGGCGCGCCTGGACTTCGACTGCAGGATACCCAGGATGCGGTCGGAATCTCGCACCGACGAGACTTCCGGGTTGGTGGTGACGATGGCCTCGTCGGCGAAGGTCAGCGCCATCACCGCGCCGCGCTCGATGCCGGCGGGGGAGTCGCACACCACGTAGTCGAAGGCCATGTGCTCGAGCTCCTTCAGCACCGCCTCGACGCCGGCTTCCGTCAACGCGTCCTTGTCGCGGGTCTGCGAGGCCGGGAGGATGAAGAGGTTGTCGCAGTGCTTGTCCTTGATCAACGCCTGGTTGAGCTTGGCTTCGCCATTGATGACATTGACCAGGTCGTACACCACGCGGCGTTCGCAGCCCATGATGAGGTCGAGGTTGCGCAGGCCGACGTCGAAGTCGATCACCGCGGTCTTGAAGCCGCGCAGGGCGAGTCCCGAAGCGAAGGCTGCGCTGGTGGTGGTTTTGCCTACGCCGCCCTTGCCGGACGTTACGACGATGACTCTCACGGTTTCCCCTTGTGCAAATTGTGTGTGCCGCGTCAGTCGAGCTGCAGCGGTTCGATATCGAGTGTCTGGTCCTGACCGGTGGTGAGCCGCACCTGGGCACCGCGGCCGGCGATCGCTTCCGGAATGCCGCGCTCGAAGGTGCGGTACACGCCGGAAATCGAAACGAGTTCCGGACCGAAATTGGTGGCGATGATGCGAGCTGCCGGATTGCCCTGGGCGCCCGCCAGTGCGCGTCCGCGCAGCGGCCCGAAGCAGTGGATGCTGCCGTCGGCGATGACTTCTGCGCCGTTGCTCATGCCGGCCAGCAGCACCAGATCGCCGCCGCGCGCATAGACCTGCTGGCCGGAGCGCAGCGGGCGATCGATGAACAGGGTGCCGGCCGGCAGCGGGGCTGGGGCGGGCGCTTCGACGCGCTGCGGCGCCGGTGCCGGACGCGGCGACTCGGCGGCCGGGCGGTCGTGGATTTCGGCGCTGTCCAGCACCGCCAGGCCCGCCTTGCGTGCGCCCGCGACCAGCGCCGGGTCGAGGTTGCGGATGCCCACGGGTTGAAGCTGGTAACGGCGCAGCAATGACAGAAGACCGGCCCAGTCGATGCGGGCGGGATGCTCGGCAAGGCCACCGAAGTCGAGTACCGCCGCTTCACCGCTGAAGAAGTCCGGCATGCCGCCCAGCATCTTGTGCAGCTCGTCCGCCAGCCGGGCCGGTTCGGTTTCGCGGAGGACGGCGATGGTGGCGCCCAAGGCCGTGTTGCGGAATTCGATCGGACGGACGGGCGCGGAGGCGGACATGGGCGATAAGGTCTTCAAAATCAGCGAAGTGTAATAAGGGCAGGGGTTTCCGGCAAGGTCGGAAACGGCGCTGGTTGCGCCGCATCCGTGCCTTAGTGCAGGGTCGGTGGCTGGAAGAGTATGGCGACGTCCTCCTCGGTGAAGCGGTAGGTGTGGTTGGAGAGGTCGTCGTGCACCACCACTTCGCCATATTCGTCCAGCACAGCGCGGATTTCCTCTTCACCCAGCCCGCGCAGCATGTCGGCGACCTTCTCGCGGTTGGGCGGCCAATGATGGGTGACCGCACGTGGCTTGAACAGACGTACGTCCTCCTCGGCGAACAGGCGTCCGAGCAACTCGGCGGGGTCGAGCCCCAGCAGTTCTTCCGGCCGGACGGTTTCGGCGAGCGTCTGTACGCGCGACCAGCCGTCGAGATCCTTGGCGTCGGCGCCCGGCAGCTTCTGCACGAAAAGGGCCGCAGCCGCGTCCGGCGAGCACGCCAGCCAGAGGCCGGCGGGCTGCTGTTCGGACTGGGCAAGGTAGTGGGTGAAGGTATCGGTGATGCTGTCGCCCTCCAGCGGGACCAGGCTCTGGTAAGGCTGGTCCAGACCTTCGACGTCCAGACTGAGCTGCAGACGACCGTCGCCGACCAGCGCCGACAGGCTGTCGCCGCTGACGCTCCCTTCGGCCTTGGCATAACCGCGCAGGTTGAGCGTTTCGGCGCAGTCGATCACCAGCAGGCTGACCGGGCCGTGGCCCTGGATCTGGAAGGTGAGACGGCCCGGTTGCTTGAGATTGCCGGCAATCACGGTCGACACCGCGGCCATCTCGCCGAGCAGCCGGGCCACGGCCGGGGCATAGTCGCGTCCGGCCTGCATCGCCTGCCAGACGTCGTCCAGGCGCACGACGGCGCCGCGGATGTCGAGGTTTTCCAGCATGAAGCGCTGGATGTAGCTGGGCGGCAGCGGATGGGTGCTCATGATTTCGAACCTCCGTCGGCGTCCAAAGTGGCAGCGTAGCGCTCGGGTTCGAAGCCGATCAGGAGTTCCTTGCCCGTGGCTGCCAGTACCGGCCGGCGGATCAGGCTGGGGTTCTCCAGCATCAGCGCGATGGCCGCATCTTCGCCGGCTATCGCCTGTTGTTCCGGGCTCAGCTTGCGCCAGGTGGTGCCGCGGGTGTTGACCAGCGCCTTCCAGCCGACGCTGCCGCACCAGCCGCGCAGGGTGTCGGCGTCGAGGCCGTCCTTGCGGTAGTCGTGGAAGCGGTAGGCGACACGGTGCTCGGCGAGCCAGCCGAAGGCCTTCTTCATGGTGTCGCAGTTCTTGATGCCGTAGATGACCGCTTGCATGCGTTCCTCCTGCTTACTTGCCCCGCGCGCGGGCAAAGGCGGCCGCCAGCGCGTTGTTGGTCGGGGCCTGGCGTTCCTGTTGGCGCGGTGCGGCGGGGCGTTGCCCGTTGGGGCGCCGGTCGCCCGACGGAGGGCGACGGTTGCCGTCGTCGGCGCGCTTGGGCGTGGCCTCGTCGCTCATGCGCATGGTGAGCGCGATGCGGTTGCGGGCGATATCGACTTCGAGCACCTTCACCTTCACCACGTCGCCAGCCTTGACCACGCTGTGCGGATCCTTGACGAAGCGGTCGGCCAGCGCGGAGATGTGTACCAGGCCGTCCTGATGCACGCCGATGTCGACGAAGGCGCCGAAATTGGTGACGTTGGTGACCACGCCCTCCAGCATCATGCCCGGCTCGAGATCCTTCACGGTCTCGATGCCTTCGCGGAAGGTGGCCGTGCGGAACTCGGGGCGCGGATCGCGGCCGGGTTTCTCCAGCTCGGCGAGGATGTCCTGCACCGTGGGCAGGCCGAAGCGTTCATCGGTGAATTCCGCCGGCTTCAACGACTTCAGGAAGCTGCTGTTGCCCATCAGCTCGCGAACGTTCTTCTGCACGCGGGCAAGGATGCGTTCCACCACCGGGTAGGCTTCCGGGTGCACCGAAGAGGCGTCGAGCGGATTGTCGCCGGTCGGGATGCGCAGGAAGCCCGCCGCCTGTTCGAAAGTCTTGGGGCCGAGGCGGGCCACGTTCTTGAGCGCGTCGCGGCTGGCGAAGGGCCCGTTGGCATTGCGGTGCTCGACGATGTTGCCGGCGAGTGTGGCGTTGAGCCCGGAGATGCGCGCCAGCAGCGGGGCCGAGGCGGTATTCACATCGACGCCGACCGCGTTCACGCAGTCTTCCACCACCGCGTCCAGACTCTTGGCGAGCTTGCCCTGATTGACGTCGTGCTGGTACTGGCCGACGCCGATGGACTTCGGGTCGATCTTGACCAGTTCGGCGAGCGGATCCTGCAGGCGGCGGGCGATCGAGACCGCACCGCGCAGCGACACATCCACGTCCGGGAATTCGCGCGCGGCGAGTTCGGAGGCGGAGTACACCGAGGCGCCGGCTTCCGACACGACGACCTTGGTGAGCGCGAATTCCGGATGGCGCTTGAGCAGTTCGGCAGCGAGCGCGTCGGTTTCACGCGAGGCGGTGCCGTTGCCGATGGCGATCAGCTCGACCTTGTGTTTCTTCGCCAGTGCGGCCAGCGTGGCCAGCGTGCCTTCGCGGTCGCGGCGGGGTTCGAAGGGATAGACGGTAGCGGTGTCGACCAGCTTGCCGGTGGCATCGACCACGGCGACCTTCACGCCGGTGCGGATGCCCGGGTCCAGACCCATGGTGGTCCGGCTGCCGGCGGGCGCGGCCAGCAGCAGATCCTTGAGGTTGCGTGCGAAGACGCGGATCGCCTCTTCCTCGGCGCGCTCGCGTAGCTGGCCCATCAGTTCGAGTTCCAGGTGCAGCGAGATCTTCACGCTCCAGGCCCAGCGCACGGTGTCGGCCAGCCAGCGGTCGGCCGGGCGGCCCTGGTTGCGGATGCCGAAGCGGGCGGCGATGCGGCCTTCGCAGGGGTGGGGCGCGTCCGGATCGGGGCGGTCGACGTCCAGGGCCAGACGCAGCACGCCTTCGTTGCGTCCGCGCAGCAGCGCCAGCGCACGGTGCGAGGGTAGGGTGGAGATCGGTTCGCGGAAGTCGAACCAGTCGCGGAACTTGGCGCCCTCGTTCTCCTTGCCTTCGATCACGGTCGAACGCACCTTGCCGTGTTCCTGCAGGTAGTCGCGCAGTTCGCCGAGCAAGGTGGCATCTTCGGCGAACTGTTCGATCAGGATCTGGCGGGCACCGTCCAGCGTGCTCTTGGTGTCGCCGAAGCCGGCCTCGGCATTGAAGTACTTTCCTGCTTCGGCTTCCGGATCGAGGGTCGGATCGGCGAGCAGGCTTTCGGCCAAGGGGCCGAGTCCGGCTTCGCGGGCGATCTGCGCCTTGGTGCGGCGCTTGGGCTTGTAGGGCAGGTAGAGGTCTTCGAGGCGCTGTTTGGTGTCGGCGTTCTCGACCTCGGCGCGCAGGGCGGGGGTCAGCTTGCCCTGTTCCTCGATGGAGGCGATGACGGTGGCGCGGCGGTCTTCGAGTTCGCGCAGGTAGCCGAGGCGTTCTTCCAGGGTGCGCAGCTGAGTGTCGTCGAGTCCGCCGGTGGCTTCTTTCCGGTAGCGGGCGACGAAGGGCACGGTGGCGCCATCGTCGAGCAGCTGGACGGCGGCCATGACCTGGCGGGGAGAAACGCCGATTTCGTCGGCAATGCGGTGTTCGATCGGGGGCAGCATGTTTGTTTCGGCGTAATCCGGTGCTAATGGATGCGCCGCCGCCCGGCCTGGGCCGGGCAGCGGCGGAAAGGGGCAAGATGGTGCAGCAAGGCCGCCGATGGGGCAAGCGCGGCATGACCCGCAGGAATCATCCCGTAGCGACGTGTGCGATCCGACCCGTGGTCAAAGCGCAAGCAGGGTCTGCCGGCCCCACCAGCGTTTGCCGGCCGGTAGCGAGACGGGTTGCCGCGCCGCGGCGGCCTCGACGCAGAGCATGCGGCGAAAGCCCTTGGCCGGCATGTCGGCGAGCGCGGCACAGCGTTCTTCCCACGGATTCCAGACGACGACGTCGGGAAAGCCCTCGGCGTTGATGCCCAGGCTGCGGTCGTACTCGCGCAGCAGCAGGGGGCGCTGGACGTCGTGATAGACGCGGTCGGTCTCGGCCTCGATTAGCAACACGTCGCCGCTGTCGCGCTTGATACGATCGCCGTCGGCGCTGTCGCGGTATTCCTGGCCGTAGAGCCCTTCAAGGCGCGATTCCTCGACCTCGCGTACGCGCAGATAGGTATGCAATGCGGCGGTGAATTCGAGCGTGGCGTCGCCCTCGTTGGTGACTTCCAATTCAAGTTCGAGACGGCTGTCCTCGATCAGCACCGTGAGTTCGGCGCTGAAGCGATGCGGCCACAGCGCGCGGGTCTCGTCGTCGTCCGTCAGGCGAAGGATGAGCAGCGCGAAGTCGTCGCCGGTGCGGCGATCCACCAGCGACCAGGTGCGATTGCGCGCGAAACCGTGCTTGGGCAGCGGGCCCAAGCCGGCGAACTGCGGAAAGCACACCGGCACGCCGCCACGGATCGCGGTCTGGCCGTCGAATACTGCGTGCTCGCTCAGGTAGAGGCGCTCTTCGCCGCCGGCCGGCTTCCACGACAGCACTTGGCCGCCGAAGAGGCTGACGACGGCGCGCGCACCGCTGGCAGTGGCCAGGGCGATTGCGGGCTGGCCGTGAAAGTCGATGTTTTCGATACTGGCTGACATCGTGTTTCAGTCCTGCAAGGACAGCACACCGAGTTTGATGGTGCTGTCGTCCGGATCGTTCGTGAGCACGAAGCCGAGGCCCTGCACGAATTTGAGCATGCGGTCGTTGTTGGCTAGGAAGACCCCGTTCATGTAGGCCAGGCCCTTGCCGCGTGCGGCCTCGATCAGCACGCCCATCAGCTTGCGGGCAAGGCCACGATGCTGCCAGTCGTCGCCGACCACTACCGCGAACTCGCAGGATTCGCCGTCGGGGTTCACCGCGTAGCGGCACACGCCGATTTCCTTTTCGGCGCCATCGACCATGATGGTGGCGAGGAAGGCCATCTCGCGGTCGTAGTCGATCTGGGTCAGGCGGGCCACCATCGCAGGCGGCAGCTCGCGCATGGTGTTCATGAAGCGGTAGTACTTGGTCTCGGTCGACAGGCCGCGGACGAACTCGACCTCGAGTTCGGCATCTTCCGGCTTGATCGGGCGGATGGTGATCTCGGTGCCATCGGGGACCGTCCACTTGCTGGTGAGATGGGACGGGTAGGGATGGATGGCCATGTGGTCGTAGCGGTCCGCCGTGGGCGACACGTTCTCGACCACGATGCGGGCATCGACGGCGACCGCGCCGTTTTCGTCGACGATCAGCGGGTTGATGTCCATCACGGTGATCCACGGCAGCTCGCAGACCATCTCCGACACGCGCAGCAGCACCAGTTCGAGCGCTTCCATGTCCACCGGCGGCAGGTTGCGGAACTCGCCGAGCAGGGCATGCACCCGGCTGGAGCGGATGAGGTCGCCCGCCAGGTAGTTGTTCAGCGGCGGCAGCGCGACCGCCACGTCGCGGTTGGCCTCGACGCGGTTGCCGCCTTCGCCGAAGGTGATCACCGGGCCGAACACCGGGTCGCGGCGGACACCGACGACCAGCTCGCGGCCGTTGCGCTTGAGGATCATCGGCTCGATGGCGACGCCGTTGATGTTTGCGTCGGGCCGGTTCTTGCGGACCTCGTCCTGGATCTCCTGGTAGGCGGTGCGTACCGCGGCGAGGCTGCCGAGATTGAGCCGCACGCCGCCGGATTCCGACTTGTGGATGATCGAGGGCGAATCGATCTTCATCACCACCGGCAGGCCGATTTCCTCGGCCAGCACCATGGCTTCGGTGGCCGAGCGCGCGATCACCGTCTGCGCGATCGGAATGCGGAAGGCTGCCAGCAGCGCCTTCGACTCCATCTCGTTCAAGACCTTGCGGCGTTCGGCAAGCGCGGTCTCGATCACCAGCCGGGCGCTTTCTATGGAAGGCGGCGACAGGTGCGACAGCGAGGCCGGCGTCTGCATCAACAGTTTCTGGTTGCGGTAGTAGGCCGAGATGTGGCTGAAGAGTTCGACCGACGGTTCCGGCGTGCGGAAGGTGGGAATGCCGGCTTCGATGAAGCGGTGGCGGGCATCGGTGACCAGATCCTCGCCCATCCAGCAGGTGACTACCGGTTTGTCGGCGGTCTTCTCCAGTTCGATGATTGCCTCGGCCACGCCGCTCGGGTCGGTCATCGCCTGCGGCGTCAGCATCACCAGCACGCCGTCGACGTTGGGGCCTTCCAGCACTGCCTGCACCGCCTTCTTATAGCGTTCGACATCGGCATCGCCGAGGATGTCCACCGGGTTGCCGCGCGACCAGCTCGACGGCAGCGCCGCGTTGAGCTTTTCCATCGTGCCTTCGGAGAACTGCGACAGGGGAATGCCGAGATCGGCCGCACGGTCCGCCGCCATCACGCCCGGACCGCCACCGTTGGTGATGATCGCGAGCCGGTTGCCGCGCGGGCGGAAGTGGGAGAACAGCGCATTGGCCGCGGCGAACAGCTGACCCATGTTGTAGAGGCGGATCACGCCGGCACGGCGCAGCGCCGCGTCGAACACGGCGTCGTCGCCGACCGGCGCGCCGGTATGCGACAGGATGGCGCGGGAGACGTCCGGATGGCGGCCCACCTTCACCAGCAGCACCGGCTTCACCCGCGCGGCGCCGCGCAGCGCGCTCATGAAGCGGCGCGCATCGCGCACGCCCTCGACATACAGGAAGATGCTCTCGGTACGCGGGTCCGAGATCATGAATTCGAGGATTTCGCCGAAGTCGATGTCGGAGGAGGTGCCGAGCGACACCACCGCCGAGAAACCGACGTTGTTCGGCTTGGCCCAGTCGAGAATCGCGGCGCAGAGGGCCCCCGACTGCGAGATCAGGCCGATGGTGCCCTTGACCGCGCTGGCGTGTGCAAAGGTGGCGTTGAGCCCCAGTTCCGGCCGCATGATCCCCAGGCAGTTGGGGCCGAGCAGACGGATCTTGTGACGACGCGCGGCTTCGATGACGTGACGCTCGAACAGCGCGCCGCGCGGACCCGATTCGGAGAAGCCTGAGGACAGGATGATGACCGCCTTGACGCCGGCGCGGCCGCAGCTGTCGACGATGGCGGCGACCTTCTCGGCGCGGACCGCGATCACGGCCAGATCGAGACGGTGGGGCACGTCTTCCACCGACTTGTAACAGGGGATGCCAAGCACCGTTTCGTGCTTGGGATTGATGGCGAAGAGCCGGCCCTTGTAGCCGGCATCGAGCATGTTCCGGATGAGCACGTTGCCCAGGGAAGACTCGCGTTCGCTGGCGCCGATGACGCCGACCGAGCGCGGCTCGAGCAGGGGAGAGAGATAGTGCTTTTCTTTCATCGGAGGCTGCCCGGTGGAATGGATGCGGAGTGCGGTCGGTACGGAAAGACCGGCACCCGGGGATCTAGGAATGCCGGCATTGTACTGCAGTGCACAAATCCACTGTACGAGACTTCGCCGGGGGCCGTCCGGATGACTGCTGTCGGCGTGAAGCAGTTGGCAGTCATGGCGTCAGCCCCCCAGCGTGAAGTAGAAGCGGGCGCCTTCGCCCGGCTTGGACTGCGCCCAGATGACGCCGCCATGGCGCTGTATGATGCGCTGCACCGTCGCGAGGCCGATGCCGGTGCCAGCGAACTCGGTGGCGTTGTGGAGGCGGTGGAAGGGACGGAACAGATTGGAGGCGAAGGCCATGTCGAAGCCCGCCCCGTTGTCGGCGATGCAGAAAACGCGGCGTTCGCGTTCGCGCTCGGCACGGAAGGAAATCTTCGCGACCTCCTCGCGTGCCGAGAACTTCCAGGCGTTGCGCAGCAGGTTTTCGAGCAGCACCCGCACCAGGGTGCGATCGGCGGTGACGATGAGCGCGCGGGTGATCTCGACCTCGGCCTTGCGCTCGGGGTCTTCGGCGCGGATCTCCTCGATCACCTGCAGTGCCAGTTCGGAAATGTCGAAAGTCTCCTTGTGCAGCGACTGGCGGGTCAGGCGGGCGAGCTCGATCAGCGCGTCGATCAGGTGGGCCATGCGCTGCGTCGCCTTGCGGATGCGCTCGATGTGGCTGCGCGAGGTGCTGTCCAGCTTGGTGTCGAGTTCCTCTTCCAGGATGCGGGCGAAGCCGTCGATGGCGCGCAGCGGCGCGCGCAGGTCGTGCGACACCGAGTAGGAAAAGGCTTCCAGCTCGCGGTTGGACGCTTCGAGTTCGGCGGTGCGCAGACGCACCCGGGCCTCGAGTTCCTGGTTGATGTTCTTCAGCGTCAGTTCGGCGACCTTGCGCGAGGAAATGTCGTCGAGGGTGCCGGCCAGGCCCAGCTTGTTGCCGGCGGCATCGGTGATCGGCCGGCAGGCCGCCTCGATCCAGCGAATCTCGCCTTCGCGGGTGCGCAGGCGCAATTCGTAGTGGCACTCGGGAAGGCGCCCGTCGGCTACCGCCAGCAGTTGCTGTTCGGCGTCGGCGCGATCGTCCGGGTGGAAGAAATCGACCAGCGGTTTGCCCAGGCTCTGTTCGACGCGGTAGCCGGTGATGCTGCGCCAGACTCCGTTGACGAAACTCAGCCGACCTACGGTGTCGGTGCGGAAGATGACTTCGTTGACTGCCTCGACCACCTCGAAGTAGCGCTGCTGGCTTTCCTGCAGCGCGCGTTCGGTGGCGACCTGCTCGGTCATGTCGCGGCCGATGCCCTGATAGCCGGCGAACTCGCCACTGCGCAGCATCGGCCGCCCGATCAGTTCGAGGTGGTGGACGCTGCCGTCGCCGGCGCGGCACGACAGCTGTAACGTCACCGCCTCGTGTTGCTCGATGTGGCCACGGTACTTGAGCCAGTCAGCCGGTTCGTATTCGTCCCAGGCGTGTTCCCACGGCCGGCGACCGAGCAGCCTGCGCGGATCGATCCCGGTATGGGTGCGCAGGCCTTCGCCGATGCGGGTGTAGCGGTGGTCGGCATCGGTGGACCACACCCAGTCCGATGCCATGGCGATCAGCTCGAGCAGGCCGCGGGCGTCCGGACCGGGCAGGTTGCCTTCGGCTTCCGTCGGGGGCCGCGGCCGGGTACGGCGGCTGCCGAAACCGAAGCCTGCCAGCGCGCCGACGATCAGCCCCGCGGCGGCAAGAGCGTAGGTGTCGCCGCTGCCATCGGCAGCCAGCGCAAGCGCAGGGCAGGCAGAAGACGCGAGCGCAAGCAATCCAGCCTGCCAGCGGGTCCGCAAGCCTGGCCGCCGAGGGCGGGGGGGGCGGTCATCGTGTGCGCAGTTCACGGGGCTTCCGCTTCCTCGTTACCTCGAAATGCGTAGTCGGCATGTTCGGGCTCGTTGTATGGCACGGCGTTTCTATAGCATAGATCGGCCAAATGGCAGATTGTGCGCCAATGCCGCTGTGGCCACTTGGCGATCCCGGGTGCTGCCTGTCGTAGAATGCGACATCGTCGCCGCGCCTCGCGCGGCATGCTTTTCCGCTATTTTGCCCAATTCCACGCAGAACATCTCCATGCTCTTGTTATTCCGCCGTCTGCACGGAGTGGTGGGCTGAAGGACCAACGCATGCATTCCAGCCTGGCTACGCCCTCGTCCTGGGTAACCCGCTTCTCCTCCCTGATCGCAGCGGGTGGCGAGGTGCTCGATTATGCTTGCGGCGGCGGGCGTCATGCGCGCTGGCTGGCGCAGCGCGGGTTCCGCGTCGAGGCGGTCGATCGTGACGGTGTCGCGCTCGAACTGCTGTCCGGTGTGCCCCGCTTGCGCACCCTGCACGCCGATCTCGAACAGGGCGGGTGGCCCTACGAGGGCAGGCGTTTCGATGCGGTGGTCGTCACCAACTACCTTTATCGTCCGCGCTTCAACGATTTGCTCGACCTGCTCGGCCCTGGCGGCGTGCTTATCTACGAAACCTTCATGGCGGGTAACGAGCGCTTCGGCAAACCCAGCAATCCTGAATTCCTGCTGGCACCGCATGAATTGCTGCAGCGGTTGCCGCCAGGCTGGACGGTGGTTGCCTTCGAGCAGGGCGAAACGGCGCAGCCACGGCCGGCGGCGATACAGCGCATCTGTGCGGTGAACGCCTCCGGCGGTCTGATCGCGCTGCCCTGAACCCTGCTCAACGCTGTATCGCGGCGAGGATCCGGCGCGCGAGCAGCGGGATGCTGTGCGGTCTCAGGTCGTCCGCCGCAATGCGTGGCGCTGTGCCGTAAGCGCTGTAGTTGCCGTTCTGGGAGCGGCGGTAGAGCGGGTCGTAATGATGGTCGATGAACTCGCCGAACAGGGCGGGTAACGCGCGGGCGCCGGCCAGCGCCAGCCAGCTGTCGATGCGTTCGTTGCTCTGAAGACCGCGAAGCTTTTCGATCAGGCCCTGCAGGCGCGGGATGTCGTCGCCGAGGTAGGCGTAGTCGCGCACCAGGTATTCCAGGCGCGCCTCGCGCGTGGCGTCGATCACGATGCAGGGCGCATCGCGTATGGCGAAGAGCAGCGGGTCGGGCAGGAAGATACGGCCGATCCTGCGGCTTTCCGCTTCGACGAACACCGGCTGGGCCGGGTCGAGCGCGCTCAGCACCGCATGCAGCGCGGTTTCGAAACCCTTCTGCGTAGGTTGAGGACGATCGGGCAGGGCGCCGAGAACCGAACCCTTGTGCGCGGCGAGACCTTCGAGATCCACCACCTGTGCGCCTTCGGCGGCGAGCGCCTCGAGTATGCGGGTCTTGGCGCTGCCGGTCGCACCACCGATGACGCGCCACTGCAGCGCCGGTGCGATGCGGGCGATATCTTCGATGACGAGGTGGCGGAAACGCTTGTAGCCGCCTTCGAGCTGGCTGGCATCCCAGCCTATCATCCGCAGCCAGGTGGTGAAGGCACCGCTGCGCTGGCCGCCGCGCCAGCAGTAGATCAGCGGCCGCCAGCGCTTGGGCTTGTCCTGCATGTAGCCGAAGACGTGGCGCGCGATGTTTTCGGCCACCATCGCCCCGCCGATGCGGCGGGCCTCGAACGGGGACTGCTGGGTGTAAATGGTGCCGACGGTGGCGCGCTGCTCGTTATCGAGCACCGGCAGGTTGACCGCGCCGGGAATGTGGTCTTCGGCGAATTCGGCCGGGGTGCGGGCGTCGATGATCTCGTCAAACTCCCCCCGCTGTGCTACGGTCGCAACGCCTTTATGCATGGTTTCCGGCGCCGCATCCTGCGTGCGCCACTCCTTCGGACTCATGGAAAAAATCAGACTCACGCAATTTTCCCACGGCGGCGGATGCGGCTGCAAAATCGCGCCGGCCGTGCTGGCCGACATGCTCGCCGGCATGCCGCCGGGGCTGATGCCGGCTGACCTGCTGGTCGGCACCGAAACCGCGGATGACGCCGCAGTTTATCGTTTGAACGACCGTCAGGCGGTGGTGGCAACGACCGATTTCTTTACCCCCATCGTGGACGATCCCTACGACTTCGGCCGCATTGCTGCGACCAATGCGCTGTCGGACGTATACGCGATGGGCGGCACGCCCATCATGGCGCTGGCGGTGGTCGGCATGCCGCTCGACAAGTTGCCGTCCGGGGTCATCGCACGCATCCTCGAAGGTGGCGCCGCCGTGTGTCGCGAAGCCGGCATCCCGATCGCCGGCGGCCATTCCATCGACGTGCTGGAGCCGATCTACGGGCTGGTCGGCATCGGTGTGGTCGATCCGGCGCGGGTCCGCACCAACGCCGGCGCGCGCGCCGGCGACGTGCTCGTCCTGACCAAGCCGCTCGGCGTCGGCATCCTGTCCGCCGGTTTGAAGAAGGGGCTGCTGAGCGAGGCCGGCTACGACGAGATGCTGCGCTGGACCACCACGCTCAACCGCGTCGGCGCCCGCCTGGCTGAGATCGACGAGGTGCACGCGGTGACCGACGTGACCGGATTCGGCCTGGCAGGTCATCTGCTCGAGATGTGCCGTGGCGCCGGCCTGGGCGCGACGGTGCGCTTCGACGACCTGCCGCTGATCGCCGAAGCGGTGCAGCTGGTGCGCGATGGCGTCGCGACCGGTGCTTCGGGCCGCAACTGGGCGAGTTACGGCGAGGCGGTCGATATGCCGGCCGGTGCGGAAGAGTGGCAACGCAAGCTGGTCACCGATCCGCAGACCTCGGGCGGCCTGCTGATCGCCTGCGCGCCGGAGGCGGCCGAGCAGGTGTTGGCTGCGGTGCGCGAGATTCAGGGTAACGAGGCGCGGGTGATCGGCGCCATGGAAGCCGGGCCCGCCCGACTGGCGTTGCGCTGACATTCAGCCTTTCAGCATCGTCCTGAGTCCTCGCCAGACGGTGTCCAGGATCATCGGTTGGGCCTCGGCGGCGGGGTGGATTCCGTCTGCCTGGAAAAGTTCAGGCCTGTCGGCAAAGCCGTCGAACAGGAAGGGCACGAAGCCGACCTTGTGCGTACGGGCGATGTCGGCGAAGGTGGCTTCGAAACGCTGCGTGTAGGCCGGGCCGTAGTTGGGCGGCATGCGCATGCCCACCAGCAGGACCCGGGCGCCGGCCTTCTTCGCGCTGGCGATCATGGCCGCCAGGTTGTCGGCGAGGAGATCCGGTTTGAGACCGCGCAGGCCGTCGTTGGCGCCGAGTTCCAGAATGAGGATGTCGGGCTTGTGGCGGGCGAGGGCGTCCGGTAGCCGGGAGCGTCCGCCGGACGAGGTTTCGCCGGAAACGCTGTCATTGACGACGGTGTGACGGAACCCTTCGCGGGTCAGGCGCGTCTGCAACAGGGTGGGCCAGGCTTCCCCCGCCTTGAGGCCGTAACCGGCCGACAGGCTGTCACCCCACACCAGGATGGTGGCTGCCTGGGCAGCGCCCGACAACAGGATGAACAAAAGGGTCACGATGGATCGCAGCGGCATTGAATTCTCCATTCCGGTCATAGAGGTCGAAAACCTCGCCAAACGCGTGCCGGTGGCTGACGGACAGGGCGAACTGCACATTCTCGAGGACGTCAGCTTCTCGGTCGGTGCGGGCGAGTCGGTGGCCATCGTCGGCGCCTCGGGTTCGGGCAAATCGACGCTGCTGGGATTGCTCGCCGGGCTGGATGTTCCCGCCGCCGGCACGGTGAGGATACAGGGACGCGACCTGTTCGCGCTCGACGAGGATGCGCGCGCCGCCCTGCGTGGCGAGACGGTCGGTTTCGTGTTCCAGTCCTTCCAGCTGCTGCCGGCGCTGACCGCGCTGGAGAACGTGATGCTTCCGCTGGAACTTGCAGGCGCGGCCGATGCGCGCGACGTTGCCGCGCGCTGGCTGGAACGTGTCGGCCTGGACGGGCGCTTGAAGCACTACCCCAAACATCTGTCCGGCGGCGAGCAGCAGCGGGTGGCGCTGGCGCGGGCCTTCGCGCCCAATCCCAGGCTGCTCTTGGCTGACGAGCCGACCGGCAACCTGGATGCCGATACTGGCCGTGCGGTGATCGAGCTGATGTTCAAGCTCAACCGCGAGGCCGGCACCACGCTGATCCTCGTCACCCACGACGAGAGCCTGGCCGCGCGCTGCGGCCGGGTGTTGCGCATGAAGGCGGGACGGCTGGTCGAGGCTGCTGCAGCGGCGGCCGGCTGACGCGGACGTCAGCCGAAGAGGTTGAGTATGCCGTCGAGGCCGACGTGGTCGAGGCAGCAGCACGCTACCTTGCGTAGTACCGGTTTGGCGCGGTAGGCCACGCCGAAGCCGGCCGCACTCAGCATCGGGATGTCGTTGGCGCCGTCGCCGGCGGCGATCACCTGCGCCGGGCTGAGTCCGAGTTCGTCGCGCAGTCGCAGCAGATGTGCCGCCTTGGCTGCACCGTCGACGATGTCGCCCACCACGCGGCCGGTCAGGCGGCCGTTCTCGACTTCCAGGACGTTGGCGTAGGCATGGTCGAAACCCAGACGTTCCTGCAGCCGGCTGGTGAAATACGTGAAGCCGCCCGACACCAGTACGGTACGCACGCCGGCCCTGCGCAGCCCCTTGAGCAGGCGTTCGGCGCCCGGATTGAGCTGCAGGCGTTGCGCATAGACCGATTCCAGTGCCTGTTCCGGCAGGCCGGCGAGCAGCGCGACCCGCCGCGTGAGCGATTCGCGGAAGTCGATTTCGCCGCGCATCGCCGCTTCGGTGATGGCGGCGACCTCGGTTTTCAGGCCCTGCATGTCGGCGATCTCGTCGATACACTCGATGTTGATCAGCGTCGAATCCATGTCGGTCACGAAGAGACCGAAGTCGGCGAGCCGGCGGCCGTCTTCCACCCAGGCCCAGTCCATGGCTGCCGCGTTGCAGTGTTCCGCGATGCCGTCCGCCGCTTGCGCCGCGACCAGGCGGAAAGCCTGCGGCGTGATCTGTTCGATCGCGCGCGCGGCCGTCAGTTTGGCGAGCGACTTGAGGGCGACGCTGTCGACATCTTCGCCCTGGACGACAAGGTTCATGCGCGCTCCCGCCGGGCGAGCGCTTCTTTCAGCACCGTGTGGGCGCTGCGGATCATGTCGGCCGTGGTGTCCCAGCCGACGCAGGCGTCGGTGACCGAGCAGCCGTACTTGAGCTGGCTGAGGTCGGCGGGAATCGGCTGGTTGCCGGCCTCGATGTTGCTCTCGATCATCAGGCCGACCACGGAACGGTTGCCCTCGCGGATCTGGTGGATCACGTCCTTCATCACCAGCGGCTGCAGTTCCGGCTTCTTCCAGGAGTTGGCGTGCGAGCAGTCGATGACGACATTCACCGGCAGCTTGGCCTTGGCGAGCGCCTGCTCGGCGAGCGAGACCGATACCGTGTCGTAGTTCGGCCGGCCGCCGCCGCCGCGCAGCACGACATGGCCGTAGGGGTTGCCGCGGGTGCGCAGGATGGCCGACTGGCCCTGGCCGTTGATGCCGAGGAAACTGTGCGGATGGGCTGCGGAGATGATGCCGTTGATCGCCACGTCGAGGTCGCCGTCGGTGGCGTTCTTGAAGCCGACCGGGGTGGACAGGCCGGAAGCCATCTCGCGGTGAGTCTGCGATTCCGAGGTGCGGGCGCCGATCGCGGTCCAGCCGACGAGGTCGCCGTAGTACTGCGGCGCGTTCGGATCGAGCGCCTCGGTGGCGGTCGGCAGGCCGATCTCGCACACGTCGAGCAGGAAGCGCCGGGCCTTTTCCATGCCGACGTCGATGCGGAACGAGTCGTCCATGAAGGGATCGTTGATGAAGCCCTTCCAGCCGGTGGAGGTGCGCGGCTTCTCGAAATACACGCGCATCACCAGCAGCATGGTGTCCGATACCTCGTCGGCAAGTGCCTTCAGCCGGCGGGCATAGTCCAGCCCCGCAACCGGATCGTGGATGGAGCAGGGGCCGACCACCACGAAGATGCGCTTGTCGCGCCCCTCGAGAATGTCGGCAAGTGCCTTGCGGCCGGCCAGCACGGTGGCTGCGGCCTGTTCGGACAGCGGCACGCGTGCCTTGATTTCCTCCGGCGAGGGCATGTGATCGACGGTGGCGATGTTGAGATTTTCGGTTTGGGCGACGGACATGAAGCGCTCCCGGGTGCGGCCTGAAAGAGCGGAATTGTAACCCGAAGCCCGCGCTCGCTCCTTTTCCGCGCGGCATCCGTGGCGGCGAGGCGTTGCCGCAGACGTCGCCGCCGGGTGCCGGCAGCAGGCGCATTCATGCCGCGCTCGCCACGTAAACATCTATAATCGCGCGATTTTCTTTGACCATTTCGCCGCCGACGATGAAGGCTTCAGCCGCCGTCCTGCTCCTTTGCTCGATGCTGTCCTGCGGGGCGGGCTTTGCGGCTGCGGTGTCCGAACCCCGTCCGGTACAACTCGCGCCCTTGTCCGACACCAGGGCCAGTGTCGCCTTCGTCGGAGGGGGGCAAGGCAGCAAGGTGTTGTCCTTGGCCGAAATCGAGGCGCTCGGCCTCTATCGGGTGCGCACGGCGACTTTCTGGCCGGGCGACGACGGCGTCTATGAAGGGCCGCTGCTGAGCGACGTGCTGCAGGCTGCCGGTCTGGCCGACGCGAAGGCGATACGCGTGCTTGCCCTCGACGGTTTTTCCCAGGTGCTGCCGCGCGCCGACTGGACCCGCTGGCCACTGTTGCTCGCAACGCGGCGCGACGGCGTGGCGATGAGCGCGCGCAACAAGGGGCCGTTCCGCATCATCTACCCGCGCGACATGAGCACCAGCCTGCAGGATCCGACCTACCGCCTGCGCTGGGTGTGGCTGATCCGCAGCATCGAGGCCGTGAACGAATGAGTGCGCTGCAGGGCTGGCTGGGCCGTATCCATCGGAACCGTTTCCCGCTGCTGGCCCTGGTCGTCTTCGTCGGCTCGCTTGCCGGCGTGATGCTGCTCTCGTCCAGCGTCGGCCGCATCGCATCTGCGCTGCCGCTGACTTCGCTGTACAAGGAGCGGGACTTCGCTGCATTGCTGACCGACGTGCTCGAACTCGAAGCCAAGCTCGAACTCGCGGCGGTCTCGCCGACGCCGGCCCGTCTGGAACGACTGGCTTTCGGCCTCGACATGGCATTCCTGCGCCAGCGCGACAACGCCACCAGTTATTCGGATACGCGTTTCGAGGGCATGGCCGAGCTCAATGCGCGCCTGTCCAGCGTGCTGGAGGCGGTCGATCGCAGCCTGCTGGCAGCGCGCGTCGATCCGGCGGTGCTTGCCGCGCATGTCGGCGAAGTGGCAGCGGTGCGTGTCGAGCTGCAACGGCTCAACGACGAGGTGTTCCAGCGTTCGATGCAGCAGGCGTCGGCTCAGCGCGCGGCGCTGGACCGGCTGGGCAGTACCTCTACTGCGATGATCGTGCTGCTGGGCGCATTCGGCCTCGGCCTGGTGGCGCTGTTGCTGCGCCAGCAGGGCAGCATACGCGCGCTGGAAGAGCGCGACGGCGAACTGCGACGCAGCGAGGCCGTGCAGCGCGAGTTGCGCGAGCGTCTCGAGAAGATCGCCGACAACGTGCCCGGCGTCATCTATCAGTTCCGTCGCCGGCCCGACGGCAGCGCAGGATTCCCTTATGCCAGCAAGGGACTGCTGAAGATCTTCGGCGTGGCGCCGGAGGCCGTGGCCGCCAACGGGACCGCGGTACTTGACGTCATCCATCCCGAGGATCGCGCTGCGGTACTTGCGGCGGTGAAAGTGTCGGGGCAAACGCTGCAACCGGCCAGTTGCGAGTACCGCATCCTGCGGCCGGACGGCAGCGTCCAGTGGATGAGCGCGTTCGCCACGCCGCAGGCCGAGGCCGACGGCGGGGTGTTGTGGCACGGCCACAGCCACGACGTCACGTCCTACAAGGCTGCCGAGGACGAGATCCGCCAGCTCGCCTTCTACGATCCGCTGACCGGGCTGCCCAACCGCCGCCTGCTGATGGATCGCCTCGACCATGCGCTGGCGACGCACGCCCGCAGCCGGCGGCATGGTGCGCTGCTGTTCATCGATCTCGACAACTTCAAGACGCTCAACGACACCCAGGGACATCAGTACGGCGACATGCTGCTGCGCCAGGTCGCGGCACGCCTGATCGAGTGCGTGCGCGATGCCGACACGGTGGCGCGGCTGGGCGGCGACGAGTTCGTGGTGATGCTGGAAGATCTCAGCAGCGACAAGGAGGAGGCCGCGACCCAAGCCGAGGCCGCCGGCGAGAAGATCCTTGCGGCGCTCAACGATGCCTATGTGCTCGATGGGCGCGAGGCGCACAGCACGCCCAGCATCGGCATCGCGCTGTTCGATGCCGAGGATGGCGGGATCGCCGAACTGCTCAAGCGCGCCGACCTGGCGATGTACCAGGCCAAGGAGGCCGGGCGCAACACGCTGCGTTTCTTCGATCCGGTGATGCAGGCCACGGTGGACGCGCATTCCGCGCTGGAGTCCGAGCTTCGGCGCAGCTTGCGCAAGGGCAACTTCGCGCTGCTGTTCCAGCCGCAACTGGACCGCAATGGCCGCATGACCGGGGCCGAGGCGCTGGTGCGTTGGCATCATCCGCAACAGGGTGTGGTGTCGCCGGCGAGCTTCATCCCGCTCGCCGAGCGCACCGGGCTGATCGTGCCGCTGGGGCGCTGGGTGCTGGAGCAGGCCTGTCGCACCCTGGCCGAGTGGGCCGGCGACCCCGTCACCGCCGGGCTTACGCTGGCGGTCAACGTGAGCGTGCGCCAGTTCCGCCATCCGGATTTCTGCGGCGAAGTCGAAGAGGTGCTGCGGCGTACCGGCGTGGTGCCGGGGCGTCTCAAGCTGGAGCTGACGGAGAGCATGCTGCTGGAGGATGTCGAGGATGCGATCGCGCGCATGGACCGGCTCAAGCGCCTTGGCGTCGGCTTCTCACTGGACGACTTTGGTACCGGCTATTCCTCGCTCGCCTACCTGAAACGGCTGCCGCTCGATCAGCTCAAGATCGATCGCTCCTTCGTGCGCGACGTGATGACCGATCCCAACGACGCCATCATCGCCCGCACCATCATCGCGCTCGGCCAAAGTCTCGGACTGGATGTGCTGGCCGAGGGTGTGGAAACGGAAGAGCAGCACGACTTCCTGCTGCAGCACGGCTGTCATGGCTTTCAGGGCTATCTGTTCGGCAGACCCGATGCAGAACTCGCCTGTCGTGATGGCGTGACGCTGCACTGATCCCGCGGCCAGGCTCCGGCCGAAGCGCAGCTACAGCCAGCGCGCCTTCTTGAAGCGCCAGTAGAGCAGGCCGCAGGACGCCGCAATCAGGCCGATCGCCAGCGGATAGCCGTATTCCCACTGCAGCTCGGGCATGTGGACGAAGTTCATGCCCCAGATGCCGGCGAAGGCGGTGGCGACCGCGAAGATCCCGGCCCAGGCGGCGAGTCGCTTGCTGACTTCGGTCTGGTCGATGGTGACCATGGACAGGTTCACCTGGATCGCGGTGGCGATGGTGTCGCGGATGCTGTCCAGGCTGGCATTGATGCGGGTCAGGTGGTCGAAGACGTCGCGGAAGTAGTCCCGGCTGTTCGCGCACACCGGCGGAACCCGGCCGCTGTGCAGCTTGCCGGCCGCTTCCATCAACGGGGTCACCGCATGCTTGAGCACGGTGACCTTGCGCTTGAGGCGGTACAGGCGGCGGATGTTGGAGCGTGCGGCGCCCCTGGTGAAGATGCGCTCCTCCATCGCTTCGAGCTCGGTTTCCAGCTTCTCGATGAAGGGAAAGTAGCGGTCCACCACCGCGTCCATCAGCGCGTAGAAGACATAACCCGAACCCTTGGCGAGCATCTTCGGCTCGCGTTCGCAACGGGCGCGCACGCCGAGGAAGTCCTGCTGGCTACGGTTGCGTACGGACAGGATGTAGTTGCGACCGACGAAGGCGTGTACCTCACCGACCACCATCTGGTTGTCGACTTCCTCGATCAGGTGCATCACCGCGAACACTTCGTCGTCGTACTCCTCGACCTTGGGGCGCTGGTGGCCGTGGTTGGCGTCTTCGACGGCTAACTCGTGAAGACGGAACTCTTCCTTCATCTGCGCCATTTCGTCCGGCGTCGCATCCTTCAGCGCCACCCAGACGAAGCAGTCCGGCTTCAGCAGGTAGTCGGAGATATCCTCGACCTTCACGTTGGCGAGCCTGCGGCCGTGTTGGTAGGCAATGCAGTTGATGAGCATCGATGATCTCCGTGGCGGGATCGATCAGGCCTTGACGGCCTCGAGCAGATCCTTCACCGCCTTCACCCGCTGCTTGAGGTCGGGCAGATTCGCACGGCGGACGAGCTTGTCCGGCCCGGCCATCTTGGTGGTCTTGTCCTTCTGGATCAGGAAGATGACCTTCACCGGGTCGATCGGCGCGTCCTTGCCGAACTGCACGCTGATCTGCGCCTCGGAGGCGTCGAGCTTCTGCACTCCCCAGCGCTTGACCAGCATGCGCAGGCGGTGGGTTTCGACCAAGGCCACGGTCTGCGGCGGCAGTTCGCCGAAGCGGTCGATCAGCTCTTCCTGCAGCGCGCGCAGATCGTCGTCGTCCTCGCAGTTGGCCAGGCGTTTGTAGAGGGTCAGACGTTCCTGCACGTCGGGGCAGTAGTCGGTGGGCAGCAGCGCCGGGGTGTGCAGGTTGATCTCGGACACCACCTCCAGCGGCTGCGACAGGTCCGGCTCCTTGCCGGCCTGCAGATCCTTCACCGCACGCTTGAGCATCTCGGTGTAGAGCGAGAAGCCGACCTGCTGGATCTCGCCCGACTGGTTCTCGCCCAGTACCTCGCCGGCGCCGCGGATCTCCAGGTCGTGCATCGCCAGGTAGAAGCCGGAGCCCAGCTCTTCCATCATCGAGATCGCTTCCAGCCGCTTCTGCGCCTGCGCCGTGGGCTTGGCGTGGGCGTCCGTCAGCAGGTAGGCGTAGGCCTGGTGGTGCGAACGGCCGACGCGGCCGCGCAGCTGGTGCAACTGGGCCAGCCCGAAGCGGTCGGCGCGGTTGATGACGATGGTGTTGGCGGTGGGGATGTTTATGCCGGTTTCGATGATGGTGGTGCACAGCAGCAGGTTGGCGCGCTGCTGGGTGAAGTCGCGCATCACGCGTTCGAGCTCGCGCTCCGGCAGCTGGCCGTGGCCGACGACGATGCGCGCTTCCGGCAGCAGTTCGGCCAGCTCGTTGCGCACGTTCTCGATGGTGTCGACCTCGTTGTGCAGGAAATACACCTGGCCGCCGCGCTTGAATTCGCGCAGCACCGCCTCGCGCACGATGCCCTTGCTCCAGCGCTGCACGAAGGTCTTGATCGCGAGGCGCTTCTGCGGCGCGGTGGCGATCACCGAGAACTCGCGCAGCCCCTCCATCGCCAGCCCCAGCGTGCGCGGGATGGGCGTGGCGGTCAGCGTCAGGATGTCGACCTCGCTGCGCAGCTGCTTCAAGGCCTCCTTCTGGCGCACGCCGAAACGGTGTTCCTCGTCGATGATGACCAGCCCGAGCCGCTTGAACAGCACGTCCTTCTGCAGCAGGCGGTGGGTACCGATGATGATGTCGACCTTGCCCTCGCCCAACTGCTTGAGCGCCTCGGCCTGTTCCTTGGTGGACTTGAAGCGCGATAGCTCGGCGATCTTGATCGGCCAGTCGGCGAAGCGGTCGGCGAAGGTCTGGTAGTGCTGTTCGGCCAGCAGCGTGGTCGGGCACAGCACCACCACCTGCTTGCCGTCGGCCACCGCGATGAAGGCGGCGCGCAGCGCGACTTCGGTCTTGCCGAAGCCGACGTCGCCGCACACCAGGCGGTCCATCGGCCGGCCGGATTTCATGTCGCCGACCACCGCGTCGATCGCGGCCTGCTGGTCGGGCGTGGTCTCGAAGCCGAAGGCCTCGGCGAAGGCTTCGAGGTCGTGCTGCTTGAAGTCGAAGCGGTGGCCGGGGCGGGCGGCGCGCTGGGCGTAGAGCGCCAGCAGCTCGGCGGCGGTGTCGCGCACCTGCATCGCCGCTTTCTTCTTGGCCTTTTCCCACTGGCCGGACCCGAGGCGGTGCAGGTCCACCGCTTCCGGGTCGGCGCCGGCGTAGCGGGTGATCACATGCAGTTGCGACACCGGCACGTAGAGCTTGTCGCCGCCGTTATATTCCAGGTGCAGGAACTCGGTGTCGCCCTCGCCGAGGTTCATGTGGACAAGGCCGAGGTAGCGGCCGATGCCGTGCGACACATGCACCACCGGGTCGCCGATCTTGAGCTCGGAGAGATCGCGCAGCCAGCCCTCCATCGTCGCCGCCTTCTTTGCCTCGCGGCGCACGCGGGCGCGGGCGCTGGTGGCGTAGAGCTCGGTTTCGGTGACGATGGCGAGCTGCGCTTCCGGCAGCAGGAAGCCGGCAGCGAGTGGGGCGACGCCGAGCGCGAAACGGCTGCCGGATTCGAGGAAGCCGGCGAGGTCGGCAGTCGCGTCGGGCTTGAGACCATACTCGGCGAGGTATTCCGCCATGGTCTCGCGGCGGCCGGGCGAATCGGCGAGCAGCAGGATGCGGCCGTCGAAACCGGCCTGGAAGGCCTTCAGCTTGTGCAGCGGGTCGGTGGCCTTGCGTTCCACCGCCAGTTCGGGCAGCGCGACGGCGGCGTCCGCCAGCCGGCTGTCGCCGCCGATGGCGAAACGCGGCCTGTCCTTGAGCGCGAGGAAGAAGGCTTCCTCGCCGAGGAAGAGCTGCTCCGGCGCCACCACCGGCCGGCTGCGGTCGCCCTTCAGCAGGTCGTAGCGCGAGCGGGTGTCGCGCCAGAACTCGCCGATCGCGCCCGGTACGTCGCGGTGCAGCAGCACCGGCACGTCGACCGGCAGATAGTCGAACAGCGTGGCGGTCTCGTCGAAGAACAGCGGCAGGTAGTACTCGATGCCGGCCGGCGCGATGCCGTTGGAGACATCCTTGTAGATCGCCGCGCGCGTAGGATCGCCCTCGAAGGTTTCGCGGAAGCGGCTGCGAAAGCGGGTGCGGCCTTTGTCGTCGAGCGGGAACTCGCGCGCGGGCAGCAGGCGGATTTCCTTGGTGGGGTAGACGGTGCGCTGGGTGTCCGGGTCGAAGGTCTTGATGCTCTCGACCTCGTCGTCGAATAGGTCGATGCGGAAGGGCAGGGTCGAGCCCATCGGGTAGAGGTCGACCAGGCCGCCGCGCACCGAGAATTCGCCCGGGCTCACCACCTGCGTCACATGCGCGTAGCCGGCCACCGCCATCTGGCTGCGCAGTGCATCCACATCCAGCTTGTCGCCCTGCTTCATGAAGAAGGTGTAGGCGGCGAGATAGGTCGGCGGCGCCAGCCGGTAGAGCGCGGTGGAGGCCGGCACCAGCATCACGTCGACCTCGCCGCGGCTGACCGCGTAGAGGGTGGATAGCCGCTCGGAGATCAGGTCCTGGTGGGGCGAGAAGCTGTCGTAGGGCAGGGTTTCCCAGTCCGGCAGCAGATGGGTGCGCAGACCGGGTACGATCCAGGCGAGTTCGTCCTGCAGGCGCTGGGCGTCGAGCGGGTTGGCGGTGACGACCGCGAGCATGCGGCCGCGGCCGGCGAGCTGGGCGATGGCGAAGGCGTCGGCCGAGCCGGCGAGGCCGGGCAGGTCGAGACGTGCGCCGGCTTTCGGCAGGGCGAGGCCGGCGAGGGCAGGCAGAGAGAGAGTCGAGTGGACGGGACATCGGGCTGGGCGGCGCGGCTTGCGCATCGGCCAATAGCGTGGGCAAGTGCGGGATTATAGGCGAGCGGGCAGGCGAATCAGTCCTGGTGTCGACGCTTGCCGCGCGGCCGGCGTGCTTGGTCGTGCGCCGGCCTCGTCCGTGGCGCCCGGATCAGGCCGGGCCGGGATGCGGGAGGGGCGGCTGCTCTCCGGGTGACGCGGCGGATTCGGCGGCGCGCGGCAGCGGCAGGTGCTGCTGCAACCACTCCGCGGCCAGGCGGCCGGTCTGTTCGATTTCGTGATCGCCGGCATGGGCCGGGTCGTTGCCGTCTATGGCCTGCCAGTCGTGAGTGCCACCGATCAGGCCGTAGGCCTGGTGCAGCATGGCGGCTTGCGGGTTGTCGCGGCCGACGATGAAGCGCGTCGGTACGTGCAGCGCGCGCAGCTGGGCGGCACCGGCGAGATCCGGGCGGCCCGCCTGGCAGACGATGGCGCCGATGCGCTCCGGGATCCTGACCGCCGCGCGGATGGCGGCGGCACAGGTGGTGTCGGAAGCGAACAGACCGATCGCCAGCGGCGTCAGCGGCGGTTGGTGGCCTATCCATTCGGCGGCGGCGACGACGCGGTTGGCCAGTTGCGGCACGTTGAAGCGCGCGTCCGGGTCGCGGGTCTGCTCGTAGTGGGTGAGCAGGTTCAGCGTCAGGGTGGCGAAGCCGTGCGACTGCAGACTGCGGGCGATCGCCGCCTCGCGCGCATGCGCCGGATCGGCTGCGTCGGGCTGCAGGATGACGGCCAGCGCGCGTACGTCGGGTGCATGCGACAGCAGGCCGTCCAGCCAGACGTTGTCCGTCGAGATGCCGATCAGGGTGTTGCGTAGCTTCACGTCGTTATCGCAGGTGGAATGCGGCGGTGATTTGCACCGAGCATGGCATAGCGTACGCGACCGGACAAGGCAGTATTGCTCAGCTGCTGCGGTGGATGCCGACCGGGATGCGGCGTGGTCCGAAGGCCTTGTCGAAGTGGCGATAACGGCCGGCGAGCTGCCTGCCGCAATCGGGGCAACAGCCGCTGTCGCTGACCCGGTACTGGAGGATCTGGTACCAGTCGCGCACGATCAGCGCCGCGCCGCAGCCGGCGCAGAAGGTGGTGCCGCCGTCGGCATCGTGGACATTGCCGGTGTAGACGTGGTGCAGGCCGGCGTCGAGGGCGATGCGCCGCGCCCGGCTCAGGGTTTCCGGCGGCGTGGGCGGCAGGTCGGTGAGCTTGAAGTCCGGGTGGAAGGCGGTGAAGTGCAGCGGCACCTCGGTGCCGAGTTCGTCGCGTACCCAGCGCGCCAGCGCGCCGATTTCCTTGTCGTCGTCATTGCGGCCGGGGATGAGCAGGGTGGTGATCTCCACCCACACGTCGGTTTCATGATGCAGCCAGGTCAGTGTATCCAGCACCGGCTGCAGATGGGCGCCGCACAGCTGGACGTAGAAGTCGTCGGTGAAGCCCTTGAGGTCGACATTGGCGGCGTCCATGTGCTGGTAGAAATCGCCACGCGCGAGTTCGGTGATGTAGCCGGCCGTGACCGCGACGTTCTTCAGCCCGCGCGCGTGGCAGGCGATGGCGGTGTCGATGGCGTACTCGGCGAAGATCACCGGATCGTTGTAGGTGTAGGCCACGCTGCTGCAACCCCACTCCTGCGCGGTGTCGGCGATTTCCTCGGGCATGGCGGAATCCATCAGCCTGTCCATGTCGCGTGACTTGGAGATGTCCCAGTTCTGGCAGAACTTGCAGGCGAGGTTGCAGCCGGCCGTGCCGAAGGAGAAAACGCTGGTGCCGGGCAGGAAGTGGTTGAGCGGCTTCTTCTCGATAGGGTCGATGCAGAAGCCGGAACTGCGGCCATAGGTGGTGAGCACCATCGCATCGCCTTCGCGCATGCGCACGAAGCAGGCGCCGCGCTGATCCGCGTGCAGCTTGCAGTAGCGTGGGCAGAGGTCGCACTGGATGCGGCCGTCGTCGAGTTTGTGCCAGTAACGTCCGGGATGGTTCATGGCGGTGCTCCGGTGTGCGGCGCCCCGGGCGCCACCCACTTTCAGACTAGCATCGCGCTGGCCGGAGCGGCAGGAGCATCCCGGTGCTCAGCAGCATTCTTCCTCGATCTGGTCGAGCAGGCGCAGGGCTTCCTCGTCCTCGTAGGTTTCGAACAGCTCGCGGATCATGTTGATGTAGCTGTGGACCAGGAAGAGCGCGTCGCAGCGCTCGCTGCTGCGGCCTTCGAGCTTGTCGCGAAACTTGTCCCAGAAGGGGTTGCCCTTGGCCGGGTCGTCGATGTGGCGGCGCACATGTTGCATCAGGATGCGGGCGTTGCCGTCGCAGTCGATGCCGCAGAAGGAAACGTAGCGGTCGGGCTTGTCGAGCGCCTGGGCAAAGGGATTGACGAGCTGGGCGGCGTTGTGCGGTGCGTTCATGGCGGATTCCGAAGCGGGTGAAAGTGGCTTCGGATTGTCCCGATGGCGCAGCCGCGCGTCTGTCAGCCAGCCGACAAATCGCTGCCTTTCGCACGTCGGGCGAGTTCTTCAGGCGCCAGCAGCACCAGTGTCCGGCGGCCTTCGCGTGCGATCACGCCATCGCGCACCAGTTGGCCGATGAGCGAGGACACCGTCTGGCGCGAGGTGCCGAGCAGGCGGGCGATGTCCTCGGTGCGCAGCTGCAGCGGCACGCGCAGGCCGGCCGGGAGCGTGGCGTCGACACCGCGGGCGAGGCCGAGCAGGAAGTTGGCGAGGCGCGCCGCAACGTCGCGGAAGGCAAGGTTTTCGATGATGTCGATGGAGCGCGCGAGCAGCCGGGCGAAGACCCGGATGGTCGCCGGCATCAGCGCCGGGTCGGACAGCAGGCGCCCCTGGAAATATCCGGTGTCCGCCATCAGCAGGGTGCAGTCGGTAACTGCTTCGACCCAGGCCCGCGTGTGGGTGCAATACACTTCGCCGGGCTCGAGGAAGGCGAGCGTCAGCTCTTTATCCTCATCCGACAGATACACGCGCAAGCGCCCCTGCTGCAGCACGAACACGGTATTGCCGCCGCTGCCCGGCGAGGCGATGAAACTGCCGCGCTTGTACTGGCGCACGGTCGGTGCGTGAAAGGGCGTATCGGCCGACAGCGCGGCGCCAATGGGATGGTCGGCGACGTCGATGGCAGGTCGCTCCGGGTGCCCGGTATCGGGCTTCGTGGGTGGCGTCACTGCTGCGTCTCCAGGGCAGAACGGGTGCAGATGGTCCGCAGCGGCTGCGGCCAGGCACTCATGCTGCGTCGCCCTCGTGCCATTTCCGCACGTGGTAGCGCGCGGCCATCAGTCCATCCACCGGACGTTGCGGGTCCATGCCGGCCTTGTGTTTGAGCGCCGCGAGAAAGTCGCGCGGCTCGGGCAGCTGTTCCCATACCTGTGGCAGGAAGGTCGCGCTGCGGCAGCCGGCGAAGAGGATGAGGCCGTCCTCGCCCGGCTTGAGTTGGGCCAGCAGTTCGGGCTCGTCGCGGAATTCGAGAAACTCGGGCTCGGACAGCAGCGAGACCTCGACTTCGATCTCGTCCAGTTCTTCCGTGCGTACAGGAGGAAAACGAGGGTCGCGGCTGGCGGCGGCAATGGCGTTGGTCACCACGTCCTCGCCCAGAGGCCGTTGCGCCCTCAGGCTGCCGATGCAGCCGCGCAGTTCGCCGCGCTTCTTGAGCGTGACGAAGGTGGCGCCACGGGACGCGAGCCGGGCGTCATCGCCGGTGTCGGGGGCCGCTCCGTAGCCGAGATGATGCGCGATCGCCTGGCGCGCGCGCGCCAGCAGCAGTTGCCCGAGATCAGTGCTGCTGGCTGACATCGGGCACCTGATCACAGAAGGCAAGGCTGGCGTAACCGACCACGCGCGAACGGTCGCCGGCGGTGTCGCCGGAATTGCGCAGGTCGAGCAGATGGGGTTTAAGGTGGTGGCGCGCGGCCACACGGATCAGTCCGTTGAGCGGGGTCGCGCCGCAGGCCTGTTCGTGGTCGATGCCGGCATGCAGCATCAGCACCTGGTCGATGGTGGCGCGGTCGCAGGCCTGCGCCTGGTGGTAGGGGTGATAGTGCGACAGGTCGGAGCTGATCACGATCAGGGTTTCCGGGCCGCCCCAGAGGTTTTCGATCAGCGCGGCGACCTCCTCGGTGCCGGCGCGGCCGACCAGCAGCGGCACCAGCTCGAAGGATTCGAGCACCGTCTGCAGGAAGGGCAGTTGTACCTCGAGGCAGTGTTCGAAGGCGTGCGGACGATCATCGAGCACGACGCCGGGCCGTGCCTGCAGCGCCAGCCAGTCGGCACGGCTGAGCGGAACCTCGCCCAGCGGGGTGGCGAAAACCTGCGCAGCGGGCAGCGCGAAGCCGTCGACCGCCATGCGGTGGGCGGGGCCGAATATCACCACCCGCCTGATGGCCTTGCGCAGTGGGGCGATGGCCGCGTACGCAGCGGCGGCGATGGGACCGGAGTAAATGTAGCCGGCGTGGGGCACGACAATGGCTTTGGGCGCGCTCACGACTTCGAGCGGCATCGCTGAGGCGAGCATTTCGCCGACCTGGGTGCGCAGCACCCTGTCGTCGGCGGGGTAGAACTGGCCGGCGACGGCGGCCGGCCTGACAGATGCGATGGCCATGATGTTTCCGGGGGTGAGGTCGGATCGATGGCAGCGGACTTCGCCATCGCAGGAATTATAGGCCGGTGGGTGCGAAGGCGCTCCAGGCGATGCCGGCCAGCAGGCCGACACCCACGGCGCCCATGCCAATCAGGAGCCTGGCGCCGAGCGGGCGACCGCCGATCGCGATGGCCATGGCAGCCTTGAAACCGAGGTTTGCGAACATTGCCAGGCCGATGGCGATCACCGTTGGATGCAGAGCGAGTTTGTCGAGCGAGAACAGCCGCAGGCTGGACAGGGTGATCGCATCCACGTCGGTCAGGCCCGATACCGTTGCCAGCACGTACAGACCGCCGGGGCCGGCGTAGTCCGACAGCCAGGCGGCGCTGAGCAGCACCACGGCGTAGGCCAGGCCGAAGCCGAGGGCTGCGCGCAGCTCGGTCGGGTTGCCGGTGGCGGGGAGGACGGCGTTACCACTTTCGCCCAGTTGCCGCCAGTTCCACAGCAGGCCCGCGCTGCCGAGCGCGAGCGCGGGCAGGACGATCACGGCGAGGGTGGGCAGCACGCCCGGCGCGACCACGGCCGCAATGGCGGTGACCCGGACGACCATCACCAGATTGGCAATCAGGATCACCAGCGCTGCCATCGGTACCAGCGGCCCGCCTTCGCGCGCATTGCGCGCATAGACGATGGTTGTGGCGGTGCTGGAGGCAAGGCCGCCGAAGAGGCCGACGAGGGCAGCGCCGTAGCGCGAGCCGATCAGCTGCAATGCCGCGTAGCCGGCGAGGCTGACTCCGGAGATCAACACCACCATCCACCACAGCTGGTAGGGGTTGAGCGCGCCGTAGGGGCCGTAGTTCTCGTTCGGCAGGATGGGCAGTATCACCAGCGACAGCACGCAGAACTGAAGGATGGAAATCCAGTCGCGCGGCTGGAGACGAGTGGCGATGCCGCGCAACTCGGTTTTGAAGTAGAGCATTGCCGTGGTGCTCACCGCGAGCATCACGGCAAGCCTGGCGTAACCATGCCACACCGCGGCGCCGAGGCAGAAGCACACCAGCAAGGCGGCGACCGAGGTGGTGCCCGGGTCGCTCGGGTCGGGATGGCGCACGTAGGCGGTGATGATCATGACACCTATCATCGCCATGCCGATCGCAAATGGCACGATGCTTTGCAGGCTTTGCCCGAGCAGCCCGGTGAGCGCACCCAGCATGCCAACCAGACCGAAGGTGCGCACGCCGGCCCGCGCCGAGGGCACGCGTTCGCGTTCGAGGCCCATCAGGAGGCCGATGCCGATGGCGATCAGGAAGGCTTCGATCTGGGCCGGGTCGAAGGGGACGGAGTGAGGCATCCGGACGTCCTTGCGGGGTGATGCCCTACTGTATTCGATCCACATGCGTCCGGGAATGGTGCGCGCCGTGCCGCTCGAGCGCGCGGGGGCGGTTAGAATCCGCGCCATGCAGAATTTCGCCCCCCGCCATTTCGCCATCGTTCCCGCGGCCGGTACCGGTACGCGCATGGGCGCGAGCAAGCCCAAGCAATACCTGCCGCTGCTCGGCCGCCCGCTCATCCATCACGCCCTGTCGGTGCTGTGTGCCGCACCGACCATCGACAAGGTGTTCGTCGTGTTGTCGATCGGCGACGCCGAATGGCGCAGCTACGACTGGAGCACACTCGGTCCGAAGCTGGTGCCGCTCTATTGTGGTGGGCCGACGCGCGCCGATTCGGTGCTGGCCGGACTGCGCGCCATTGCCGACCAGGCGATCCAGTCCGACTGGGTGCTGGTGCACGATGCGGCGCGGCCCTGCCTGGCGCCGTGGCACATCGACAAGCTGGTGCGCGAACTTGCCGGCGACGAGGTCGGCGGCCTGCTCGCGGTGCCGGTGGCCGATACGCTCAAGCGCGCCGACAGCCATCGCCACGTCCTTGCCACCGTGCCGCGCGAGAGCCTGTGGCAGGCGCAGACGCCGCAGATGTTCCGCTATGTCATGCTGCGGCGCGCGCTGGAAAGCGCGCATAACGTGACCGACGAGGCCAGCGCGATCGAGGCGGCCGGCCTGCGTCCGCGCCTCATCGAGGGCGATGCCACCAATCTCAAGGTGACCTTTCCGCTCGACCTGCACCTGGCCGAGTGGATCCTGAACAATCGCGAGGGTTTGAACCGATGAAGTGTCCTTTCCGCATCGGCCAGGGTTTCGACGTGCACGCGCTGGTGCCGGGGCGTCCGCTGATCGTCGGCGGCGTCACCATCCCGTTCGCGTCCGGCCTGCTCGGCCACTCCGACGCTGACGTGCTGCTGCATGCCCTGACTGATGCGCTGCTCGGCGCCGCGGGCCTGGGCGACATCGGTCGCCTGTTCCCCGATACCGATCCGGCCCACGCCGGCGCCGACAGCCGCGTGCTGCTGCGCGAGGCGTTCGCCCGCGTGCGCGCGGCGGGCTGGGAAGTGGTGAACGTCGATGCGACGGTGATCTGCCGGGCGCCGAAGATCCTGCCGCATGCGCCGGCCATGGTCGCCAACATCGCGGCCGATCTGCAGATGGACGCCGCGGCGATCAACATCAAGGGCAAGACCACCGAGAAGCTCGGTTTCACCGGCCGTGGCGAGGGCATCGCGGCACAGGTGGTGGCGCTGCTCGCGCAGGCGGGCTGAGAAGCGGGCAGCGTAGACGGGAGCGGGGCGCCCTAGCGCCCCGCGGCTCTTCAGGACCGCCCGGGACGGTCCTTTCGTCTCTTGGAGAGAGACGTCAGAAGAAACGATCGCGATCCATCACAGGTAGATCGTGCCGGCCAGCCGGGCAGCCAGTTCAGGCTCCGGCGTCTTGGTGTAATCCTTTTCGAAACGGTCGGTGACGAGCTGGGAGGTCGGCCCGTCGATGACGGTGTTCAGCATGCCCATGAAGGCCGGGGGGGCAACGATGATCGCGCGCTTGAACGCGTTGGTGGCACGTCCGTGGTATAGCTCCTGCGCAATCTCCTGGGCGAATACCTTGGCCTGATGCTGTTTGGGCAAGGTCTGCGGCTGCATCGAACCCGCGCCGACGCCACCTGCCATGGCGCCCGGTCTATCGGTGACGAGTTCGGCGTTCTTCTGCCTGCTTTCCGGGTGGATCAGCTCCTTGACCAGCTTCAGCCCCTTGTTCGGGCCGAGGTTCGCATACAGTTTCGCAAGGCTCGCGTTCGCCACCAGAATCCAGGTAATAGACATAACACATCCTCCGTCGCAGAGAAGCATCCTGCCGCCCCGGTGGCGGCAGTTCTCTCAGCTTAGACAGGGGCTTAGGAACTGCCAATGGGTAATGTTACCGCTATGTGAAACCGTCTTGCGTGTTGCGGACCGCCGTCGTGCAGGGCGCAGCCGGCGGTGATCTCAGCCTGGGGGCGAGTCAGAAGATATTCATTGCCAGGCCGGAGGCGAAGGCTTCGCCGAGTTCCGCGGCAGCCGCGAGATGGAGCGGCGTGATCGCCTGGCGCGCGATCAGCGGCTCGGTCACCTGCTTCCAGCCGTAACCGTTGGCGATACGGCCGATTTCGCGCACCGCACCGCTGCCGTCGTTACCGGCGCTGACGAACACCGCGTAGGGCAGGCCGGGCAGCTTGCCCTCGCAAGGGTAGTAAGTGCGATCGAAGAAGTCCTTGAGCGCTCCCGACATGTAGCCGAAGTTCTCCGGCGTGCCAAGCAGCAGGCCGTCGCAATTGAGCAGATCGGCGGTGCCGGCGTCGAAGGCGCGCAGCATCCGGGTCGAGGTTTCGGTCACGCGGCGAGCGCCCGCCAGCACGGCATCGGCCAGCTGACCGGTGTTGCCCGACTGGGTGTGATAGATGATGAGCAGGCGTGCGGTGGCCATGCTCTCAGCCCTGCGACAGCCGGCGCGCCCCGGCGGCGGGATCGAGGCGGAAATAGTTGCTCAGTTGCGCGTAGACTGCCGGAAACTCGGCAAGGAGTTCGCACGGTGCCTCGAAGAAGGCTTCCGCCGCGACTGCGAAGAACTCTGCCGGATGCTCGGCGCCGTAGGGATCGAGCACGCTTTCCTCACCGGCATCGACCTGCCGGCAGAAGCGCTCGTAGGCCTCGCCGAAGGCGGCGGCCCAGGCGCTGCGCGACATGTTTGCAGGCAGCGCGGGCAGACCGTCGACACCGCCGTTTTCCATGTCCAGCTTGTGGGCGAATTCGTGGATCACCACGTTGACGCCATCGACCGGCCCCTCGTCGAACCAGGACAACAATACCGGCCCGCCGGGCCAGGCCTCGCCCAGCACCTCGTCGTCGTATTCGTGCACGACGCCGGCTTCGTCGACCTCCTGGCGGGGAATCACGAAGTCGCCGGGATACACCACGATGCCGACCCAGCCGCGATAGGCTGACAACCCGATGTTGATGACCGGCAGGCAGGCTTGCAGTGCGATCGCGAGCAGCATCTCGTCGGTCAGCTGCAGGCCGTGTGCGCCGTGGAACTGCTTCCGGGCGAGGAAGTCGCGGGCGAGATCACGCAGTCGCAGGCGTTCGTCGGCGTTCAGGTAGTCGAGGAAGGGCAGGCGGGCTTCGACTCCCTGCCACACCGATTCGTCGATTTCCGGGCGGGACGAGCCGCCGAAGCGTGCGGCGAGCCAGTTGCGCAGGCCTTGAAGCATGACGGTCGGGCTGCTTAGTGAGCCGGTTTGCGGGTGGTGAGCATGATGCCGGCGAACACCAGAGCAATGCCGACGAAGTGGTACCAGTAGGGCCGCTCGCCGAGGAAGAGCGCCGCCAGCAGGGTGCCGAACACCGGCATCAGGTGGATGAAGAGCGAACCGCGGCTGGGGCCGACCGCGGCAATGCCGGCGTTGTAGAAGACGTAGCCGAGGAAGCCGGGGAAGATGCCGGTATAGAGAATCCCGCCGATCGCCGTGAACGAGGGATGGATGGTTCGCCCGCCAGCCAGCTCCCAGGCGTAGGCGGGGACCAGCATCATCAGGCCGACCACCGTGAAGGCGGCGAGCATCAACATCGGATCGACTCCCTGCGGCCGCCACTGCAGGCCGACGGTATACAGGCCCCACGTCAGGACGGCGCCTAGCATCCAGAGGTCGCCGGTGTTGAGCGAGAAGCCCAGCAAGGTGTCGAGTTCGCCGCGGCTGACGATGATGAGTACGCCGGCGAGCGAAACCACCACACCGGCGGCCTCCAGCCGGGTGAGGCGTTTGCCGAGCAGCACGAAGGCGAGCGCGATGGTCGCCACCGGGATGAAGGAATTGAGCAGGGTCGCGTTGGTCGCCGTGGTGTGCTGCAGGGCGAGGTAGGCGAAGGTGTTGTAGCAACCGACCCCGATGATGCCGAGCACGATCACCGACAGCCACGCCTTGCGCAGCGCCGGCCACTGGCTGCGCAGATGCGGCAGGGCGAACGGCAGCACCAGCACCAGGGCAATGGTCCAGCGCCAGAAGGCGAGTGCGATGGGCGGTACGTCGGCGCGGATGCCGCGCCCCATGACCATGTTGCCCGCCCAGAACAGCGAGGTGAGGGTGAGCAGCAGGTAGGGGTTTGCGGTGAGGCGCTTCATCTCAGTGGGTGTCCGTTGGTCGAGGCGCGATGATGGCATGGCCGCCGCCGGGGCCGAATCGGGCAATGCCCTGATGGCGCCGCGGCGGTGGAAGGATCAGGGCGCCGCCGCTGCGAGCGGGCAGCCGCCCGCAGCAGGGCCGGTTCCGCCCGAGAGCAGCGGTTGCAGGGTCGGGGCGAGCGTGCGCGCCAACTGCACTGCGAGCGAACTGGTGAACTGGTAGGACTCCGCATACGGTTCGGCCACGTAGGCGGTGAGCGTGCCGAAGAAGCGGTCGCCGATCAGGAAGACCAGCGTGGCGGAGCGGGTGACCACGCGTGAGGACACCAACCCGCCGCCGCGACCGAAGACCTCGTAGCGGTGATCGCCGGTGCCGGTCTTGCCGCCGACTGCCAACGGCGTGCCGTCGGCTCCGACGAACGCGCCCTTGAGGCGGCGGGCGGTACCGTTTTCGGCGACGTCCACCATGGCAGCGCGGGCGACAGCTGCGACGTCCGGCGGCAGTACCTGCTCGGTGGCTGCGTCGGCAGCGCGTTCCACATGGGTTTCGTAGGGCGTGCCCGTAGCGAAATGCAGCGATTCGATGCGTACGATGGGCTTGCGCCGGCCTTCGTTCACCAGGATGCCGACGAGTTCTGCCAATGCCGCCGGTCGGTCGGCCGAACTGCCGATGGAGGTGGCGTAGGATGGCGTCAGCGTTTCGAAAGGGTAGCCGAGGCGCCGCCAGGCCTGAGCGATCTCGATGAAGGCCTCGACCTCGAGCAGGTTGCGGATGCGCACATCCTGGGCATTCTTGTGGCGGGTGCGGAACAGCCAGGCATAGACGTCGATGCGCTGGTCGCGGCTGGCCTCCAGCACCTGGGTGAGGGTGGCTCCGGGGTGCTCCCGCAGGAAACCGACCAGCCAGAGTTCGAGCGGATGCACGCCGGCGAGGTAGCCGCGGTCGGGCAGGGAGTAGCGGTCGATGCCGAAGCGTTGGTAGAGATCTTCCAGTGCGCCGTCGGAGAGATTATCCCGGTCGCCCAGATGCTGGCGCATCGCGGCGGCGAATTCCGCCAGGCCGGCATTGGGCATGGCCGAGCGCAGGACCACCGCAAGGCGTTTGGGTGTAATGCGCATCCCCTCGAGCAATTGCGCGATGACCTCGTCGCCTTGCTTGCCCTGATGCTTGCGGTAGAAGCCGATGAGGAAGGTGCGCCCTTCGCGATCGGCAAAGCGTTCGAGGTATTCGCGTCGGCGCGGATCGGCCGGGTCGTCGAACAGGCCGGAGGCAGCCGGGTTTTGGGCGACGTGGTAACGCACGATATCGCGCATCATGCGGATGAAGACGAGGTTGACCGAGTTGCGGAAGGCCTCGCGGACGTTCATCACCTTGTTGTCGTCGTCCTTGCTGAAGTTCTCGAAGGTGTGCACGCCGCCGCCGGTCAGGAACTGCTCGTGGGGGCTGGCCGAGTAGCGCCGGTCCATCGCCGCTTCGAGCATGGCGCGCAGAGAGCGGTCGGTTGCTGTGCTCAGGTATTCCGCCGCCCAGCGGGACAGGTTGTCGCGGGCATTGCGGCCGAGTTCGCGCAGGCCGGCTGCATCCAGTTCGCCGTGGCGTTGATGCAGGGCGGAGACGATCTCCAGGTAGCTGACCAGGGTGCGTAGCTTGGCGGTGGAGCCGAGGTCGAGCTTGGCGCCCTCGTTGATGTCGAAGGGCTGGTCGTAATTGTCGGTCTGGATACGCAGGTAGTTGGCCTGTTCGCCACGTTCGTAGAGCGTGAAGCTGAACATCACGCGCGACGGGTCCTGGCCTTCGGCGAACATGCGATGACCGAAAAGGCCGGCCTCGCGCGCCCGCGCCGGGTCGTCGATCTCGCGCAGCACGGTGCTCACTGCGCGCTGCACATCGCCATGCAGGGTGCCGTTGGCGGTGAGATCCAGGCGGTCGAGGTCGTAGAAGCGCGGCACGCCGAGCTGGCCGGCCAGATGGGTGCGCAGCGCGTTGACCGCCTTGCGGGTGACGAAGGAACTGGGCGGCGACACCGCAGGCTCCTGGCGTAGCTTCAGCGGCATCGCCAGCGCGGCGTCGCGCAGCGCCGGCTGGATGATGCCGGCGTCGGCGAGCAGGCGCAGGTGGCTGTCGGTCAGGTTGGTCAGGCCCTGCGCGCCGCCGGCGAGGTAGAAAGTCGGTCGGCGCTGTGCGATCGTCAGCGAGAGCGCCTGCTTGAACGCGAGGGCGCGGCGCAACAGCTGTTCGCCGTCGTCATCTCCGTCGGTGGTCTTGCCCAGCAGCTTGTTCACCTCGCCGAAATCGCGGCCGTACCACGCCCATAGTCCATCGCCCATGCCGTTGACTTCGCCGAAACCGGGCTTGGCCGAGAGTGGCACGGTGTTGAGGTAATCGAGCACGATCCTCTGCCGCGCGGCGAGGTTTTCCTCGCCATCGAGGTAGGCGCGCACAGAGGCGCTGGCCATCTGGCGAAGCTTGTCGGTACGCGACGCCGTGCGGCCCTCGGGCGAGTGCCGGTACTTTTCGATCTGGGTGGCGAGGGTGGAGCCGCCGGGCGTGTCGTGATCGTCGTAGACCAGGCTGGCAAGCTGGTCGAAGGCGGCCTTGGCAAAGCGGTTCCAGTCCACCGCCGGGTTGCGGCGAGGCTGACTGGGGTCGAGCAACTCGCGGTTTTCGATGAACAGTAGCGACTGCACCAGCAGCGGTGGGATCTCGGCAAAGCTGTCGTAGGTACGCTCGGGGTAACGTCCGGTTGCGAGGGGATTGCCTGTGCAGTCGTTCAGGCGCAGGCCTCCCTGGTTTTTCTCGTGGTAGATCGGGAAGAGACCGAGATCGGCCAGCTCAATCATGCGCGGTGAAGGGCGGGCCTGGCTGACGACGGTGTAGCCGCGTTCGACCAGGCGGTCCACGAAGGCGGGCATCTGGTTGTACCCGAAACGGGTATCGTAGGGGCCGCTGGGTGCAGGCAGCAGTTCCCCGCGGCCGGGCTCGACGCGGAAGGTGGCCTCGGCCGCCAGACGGCTGAGATGGCGGGCCTGCAGGCGTGAGGTGCGGAGCTCGTCGGCGACGAACAGGCCACCCGCTACCAGGAGTACTACGACGATACCGAAGATGGCCAGGCGCAGGACACGGAAGCGGCGCCGCGGACGGGGTTCGGGCGTGGGGACGGCAGTTGGTTCTTGCATTGCGGGTGGCGATGGGTAGGGGACGGCATGCGTCACGCATGCTTTGCAACGGCAAGTGATGTTAGCACCTCGACGCGGACGATATGGGATAATCCGGCCCATGGTTTCCGTCACTCATGCCATCTCCCAGGGCACGGCCGTCCCGCCAGTCGATCTGCTGGCCGACGGGCTTTGCGCCAACGAACGCATCCTCATCGAAAAGGCGCTGGATCTGGCCGCCGAGGTCTATGAAGGCCACGTACTGGGCACCGGTGAACCGGTCTGGACGCACGCGGTAGGCACGGCGCTGATCGCCGCATCGCTGCGCCTCGACGCGGACACCCGGATCGCAGCCCTGCTGTTCGCGGCGCACGAGTACCTCGACGACGCCCGCGAGGTGATCGAAGCGCGCTTCGGCGGCGCTGTGGCGCGGCTGGTCGATGGCTTGCGCAAGCTGAACGGGCTGCGGGTGATCACACGCAACACCGCGACGGCGTCTGCGCCCGAGATCCGAGCCCAGACCGAAGTGCTGCGCAAGATGCTGCTCGCCATGGTCGAGGACATCCGGGTGGTATTGATCCGGCTCGCTTCCCGGACGCAGACGCTGCGCTATTACACCGATACCAAGGGCGAAGGGCGGCTCGACGTCGCGCGCGAAAGCCTGGACATCTATGCGCCGCTGGCCAATCGGCTCGGCGTGTGGCAGCTCAAGTGGGAGCTGGAGGATCTCTCCTTCCGCTTCCTCGAGCCCGACACCTACAAGCGCATCGCCAAGATGCTGGACGAACGTCGGGTCGAACGCGAGGAGTTCATCCACAACGCAATCGACAGGTTGAAGAGCGAGATCGCCGCGGTCGGTATCAAGGCCGAGATACAGGGGCGACCCAAGCATATCTACAGCATCTACAATAAGATGCGCGCCAAGCGCCTGGACTTTTCCCAGGTCTACGACATCCGCGCGCTGCGGGTGCTGGTCGATGAGGTCAAGGATTGCTACACGGTGCTCGGGTTGGTGCACCAGATCTGGCACCCGATAAACAAGGAATTCGACGACTACATCACCAAGCCCAAGGGCAACAATTACCAGTCGCTGCATACCGCGGTGCTGGCGGGTGACGGCCGTGCGCTCGAAGTGCAGATCCGTACCTTCGACATGCATCGCCACGCCGAACTTGGGGTCGCCGCTCACTGGCGCTACAAGGAAGGCAGCGGTCACGGCGGCGACTACGACGACAAGATCGCGCTGCTGCGCAACCTGTTGTCGTGGCGCGACGAGGTGGCCGATTCCGCACAGTGGTTGGAGCAGTTCAAGCGCGCATCGCTGGACGACACGCTCTATGTGCTGACGCCGCAGGGACGGGTGGTCGACCTGCCGCGTGGGGCGACGCCGGTGGATTTCGCCTACCGCGTGCATACCGACCTAGGCCACCGCTGCCGCGGCGCCAAGATAGACGGTCACCTGGTACCGCTCAATACGCAGCTGGAAAGCGGGCAGACGGTGGATATCACCGTCGCCAAGGAAGGCGGTCCGTCGCGGGACTGGCTGGATACGCGCCAGGGCTATGTTGCGACGACGCGTGCGCGGACCAAGATCAAGCAGTATTTCAGTCAGCTCGAAGAAGAGGAACTGCTGACCCGCGGCCGCAGCTTCGTCACCCGCGAAATGCAGCGCGACGGGCACGGCCAGGCCAACATCGACGGACTGGCCGACAAGCTGGGTTTCAAGACCGCAGATGCGCTGTTCCTGGCTGCCGGCCGCGGCGAGATCGGGCCGCGTGCGGTGCAGATGGCGCTGCGCGAGAGCGGTGTACCCGTCGAGCCACCGGTCGAACCGGAAATCGTCGTCGGCCGCAGCCGTTCCGGTGACAACTCCGACAAGATCCTCATCGTCGGCGTCGGCAAGTTGCTGACCTCGCTTTCGCGCTGCTGCAAGCCCGCACCGCCGGATGCGATCGAAGGCTTCGTCACCCGCGGTCGCGGTATCTCCATCCACCGCGTCGATTGCCAGGATTTTCAGCTGCTGGCCCAGCGCCATCCGGAGCGGGTGATTTCGGCGGAGTGGGGCGATCAGGCCTACAACAACAAGCAGGCGGTGTTCCCGGTAGACATTGCGGTACAGGCCGCCGACCGCCAGGGGCTGCTGCGCGACATTTCGGAGGTGTTGTCGCGCGAGCGGCTCAACGTCATCGCCGTCAACACCCTCACCAAGAAGGGCACGGCCTTCATGCGCTTCACGATGGAAGTGGGCGGTGTCACCCAGTTGCAGCGGGCGATCACGCTGATTCGTGAAGTCCAAGGCGTGATCGACGCGCAGCGCAAGTAGCGCGCCGCGCGGCGACTGCCCGGCGGAGGCGCCTTGTCCTTCAGCTAGGGGCGCCGAGTTCGGATAGCAGGATGAGCTGGGCTGCACGCCGCGTGCCGCGTGGCGTCTTGCGGCGGTAGCTGCCGTCGGAGACCATGTCCCAGGCTTGGCAGTTGTCGCCAAGGTAGGGTCGCAGGCCTTCCTTCATCACGCGGCGCTTGAGCCTGGGATCGAGCACGGGGAAGGCGATCTCGATACGGCGGAAGAAGTTGCGGTCCATCCAGTCTGCGCTCGACAGATAGATCACGTCCTCGCCGTCCGCGTGGAAGTGGAAGATACGGTGGTGCTCGAGGAAGCGGCCGATCACCGAACGAACCCTGATGTTTTCGGACAGTCCCGGTACGCCGGGACGCAGCGCGCAGGGGCCACGGATGATGAGATCCACCTCCACGCCCGCCTGCGAGGCGGTGTACAGCGCTTCTATGGTTTCCGGTTCCAGCAGCGCGTTCATCTTGGCGATGATGCGGCCTTTGCGGCCGGCGGCCGCAATTTCCGCTTCGCGCTTGATCGCCTCCACGACCTTGGGTTGCAGGCTGAACGGTGCCTGCCACAGGTGGCGCAGGGTGGAGGCTGTGCCGAGGCCGGTGAGCTGCTTGAAGACTTCGGCAACATCCTCGCCGATCGCTTCGTTGCAGGTGAGCAGGCCGAAGTCGGTATAGAAGCGGGTGGTGCGCGGGTGGTAGTTGCCGGTGCCCAGGTGCACGTAGCGGCGCAGGCCGTCGTCCTCGCGCCGCACCAGCATCAGCAGCTTGGCGTGGGTCTTGTAGCCGAACACGCCGTACACCACGTGCACGCCCACTTCTTCCAGACGGTTGGCCCACGAGATGTTGGCCTCCTCGTCGAAGCGGGCCATCAACTCGAGCACCACCGTCACCTCCTTGCCCTTCTGTGCTGCGCGCACCAGATGCTCCATCAGTACCGAGTCGGTACCGGTGCGGTACACGGTCATCTTGATGGCGACCACCTGGGCGTCGTCGGCAGCGGCGCGCAGCAGGTCGATCACCGGACCGAAGCTCTGGAAGGGATGGTGCAGCAGCACGTCCTGGCTGCGGATCGCGGCGAAGATCTCACGGCGCTTGTCCAGCGCCTTGGGAAGTCCGGGCTGGAAGGGGGCGTATTTGAGATCCGGGCGCTCGACCCAGTCCGGTACCTGCATCAGCCGGACCAGGTTGACGATGCCGGGCGTCCGGTACAGATCGGCGCGTTCCAGGCGGAAGTGCTGCAGCAGGAAATCGGCCATGTCCTCGGAGCAGTTGTCGGCTACCTCCAGTCTGACTGCGTCGCCGAAATGGCGCTGTTGCAGTTCGCCCTTCAGGGTTGCGCGCAGATCCTTTACTTCTTCTTCATCCACGAAGAGGTCGGAGTTTCGGGTGACGCGGAACTGATAGCAGCCGAGCACCTTCATGCCGCTGAAAAGTTCGCCGACATGCGCATGCAGGATGGAGGACAGGAAGACGAAACCATAGTCGACATCGCATACTTCCTTCGGCAGGCGGATCACCCGCGGCAACGCCCGTGGTGCCTGCACGATGGCGGCACCTGAGTCGCGACCGAAGGCGTCACGGCCTTCCAGCTCGACCGCGAAGTTGAGGCTCTTGTTGAGCACGCGGGGAAACGGGTGCGCCGGGTCGAGACCGATAGGGGTAAGCACCGGCATGACTTCGTCGTGGAAGTAGTCTGCGATCCAGGCACGCTGGGCGTCGTTCCAGGCGCTGCGCCGCAGGAAGAAGATGCCTTCGCCCTGAAGTGCAGGCAGGATCTCGTCATTGAGCAGCGCGTATTGCTGGGCGATCAGTTTGTGGACTTCCGTGCTGACCTGGGCAAGCAGGTCGGCCGGGGAAAGACCGTCGTTGCCGGACTGCCGGCTGCCAAGACGGATCTGTTCCTTGATGCCCGAGACACGGATCTCGAAGAACTCGTCGAGGTTGCTGGAAACGATACAGAGAAAACGCAGCCGTTCGAGCAAGGGGACGGTCTCGTCGGCGGCCTGGGCGAGCACCCTGCGCTGGAACTCGAGCAAGGACAGTTCGCGGTTGATGAAGTGGTCGGTGGGGTAGCGATTGGTGTTGTTGGGTTTGTACATGTCCTGTCCGGCGCGGAGTGACCGGGTTCGATTATGTGACATTTCCGTTTCGTTTACATGACAGGTGGCCGCCGTCGGCGGCGCTGGGGCAGGGGGCGGACGGGGTGCTAGAATCCCAGCCCTTGCTCATCCTTCCTCGACGCGCCGTCGGGCAGATCCCGGCCCCCACTATGAAAGAACTGATTGCTGCGATCGACCTGGGCTCCAACAGTTTCCGCCTGCAGGTAGGGCGCATCGTCAATGACCAGATCTACCCGCTCGACGGCCTCAAGGAAGCGGTCCGTCTTGCCGCCGGGCTGTCGCCGGAAAAGTGGCTGGATCTGGCGGCCCAGCAGCGCGGCGTGACCGCATTGCAGCGTTTCAACGAGCGTCTGAATGGTTTCTCGCCGGACGCGGTGCGTGCGGTGGCGACCAATACCCTGCGAGTCGCCAAGAACGCGCCGGACTTCCTGATCCGCGCCGAGGCGGCGCTGGGCTTCCCGATCGAGGTCATCGCCGGGCGCGAGGAGGCGCGGCTGATCTATGTGGGTGTTGCGCACACGCTGCCCGATCCGCACCGGCAGCAACTGGTGGTCGACATCGGCGGTGGTTCGACCGAGTTCATCATCGGCAAGAGCTTCGAGCCCATCCTGCTCGAATCACTCTACATGGGGTGCGTGGGCTACAGTCTCAACTTCTTCCCCGATGGCCGGGTCGACAAGCGTGGCATGAAGGATGCCGAGCTTGCCGCACGCCGTGAACTGCAGGCCATCGCCCATGCCTACCGCGAAGCCGGCTGGCAGGAGGCGGTGGGTTCCAGCGGCTCGGCCAAGGCGCTGGCCGAGATCCTCGAGCAGAACGGCTTGTCCGACGGCGGCATCACCCGCAACGGCCTGGAAAAGCTGAAGACGATGTTGCTGCGCGCGGGCAACATCAACGCCGTCGACCTGCCGGGCATGAAGGGCGACCGCATTCCGGTGCTGCTCGGCGGGCTGGCAATCATGAGTGCGGTGTTCAAGGAGTTCGGCCTGGAGCGCATGGTGTTTTCCGAAGGGGCGCTGCGTCTGGGCGTACTGTACGACCTGCTTGGCCGTTACCACCATCACGATCTCCGCGATGCCACCGTGGCCGGCTTCGTCCAACGCTACGGCGTCGATCAGCGTCAGGCGGAGCAGGTCGCCGATACTGCATGCACTTTTCTCGCGCAGCTCGAACCGGCGGCAGGCGCGGTGGATCATCCCGACCGACGCTTCCTGCGCTGGGCCGCGATGCTGCACGAGGTGGGCATCTCGGTAGCCCATTCCAGCTATCACAAGCATTCGGCCTACATCCTCGCCAACGCCGACATGCCCGGGTTTTCGCGGATGGACCAAGGACGCCTGTCGCGCATCGTGCTGGCGCACCGTGGCAAGCTGGAACGGGTGGCAGCCATCGATCCCGGCAGCTCGGACTGGTTGTTGATCGCCTGCTTGCGTCTGGCCGCGGTGCTGCATCGGGCGCGCGACAGGCGGGGCGTGCCGCCTATCGTGCTGGCGCGCGAAGGGCGAGGCTTTTCGGTGAATACCGCGCCGGGCTGGCTGCAGAAGCTGCCGCTGACGGCGGCCGCGCTGGATGAGGAACAGCGGCAATGGCTGTCGGTTGGGCGTGGCCTCTTCGTACGCTCGCCGAGTGGACGCACCCAGCCCGCCTGATCGCCGATGAGCGAAGACGCGGCGACGCCGCTGGTCTGTTTCGACGCTTCCGCCGGCGTGTCCGAGTTGCGGGGCGACTGGACCCTGCGCGCATTATCCGGCCGCATCGAGGCGATACGCGCCGAACTTGCCGCGGTGCCGGCGACTGCGGCGTGGTCCCTGAGCGCCGTCGACCGGCTGGACAGCTTCGGGGCTACGCTGCTGTGGCAGGTCTGGCACTGCAGCTGGCCGGCGCGGGTCGAGATCGACGACGGCAAGCGCGAAGTGATCGCGCGGGTGGCGGATGCCGCCGTGCATCTGCCGCCGAAACGGACTCGATCGACCCCTGCGGACGTCATCGTGCTGTTCGGGCGCGCGGTGCTGGGTTTCTTCATCCATGCCCGCGATTTCACCGACCTGCTCGGTCAGATCTGCCTCGATCTGCTCCACCTGTTGCGTCACCCGCGTGACTGGCCGCTGCTGGAAATTTCCGCCAACCTCCACAAGGTGGCGGTGCGCGCCATGCCGGTGACGGCGCTGGTGGGTTTCCTGATCGGCGTGGTCCTGTCCTACCTGTCGTCCTTGCAGCTGCGGGCCTTCGGTGCCGATGTGTTCATCGTCAACATTCTTGGCCTGGGCATCATTCGTGAACTCGGGCCGGTGCTGGTGTCGGTACTGGTGGCTGGGCGATCGGGCTCGGCGATGACCGCGCAGCTCGGGGTGATGAGAGTCACCGAAGAGATCGACGCCCTGGCGGCAATGGGCGTGTCGCGCTCACTTCGGCTGGTGTTGCCCAAGGTGGTGGCGTTGACGTTGGCGATGCCGCTCCTGGTGTTGTGGACTTCGGCAGTGGCCCTGTTTGGCGGCATGGTTTCGGCCTGGGTGGAGTTGGGCATGAGCTTCGGTTTCTTCATCGAGACCTTGCCGCGGGTGGTGCCGATCGCCAACGTCTTCATCGGGCTGGCCAAAGGCGCGGCCTTCGGCTTGCTGATTTCGCTGGTGGCCTGCCATTTCGGGCTGAGGGTGCGACCCAACACCGAAAGCCTGTCGGCCAACACCACTGCATCGGTGGTGTCGGCGATCACGATCGTGATTCTGGTCGATGCCGTGTTCGCCATCGCGACCCGTACGATAGGCGTGCCGGGGTGAGCATGGCGCAGGCTGTCGAGTACGTGATCGCGCTGGAGGGGATACGCACGCGCTTCGGCAGCAGCGTGATCCACGACGGCGTGGATCTGCGCATCGAGCGCGGCGAAATCGTGGCGCTGGTCGGCGGTTCGGGTAGCGGCAAGACGACCTTGCTGCGACACGTCATCGGCCTTACCCGGCCGGCGGCCGGGGAGGTTCGCTTGTTCGGCGAGCTCTTGCATGAAGGTTCCGTGCGGGAGCAGATCGAACGCAAGCGCCGCTTCGGCGTGCTCTTCCAGCACGGCGCGCTGTTCTCCGCTTTCAGTGTGGGCGAGAACATCGCGTTTCCGCTCAAGGAGCTGCGCGTCGCGAGCGCCGCGGAGATCCGCAACCTGGTGGCGCTCAAGCTTGCAATGGTGGAAATGGATGCGGCGCACGCCCGGCTGATGCCCGCCGAACTCTCCGGCGGCATGATCAAGCGCGCGGCCCTGGCGCGTGCGCTGGCGCTGGAGCCGGAGTTGCTGCTGCTGGACGAGCCGACCGCCGGGCTGGACCCGGATCGAAGTGCCGCCTTTGTCGACCTGATCCGTGCGCTCCATCGCCAGCTCGGTCTGACGGTGGTGCTGGTGACGCACGACGTCGACACCCTGACGGCGCTGGCGACCAAGGTCGCCGTGCTGGCGGACAAGCGTATCGTCAGCTACGCGACACTGGATGAGACGATGACGGTCGCGCATCCTTTCATCCAGCGTTTCTTTCATGGTGAGCAGGGGCGTCGGGCGATGGCACGGCGAAATGGGGATGCCTGACATGGAAAGTCGTGCGCACGCGTTCGCCGCGGGACTCTTCGCGCTGTTGCTCGGCAGTGGCTTGGTGCTGGCTCTGTGGTGGTTTTCAGACGGACGTGTGCCGATGCGCGAGTATGTCCTGGTCTCCGAGGGCACCATCAATGGACTGAACGTACAGGCCAGAGTGCGCTACCGCGGCATGCTCGCCGGGAACGTGACGCACATCGGGATCGATCCGAATGATCCGCGCCTGATCCTGGTGCGCATCCGCATCCGGGAAGGTCTGCCCGTCACCCGTGGCACGCGGGCGACGCTCGGCACCCAGGGCGTCACCGGGCTCGCCTATGTTCAGCTCGACGACCGTGGCGCCGATCCCGAGCCGCTCGATTCGGCGGACGGTTCGCCACCGCGCATCCGCTTGGAGCCGGGCCTGATGGACCAGATCACCGATCGCGCTCTGGCTGCGGCCGAACGTTTCAAGACGGTGGCGGACAAGATCGCGGTGCTGTTCGACGACGAAAATGCCGCTCGTCTCAAGCGCGCGCTGGCCAACCTGGAGTCGGCCACCGCAGGGATCGACCGGACCTTCGGCGATGCACCAGGGACGCTCGCCGCGATCAGTGCGGCTTTCAGCCCGCAGAATGTTGCCAGGCTGTCGGCCACGCTCGCCAACCTCGAGCGCGGCAGCGGCGAAGCGGCGCCGACCGTGGCGGAGGCTCGGATCCTGATGACCCGCCTCGGCGAACTCAGCGTCAAGCTGGATCGTGCCGCCACGCTGGCCGGCGACGATCTCGTCGGCACCACGATCCCCCAGCTCAACGACATGCTGCATGAGCTCACCACGACTTCGCGGCGCCTCGGTCGTCTGATCGAGGATATCGAGCATTCACCCCAACTGCTGCTCACCGGCCGTGGGGAGCATGCGCCCGGCCCCGGCGAAGACGGCTTTGCCGCAGATGCGCCCTGAGCTGCGAGGAAAATTCGAGATGAAAGCATTCGTCGGTCGCCTGTCGGCCTGCATTGTCGCGTCTGCCGGTGTGCTGCTGACCGCTTGCGCAGGGCTTGGGGCACCACCCAGACCAACCGCCTTCTACGATCTCGGGCTGGTGGACTCGGTGTCGTTGCCGGCGAGCGTGATTCCCGCACAGGTCGAGGTGAGCGCGCCGTCCTGGTTGGACGCCAGCACGATGCAGTATCGATTGGCATGGAACCCAGCGCAACGGCGTCGCAGTTATTCCGAGAGCCGCTGGGTGGCGCAACCTTCTGAAATGCTCGCCAGTACGATCGAACGCGGTTTGCGGGGTGGCCCAAGCGGCGGTGGCAGCAGCTGTCGGCTGGTGCTGGAGCTGGACGAATTTGTCCAGACCTTCGAGAGCGCCAGCGTGAGCAGCGCCGGGCTCGTGCTCCGGGCAAGCTGGATGCCGGTTCGTGGCGGAGTGCCGCTGGCTCGTCGTGAGTTCCGCCTGAGCCGGGCGACGCCCTCGGCAGACGCCGAAGGTGGCGTCATCGCCTACCGCGAGCTGGCGCGGCAGCTGAATTCGATGCTGGCGGACTGGCTTGTGGCGCTTGACCGCGACGGGCCGCAAGGATTGAATACCGAAGGGCGTTGCGGACCCTGACCGCAATGCTCACGTGTTGCCAAAATACATAACAGCGGAGTCATTATGACCGAGAGGAAGCAGACGCCCTACGACGTGGGCCTGGAGAAAAACGCCGCCAACTATGTACCGCTGACCCCGCTCACCTTCATCGAGCGCAGTGCCTACATCTATCCCGATCGCGTTGCCGTGATTCACGGCCAACGCCGCTACACTTGGCTGGAGAGCTATACCCGGGCGCGGCGCCTCGCGTCGGCGCTCAAGCAGTTGGGCGTGGGCAGGAACGACACCGTTGCCGTCATCCTCAACAACACGCCGGAAATGTTCGAATGCCACTTTGGCGTTCCGGCTTGCGGCGCAGTGCTGAATACCGTGAACACCCGGCTCGATGCCGAGGGTGTGGCCTTCATCCTTAACCATGGCGAGGCCAAGGTACTGATCACCGATCGCGAGTATGCACGCATGGTCGGCAAGGCGATCGAACTTGCCAACCGTCCGGACATGATCGTCATCGACGTCGATGATCCTGAATACACCGGTCCGGGTGAGCGCCTGGGCAAGCTCGACTACGAGGCGCTGCTGGAGACCGGCAACCCCGAGTTCGTTTTCGAGCAGCCCGCGGACGAGTGGGAGGCGATCTCGCTCAACTACACCTCTGGCACCACGGGCAACCCCAAGGGGGTGGTTTACCATCATCGTGGCGCTTATCTCAACGCGATGTCCAACATCGTGTCCTGGGGCATGCCGCCGCATTCGGTCTATCTGTGGACGCTACCGATGTTCCACTGCAACGGCTGGTGCTTCGCCTGGACGATGGCAGCCAATGCCGGGGTGAACGTCTGCCTGCGCCGGGTCGATCCGCGTCTCATCTTCGACGCCATGCGCGATCACGGAGTGACTCATTACTGCGGTGCGCCCATTGTTCATTCGATGCTGGCCAATGCGCCGGAAGAGTGGCGCAAGGGCATCAATCACAAGGTTTCCGGTCTGGTCGCCGCCGCACCGCCTCCGGCTGCTGTGATCGAAGGCATGGCGAAGATCGGCATCGACATCACTCACGTGTACGGCCTGACGGAGACCTACGGGCCTGCATCGGTGTGCGCCAAGCACGACGAATGGAGCGCGCTGTCGCTGGCGGAGCAGGTCGCCAAGAACGGTCGCCAGGGCGTGCGCTATCACGCTCAGGAAGGCATCACCGTGCTCGACCCCAACACCATGGAACCCGTGCCTTGGGATAACGAGACCATGGGCGAGATCATGTTCCGCGGCAACCTGGTGATGAAGGGTTACCTGAAGAACGAGAAGGCGACGGAGGAGTCGTTCCGTGGCGGCTGGTACCACACTGGCGATCTGGCGGTGATGCAGCCCGACGGCTACGTCAAGATCAAGGACCGTTCGAAGGATGTGATCATCTCGGGCGGCGAGAACATTTCGTCGATTGAAGTCGAAGACGCCCTCTACAAGCATCCGGCGGTGATGGCTGCCGCAGTGGTGGCAGCGCCCGACGACAAGTGGGGCGAGGTGCCTTGCGCCTTTGTCGAGTTGAAGGACGGTGTCACGGTCACTGCGGAGGAAATCACCGCACATTGCCGCGAACATCTGGCTGGTTTCAAAACGCCCAAGAAGGTCGTGTTCGGGACATTGCCGAAGACTTCGACGGGCAAGATCCAGAAGTTCGTGTTGCGCGAACAGGCGAAATCGACCTCGGCCATCGAATGAAGCAAACGCAAGGGCCCGCTGTGGCGGGCTCTTGCAGTGTCGATGTCCTCATCCAGCGAAATGTCAGACCTAGGCGATGGACTTCGCATAAGATTACGTTGACGTTAACGGAATATAACAGGAGGAGATATGAGCGCCTTACCCGATCAAGTGGACACCGCGATGGTCTTGCGTAGCGACGACAACGGCGTCGCTACGCTGCGCCTGAATCGTCCGGCCCAGTTCAATGCCTTGTCGCAGGCCATGCTCGAGGCACTCATCGCCGAGGTGGACGCCATCGCCGCTGACGACTCCGTCCGAGTGGTCGTGCTGGCGGGGGAGGGCAAGGCTTTCTGTGCAGGCCACGATCTCAAGGAAATGCGCGGCAATCACACGCTTGCGTTCCAGCAGGCCTTGTTCCGACTGTGCAGCAAGTTCATGATGAAACTCGTGGAATTGCCGCAGCCCGTTATTGCGCGGATACACGGCATCGCCACCGCAGCGGGTTGCCAGTTGGTCTCGATGTGCGATCTTGCCGTAGCTGCGGATGTATCGCGTTTCGCGGTTTCGGGCATCAATGTCGGCTTGTTCTGTGCCACTCCCAGCGTCGGTCTATCCCGCAACCTGGGCCGGAAGGAAGCCTTCGAAATGCTTGTGACCGGCGATTTCATCGACGCTGCCGAGGCTCAGCGTCGTGGTCTGGTGAACCGGGTGGTACCGCTCGAGCAACTCGATGCCGAGGTTCAGAAGTTGGCGGCGTCAATCTGTGCAAAGTCGCCGGTAGCGGTTCGGATGGGCAAGCAGATGTTCTATAAGCAACTGGAGATGGGTTTGGACGCCGCCTATCAGCTTGCCGCCGAGACCATGGCCTGCAACATGATGGCCGAGGACGCGGCGGAGGGAATCGATGCCTTCATTGCCAAGCGGAAGCCGGAGTGGATCGGCCGTTGATCCCGGCACGGGCGTGGCGCCGGACGGTGGAATGATAGACACGCACATCCACCTCGATGCGATGGAGTTCGACGGTGACCGTGAGGAAGTGATCGCCGCCGCGCGCGCCGCGGGGGTGAGCGGCTTCGTCGTACCGGCGGTCGATGTGGCTAGTTTTGCGCGGGTCAGGGCATTGGCGGATGCTCGGGACGACGTTTACTGCGCGTTCGGCATCCACCCGCTATACGTGGCGCAGGCGTGCGATAGCGATCTCACCGCTCTTGAAGCTGAGCTCGCGAAAGGTGGTGCCGTGGCTGTCGGGGAGATCGGTCTCGACTATTTCGTGACCGACATCGATCCAGCGCTGCAGGAGCGCTATTTCGTCGCTCAGCTCGATCTGGCGAGGCGCTTTGGCTTGCCGGTGATCCTGCATGTGCGGCGCGCTGTCGATCCCATCCTCAAGCACGTGAGGCGGGCTGGGCTTCCCGGCGGCATCGCTCATGCGTTCAACGGCAGCCGACAGCAGGCGGAGGCATTCATTGCACTCGGGTTCAAGCTCGGTTTCGGTGGCGCCATGAGTTTCGATGGATCCCGTCGCATCCGGCAGCTTGCCGCCGAGTTGCCGCTGGAATCCATCGTCCTCGAAACCGACGCTCCCGACATCCCGCCCATGTGGGCGCGCGGCGGACGCAACGAGCCTGGCAACATGGCGCATTTCGCCCGAATCCTTGCGGAATTGAGAGGCATGCCGGTGGCAGAGGTGGTGGCCGCCACCTCGCGCAATGCGCGCGCCGCTTTACCCTTGATGGGCCAGGGTGCCAGACGGCCCGCTTGATGCGCTGGTCGCGTGCTGCGAGCGGGCGATGAGGTCGGCAATGTCGCGTTTAAGGCGGGCGATGTCGCTGTCGAACTTGTCGTAAATCATGAGCGAAATACCGAACACGTAGGCGTAGAGCAGCATGCAGCGGCTGGATGCCTCCTCGGTAGGTACTCCGCAGGCGAGAAAAAGCTCGCGAGCGCAACGCAGACGGATGTCGTCCACTTCGGAAACGATGACGCTGGCGTCGGCATCCCGCCGTGCCCAATCGCGCACGGCAAGCTCGATCATCATGCCTCGCCGGCTGCGGTTGGCGCTGTAGACGTCGATGACGTGGTAAATCTGCTCCAGTTCGTGACCAGGGCGTGCGTGTGTCTGCTTGATGATGTCGCGGATGCGCCCGTCCTTCCACTGCTGCAGGACCGCCATCAGGAGATCGCGGCGATCCTGGAAGTGCCAGTAGAAGCTGCCCTTGGTGACCTTGAGTCGTTTGGCCAGAACCTCGACTCGCAGACCGGCAATACCCTCTTCGGCGAGTACCTCGGTAGCGGCCTGGATCCATGCGTCCCGGTCGAGTTGTACCCTTGGTTTGTTTGGCGTGTTTTCCATACGGCGTAGTATTGACGATTGTTCGCCCATACGCTACCGTATTCACACCATACTGATGCGTATGGATTGGATTCCCGGGGATCCAAACTCAGGCGCACGTGCAGTGTCAATCGAAAGAGGCAATGACATAATGCCTCGGTCGGCTCAGAAGGGCTGGCGTAATTGAATAACCGAAGGAGCGCGGCATTGAAGATTCTTGTTCCCGTCAAGCGCGTGGTCGACTACAACGTGAAGGTCCGCGTGAAGGCGGACGGCAGCGGTGTCGACCTGGCCAATGTGAAGATGAGCATGAACCCGTTCGACGAGATCGCGGTTGAAGAAGCGGTGCGTCTGAAGGAAGCGGGCGTGGCCACCGAGGTGGTCGCGGTGAGCTGCGGCGTGGCGGCCTGCCAGGAGACGCTGCGCGCGGCGATGGCAATCGGCGCGGACCGCGGCATCCTGGTGGAAACGGACGTCGAACTGCAGCCGCTGGCGGTCGCCAAACTCTTGAAGGCCTTGTGCGACAAGGAAGCGCCGACGCTGGTGATCTGCGGCAAGCAGGCGATCGACGACGACGCCAACCAGACCGGCCAGATGCTGGCTGCCTTGAAGGGCTGGCCGCAGGCGACCTTCGCCTCCAAGCTCACGCTCGCCGACGGCAAAGCGACGGTGACGCGCGAAATCGACGGCGGTCTCGAGACCGTGGCGATCAGCCTGCCGGCGGTGGTCACCACCGACCTGCGCCTGAACGAGCCGCGCTACGCGACGCTCCCCAACATCATGAAGGCGAAGAAGAAGCCGCTCGACACGGTGAAGCCGGCCGATCTGGGCGTCGATGTCGCGCCGCGGCTCACCACGCTGAAAGTGAGCGAGCCGCCCAAGCGCAGCGCCGGGGTGCGGGTGGCCGATGTGGCCCAGCTGGTCGACAAACTGAAGAACGAAGCGAAGGTGCTCTGATGGCCATACTTGTCCTTGCCGAACACGACAACCAAACGATCAAGGCCGCCACGCTCAACACGGTCAGTGCTGCGGCAAAAATTGGTGGTGACATTCACGTGCTGGTGGCCGGTGCCAACTGCGCCGCCGCCGCACAGGCCGCAGCCCAGGTCGCCGGCGTCGCCAAGGTGCTGGTGGCCGATGCCCCGCAGCTGGACGCCCAGCTTGCCGAGAACGTGTCGGCGCTGCTGAAGAACCTCGCCAGCGACTACAGCCATGTGCTCGCCCCGGCCACCTCGGCGGGCAAGAACACGCTGCCGCGCGTAGCCGCGCTGCTCGACGTCGCCCAGATCAGCGACATCGTCGGGGTGGAAGCCGCCGACACCTTCGTGCGCCCGATCTACGCCGGCAACGCGCTGGCCACCGTCAAGAGCGCCGATGCGGTCAAGGTCATCACCGTGCGCACCACCGCCTTCGAAGCCGCAGCGGCGGAAGGCGGCGCGGCCGCCATCGAAGCGGTCGCCACCGCCACCGATGCAGGCCAGTCGAGCCTGGTCGGCCGCGAGATCACCAAGAGCGCGCGGCCCGAACTCGGCGCCGCGAAGATCATCGTCTCCGGCGGCCGCGGCCTGGGCAGCGGCGAGAACTACACCAGGCTGCTCGAACCGCTCGCCGACAAGCTCGGCGCCGCGCTCGGCGCTTCCCGCGCCGCGGTCGATGCGGGCTACGTGCCCAACGACTACCAGGTCGGCCAGACCGGCAAGATCGTCGCACCGCAGCTCTACATCGCGATCGGCATCTCGGGCGCGATCCAGCACCTGGCAGGCATGAAGGATTCCAAGGTGATCGTCGCGATCAACAAGGATCCCGAGGCGCCGATCTTCCAGGTAGCGGATTACGGCCTGGTGGGCGATCTGTTCGAGGTGGTGCCGGAACTGACCGGCGCCGTAGGCTGAGCTCGATCCGGGCCCTGCGCACTGCCACGGAAGACACGTGTGAACCTGTCGGCTTCGCTTTTTCAGACGGGTTGGCACTTGGGAATGCTGATTGTTTCCGTGGCTGTGCTGGGCTGGATCTGGCGCACCGCACCTTGGGGCCGCCTGAAGGATTCCAGTCAGCTCAATCTGCTGCTTGGTTTTGCTGTCGGTTTGACCCTGGTGTGGAGTCTGAAGGCGGGCGTCAAGCCGGGACTCAGCCTGCACATGCTGGGAGCCATGGTTGCGGCGCTGACCTTCGGGGCGCAACTCGGCATGTTGGTTCTTGGTTTGGCACTTACCGGCATCTGCCTGAACGGCGCAATCGAGTGGCAGGCTTGGCCGATCAATTTCGTGCTGATGTGCGTTGTTCCGGTGTTTGTGGCTTCACGCATTCACGCACTGATTGAACGCTTCCTGCCCGCGCATTTCTTTATTTTCATCTTCGTCACCGGTTTCGTCGGCGCAGCCGTCGCCGTGATCATCCAGGGAATCGTGGTGTCTGGCGCCCTCGTGCTGGCCGGCGCATATACGACCGATTTCCTGTTGAGCGAGTATTTGCCGTTCTTCCTGCTTCTCGGTTTTGCCGAAGCCTGGATCAGCGGTGCGGTCGTTACCCTGTTGGTCGTGTATCGGCCCGGATGGGTGTCGACTTTCGACGATCGTCGTTATCTGAACGGCAAGTGAAGGAGCACTTGCTGTGTCGGGGGCGCGGTCCGCTTTCATATAAAAACGTGGAGTGATCACACATGAGCAACTACAGCGCACCGATTCGAGACATGCAGTTCGTGATGCAGGAACTGGCCGGCCTTGCCGAAGTTGCAGCCTTGCCCGGCAACGAGGAGGTTTCTCCCGATCTGGTCGACGCGATTCTCGAAGAGGCCGGCAAGTTCGCCGGTGGCGTCCTGGCGCCGCTGAACCGGATCGGTGACCAGGAGGGCGCGAAGTGGGATCACGGCACGGTGACGACCGCCAGCGGTTGGCGCGAGGCCTATCGCCAGTTCAGCGAGGCAGGCTGGACGGCTGTTGCCGGCGATCCGGAGTATGGTGGTCAAGGCCTTCCCAAACTCGTGTCCACCGCGGTGATGGAGATGTGGAAGTCGGCAAACATGGCCTTCTCGCTGTGCCCGATGCTGACGACCGGCGCCATCGAAGCCTTGATGCTGCGTGGCAGCGACGAACAGAAAACGATGTACTTGCCGAAGATGGTCAGCGGGCAGTGGACCGGGACCATGAATCTGACCGAACCCCAAGCCGGGTCCGATCTCGCGGCGGTGCGTACACGCGCCGAACCGCAGGGCGACGGCACCTATCGCATCTTTGGTCAGAAGATCTTCATCACCTACGGTGAGCATGATCTGACCGATAACATCATCCACCTGGTGCTGGCACGACTGCCGGATGCACCGGAAGGGGTAAAGGGTATCTCGTTGTTCGTGGTGCCCAAGTTCATGGTGAACGCGGATGGTTCGCTCGGTGCACGCAACGATGTGCATTGCGTTTCCATCGAGCACAAGCTCGGCATTCACGCGAGTCCGACCTGCGTACTCGCCTTTGGCGACAAGGGCGGTGCGATCGGCACCCTGGTGGGCGAGGCCAACCGCGGTCTCGAATACATGTTCATCATGATGAACGAGGCGCGCTTCGCCGTCGGCATGGAAGGACTGGCCTTGTCCGAGCGGGCCTACCAGCACGCGCTCGCGTATGCCAAGGACCGCGTACAGGGTACGGAAGCCGGCGTTCGTGGCGGCCCCAAGGTCAGCATCATCCATCACGCCGACGTGCGCCGGATGTTGATGTCGATGAAGAGCCAGACGGAAGCGATGCGCGCGCTGGCTTACGTCGTCGGCGCGGCCACCGACCTGGCCCATCACCATCCCGACGAGGCCGTGCGTGTCACCAATCAGGCTTTTGTCGACCTGATGATCCCGGTGGTGAAAGGGTGGTGCACCGAAAACTCGATCGAGATCGCTTCCACCGGCGTGCAAGTGCATGGCGGCATGGGTTTCATCGAAGAGGCCGGTGCTGCGCAACACCTGCGCGATGCGCGCATCACCGCGATCTACGAAGGCACGACTGCGATTCAGGCCAACGACCTGATCGGCCGCAAGATCGCACGCGAAAACGGTGCGACCATCGGCGGCGTGATCGCAGAGATGCGCAAGGTCGAGGGCCAACTCGCCGATTCTCAGGGCGAAAACCTCGTCGCCATCCGTCGTTCGCTGGCGAACGGGATAGACGCGCTGGAACAGGCTGTCGCCTACATCCTGGCCACGTACAATCAGGACATCAAGGCGGCTTCCGTAGGTTCCGTTCCCTTCCTCAAGCTGCTGGGCGTGGTTGCCGGTGGCTGGCAGATGGCGCGTGCGGCCCTGATTGCGCAACGCAAGCTGCAGGCTGGCGAGGAGGAGGGCGGTTTCTTCCAGGCAAAACTGGTGACCGTGCGTTTCTATGCGGACCACGTACTGGCACAAGCCCCCGGCTTGGCTTACTCGGTGGTCAATGGCGCGGCCGGTGCGCTGGATCTGCCGGAAGAGCTGTTCTGACCGAATTGGCGAGGAGGGGGCGATAGCCCCCGCAACAAAAAAAGCCGGCGCAGTTTCCGCCGGCTTTTTCTTTGACCGCAGCTGACCTTACTGAACCTTGGCCTTGTTGCGCAGGTCGAGGATGTGCTTTTCGACCTTCTGTTGTTGCAGGCGTTGCTGCAGTTGCGGCTTCACCTCGTCGAACGGCGGCGCCTTCAGTTCGCGCACGTCGTCGAGCTGGATCACGTGGTAGCCGTAGTCGCTCTTCACCGGCGTGGTGGTGTACTTGCCCTTTTCGAGCTTGACCATAGCGTCGGAGAACGGCTTCACGTACATGCCGGGATTGCTCCAGCCGAGCTCGCCGCCCTTGTCCTTGGAGCCAGGGTCGCGCGAATCCTTGGCCAGATCCTCGAACTTGGCACCGGTGCCGAGCTTGGTGATGATTTCCTTGGCCTGGTCTTCGGTCTCGACCAGCACGTGGCGCGGCTTGTATTCCTTGTCGCCCATGCGGCCCTTGATGCTGTCGTACTCTTTCTTGAGTTCTGCATCGGTGACCGGATTGTTCTTCACATAGTCCTGCAGGTAGGCGCGAATCAGGATGGCTTGCTTCGCCATGTCCATCTGGGCCTGGATATCGGTCTTCTTTTCCAGCCCCTTCTTGGCTGCTTCCTGGCTGAGAACTTCGCGGCGGATCAGCTCTTCGCGGACCGCGTCGCGCAGTTGCGGGCTTTCGGGCGCGCCTTGCGCACGTTGCTCGGCAAGCATCGCCTCGCCACGCGCCGCCGGGATTGCGACACCATTCACGGTGACGGTCGCGTCGGCCGCATAGGTGCCGTGAGTCAGGAAGCCGGCAAGCAAGGCGATGGCGAGGCGGCTCGGGAATCGTTTCATCTGGGTTCCTTCTGGGTGGGTTGCATGCTGGCCTCGGCGGCCGTTTGTGCGCGGATGGCGAGCGCGTGAATTTCGCTCTTCATCATGTCGTCAAGCGCGCTGTAAATCATCCGGTGGCGAGCCACCGTGTTCTTGCCCTCGAAGGCGTTCGAGACGATAGAGAGCGTGTAGTGTCCGCCGTTGCCGGCGCCAGCATGGCCCGCGTGCAGGGCGCTGTCGTCCTCGATCTCGACAGAGTCGGGCGCGAGAGCGGCGACGAGCTTGGAACGCATGCGGTCCATGATGCTCAAGGAAACACCTTCTTGAAAGGGCGGACGATGGTGCGGGCGAACACGCCTTCCTTGACGTAAGGATCTTCTGCAAGCCAGGCCTCCGCTTCCGTCAGGGAGGCGAACTCCGCCACGATCAGGCTGCCGGCGAAGCCAGCAGGGCCAGGGTCGGGCGAGTCGATGGCGGGCATGGGGCCGCCTACGAGCAGGCGCCCCGTATCGCGCAGCGCCTCCAGGCGGGCGAGGTGCGCAGGGCGGACAGCCATGCGGGTGGTGAGACTATCGGGGGCGTCTTCGCCGATCAGTGCGTAGAACATTACTTGGCATCCTCTTCGAGATGTTTGGACAGGTAGAAGCCCTGACCGAGAACGAAGGCGAGCATCAGGCCCATGCCGCCGAACAGTTTGAAATTCACCCAGGTCTCTTCCGAGTATGCGTAGGCCACATAGAGGTTGATGAAGCCCATCGCGACGAAAAATGCCGCCCAGGCCAGGTTGAGGCGTTCCCATACCAGGTTCGGCAAATGGATCTGCGCTTCCAGCATCTTGCGGATCAGATTGCGCTTGAACAGCAGCGCAGAGCCGCCGAGAACGCCGGCGAACAACCAGTAGAGCGCGGTCGGCTTCCACTTGATGAAGGTCGGATTGTGGAAGAACAGGGTCGCGCCGCCGAAGACGATGATGATGACAAGGCTGACCCACAGCATTTTGTCCACCTTGCGATGGCGCAGCCATACGACGGTGATCTGCGCGACGGTTGCGAGAATGGCGACCGCCGTGGCGATCAGGATCGGCGCCTGGCTGAGGGCGATTCCATCACCCAGCCAGTGCGACGCGAACTGATGTGAGGCTTCGGGAGCGCCGCCAGCGAACTTGTAGGCGGCAAAGAATAGGATGACCGGTAGCAGGTCGAACAAGAATTTCATGCGCTGGGATTATAGCGAGTAACGCGGAATGGCGACGGGCCGGCGCGGTCGGCATCAGGCCGGTTCAGAGCGATTGCGCATGTGATTGGCCAGGTTGGCAAAGGACTCGTGCAAGCGCGTCCGCAAAGCCTCTTCAGTGACGATTTCGTCGAGCGCCTGGCTCATGCAGGTCATCCACTGATCGCGTTCCGAGACGCCGATCGAGAATGGCAGGTGACGTGCGCGCAGGAAGGGCGGACCGTAGCGTTCGACGTAAAGGTCCGGACCGCCCAACCAGCCGGTGAGGAACAGGAAGAGCTTCTCTTCCGAGCCGGAAAGGTCTTCCGCGTGCATCTTGCGGATGCCCCAGGTCTCGGGCAACTCATCCATCAGTTGATAGAAGCGCCGGACGAGCGCGCGAACTGCGGCTTCTCCGCCTATCTGCAAATAGGGAGTCACGACGGGTAGGGGGGAAGTGTTTTCAGTTTGCATGACGGTTCGGGGTGAAGGCTTCGCATTCGTTACAGAGCTTGGCCGGAAGGGCTACGCCGGTGTGGTCACGCTCGCGCAGATTGAAATTGTCCATCAATTCGATGACCGCTACGCGGCAACGTCTTCGTCGCGGCGCTGCCGGCAGGCAACGATCAGTGTTCGATCTCTGATACGCGCTGGGCCTCGGGCGGGCTTGTCGTTGTGCTGCCAAGCGGCAGGCAGAGTATCGCACGCAACCCTCCGCCTTCACGCGGCAGCAGATCGAGCCGGCCGTGATGCGAGCGCATGATGCGCTCGATGATGGCAAGGCCCAGTCCGGCGCCCTTGGTGTTGCTGCGGGCAGTTTCCAGGCGGGTGAAGGGGTGGCGCAGGCGTTCGACCTCGCTTTCCGGGATGCCGGGGCCGCAATCGGCGACTTCGATGCGGGCCTCGTTGCCCTCCGCGCCGACCGAGATGTCGAGTGGTTTATCTTCTCCAGCATAGCGTAGTGCATTGTCGATGAGGTTGGCGAGTGCGCGTCGCAGGGGCAGGGCTCTGCCCGGCGCGATCAGGGAATCCGGTGCCTGGATCGAGAGCTGGCAACCGCGCATGCGGTAGGGTTCGCACAGGCTGGTGACGAGTTCGGCGAGATCCAGCGGCTGTAACGGCTCCTGCGGTGCGCCACGGCCGAAATCGAGGAACTGGCCGATGATACGGTCCATTTCCTCGATATCGGCCACCATTGCGCCGATCTCGTCATCGGGTGCGCCCGACATTTCGATCCCGAGTCTCAGGCGGGCCAGAGGTGTGCGCAGGTCGTGGGACACGCCGGCGAGGATCAAGGCTCGATCGGCATCTGTTCGCGCGAGATCTCCCGTCATCTGATTGAATGCGCGTGCAACGATCGCGATTTCCTGCGGGCCCGCCTCGACGAGCCGCGGCGGAGTCTGGCGACTGCCGACCAGACGGGCGGCCTTAGCCAGTTGCCTCAGCGGCGAGCCGATGCGGGAGACGATCAGGTAGGCGCCGAGCAAGGCTGCGAACAGTGCCGCGCTGCCCCAGGCCAGCCATTCCAGGGCGTGAGGTTTTTCGAGCCGGTCCTGCGGCAGCATCACCCAGTACTCGTCCTTGTCGGCTGGGTCGAGCTGGAAACTCACCCAGAAACCGTCGAGACTCTTCCAGCGCGCCGCGAAACGGGTGTCCTCGCCAAGTTGCCGGCGCACCTCGTCGACCAGCAGCCGCATCGGTCGGGTGTCGGGCAGAGGTTCGGTCTCGTCGCTCTTCTCGGCCGGGTAGATTCGGATGCCCTCGAGCGCGGCGAGCTCGATCAACAGTTCGGTACGTCTGCTGGCTTCGGCGTTGATAAGCGCGGTGCGAGTCAGGTTGACGACACTGACGACCATTTGGGCGAGGTCGCGGGCGCGGGGCGGTTCCTCGAAGTAGCGGAAAATCTGCGACCAGGTTGCCAGCGCGAAGGTGAGCAACAGTGCAATAAGCAGGAAGGTCTGCCACAAGAGCGTGCGCGGCAGCCATCCGGAAACGAAACGGCCCAGTGCGCGCACCCTGCGGAAGGTAATCGGACGAGCCACTGCGGGCTTACTCGTCCTCGGCGGGCTTGCTGTCGTCCGGCACGAAAACGTAGCCGAAGCCCCAGACTGTCTGGATGTAGCGGGGTTTGGCCGGATCATCCTCGACCAGCTTGCGCAGGCGGGACACCTGTACGTCGATCGCACGATCGAAAACGCCGTACTCGCGGCCGCGTGCGAGCTCCATCAGCTTGTCACGGGACAGCGGCTGGCGGGGGTGCTGCAGCAGTACCTTGAGCAGGGAGAATTCACCGGTCGTGAGCTGGATTTCCTCGCCGTCGCGGGTAAGGGCGCGTGTGCCGAGATTGACGCGCACCCGCCCGAACACGACAATTTCGTCTTCCGGTGTCGGTGCGCCCGGCAGCGAGTGGGGCTGGCGGCGCATCACGGCCTGGATCCGGGCCACAAGCTCGCGCGGGTTGAAGGGCTTGGGAAGGTAATCGTCGGCTCCCATCTCAAGGCCGACGATGCGGTCGACGTCATCGCCCTTCGCAGTGAGCATGATGATGGGGATGTGGTTTTCGGCTGCACGCAGGCGCCGGCAGATCGCCAGGCCGTCCTCGCCGGGCAGCATCAGGTCGAGTACGATGAGGTCGAAGTGCTCGCGGTGCAGCGAGCGGTCCATCATCGGTGCGTCTACGACTGCCTTCACGGCAAATCCCTGCTCCTGCAGGTAACGGGACAACAGGTCGCGCAGGCGCGCATCGTCGTCCACCAGTAGAACCCGGTATCGTGTTTTTGTGTTCATGGCGCGCATCGTAGCCGCGAGGCCGCAGGAATGCCAAGAGCGGACAGTGCTGCGATGGAGAGCTCCGGGTAACGCTTCGTAAGGAGTGCTCGGAAGGGCAATATCCCCTTACAAAGCAAGGCGCTCGCGTGATGAATTTGCCACCTTCCAGACCGGATTGCCGTTATTTTTCACGGGTCGGAAACCGTTCGGTAGCCGCGTTGCAAAGTCGGGATTGTTTCATGAACACGTCACCTGTCGAAAGAGGTGCTTCCTGTCGAAACGGGGAGCATGGAACCATGCGCTCCCGCCTGCTGGCTGGAGCGGTCCTATTGTTGGCGGGCGCTTTTCCGGCAATGGGCCAGGCTCAGAACCAGGCATTGCTCGATGACCTTGCTCATCCACCGGCTGAAATGCGTCGGGCCGAGTTGCGCCGTGCGCTGGCCCACGGTGCGGAAAGTCCGTTTGCGGCCAACGATCGCCGCAAGCTCAGCGATGCCGAACGCGATGCCTTGCACCGTGATCTGCGCAACGCGATGCGCGGTGCGTATCGGGACGGCGAAAAGCGCGCACGCGACGCAAACTGAAATGCGGCGGGTGTGCCCGCGCCGCCGGACGGCGTCCCCGGTAGAATGGCGGAACCATGAAAGTTCTCGCCATCGAAACATCCTGCGAACACGCAAGCATCGCCTTGCTGTCGGCAGGAGAAGTTCTTGAGCGTACCCTTGAAGGGCACGCCAACCATTCCGAAAAGATTCTTGCCGAGATCGCTCGTCTGCTTGCCGATAGTGGCATCGCGGTGGGGCAGCTCGATGCGCTGGCGTTCGGCAGCGGTCCGGGCGCGTTCACCGGGCTGCGGCTTGCCTGCGGCGTAGTCCAGGGCTTGGCGCTTGGTTCCGGCGTCGGGATTGCCTCAGTCAGCAGCCTTGCAGCCCTTGCGCTGCAGGCGCCGGCCGGACGTGTGATGGCAGCTACCGACGCGCGGATGAGTGAGGTCTACCACTGTGCCTTCGAACTGCGTGACGGTATGCCGATCGCCTGTTCGGAGATGGCTTGCTGCGCACCGGAACAAGTGCTCCTGCCTGACGGCGACTGGTTCGCCATCGGTTCCGCTTTTGCCGCCTACGACGCCGAACTGACTCGCCGGCTGTCCGGACGCTGGTCCGGTGTGGCAGCTGCAGCAGTACCGCGCGCAGGTGACGTGGCCCGGCTTGCGACGCGGCAGGTGGGCGATGGCCTGCTGCTTCCGCCGGAGCGGGCGGTGCCGCTTTATGTCCGGGATAAGGTGGCCTTGACGACGGCCGAACGCTTGGCACGTGGAGGCAAGGCTTGAACTGCGTGGCCGTACCCGTGTTCCTGCCGATGACCGAGGCCGATCTCGATTGGGTCGTAGCGCAGGAGCGCGAGTTGCATCCGTTCCCGTGGACGCGGGGCAATTTTGCCGATTCCCTCAGCGCCGGTTATTCCGCCTGGATCATGCAGGTCGATGGGGAACGTGCAGGTTACGCTGTGGTGTTGATGGTGATGGACGAGGCGCATCTGCTCAACATCAGCATCGTCAGGCATTGTCAGGGGAAGGGCTTGGGGCGCTTCTTGCTCGATTTCGTGGCGGACACCGGCAGGCAGCGCGGTGCTGACCAGCTTTTCCTCGAGGTCAGACCGTCGAATGCTGCGGCACTGGCGCTCTATGCCGCGACCGGATTTCAGCCCATCGGACGGCGCAAGGCCTATTACCCGGCGGCCGAGGGGCGCGAGGACGCGATCGTGATGAGGAAGGACCTGTGATGGCCGCGGCATCGCGGCACAACTCGGTGTTGCGCGAGATGGGGCTGGGCCCGATCTGGCGCCTGCGTACCGCCAACGACGTGGCCGATGCGGAGGTGGCCACCGTGGTGGAAGTGGTCTCGGCACCTGACGAGCCGCGGCAGGCCAATCCGGAAATGCCCTCACCGTTACCGGCAGTGTGCGCCCCGCGCCCTGCCGGGACGCTGTCCGCGGCGCGTCCCCAGCGTGCAAGCGTCGAGCCGGCTGGTGCAATGGCTCCGGCCATTCAGGACCGGAAGACTCCCATGGTCGATGCGGGCAGGGCTGCGCGCATTGCGACACTGGAATGGGACGCGCTGGAAGAGGACATCCGTGGCTGCAAGGCCTGCTCGCTGTGCGAGCGCCGCAAGCAGGCCGTCCCCGGGGTCGGCGACCGCCGCGCCGAACTCATGCTGGTGGGCGAAGGACCAGGGGCCGAGGAGGATCAGCGTGGCGAACCCTTTGTCGGCCAGGCAGGCAAGTTGCTGGACAACATGCTGACAGCCATCGGGCTCAAGCGGGGTGAGGGCGTGTACATCGCAAACGCGGTCAAGTGCCGCCCGCCTCATAACCGCACGCCGGAAACCGGGGAAATTGCCGCCTGCCTCCCTTACCTGGAGCGGCAGATTGCGCTGGTGAGGCCGCGCCTGCTGGTCGCGCTCGGCCGTCCGGCCGCACAGGCCTTGCTGGCGTCGGAGGTCAGCATAGGCGCGGCGCGGGGCAAGCGTTTCGAACGCGGCGAGGTGCCGGTCGTGGTCACCTACCATCCGGCCTATCTGTTGCGCAATCCGCAAGACAAGGCCAAAGCCTGGGAAGACCTGTGCTTCGTGCGACGGACGCTGGAAACTTCAGCGAAGGGCTGAGTCGCCCCGCAACTGCCGGCTGAGTCTTCAGTGGGCGCGATCGTCGAGCAAGGCAACGGAGTCGAAGCTGCGCTGGTTGGCCTCGTGGCGTTGCTTCACCAGGAACATCGATCCGGCAACGAAGAAGCCGAACAGCAGGATCACGGTGTTGATCGACAGCCCGAACATGATCAGCAGGGCGTAGCCGCCAGTCATCACCAGGATGGACAGGTTCTCGTTGAAGTTCTGCACGGCGATGGAGTGACCCGCACCCATCAGGATGTGCCCGCGATGCTGCAGCAGCGCGTTCATCGGCACGACGAAGAAGCCGGCCAGTGCCCCTACCACTACCATCAGCAGCATCGCTACGGCGCGGTCGGTCACCGCGATCATCACCAGCACGGCAAAACCCATGGCGATGCCGAGCGGGATGACGAGCACCGCACGCCGCAGGGTGATGAAGCGTGCGGCAAGCACCGAACCCACTGCGATGCCTATGGCGACCACGCCTTGCAGCATCGACGCTTCGGACAGATTGAGGCCGAGGTTGTGTTCGGCCCACTTGATCACGATGAACTGCAGGGTGGCGCCGGCACCCCAGAAGAGCGTGGTGACGGCCAGCGAGATCTGGCCGAGCTTGTCGCGCCACAGCAGCTTCAGGCAGTGGTTGAAGTCGTGCATCAGGTAGAGCGGATTACGCTTGAGCGGCTTGTGATCGACGCCGGTGTCCGGAATGTAGATGTTGAAGGCGGCGGCCATCAGATAAAGGAAGCCGATCACCAGTACCGCGGCCTCGAAGGGCGAGGACACCAGCGGCAACTGCAAGGAGCCGAGCCAGGCCGCGACGTCGCTGCGGATGAGCACGCCGCCCAGTACCGTGCCGACGATGATGGCGCCGACGGTCAGGCCTTCGATCCAGCCATTGGCGACCACCAACAGGCGGTGCGGAAGGTATTCGGTGAGGATGCCGTACTTGGCCGGCGAGTAGGCGGCGGCGCCGAGCCCGATGACGGCATAGGCCAGTAGCGGATGTGCGCCGAGGAAAAGCATCAGGCAGCCGCCGATCTTGATGGTGTTGCTGATCAGCATCACCCGCCACTTGGGCATCGAGTCGGCGAAGGCGCCGACGAAGGCGGCAAGCGCGACGTAGGAAACGGTGAAGAAGAGCTTCAGCAGCGGTTCGTATTCCGCTGGGGAGGCCATGTCCCGTAGCAGGGCGATGGCAACGATGAGCAGGGCATTGTCGGCGAGCGCAGAGCAGAACTGCGCGGCCATGATGATGTAGAAGCCAAGCGGCATCGTAGAAAACAGCTCGTCGCGAAAGCGGAAGCGCGGTTTATATCATGAAGAGACGAAACGTGTTGCAGGATGCTTCCGCGCGCGGAGCGCGAAGATGCGTCGCGACGGCGGCATCTGTGCTCTAATTATGGCTATAAATATGACTTATCACTATCATGGCCGATCGTAGGTTGCAGGTGTTCCATGCCGTGGCGAAACACGGCTCCTTTACCCGCGCTGCCGAGCATTTGTTCATGACGCAGCCGGCGGTGACCTTCCAGATCAAGCAGTTGGAAGAGCACTACAACACCCGGTTGCTCGAGCGCGGGCACGGCAAGATCACACTCACCGCGGCCGGGGAACTGGTGCTCGCCTATGCGGAACGGATTCTCGGCCTGTCGGAAGAGCTCGAGTCGCGGGTGTCGGAACTCACCGACGAGCTGTCCGGCGTACTCAACATCGGCACCAGCACCACGATTGCGGCCTACTGGCTGCCGGTGTTGCTGGAAAGCTTCAAGCGGCGCTATCCGCGGGTGATCCCGCGCGTGGTGGTCGGCAACTCGCAGCTCACCGAGGACCGCGTGGCGGCGCGCGAACTCGACATCGGCCTGATCGAGATCGTCACCGACCAGCCGGCGATCGAGCATCGCAGTGCAGCGCGCGACGAACTGATGGTGATCTGTCAGCCCTCGCATCCGCTCGCGCAGGCCAAGTCGCTGCGCGCGGCGGACCTGCTGGCGCACCCCTTCATCACCCGCGATCCGGGTAATGCAATCCGCGAACTTGCCGAGCAGTTCTTCGAGGCGGCCGGCATCAGCATGAACGAAGTGACGATCTGCGCCGAACTCGGCAGCCTCGCCACGGTGAAGCTGCTCGCCGCGGAAGGTCTGGGCTTTGGCATCGCCTCGCGTGCCGCCATCCTGCGCGACCTGCGCGAAGGCCGCATCGCTGCGGTGCCGCTCGAGCCCAGGATCTACACGCCGCTGGAGGTCATCATCCCGCGCGACAAGTTCCGTTCGCGGCTGATCACCACTTTCGCCGACCATGCCTGCGAGCAACTGGCCGAGATGGCGCAGAAGTTCGAGGAAGAGGAGTAATGGCGAAGGCCAGGACGGTTTTCGTCTGCACCGAATGCGGCGGACAGGCGCTGCGCTGGCAGGGACAGTGCCCGCAGTGCAGCGCATGGAACACCCTGGTGGAGTCGGTGGCGGAGCAGGGTGGGGCATCGGGCCGCTTTGCCGCGCTGGCCGGGAATACCTCGCGCCTGCAGGCGCTGTCGGAACTGCAGCCGCGTGAAGAGCCTCGCACACCGACCGGCATCGACGAGTTCGATCGCGTGCTCGGCGGCGGCCTCGTGGCGGGCGGGGTGGTGCTGATCGGCGGCGACCCGGGCATCGGCAAGTCGACCCTGTTGCTGCAGGCGCTGTCCCACCTGGCGGCGGACCAGGCCGCGGTGTACGTCAGCGGCGAAGAGTCCGGCGAACAGGTCGCCCTGCGCGCTCAGCGCCTGCAACTTGCGCCCACCGGCCTGCAACTGCTCGCGGAGATCAACCTGGAGCGCATCCTCGCCAGCCTGCGCGACGCCAGGCCGCGCGTGGCGGTGATCGATTCCATCCAGACGATCTATTCCGAGGCGCTGCAGTCCGCGCCCGGTTCGGTCGCCCAGGTGCGGGAGTGCGCGGCGCAGCTCACCCGTTTCGCCAAGCAGAGCGGCACCGCGCTCATCATCGTCGGCCACGTCACCAAGGACGGTGCGCTGGCCGGCCCGCGCGTGCTCGAACACATCGTCGACACGGTGCTCTACTTCGAGGGCGACACGCATTCCAGCTTCCGTCTGGTGCGCGCCTTCAAGAACCGCTTCGGTGCAGTCAATGAGCTTGGTGTGTTCGCGATGACCGAGCGCGGCCTGCGCGGTGTGTCCAATCCGTCGGCCATCTTCCTGTCGCAGCACTCGCAGCGGGTTTCGGGCAGTTGCGTGCTGATCACCCAGGAAGGTACGCGACCGTTGCTGGTCGAGATCCAGGCGCTGGTCGACGCTGCGCACAGCCCGAATCCGCGCCGGCTGTCGGTCGGTCTGGAGCAGACGAGGCTGGCTATGCTGCTGGCGGTGCTGCACCGCCATGCCGGCATCGTCTGCTTCGACCAGGATGTGTTCGTCAATGCCGTCGGCGGCGTCAAGATCGCCGAGCCCGCGGCCGATCTCGCGATCCTGCTGGCCATCGTCTCATCGCTGCGCGACAAGCCGCTCAAGCACGGCTTGGCGGTGTTCGGCGAAGTCGGGCTGGCGGGCGAGATCAGGCCGGCGCCGCGCGGCCAGGACCGCCTCAAGGAAGCCGCCAAGCTCGGCTTCACCGCAGCCATCGTCCCCAAGGCCAACCTGCCCAAGCAGTCCATCGACGGCATGCGGGTGATCGGCGTGGACCGTATCGAGGAAGCGCTGGAGAGCGTTCGCGAGCTCGCCGATTCCTAGCGCGCACCGGCGTCGCGCGCCTCGGCCACGATCCAGTCGTGCACCGTCGCCACCCGCCGGTCGCCGAGCGCGCCACCTGAGTAGAGCAGGCAGTAGCGCTTGCCGGTGCGTACCGATTGTGCGAACGGCGCCACCAGCAGCCCCTTCTCCAGCTCGTTCGTCGTCAGCGTGCGGCGTGCGATCGTTACGCCCATGCCGGCGATCGCGCACTGTACGGTGATGTGGTTGCGGTTGAACATGTAGCCGCGACGCACGTTCACATGCGGCGCGCCTATCGCCTTCAGGTAACCCTCCCATTCCGCGTAGGGCTGGCTGCCGCGCCACGCGGTCATGTCGTGCAGCAGCGGATAGTGGTCGAGGTCGTCGGGCGCTCGCAGCGGCGGGCGGCCGTTCATCAGCGCCGGCGAGCAGACCGGGAAGACCTCTTCTTCGAGCAGCACGGTGCTCTGGAAGCCCGGATAGCTGCCGTCGTTGAGATCGATCGCCAGGTCGAAATCGCCGTCGCGCAGCGAACGGGTGCTGTCCTCCGCCTCGACCTGCAGTTCGATCGCCGGGTAGCGCTGCATCAGCCGTGGCAGGCGCGGCACCAGCCAGGTGGCGAGAAAGGACGGCAGCGCGCGCAGACGCACGATGCCGCTCAGGGTTCCGCTGCGCAGCCGGCCGATCGCCAGATCCACCGCGGCGAAGGCCGGGTCGACCGCGGCCAGCATGCGCCTGCCTTCATCGGTGAGTTCGAGGCGCCGCGGCAGGCGGCGGAACAGCCGGAAGCCCAGCCACTCCTCCAGCAGCTTGATCTGCTGGCTCACCGCGCCGGTGGTGATGTGCAGTTCCTCGCCAGCCCGGGTGAAGGACAGATGGCGGGCGGCGGCCAGGAACACCCGGAGCCGCGCGTGGATCTGAGCAGGAGCGGTAGCCGTCATGGTTTAGTTCTAGTAAACCGGGAGCCAGAAAACATCGATTGAACGGCGTTCCCTGCGCCAACAGAATGCCGCACCACATAAACACGTACGTCGGCGCCGGTAACGGCAAGCACGACGGCGCATACGGGGGAGCATTCATGTCCATCAGCGTTCTCGATCTCTTCAAGATCGGCGTCGGTCCGTCGAGTTCGCACACCGTCGGGCCAATGCGGGCGGCGCACGATTTCGCCACCGAACTCGCGGCGAAAGGCGTACTCGACGCGGTCCGTCGCATCGAGGTCAGGCTGTACGGTTCGCTGTCCGCCACCGGCATTGGTCACGGCACCGACCGCGCCGTCGTCGTCGGCCTGATGGGCCAGCGGCCGGACGAGATCGATCCCGACTTCATCGCACCGGCGGTGGCCGAGGTGTGGCGCAGTGGCAGCCTGATGCTGGCGGGCAAGACAACGGTGCCGTTCCACTGGGACGAGGACATGCGCCTGTTGCCGGTGAGCCTCCCGCAGCATCCCAACGCACTGCGCATTGTCGCCCACGGCCAACACGGCGTCCTCTACCAGAACACCTATTACTCGATCGGTGGCGGCTTCGTCATTGACGAAGCCCAAGCGCAGGCCGGGGAGGGTGGTGTGGCCGACGTGCCGCTGCGCTACGAGTTCAACAGCGCGGCCGAGTTGCTCGCGATCTGCCGGCGCGAGTCGCTGCGCATCAGCCAGGTGATGCTGGCCAACGAGACGGCCTGGCGCAGCGAGGCCGAAACACGCGCCGCGCTGCACCGCATCTGGGAGGCGATGCAGGCCTGCGTGGCGCGCGGCATCGCGCAGGAAGGCGTGCTGCCGGGCGGCTTGTCGGTGCGCCGCCGGGCCCCGGCACTGCACCGCAAGCTGCGCGAGCGTGAAACCGGGCGCAATCTCATCAGCGACACCCTGGCAGCGCTCGACTGGGTCAATCTCTATGCGCTCGCGGTGAACGAAGAGAATGCCGGCGGTGGGCGTGTCGTCACTGCGCCGACCAACGGTGCGGCCGGCGTGATTCCGGCTGTGCTCCACTACTACATGAACTTCCAGCCCGGCAGCAGCGAACGAGACGTGGTCGACTTCCTGCTTACGGCCGCGGCGATCGGCACCCTGTGCAAGAAGAACGCCTCGATATCCGGCGCCGAGGTCGGCTGCCAGGGCGAGGTCGGCTCGGCCTGTGCGATGGCGGCGGCGGGGCTGACCGAGGTCATGGGCGGCACGCCGGAACAGGTGGAGAACGCCGCCGAGATCGGTCTCGAACACAACCTCGGCCTTACCTGCGACCCGGTCGCCGGGCTGGTGCAGGTGCCCTGCATCGAGCGCAATGCGATGGCGTCGGTCAAGGCGATCAATGCTGCCCAGCTCGCGCTGCGCGGCGACGGCACCCACGCGGTGTCGCTGGACAAGGCGATCCGCACCATGCGCGACACCGGGCGTGACATGCTGGATAAATACAAGGAAACCTCGCGCGGAGGGCTTGCCGTCAATTTCATCGAATGCTGACCGTGCGCCGGCCACGGCGCGCAGGCAGCGCCGGCGGATGACGCCGGTGCCGCCGAAAAAAACCACAAGGGACCCAAGAGGAGACAACCCATGACTACTGCAGCAAGCAGCGCATCCAGGCTCGTCCTGCGAGCCAATCTCATCACCCAGATCGCCATCGGCCTCGTCTGCGGCATCGCCCTCGCGCTGGCCGCGCCCGATGTCGCACGCTCGACCGGGCTGCTCGGCGACGTGTTCATCTCGGCGCTCAAGGCGGTGGCGCCGGTGCTGGTGTTCTTTCTGGTGGCGGCGTCCATCGCCAACCACAAGCATGGCCAGCCCACCCACATCCGACCGGTGCTGATGCTCTACCTCGTTGGCACGCTCGCCGCCGCCGCGGTCGCGGTGATCGCCAGTTTCGCCTTTCCGACCACGCTGGTGCTCAATGCGCCCGAGGTCGCAGGCACGCCGCCGGGCGGCATCATCGGTGTGCTCAAGAACCTGTTGTTGAGCGCGGTGGCCAATCCGGTGAAGGCGCTGATCGAGGCGAACTTCATCGGCATCCTCAGCTGGGCGATCCTGCTCGGCATCGCGCTGCGGCATGCAAGCCCGGCAACGCGCAGCATGCTCAACGACGTGTCCGACGCGGTGTCGCGGATTGTCCGGCTGGTGATCCGTTTCGCGCCGCTCGGCATCTTCGGCCTGGTTGCCAGCACACTCGCCGAGTCCGGCCTGGATGCGCTGCTCGGCTACGGCCGCCTGCTCAGCGTCATCGTCGGCAGCATGCTCTTCGTCGCACTGGTGATGAATCCGCTGATCGTGTTCTGGAAAACGCGGCGCAATCCGTATCCGCTGGTCTTCACCTGCCTGCGCGAGAGCGCAATCACCGCCTTCTTCACCCGCAGCTCGGCCGCCAACATTCCCATCAACATGGAGCTGTGCAAGCGCCTGAACCTGCACGAGGACACCTACTCTATCTCCATCCCGCTGGGCGCGACCATCAACATGGCCGGTGCGGCGATCACCATCACGGTGATGACGCTGGCCGCCGCCCATACGCTGGGTATCGCTGTCGACATCCCGACCGCGCTGCTGCTGTGCGTGGTGTCCTCGCTCGCCGCCTGCGGCGTGTCCGGCGTGGCCGGCGGTTCGCTGCTGCTGATCCCGATGGCCTGCAACCTGTTCGGCATTTCAACCGACGTCGCGATGCAGGTGGTGGCGATCGGCTTCATCATCAGCGTGGTGCAGGATTCGGCCGAGACCGCGCTCAATTCTTCCACCGACGTGCTGTTTACCGCCGCGGCCTGCCCGCAGGCGGATGCCGTCGCGGCCGCCGCACAGGCCTGAGTCCGGATGTCCATCGATCAGGGAGCTTCAATGCAGCATTTTGCCAGCGACAACTACGCGGGCATCTGTCCCGAGGCCCTGCAGGCCTTCCTCGGCGCCAACGCCGGCCACGCGCCGGCTTATGGCGACGACGAATGGACCCGCGAGGTCTCCGACCGCCTGCGCGAACTCTTCGCCACCGATTGCGACGTCTACTTCGTCTTCAACGGCACCGCGGCCAATTCGCTGGCGCTCGCCTCGCTGTGCCAGAGCTACCACAGCGTTATCTGCCACGAGCTGGCCCACGTCGAAACCGACGAGTGCGGCGGCCCGGAGTTCTTCTCCAATGGCTCCAAGCTGCTGCCGGCGCCGGGCGAGGGCGGCAAGCTCACGCCGGACGCAGTGCGGGAGGTCGTCCTGCGGCGCAGCGACATCCACTACCCCAAGCCGCGGGTGGTGACGCTGACCCAGGCGACCGAGGTCGGCACCGTCTATCGTCCGGCCGAGATCGCGGCCATCGCCGATCTGGCCCACGGGCATGGTCTGCGCGTCCATATGGACGGGGCCCGTTTCGCCAATGCGGTGGCGGCGCTGGGCGTCGAGCCGGCCGAACTCACCTGGCGTGCCGGCGTCGATGTGCTCTGCTTCGGCGGCACCAAGATGGGCTTGCCGGTGGGCGAGGCGGTGGTGTTCTTCGATCGCCGCCTGTCGGAGGATTTCGCCTGGCGCTGCAAGCAGGCCGGTCAGCTCGCCTCCAAGATGCGCTTCCTGTCGGCACCCTGGCTGGGCGTGCTGGAGGACGGCGCCTGGCTGCGTCATGCCCGCCATGCCAATGCGATGGCGCAGCGGCTGGCCGCGGGGCTGGCTGGGGTGCCCGGGGCTGCGCTGCTGTTCCCGGTCGAGGCCAACGGCGTCTTCGTCGAGCTGCCTGCAGCGGTGCAGTCCGGCCTGCGTGAACGCGGCTGGCGTTTCTACACCTTCATCGGTGCCGGCGGCGCCCGCTTCATGTGCGGCTGGGACACCCGGCCGGAAAGTGTCGATGCGCTGCTGGCCGACCTGCGCGCCCTGTCGGGCTGAACCTGCCGGCCCGCTTCAGTCGGGCAGCTGTTCATAGAGTTCCAGCGGCAACTCGTCGGGGTCGGCGAAGAAGGTGAAGCGCTGGCCGGTGAGTTCGTCCGTCCTGACCGGCTCGCAGACCACGCCGTGCGCGGCCAGCGCGTGCACACTGGCGTCGAGGTCTTCCACGGCGAAGGCAAGGTGGCGCAGACCACGCGCCTCGGGCCTGGAAGGCCGCGGTGGCGGCTCGGGGAAGGAGAACAGCTCGATACGGCTGCCGTCCGGCAGCGCGAGGTCCAGCTTGTACGACCGGCGCGCAGCCCGCCAGGTCTCGGCGATGACGTGCAGGCCGAGCACTTCGGTGTAGAAGCGCTTCGAGCGCGCATAGTCTGCGCAGATGATGGCCACGTGGTGCAGGCCATCCAGTGCCACTTTGCTTGTCCCGGTACTCATCCGCTGTTCCTCAGCCCGGCTGCGATGCCGTTGATCGATAGGTGGATGCCACGGCGGATGCGCTCGTCGTCGCTGCCTTCGCGGTGGCGGCGCAGCAGTTCGACCTGCACGTGGTTGAGCGGATCGAGGTAGGGGAAGCGGTTGCGGATCGAACGCTTCAGCAACGGGTTGGCGTCGAGGACTTCCACCTGCCCGGTGATGTCGAGCAGCGCCGCCACCGTCGCTTCGTGCTCGGCGCGGATGCGCGGAAAAATCGCCTCGCGTAGCGCGGCGTCGCGCACCAGCCCGGCGTAGCGGCTGGCGATCGCGATGTCGCTCTTGGCCAGCACCATGTCCATGTTCGACATCAGGCTGGCAAAGAAGGGCCATTCGCGGTGCATCGCCCGCAGGCGCGCGCGGCCGGCCTCGCCGTGGCGGGCGAGATAGGCGGCGACTGCACTGCCAAAGCCGTACCAGCCCGGCAGCATCAGGCGGCATTGCGACCAGCTGAACACCCAGGGAATCGCACGCAGATCCTGGATCGCGGCGTTCTTCTTGCGCGAAGCCGGGCGCGAGCCGATGTTGAGCTGGGCAATCTCGTCGACGATGGTCGATTCGCGGAAGTAGCGCTCGAAGCCCTCGGTCTCGTACACCAGTGCGCGGTAGGCGCGGAAGGCGGCGGCGGAGAGCTCGTCCATCGTCGCCAGGAAGGCCGGCTGCGGCGCAGGCTCCTTGTCCGCCAGCAGGCTGGCCTCCAGGGTGGCGGCGACCAGCACTTCGAGGTTGCGGCGGCCGACTTCCGGGTTGCCGTACTTGGCGCCGATGACTTCACCCTGTTCGGTGAGGCGGATCTGGCCCTGCACCGCGCCGCCCGGCTGGGCGAGGATGGCCTGGTAGCTCGGGCCGCCGCCGCGCCCGACCGAACCGCCGCGGCCGTGGAAGAGGCGCAGGCGCACGCGGTGGCGGGCGAAGACCTCCACCAGTGCGATCTCGGCCTTGTAGAGCTCCCAGCCGGAGGTGAGGAAGCCGCCGTCCTTGTTCGAATCCGAGTAGCCGAGCATCACCTCCTGGGTGCGGCCGCGCGTATCGAGCAGGCGCTGCCAGGCGGGCAGGGCGAGCAGGCGGTCCATTACCGGGCCGCTCGCTTGCAGGTCGGCGATGGTTTCGAACAGCGGAACGATGTTCACCGCCAGGGTGCCGGCACGCGGGTCGAGCAGGCCGGCCTCCTTCAGCAGCAGGGCGACTTCGAGCAGGTCGGATACGCCCTCGGTCTTGGAGATGATGCAGTTGGGCACCGCCGCGGTGCCGTAGCGCCGGTGCGCCTCGCGCGCCATGCGGAAGATCGCCAGCTCGCCCGCGGTTTCGTCGGCGTAGCGGCAGTGCGGCGATTCCAGCGGCCGGCTGGTGGCAAGTTCCTGCAGCAGCAGCGCAATCCGCGCCTCCTCGTCCAGTTCGAGGTAGGCGGTGCCGGGGTGGGCCACCTCCAGCAATTCGGCGACCACGCGTTCATGCACCTCGGCGTTCTGCCGCAGGTCGAGCGGGGCGAGATGAAAGCCGAACACCGACACCGCCCGCCGCAGGTGGCGCAGGCGGCCGCGCGCCAGTTCGCCCGAGCCGTGGGCGAGCAGCGAGCGATGGACGATGGCCAGATCGGCGGCAAGCGCCTCCGGCCCGGCGTAGGGGGTGGGACCATCGCTGTCGGCGCCGCCGAGCAGATGCTGGCGGGTCGCGGCTACCCGCGCGCGGATGCCGGCGACGGCGCGCCGGTAGGGTTCGTCCATGCGGTGCGGCGAGCGGTCGGGCGAAGCCTCGGCGAGCGCGATCAGCTCGTCGGAGGCGCCGACCAGCAAGGATGCGAGCGAGAGCTGCGAGCCGAGCTGCTGCAGTTCGTCGAGGTAGAAGCCGAGCACGCGCTCGCACTGCATCGCCAGCGCCTCTTCCAGCATCGCGGCGGTGACGAAGGGATTGCCGTCGCGGTCGCCGCCTATCCAGCTGCCGACCTGCAGGAAGGCAGGCAGTTCGTGCCCGGCGAGCTTTGCGTCGCGCGCCGCCAGCCTGTCCTCGATGGCGGCATAGAGCCGCGGCACTTCGCGCAGGAAGGTGGTGTCGTGGTAGCCGAGGCCGTTGGCCACTTCGTCGACCACGCTGAGCTTGGCGGGGCGCAGCATGCGCGTCTGCCACAGGGTGAGCACGCCTCGGCGCAGCGCGTCGTCGTTGTCGCGCGCCTCGTCGGGCGTGAGCGTCATGCGGTCGCGCTGGTCGAGCAGGCGGGCAATGGCCGTCTGGCAGTTGAGGATGCTCTTGCGCTGGACTTCGGTCGGGTGCGCGGTGAGTACCGGCGCCACCAGCGCGCCGGCGAAGAAATCCGCCAGCGTGGCGGCGTCCAGCCCGGCGTCGAAGGCGCATTCGATGGCGTGTGCCAGGCTGCCTTCGCGGGGCGCGGAGCCGGCGATCAGGTGGGCGCGCGAGCGGCGGGTGCGGTGCTGGTCCTCGGCCAGGTTGGCGAGGTGGGAGAAGTAGCTGAAGGCCCGCACCACGTGCAGGGTGTCGTCGCGCGACAGGGCGTCGAGCGCGCTTTCCAGCTCGGCGCGGGCGGTGAGGTCGTCGTCGCGGCGAAAGCGGATGGAGTCCTTGCGGATGCGTTCGATGCGCTCGAACACCGCGTCGCCCTCGCGGGCGCGCACGGTGTCGCCGAGCAGGCGGCCGAGCAGCCGGATGTCGTCGCGTAGGGCCTGGTCCTTGTCTGCGTTCACTGCTGGGCTCCTGCTGTGGGCAGGCGATGCTGCCCTCGAGTGTAAAAAGAAGACCGGCACCACCGCCAGGGAGTGAGCGTTGAATGCGGTGCCGGTCCGGAGAGCAAGCGGTGTCCTGCCTCAGCGCGCGCGGAAGGCGCGCGAGCCGGCGTAGCGGGCGGCGGCGCCGAGTTCGCGTTCGATGGCGAGCAGGCGGTTGTACTTTTCGACGCGGTCGGAACGGCTGGCCGAACCGGTCTTGATCTGGCCGCAGGCGGTGGCGACGGCGAGGTCGGCGATGGTGGTGTCGCCGGTCTCGCCCGAGCGGTGCGAGGCGATGGCGGCGTAGCCGTGACGGCGGGCAAGCGCCATCGCCGCCAGCGTCTCGCTGAGCGTGCCGATCTGGTTGGGCTTGATCAGGATGGCGTTGGCGATGCCCTTGGCGACGCCAGCGGCGAGGATTTCGGTATTGGTGACGAAGAGGTCGTCGCCCACCAGTTGGACGCGCCGCCCGAGCCGGTCGGTGAGCTGGCCCCAGCCGGCCCAGTCGTCCTCGGCCATCCCGTCTTCGATGCTGACGATGGGGTAGTCGCCCACCAGCTCGGCGAGGTAGTTGCAGAAGGTGGCGCGGCTGTAGGTGGCGCCTTCGCCGGCAAGGCGGTATTCGCCGTCGTGGTGGAACTCGGAGGCGGCGCAGTCCAGCGCCAGCGCGATCTGCGAGCCGGGCTGGTAGCCGGCACGCTCGATGGCTTCCAGGATGAGGTCCAGCGCCTCGCGGGTGCCGCTGACATTCGGCGCGAAGCCGCCTTCGTCGCCCACCGAGGTGGGAAAGCCTTTCTTGTCGAGCAGGCCGCGCAAGGCGTGGAACACCGCGACGCCGGCGCGCAGGGCGTCGCTGAAGCGTTCGAAGCCGTGCGGCACGATCATGCATTCCTGGATGTCCAGGCTGTTGTTGGCGTGAGCGCCGCCGTTGATCACGTTCATCAGCGGCACCGGCAGCTCGTACCCGAGCGCGGCATCACCCAGTTGGCGGTAGAGCGCGATGCCGTTCGCGGCGGCGGCTGCATGCGCGGTGGCGAGCGATACCGCCAGCAGCGCATTGGCGCCGAGACGGGATTTGTCCGGCGTGCCGTCGAGTTCGCACAACAGGGCGTCGATGGCCGCCTGGTCTTCGGCGTCGCGGCCGGCGAGCGCGGCGGCGATCGGCCCTTCGATGTGGGCGAGTGCGCGGGTCACACCCTTTCCGCCGAAGCGCGCCGGGTCGCCGTCGCGCAGTTCGAGCGCCTCGCGGCTGCCGGTGGAAGCGCCGGAGGGCACGGCAGCGCTGCCGACATGGCCGGAGGCCAGGCGCACCGTGGCCTGCAGGGTGGGGTTGCCGCGGGAGTCGAGGATTTCAAGGCCGCTGAGGCCGACGATCTTGTTCATGGGCGTAGGGGCGAGCGTTCGCAGAATTGAGGCAAAAAGGTGCCGACGACGGTGGAGAGAGGAGTGACCTCCGCCGCCGGCCAACCGAGAAAGAGGAGGCCGCGCGCCGCCGGTCGCGGCGCCGGCCGTGCGTCAGAGAATGAAGCGGGTATTGACGAAGTTGGACTTGTTGCCGAGCACGATGCTGTCGAGCAGCTTCTTGCTCGCCTCGGTCTGCTTGGCCGCGACCATGGTGCGGATCGAGAACGAGCGCAGCGCGTCGTGCACCGACAGCGTGCCCTCGGCAGAGTCCTTGCGGCCGGCGAAGGGGAAGACGTCGGGGCTGCGCTGGCACTGGGCGTTGAGGTTCACCCGGCAGACCTGGTTCACCAGCGGATCGACGAGGCTGGCGATCTGGTCCGGGTTGGTGCCGAAGATGGACACCTGCTGGCCGTGGTCGGAGCTGATGACGTAGTCGAGCGCGGTCTCGATGTCCTCGAAGGGCGCCACCGGGATCACCGGGCCGAACTGCTCCTCGCGGTAGAGCTTCATGCCCTCTTTGACCGGGAACACCACCGCCGGGTAGAACAGCGTGCCGACCGAGGCGCCGCCGTCTTCGTTGAGCACCTTGGCGCCCTTGGCGACGGCATCCTCGATGCATTCGTCCATGTAGGCGACCTTGGACATTTCCGGTAGCGGCGTCACCGTCACGCCCTTTTCCCACGGCATGCCGATCTTGAGCTTGGCGACTTCCTCGCAGAAGCGGCGCAGGAACTGGTCGGCGATGGCCTGGTGCACCAGCAGCATCTTGAGCGCGGTGCAGCGCTGGCCGTTGAAGGACAGCGTGCCGGCGATGCACTCCTTGACCGTCAGCTCGATGTCGGCGTCCGGCAGGATGATGGCGGCGTTCTTGGCCTCCAGCCCCAGCACCGCGCGCAGGCGGTTGGTCTTGGGGTGGGCCTTCTTCAGCTGGTCGGCGACCTTGCTGGTGCCGATCAGCGCCAGCACATTGACCTTGCCCGAACGCATGATGTGCGGCACCACGACGCCGCCCTGGCCATAGACGATGTTGATCGCGCCCGCCGGGAAAGCGCTGCGGAAGGCCTCCAGCATCGGGTAGTAGAGCAGCACGCCAAAACGCGGCGGCTTGAACAGCACCACGTTGCCCATGATCAGCGCCGGGATCAGGGTGCAGAAGGTCTCGTTCATCGGGTAGTTGTACGGGCCCATGCACAGCACGATGCCCAGCGGCGAGCGGCGGATCTGGGCGATGGTGCCGTCCACGATCTGGAAGCGGGAGTTGTCGTTGTCCAGGCGCTTGAGTTCGGCGATGGTGGCCTTGATGTAGTCGATGGTGCGGTCGAACTCCTTCTCGGAATCGACCAGGCTCTTGCCGATCTCCCACATGATCAGGTTCACGATCTCGCGGCGGCGGGCCACCAGCTGGTTGGTGAAGTTCTCGACGCAGGCGATGCGGTCGGCCACCGACATGGTCGGCCACTTGCCGCGGCCGTTGTCGTAGGCGGCCACGGCGGCGGCGATGGCGGCGTCGGCCTCGTCGGTGCCGGTCACCGGAAAGCTGCCCAGTTCCACCGGCGTCAGGCTGCCGTCGGCGGCACGCACCGACACCGGCGAGTACACCGGCCGCGTCTCGCCCTTCCAGATCTGCATCTCGCCGTTCAACAGGATGGCGCGCTGGTGCAGCGGCGCCAGCACCCGGCATTCGGCGGGGATGTCGGCTTCGGTGGGGAACAGGGCCTGCAGGTGGGCGTGGATGGCGTTGGCGTTCATGTCTCTTCCTCTTTCTCTGCTTTGCTTTCGCTTTCGTTGTAGTGCGCGGTTCAGGCGGCGGCGACTTCGCCGGCCGGCCAGGCCAGTCGCAACAGGTTGGTGCTGCCCGGGGTGCCGAAGGGCACGCCGGCGGTGACGACCACCGCCTGGCCGGGTGCGGTGAGGCCTTCGGCGCGGCAGTGGTCGAGGGCGACGGTCACGATCTCCTCGACCGCGCCGGCTTCCACCGAGCGGCGCGAGCGCACGCCCCACACCACGCACAGGCGGCGCGCGACCGACTGCGAGGGCGTGAGGCCGAGAATCGGCGTGCGCGGGCGCTGGTGGGCGATGCGCAGCGCGGTCGAGCCGGACGCAGTGAAGGCCACCGTGGCCGACAAGGGCAGGGTGGCGGCGACCGCGCGGATCGCGGTGCCGATGGCATCGGTACAGGTGCCATTGGCATCGGCGGCGACCGCTTCCATCAGCTGGCGCTGCAGCGGATCGGCCTCGGTCCGCGCGATGATGCGGCTCATCATCGCCAGCGCGTCGGCGGGGTAGCGGCCGGACGCGGTCTCGGCCGACAGCATCACCGCGTCGGCGCCGTCGAACACCGCGGTGGCCACGTCCGAGGCTTCGGCGCGGGTGGGCGCCGGGGCCGAGATCATCGACTCCAGCATCTGGGTGGCGACCACCACCGGCTTGCCGACGCGGCGGCACAGCCGGACGATGCGTTTCTGCAGGCCGGGCACGTCTTCCGGCGGCAGTTCGACGCCGAGGTCGCCGCGCGCCACCATGATGCCGTCGGCCAGGTCGATGATGGCTTCCAGGCTGTCGAGCGCGGCCGGCTTCTCGATCTTGGCCATCAACAGGGCGCGCTCGCCGATCAGCGCACGCGCCTCGGCCAGGTCTTCCGGCCGCTGCACGAAGGACAGCGCCACCCAGTCGATGCCGAGCGACAGGCCGAAATCGAGGTCGCGGCGGTCCTTGGCGGTGAGCGCCGACAGCGGCAGCGCCACGTCAGGCACATTCACGCCCTTGCGGTCGGACAGCCGGCCGTCGGTCAGCGCTTCCATCTCCAGCACGCTGCCGTCCTTGGCTACGACCTGCAGCCGCATCTTGCCGTCGTCCACCAGCAGCACGTGGCCGGGGCCGACCGCGGCGACGATCTCCGGGTGCGGGATGGACACCCGGCGGGCGTCGCCCGGCGTGGGGTCGAGGTCGAAGCGGATGCGGTCGCCGCGGGCAAGCGTCACCCCGCCCTCGGCGAAGGTGCCCAGCCGCAGCTTGGGGCCCTGCAGGTCGATCAGCACGCCGATGGGGCGGCCGAGCGAGGCTTCCAGTGCGCGGATGCGCTCGTAGACCTTGCGGTGGTCGTCGTGGCTGCCGTGGCTGAAGTTCAGCCGGAAGACGTCGGCGCCGGCTTCGGCGAGCGCACGCAGGGTGTCGGGGTCGGCACTGGCGGGGCCGACGGTCGCGATGATCTTGGTGTTCTTGCCTGGCATCTGGGGTCTCACACGGTCGCAAAGGGGGTGGAGCAAGGCGTGGCGGATTCGCCGGCCGCGCTGAATTCGGCGCCGCAGGCAAAACTGCGGCTGGCGCCGGGTTCGAGGCGGATGCGGTCGGCGCAGTCGGGGCGGTTGAAGGCGTCGGTCATCGCTTCCACCGGCTCGATGGCGAGCGCCCGGCGCGGGTCGCGCGCCAGGGTGTCGCCGGTGAAAAGGTGCACCAGGCCGCTCCGCTGCCAGACGGTGAGCTGGCGGCCGCTGGCCGGATCGCGCAGGGTGCTGCGGATCAGCCCGTCCTCGTCGGCCGTGGCGCCGGCGTAGCAGCCGTCCAGCACCAGTGCGCCGAGCCGGCGAGGGGTGCGGAAGTCGGTCAGCGGGCTGTGCGCCACCGGCAGGAAGGCCGCTTCGCCTGCCAGCGGCAGCAGCTTGCGGTCGGTGACGACGCTGTGCGTCGCCGGCACCGTCAGTTCCAGTGCGTCCAGCGGGGCGTCGCCGAGCCGGAAGTAGGGGTGCCAGCCGGCGGCGTAGGGCGCGGCGCGGTCACCGACATTGGTGGCGGTGATCGTCAGGCCGATGCTGCGCGCGCCCAGGCTGGCCCGGACTTCGAAGGCCAGCGCGTAGGGGTAGCCGGGCCGGGCATCGGCGCGGATTTCGCCGGCGAACAGCACGCTGGCGCCGGTGTCGCTCGCCTGCGTTTCGACCACGGCGAGATCCAGCTCGCGCAGGAAACCGTGGTAGATCAGGCGCTCGCCGGTCACGCCCGGGAGCAGGTCGTGAGTCACGCCGTCGAAGCGGTAGCGGCCCTCGGCGATACGGTTGGGGAAGGGGGCGAGGATGCCGTTGCGCACGCCGTTCTGGTCGGCGAGCTCCGCTGCCGAGCGATAGCCGTCGGTGAGCGCCAGCCCTTCGCCGCCGTCCTCGACCTGCCAGTCGAGCAGGGTGGCGCCGCGCAGGGCGAAGACCGCCCGCGCGCCGCCGGCGTCGTCTCGCAGTTCGACCGCGGCGATGCCGCCGTGGTCCACCGTCCGTACCCGGAACGGTGTCGACACCGGCGGCGCGGCAGGGGCGTGGAGGGCGGTCATCACGCCTTCCCGGCCGGGCGCAGCGCCGCAGCGGTGCGGGCGAGCCCGGTGATCGCGGCCCAGTCGCCGGCGCGCACGCGCTCGGCCGGCGTGAGCCAGGAGCCGCCGACGCAGGCGACGTTAGGCAGCGCCAGGAAGCTGGGCGCGCTGGCGGCATCGATGCCGCCGGTGGGGCAGAAGCGCGCCTGCGGGAAGGGGCCGGCGAGTGCCTTCAGCATGCCGATGCCGCCCGCCTGCGCGGCGGGGAAAAGCTTCATCGCGGTATAGCCGGCGGCCAGCGCGTTGATCACGTCGGACGGCGTCATCACGCCCGGCAGCAGCGGAATGGCGGATTCGCGGCCGGCGCGCAGCAGCTCGGCCGAGGCGCCGGGGCTCACCGCGAAGGTGGCGCCGGCCTGCGCTGCGGCGTCCAGGTCGGCCGGCGTGACCACGGTGCCGGCACCGACGATGGCGTCCGGCACTTCGGCACGGATCGCGCGGATGCTGTCGAGCGCAGCTGCGGTGCGCAGGGTGACTTCCAGCACGCGGATGCCGCCGGCGACCAGCGCGCGCGCCAGCGGCACCGCATCGGCGACCTTGTCCAGCACGATCACCGGCATCACCGGGCTGGTGGCGAGCAGGGCGGAAATGTCCATGGGTGTCTCCGTGTCTTGTATGGGGTCAGGCGGTCGGCAGGGGGCCGGGCAGGGTGGTGCCGAAGGTGGCCGCACCTTGTTCGGCGCCGGCGGCGTTGGCGCGGGCGTTGAAGAAGAGTTCGCGGCCGACACCGTGCTGCTTGCGGTCGAGGTCGGCGGTGGCCGTCGGCCGCGCCGCCCATTCGGTTTCGTCCACCAGCACGTCGAGCACCCCGGCTTCGGCGTCGAGCCGGATGAGGTCGCCGTCGCGCACCTTGGCGAGCGGGCCGCCGGCCAGACATTCCGGCGTCACATGGATGGCCGCCGGCACCTTGCCCGACGCGCCCGACATGCGGCCGTCGGTGACGAGCGCGACGTGGAAGCCCTGGTCCTGCAGCACCGCCAGCGGAGGCGTGAGCTTGTGCAGCTCCGGCATGCCGTTGGCGCGGGGTCCCTGGAAGCGGACGACGGCGACGAAATCGCGCTTGAGCTCGCCGCGGTTGAAGGCGGCGAGGAGATCGTCCTGGTCGTCGAACACGATGGCCGGCGCTTCCACCACGCGGTGTTCCGGCTTGACCGCCGACACCTTGATCACCGCGCGGCCGAGCTTGCCCTGCATCAGCTTGAGCCCGCCGTCGGCGCTGAACGGGTCGGCCGCCGGGCGCAGTACCGCCGGGGCGATGCTCTCGGCCACCGCCGGCCGCCAGGCGACGCGTTCGCCGTCCAGCCAGGGCTCCTCGGCGTAGCGGGCGAGGCCTTCGCCCATCACCGTGGTGACGTCGCCGTGCAGCAGGCCGGCGGCCAGCAGTTCGCGGATCAGGAAGGCCATGCCGCCGGCGGCGTGGAAGTGGTTCACATCGGCGCTGCCGTTGGGGTAGATGCGGGTCAGCAGCGGCACCACGGCGGACAGCTCGTCGAAGTCGTTCCAGTCGATGTGGATGCCGGCGGCAGCGGCGATGGCGACCAGGTGGATGGTGTGGTTGGTGGAACCGCCGGTGGCGAGCAGACCGACGATGGCGTTGGCGATGGTGCGCTCGTCCACCACCCGGGCGATCGGGATGTACTCCTCGCCGAGCCGGGTGATCCGCGCCAGACGCTGCGCGGCAGCGCGGGTCAGCCCGTCGCGCAGCGGCGTGCCCGGATTGACGAAGGCCGCGCCCGGCAGGTGCAAGCCCATCACTTCCATCAGCATCTGGTTGCTGTTGGCGGTGCCGTAGAAGGTGCAGGTGCCGGGGCCGTGGTAGGCGGCCATTTCCGATTCCAGCAGTTCCTCGCGGGTCGCCAGGCCCTGGGCGAAGCGCTGGCGCACCTTGGCCTTGTCGTCGTTGGCGAGGCCGCTGGTCATCGGGCCGGCAGGCACGAAGATGGTCGGGAGATGGCCGAACTGCAGTGCGCCGATCAGCAGGCCCGGCACGATCTTGTCGCACACGCCCATGCACAGCGCGCCGTCGAAGACGTTGTGCGACAGCGCCACCGCGGTGGACATCGCGATCACGTCGCGCGAGAACAGCGACAGCTCCATGCCGGCCTCGCCCTGGGTGACGCCGTCGCACATGGCCGGTACGCCGCCGGCAAACTGCGCCACCGCGCCGGCGCCGCGCGCTGCTTCCTTGATCAGTGCCGGCATGCGTTCGAAGGGCTGGTGGGCCGACAGCATGTCGTTGTAGGCCGAGACGATGGCCAGGTTGGGCAGGCGCGCTTCGCGCAGCACCAGCTTCTCGTTGGGGGCGAAGGCCGCGTAGGCGTGGGCCTGGTTGGCGCAGGATACGTGCTTGCGCGCGGCGCCGGCAGCCTGCGCGGCGGCTTCCACTCGCGCCATGTAGGTAGCGCGGGATGCCGCACTGCGGGCGCGGATGCGGTCGGTGATGCGGGCGAGGACGGGGTTGAGGGACATGCTGCCTCCTTGTGTGGTCCGACCCTGTTCTCGTGTAGTGATGAGCTGGGTCGGCTGGCTTGCTTGTGAACAAGTGTAGGTTTACTACATGTGGAATTGCAAGCCAATTTTGGTGGAAATTCCCCTTTTGACGCTTCCCCTGCGCCAGGCTACATGCGGGAAGTGCACTGGCTTTGGTAATTCTTTGCAAATTAAACAAAGACTTGAAAGATTTTTTGTGGATATCGCGCTTTCGATTGGATCAGGAAAGTTTTGTTGACTTTCTACATATTGGCGTCTTTAATAGGTTGTAGATTTACTACCTTCTCGCAATCGCACGCTGCGAGTCGGTTCCTCTCCAATAGAGAAAGAGGCCTGCAAGTGATTCCACTGGATGCATTCGACCTGATCCTGTTCGGCGGCAGCGGCGATCTCGCCATGCGCAAGCTGCTGCCGGCGCTCTACTTCCGCCATCGCGACAGCGCAGCCGATACCGGGCGCGCCCGCTGGCGTATCGTCGGCGTCGGCCGCGAAGCGCAGACGCGCGAGGCCTACCTCGCCACCGTCGAGGCACACGCCCGCAAGTTCATTGCCCCGCGCGACTTCGACGACACGGCCTGGGCCGCTTTCGTCAGCTGCCTGGACTATGTGGCGCTCGACGCCCGCGCCGCCGCCGACTACGCTGGCCTGGCCGCGCTGCTGGCCGACGATCCCGCACGGGTGCGGGTGTTCTACCTGGCGACCGCGCCCAGCCTGTTCGCCTCGATCTGCGAGAACCTCGGTGCCGCCGGGCTGGTGACACCAGACAGCCGGGTGGTGCTGGAAAAGCCGCTCGGCCGCGACCTCGCCTCGGCGCGCCGCATCAACGAGCAGGTCGGCGCCATCTTCCGCGAGGAGCAGATCTACCGGATCGACCACTACCTCGGTAAGGAAACGGTGCAGAACCTGATCGCGCTGCGCTTCGGCAACACTCTGTTCGAACCCCTGTGGAGCCGCGCCTGCGTGCGCGACGTGCAGATCACGCTGGCCGAAACGGTGGGCGTGGAAGGGCGCGGCGAGTTCTACGACAACACCGGCGCACTGCGCGACATGGTGCAGAACCATCTGCTGCAGTTGCTGTGCATTGTGGCGATGGAGCCGCCGTCCAGCATCGACCCGGATGCGATGCGCGACGAGAAGCTGAAGGTGCTGCGTGCGCTGCGGCCGATGAGCGCCGAGGAGGTGGCGACGCGCACCGTGCGCGGCCAGTACCGCGCCGGCGCCATCGACGGCCGGCCGGTGCCCGCCTACCTGGAAGAAGCCGGCATCCCGGCCGGCAGCCGCAGCGAAACCTTCGTCGCGCTCAAGGCCGAACTCGACAACTGGCGCTGGGCCGGCGTGCCCTTCTACCTGCGCACCGGCAAGCGCATGCAGGAGCGGCTGGCCGAGATCGTGGTGAACTTCCGCGACGTGCCGCATGCGCTGTTCCCGTCGGTGAGCGGCGAGCGTGCGCCCAACCGGCTGGTGATCCGGCTGCAGCCGGACGAAGGACTGGAACTGCATCTGATGGCCAAGGTGCCGGGCGACGAGATGCGGGTGCGGCCGGTGGCGCTCAACCTCGACTTCGCCGAAACCTACGATACCCGCCAGTGGGATGCCTACGAGCGCCTGCTGATGGATGTCATCCGCGGCAAGCTGACGCTGTTCATGCGGCGCGACGAACTCGACGCCGCCTGGCGCTGGATCGAACCCATCCTCGACGGCTGGGAGCAGGATCCGACGCCGCCGCGGCCTTACACCGCGGGCACCTGGGGGCCGGCCGCCTCCAGTGCGCTGGTCGGCCGCGACGGCCTGGCCTGGCTGCAGGATTCCTGATCATGATGACGACAGACATGCTTGCGCTACCCGCCCATGTGCGCCAGCAGCGCTTCGACGACGGCAGGGCGATGGCCGAAGCCCTGGCCGACCGCGTTGCCGCCATGCTGCGGCACAACCTGGGCCTGCGCGGCGAGGCCAGCCTGGTGGTGGCCGGCGGCCGCAGCCCGGTGCCTTTCCTGCGCGCGCTGTCGCAGCGCAAGCTGCCCTGGGAGCGCGTGCGGGTGACGCTGGCCGACGAGCGCTGGTTACCGGCGGAGCATCCCGACAGCAACGCAGGGCTGGTGCAGGCCAACCTGCTGCAGGGGCCTGCCGCCGCGGCCCGCCTGGTGCCGCTGTACGGCGGCGAGGCGGATCCGGTGGCGGGGCTGGCGGCCTGCGCCGAACGCATGAAGGCGGTGCCGCAGCCCTTCGACGTGGTGGTGCTCGGCATGGGCGAGGACGGCCATTTCGCCTCGCTCTTCCCGGGCGTGCCGGGGCTGGCCACGCTGCTCGGGCCAGATGCGCCGCAGCTGGCGGCGATCGATCCGCCGGCGGCAGCCCATCCGCGCATCAGCTTCAGTCTTGCTGCGCTGCAGCGCTCGCGCAACGTGTTCCTGCAGATCGCCGGCGCGCGCAAGCTCGCCGTCATCGAGCAGGCTGCGGCGCGGGGAGACGCTTTGTTGCAACCGGTGGCGGCCTTGTTGCGCCAAACCTCGGCACCATTGCAGGTATTCTTCAGCCCGTCCGAATAGAATTCGGCGCGGAGCCGTCGCAGCCGGCCGGCATCGGGAGGCGCGAGGGCATCAGAAAAAGGTTAAGGAATGGACGACCAACCCATCATCAGCCCGTCGGCGACGGGCGAGGCCGACGGCCGTCAGGTCAGCACCCTGCTGGCCCGCATCGAAGCAAGCATCCCCGATCTGCGCAAGTCCGAACGCGCCGTCGCCGATTTCGTGCTCGGCCATCCCAACGAGGTGTTGAGCATCTCGATTGCCGAGCTGGCCTACCGCGTCGGCGTCAGCCAGCCGACGGTGGCCCGCTTCGTCAATGCGCTCGGCTTTTCCGGCTTCAAGGATTTCAAGCTGCGGCTGGCGCAGAGCCTGGCCACCGGAGTGCCCTATGTGCACCGCGATGTCGGCCCCGACGACTCGCTCGACGAAGTGGCGCCCAAGGTATTCAACCGCACCATCGGCGCGCTGATGAGCGTGCGCAACCAGCTCGACGCGGCGCGCCTAGGCCGCGCGGTGGAACTGATCACCCGTGCGGGGCGCATGGAGTTCTACGGCATCGGCAACTCCGGCATCGTCGCCACCGACGCCCAGCACAAGTTCTTCCGCTTCGGCATTCCCTCGGTCGCCTACAGCGATCCGCACACTCAGGGCATGGCCGCGACGCTGCTCGAAGAGGGCGACGTGGTGGTGGCGATCTCCGCCAGCGGCCGCACGCCGGAGCTGATCCGTGCCTGCGAACTGGCGCGCGAGGCCGGCGCGGAGGTGATCGCGATCACCGCCAGCGGCTCGCCGCTGGCGCGCGCGGCGAGCCTCACGCTGGCGGCCGACGTGCCGGAAGACCCGGATGTCTATGCGCCGATGACTTCCCGCATCGCCCACCTCGCCATCATCGACGTGCTGTCGGTGAGCGTGGCGCTGGCAAGCGGTCCCGAACTGATCAAGCGTCTGGAACGCACCAAGCAGACTTTGCGCGACAAGCGCATCCGCGGTTACGAAGCCTGAACTGAAACGAAACGACTCCACGCTTGAGACTGCTCGGCAAATACTGACATGGACCAACTGACGAATACCCCCGCCTGGCGGGCGCTGGCCGCCCATCGTGCCGAACTCGGCGATGTGCGGATGCGCGCACAGTTCGAGGCTGACCCCGGCCGTTTCGAGCGCCATACGCTGCGCGCCGCCGGCCTCTTTCTCGACTACTCCAAGAACCGCATCGACGACCGTACGCTGCCGCTGCTGCTGGCGCTGGCGCGCGAGCGCGGGCTGGACGGCGCGCGCGCGGCGATGTTCGCCGGCCGCCGCATCAACAACACCGAAGACCGCGCGGTGCTGCACGTGGCGCTACGCAACCGGTCCGATACGCCCATCGAAGTCGACGGCAAGGACGTGATGCCGGCGGTGCGCGAGGTGCTGGCGCGCATGGGCGAATTCGCCGAGGCGGTGCGCGAAGGCCTGTGGCGCGGATACACCCGCGAGGCGATCACCGACGTGGTGAACATCGGCATCGGCGGCTCCGACCTCGGCCCGGCGATGGTCTGCCAGGCGCTCGCCACCCACGGCCATCCGCGCCTGAGGATGCATTTCGTTTCCAACATCGACGGCGACCATCTGGCGGGCGTGCTGGCCGGGCTCAACCCGGCGCGCACCCTGTTCGTGATCGCCTCCAAGACCTTCACCACCATCGAGACGATGACCAACGCCGCCAGCGCGCGCAAATGGTTCCTCGCCGGCGGCGGCAGCGAGGCGGACATCGCCCGCCATTTCGTCGCGGTGTCGACCAATGCCGAGCGCGTCGCCGCCTTCGGCATCGATCTCGCCAACATGTTCGGCTTCTGGGACTGGGTGGGCGGCCGCTATTCGCTATGGTCGGCGGTCGGCCTGCCGATCGCGCTGCAGGTCGGGCGGGCGCGCTTCGAGGAACTGCTGGACGGCGCGCATGCGATGGACCGCCACTTCGTCGAGGCGCCGCTGGAGGCCAACATGCCGGTCATCCTCGGCCTGCTGGGCGTCTGGTACCGCGGCTTCTTCGGCGCCGGCAGCCTGTGCGTGGCGCCCTATGCGCAGGCGCTGGCGCGGCTGCCGGCCTATCTGCAGCAGCTCGAGATGGAAAGCAACGGCAAGTCGGTGACGCGCGACGGCCAGCCGGTCGACGCCGCCACCTGCCCGGTGATCTGGGGCGAGCCCGGCACCAACGGCCAGCACGCCTTCTTCCAGCTGCTGCACCAGGGCACCGACCTGATCCCGGTCGACTTCATCGCGCCGCTCGCCGCCGGCCACGGCCTGCCCGACCACCACCGCCTGCTGCTGGCCAACTGCATCGCCCAGAGCAAGGCGCTGATGGTGGGCAAGAGCGCCGACGAGGTGCGCGCCGAACTCGGCGCTGCCGGCATGGCGGGCGAGGCGCTCGAAGCGCTGGTGCCGCACCGCGTCTTCCCTGGCAACCGGCCGAGCAACACGCTGTTGCTGCCGGACCTGTCGCCGGCGGCGCTGGGTGCGCTGATCGCGCTCTACGAACACAAGGTGTTCGTACAGAGCGTGATCTGGGGCATCAACGCCTTCGACCAATGGGGCGTTGAACTGGGCAAGCAGATCGCCAGCCGCATCGGCGCGGAACTGGCCGGCGAGCCGCTCGGTGCCCACGATGCGTCGTCGCGCGGTCTGATCGAAATGGCGCGCGACGCGTTGGCCTGAACTCACATGCAGTCGCGGCCGGGCGTCGTGCCCGGCCGTTGTCGTTTACGGAGGAATCGCGCATGACCAAGCCTACCGCTCCGCTGCAGGTCGCGCTCGTCGGCTACGGCTATGCCGGCCGCACGCTGCACCTGCCCCTGATCCAGGCCACACCCGGCCTGGCGCTGCACACCGTGGTGACCAGCCGGCCGGAAGAGGTGCGCGACAGCGTGCCGGCGGTGAAGGCCGTGCCGCACCCGGCCGATGCCTTTGCCGATCCCGCGATCGCGCTGGTGGTGATCGCCACCCCGGACCACACCCATGCCGCGCTGGCCGAGGCGGCCTTGCTGGCCGGCAAGCACGTGGTGGTCGACAAACCCTTCACCCTGAGCCTGGCCGACGCCCGCCGGCTGGCGGCGCTGGCCGCCGAACGCGGGGTGTTGCTGTCGGTGTTCCAGAACCGCCGCTGGGACAGCGACTTTCTCGGCCTGCAGGCGATGCTCGCCGATGGCCGGCTCGGCACGCTGAGTCATCTCGAATCCCGCTTCGACCGCTTCCGGCCGGTGCCGCGCACCCAGGGCGGGCGGCTGGACCGCAATGTCTGGCTGGATCTAGGCCCGCACCTGGTGGATCAGGCACTGCTGCTGTTCGGCGTGCCGGCGCGGGTCGGCGGGCTGATCGTGCGCCAGCGCGAAGGTGCCGAGGCGGACGACTGGTGCCAGATGCAGCTCGACTACGGCCGGCTGCAGGTGGTGCTCGGCGCTTCGCTGCTGGTGGCAGGCGGCGTGCCGCGCTTTGCCGCGCACGGCAGCGGCGGCAGCTGGATCAAGTACGGGCTGGACGAGCAGGAGAGCCAGCTGCGCGCCGGTCTGCTGCCGGGCGCGCCCGACTGGGGCCGCGATCCTCGTCCCGGCCATCTGCATCTTGGGGAGGGGCGGATCGAAGACCATGCGGTGCCGCCGGGCGACTATCGCATCTACTACGCGGCGGTGCGCGACGCGCTGGTCGCGCAGGCACCCAATCCGGTGACGCCGGCGCAGGCGGTCGCCACCATGGCGGTGCTGGAGACCGGGGTGGAGGCTGCACGCGCCGGGCGCATGCTCCAACTGCCGCTGACTGCGGCGGAGATTGCCGCGCTCGCGGCGCCGCTTTTCCCGCCGCTGGTCTGATCGCCCGCCCAGGCGCTTTAGAGTTCGGCGCGTCGCGGCATGTCGGCGCCCCTGCGCGAGCAGGTGATGGCCGCCGCGCGCGCCGCGAAGTCGACCAGGCGGGCCAGCGCCTCGACATCCATCTCGGCCAGCGCCGCCGGGTCGAGCTGCCCGGTTTCGGCGAGGTGCGCCAGCATCGCCGCCTGGAAGGTGTCGCCGGCGCCGACGGTATCCACCGTGGCGACGCGCGGCGCCGGCACATCCACCCGGCCGCGGGCGTTCCAGGCGCTGGCGCCGGCCGCACCGCGGGTGACGACCACCAGGCCGCAGCCGCCGGCCAGCCAGCGCCGGGCGAGCGCTGCTTCGTCGGTGGCGCCATAGAGCAGGTGCAGGTCTTCGTCGCTGATCTTGACCAGGTGGGCGAGGCCGGTCAGCACGTCCACCCTTTCACGCCAGCGCGCCACCGAGGGTTCGACGTTGAGCCGGATGTTGGGGTCGTAGGCGATCAGGCGGCGGTCGTGCTCGCGCCGCACCAGCGCTTCGAGCGCGCCGGCGACCGGTTCCACCACGGTGGCGTAGGAGCCGAGATGGATGGCGCGAACGCCCTCGTCCAGCTCGGGCAGCTGGTCGCGGCTCAGCAGCCGGTCGGCCGCGCCGTTGCCGTAGAAGGCGTAGCGCGGCACGCCGGCAGCGTCGAGTTCGACCATGCCCAGCGTGGTGGGCGCGTCGAACAGCGGACACAGTCCGGTTTCCACCCCCTCCTGCGACAGCGTGCGCACCAGGCGTTCGCCCAGCATGTCCCGCGCCAGGCCGCTGAGGAAGGCGACCTGCTGGCCGAGGCGGGCGAGCCCGACGGCGACGTTGAAGGGCGAGCCGCCGGGGCGCGCGTCCAGGTGCAGGGCCTTGTTGCTTTCGTCGCCGATGAAGACGTCGAACAGGGCTTCGCCACAAACGAGAAACATGATGAGCTACCGTCGAGGAGGTGGATGGAAACGCGGTCGGCGGCGGTCAGCGCGGCGACGACCAGCCCTTGTAGCTGCCGACGTTGTCGCGGGTGACCAGCGTCGACGGGATCAGCACCATGGGGTTGGCGGGACGCTTGCCGTTGAGCACGTCGTTGCCGATCATCACCGCCTGCTGCGCCATCGCCCACGGATCCTGGCTGGCCGAGGCTTCGACCTGAGTGTCGGTCTTGAGCGCGTTCTCGATGTCGGGGGCGCCGTCCACCGAGGCGATCACGAGGCCCTTGCGTTTGAGCTGGCGGGCGGCGAGGTCGGTGCCGATGGCCTGCGGGTCGTTGATGGTGAATACCGCGTCGAGCTTGGGGAAGCGGGTGAGGTGGCCGAGCATCACGTTCATGCCGCCTTCGCGCGAGCCCTTGCCGTCCTGGTCGTCGGACAGCACCTTGATGCCGGGTGTCGCCTTCAGCACTTCCTTGCAACCGGTGACCCGGTCGACCACGGCCGAGACTTGCGGTCCGTTCTGGATGACGACATTGCCCTGGCCGTTGAGGCGCTTGACGATGTACTCGCAGGCGATGCGGCCGGCCTGGATGTTGTCGGTCTGCACCGTGGCATCCGCCCCGGCGGCAGCCACGTCGACGCCCACCACCGCGATGCCCGCCTTCTGCGCCTTGCGTACCGCCGGCTCGATCGCCTTGGGGTCGGCGGCGTTCAGCAGAATGAGATCCACGCCAGCGGAGATGAAGTTGTCGATCTGGGTGAACTGCTTGTTCAGGTCGTAGTCGGCCGACACCGCCAGCACCTTGGCGTTGGGGTAGAGCTCCTTCACCTTGGCTTCGGCGCCCTTGGCGATGGTGACGAAGAAGGGGTTGCCGAGCGAGCCGACGGTGACGCCGACCGACTTGATCTCGCGCGCCTGGGCGAGGCCGGCAACGAGGGCGAGGGCGATACCGGCAGCGATGGCCTTGCGATGGAACATGGAAGTCTCCTCATCCGGTCTTTTTGGCAAGCCGCAATCCGGGACCGGCAGCCGGATAGCGGCGAGATGGAAAAATGGTGAAGCGCGAAGGGGGGCGGCTCAGGTGCGGGCGCCGCTCTGGCGGTAGCGGTCGAGCGCGACCGCGCCGATGATGACCAGGCCCTTGATGATGTATTGCCAGATATCGGACACGCCCAGCAGCACCAGGCCGTTGGTGAGCACCGCGATGATGAGCGCGCCGATCAGGGTGCCGAGGATGGAGCCGACGCCGCCGACGAAGCTGGTGCCGCCGAGGATGACCGCCGCGATCGCGTCCAGCTCGTAGGACTGGCCGAGCTGCAGGCCGTTGGCGGCGAGCAGCCGCGCGGAGGTCATCACCGCGCCGAGGCCGGCGAGCAGGCCCGACATCGCATAGACGAAGAGCAGCACCTTCCACACCTTGATGCCCGACAGGCGCGCCGCTTCCGGGTTGCTGCCGACCGAGTAGATGTGCAGGCCGAGCACGGTGCGGCGCAGGATGAACCACGAGCCGGCGATCACTGCGGCGGCAATCCACACCAGCCAGGGAATGCCGAGCAGGTTGTCGTTGCCGATGAAGGCGAAGGGCAGGTCGGGGTTGAACACCGTCTTGTCGTCGCCGAGCAGGCGGGCGATGCCCCGCACCGCGGTCAGCGCGCCGAGCGTGACGATGAAGGGTGGCAGCTTGCCGAAGGCGACCAGGCTGCCGTTCATCAGGCCGAAGGCCAGCCCGGTGGCGAGACCGGCGGTGATGCCCAGCATGCCGCCGCCGGGCAGCGTCGAGCCCATCACCGACACCACCGCGGCGGCGGCGAGGATGGAGCCCACCGACAGGTCGATGCCGGCGGTGAGGATGACGAAGGTCATGCCGGCGGCGAGCACGATGTTGATCGAAGCCTGCTGGGCGATGATGGAGATGTTCTGCGCGGTGAGGAAGCCTTCGGCCAGCACGCCGAAGCCGCCAGCAAGCAGGATGAGCACCGGCAGCATGCCGACGGCGCGCATCGTGGATTGGAAACGCTCGCGCGCGGTCGGCTGGTGTGGGGCGCGCGCCGCGCCGGGCTGAGGAACGGACGGGGCGATCGGCGTGGGGGTCTGGCTCATTGTCTTCTCCATGATTTTTGTCTCCTGCTCTCGTGTGGGGCGCGCCTTTCAGGCGGCCCGCGGCAGGGTTTCGGGGGTGGCGCCGGTGGCCAGCGCGATGATGGCTTCCTGGGTGATGGTGGCGCCCGAGTGGCCGCCGAGTTCGCCGACCAGTTCGCCTTCGCGCATCACCAGCACGCGGTCGGCGGTGCCGACGATCTCCGGCAGCTCGCTCGAAATCACGATCACGCCCACGCCGCGCTGGGCGAGGTCGTTGATGATCCGGTAGATCTCGGACTTGGCGCCGATGTCGACGCCGCGCGTCGGCTCGTCGAGGATGAGCACCCGCGGCTTGATCTCCAGCAGGCGCGACAGCAGCACTTTCTGCTGGTTACCGCCCGACAGCGCGCCGACGTTGACGCGGGAATTCGGTACCCGGATGGCCAGGTCGCGGATGGCCGCGTTGGCGCGCTCGCGCGCCTTGGCGAGGTTGAGCACGCCGGCGCCGCGGGCATCGCCCGAGCAGGCGCAGACGTTGATGTTGTCGCGCACGCTCATGTCGAGGAAGAGGCCGCGGCCCTTGCGGTCCTCGGTGAGGTACACCACGCCGGCGCGGATCGCGTCGCGCGGGGTGCGCAGGCGCACCGGTACGCCGTCGACCACCAGTTCGCCGCCGCTGCGAGGATCGGCGCCGAAGATGAGGCGGGCGAGTTCGGTGCGGCCGGCACCGACCAGGCCGGCGATGCCCAGCACCTCGCCGGCGTGCAGGTCGAAGCTGCAGTCGCGCACGCGGTTACCGTCATGCATGTTGCGCACCGCCATCACCACCTTGCCCGGCTCGTAGGCGCGATGGTCCTTCTTGTAGAAACCGGATAGGTCGCGGCCCACCATCATCTGCACCAGCGCATCGGCCGACAGCTCTGCGCGGTCCAGGGTGCCGACGTAGCTGCCGTCGCGCAGCACCGAGACACGGTCGGACAGTTCGTAGATTTCCGCCATGCGGTGGCTGACGTAGACGATGGCCAGGCCTTCGGCGCGCAGCTGGCGGATCAGCTCGAACAGGCGGTCGGTCTCGCGCGAGGACAGCGGCGTGGTCGGTTCGTCCATGACCAGGATGCGGGCTTTGGCGTGTACCGCACGGGCGATCTCCACCAGCTGGCGTTCCGCGATGGAGAGCCCGCCGACCACGGTGCGCGGGCCGAAGCTCGCGCCCAGCCGGGTGAGGATGTCGGCGCATGCGGCTTCCATCGCCGCGCGGTCCACCCGGCCGCCCCGGCGCAGCTCGCGGCCGAGGTAGATGTTCTCGGCCACGCTGAGGCTGGCGCACAGGGTCAGCTCCTGGTAGATCACCGCCACACCCAGCGCCTTGGCCGACAGCGGGCCGTCGATCACCACCGCTTGGCCGTCGATCAGGATTTCGGCACCGGCATCGGCCTGGTAGGCGCCCGACAGGATCTTCATCAGTGTCGATTTGCCCGCGCCGTTCTCGCCCATCAGCGAATGGACTTCGCCGGGGTAGAGCGTCAGCGACACGTCGCGCAGTGCGCGCACGCCGGGAAAGGTCTTGGAGATGCCGCGCATCTCGAGCACCGGCCGCAGGGTTTGATCAGTCGGCATCACGCATTTCCTCCATCGATTTGCCCTGGTTGCGCAGGATTTCCGCGCGCGGGGAGAAGCTGAAGAACATCGGCAGGCTGGCTGCGCCGACAGCACCGGCGTCGGAGCCGAAGGAGCCGCGTACCAGGTCGGGCACGCCGCGCGCTTCCGGTGCGGTTTCCGCCAGGCTGGCGGCCAGCTGGCGCTGCAGCAGGTCGAGCAGGCCGCCATCGACGTCGGCATCCAGCACGACCACCGGCACGTCGAGAATGCACAGCGCCGAGCGCAGCGCGGGGGTCAGCGCGTCGATGCAGTCCTCGACCCACTCTTCCACCGCAGGATGGTGGGCGCGGATGTGGCGTTCGAGGTCGGCGTGGCTGGCCACTTCGGCGCCGTGGTAGCGCAGATGGCGGGCCAGCGCGTTGAGCGAGGCGCGCGACAGCAGCAGCTCCCACTTGCCGCTGGGAGCCTGGGCCGAAGCGAGCTTGCCCGGCGGTACCGGCATCACCGCGACGTCGCCGGCATTGCCGGTGACGCCGCGCAGGCAGTCGCCGTTGAGCGCGATGCCGCAGCCGATGACCGGGCCGAGGAAGAGGTAGATGAAGTCGTCGAACTCGCGGCCGCAACCGTAGAAGAGTTCGGCGATGGCGGCGGCGTTGCCGTCGTTTTCGCTGAACACCGGCAGGCCGGTGGCCTCGCCGAGCTCGAAGGCGAAGTCGACTTCGTCCCAGGCGCGGAACTCGGGTTGGGCGATATTGAGTTCGCGCAGCCAGGCGCCCAGGTTGAACGGCTGGGCAACGCCGATGCCGGTGAGGCGCTCACGCTCTTCCGGGGTGATCGCCTTCAGCACTTCGTCGATGTCCTTGCGCACCAGTTCGAGCGTCTCGTCCGGGGAGGGCAGGATGCGGTCGTGCACCCGGCGGGCGAGGATCTGGCCACCGAAGTCGAGCAGGGCGGTTTCGATGGAGTCGCGGTCGAGCCGTACGCCGATGCCGAAGGCGCCCTTGGGGTTGAGGTCGATCAGGGTAGCCGGCTGGCCGCGCTGGCCTTCGGTTCGGCGACCGGTATAGACGATGAGGTCGCTCTCTTCGAGCGACTGGATGATGCTGCCGATGGCGGTGCTGGTGAGGTGGGTGCGGCGTGCGAGGTCGGCCTTGGAGGCTTCGCCGCTGCGGCGCAAGACCTGCAGCAGCAGCCTTTCGTTGTAGCGCCGCAGCCGCACGGAGTTGCGGCCACGCCCGGGAGGGGCTATTGCCATCTTCGTCTCCTTCCTGCCCGCTCATTGGCGGTGCTTATTAATAAATCAACTTGGTTTATTTAATGTCGCGCCGAACGGAATGTCAAGAACAAGATGTGGATTTACTCCATCTGCACGAAGGGGCAGGCATCCGCCCGGTGAACGGCCGATGGCGGCGAGGCTTGCGCATGCCGCCCTGTGGGTGAAACGTGGTCTGCTCAGGGGGGCGTCGTGGAGTCGGCGGCCCTGCGTTCGAGCACGCGGGCCGAGCCGATCAGGCCGGGGTAGGCGGCCTGGATCACATAGGTGGGAATCTCGGACAGGTAACGGCTGAAACGCCCCTTGTCCTCGAAGCGCTGGCGGAAGGGCGAGCGGGCAAAGGCTTCTCCCAGCCGCGGCACGATGCCGCCGCCGATATAGATGCCGCCGCGCGCCCCGAGCGTGAGCGCGAGGTCCGCCGCGACGGTGCCGAGAAAGGCACAGAAGCTGGCCAGTGTGACCACGCACAGGGCGTCGCTGCCGGCCAGTGCCAGGCGGGTGACGTCGGCCGGGTCGTAGGGCTCGGGCAGGCGGCCGGCAAGCGCGGCGTGTGCCTGGTAGAGCGCGACCAGACCGGGGCCGGACAGCACGCGTTCGGCCGATACGTGCGGATAGCGTGCCGCCAGCCAGGCGATGAGCTCCGCCTCCTGCGGATTGCTGGCAGCGAGCGTTACATGCCCGCCTTCGCCTTCGAGCGGTACGTAGTCGCCGCCGCAGGGAACCAGGCCGGAAATGCCGAGGCCGGTGCCGGCGCCCAGCAGGCCGATCGCCCGCCCGCCGGCAGCGCTGCCGCCGCCGACCTTCATCAGGTCCTCCGGCCGCAGCACTGGTAATGCCAGCGCGAGCGCGGTGAAGTCGTTCACCACCTCGAGATGGTCCAGCCTCAGTGTCGCGCGCAACTCGCGGACGGAAAACGCCCAGTCGTGGTTGGTCATGCGGATGGTGTCGCCGTCGACCGGGTTGGCGATGCCGAAGGCGCACCAGCGCGGGCGCGGCGTGGTGGTGCCGGCGAGATAGTGCTCCATGGCAGCGGCCGGGCCGTCGAAATCGGCGCAAGGCAGGGTACGGATCGCCTCGGGCTGGCCGCCGGGCGCGGTGATCAGCGCGAAGCGCGCATTGGTGCCGCCGATGTCGCCGACCAGGCGGGGGAAGGTGTGAATGAGTGCAGGGGGCATTTCAGCGTCCTCGTGTTGTTGCGGGCAGCGCGGCCGATCAGATTTCCTCGTACCAGGAGAGTCCGTCGCGCGACAGCAGCGCGCTCGACGCCGCCGGGCCCCAGGTGCCGGCAGTGTATGGCTTGGGGCGTTCGCCGCTGGCATCCCAGCCGGCGAGAATGGGCTCGACCCAGCGCCAGGCGGCCTCCTGCTCGTCGCGGCGGACGAACAGGGTCAGGTTGCCGCGCATGACGTCCATCAACAGGCGCTCGTAGGCTTCAAGCCGGCGGCTGCGGAAGGCCTCGGCGAAGTCGAGGTTGAGCTGCACCGGTTGCAGGTGCATGACGTCGCCCGGCTGCTTGGCGAGCAGGTGCAGATCCACCGTTTCTTCCGGCTGCATGCGGATCACCATGCGGTTGGCGTGCTGTGGCGAGGCCGGTATGCCGAAGATGGAGTGCGGCACCGAGCGGAAGTTGATGACGATCTCGGCTACCTTGTCCTGCATGCGCTTGCCGGTGCGCAGGAAGAAGGGCACGCCCGCCCAGCGCCAGGTGTTGATCTCGGCCTTGAGCGCGACGAAGGTTTCGGTGCGGCTGTCGGGCGCGATGCCGGCTTCTTCGAGGTAGCCGGGCACGGGCTGGCCTCCGCTGGCGCCGGCGCGATACTGGCCGCGCACGCTGCGGCTGGCGACGTCGCCCGGACCGAAGGGGCGCAAGGCGCGCAGGATCTTGAGCTTTTCGTCGCGCACGGCGTCGGGGTTGATCGATGCCGGCGGTTCCATCGCGACGATGCACAGGAGTTGCAGCAGATGGTTCTGCACCATGTCGCGCATCGCGCCGACGCGGTCGTAGAAATCCCCGCGGGCCTCGACACCGACCTGTTCGGCCACGGTGATCTGCACGTCGCGCACCCATTCGCGCCGCCACAGCGGTTCGAACAGCGCGTTGCCGAAGCGCAGGGCCAGCAGGTTCTGCACCGGTTCCTTGCCGAGGTAGTGGTCGATCCGGTAGATCTGGCCTTCGCCGAAGTAGTGGCCGACCTCGTCGTTGATCGCGCGGGAAGACGCAAGATCGTGGCCGAGCGGCTTCTCCAGCACCACCCGGCTGTCGGCGGCGATCAGGCCGGCCGCTTCGAGGTGACGGCTGATCGCGGCGAAGAGGCTGGGCGCGGTGGAGAGATAGAACACGCGCTGACCGTCCGGTCGCGCCGACAACTGCTCGGCAAGCCCGCTGAAACTCGTGCCGTCGAGGGCGTCTACCCGCGCATACAGCAGGCGGGCAACAAAGGTGTTCCAGTCACTGCGGCGGAAGTCCTTGCCGAGAAAGCGCTGGGCCTGCACGCAGACCAACTCGCGGTAGCCTGCGTCGTCCAGATCATCGCGGGCAACCCCGACGATGCGGGTGGCGGCCGCCAGTAGGCCGTCGCAATGCAGGTGATAGAGCGCCGGCAGCAGCTTGCGCATCGCCAGGTCGCCGGTACCGCCGAAGATGACCAGATCGAGGGGGCGTTGGGTGTTCATGGGAGTCTCATCGAAGAATGCGCCGTTCAGGCATCTGATGACTTATTGTGTAGCAAAATTACAAATAAGCAAAGTACAACGTGGGTGCGGTCATGGATGAGCGGCTGCCGAAAAAAGCCCGGGATATTATCGTTAGTGTATGAACTTAAACAATATATTGACGAAGTGTGGCGGCGGTTAAGGTGGAGCGCTGTCCTCGCGTGCGGGGCTTCGTGGCGCGTAATGAAGTAACAGAATGAGGGGGTCCGTACCAATACTACGTATTTCGCGAGGGTGTCCGGCCTTGCTGCGGGCGGTAGGCGACTAGAATGCATGGCATATCGGCGCGCGTCCGGTGCGGCGGCGCAGGCAATGCGATAGACGGGGTGTTCATGTACGGAGAAGAGAGGGCGGAAGGCATCGGGCAATCCACGGCGGAGTTCGCCGACGGTCCGCGTTTGCTGGCGGACATCGGTGCAACCAACGCCCGCTTCGCGCTCGAGCGCGCACCGGGGCGCCTGGAGGCGGTGGAGGTTCTGCAGTGCGCCGACTACGGGGGCATCGTCGAGGTCGTGCAGTCCTACCTTCGTCGCTCGTCCGGTGCGGCGCCGCGCCACGCGGCCATCGCCATCGCCAATCCCATCGCCGGCGACCTGGTCAGGATGACCAACCGCGACTGGCGGTTCTCCATCGATGCGACGCGTCGCGAACTCGGTCTCGATACCTTGCTGGTGGTGAACGACTTCACCGCGCTGGCGATGGCGCTGTCGCGGCTGCCGGAGGACGGGCGCGTCCAGGTGGGTGGCGGCGAGCCGAGCCCCGGCGGGGTGGTCGGCCTGATCGGGCCGGGCACGGGTTTGGGCGTGTCCGGCCTGATCCCTGCCGGGGATCGCTGGGTGACGCTGGGGAGCGAGGGCGGGCATGTGAGCTTTGCGCCGGGTGACGAGCGCGAGATCTTTGTTCTGCAATACGCCTGGCGCGAGTGGTCGCACGTGTCGGCCGAACGCCTGATCTCCGGGCCGGGCATGGAGCTGGTCCATCGCGCTCTCGCCGAACGCGCGGGCGTGGTGCTGGAGCAGCCGCTGACTGCCGCGAAGATCGTAGCGCGCGCACTGGCCGGTGATGATCCGCTGTGCGCCGAGGTCGTCGACTGCTTTTGCGCGATGCTCGGTACCGTGGCGGCCGACGTGGCGGTGACGTTGGGCGCTGTGGGTGGCATCTACATCGGCGGCGGCATCGTGCCGCGGCTCGGCGATCTCTTCCTGCGTTCGCCCTTCCGGCGGCGCTTCGAGAACAAGGGGCGTTTCGCCGACTACCTCGCCCGGATTCCGACCTACGTGATCACCGCGCCGCAACCGGCTTTTCAAGGGGTGTCGGTCATTCTCGGCCATCATCTGCGCGCCGAGCGGGGCGAAAACCCCTTGCTGGAGAAAGTCGGTGCCGCGCTGTCCACGCTCAGCAAGGCCGAGCAGCGAGTTGCCCGCCTGCTGCTGGACCAGCCGCGCAGCTTCCTGAACGACCCGGTGGCCGATATCGCTCGGCATGCCCATGTCAGCCAGCCGACCGTCATCCGCTTCTGCCGCACGCTGGGGTTCAGCGGCCTGGCGGATTTCCGCCTGAAACTGGCATCCGGACTGACCGGCACGGTGCCGGTGCGTCACAGCCAGGTGAAGGCCGATGACGCCGCGCCCGATCTGTCGGCCAAGGTGCTGGACAATACGGTGTCGGCCATCCTGAGGCTGCGCGATGGCCTCGATCCCGCGGCGGTCGAGCAGGCCATCGGTCTGCTGCGGCAGGCTGCGCGCATCGAGTTCTATGGTGCCGGTAATTCGAGCGTCGTCGCGCTCGACGGCCAGTACAAGTTCTTCCGCTTCGGCATTCCCGCCGTTGCCTACGCCGATCCGCGGCTCGAAGCGATGGCGGCCGAGTTGCTCGCGCCGGGAGATGTGGTGGTTGCCGTCTCCAGTTCCGGACGCCTGCCGGAACTGCTCAAGGCGGTCGATCTCGCGCTTGCGGCCGGCGCCGCAGTGATTTCCATCACCGCAAGCCACTCGCCGCTGGCGAAGAAGGCGACCGTCAATCTCGCCGTCGATCATGCCGAAGACATCGCAACCCATCTGTCGATGATCTCGCGCATCCTGCATCTGCTGATGCTCGACGTGCTCGCCGTCGGCGTCGCGGTCCGCGGCGGAGCCGATCGCGGCGCGCGGCGCGGTGCCGAAGCCCAGACGCGTACCGCTGCCGAAGGCGGTGATCTCGGTGCGCTGATCTCCCACGCCAGCTGAGCTGGTCTTTCCGGTGCCGGTGCCAGGCCGGCGCCAGTCTCTCCCTGCCTGGCGTCGATGTGCTTGCTGCCGCGAGCGCGTGAGCGCGTCGCCGCTGCGCTCGGCAGGGCTGCGCCTGGCGGGACGCGTGCGGGGTGGCGACAGCGCCATACAGCCTTCCCCATGGCGTTGGCCGCTTCTTGTCGGGCGGGGCATCTCGAATATCGAAAGCGCTTTGGGGCTAAAAGTGGAGAAGAAGAACATGATTAGTGATCAGTTATGAACTTGTATCACAGAATATGTGTTCACGGCATTAACGCCATTTACGGCTTGTGATAACTAAAAACATACTAAAAAACAATGGTGAAAATGCCTTAACATTCCTGGTGGCATGATTTGATTGGCAATGTTTTGTAGGGCAACTACAAAAAATTTGCAAACGTTCGGTAGTATTTCTACAATCCGCTACAAGCTGGTTGAAAAGCCACGCGGCGGTTGCGGATTTCATCTCCACCCCGTGTGTGTCTGCTGCTGATCCGAGTGCCGCCGGCGGTCTTTCCCGCTCGGCCACCGGGGTGACGCGCAGCCAGTTGTGGAGAGCGACCCAGAACGTATTTCCGCCCGTCGCAGGCGCTCGCAGAAGCGCCGCCGCTGGCGTCAGTGTTGCAGCCAATCAGAACTGAGGAGACAAGGGAATGAACACCAAGCACACCGCAATCGCCATCGGCATTGCCCTCGCGTTTTGCGGCAATGCGAGCGCCGCTGATGACGGCAAGTCGCGCCGGGTCGAGGACCTGGAAGCGCGCATCGCCAAGCTGGAAGAGCAGCTGCGCGCGGTGACCTCGATGGCCCAGCAGGCGACGACCGCGGCCCAGCAGGCCAGCGATGTAGCCAAGCAGGCCGACACCACCGCGACCGCGGCCAAGGTGGCGACCGATACCCAGGCGCCGCTGACCAAGGCGGCTGGCGAAACCGCCTCGTCCTTCGAGTTCCACGGCTATGCCCGGTCGGGAACGGTGTCGGGCGGCGACATGTACACCGTCAAGGGGGTCGGCCCCTACTTCACGCCGGCCGGCCCCCTGGGCGGTGCGGTCGGGCGTCTCGGCGTGGAGACCGACACCTACGTCGAAGCGAAGATGATCAAGAACTTCCGTACGGACGACGGCAGTACCGGCAGCTTCAATTTCATGGTGGCGGACGGCACCAACAGCAACAACGACTGGACTGCCGGCGAGAACGGCGTGAACGTGCGCTGGGTGTTCGGCGAGCTGAGCAAGCTCGCCAGCTTCAAGGGCACCGCGTTGGAGAACGCCACCCTCTGGGCAGGCAAGCGCTTCGACAAGAAGAACTACGACATCCACTTCTTCGACAGCGACGTGATCTTCCTGGCCGGCACCGGTGCCGGCGTCTATGACGTCGAGGTGACGCCGGACTGGAAGAGCAGCTTCTCGGTCTATGGCCGCGACTTCGTCAATGACGATGACGACAGCGTCAAGAGCTACATCGTCACCACCAACAACTTCATCGGCAACTGGCAGGTCATGCTCAACGGCATCCGTGCCAAGCAGAACGAGAATGCCGACAGCGGCCGCGCCACCACCGGCTATCACGGGCTGCTGGGCTACAACGCGCCCACCTTCTACGGCGTGGCCAGCGGTTTCTCGAAGACCGGCATCCTTTTCGGCCGCGGTCTCGGTGCCGAGGTCAAGCGCGTCGGCGCGGTCGGCAACCTGCAGGACGACGCCCAGGCGGTACGCGTCTTCACCATGGGTGTGACCGATCTGGCCAAGGACTGGAAGATCGCGCCCGCGCTGATGGCCGAGACGAGCAAGGACCGTTTCAACAAGGGCGACGAGTACAAGTGGGTGTCCGCCAACCTGCGGCTGAACAACGCGATCAACAAGAACTTCGCGATGCAGTACGAAGCCACCTACCAGTACATGGATCTCGACAGCACCTTCGATACCGGCAAGGGCGGTTTCTACAAGCTCACCGTGGCGCCGACCTTCAAGCTGGATACCAGCGCCGGCTTCTTCGCCCGCCCGGAACTGCGCCTGTTCGGCAGCTGGATGGGCTGGGACAAAGACCTGAACGGTTTCAGCTACGACGGCACCGCCAACAACGGCACCTTCGGCAACACCACCTTCAAGGGCTCGAGCAAGTGGCTGTTCGGTGCCCAGATGGAAGTGTGGTTCTGAGTCGGCGCGGCTGAGTCTCCCGGAAGCCGGCGATGCACCGCATCCCGCCCCATGCCTCGCACACGACGGGAGGCCGCGGTCGCGGCCGCTTAGCTCGTCGCCTTGCTGCGAATGCGCCTGGTTGTCGTGGCGGAGGCAGGGGGCGGGCCGTCGCTGTCGCCGACTTCGATGTGCGGCTCGCCCAGCGTGTGGAGCTCGGCCAGCGGCTTGCCGGCCAGCACGCGGACGACCAGGTCGGCGATCGCGCGGCCGGTGGCTTCGCCGGTCGGCTGGGCGACGGCCGTCACCTTGTAGGTGAGCGGGATCTCGGTCGGAATGCCGTCATAGACGATGAGCGACATGCCCTGGCCCGGTTTCCAGCCGGCATCGCCGAGGGCGCGCAGGGCGCCGACGCCGGCGACGTTGTTGTCGATCAGCACGGCGGTCGGCGGCTCGGGCAGCGCGAGCAGCCTGCCCACCGCCTCGTAGCCGCCGACGCGGTTGATCGGCGCCTCGACGACGAACGCAGGCTCGGGTTCGATCCCGGCAGCGCGCAGCGCGCCAACGAAGCCGGCGTGCCGCTGCATGGCGAAGTTGAGTTCCAGCGGCGCGTGGATCAGTGCGATGCGGCGGTGGCCGAGTTGGAGCAGGCGTTCGACCGCCAGCCGGCCGCCCGCCTCGTTGTCGAAGTCGAACCAGGCGTAGGGCAGGGTGCTTTGCGTACGGCCATAGGCGACGAAGGGAAAGTTGCGCTCCTGCAGCAGGCGGATGCGCGGGTCATCCACCCGGGTGCGGGCGACGACCATCGCGTCCACCCGGCGGCCGTCGATGAGGCGGCGGTAGGTGTCGAGTTCGACATCGGGCCTCGACGAATGGATCAGCAGGTCGAGATCGTGTTCGGCGAGCCGTTCGGTCATGCCGGACACCACTTCGCCGAAGCGGATGTCGCCGATGTCGCTGGCGCTGAACGGATAGACGATGCCGATGGCGTTGGCGCGTCCGGTCGCCAGCTGTCGCGCCTGCGAATTGGGTTGGTAACCGAGCTTCTGAGCGGCTTCCACGACGCGCTGGCGGGTGTTCTCGCTGACGTCCGAATAACCGTTGAGTGCGCGGCTGACGGTGGTTTGCGACAGCCCGAGCGACTCGGACAGCATTTTCAGATTCACCTTCATGGGGTCGTCCTTTGCCCGCTCCGGGCGGGGAGCGGTCGTCTGCTAACGAAACACTGAATGGGGCAAGTCTAGCGACTCCGGAAAGTCCGGAGTTCCCCGCAAAAACGAGTTTACATCCAAAGCGCTTCGGATTACGATCCAAACCGCTTTTGTGATTTTATAACAGCATCAAAAAAACTCATTGCCACCACGTCGGACAGGGTTCGGAACACGGTGGCAGATGGCGGAAAACCGCCAGGAGGAGGCCGATCTTGGAAACGAAGTGGTGGCACAAGGCGGTGGTCTATCAGATCTATCCGCGCAGCTTCTGCGATGCCAATGGCGACGGCATCGGCGATCTGGCCGGCATCATCGGCAAGCTCGATTACCTGCAGACCCTCGGTGTGAACGTGATCTGGCTGTCGCCGGTGTTCCGCTCGCCGATGGACGACAACGGCTACGACATCTCCGACTACTGCGACATCGCGCCTGAATTCGGCACGCTGGCCGAGATGGACAGGCTGATCGCCGAGGCGGCGCGGCGCGACATCCGCATCGTCATGGACCTGGTGGTCAATCACACCTCGGACGAGCATCCCTGGTTCGCCGAGGCGCGCAAGGCCAAGGACAACCCCTGGCGCGACTACTACATCTGGCGCGCGCCCCGGGCCGATGGCTCGCCGCCCGACGCGCAGCGCTCCTACTTTGGCGGCAGCGCCTGGGAACTGGATCCGGCTACCGGCGAGTATTACTTCCACCTGTTTTCGAAGCGCCAGCCCGATCTCAACTGGGCCAATCCCGCCGTGCAGAAGGAAGTCCACCGGATGATGAACTGGTGGCTGGGGCGCGGCATCGGCGGCTTCCGCATGGACGTGATCGACCTCATCGGCAAGGAGGTCGACCGCGGCATCACCACCAACGGCCCGCGCCTGCACACGCTGCTGCAGGAGATGAACGCCGCCACCTTCGGCGACCGCGACGTGCTTACCGTGGGTGAAGCCTGGAGTGCCACGCCGGACATCGCCAGGCTCTATTCCGATCCGGCGCGCGGCGAACTCGACATGGTGTTCCAGTTCGAGCACATCACCATCACCTGGGATGCGCAGCACGGCAAATGGAAGCCGCGCCCCTTCGAGCTGACGGAATTCAAGCGGGTGATCGGCAAGTGGCAGGCCGAGCTGGCCGATACCGGCTGGAACTCGCTGTTCTGGAACAACCACGACCTGCCGCGCGCGGTGTCGAAGTACGGCGACCCGGGCCGCTACCGCGTCGAGTCGGCCAAGATGCTGGCGACCGCGCTGCACTTCCTCAAGGGCACGCCCTACATCTACCAGGGCGAGGAAATCGGGATGACCAACGTGCGCTTCGACGACATCGCCGATTACCAGGACATCGAATCGCTCAACCTCTACCGCGAACGCACCGCCGCCGGTGTGCCGCCCGCCGAGATGCTGGCCGGCATCCATGCCAACGGGCGCGATAACGCCCGCACGCCGATGCAGTGGAGCGCGGGCGACAACGCCGGCTTCAGCAGCGGCCAGCCGTGGCTCAAGCTCAATCCCAACCATAGCGAAATCAACGTCGAGGCGGCGCTGGCCGATCCGGATTCGATCTTCCACCACTACCGCCGCCTGGTGGCGCTGCGCAAGGCGCGGCCGACCATGGTGCATGGCGATTACCAGCCCCTGTTCGAGACGCATCCGCAGGTCCTCGCCTACCAGCGCCGGCTGGGCGACGAGGCCATCGTCGTCATCAACAACTTCGGCGCCGAACCGGTCGAGCTCGATCTGCCGGCCGAATTGCGGCAGCGCGCCGGCGAGTGCCTGGTGAGCAACTACGAGCCGGTCGCCCGCCTCGGCGAGCGCCTGGCGCTGCGCCCCTACGAATCCTTCGCCATCGCCTTCGGTGCGACGGCGGCCTGACCCGAGGACATCCCACATGAGCAAACCCGCAACGCAAGCCGTGCAGACACCGTGGTGGAAGGAGGCGGTGGCCTACCAGATCTACCCGCGCAGCTTCATGGACTCCAACGGCGATGGCATCGGCGATCTCAACGGCATCACCGCGCGGCTCGACTACCTCAAGTCGCTCGGCATCGACGTGATCTGGATCTGCCCGATGTACAAGTCGCCCAACGACGACAACGGCTACGACATCGCCGACTACCAGGCCATCATGGACGAGTTCGGCACCATGGCCGACTTCGACCGCCTGCTCGACGCGGTGCACAGCCGCGGCATGCGCCTCATCCTCGACCTGGTGGTCAATCACACCAGCGACGAGCACGCCTGGTTCGTCGAATCGCGCTCGTCCCGCGACAACCCCAAGCGCGACTGGTACGTGTGGCGCGACGGCAAGGGCGCCGAACCGGGCACGCCGGCCGATGCGCCCAACAACTGGGAGAGCATCTTCAAGGGCTCGGCGTGGAAGTACGACGAGGCCACCGGCCAGTACTTCCTGCATCTCTTTTCCACCCGCCAGCCCGACCTCAACTGGGAGAACCCCGAGGTGCGCAGCGCGGTGAACGACATGGTGCGCTGGTGGCTGGACAAGGGCATAGACGGCTTCCGGCTGGACGCGGTGAGCCACATGAAGAAGGTGCCCGGCCTGCCCGACCTGCCCAATCCGCAAGGCCTGGACTACGTGCCGTCGTTCCCGATGCACATGAACGTCGACGGCGTGCTCGGCTACATGGACGACCTCGCGCAGAACAGCTTCCGCCACTACGACATCATGACCGTGGGCGAGGCCAACGGCGTGTCGGCGGAGCAGGCGCTGGACTGGGTGGGCACGGAGCACGGGCGGCTGAACATGATCTTCCAGTTCGAGCACCGCAACCTGTGGGCCGAGAACCCGCGTGCCAGGCCGGATTTCGTCGGCATCAAGCGCGTCCTCAGCCGCTGGCAGGACACGCTGCACGGCCGCGGCTGGAACGCGCTCTACCTGGAGAACCACGACGTGCCGCGCATCGTGTCCAGCTGGGGCGATGTCGAGCGCTACTGGCGCGAGAGCGCGACCGCCTTGTCGACCATGTTCTTCCTGCAGGAGGGCACGCCCTTCCTCTACCAGGGGCAGGAGATCGGCATGACCAACACCCGCTTCGACAGCATCGACGACTTCGACTGCGTGTTCGCCCGCAACGAATACGCGCTGCAGTTGGCGCAGGGCAGGGCGCCGGCGGACATCATCGACGAACTCGCCATACTCGCCCGCGACAACTCGCGCACGCCGATGCAGTGGGACGCCAGCGCCAACGCCGGCTTCACCACCGGCACGCCCTGGCTCAAGCTCAATGCCAACTACACCGCGATCAACGTCGCGGCGCAGCAGGATGACCCGGATTCGGTGCTGAACTATCACCGCCGCCTGATCGCACTGCGCAAGGCCGAGCCGGCGCTGGTGCATGGCCGCTACGCGCTGCTGATGGCCGAGGACCCGCAGGTCTACGCCTACACACGCACGCTGGGCGATGCGCGCATCGTCGTCATCACCAACCTGTCGGACGAACCGGCGCTATACCGGGAGGAAGGCATCACCCTGCGCCACGGCGAGCTGCTGCTCGCCAACCACGCGGTCGCGCCGCACGAGGAGTGCGACGGCATCACCCTGCAGCCGTTCGAAGCGCGCGTCTATCGCGTCGCCTGAACAGCCGCCAGCCACCTGAATACAGAGAACAACGGAGGAGACACCACCATGAAGAAAATCCTGTCCGGCGCCATCGCCACCCTGCTTGCGAGCGCCATTCCCGCCCACGCCGACACCCTGAAGATGGAATGCAACGTGTCCGGCCCGATGAAGCCCTACTGCGAATACGTCAAGCAGCGCTTCGAGTACGAGACCCCGCACAAGCTCGAATTCCTCGAGATGCCGGCGGCCTCCGACGAGAAGCTGTCGATCTACCAGCAGATCTTCGCCGCCAAGGACGGCAAGGCGATCGACGTGCTGTCGGTCGACGTGATCTGGGTCGGCCTGCTCGACAAGCACCTGCTCGACCTCACCGACAAGGTGAAGGACCTGGAGCCGCATTTCTTCCCCAACAACTGGAAGAACAACATCGTCGACGGCCGCATCAAGGGCGTGCCCAACAACGTCGATGCCGGCATGATGTACTACCGCAAGGATCTGCTGGAGAAGTACGGCGAGCAGCCGCCAAAGACCTGGGAAGAGCTGACTCGCATCGCCACGAAGATCCAGCAGGCCGAGCGCGAGGCCGGGCAGAAGGGCTTCTGGGGCTTCGTGTTCCAGGGCAAGGCCTACGAGGGCCTGGGCTGCGACGTGCTCGAATGGGTGGCCTCCTACAACGGCGGTTCCTTCGTCGATGCCGCCGGCAACATTACCATCAACAACCCCAGGGCAGCCAAGGCGCTCAATACCGCCGCCAGCTGGGTCGGCACCATCGCGCCCAAGGGCGTGATGGGCTACCAGGAGGAAGAGTCGCGCGCACTGTTCCAGAACGGCGACGCGCTCTTCATGCGCAACTGGCCCTACGCCTACCTGCTGACCCAGGCCGAGAACAGCCCGGTCAAGGGCAAGGTCGGCGTCATTCCCATCCCCAAGGGCGGTGAGGACGGCGTCCACGCCGCGACCCTGGGCGGCTGGCAGTGGGCGGTGAGCACCTACAGCAAGAACCCGGAGGCGGCGGTGAAGCTGCTGCGCATCCTGGCCGACGAAAAGACCCAGAAGACCAAGTTCCTGGTCACCGGCGAGGCGCCGGCGCGGGTGGCGGCCTATGCCGATCCGGAGGTGCAGGCCAAGGCGCCGCACCTGGCCCAGTTCAAGGACGTGTTCGCCAACGCTGTGCCGCGTCCTTCCACGCCGACGCGCTCGCAGTTCCCCAAGGTCTCCAAGGTGATGTTCAACGCCGGCTACGACGTGCTGTCCGGGCGCGCCACCGGCGAGCAGGCGGTGGCCGATGTCGAGAACCGGCTCAAGCGCATCAAGGGCAAGGAATGGAAGTAAGCGGAGCGTCGGCCAGCCGACATCCGTGATGCCGGCGGCGCCGGGCCCGTCCCGGTGCCGCCCGTGTGGCGAACGCAATCGCCGGGTGCGCCTGCCGGGCCTATAACCGAAGGGCGCCCCCGCCGCCGATGCTCGCCCGGCCTTAGGAGGAAACATCCATGAATCACAATACCGAGAGCCTGCTGCCGGCGGCTGCGGTCGCCCCCACGGCGGCTGCGTCCGCACCGGCGGCGCCATCGGGCCGCAAACGCAGCCTGCAACAGCGCCGCGCGCGTGCCGCCTGGGTGCTGGTGACCCCGGCGCTGGTGCTGCTGGCCGCAGTGGCCGGCTGGCCGCTGCTGCGCACGCTGTTCTACAGCTTCACCGACGCCGCGCTCGACACCCCCGAGGAATACAGCTTCGTCGGCCTGGCCAATTACCTCGACTTCGCCGACGGCGAGCGCTTCGGCGTGCTGGCCGATCCGCTGTGGTGGCAGGCGGTGTGGAACACGCTCTGGTTCACCGCCGCCTCGGTGTCGCTGGAGCTGGTGTTCGGCATGCTGCTGGCGCTGCTGATGAACCAGAAGTTCCGCGGCCAGGGCCTGGTGCGCGCTGCCATCCTGGTGCCGTGGGCGATTCCCACCATCGTCACCGCCAAGATGTGGGGCTGGATGTTCCACGACCAGTACGGCGTCATCAACGACCTGCTGACGCGGCTCGGCCTCATCACCGAACCGCTGGCCTGGATCGCCGAGCCGACGCTGTCGATGTGGGCGGTGGTGATCGCCGACGTGTGGAAGACGGTGCCCTTCATGGCGCTGATGCTGCTCGCCGCGCTGCAGATGATCCCGTCCGACCTCTACGAGGCGGCGCGGGTCGACGGCGCCAACGCCTGGCAGCGTTTCCGCCGCATCACGCTGCCGCTGATCATGCCGGCGATGATCGTCGCGCTGATCTTCCGGGTGATGGATGCGCTGCGGGTGTTCGACCTGATCTACGTGCTGACCTCCAACAGCGAGGCGACCATCTCGATCTCCGGCTATGCCCGCGAGCAGATGGTGTCCTTCCAGGAGATGGGCGCGGGTTCGGCCGCCTCGGTGCTGGTGTTCATGATGGTGGCCGGCATCGCTGCCTGCTTCCTGTGGATCAACCGCTTCAGCCACGAAGGCAAGGAGTCCAGGGAATGAAGCTCACACGCAAGCAAAAGGAGCTGGGGAGCCGGCTCTGGATCTACCTGGCGGCGCTGGTCGTCAGCGTGATCTGCGTCTTCCCCTTCTACAACGCCATCCTGACCTCGCTGCGTACCGGGCAGGATCTCTTCCTCACCAACTACCTGCCGACCACCTTCCACTGGGAGAACTACGTCAATGCGCTGGTCGAGAACGGTGTCGGCCTCAGCCTGCTGAACTCCTTCATCGTCGCCACGGTGACGGTGGGGGTGTGCCTGATGGTGTCCATCACCGCCGCCTTCGCGCTGGCACGGGTGCGCTTCCGCGGCCGCAAGTACATCCTTTTCACCATCCTCTGCGTGTCGATGTTCCCGCAGGTGGCGGTGCTGTCGGGCATGTTCGAGCTGGTGCGCTTCATGGGGCTGTACGACTCGCTGGGCGCACTGATCCTGTCCTACACCACCTTCTCGCTGCCCTTCACGGTGTGGGTGCTGACCACCTTCATGCGCTCGCTGCCGGTGGAGCTGGAGGAGGCCGCCATCGTCGATGGCGCCGGCCTGTGGGTGATCATCACCAAGGTGTTCGCACCCATCATGGGGCCCTCGCTGGTGACCACCGGGCTGCTCGCCTTCATCGGCGCGTGGAACGAGTTCATGTTCGCGCTCACCTTCATCATCTCCACCGAGAACCGCACCGTGCCGGTCGCCATCGGCCTGCTGCAGGGCGCGTCGCAGTACGAGCTGCCGTGGGGAAACATCATGGCCGCGTCGGTGGTGGTGACGGTGCCCATCATCGCGCTGGTGCTGATCTTCCAGAAGCGCATCGTCAGTGGCCTTACCGCCGGCGCCGTCAAAGGCTGACCCGACTCCGAACCACAAGGCGCACCCGGAGCGGTCCGCCCATCAAGGATCAACGATCATGGCTCAACTCACCCTCGACAAACTCAACAAGCGCTACGGCGACGCCGCCCAGGTCATCAAGTCCATCGACCTGCAGGTCGACAGCGGCGAATTCATCGTCATCGTCGGCCCCTCGGGCTGCGGCAAATCGACGCTGCTGCGCATGATCGCCGGGCTGGAGGACATCTCCGGCGGCGGCATGTACATCGACGGCAAATACGTGAACGACGACACCCCGTCCGAGCGCGGCATCGGCATGGTGTTCCAGTCCTACGCCCTGTACCCGCACATGAATGTGTACGAGAACATGGCCTTCGGCCTGCAACTGGCCAAGCTGCCGGCCGACGAGATCGCGCGGCGGGTGGAGGAGAGCGCCCGCATCCTGCAGCTGGAACCGCTGCTCAAGCGCCGGCCCAAGGATCTGTCCGGCGGCCAACGCCAGCGCGTTGCCATCGGCCGCGCGATCGCGCGCGAACCCAAGCTCTTCCTGTTCGACGAGCCGCTCTCCAACCTCGATGCCGCGCTGCGGGTGCAGATGCGCATGGAGATCGCCGCGCTGCACCGCCGGCTGCGCTCCACCATCATCTACGTCACCCACGACCAGGTCGAGGCGATGACGCTGGCGCAGCGCATCGTGGTGCTGCGCGCCGGCAACGTCGAGCAGGTGGGCACGCCGCTGGAACTCTACGACCATCCGGCCAACGACTTCGTCGCCCAGTTCATCGGCTCGCCCAAGATGAACATGATGCCGGCCACCCTGCTGCGCGCTGGCGAGGGCAAGACCCTGCTGCGGCTGTGGAACGGCAAGGAGCTCGCGGTGCCCATCGCCACCCCGGCCGGCGCCGAGGGCATGAAGGTGAAGCTGGGCATCCGCCCCGAGCACATCGAGTGGGGCGCGGTGGCCGAGGCGCCCTTCCTCGCCGACGTGCTCTTCGTCGAGCACATGGGCAACGAGACCTACCACTATCTCGACAGCGGCCAGCTCGGCGATCCCTGGGTGGTGCGCAACGCTCATCGCTCCGACATCGCCGCCGGCGACACCGTCGGCTACCGGCTGCCGCCCGAGCACTGCCACCTGTTCGACCAGGACGGCAAGGCCTTCGCCCGCCGCGCGCCCGGCAACGGCGCGACGCGCACGCCGGGCGTCGATGCGCCGCCCATCACCTTCGTCGAGCCGATGCGCACCAAGGCCATGCACTGACAGCGCAGCCGGACCGATGACGGCCGCGGCGGGCTGAGTCCCGCCCGCGGCCTTCCACCCGCATTACGGCGCCGCCGACGCCGTCCACCATGCCGCGCGCGGCCGTGGGGGGCTGCTGCTGCCCGCTTCGAGGATACGACGTGAACCATTCCGGACCCCAGACCCAGGGCGCGCTGTTCCAGGCGGTGCAGCTCGCGCGCGTGTTCGCCGACTCCAAGACCTTTCCCGACTGCGTGGCGCTGGCGCCGGCCGACGACATTGCGCGGGACTTCCGCCGCCTGCTCGACGACTTCGTGCGCAGCCGCTTCGCCCTGCCGGAAGCCGGGGCGGCGCCGGTGCCGGCGGCGGGGGACGGACTTGCCGCACACATCGATGCGCTGTGGACCACGCTCACCCGCGCGCCTGACGTGTCTGAAGCCGATCCGCCGGCTGGCGGCACGCTGCTTCCGCTGCCGCATCCCTACGTGGTGCCGGGCGGGCGTTTCCGCGAAATCTATTACTGGGATAGCTACTTCACCCTGCTCGGCCTGGCGGCGGCCGGCCGCGTCGATCTGGTCGACAGCATGGTGCGCAACTTCGCCTGGCTGATCGACAGCGTCGGCCATGTGCCCAACGGCAACCGCATCTACTTCCTCAGCCGTTCGCAGCCGCCGGTGTTCGGCCTGATGCTGGAACTGCTGGAAGGGGAGTGCGGCTTCGACGCCATCGCGGGCTTCCTGCCCCAACTGGAGCGCGAATATCGCTACTGGATGGCCTGCGAACTGCCGGCCGGCCTGACCCCTGCCGCCGACCGCCATGTGGTGCGTCTGGCCGACGGCGCGCTGCTCAATCGCTACTGGGACGCGCGCAATCTGCCGCGCGAAGAGGCCTACGCCGAGGACGTGGCACTGTTCGCCGAAGTCGAGCCGGCGCGTCAGGCGGAGGTCTACCGCAACCTGCGCGCCGCGGCCGAATCCGGCTGGGATTTCAGCAGCCGCTGGTGCGGCGGCAACCGCAGCCTGAGCAGCATCCGTACCACCGAACTGGTCCCGGTCGATCTCAATTGCCTGCTCTACCGCGTCGAAACCCTGCTCGCGCGCTGGCTGGCGCAGGCTGGCCAGGCGCGCGCCGCCGACTACGCGCAGGCGGCGGTGCGGCGGCGCGCGGCCATCCTCGCCCACTGCTGGAACGAAGAGGCCGGCTGGTTCTTCGACTACGGCTGGTGCGACGGCCGCCAGACCGACTGCTGGTCGCTCGCCGGTGTGTTCCCGCTGTTCTGCGGGCTGGCCGATGTGGCGCAGGCGCAGCGGATCGCCCGCGGCATCGAGCGGCATTTCCTGCGGCCGGGCGGCGTGGTCACCACGCTGGCGGCCACGCGCGAGCAGTGGGACGCGCCCAACGGTTGGGCGCCACTGCAGTGGGCGACGGTGCAGGGCCTGCTCGATTACGGCGAGGACGCGCTGGCGCGCGAGATCGCGACGCGCTTCGTCGCTCTCGCCGACCGTGTGTTCCGGCGCACCGGCAAGCTGATGGAGAAATACGACGTCTGCGACATGGCGCTCGATGCCGGCGGCGGCGAGTACCCGGTGCAGGACGGTTTCGGCTGGACCAATGGCGTGGTGCGCGCCTTCATCGCCCGCTTCGGCGCGCCGGTCGCCACTGCCGTGCAGGCGGGGGCGCCATGCTGAAACGCCTTGCGGGGCCGCTGTGGGCGCTGGTCACCGGCTTTGCTGCGCTGGGCGGCGTCGGCAGCGTGCTGATGACGCGCCAGCCCGAGTTCTACCAGCGCTGGGGGCTGGACAACGCAGAGTGGGGCTGGGTGCTGTTCTCCGGCGGGCTGGGCGGCGTGCTCGCCTATCCGCTCAACCGCGCGCTGCTGCTGCGCTGGGGCAGCCGGACGATGCTGCACCGCTTCGGCACCGCCGGCGGGATCGTGCTGGGCCTGATTCCGTGGTTGCCCGGCCTGTCGGGTTTGCTCGCGGGGCTCTTCCTGCAGGGCATGATCTATAACGGCGTCAGCGTGGCGATCAACCATCAGGCGGCGCAATGGGAACTGCACCAGGGCCGGCGGATGATGGGCCGGCTGCATGCCACCTTCTTCATCGGCAGCGTGCTGTCGGCCTTCGTCAGCGGGCTGTTGGCGGCGGCGGGCGTGAACCTGGCGCTGCACATGGCGGCGGTCGGCCTGCTGGCGGCGCTGGTGCACCGCGCCGCTGCCGCCACGCTGCGCGCGGAGACGGCTGCACCGATGGAGCAGGTCGAGGTGAGGCCGGCGGTGGATGCCTGGCTCGGGCTGGGGCTGCTGCTGTGCTGGTGCACCGTGCTGGAAAGCGGGGTGATGGGTTGGGCGTCGGTCTATCTGTCGCAGGCCCTGCACGCGGCCGACAGCGTGGCCGGCTTCGGTCTGGCGGTCTTCTCCGGCGCGATGGCGGTCGGTCGCCTGTTCTCCGACGGGCTGGTCAATCGCTACGGCGGCGCGCGCCTGGTCCGCTTCGGTGGATGTCTGTGCGCGGTGGCCCTGTTCCTTGCGGCCTGGCTGCCGGCGATGCCGCTGGCCTTCCTGGCCTTTGCCGCCACCGGCCTGGGCCTGGCTGCGGCCGCACCGGTGATCTTTTCTGCCGCCGGCCGCATGGGCGGCGAGGCGTTGGCGCTGGTCGCCGGCCTCGGCGCGCTCGGCGGCCTGCTCGGGCCGCTGCTGCTCGGCCGGGTGGCGAGCCTGCTCTCGCTTGAGTGGGTGTTGAGTTTGCTGGCTATGGTGAGCGCCGTAATCGCCTGGCAGGCACGGGTGCTGGGCGATCACGGCGCGAGGGCGGTGTCGCTGAGCGAGGTGACGCGCTCCTGATATCGCTACAGCATGCCGACCACGGTATTTCGAGGTGCTCCGTTGAATGCATGGCCTCAAGGCCGGTGGGCCGCCTGAAGGCTGGATACCGTCAGGTCGATGAAGCGCCGCGTGCGCTGCGGCAGGTGGGCACGCTGCGGGTAGTAGATGTACAGGCCGATGCGCTCGCTGCCGTGGGCGGGCAGGAGGCGCTCCAGCCGGCCGGCCTCGATCAGCGGCGCGGCGATGTAGTCGGGTATCTGGCCGATGCCCATTCCGGCCAGCACCGCGCTTGCCTCTGCGTCCACATCGTTGGTGGCGAAGCGTGCGGCGACGTCGGCATGGACCGTTGCATCGCCATCCGCATACTCCCAGGGCATCAGCCTCCCGGTGGTGACCGGCCGGAATCCGGTGCAGCGATGCTGCGCGAGCTCGTCCCAGCCATGCGGCCGGCCGTGGCGTTCGAGGTAGGCGGGGGCGGCGCAGACCCATTGCTGGATATCCAACAGCCGCCGTGCCACCACGTTGCGGTCCAGCCCGGCACCCATGCGAAAGCCGACATCGATGCGTTCTTCGACGATGTCGGTGTGCCGGTCTTCGAGTTCGAGATCGACGGTGACGTCGGGATGTTCGTCCATATAGCGGGTCACCAGCGGCAGCACGAGGTGCTGTCCGACCGAGCGTGGCGCGGTGATGCGCAGGCTGCCGCCGACGTCCTGGTGCGCGGCGCGCAGTTCCGACAGGGCGCTGCGGATGGAGGACAGGGCAGGGCGCACTTGAGCCAGCAGCCGGGCGCCTTCGTCGGTGAGGCTGAGCTTGCGCGTGGTCCGGTGCAGCAGGCGCACCCCAAGCTGGGTTTCGAGCTGACGGATGGTCTTGCTGGTGGCCTGCGGCGCAACGCCCAGCTCGAGGGCCGCGCGGCGGAAGCTGCCGCTCTCGACGACGCGGGCAAGGGTGGAGAGGGCCTTGAGATCGTCCATTGATTAGCATCCTGCAGTTGCTAATGAAACGCAGATTATGAGTCTAGTGGGTTGATATAGAGAGGCATAGATTTCGTTCCGGGCCTGACCCCATTCCCTTACCTGGAGAAATCGAAATGTCCAACATCAACTCGAAAGTGTGGTTCATCACCGGTGCGTCGCGCGGCTTCGGCCTGGAGGTCGCCCGCGCGGCACTGGCCCGCGGCGACCGGGTCGTCGCCACGGCACGGCGGCCGGCCAGCATCGAGCAGGCGCTCGGCGCGCACGACAACCTGCTGAGGGTGGCGCTCGACGTCACCGACGAGGCGCAGGCGCTGGCCGCGGTGGAGGCGGGCATCGCACGCTTCGGCCGGATCGACGTGCTGCTCAACAACGCGGGTTATGGCCTGCTCGGCGCGGTCGAGGAATCCAGCGCGAAGGAGGTCGCGGACCAGTTCGCCACCAATGTCTTCGGCGTGCTGCACGTGACCCGTGCGGTGCTGCCGCACATGCGCGGCGCCGGTCGCGGTCACATCATCAACATCTCGTCCATCGGCGGCTATTCCGCCTATCCGGGCTGGGGCGTGTATGGCGCCACCAAGTTCGCGCTGGAGGGGCTGACCGAGGCGCTCGCCGAAGAGCTGTCGCCGCTCGGCATCCGCGCGACGGTGGTCGAGCCCGGATTCTTCCGCACCGACTTCCTCGACAGCAGCTCGCTGGTGAAGACGGTGCGGGAATTGCCCGACTACGTGGCCACGGTTGGTCACATGCGGTCGCTGATGGCGGGCGCGAACCACCGCCAGCCGGGCGATCCGGAGAAGTTCGCCAAGGCGTTGCTGGTGCTCGCGGACAGCGCCGAGCCGCCGGTGCGGCTGCCGCTGGGTACCGACACCGTGGCGAAGATCGCCGAGAAGCATCGAACCGTGGAGCGGGAAGTCGCCAACTGGCACGCGCTGGCGGTATCGACCGACCACGACGACCTGAAGCCGTGACGATGGAGCGGGGCGCCGACGGAGCATGCGGCGGCGTCCCGGTTCCGTGTGGTGGTCCTGTGCGGAGACGGGCCGGGCGGAAACGGTGCTTGACTTTATAAATTACGAGCGTAATCTATAAATCAAAGATGATGATCGTCATCTAAGTGCCGTGAGCGAACCCGCTTCCAACCCCGTCCAGGAGATCGAACATGAACGAACACAATCCGCAGGGCCGTGCGCTGATCACCGGAGCTTCGTCCGGCATCGGTGCGACCTACGCCGAACGCCTTGCTCAACGCGGCTACGACCTGATCCTGGCCGCGCGCGACCCGGGCCGTCTCGAGGCGGTGGCGCAACGCTTGCGGCGGGACACCGGTGTTGCGGTGGACGTTCTGTCGGCCGACCTCACCGCGGCCGCGGACCTCGAACGCGTCGTGCAGCGCCTGCGCGACGACGGCCGGATTTCCATGCTGGTGAACAACGCGGGCATCGCCGCCAGCGGACCGGTCGTGGGTGCCGACCCGCGCGAGACGGCTGCGATGATCGCGCTCAACACGCTTGCGCCTACCCAGCTGGCGCTGGCCGCAGCGAGCGCCTTCGCCGCGCGGGGCGAGGGCAGCATCATCAACATCGCCTCGGTACTGGCGCTGGCGCCGGAACTGTTCAACGGCGTCTATGGCGCGACCAAGGCCTATGTGCTCAATTTCAGCCTGTCGCTTCAGCAGGAACTCGCAGCGCGTGGCGTACGCGTGCAGGTCGTGCTTCCCGGCGTGACGCGTACCGAACTCTGGTCGCGCTCCGGCACCGACATTGCCAGCCTGCCGGCGGAAATGGTGATGGACGTCGACGAGATGGTCGACGCCGCGCTGGCCGGATTCGACCTCGGCGAAACCGTCACGATTCCGTCACTCCCCGACGCGTCGGAATGGGAGGCGCTGACGAATCTGCGCCGCAGTCTTGCGCCGCGGCTTTCGCTCGCCCACGCCGCACCGCGCTATGCGCGGGTGGCTGCCGATCTCGTCGAGCGGTGAATGCCGCCGGCCGACCGAGGAGACAGCCATGACTGCCTTTGCCGCACCGGCGCCGTCGATGGCGCCTCCACCTCGCCTGCTCCTGCTGCTGGTGATCGTGCTGACGGGCTTGGGCGACCTGTCCACCCAGATCTACGTGCCAGTGCTCCCCACGATCGCCAGCCGATTCGGCGTCGACAAGGAAGCGGTCCAGCACACCCTGACCGCTTTCGTCCTCGCCTTCGGGCTGGGGCAACTGGTCTGGGGCCCGTTGTCGGACCGCTTCGGCCGCCGCCGTGTGCTGATGAGCGGACTTGCGCTCTATCTCGCCGGGTGCGCAGCCTGCTTCCTGGCCGGTTCGACCTGGTCGCTGACGGCGGCACGTTTCGCCCAGGGCGCCGGCGCTGCCGCCGCGATCGTGCTGGCCCGCGCCATCACCCGTGATGCCTGGGGGGCGAAAGCCGGCCCGGTAATGATGCTGGGCACCCTGGTGATCGGCGTGTGCGTGATGGTTTCGCCGCTGCTGGGCAGCATGCTGGCGACCCTGCCGACGGGTTGGCAGACCGCCTTCATCTTCCTGTTCGCGCTGGCGACGGTCGTACTCGCTTACGTATGGCTGGGCTTCGAGGAGACGCACCACGCACGCGACCCGCAGGCCGTCCATGTCCCGAGGCTGTTGTCGAACTACCGCGAACTGATGGGCGACCGCCAGTACGCCAGCTTTGCGCTCGCCCTGGCCTTCACCTACGGCGCGCTGTTCGCCTTCATTTCCAGTGCGCCGCTGTACGTGGTGGGCAAGCTCGGCCATACGCCGGGCGAATACGGGATGTTCTTCTTCCTGATCGTGACGGGGCTGTGTGTCGGGGTGTTGGCCGCTCGCCCACTGTCGCAGCGCTGGGGTTTTGCGCGCACCCTGCGGATCGGGCTCGGGCTCAGCCTTGCGTCCGCGGTGTTCGCCTTGACGCTCGCCCTGACAGACGCGACGACGCTGGCGAGCCTGCTGCTGCCGCAACTGGGCTTGACCCTGGGGGCAGGCCTGGTGATCCCGAGCGCGGTCGCCGGCGCGGTGATGCCGCAGGCCCATCGTTCCGGCCTCGCGGCCGGCCTGCTTGGCTTTCTGCAGATGCTCGGTGGCGCGCTGTTCGGCTATCTTGCGGTCCGCTTCTATGCGGGCACGCCGGTTGCGATGCTGGGCATCCAGGTTGGCGCGCTCGCGCTGGCCTTCGGAACCGCGCTGGCGGTGGGTAGCCGCCCAGCGCAGGCCGGGCTGCGCGCAGTCTCCTGAGGCAAGGGCGGGACATTCCCGCCCGGTCTGTCTGCCTCCGGGCTGCAGATTTCGACGCGCCGGGGGCGGCCCGCCGCCGGCTGTTCCGGCTTCCCATCGGGCGCGCAACATCCCGCTGGCTTCACCGCTCCTCGGCATTCAAAGGCGTGTTCCGTATCGACCTGAGGAAGGTGCTCAGGATGGGCGACTGGTCGTCCGCTCGATAGATGCAGCTGAGATCCACGCAAGCATCCTCGGGCGCATCCTCGAAGGGGATGTAGACCACGCCTGGAAAGTTCAGCGTGGTGGCCGACTCAGGGACCACGCAGACGCCGAAGCCGCTGGCCACCAGCGCCACGCCGGTGACGGCATCCCCGACCTCCTGGGCGATTTCCGGCACGAAGCCACGCGCTTCGCACAGGCTGAGCACCTTGTCGACGAAGTTGGGCCGCGCGCCGGACGGGAACAGGATCACCGGGCGCTGGGCGAGCACGTCGAAGCGCAGCGCTGCCAGCGCCGCCAGCGGGTCGTTCAGGTTCACCGCCAGCAGCAGCGACTCGGTGGCGATCACCTCGCTGCACAGGTCGGGCAGTGGCCCGAGCATGCGGTTGAAGCCCACCGTGATGCGGTTCTGCCGCAGCGCGGAGATCTGCTCGGCCTTGGTCATGGTGTGCAGAACCACGTTCACGTCCGGGTATTCGTTGCGGAAGTTCAGGATCAGCTTGGGAATGCGGTCGAGGATGGCCGAGCCGAAGATCGCCACGTCCAGGCGCCCGAGCTTGCCCTGGCCGGCGCGCTGGGTGCGCTCGGTGGCCTGCTCGATGAGCGCGCGGATGTTGCGCGCCTCGGTCAGGAACAGCGCGCCCGCCTGGGTCAGCTCCATGCCGCGCGGCGTGCGCACGAAGAGCTGGGTATCGAGTTCCTCCTCCAGTTGCTGGATCTGCCGGGTCAGCGGCGGCTGCGACATGTGCAGCCGGGTGGCGGCACGGCCGATGTTGGCCTCCTCGGCGACGGCGATGAAGTAGCGGATCTGGCGGATATCCATGGGCGGCGTTCCCGGTTGGGTGAGGCGTGGATATTGATCATACCGCGAAGGTATTACGCGAGCCTTGAATTGGTATTGGACGGTAATGAGGCGCGCCGGTAAGTTTTCCTCATGGCGGCAGGGCTGGAAGGTGGGGCCGGGCTGGCAAGAACGAAAGCTGATGGTGATGAAGGTTGGGGTGAGGTGGTTTGGCCGCTGCGGTTTTGACTCCCTCCCCTTCAAGGGGAGGGTTGGGGTGGGGATGGGGTCAGGCGCCGCGAGTGCTCCAACCCCATCCCCATCCCCGCCTTCCCCTTGAAGGGGAAGGAGAAAGTCCACGCGGCTCTCCGTCCTCGTCGCCATCAGCAAAAACAACTACAGGAGGAAGACATGGCGTTTGAATCAAGGCAGGCCGTCCGTCCGGGCTTGGTCCGTTGCAGCAGGCTGGTCCAGGCCCTGGCCGTCGCGTTCGGCGGGCTGTTGCCGGCGGTCGCCGCTGCCGCGACCATCGACACCGGCAATCCGGACGTGGTGCTGCGCTGGGACAACACGGTGAAGTACAGCGCCGCATGGCGGCTACGCGGGGCGGATGGCGACGTCGCCGACAACTCCATCGGCCCGCAGGCCAACACCAATGACGGCGATCTCAACTTCGGACGCGGGCTGATCTCCAACCGGCTCGACCTGCTGACCGAACTCGACTTCCGCTACAAGCGCGACTATGGCTTTCGCCTGAGCGGCGCCGGCTGGTACGACAGCGTCTATCACCGCAGCAACGACAATCCGGGCGCCCTCGGTGGCGCGCTGGTCAATTCGCGCTCGGCCGACTACGACGAATTCACCCGTTCCACCCGCAAGCTGCACGGCCAGTACGCCGAGGTGCTGGACGCCTTCGCCTACGCCAACCTCAGCCCGGGCGACATGAACGTCAACGTCAAGGCCGGGCGCTTTACCCAGCTTTACGGCGAGAGCCTGTTCTTCGGTTCCAACGGCATTGCCGCGGCGCAGACCTCGCTCGACCTGATCAAGGCGCTGTCGGTGCCCAACTCGCAGTTCAAGGAGATCCTGCGGCCGATCGGGCAGATCTCCGGCCAGGTGCAGATCAACCCGAACGTCACCCTTGGCGCCTACTACCAGTTCGAGTGGCGCAAGACGCGCCTGCCGGCGGCGGGCAGCTATTTCAGCTTTGCCGATTTCGTGGATAACGGCGGTGAGTCGCTGATCCTCGGGCCGGGCGCTGTCGCCTACCGCGGCAAGGACATCGAGGCGCGGGATTCGGGGCAGGGCGGGGTGCAGCTGCGGCTGAAGCTCGACGACACCGAGTTCGGCCTTTACGCCGCGCGTTATCACGACAAGATGCCGCAGTTCTACGTGCGCCCCGGCGTGAATGCGCATGGCGGCAGCATCGGCGACTACGTGCAGGTCTTCGGTGAGAACATCCGCATGGTGGGCGCCAGCTTCAGCACCCTGCTGGGCGACACCAACGTGGCCGGCGAACTCTCCTTCCGCGACAACATGCCGCTGGTGGCGAGCGGCAACACCGTGATCCTGCCGGGCAACATCACCGCCAACGGCGACGGCCGCGCCGCCTACCCGGTGGGCAAGACCCTGCACCTCAACCTGTCGGCGCTCGCCGTACTGGCGGCCAGCCCGCTGTGGGACGGCGCCTCCTTCATCGGCGAATTCGCCTTCAACCGCCGGCTGTCGATCAGCAAGAACGCCGACCAACTCGATCCGCGCGCCACCCGCGACGCCAGCGCGCTGCAGTTCATCTTCCAGCCGGAGTACTTCCAGGTCATGCCGGGGCTGGACCTGCAGGTGCCGATCGGCGTGAGCTACGGCATCTCCGGGCGCAGCTCGGTCAACGGCGCGCTGTTCCCCTCGGAGCACGGCGGCAACATCTCGATCGGGGTGAAGGGCGACTACCAGAAGACCTGGCAGGCCAGCGTGAACTACACGCACTACATCGGCTCCGCCGGTTCGGTGATCCGCTACAACACCGCGGTGCCCGAGCTTTCCTACCAGAACTTCCACGGCGACCGCGACTTCATCTCGCTCTCCGTGCAGCGCACGTTCTGAACACGACTACAACGACTGGAGACAAGACCATGTTGCGCATGAAGATGCTGTGCATCGCCATCGGCGGACTGCTCGCAATCGCACCGCAGGCCCAGGCCGCGGTGACCGAGGCCGAGGCCGCCGCCCTCAAGACCACGCTGACGCCGCTGGGCGGCGAGCGCGCCGGCAACAAGGACGGCAGCATTCCCGCCTGGACCGGCGGCCAGACCAAGCCGGTGGCCGGCAACAAGCTCGGCGACATCCCGACGCAGTTCCTCGCCAGCGAGAAACCGCTGCTGCAGATCACCGCCAAGAACGCCGCCCAGTACGCCGACAAGCTCAGCGAGGGCACCCGGCTGCTGCTCGCCAAGTACCCGGACAGCTTCCGCGTCGACGTCTACCCGACCCAGCGCACCGCCGCCGCGCCCCAGCACGTCTATGACAACGCCTTCAAGAACGCCACGCGCTGTTCGCTGAAGGACGAGAAGCGCTCGCTGGAAGGCTGCTTCGGCGGCACGCCGTTTCCGATTCCCAGGGACGGCGCGGAGGTCATCTGGAACTACCTGATGCGGGTCGAGGCGGAATCCATCGAGTACCGCTTCAAGAACATCGTCGGCAACGCCGACGGCAGCCACACCCTGGCGACGCGCAACGACATCTCCTTCCAGTACCCGTTCTATTACAAGGACGGCACGCCGGAACGCTGGTCGGGCGAGTACGCGATGTTCCGCTTCAACACACTGGAACCGCCGTTCAAGGCCGGCGAGTCGCTCGTCATCCGCGACACCATCGACCCCGCCAACCCCCGCCAGGCGTGGCAGTACCTGGTCGGCCAGCGCCGCGTGCGGCGCGCGCCCACGGTGGCCTACGACACGCCCGACTTCGTCGCCTCCGGCGCCAACTACTTCGACGAGGTGCAGGGCTTTTTCGGTGCGATGGACCGCTACGACTGGAAGATCGTCGGCAAGAAGGAGCTGTACGTGCCGTACAACGCCAACGGCCTGATCGGCGCGAAGCTCGACGACGCCGTCGCCAAACACCACCTCAATCCCGACCACGTGCGCTGGGAGCTGCACCGGGTGTGGGAGGTGGAAGCGACCGTCGCCGCCGGCAAGCGCCACGCCGTGCCCAAGCGCCGCTTCTACTTCGACGAGGACAGCTGGCTGCTGCTGCTGATGGACGGCTACGACGCCGAGGGCAAGCTGTGGCGCACCACCCAGGTGACGCCCTTCGTAGTGCCGAGCGTGCCCGCCACGCTGGTCAAGACCGCCACCGTGTTCAACCTGCAGGCCGGCACCATGAGCGTGATCCAGGCGCTCAACGGCGAGGACTTCCGCGTCGTGCCGCGCAAGAGCGAGAACTTCTTCACCGGGGATGCGGTCGCGGCCGAGGCCGTGCGCTGATCCTGTCTGCTTCAGCGGTCCCTCCGCGGCCCTTCGGCGGCTGCGGACGCCGCGCTGAGCCGGCCATCGCCGGCGCCAGGGAACACGACATCATGAACACCAGAATCTCTACCCGGCGGCGGGTCGGGGCGGCCTTGCTCGCCCTCGGCCTGGGCCTGCCGCCGCTGCATGCGGCCACTCCGGAAGCGCCTCCCGCCGCGCGCTTCGATCTGCTCGAACGGCCGGCGGCCAGCTCGCCGCGCGCCAACACCGCGCTGCTGCTGGCAATCACCCGCGCCGGCGACCGCCTGGTGGCGGTGGGCGAGCGCGGCACGGTGCTGCTGTCCGACGACAACGGCGCGCGCTGGCGGCAGGCCGACGCGGTGCCGGTGAGCGTGGCGCTGACCAATGTGCACTTCGCCGATGCGCAGCACGGCTGGGCGGTGGGGCATGGCGGAGTGGTGCTGCATAGCGCCGACGGCGGCAAAACCTGGGCGCGCCAGCTCGACGGCCGCCAGGCGGCGCAGCGCGTGCTGGAAGCCGCGCAGGCCGCCGCCACGGGCGATGCCGCCGGCGCGCGCCGGCTGGCGGATGCGCAGCGTCTCGTCGACGACGGCCCCGACAAGCCGCTGCTCGACGTGCATTTCGTCGATGCGCAGCGCGGCTTCGTCGTCGGCGCCTACGGCCTGGCGCTGGCGACCGAGGACGGCGGCCGCAGCTGGCACTCGATCATGGACCGCATCGGCGACCCGCGCGGCCGCCATCTTTACGCCATCGCCCGCCAGGGTGCGCGCCTGCTGGTGGTGGGCGAGCAGGGCGCGATGTTCGCGTCGGAAGACGGCGGCGCCAGCTTCGCGCCGCTCGCCTCGCCCTACAACGGCACCTTCTTCGGCGCGCTGCTCGCCGGCGACGGCGCGGTGGTGTTCGGCCTGCGCGGCAACCTCTTCCACCAGCCCGCGCCCGGCGCCACGTGGAGCAAGGTGAACACCGGCCGCGGCGAGTCGGTGATCGCCGGCACGCGGCTCGCCGACGGCGCGCTGGTGCTGGTGGACGAGGCCGGCCGCCTGCTGCGCAGCAGCGACGGCGGCGCCCGCTTCGAAGAACAGCCGGCCAGCGCCGGGCCGCGCTTCACCGCGCTCGCCGAAGGCGCCGACAAGACCCTGGTGATGGCCAGCGTGCGCGGCCCGCTGCGCCTCGCCCCGATTGATTCCAGTACGGAAGGCAAGTGATGAACCCCAGTCATACCGGCGCCGCCGATGCCGTGGTGATGCGCCTCGAAGACTTCGACCGCGAGTCCGGTTCGCGCATCGAGCGCCTGCTGTTCAACCATCGCCTGGTGGTCGTCGCGCTGTGCGCGCTGGCGACGCTGGTGCTGGCGTGGCAGATCGGCGGCCTGCGGCTCAACGCGGCGTTCGAGAAGATGATTCCGACGCAGCACGCCTACATCGCCAACTTCCTCGACAACCGCGCGCAACTGGCCGGCGTCGGTAACACGCTGCGGATTGCGGTGGAAAGCACCGACGGCAGCATCTTCACGCCGGAATACCTCGACACCCTGCGCAAGATCACCGACGAGCTGTTCCTGTTTCCGGAGGTGGACCGGCCCTTCATGAAGTCGCTGTGGACGCCGGCGGTGCGCTGGACCGGCGTCACCGAAGACGGGCTGGACGGCGGGCCGGTGATCCCGGACGACTACGACGGCTCGCCGGCCAGCGTCGAGCAGGTGCGGCTCAATGTCGAACGCTCCGGCGAGATCGGCCAGCTGGTGGCGGGCAACTTCGCCTCCAGCATCATCCTGGTGCCGCTGCAGGAAGCGCGTGCCGACGGGGCAGGGCGCATCGACTACGGCGACCTCGGCCAGCGCCTGGAAGAACTGCGCCAGCGCTACGACGGCCAGCATGTGCGCATCCACATCACCGGCTTCGCCAAGGTGGTGGGCGACCTGATCGACGGCCTGCGCCAGGTGGCGCTGTTCTTCCTGCTCGCCATCGGCATCTGCACCGCGGTGCTGTACTGGTACACCCGCTGCGTGCGCAGCACCGTGCTGGTGGTGGCGTGCTCGGTGGTGGCGGTGGTGTGGCTGCTCGGGCTGCTGCCCACGCTCGGCTACGAGCTGGACCCGTATTCGGTGCTGGTGCCCTTCCTGGTGTTCGCCATCGGCATGAGCCACGGCGCGCAGAAGATGAACGGCATCATGCAGGACATCGGCCGCGGCACCCACAAGCTGGTCGCCGCCCGCTTCACCTTCCGCCGCCTGATCCTCGCCGGCGTCACCGCGCTGCTGGCGGATGCGGTCGGTTTCGCGGTGCTGATGGTGATTCGCATCCAGGTCATCCAGGACCTCGCCGTCACCGCCAGCATCGGCGTAGCGGTGCTGATCTTCACCAACCTGGTGCTGCTGCCCATCCTGCTGTCCTACACCGGGGTCAGCCCGGAAGCGGCGCGCCGCAGCCTGAAGGCCGAGTTGCTGGAGGCGGCCGACAGCGCGCATCGCAAGCATCCGTTCTGGGCCTTCCTCGACCTCTTCACCCAGCGCAAGTGGGCGGGCATTGCGGTGGCCGTGGCGGCGGTGATGGGCGTCGCCGGCCTGGTGCTCAGCTTCCAGCTCAAGATCGGCGACACCGACCCCGGCGCGCCGGAGCTGCGCGCGGATTCCCGCTACAACCGCGACAACAGCTACATCGTCGCCAACTACGCCGCCGGCAGCGATGTGTACATCGTCATGGTGAAGACGCCGCAATACGGCTGCGCCGCTTACGACACGCTGATGGGCGTGGATGCGCTGGAGCTGGCGCTGCAGCAGCTGCCGGGGGTGGAATCGACCAAGTCGCTCGCCGGGCTAGCCAAGGTGTCGGCCGCCGGCATGAACGAAGGCAGCCTGAAGTGGTATGAGGTGCCGCGCTCGCAGGGCGTGCTCAACGCCATCATCACCCGCGCGCCGCGCGAGATGTTCAACCAGAACTGCGACCTGCTCACCGTCTATGCCTACCTCAAGGACCACAAGGCGGACACGCTGGCGAGCGTGGTCGACGCGGTCGAGACCTTCGCCGCGCAGTACGGCAATGGCGAAGTGCGCTACCTCAACGCCGCCGGCAACGCCGGCATCGAGGCCGCGACCAACATCGTGGTGCGGCAGGCCAACCGCCAGATGTTGCTGCTGGTGTATGCGGCGGTCACGGTGCTTGCCTTCATCACCTTCCGCTCGTGGCGGGCGGTGCTGTGCGCGGTGCTGCCGCTGGCGCTGACCTCGGTGCTGTGCGAGGCGCTGATGGTGTGGCTCAACATCGGCGTGAAGGTGGCCACGCTGCCGGTGATCGCGCTGGGCGTCGGCATCGGCGTGGATTACGCGCTGTACGTGATGACGGTGACGCTGGCGCGCATGCGCGACGGCATGAGTTTGTCCGAGGCCTACTACAAGGCGCTCACCTTCACCGGCAAGGTGGTGGTGCTGACTGGCGTCACGCTGGGCATCGCGGTGGCGACCTGGGCGTTTTCGCCGATCAAGTTCCAGGCCGACATGGGCATCCTGCTCGCCTTCATGTTCATCTGGAACATGCTCGGCGCGCTGATCCTGCTGCCCGCGCTCGGACATTTCCTGCTGCGCCCCAAGGCCGCCTGACCCACGCGAGGATCAACCCATGTACCAACACATCTTTGTCCCGCTGGACGGTTCCGCCATCTCCGCCGCGCTGACGCGGCAGGCGCTGGATTTCGCCGCCGCGGTCGGCGCCCGTGTCACCTTCTTCCACGCGGTGGCCGACTTCGGCGCCACCGATGCCGGCGCGCTGGAGCGCAGCCTGGACCCGGCCGCCTTCGCCCAGCGCCTGGCCGACGAGGCGCGCGCAGTGCTGGAGCCGGCGGAGCAGGCCGGCGCCGCCGCCGGCATTCCGTGGCGGGCGCTGTGGGCGGTGTCCGACCATCCGCACCAGGCCATCCTGCAGCAGGCGGAAAAGCTCGGCGCCGACCTGATCTTCATTGCCTCGCACGGCCGCAGCGGACTGCAGCGGCTGGTGCTCGGCTCCGAGACCGCGCGGTTGCTGGCGGAAGCCCGGCTGCCGGTGCTGGTTGCCCGCGTTGCGCAGGACTAGCGCGGTGGCCGGCGGAACGGGCGGCCGCGCGGCGCAGGCGTCGCTGTTGCTGGCTGGGTTGACGGCGACCGGCCTGGGCGGCGCCGTGGGTGGCAGCGCGGGCTGGGCGGCGGTTGCGCTCGGCGTCGTCTGCGCGCTGGCGGCGCTGTGGATGGCGTGGAACGCGCACCGGCGGGTGGGCGGGGCGGTGGATGCGATCCGCGCGCTGCTGGAAGACCCGCAGGCGATTGCGGACCCCGCGGCCTCGGTGGCGCGCCTGAACGAACTGCTGGCAGACAAGGTGGGTTACGCCACCCGCATGGGTGGGCTGGCGCGAGAACTCGCCGCCTTCAGCGGCAGCCAGGTGTCGACCTTCACCGAGGTGGTGGACGCCACCGACCGCCAGGCCGCGCTGGCGCGCGAGGCGGTCGGCAGCGTGGTGGCGATGGCGGGCGCGGCCGACGACGTGGCGGCGGGCGCGGCGCATCTGGTGGGCCTCGCCACCCAGGTCAGCAGCCATGCGGCCAATGGCGGCGAGCGGGTGGCGCGGGTGGCCGCCGGGGTGAAGGAACTCGCCGAGGTGGTCGCCGGTGTCGGCCGCGAGTTCGACGGCCTGCGCGGCCAGGTGGCGCGCATCGGCGAGATCGTCCGCATCATCCAGGAGATCGCCGGGCAGACCAATCTGCTGGCGCTCAATGCCGCCATCGAGGCGGCCCGCGCCGGCGAGCAGGGTCGCGGCTTCGCGGTGGTGGCGGACGAGGTGCGCAAGCTCGCCGAACGCACCGCGACGGCGACCGTCAGCGTCGACGAAATCATCGACGGCATCGGCCGCGGTTTCGACCATCTCAAGCATGGCATCGACGCGGTGACCGGCATGGCGCACGACGGCGTCGCCCGCAGCGGCGAGGCGATGGCGACGCTGGAAGGCATCGCCGCTGCCGCGCGCGACAGTGAAAGCGCGGTGGCCGAGATCGCCGCGCGCGCCACCGCCGGGGCCCAGACCGGCGGCGTGGTGGTCGAGGCGATGACCGGCGTCGACAGCCTGGCGCGCATGCTCGACGACCGCATCACCCTCTGCAACGACGGCCTGCGCGGGCTGATGCTCAAGCTGGTCGACATGAAGGCGCTGGCCGGCCGGCTGGAGGTGCAGCACGACGCGCTGGGCGCGGTGCTGGACGCGATCGAGGAAACCCGGGTGAACAACATCATGGTGCTCAACGCGCGCACACCGGAGCAGGCGCTGCCGCATATCGAACGCATCGAAGTGCTGGACGGCGAGATGGACATCCAGCTCGCCCGCCTGGATGCGGCGGCCTTGGCGCTGCCGTTGCGCACACTGCGCGACAGGCTGGCCGCCTACCGCCGGGTGCGCGACGACGCGCTCGCCCATGCGCGACGTGGCGATCTTGAGCAGACGCGCAAGCTGGCGCCGGCCCAGGTGCGGCCCGCTTACCAGGCGGTGAAGGAGGCCTATGCCGCGCTCGCCGCTGCGGCGTGATGCCGGGCGGGACTATCACGTTCGCGGTAGAGTGCGAGGCACATGGATGAACACGGTCAGGCCCCCGGCAGAGGGGCGCGACCCGGAGGCGTGATGGGGACTGAAAAACAGGGGCTGGTCGAGCAGTTCAACCTGCGCTCGCGGCTGCGCTTCGATATCGACGGCGGCAACATCTGGCTGGATGAGAGCCGCATGTTGCTGCTGCACGCCCAGGCGATGGGCGCCTTGCGCAGCGAGCTGTTCCGCTCGCTGGGCGTGGAGCGCGCGCGCGGCCTGCTGGTGCGCATGGGCTTCGTCTCCGGGCAACAAGACGCCGACCTCGCGCGCAAGCTGTTCGGCAACGGCGAACCCTACGACGTGTTCCGCCTCGGGCCGGAACTGCACGCCTTCGAAGGCCTGGTGCGGGCGCGCATCCGCGACGCGAAGCTGGACTGGGAAAAAGGCAGCTTCGTCGGCGACGTCACCTGGGAGAACTCCTGGGAGGCGGAGTCGCACATCCGCGAATTCGGTGTCGGCGACGATCCGGTGTGCTGGAGCCTGATCGGCTATGCCTCCGGTTATGTCACCCGCTTCTTCAACCGCTTCGTGGTGTTCCGCGAGACGCACTGCGTCGGCAAGGGCGACGAACAATGCGTGCTGGTCGGCAAGCCGGCCGAGGACTGGGACAACGCCGACGGCTACCTCGACTACTTTCGCCCCGGCAACATCGAGGGCGAACTCGCCGAACTGCGCGAGGAACTGGCGCGCCTGCGGGCCTCGCTCGGCGGCGCCTGCCGGCGCGACGACCTGATCGGCAATTCGCCCGCCTTCGAGGCCGCCTTCGACCTGGTTCGCAAGGCCGCGGGCAGCACCATCAACGTGCTGCTGCTCGGCGAAACCGGCGTCGGCAAGGAAGTCTTCGCGCGCTGGCTGCATGCCCACAGCGACCGCGCCGACAAGCCCTTCATCGCGATCAACTGCGCGGCGATCCCGCACGACCTGATCGAAGCCGAGTTGTTCGGCGTGCAGAAGGGCGCCTACACCGGCGCCCAGCAATCCCGCGCCGGCCGCTTCGAGCGCGCCGACGGCGGCACGCTGTTCCTCGACGAGGTCGGCGACCTGTCGCCGGCGGCGCAGGTGAAACTGCTGCGGGTGCTGCAATCCGGCGAGGTGGAACGCCTCGGCGACGACCAGACGCGCAAGGTGAACGTGCGCCTGGTGGCGGCCACCAACGTCAATCTGCCGCAGGCGATCCGCCAGGGCAGCTTTCGCGCCGACCTCTACTACCGGCTGGCCACCTACCCGGTGGCTATCCCGCCGCTGCGCGACCGCCGCAGCGACATCCCGCTGCTCGCCCAGGCCCTGCTGGGCAAGTACGAGGCGGTCTATCACAAGAAGCTGCAGGGCATCACCGACCGCGCCATCCGCGCGCTGGTCGATTACCCCTGGCCGGGCAACGTGCGCGAACTGGAAAACGTGATCGAACGCGGCGTGCTACTGGCACCGCCCGGCGGACGGCTGGAGGAACAGCACCTGTTCGCCGGCGCGGAGTCGGTGGTGCCGGCGGGCGTGGAACTCGATACCGGCGGGCATCTGTGCGATGCGCGGGAGAGTTCGCACAACAAGCTGTGCGAGGCGCTGCTGAAGGAGGGCTTCAACCTCGAAGCGCACGAGGCGCGGCTGATCGAACTCGCCGTGCAGCAGGCCAAGGGGAATCTCACCCATGCGGCCAGGGCGCTGGGGATTACGCGGCGGCAGCTGGCTTATCGGTTGAAACAGAACACGGCCGCGGCGGAGTAGGGGAGGGGGTCGGTCGCGGGGTTCAGGTACAGGGTTTCTCGCGGGTCTTGGCGCATTTGGATACGCCCCATCGGTTCGGAGCCGATGGGGCGTTTTGCATTTATTCCCTCCCCTTCAAGGGGAGGGCTAGGGTGGGGATGGGGTTAATCGGCGCCCGTTAGAACCCCATCCCCACCCCCGCCCTCCCCTTGAAGGGGAGGGAGCAAATCGGTCCAGCTCAACCGCTTCTGGTTCGCACTCCCTTGAAGGGGAGGGGGCAAAGCCCTTCACCCCTGCTGCAGTGCACCTCGACGTTTTTGTCCACCAAAACCCCCGCCTTACCAATTTGTAAGGCCCATCCTCGTCCCATTCCCCACCCCATTTCCTGCCTCGTTCTCCACTCCCAATAAAAACAACAACTTAAGCTCCATGGCACGCCCTCTGCATTAACAGTCCTTACCTACCCATCAGCCGAGCTAATCCAAACCTCGGCGTGACAAAAAAGGGCAGGGCAGACAAAGGAGGCCTTACATGGGTGTGAGCGTGCATATCGAAGACACCGGCGAGCAGTACGACTGCGTGCCGGGTGAATCCCTGCTGAAGGCGATGCTGCGGCTGGGGCGGCGGGGGATTCCGTCCGGCTGCCACGGTGGCGGCTGCGGGGTCTGCAAGGTGGAGATCACCCGCGGCGCGGTGACCACCGGGGTGATGAGCCGCGCCCATGTCAGCGCCGACGAGGAGGCGCGCGGCTGCCTGCTCGCCTGCAAGGCCTATCCGCTTTCCGACGTTTCATTGCGTGTGCTGGGCCGCATGCACAAGAACGTCTGCCGCCCGGCCGCCAAGGGCTGAGCGGCGTTTCATTCCAATAACGAGGAGGAGTACCAGATGGCATTGACTGGCGTACTGCGCCCGGGTCACGCGCAATTGCGCGTGCTGAACCTGGAAGAGGGTGTGCACCACTACCGCGACGTGCTCGGCATGGTGGAAACCGGCCGCGACGAACAAGGCCGGGTGTATCTGAAGTGCTGGGACGAGCGCGACCACAACAGCCTGGTGCTGCGCGAGGCCGACCGGGCCGGGATCGACTTCGTCGGCTTCAAGGTGCTGGACAAGGCGACGCTCGACAAGCTGGAAGGCGACCTGCGCGCCTACGGTCTCGCCACCGAGCGCATCCCCGCCGGCGAGCTGCTGGCGACCGGCGAGCGGGTGCGCTTCCGCCTGCCGTCCGGACACGACATCGAGCTTTATGCAGAGAAGCAGGCGGTGGGCAACGGCCTGCAGGTGCTCAACCCGGCGCCGTGGACCAAGGCCTCCGAGAACGGCATCGCCCCGGTGCGCCTGGATCACTGCCTGCTCTACGGCCCCAACATCGCCGAGGTGCAGAAAATCTTCTGCGACGTGCTCGGCTTTTACCTGGTGGAGCGGGTGCTGACGCCGGACGGCGCGGGCAACGCGGCGATCTGGATGTCGTGCTCGCACAAGGTGCACGACATCGCCTTCGTCGAGCACCCGGAGCCGGGCAAGCTGCACCACCTGTCCTTCCTGCTCGAAAGCTGGGAAGAGGTGCTGCGCGCCGGCGACATCATGGCCATGAACAACGTGCAGGTGGATATCGGCCCCACCCGCCACGGCGTCACCCGCGGCTGCACGATCTACGCCTGGGACCCCTCCGGCAACCGCTTCGAGACCTTCATGGGCGGCTACCAGCCCTACCCGGACTACGAGCCCACCACCTGGACCTTCGACGGGCTGGGCGCCGGCGGCGGGCTGGACTACCCGCAGCGCAAGCTGCACGAGAGCTTCCTGAGCGTGGTGACCTGAGATGGAACGACCCCTTTCCTTCGACACCACCCGCCGCTACGTCCGCGTCACCGGCGAGCGTCCCGACGGCTTTGTCGAGTTCGACTTCGCCGTCGGCGAGCCGGAGATCTTCGTCGAGATGATCCTGCCGCCGGCCGCCTTCGCCGAGTTCTGCCACGCCAACCGCGTCGAGCACTTGGACGCCGCGGCGGGCGAGGGCGGTGCCGACGACTGGAACTGGCGCCTCGCCGACGCCACCCGCACCCGCTTCAAGCCGCAGTAACCCACAACAGGACGCCGCCACAGCGCGTCCGCCAAGGAGACATCCATGCAGATCGACCTGCGCACGGTCAGCATCCAGCCGTTGCGGAACACCTTCGACCACCTCGCGCGCCGCTTCGGCGACAAGCCGGCCTCGCGCTACCAGGAGGCGAGCTATGACATCCAGGCCGCCGAGAACCTGCACTACCGCCCCACCTGGGCGCCGGAGCAGCAGCTTTACGACGCTTCCATCACCAGGATCGTGATGCAGGACTGGTATGCGCTGAAGGACCCGCGCCAGTACTACTACAACACCTACACCCTGGCCCGCGCCCGCCAGCAGGACACCGCCGAGGCCAATTTCGAGTTCGTCGATAGCCGCGGCCTCGCCGACATGCTGCCCGAGGCGCTGCGCAACACCGCGCTGGCGGTGCTGGTGCCGCTGCGCCACGCCGCCTGGGGGGCGAACCAGCACAACAGCTTCATCTGCGGCTACGGCTACGGGGCCGCCTTCACCCAGCCCTGCATGTACCACGCGATGGACAACCTCGGCATCGCCCAGTACCTGTCGCGCCTCGGCCTGCTGCTGGGCGGCACCGAGGCGCTGGAAGCCGGCAAGCGCGCGTGGATGGATGGCGCCGCCTGGCAGCCGCTGCGCCGCTATGTCGAGGACTGCCTGGTGGTGCGCGACCCCTTCGAACTCTTCATCGCCCAGAACCTGGCGCTGGACGGCCTGCTGTATCCGCTGATCTACGAACGCATCGTCGATGACGAACTCTCGGTGCGCGGCGGCTCGGCGGTGGCGATGCTCACCCAGTTCATGACCGACTGGTTCGCCGAGACGCGCAAGTGGGTGGATGCGGTGGTGAAAGTCGCGGCTGCCGAATCCGCCCACAACCAGGCGCAGATCAACGAATGGGTGCAGGCGTGGAGCAGCCGCGCGGCGGCGGCGCTGCTGCCGGTGGTTGAGCTTGCGCTCGGCGCCCAGGCGGACGAGGCCGTCTGCGAACAGCTCGCGGGCCTGAAGCAGCGGCTCGACAAGATCGGCATCACCCTCTGAGGCACGCCATGTCCACCGTATTCATCGCCCTGCAAGCCAACGAAGAAACCCGCCCGATCATCGACGCCATCGAACTCGACAACCCCAAGGCGGTGGTCCATCGCCAGCCGGCGATGGTGAAGATCGACGCCCCCGACGAACTCGTGATCCGCAAGCAGACCATCGAAGAGCAGCTCGGCCGCGCCTTCGACCTGCAGGAATTGCAGATCAACCTGATCACCCTCTCGGGCAACGTCGATGAAGACGACGAAACCCTGACCCTGCGCTGGAACAGCTGACCCCCGGAGACCCGCCATGGACATGAAAGTCGACAAGAAAAAGCTCAACCTCAAGGACAAGTACAAGCTGCTGACCCGCGACCTGGGCTGGGAGCCGAGCTACCACAGTAAGGACGAGATCTACCCGTATGTGAAGTACGAGGGCCTGAAGGTCCACGACTGGGACAAGTGGGAAGACCCCTTCCGCCTGACCATGGACGCCTACTGGAAGTACCAGGCCGAGAAGGAGCGCAAGTTCTACGCGATCATCGACGCCCACACCCAGAACAACGGCCACCTCAACATCACCGACGCGCGCTACCTCACCGCGCTGAAGATCTTCCTGCAGGCGATCAGCCCGGGCGAATACGCCGCGCACCGTGGCTTCGCCCGCGTCGGGCGGGAGTTCGCCGGGGTCGGCACGCAGGTGGCCTGCCAGATGCAGGCCATCGACGAGATCCGCCACGCGCAGACGCAGATCCACGCGATGTCCAACTACAACCGCTACTACAACGGCTTCCACGCCTTCGCGGACGCCCGCGACCGCATCTGGTACACCTCGGTGGCGCGCTCCTTCTTCGACGACGCGATGTCGGCCGGCCCGTTCGAATTCATGATCGCGATCGGCTTCAGCTTCGAATACGTGCTGACCAACCTGCTGTTCGTGCCCTTCATGTCCGGCGCCGCCTACAACGGCGACATGGCCACGGTCACCTTCGGCTTCTCGGCGCAGTCGGACGAAGCACGTCATATGACGCTGGGCCTGGAGTGCATCAAGTTCATGCTGGAGCAGGACCCGGACAACCTGCCCATCGTGCAGGAATGGATAGACAAGTGGTTCTGGCGCGGCTTCCGCGTACTCGGGCTGGTGAGCACGATGATGGATTACATGCTGCCCAAGCGCGTGATGTCCTGGCGCGAGGCCTGGGAGATCTACGGCGTGGAAAACGGCGGCGCGCTGTTCCGCGACCTGGCGCGCTACGGCATCCGCCCGCCCAAGGGCTGGGACGACGCCGAAAAGGCCATCGACCACATGTCGCACCAGTTGATGCTGGGCCTGTACCAGTGGAGCTTCGGCACCGCCTTCCACAGCTGGATTCCGTCCGACGAGGACATGGACTGGCTGTCGGCCAAGTACCCGGCCACCTTCGACAAGTACTACCGCCCGCGCTGGAACCACATCAAGAAGCTCGCCGCCGCCGGCACGCCGTACAAGAACTTCGGCCTCGCCAAGCTGTGCCAGTGCTGCCAGCTGCCCATCGTGTTCACCGAGCCCGACGACCCGACCATGCTCTGCAACCGCGAAACCACCTACAAGGGCGAGAAGTACCACTTCTGCTCCGACGGCTGCCAGGACGTGTTCGAGCGCGAGCCGGAGAAGTACATCCAGGCCTGGCTGCCGATGCCGGCGCTGTTCCAGGAACAGCAGGGCGACATCGGCGCATGGATGGCGTGGGTGAGCCTGGGCGACGGCGTCGATAACGGCGACTACGCCGGCTCCGCCGACCAGCGCAACTTCCAGCAATGGCGCGGGCTGGCGACCTCCAACCAGTAAGCCGCCCATCCCACGAATCGCAGCTTCCGCCCCGGGGCCAGCGCCCCCGGGTGGGAGCACTCACGCCCGGAGAATCGAAATGCCCGTAACCGCCATCAAGGAATACGTCGCCGTGCCGCGCGACCAGGTCGCCAACTTCCACGGCAAGCAGCTCGTGTATGTGAGCTGGGACCGCCACCTGCTGTTCGCCGCCCCCTTCCTGATCTGCCTGCCGCCGGAAACCCCGTTCCGCGAGCTCGTCGAAGGCCCGCTGAAGGCGCTGGTCTCGCCCGACCCGGATGCCGCCGCCATCGACTGGCAGCGCGTCGAATGGCTGAAATCCAACCAGCCGTGGACGCCGGACTTCGACGCCAGCCTCGCCGCCAACGGCATCGGCCACAAGGACCAGCTGCGCATGCGCACCGCCGGCCCCAACAGCCTGGCCCCGGTCGCCTGAGCACCGCGGCGGGCCGCGAGCAGCGCGCCCGCCGGCAGCACCCCACGGAGGAATCATGAGTTACGAACTGACGATAGAACCCCTCGGCCAGACCATCGAAATCGAAGAGGGGCAAACCATCCTGGACGCCGCGCTGCGCGCCGGCATCTACCTGCCCCACGCCTGCTGCCACGGCCTGTGCGCCACCTGCAAGGTGCAGGTGGTCGACGGCGAAGTCGAACACGGCGCCGCCTCCAGCTTTGCGCTGATGGACTTCGAGCGCGACGAACGCAAATGCTTGGCCTGTTGCGCCACCGCCGAAAGCGACCTGGTGATCGAAGCCGAAATCGAAGACGACCCGGATGCCCTCAACCTGCCGGTGCGCGACTTCGACGGCACGGTGAGCCGCATCGAAAGCCTCACGCCCACCATCAAGGGCGTGTGGATCAAGCTGGACGCGCCGGAAGGCATGCGCTTCCAGGCCGGCCAGTACATCAACCTGCACCTGCCGGACGGCATCGGCACCCGCGCCTTCTCCATCGCCAGCGCACCCTCGGCCGCCGGCGAAATCGAACTCAACATCCGCATCGTCGCGGGCGGGCAGGGCACCGCTTACGTGCATGAAAAGCTGAAGGTCGGCGACGCCATCCGCATCACCGGCCCCTACGGCCGCTTCTTCGTCAAGAAATCCGCCAAGCTGCCGGTGGTCTTCATGGCCGGCGGCTCCGGGCTATCCAGCCCGCGCTCGATGATTCTCGATCTGCTGGAAGAAGGCTTCGACCTGCCGATCAGCCTGGTATACGGCCAGCGCAGCCGCGCCGAGCTGTACTACCACGACGAATTCCTGTCGCTCGCGGAGCGCCACCCCAACTTCCGCTACGTGCCGGCCCTGTCGCACGAACCGGAAGGGTCGGACTGGAACGGCTTCCGCGGCTTCGTGCATGACGCCGCCAAGGCCGCGTTCGACAACGACTTCCGCGGGCACAAAGCCTACCTGTGCGGGCCGCCGCTGATGATCGATGCGTGTATTACGACGCTGATGCAGGGGCGACTGTTTGAGCGGGATATATATATGGAGAGGTTTATCTCTGCGGCGGATGCGCAGCAGGTGAGGAGTCCGTTGTTTAAGGCGATTTGAGGGGCATAGGGCCGTTCGCCTATGGCGACCGGTCGCCGCACGCGGGGCAGGAGGCTCGAATGCTGCCTTCGTTGTCGATAACTCCCCCGGGCTCATCTGCAGTCGATTGTGCCGATTGGCGCATTGCGGGCAGATTCCATGTCGGCACGGGTCATTCAGAACCGACCACACATGCCGACTATACGACTGCAGGTGATTCATCCTGGAAAGTCAAAAACACGATCCGTCTTGCTTTACGGGGGAGTCCATATAGGAGTCTTAGCACAGCGCGCGAAAGTCATTTGAACGAGCTTATCTTTTCTCGCACGGCGATTACCTGTAGAGGAGTCTCGGTAGCGCCAACATACGCGGCAACTACTTTTCGAAGAGTCGGCTGAAGATCACGATGAATTGCTTGACCGAGACGCTTTATAGCCACACTGCCTTGAAGCTTTCCCTTTTTCCGGAGGACGTGCGCTCCAACTCCCCCAACCGCGCTCCCGGCGCATCCAAGCAAACTCCCTCCGAGCCCCAGAGCCGATAGTTCCTACGGTTTTGTGGACACTCTGAACCAACCATTCAGGAGTGTTTGCGATGGGAAAGCCAGGTCCGAGAACGGTCTATCGATATAGTGCGAATTTCAAGGCAACCGCTGTGCGGCTAAGTCGGTTGCCTGGGGTGATGGTGAGTGACGTTGCTGCGTCGTTGTGCATTCATCCGTTTATGCTGTCGAAGTGGCGTAAGCAAGCGCGCGAGGGGCTTATCCTGACCAAGGAGATCGACATCGATAAGGATGTGGCGGCCGAGCTCAAGGAATTGCGTAAGCTCAAGAAGGATTTCGAGCGTCTGAAGCTGGAGCATGAACTTTTAAAAAAAGCCATCGCGTTCACTTCCGCTCGAAAGGGGACGTCTTCGCCTTCATCGAGCACTGCCAGGAAACGTTCCCGGTGAGAATCATGTGCCGCATCCTGAACGTCAGCCCATCTGGCTACTACGCATGGCGTCAGCGCCCGCTCAGTGCCCGAGCGGCAGAGGACGCTCGCCTGCTTGAACAGATCGAATCGGCCCATCGGGCGAGTCGGGAAACCTATGGCAGCCCGCGGGTGCATGCCGCCTTGAAAGCTCAAGGTGAAGCAGTCGGCAAGCGACGCGTCGAGCGCTTGATGCGTGAGCACGGTGTGCGGGCTTGTTCTGCCAAGCTCTATCGACGTATGCCTGGTCTTACCCAGTTCTTCGATAGCGTCGAGAGCAAAGCACATCAGGTCAAGGAGGAACGTCCAGATCAGGTCTGGGTCGGCGATGTGACTTACCTGAAGGTCAAGGATCAGTGGCGTTATCTGGCCACCGTGATGGATCGCCATTCCCGCCGCCTGATCGGCTGGTCACTCGGTTCAGAGAAGACTGCAGCGCTGACCCGGAGAGCACTGGCGTCCGCGGTGCGGACGCGCAGGCCGCAACCGGGCGTTCTTTTCCATAGCGATCGCGGTGTCGAATTTCTGGCAGCCGATTTCAAGCGCTGTCTGCAGCGTGCGGGTATCGATCAATCCGTTAATCGGCCCCGGCGCATGACGGACAATGCGCACATGGAGTCTTGGAACAAGACCATGAAATCCGATATGTATCACCGCTACCGTTTCAATTCCGACTACGAACTGCAGCGCGCCATTCGCGATTACGTGGATTTCTACAATCATCGGCGACTACACTCAGCACTCGGCTATCGGTCGCCTGCAGATTTCGAGCGTCAATTCACATGACTAGCGGGTGTCCACTTTTTCGCAGGAACTCTCGCCGCTGCAACCAGCGCTGATGCGAGTAGCTCTTTGTTGTTGGAGACAGTACTGACCGCCGCCTCCATGAAAAGATACCTCTTGGATCGAAGTATCCTCTCCACCTCACGGTTGACGTCCTCTATTCCGTTGAATACATCTCGAAGCGATATTTCGTTTGTGGAGGACCGTCCAGACTCAAGCATTTTTGTGGTTATTGAAAGCATGTGCGGACGAATATCTCGAACTAACCCGACGTAATCGCCAATGGGCATCGTAGTTGGGACTTTCAGCCCCAAGCCATGAGAAATCAGTTCGCGCAGTTCTAAGCCAACGCGTCGAAGTTCCTCTAGTTCTTCCAGCTCGTATCGGTTTAAATGGTCAAGCTTTTCGTCTGTTAGAAGCAATGGAGCGTTCAGTGCTTGAGCATTTCTTAAGGTCTGTATGCCAAAGCTTGTGTCAGCAATCTGCTGTGCCCGATCTAGGCTCCTTGAGCTGAAGCTTTCCTCCAATTCGTCAAGTATTTCGAAGTCCGGGTCAACAAATGGTCGGATATTTCTGACTACCGTTTCAAGATGATCGCGGAATTGTGGTGCGTTGCGTTTTCCTCGTATCAGCCTATCGAGTTGAACTTCCCGCTCCTCTACGCAATGGGAGCAAACTGCAGCCTCACTCCGACTATGAAGTATTGCAGTCCTGAATATTTCAAACTCATAGACGGATATGTGCGGCTTGGTTGCAACCGCTTGGACAACTTCCGGCGGGTAGTAGCGATAGCGAGCCTGAAAAACAGGAACAATTAGCCCGGCGTTAACAAGACCCTCAAATACCTCAAAGTTATCGCTGTCGATGCAGGCTGGGCAGATGAGCACAAATACGGTGTTTGAGAACGGAATGACGCTGAGGATCTGTTCGACGTTGAAGCTTTCAAAGGCAATCTTTTGTTCGTCGACAAGTTCCAAGACTTGGGCACTCAAGAAGACATCGGATATCTCAAGGTTCCCGTCGTCATGCCACGACTTCCATAGCTTGTCGACTCGTTTTTCCTGAATCTTGTCGATATCCATAATTGGGATAGCTCCAGGTGCTAACGTCTGAATTCACCGGCCTGCGCGGCTTTTCGCGCAGGTCCGGTGGAATGAGGGGATGGACTCCCCCTCCTTTTCGGCGCCCAATTGGCGCCACCGGTGCTCATGGGGATGGGGATCGGTCTTCAGAAGGAGGAGTCCATCATGGATGCTACTACCGTTGCCGTCGACCTGGCCAAGAGCGTCTTTCAACTCGCCGTCGCCGATTCGTCCTGGCGCGTAACCGAAAGCCATCGGCTTACACGCAATCAATTCGAGCACTGGTTCGCCAATCGTGATGTCTCGCTCGTCATCATGGAAGCCTGCGGTTCGGCGCATCACTGGGCACGCTGGCTTAATTCGCTCGGCATCGAGGTGCGGCTGCTCCCGGCGGCCTATATCCGCGCCTATGTCCGACGCAACAAGACCGATGCCGCCGACGCCCGCGCGTTGCTCGAAGCGGCCCGCACGGCCGACATCGACCCGGTGCGCGTGAAGTCGGTCGAACAGCAGGCGCTGCAGGGCCTGCACCGGATTCGCTCCCTGGGGATGAGTACCCGCACTTCGCGCATCAACGCGCTGCGCGGCTTCTGCCGGGAGTTCGGTCTGAGCATTCCGCAAGGCGCCCGCACCGGTGTGGAGGCGATCAGCCGGGTGTTGGCGGCTCCGCGTTCGCCAGTGCCGGCGCTCATTCGCGAAACCATGCGATTGCTGATCGAGGAGATCCGCCTGCTCGAACAGCGCATCGCGCAACTGGAACGGGAATTCACCGCGCTGGCGCGACACAGTGCCGCTTGCACCCAGTTGATGTCGGTGCCGGGCATCGGCCTCTTGACCGCCACCGCGATGGTGGCCGCCACCGGCGGCGACGTGACCCACTTCAGGGATGCCCGCCATTTCGCGAGCTGGTTCGGGCTGACGCCGAAGGAATATTCCTCGGGCAGCACCCGCAAGCTCGGCCGCATCTCGAAACGGGGCGATCGCTATTTGAGGATGCTGCTCACCCATGGCGCCCGCGCGGTGCTGCGGGCCGCGGCCCTGGCCCGCGACGCGAGCCGCCCGCTGGACGGCCTGCGCACCTGGGCGACCGAGGTGCAGCGCCGTACCAATCACAACAAGGCCGCCTGCGCGCTCGCCAACAAGCTTGCCCGCATCTGCTACGCGGTGCTGCGCGACCACGCTGCCTACGGCAATCCGCAGCCGCGCCCCAACAAGAAGCTCGAACGCACCGCCTTCGCCATCGCCGCCTGATCGATTCACCCTTACTCCTCACCCTTGCGCCGAGACTGATCGCTCATCATGGCCAACCGGGTCACACCCACGCGACAGAACGCCGATAACTCTTCCGGCTCTCCAGCAGCCGCTTGTAACGATTGGCGCTTCGCGGGCAGATTCCATGTCGGCACGGGTCATTCAGAACCCACCACAGATGCCGGATATATGACTGCAGGTGATTCAACCCGGGAAGTCAAAAGCACGATCTGTCTTGATTTACGGGGGAGTCCATATACGCAGGGTTAGGCGTTTTGTTTATCGCACCGCTCCCTTACCGCTAAATTGCATGGCGAGATGCGTGGCATAGTTATCAGTCATGCCACTGACAAAATCGAGAACACGCATTAGGGCAAGATAACGTGGCGAATTGGGGCATTCTGGGGTTCCAAGTTTTGGGTGAAAGGTGTTTCTTCCGATAAGATCAAGAACCCGACTGCTTTTAAAACTGCTTGGCCTATCGGCAGAAAGTAGCTCGTTGGTTGCGTGGCACATCACTCTGAGGAGCGTCGCGATCGTGTTGTATGCGCCAATTTCCAACTCGATTTTTCTCGGGTGAGTGAAGACCCTCGTCTTCGCTAGAGACTTGGCGGTCGCAACACAGGTTTGAACGGTAGAGCTGCATAAAGGAAGCAGTTCATCATACTGGCCCGCCAGTATCTTATCTTCATTATTGATAAATGCGCTTGAGGCTTCCTCGATGAATGCCGAAATTACCTTTCCTCGAATTAGCGGTGGGCGTCGGCCAGGACGTACCGACTCCAAATCTTTAGCTAAGACATCAACTTTTGTTTGATCGAGAATTGGTCGGAGTACCTCAAAGACCTCCTCCCACTTTAGTATCCCCATGTCCATGCCATCCTCGAGGTCCAATAAGCCGTAACAAAAATCGTCGGCTATTTCCATCAGGTGAACAAGTGGATGTCTGCAATACCAGTCATCACCGGGGCGACGCAATAGTCCCACTTCCTCAGCGACCTCGCGAAATGTATCCAGTTCGGATTGAAATACGCCGTACTTGCTCTTCTTTGGACGACTTCCACTGACCGCTTGAACTGATGTCCATGGGTACTTTAAGAATGAGGCCAATGACGCGTACGTTAGGCGGAGGCCACCGTCGTACGGATGAAATTCTGAGCTTGTGAGAACCCGAAATCCCTGAGCATTTCCCTCAAAGGTTTCTAGATCACAGATTTCATTGGGATTGAGTCCTGAAAGGTATGGCAAGGCTTCTTCATGTTGGAACCAGTGTCGAATTGCCTCTTCGCCGGTATGACCAAAGGGCGGGTTGCCAATATCGTGCGCTAGACAGACAGCTTGAAGAATGTCGCTAATGTCCGTTGGGGCAAATCCTTCCGGTAGTCGCCCCCGCTCATGAAGCGACTGCCCGACGCGAATTGCCAATGTCCTTCCTACGCTCGCGACCTCAAGACTATGAGTAAGCCTGTTATGGACGTGATCGTTTGTCGCGAGCGGATGAACTTGAGTCTTTCTGGCAAGTCGTCGGAATGATCCTGAAAACAGAACCTTGTCCTGGTCTGAAGTAAATGGGGATCGTCCCTTCTCACTCTTAGATGATCTATGACCTAGTCGATTTGGATTTAGCAACTTTTCCCAATTCATTCCTTCGGACATGTTTGATCCTCTGAGAGCGTGAAAGACGCATAACGTTTGACGTGAGGGGCGGCCGGAGCCGAAGGCGGAGGGAACCCAAAGCGCAGCTTTGGGCCGTCCCGCTCGACGGAATTGTTGGGCAACACGCTAGGCCGGATTGCCTTCATTTACAACCTCTTCGATTGCGGTGAGCAGCGCTTCAATCCAAGTGACATCATCGACCACTGAATCGTGTGCGACAGAGTTGTACTTAAGATTTTGCGGTCTCGATGCACGAGTGATATCTCCCTCGTGCACGACCTGATTTCGACGATGCACTATGCGGTTTAGTCGTTCCTTAATGTCATTTGCTGTACAGCCAATCTTTACAGCGGTGCGCGACCAACCCTTTTCAACACCAGAAAGTGCTAGCGCGTTTGCCACTTGCTCATATGACTGGAAGGTTTCGCGTAACAACTCTTTTTGAACGCTGTTCTTGACCTGAACCCACGGTCGAATTTCTCTATTCGCACGGCGAGCGGCAATCAAAGCGTCAGCGAGCGACGCCAAGTCAGAGAAGGGAACGCTGAGTTTCGCAAGTGACTTCGGAAGATCGCCTTCGCGCCGCACATCAGAAAGCCTTCGAAAGACCAGCCAGTGCATGTATGAGTCGATTGCTGCCACCGCCATGACAACGGCAGTGCGGCGCAAATCGTTCAGAATTTGAGGGTCGGGTAGATTCTGATGCTCAGCAAGTGCGAGGAACCGGCGGCTACGCCCTATGCAGGCTCTTGCAGCGTCAAACGGCAAAAATGGCATAAATTATGGTGCCCAACGTGTTTTAGCCCGCAAATCCGCGGACTCATCCGGAGAGCTGCGGTATAAATCGATAACCCCCGCATTGGTAACGAGCTGACTCATAAGCACTTTTGTGTGTGTCCCCGGTTATACACAGTCCTAAATGAGTGCCCAAACCCGGCGATGAGTTGGCAATACTGTATGTCGAACGGATGAAGTGTAACTGTGACGTATTGCTCGTGGCTGGCCACGGCCATTCGCTTGGTGTGGGCTGGCTATCGGCTCAGGGCCAAGCTTGATTGCCGACTCGGGGCGGCGCAGCAACGTTGTAGCAGCGCTCATACACCTGCTTTCGGCCTTAGCGGGTTATTGAAGTGCTCGACGCAAGGAAAAACCAGCGGCGTATGGCTGTCCAGCGCAAGCAGTTGCAGTAGGTCTCGCTCACGGCCGCCCAGCGAGAAGGCGCGCATCGCGCTTGCCGGCGAGGCCGCTGCGGTCATAGATGCGGTGGCGGGAGACAGTGGCGGCGGGGGGCGACCGGGTCGGCTACCAGGATGCGAGCGCCTTTGCGCGCCTGTTCCGCGAGCAGGTAGGGATGACGCTCGGGGCGCGTATCGGGTGCGATCTCGGGGTCGCGGGGCGGGGGCCACTTGCCGGGGTGGTGGGCGGCGATGAAGGCGCTTGACGCGCAGCCGCCGCACCCCGGCTGGGCGGTGCCTTCCGATACCCTGAAGGTATCAGCTTTCCAAAAATAAGGTATTGGACGGTATTTCTCGCGCTTCTTAGACTCCGTTTCGAATAGAACCCAACGCCATCCTGCCGCTTCCCAAGGCAGCGCGGCGGCGGGGCGGATAACGGAGGAGCAGATGCGTCAGATCGAGAATTTCATCGCCGGCGAGTACGTGGCTGCGGCCAGCGGGCGGCGCTTCGAGAAGCGGTCGCCGGTGGATAACAGGGTGATCGCCTCGATCAGCGAGGCCGGCCGGCCGGAGGTGGATGCGGCGGTGCAGGCGGCGCGCGCGGCGCTGCACGGCGAATGGGGCGGGCTGACCACCGACCAGCGCGTCGAGCTGCTGTATGGCGTCGCCAACGGGATCACCCGCCGCTTCGAGGATTTCGTCGAGGCCGAGATGGCCGACACCGGCCAGCCTTCGCATGTGATGCGCCATGTGTTCATTCCGCGCGGCGCGGCCAATTTCAAGGTCTTCGCCGACGTGGTGAAGAACGTGCCGACGGAGGCTTTCCAGATGGCGACGCCGGACGGCGCGGGGGCGCTGAACTACGCGATCCGCGTGCCCAAGGGCGTGATCGGCGTGATCTGCCCGTGGAACGCGCCTTTCCTGCTGATGACCTGGAAGCTGGGCCCGGCGCTGGCCTGCGGCAACACCGTGGTGGTGAAGCCCTCCGAGGAAACGCCGAACACCGCCGCCTTGCTGGGCGAGGTGATGAACGCGGTGGGTGTGCCCAAGGGTGTGTACAACGTGGTGAATGGCTTCGGGCCGGATTCCGCCGGGGCCTTCCTCACCCAGCATCCCGGCGTGGATGCGATCACTTTCACCGGCGAGACCCGCACTGGCGCGGCGATCATGAAGGCGGCATCCGAGGGCATGCGCGATGTGTCCTTCGAGCTGGGCGGCAAGAACGCCGGCATCGTGTTCGCGGATGCGGATTTCGACGCCGCGGTGGATGGCATCTTCCGCTCCGCTTTCCTCAACACCGGGCAGGTCTGCCTTGGCACCGAGCGGGTGTACGTGGAGCGGTCGATCTTCGAGCGCTTCGTGCAGGCGCTGAAGCTGAAGGCCGAGGCGGTGAAGTACGGCCGCCCGGAGGACCACGCCGCCAACTACGGCCCGCTGATCAGCCAGGAGCACAAGCGCAAGGTGCTCTCCTACTACGCCAAGGCGGTGGAGGAGGGCGCCACGGTGGTGACCGGCGGCGGCGTGCCCGACATGCCGGGCGAACTGGCCGAAGGCGCCTGGGTGCAGCCGACGATCTGGACCGGCCTGCCCGAAACCGCCGCGGTGGTGCGCGAGGAAATCTTCGGCCCCTGCTGCCACATCCGCCCCTTCGACAGCGAACAGGAAGTGGTCACGCTGGCGAATGCCACCGACTACGGGCTTTCGACCACGATCTGGACGACCAACCTCGCCCGTGCCCACCGTGTTGCGGCGCGGGTGGAGGTGGGGATTACCTGGATCAACAGCTGGTTCCTGCGTGATTTGAGGACGGCGTTTGGTGGTTCGAAGCAGTCCGGTATAGGGCGCGAGGGCGGGGTGCATTCGCTGGAGTTCTATACGGAGACGCGGAATGTCTGCGTGAAGTTGTAGGGGCGGGTGGGGGCGGTTGATTTGGGGCGCTAGGGTTTCGGGTGGGCTTGGGCACTGCTTTCGAGCAATTCCCAAAGGTTTGGGGTGAAGACTGCTCCCTCCCCTTCAAGGGGAGGGTTGGGGTGGGGATGGGGTTAGACGGGCGCCAACCCAACCCCATCCCCCTCCCAGCCTCCCCCTTGAAAGGGGAGGAGCAAAACCGACCTCCTGCCCGACGCCACGAACCAGCCTAGTCCGCCCAACCCCGTCCCCCTCCCAACCAGGAGTCTCGGCTACGCCTCGCCGCTCCGCAGGCGGCAAGCAGTGCTTGCCGAAACCCCTGCTCCTCCCCCTTGAAGGGGGAGGGGAAAACCCACACCACTCCCATCCCCACCCACAGAGGGACCCATGAACGAGGAAAAGATCCAGCACTACGGCGACGCGCTCTACGAAGCGTGGCGGGCGCTCCGCACCATTCCGCCGCTGCTCGAGCAGGAGCCGGACATCACCCTGGACGATGCCTACCGCATCCAGCAGCGCTACGTGGCGCGGCGGGTGCAGGCGGGCGAGACCATCGTCGGCAAGAAGATCGGCGTGACCAGCAAGCCGGTGCAGGACTTCCTCGGCGTGTTCCAGCCGGATTTCGGCCAGCTCACCTCGGGCATGGTCTATCAGGAAGGCGACACGCTGCCGCTCGATACGCTGATCCAGCCCAAGGCCGAGGCCGAGCTGGCCTTTGTGCTGAAGGACGACCTGCAGGGGCCGGGCGTGACGGCGATGGACGTGATCCGCGCCACCGACTACGTGGTGCCTTGCTTCGAGATCGTCGATTCGCGCATTACCGACTGGAAGATCCGCATTCAGGACACGGTGGCGGACAACGCCTCCTGCGGCGTGTATGTGCTCGGCAAGACCAAGGGCGACCCGCGCAAGCTGGACATCACGCTGGCCGGGATGGTGCTGGAGAAGAACGGCGAGCTGTTCTCCACCGGCGTCGGTGCGGCGGTGCAGGGTTCGCCGGCCAATGCGGTGGCCTGGCTGGCGAATACCCTGGGCGAGCTGGGGATTCCGTTCAAGGCCGGCGAGGTGATCTTGTCCGGTTCGCAGTCGGCGCTGGTGCCGGTGGCCGATGGCGACGAGCTGGTGTGCACCGTGGGCGGGCTCGGCAGCTGCCGGGTGAAATTTGCCGGAAGGAGCGCGGCATGAGCCAGAACCTGACCTTGTCGCGCGAGGACATCGTGCGCCTGTGCGAACGTGTGGAAGGCGCGCAGACCCGCGCCTGCGCCATTCCCAAACTCACCGACGAATACCCGGCGATGACCATCGCCGACGGCTACGCGGTGCAGAGCGAGCTGCGCCGCCGCTACCTCGCCCAGGGCCATCGGCTGGTGGGCTGGAAGGCGGGGCTGACCTCGAAGGCGAAGATGAAGCAGATGGGCGTGGATGTGCCCTCCATCGGCTTCCTGACCGACCGCATGGCGCGCCCGGAAAACGCCGCGATTTCCACCGCCGACCTGGTGCATCCGCGCGTCGAGTGCGAGGTGGCCTTCGTGATGAAGCGCGAGCTGAGCGGCCCCGGCTGCACCGCGGCGGACGTGCTGGCGGCCACCGACTACGTGCTGCCGGCGGTGGAGATCATCGATTCGCGCTTTGCCGGCTTCAAGTTCGACCTGCCCAGCGTGATCGCCGACAACGGTTCGTCGGCGCGCTTCGTCGGCGGCGGGCGGGCGCGCTACGTCGAGGAACTGGACCTGCGCACGCTCGGCGTGGTGCTGGAGAAGAACGGCGAGATCGTCGCGATGGGGGCGTCGGCGGCGGTGCTCGGCCATCCGGCGGAGGCGATTGCGATGCTGGTGAACATCCTCGCCGGGCTCGGCGAGACGCTACCCGCCGGCAGCTTCGTGATGAGCGGCGGCATTACCGAGGCGATTGCGGTGCAGCCGGGCGACAGCGTGGTTGCGCGCTTCCAGGAACTGGGCAGCGTGTCGATGCGCTTCGTGGCCTGAGGGATTTCAAGGGGGAGACATGCCAATCATCGAGATGCACCTGATGGAGGGGCGCACCGTGGAGCAGAAGCGGGCGGTGGCGCAGGCGGTTACCGAGGCGGTGACGCGCAGCCTGGGGGTGAAGCACGACAGCGTGCGGATCCTGATTACCGAACACGGCGACGAGGAGTTCTTCGTCGGCGGCATGAACATGGCCCAGCGCGCAGCGGCCCAACAGCGCGCCGCGGCGGAGGAGAAGCAATGAAGAAGATCAAGTGCGCCCTGATCGGCTCGGGCAACATCGGCACCGACCTGATCTACAAGGTGAAGCGCAGCCCGGTGCTGGAGCCGGTGTGGATGGTGGGCATCGACCCGGCGTCCGAGGGGCTGGCGCGCGCCCGCGAGCTCGGCCTGAAAACCACCGCAGACGGCGTGGATGGCCTGCTGCCGCATGTGCTGGAAGACGGCATCCAGATCGCCTTCGACGCCACCAGCGCCTATGTGCACGCGGAGAACTCGCGCAAGCTCAACGAGCTGGGCGTGATGATGATCGACCTGACGCCCGCCGCCATCGGCCCGCTGTGCGTGCCGCCGGTGAACCTGCGCCAGCATGCCGACCGGGTGGAGATGAACGTGAACATGATCTCCTGCGCCGGGCAGGCGACGATTCCCATCGTCAATGCGGTGTCGCGGGTGCAGGGCGTGGAATACGCCGAGATCGTCGCCAGCCTGGCGTCGAAGTCGGTGGGGCCGGGCACCCGCGCCAACCTGGACGAATTCACCTACACCACCTCGTCGGCCATCGAAAAAGTCGGCGGCGCGAAGAAGGGCAAGGCGCTGGCCATCATCAACCCGGCCGAGCCGCCGCTGATCATGCGCAACACCATCTACTGCCTCACCGAGTCGGCGCCCGACCAGGCGCGCATCACCGAATCCATCCTGCAGATGATCGGTGAAGTGCAGAAATACGTGCCCGGCTACCGGCTGGTGAACGGGCCGAGCTACGACGGCAACAAGGTCTCGGTGTTCATGGAGGTCGCCGGCCTGGGCGACTACCTGCCGAAGTACGCCGGCAACCTGGACATCATGACCGCGGCCGCGACCCGCACCGCCGAGATGTTCGCCGAGGAGATCCTGGCCGGAAAGATCAAGCTGAAGACCGTGGAGGTGGCGTGATGAGCGAATCGAACCCGAAGGGGCGCAAGGTCGTCCTGCACGACATGTGTCTGCGCGACGGTATGCACGCCAAGCGCGAGCAGATCAGCGTGGAGCAGATGGTGAAGGTGGCCACCGCGCTGGACGACGCCGGCATTCCCTACCTGCAGGCGACCCACGGCGCCGGGCTGGGCGGCAATTCGCTGCAGCACGGCTTTGCGCTGGCGAGCAACGAGGAATACATCGCCGCGGTGGCGTCGCGGATGAAGCAGGCCAAGGTGTCGGTGCTGCTGATTCCTGGCCTGGGCACGATGCGCGAGCTGCAGGCCGCCTACGACGCCGGCGCCCGCAGCGTGCATGTGGCCACCCATTGCACCGAGGCCGATACCGCGCCCCAGCACATCGCCTTCGCCCGCAAGCTGGGCATGGATACGACCGGCTTCCTGATGATGTCCCACCTCAACGACGCCGCCGGCATCGCCCAGCAAGGCAAGCTGATGGAGTCCTACGGCGCGCAAACGGTGTACGTGACCGACTCCGCCGGCTACATGCTGCCCGCCGACGTCACCGCCCGCGTGCGCGCGCTGCGCGAGGTGCTGAACCCGGAAACCGAAATCGGCTTCCACGGCCATCACAACCTCGGCATGGGCATCGCCAATTCCATCGCCGCGATCGAGGCCGGCGCGACTCGCATCGACGGCTCGGTAGCCGGCCTGGGCGCCGGCGCCGGCAACACGCCGCTGGAAGTGTTCGCCGCGGTGTGCGAGCGCATGGGCATCGAAACCGGCGTCGATCTCTTCAAGCTGATGGACGTGGCCGAGGACGTGATCGTGCCGATGATGGACCACATGGTCCGCGTCGACCGCGAATCGCTGACGTTGGGGTTTGCGGGGGTGTATTCGACTTTCCTGCTACATGCGAAGCGCGCGGGGGAGCGCTTTGGCGTGCCGGCGCGGGACATCCTGGTCGAGCTGGGCAGGAAGAAGATGATCGGCGGGCAGGAAGACATGATCCAGGACACGGCGATGACGATGGCGCGGGAGCGTGGGGTGAGTGCGGCCTGACACAGCCGGAAGCGCTGGCCGGATTGAGGATGAACTTCAGCGGGCCACGGGTGTAGCCCCTTCCCCTTCAAGGGGAAGGTTGGGATGGGGATGGGGTTCTAACAGGCGCTGATTCACCCCATCCCCACCCCAGCCAGGAGTCTCCGCTTCGCTCCGCCGCTCCGGCGGCGCAGAGCGGTGCTCTGCGAAACCCCGCCTACGCCCCCTTGAAGGGGAGGGGGAAAGGCAACCGGCGGTGCCGGGACGCATTGCGCATCCAAACCAACAACAGAGGAGACAACAACATGGCACTACGAGGTCTGCTGCGGCTCGGCGAAGTTGCGATCCGCGTACTCGACATGAGCGCCGCGCGCGAGCACTACGGCCGCCGCCTGGGACTGCACGAAGTGATGCAGGGCGAGGGCGGGCGGGTCTATTACAAGGCGTGGGACGAGCACGATCACCACTGCCTGGTGCTGCGCGAGGCCGATTCCGCCGGCATGGACTACTTCGCCTTCAAGGTTTATGACGACGCCACGCTCACCGAACTGGCGCCCAAGATCGAGGCCTTCGGGTTGAAGGTGGAGCACATCGCGGCGGGCGTGTATCCGTACTCCGGGCGCCGGCTGCAGTTCCGTCTGCCGAGCGGGCACCTGATGCAGCTCTACGCCCATAAGGAGCAGACCGGCAACACGCTGGGCACGCGCAATCCGGGCGTGATGCCGGACGAAGGCGTGATCCGCGGCTTCCGCATCAACCGGCTGGACCACTGCCTCCTGGGCGGGCCCGACATCGACCAGAACGCGCGGCTGTTCCGCGAGGTGTTCGAGTTCGACCTGAGCGAGCGCCTGATCGACGTGGACAGCGAGGCCTCGCTCGCGCTCTTCCTCAGCTGCTCCACCAAGCCGCACGACGTCGCTTTCGTGCTGCAGCCGGAGGAGGCGCGTTTCCACCATGTGTCCTTCCTGCTGGAATCGACCTACGACGTGATCCACGCCGCCGACCTGATCGGCAAGTACCGCATCCCGGTCGATGTCGGCCCGAACCGCCACGGTGTGACCCGCGGCGCGACCATCTATTTCTTCGACCCCTCGGGCAATCGCAACGAGGTTTTCTCCGGCGGCTACGTGCATTACCCCGACACGCCGACGCTGACCTGGGATACCAGCGAGCTGGGGGCGGCGACCTTCGCGCAGGACAACATCCCGCGCGAAAGCTTCCTGACCGTGCTCACCTGAGTTGCCACCGGAAGGAAACGCATGAAATCACAACAGGAAATCGCAGTCGTCGTCGGCGCCACCGGCGCTTTCGGCCAGGCCATCGTCTCGCGGCTGGTGGGGCAGGGGCTGGCGGTGGTGGCGGTGGCGCGCTCGGTGGATGCGCTGGACGCGCTGCGCGAGCGCTGCCCCGGCCTGCGGGCGTGCGCCGCCGACATCGCGTCGGACAGCGCCATCGCGGCGATAGCCGCCGCGGTCGATGGGCCGGTGCGGATGGTGGTGCACGGCCCCGGCGTGGCGGTGGCGGGCGGCATCCTCAGCGCACCGACGGCGTCGATGACCGAGGCGGTGAACATCAAGGTGGGCGGGCTGCTGCGCCTGGTGCGGGCGGTCGATGACCGGCTGGCGAGGGGAGGGCGCATCGTCGCCATCGGCGGCCATTACGGGCTGGAACCGACCGCCTACGCCGCCGCGGCCGGGGTGGCCAACGCGGCGCTGATGAACGTGGTGCGCCAGTTGAGCCTGGCCTATGGCGAGCGCGGCATCACCGTTCACACCATCGCCCCCGGCCCGGCCGACACCGAGCGCCTGCACCGCGTTGCCGCCGACCGGGCCGCGCTGCGCGGCATCAGCGTGGATGCGGTGCTGGATGAAATGCGCGGCGAATCCTCGATCGGCGCGCTGACCACGCCGGAGCAGGTGGCCTGGGCGGTATCGCTGCTGCTGGCGCCCGAAGCCGACGCGATGACCGGTTCCACGCTGATGCTGGACGCCGGCCGTCGCCGCGGTCTGCCCTGAGGAGGCGGCGATGCCGATCCTGCATTTTCATCTCGCCGAAGGGCAGTACACGGCGGAACAGCACGAGGCGCTGCTGGTGGAATCCAGCCGCTTCTTCGCCCAAGTGCTCGCCTGCCCGATAGACCGCGTGCGGGTGTTCATCCAGCTGTACCGGCCGGACCTCGTGGCGGTGGGCGGTGTGCCGCTGTGCCGGGCCGTGCAGCGGGCACCGTACTTCAGCTTCGTCGTCATGGAAGGGCGCTCGCTGGCGGATCGCCACCGCCTGCTGACCGGCTTTACCGACATCGTCGAACGGGTGCTCGGTGTTGACCGTGCGCTGGTGCGCGGCGGCATCGTGCCGGTGGCGCCGGAGAACTGGGCCATTGGCGGCGTGCCGGGCAGCGTGATGCGTCAGGCCGAAATCCAGGAGCGCACCGGGCAGGGCGCCTGAGCTCCAAGACTTATCGACCGGCGGAATCTTCTCTCCCTCTCCTCTCCTTGTGACCGTCGGTCTGTTGCCCATCCGGTGTTGGTGCCGGATGGGCTTTTTTTCGTGCTCACGACCGGCGCGACCTGAGCACGCCGCCGAAGAAGGCTTCGCCGATGGCCTTCGACTTGTTCCGCCCTCCGGTCCCGCCCTGTCATCGCACTGCATTGAACGCGGCGGAGTATGTGGTTTCCCCTACCGTCGGGGGGAGGTGGCCAGGATGAGGACAAACCCCTATATCTGCGCCGGGAGCTGCGGTCTTTAACGTATACGCGTACGCAACGTGCATGAAACGACGCGTTTGTCGTGGGCGCCGGCGTGCGAATCGACAACGGAGAGTCCCGATGAATCGAAGCATAGGCATTGTCGCAGCGTTTGCGTTTCCCCTTACGGCCCTGGCCGCTTCCGCCACGCCGGAGTATGGCTTCAACGTGAAACCATCGTTCCTTGGCGAGATATCTTTCCGCAGCGTGGACGGCGTGGCCGACGACCTGCTCACCGCCGGGCTCGGCCGCAGCGGTATACAGTCCGCAACGGTGCCAACGGTGTCCGCGGTGCCGACGGCGGCCGAACTGCGCCGGCTGGCCATCTACAGCAACTACCGGGCGCTGGTGGACACCACCAGTGCAGGCGGCTTCGGATCGCTGTTCGGGCCGCTGATCTCGGTGGACGCCGGCGGGCATGTCTCCAGACCGGGCGACGGCAGGATCGCCGGCACCGAATACCTCGCCTACGCCATCGACGCAGCGGACGACACCGTCGTGACATTGATGGTGCAGGTTCCGGCGCACTTCAATCCGAAAGCGCCTTGCATCGTCACCGGCACCTCAAGCGGTTCGCGCGGCATCTACGGCGCGATCGGTACCTCGGGCGAATGGGGGCTGCAGAAGGGATGCGCCGTTGCCTACACCGACAAGGGCAGCGGCAACGGCATGCACGATCTGGCCACCAATACCGTCGGCCTGATCGACGGGACGCGTGTCGATGCCGCCAACGCCGGCGAGGAGTCGCATTTCACTGCGGACCTGTCGGAGTCGGAACGCGTGGCCTTCCTTGCCGCGTGGCCGCATCGGGTAGCGGTGAAGCACGCTCATTCGGGGGCCAACCCAGAGGCGCGGTGGGGGCGGAATACGCTGGATGCGGTGCGCTTCGCCTTCTACGTGCTCAACGAAACCTATGGCCGCAAGACGCCCAGGGGTGTGGTCCGCACGATCGTGCCGGCGAACACCATCGTGATCGCGTCCAGTGTCTCCAACGGCGGGGGTGCGGCGCTCGCGGCTGCGGAGCAGGACGACGACAGGCTGATCGACGGCGTCGCGGTCGGCGAACCGCAGATTCAGTTGCGCGAGAACGACGAGGTCAGGGTGACGCGCGGTAGCCAGGTGCGTCGCGGAGCGGGGCGGCCGCTTTACGACTACACCACGATGGCGAATCTGCTGCAGCCGTGCGCGGTGCTGTCGCCGCGCGCCGCGGGCTCGCCGGGAGCCGGGTTCATCCCGGTTCCGCTGGCGGCAAATCGCTGCGAGGCGCTCGTCGCCGCAGGTCTGATTACCGGTAGCACGCCGGTGGAGCAGGGCGACAGCGCGCTGGATGCTTTGCTTGCCTATGGCTGGGAGCCCGAATCCACGCCGCTGGCGGCGTCGCACTACGCCTTCGCCGTACCGCCGATCACGCTCACCTATGCGAACGCCTATGGGCGCTTCGGCGTCGAGGATCGCGCGTGCGATTTCAGCTATGCCGCGACCGATGCGACCGGCGTGCCGGTGGCGTGGCCTGCGGCGAGCGCAGCCACGAGCTTCGGCACCGGCAACGGCATACCGCCGGCGGCGGGGCTGCAGATCATCAACGATGCGTCGGTCGGCGGCCCGCGGCGCGACGGCGCGTCGGTTTCACCTTCGACCGGCAAGCTCGACTTCAATGTGGATGGCGCGCTGTGCCTGCGCGAACTGTGGACCGGCGCAAGCGCCGACGCCCGGCAGGTGCATGAAAGTGTGGACGCGCTGCGGGTGGCCGGGCAGTTGCACGGCAAACCGGCGATCATCGTGCATGGGCGCGCGGATGCGCTTGTGCCGGTCGGCTTCTCCTCACGTCCCTATCTGGCGATGAACAGCCTGGCCGATCATGGCCGCAGCCGCCTGCGCTATATCGAGGTAACCAATGCCCAGCACTTCGACGCTTTCATCGGCACGGCGACGCTCCCCGGGTACGACACCCGCTTCGTCCCGCTGCATGTCTACTTCCGCGAGGCGCTCGACCTGATGTACCGGCACCTGACCGAGCATTCCCCGCTGCCGCCTTCCCAGGTGGTGCGGACCACGCCACGGACGGGAACACCTGGTGCTGCGGCACCGATCACCGCTGCCAACGTGCCATCGATCAGCATGAATCCGACCCCGCGCGACCGGATCAGGGTGCGCGGTGGCGAGGTATTCGTGCCGGACTGAGTCGGACTGTGGCGTGGCAGGCTGCGCTCCTTTGACGCTTGGTCGTGCGCATGTATGGCGCATCGTTTGCGGGAGCAACGGGAGCGGTGACACGTGCACCGTTTTGCGGTTATCGCCGGATGTTGCAGCGAGACGCGGACGATAAGTGGCCGGGGAGCCATTGCGCGGCTCCCCGGAGTTCCCCGGGTGCCGGGAAGGGTGTACGGGGCGTTGGAGTCGGACGTCCGATCGGTCCAAGCTGGCAGGTTATCTTCGTTCCGACCGGAACGTCTCGTTATCCAGATACCGAACCGGCTACCATTGATTGAAGTTTACATAATACAAATTATGGCGGTTTGTGGTGTTAGAAAGGTCACGGTGAAGTGCCTGCCGCTTTCCCGCCTTCGGTAGCCTCCCGAGGCCAGTTCTCGCGGGCGTTGTTGTGTACGGGTTGATTGACCTCGGCGATTGGGGGTGCTATCCGCGTTACCGAATTTGCCCCCATCAGTTGCCGGAGGGAACTGCCCCTGTTGATCGGTCAGCGGCGGCTCCCGACAACAGCGCTTGTGCCTCGCTGACCAGATCGATCAGGAGATCGGCAAGCAGCCGTACACGCGGCGAACGTTTGACGTCGGGGTGCATCACTAGCCAGATTTGCCGTAGCGTTGGACAGACTGGATCGGATACCAGCGACACGGCATCATCGTTCGCAGCCAGAAAATGCGGAAGAACCGCGATACCCAGACCTACGCGTGTGGCATTGAGCAGTGCCGCAAGATCGTTGCTCCTGAATACGAAGCGCCGATCGCCGGCAAGCTGGGCAAGCCAGCGCTGCTGCGGTACCTGTACGAGGCTATCGTCGTAACCAAGAAACTCCCAGGCTTCGCGGGGGCGGCGGGTATAGCCATGAGCTGCATACAGTCCGTAACCCATTTCCCCGATGCAACGAGCGGCCAGGCCCGGCGCGGTGGGCCGCGACATCCTGATCGCCAGGTCCGCTTCGCCCCGCGCCAGATTGGCGTCACGAGACTCACCGATCAGTTCCAGATCGATGTTTTGCCATCTTGCGCGGGTCGTGGCCAGGCGGGGCGCCAGGAAGTGGCCGGCCAAGACCGGCGGCGCCGACACCCGGACGGTTCCCTGAAGGGAGGAAACACCGAGCGCTGCCCGCGAGAATGCCAGTGCTTCGTTATCGAGTCGGCCCGCCTGAGTGACCAGCGTCTCGCCTTCCGGCGTCAATGACCAGGCTTTGGGCAGGCGGTCGAAGAGCCTGATACCCAATGACCTTTCCAGCGCCTCGACACGCCTCGCCACGGTGGAGTGCTCGACTCCGAGCCGCCGGGCGGCGCCCGACAAGCTGCCAGTGCGCGCCAGTTCAAGAAAATAGCGAATGTCGTCCCATTGCAGGCCGCGTTTTTCGCAGCCAGGATTGTCTGAGCGTTTTTGCACAGTAGTTGTGAATTTTTACGAATTGTTGAGCAATTTTGATCAGCATAAGCTGCGCTTGCAAGTTCGTACATCAGGAGAACATCATGACCAAGCGCGAGTCGTTTCTCGGCGCATCAGCTACGTCCCAGATCATCATTGGTCACTATGGCAACGCATCCGCACTAACCGAAATCGAGGCAACACTCCCCCCGCCAGGGGCCGGTGAAATCCGTGTCCGCCACACGGCGATCGGCGTGAATTTTGTCGATATCTATCACCGAACCGGCCTCTACCGACTGCCTTCGCTCCCCGCCGTTCTCGGGGTCGAGGCGGCCGGAGTGGTCGAGGCGCTCGGGCCGGATGTCGACACGGTCCGGGTCGGCCAACGCATCGCCTATGCCGGCCCACCTGCCGGCAGCTATGCTAGCGCCCGAAACCTGCGGGCCGACAGGGCCATCCCACTGCCCGATGACGTGCCCGACGATGCGGTGGCCAGCCTGCTGTTGCGCGGCATAACCACTCACATGCTGTTCGCCTACGTCCATCCGCTGAAGGCCGGCGATACCGTGCTGGTCCATGCGGCGGCGGGCGGTCTGGGGCTAGTTCTCGTACAGTGGGCAAAGTCCCTGGGTGCCTGCGTCATCGGCACGGTCAGTTCGCCAGCCAAGGCGCAACTGGCCATCGATCATGGTCTTGACCATGCCATCCATTACCGCGATGAGGACTTCGTGGCAGCGGTCATGAGGCTGACCGATGGCCAGGGTGTCGATTACGCCATCGACGGGATCGGTGGCAAGACGCTGCTCGACACCCTCGGTTCCGTCCGCCCCTATGGCATGGTCGCCAGCGTCGGTCAGGTGGCCGCCGACGACTCCGGGCCGCTCGATCTGTCGCTACTCGGCCCGGCGCGTTCGGTGGCACTCTCTCGCCCCGGGGTCTTCCGCTTCATGACGGATCTGGTGCGTTATCGAGAAGGCGCGATGGCTACCATCCGGCAGTTGCAGGCCGGCCTGCGGCCGACGATCGGCGCCGTCCTGCCTTTGAGCGAGGCAGCGGAGGCTCATCGCCGGCTGGAGTCCGGGCAAACCGTGGGCACCCTTCTGCTGCGCCCCTGATCGGAAGAGATGAGGATCAGCGGCTGCTTCTTGTCCTGCTCGACTTTTGACCGCGGCGTTGTCCAGCGCGTAGGGCGATGTCGTCGACGGTCAAGCATTTGGCGGCGACGGTCCGTGTTGCCGGTCGATGGCAACAGCAAACCGTCCGAACGATATTCTCACCTTCAGGAGAGCAGACCATGACGTCACTTCGTTCCACGGCCCTGACATGCTGCATCCTGGCGCAGATCGGCTTGTCTACGTCCGTCGCCGCGACGTCTGAAACACGCTTTCTCGAGCGCGACGCCGGACGCATCGCCTATGACGACAGTGGCGGCAACGGTTCGCTAATCGTCGCGATTCCGGGCATGGGCGACGTCAGGCAGCAATACCGCTTCCTTCGCCCGCGCCTGGTCGGGGCCGGGTATCGCGTTGTTACCATGGATGTTCGTGGTCATGGCGAATCATCGGCGAATTGGCCGGACTATTCGGCTCGGGCCGTTGGCAGCGACGCACTCGCCCTGATTCGCCAACTCGGGGCAGGCAAGGCGGTCATTCTTGGCAATTCATTCGCCGCCGGCGCCGCGCTTTGGGCTGCTCACGAGCAACCTGACGTGGTCCAGAGCATAGGCATGCTCGGCCCCATCCTGCGGGATCTGCCGTTCGATCGGTTGACCCAGGTCATGGTCAGCATCGGCTTTGCCGGTCCCTGGTGCACGTGGTTCTGGATGACCTACTGGGAAAGCCTGTTTCCCTTGACCAAGCCGGCCGACCATCTGGCCTATCGTGATCGTTTGGCTGCCAATCTCAAGGAAGCCGGACGCATGGATGCGTTGCGGACCATGGTCGCGTTATCCAAGTCCGATACGGAGGCACTGGTCGGCAAGGTTTCCGTTCCAGTGCTGGTCGTCATGGGCAGCCGCGATCCGGATTTCAACGATCCTGTCGCGGAAGCTGCCTGGCTGGCCGGGAAGACGAAAGCCCAGGTTGCGCTGGTTCACGGCGCAGGGCATTACGCCCATGTCGAAGTTCCCGACCAGGTTGCGAGTGAAATCGAACGCTTTCTCGACCGACTCAGAGGTAAATGATGGGGCACTGCTCGAACCGGCAACGTTTGGGAACCATGACAAGGCTAGAGGACTGCGGGAGTGGCCTAGCCCGTCGATGACCGGCAGGCAGCCCGTCCCGACGGATGCTCTCAGCGCATCCGAAGGAACAGGGGACCACATTGCCAATTCAATCCGACAATAGGAGTCCGAGATGAACAGCTCACAAAAAGCAGTCGCCGTTATCACTGGCGGCGGTACGGGCATCGGTCGGGCCACAAGCGAGAAGTTGGCGGCGGCCGGCTGCGCAGTGGCAATCGTCTATTCGCGAAGCGATGTTGAAGCCAACAACACTGTTGAGGCCATCCGCGCAAAAGGTCAGGACGCCATCTCCATCCGAAGCGATATCGCCGACGACGCCCAGGTCCGACGCATGATGGCGGTAGTCGTCGAGGCTTTCGGCAACATCACGTATCTTGTCAATAATGCCGGTATTACCAGGCAACTGCCGTTCGCCGATCTGGATGCGATTGCCGACGATACCTGGGACGAGCTCTTCGCGGGCAACGTCAAAGGCGCCTTCAATTGCTGCCGGGCCGCAGCACCGTACCTGCGTGCGATGCCCGACGGCGCAATCGTCAACGTCGGCAGTATTGCCGGAGAAACCGGTTACGGCTCGTCCCTCCCCTATGCCGTTTCCAAGGCGGCCCTGCACGGTATGACCAAATCCTTGGCGCGTGTCCTGGCGCCCGAGATTCGTGTCAACTGCATTGCCCCCGGGGCTGTCGAAACACGCTGGTGGTCCGGCAACGAAGTCAAAATGCGCCAACTCTCAGGCAACCTCCCCCTGCAGCGTATCTCGACACCTGAAGACATTGCCGACAGCATCTGGCTTCTGCTCACATCCCGCTCAATGACCGGCCAGATCGTCAAAGCCGAGAACGGGCAGACCCTTTGAGGACGCCGCCTGAAACCCGGTGCATGATATTCGGGAGCCCGTGATGAGAATTCGTGAATCGTTGGAAATCGAACCACCGATCCTCCACGCACTGATGGCTGGCGTTCAAGACGACGCCCTGGCCGGGTGATGGGCCGGCAACGGATCTCAATTGGTATCCAGCGGTGTTGCCCGAAACCGGATGTTCCACTCACGGAACTGCTCACTCGGGATCGGTGCGCTGATGTACATGCCTTGTGCGACATCCGTGCCGAAACCGGCGAGTTGATCCCACAGCACGCGGTTCGCGGCACCCTCGGCGACGACTTCGAGGCCGATGTTGTGGATCATCTCTATCGTCGAACGAACGATGATTGCCGAGTCGCGATCGGTTTGCATGCCGAGGACGAAGGACTTGTCGATCTTGACCGCATCGATAGGCAGGCGCTGCAGGTAGCTCAACGAGGAATAGCCGGTGCCGAAGTCGTCGACGTAGAGGCGAAAGCCCATTTCTTTGAGACGACGCAGCACATCGAGGGCACCGGCTGGATCCTCCATCAGCGCGCTCTCGGTCAACTCCAGTTGTAGCCACTCGGGCTTCGCGCCCCAGGTGGCCAGAAGTCCTTCGAGACGCTCCAGCAGGTGGGGATCGAGCAGGTTGCGCGCTGACAGATTGACCGCCAGCGGCATGTCGATGCCCTCTTCCCGCCAGGCGTAGCATTGGCCCAGCGCGGCATTGAGTACCCAGTAGGTGAGCGGATTGATGAGGCCGGTACGTTCGGCAAGGGGAATGAAGCTGTCCGGAAGAATGAGCCCGTGTTGCGGATGGTCCCAGCGCAGCAGCGCCTCCGCGCCGCAGATCGTGCCGCTGGGCATGTCGACCTTGGGTTGGTAGTAGAGCCGAAGCTGGTTGTCGGTGATCGCCCGGCGCAGATCGGCAATCAGCGATAGGCGGGCGAGATTGTCCTGTTCGGAGTCGCCGCGGAAGACGGCGATCCCTGTACGTTCCCGTTTGGCTTGGTACATCGCAGCGTCGGACCGCATGATCAGGGAATCCGGCTCCGCGCCATGTCCCGGATACAGCGCGATACCTATGCTGGCCTGGACCTCGATGCGTGCTTCGGCGACATCGAAAGGTTCGTCGAAACTGCGTGCCAGCACCTCGGCGAGATTTTCGGCCTGTTCGGCGCCTGCGCCTGGCTGGAGGATGGCGAACTCGTCCACGCCCATCCGTGCGACGGATGCCGGTGGTGCGATCAGGCCAGCCAGGCGTTTCGCCAGTTCGACCAGCAAGGTGTCGCCTTGCTGGTAACCGATGACGTCGTTGATCTCCCGGAAGCGGTCGACGTTCACGGTCAGGAGCGCGAACGGCTGGTAGTGGTGGCGTGTGTGTTCTATCAGGCGCTTGAGCCGTTCGCGCAGACGGGTGCGGTTGGGAAGCCCGGTCAGGGGATCGACGAAGGCCATACGTTCTATCGTGCGCTCGGCGTTGCGGTGCCGCGCCCTGATTCTCAGATTGGAAATGCCGAAGGAAAGGTCTTCCGCGAGTTCTGCCAGAACGGCAAGCTCTTCGTCGCCGAAGGCTTCGGGTTCGTCTGCGCCAATGTTCAGGTTTCCGATCACGACCTCGTCCACGATCAGCGGATAGGCACTCAGTGCCACCAAGCCGTGCTGCATGGCCTGTTCGCGGTGACGGAGGGTAAGTGGGTCGGTGGCGACCGACAGCCGCACGCAGGGCTTGCCGGTGCGGATCACGACCCCGGCGGGCGTCTGCCCGGCAGCCGTGTCCGCCCAGGTGAATTGCAGGTTGTCGAGCGCACCGTACTCCATTCCGACCTGCGCCATGGGAAAGATCATCTTGTCGGCATCGTGCTGGGCGTAGCCGACCCAGGCGAGGCGGTAGCCGCCCACCGTCACGATGCGGCGGCACATTTCGTTGAGCAGTTGGGCTTCTTCCGTGGAACGGACAAGCGCCCGGTTGCCGGCGCTGAGCGTGCGCCACGCCCGCTCGATCAGGCGTAGCCGACGGGCTTCGTCGTGTTGTTCTGCGGCGTCACGCAGGCGGAGGATTGCGAAGGACAGGTCGTCTGCGAGATCGGCCAGGAGTTCGGTACCGGCATCGAAGCGGCCCGCTTGCCCGTCGAGCAGCGTCAAGGCGCCTATCACGGTATCGGCGGCATGCAGCGGCAGGATGCAAACAGCGCGGACGTCGCGGCGAAGGGCATCGCCCCGCCAGGGAGCCAGATCCGGATCGCGCGTCTGCTGGATGTCGTGCAGCACGACGCTGTGGCGGCTGCGAATGGCATTGGCGATCGGGCCGGTGCCGTGGCCGTCGAGCCTGGCGAGCACCCCGCCCTGCCCCGCCCGAGCCACGGGATGAAGGCCGCGGCCGTCATGTGTGCTCAGGCCGATCCATGCGGTGGTGCAGACACGGCATTCGACGAGGACACGGCAGGCCTCCTGCCAGATGACATCTTGGTCTTGCGCGCGCAGCACGATCCGACCGATCAGGCGGGTGGCAAGAGTGAGCGCTACGGTGACATCCACCGCGTCTCCGGGCGGCGCGTCCTGGCGCAACTGCGACTCTGGCCCAGCCGTGGATTCGCTCATGGCGTCCCTTGCCGACACGGTGACAAGCTCCAGTATAGTTGGCGCGCAGTGCCGAATCGGCGCCCAAGAGGCTGGGCAGCTCGCGCTCGGGCGCAGGTCCCAGGTGTCAGCGCGGGAGGGGGAAACCCGGTTTGCGGCCGATCCGGCGACGGAGGAGAATCGCCCTCCTCTTGCCGCATCGACCTCTGTTCCGTATGCCTGAAGTCAAATATTCGGCTCCGCCGAACCTACCTCTGGACTACCTCTACGCCGATTCGGCATTGCTGGTGGTGAACAAGCCGAGCGGTTTGCTCTCGGTGCCGGGGCGCGGCGACGACAAGGCGGATTGCCTGGTGCAGCGGGTCCGTATCGACTACCCGGATGCCTTGATCGTGCATCGACTCGACATGGAAACCTCCGGCCTGATCGTCCTTGCCCGGGGCAAGGAGGCGCATCGCGCGCTGAGCATGGGTTTCCAGAACCGCGAGGTGGCCAAGCGCTATGTCGCGCTGGTCGACGGCCTGCTGGAGCCTGCGTGCGGGGAGATCGATCTGCCGCTGATCGCCGACTGGCCCAGGCGCCCGCGGCAGAAGGTGGACTTCGAATTCGGCAAACCTTCCATGACACGCTTTCACGTCCTGGCGCACGACATCGAACGGCATCTGACGCGGGTGGAACTGCATCCCGAAACCGGTCGCTCGCACCAGTTGCGGGTGCATCTGATGTCGCGCGGACACGCCATTCTGGGCGATGCCCTGTATGCCTCGCCGGTCGTCCAGGCCAAGGCGAACCGCTTGTTGCTGCATGCGGAGTACCTCGAGTTCGCTCATCCGGATGGCGGCGAGACCATCAGCGCGACCTGCCCCGCCCCGTTTTGATCGGTCGGCGCCGCGGTGGCGGCGTCCGCGCAAGTGGCGTGTATAATCGCGGCCGCTGACGGCGCAAGGCCCGGCTTTCGGCGAGGGTGGCGGAATTGGTAGACGCACTGGATTTAGGTTCCAGCGCCGCAAGGCGTGAGAGTTCGAGTCTCTTCCCTCGCACCACGGTCATCACAAGAACGGCCCGACGGGTGTTCCCGAGCGGGCCGTTTTTGCTTTCTTCAGTCGAACAGTTCGGCGTCGGCGAGCGTCTTTCCGTCGCGGTCCTTGCCCGATAGCAGGGGCTCGCCTTCCAGCGGCCAGGCGATGGCCACGGTGGGATCGTTCCACAGCAGGCAGCGCTCGTGTTCCGGTGCGTAGTAGTCGGTGGTCTTGTACAGGAAGTCGGCCGATTCGCTCAGGACCAGGAAGCCGTGGGCGAAACCGGGCGGAATCCAGAACTGGCGGTGGTTGTCTTCGCTGAGTTCGACGCCGACCGACTTGCCGAAGCTGGACGAGCTGCGGCGCAGGTCCACCGCGACGTCGAACACCCGGCCGCGCACGACGCGCACCAGCTTGCCCTGCGGTTGGCGGATCTGGTAGTGCAGGCCGCGGAGCACGCCCTTGGCCGACCGGGAATGATTGTCCTGCACGAAGTTGACATCCAGCCCGGTAAGTTCGCGGAAGGTCCGGGCGTTGAAGCTCTCCATGAAGAAGCCACGGCTGTCACCGAACACCTTGGGTTCGAGAATCAGGACATCGGGAATCGCGGTCTGCGTCAGCTGCATCAGTACACCTTGTCTTCGAGCAAACGTTTCAGATACTGGCCATAGCCGTTCTTGGCAAGCGGTGCGGCCAGCTGGCGCAGGGAATCGTCGTCGATCCAGCCCTGACGCCAGGCGATTTCTTCCGGACAGGCAATCTTCAGGCCCTGGCGCTTTTCGATGGTCTGGATGAAGAGGCCGGCTTCGAGCAGGCTCTCGTGGGTGCCGGTATCGAGCCAGGCGTGGCCGCGCCCCATCACCTGCACGTCGAGTGCGCCCCACTCGAGGTATTGCTTGTTGACGTCGGTGATCTCGAGTTCGCCGCGCGGACTCGGTTTCAAGGCCTTGGCTATTTCCACGACGCGGGCGTCGTAGAAGTAGAGGCCGGTGACGGCGTAGCGGCTCTTGGGTCGCACGGGCTTCTCTTCGAGGCTGATCGCCCGGCCGGCCCCGTCGAACTCGACCACGCCGTACCGTTCGGGGTCGTGCACTGGATAGGCGAACACGCTCGCACCCCCAGCACTGTCCCCTGCCCTGCGCAGATCGTTGCCGAACTCGTGACCGTAGAACAGGTTGTCGCCAAGGATCAGCGCCGAGGGGGCGCCACCGATGAAGTCCTCGCCGATGATGAAGGCCTGCGCCAGACCGTCCGGACTGGGTTGTACTGCATAAGACAGCCTGAGCCCCCACTGGCGGCCGTCACCGAGGAGCTGCTCGAAGCGCGGCGTGTCCTGCGGGGTGGAGATGATGAGGATCTCGCGTATCCCGGCCAGCATCAGCGTCGATAGCGGGTAGTAGATCATCGGCTTGTCGTAGACCGGCAGCAACTGCTTGGACACGGCGAGCGTGGCGGGATGCAGTCGGGTGCCGGAACCGCCGGCGAGGATGATGCCCTTGCGTGAAGTCATTGCTGATGTCCGTTCAGAGTGTTTCCTGCAACATGCGCTCGACGCCGCGGCGCCAGTCCGGAAGGGTGAGGCCGAAGTGGTCCTTCAAGCGGCTGGTGTCCAGGCGGGAGTTCAGGGGGCGCCGGGCCGGCGTCGGGTAGTCGGCGCTCGGGATGGGGGCGATTTCGGCCACCTTCAGGGCGCTGCCCAGGCGGCGTGCGGTGTCGATGACGAAACCGGCGTAGCCGTGCCAGGTCGTCTCCCCGGCCGCGGCGAGATGATAGGTGCCGGAAAGCGACGCTTCGGACCCCGATGTCAGTGCCGCACGCAGCGCGTGGGCGCTGACATCGGCGATCAGCTCCGCTCCGGTCGGGGCGCCGTGCTGGTCGGCGATCACAGTCAGGCGTTCGCGTTCGGCTGCGAGGCGCAGCATCGTCTTGGCGAAATTCCCTCCACGGGCGGCGTATACCCAGGAGGTCCGGAAGATCAGGTGCCGGCTGCCCGAGGCACGGATGGCATCTTCGCCTTCGAGTTTGGTCTGTCCGTACACGGACAAGGGGCCGACCGCGTCGTCTTCCCGCCACGGCGTATTGCCGCTGCCGTCGAAAACGTAATCCGTCGAGTAATGCACCAGCCAGGCATCCAGCCTGGCCGCCTCGACGGCCAGCACACCCACGGCCTCGGCGTTGATGCGACGGGCCAGTCCGATGTCGCTCTCGGCCTTGTCGACCGCGGTGTAGGCGGCGGCGTTGACGATGACGTCGGGTGACAGGGTTCGCACCGTCTCCGCCAGTTTGTGCGGCTCGGCAAGGTCGCCGCTCAGGCCGTCGGCACCATGGCGGTCGAGTGCGCAGAGTTCGCCCAGGGGGGCGAGCGCACGCTGCAACTCCCAGCCGACCTGACCGTTCTTGCCCAGCAGCAGGATCTTCATGCCCGTTCCCCGGTGGTGTCGCGCTCGCCGTAGTTGGTCGATACCCATTCGCGATAGCTGCCGCTCTGGACGTTGGCGACCCATTCCGGATTGGCGAGATACCAGGCGATGGTCTTGCGGATGCCGCTCTCGAACGTCTCCGCCGGGCGCCACCCGAGTTCGCGTTCGACCTTGCGTGCGTCGATCGCGTAGCGGCGGTCGTGACCGGGGCGGTCCTTCACGTAGGTGATGAGGCGGCTATAGCTGCCTTCCGGCGAGGGGCGGAGCTCGTCCAGCAGTGCGCACACCGTGCGCACGATCTCGATGTTGGGCTTCTCGTTCCAGCCACCGATGTTGTAGGTCTCGCCGAGGCGGCCGCGCGCCAGCACGGTGCGGATGGCGCTGCAGTGGTCCTTGACGTACAGCCAGTCGCGCACGTTCTGCCCGTCGCCGTAGATCGGCAGGGGCTTGCCGGCCAAGGCGTTTACGATCATCAGCGGAATCAGCTTTTCCGGAAAATGGTAGGGGCCGTAGTTGTTGGAGCAGTTGGTGGTGACCACCGGCAGACCGTAGGTGTGGTACCAGGCGCGCACGAGATGGTCGGAGGCCGCCTTGCTGGCGGAATACGGACTGTTCGGCTCATAGGCGTGCGTTTCGGTGAATGGAGCGTCGTCCGGACCGAGCGAGCCGTAGACCTCGTCGGTGCTGACGTGGTGGAAGCGGAATGCCGCCTTGGCCTCGCCCTCCAGGCTGTTCCAGTAGGCGCGTGCCGCTTCCAGCAGCGTGAAGGTCCCCTGCACGTTGGTGCGGATGAATTCGGCCGGCCCGTGGATGGAGCGGTCGACATGGCTTTCGGCAGCGAAATGGACGATGGCCCGCGGACGATGGGTTGCGAGCAGGCGGTCGACCAGCGCGCGGTCGCAGATGTCGCCGCGCTCGAAGATATGGCGCTTGTCTCCGGCCAGCGACGCCAGGGTTTCGAGGTTGCCCGCGTAGGTGAGCGCGTCGAGGTTTACGACCGGCTCGCCGAGTTCCTCTATCCAGTCCAGTACGAAGTTGCCACCGATGAAGCCGGCGCCGCCGGTTACGAGAATCATGAGGAAGATGCTCCGCTGAGGTGCCCGGGAATAGTGAGGAGTGGATTATAGACAAGCCCGGACCCGTCGCCGCCATGCTTCTGCATGACACATGCAAAGTGCTGATTACAATTGGGTTTCGGAGCAGCTCCGGACTGCCTTCGCGTATTGACCGTTCGGTCCGCCCATGCGACCCTCGCCGGAAAACAACATCAACAAACCGGTGTTCCATTGGCATTCACGTTTCGCTCTCCTGCCGGCACGCAGGCGCTTGTCACCCTGTTATCGATCTGTTATGCGGTGGACGAGGCCCGTGCAGACGACATTTTCTTCAGTGACATGCCGATGGTGCTGACGGCATCCCGGCTGTCCCAGTCCCCACTCGATGCGCCGGCTGCGATCACCACCATCGATCGCGAAATGATAGAAGCGTCGGGCTTTACCGAGATCCACGACCTTCTGCGTCTGGTACCCGGCTTCCTGGTCGCCGACTGGCCGGACGGCTCGCCCACGGTGGCCAACCACGGGCTGGGTGACGCCTACGATCGCCGCATCAAGGTGATGATCGATGGCCGTACCGTGAACAGTCCCTTGTGGGGCAATACCAACTGGCACGATCTGCCCTTGCGGGTGGACGACGTCGATCACATCGAAGTCGTGCGTGGTCCCAACGGGGCGGCCTATGGCGCCAATGCCTTCCAGGGCGTGATCAACATCATCACCCGCGCGCCGGCAACCGAGGAAGGCCTGACCCTGATCTCGCGCTTCGGCGATTTCGGCTTCACCGACAACGGTTTCCGCATCAACGGCGCAAGCGGGCAAGCGCTCGACTGGCGTCTGTCTGCGTCGCGACGTGCCGCAACCACCTTCAAGTCGCATCGGGACGAAGATGGCGACCCGAAGTCGGAAGAGGCTATCCGGCGCACCGTGGTCAATTTCCAGGCAAGCGCTCAGCTCGGCGCCCGCGATGAGCTACGCGTGCATCTGGGGGCGAGCGACGGTGCCGACCGTCGCGGTTACCCACCGGAAACTGCGGATTTCTCGCCGATCCGGACCGACCGCAACCGGCATCATTATCTCCAGTTGTCGTGGACCCGCAGCTTCGATGCGGAGTCTGATCTCAACCTGCAGTACTACCATCAGGCCTACCAGGTACGTTCGGCGTGGACGTCGCGGGCCGGGTTTCCGGTCGATATCGACGTCGATACCCATCGCGACGAGGTCGAGCTGCAGTTCACCCGCCGCCTCAGTCCCGAATGGCAGGTGCTGGCGGGGGCCGGGGCACGCCACGATGCCACCCGTTCACCGAGTTATTTCAATCGCAGCGATACCCTGGAGGCGACCTATTGGCAGGCCTTCGGCAGCGTGACCTGGCAGCCGCTCGTGCCGCTGCGCGTCAATCTCGGCGGCACCTTTGAACATCACGATTACAGCGGCAAGCTCTTTTCGCCGCGATTGGCGATCAACTATGCGCTGGGCGTCGATTCCGCGCTGCGCCTTTCCACCGGGCTCGCCTACCGCGCGCCATCGCTGATGGAGTCGGAGTCGATGCAGAGCGTGCGCTACCGCGGCCAGATCGTGCGCCTGTTCTACCATGCCGGACTGCCTGTCGATCCCGAGCAGGTGCGGTACACCGAGCTGGGCTACGTCGCGCAGTTCCGCGAGCTCGGCCTCGGTATCGATACCCGCATCTTCCGCGAGCGCTACACCAACTACATCGATGATCAGGTGTGCCGCCATAACCGCGCCCCGCGCTGCGCCTTTGCACCGCCGGCGGGCTACGACCGCTCGGCCACCTACTTTCTCAACTCGGGCGCCTTCACCATGCGTGGCTTCGAGTTCAGCGTCGACTGGCGCAAACCGGGTTTCGGACGCGCAGTGCTGGCGCAGGCCTTCATCGACATCGAGGAGAACGGCCGGATTCTCGACCAGCAGATCATGACCAGCGCGCCGGCCTCGATGACTTCCCTGCTGCTGATCAAGGATCTGCCGCAGCGCTGGCGTCTGAGCCTTGGCTACTACCACAACCATCCTTTCCACTGGCTCAACGACGGCGGAGAAGTGTCCAGCCGCGACCGCTACGACCTCAAACTGGCCAAGCGCTTCGGCACGCTCGATGCGGAGAACGAATTCGCGCTCACGGTACAAAGCCTGACCGGCGGCTATGGCGAGTTCGACGAGAACCAGTTCCGCGCGCAGCCGCAGGTGTTCGCGAGTCTGAAGTTGTCGTGGTGAAGTGCACGTTTGGCTGCCAACCGTACTTGCATTGCAATCAGGCGATCAATAGTCTGCCGGCTATCTCAAGGAGATATCATCGTCACGCCGACGTCATCGACGGCTAAGACGTTCAGATCCGATGCGCCATCGCCTGTCCTACGCCTTCGTGCTTTTCGCCGGTGCAATGCTGCTGCTTGCGCCGCCTTCGGCGCGTGCGCTGGACATCGCCATCGTGTTGTCGCAAGCGGAAGGTGCGCCCAGGGCATTCGCCGACGCGCTGCGCAGCCTGCTGCCGGAAAACGCGCATCGGCTGACCCTCGCGGGCACTGCCGACGGTGGCGTCAATGAAACGGTGTTGGAGCGTGCCGACGTGATAGTGACCGCGGGGGCTTCCGCGGTCGAGGCAGTGGTCGGTCGCACCCGGCGCCCTACCCTCGCCGTCCTGCTCAGCCGGCAGCAGTTCGCCAACCTGCGTGCCCGTTATCCGGCAGCAGCAATGTCGGCGATCGTGCTGGATCAGCCCCTGCGCCGGCAGTTACGGCTGGTCCGTGCAGTCCTGCCGCGGGCAACACGGGTCGGCGTCTTGCTGGGGCCGGAGAGCGGTGCGCTCGAAACCGAGCTGGCCGACGTCGCCGCCAGCGAGAGCATCCAGCTGCGCAGCCAGCAGGTGCTGCAGGCGGCCGACGTGCTGGCGGCGTCGGAGCGGCTGCTCGATGTCAGCGATGCCTTGCTGGCGATTCCCGATCCGGTGGCAACCAACGCGGCGTCCGCGCGCGCGGTGCTGCTCAGCAGCTATCGTTATCGGCGGCCGATGATCGCCTACTCCCAGGCCTACGTCGAAGCCGGAGCGCTGGCTGCGGTGTTCAGCAGTCCGTCGGATGTCGCCGTCGACGTTGCCGACTGGATCACGAGCCAGGGCAACGGCCCGGTCAGCCTGCCTGCGGCGCGTTCGGCATCGCGCTTTGGCGTGGCGGTGAACCGTCAGGTTGCGCGTTCGCTCGGCCTCAACGTGGCCGATGACCTCAGCCTGATCAAGGCAATCTCCGGGGGGAATGCACGATGAGCCTGGCAGCAGCGCTCACGCTCAAGCAACGCCTGCTGATGGTGGTGCTGATCCCCGCGGCGGTCCTGGCTGCGGTGATCACGACGCTGCTGCTGGTGCGCGATACCCAGGCGATGGACGACGCGGCGGCCGAGCGCGGTGTCGCCATCGTCAGCTTCCTTGCCCCCGCCGCCGAATACGGCGTGATCTCCGGCAATCGCGCCAATCTCACAGGCTTGCTGCAGGCCGTGCTCGGGCAACGCGAAGTCGTGGCCGTCGCCATCTACAACCCCGACGGCAGTCTGCTGGCGGTCAGCGGCAAGCCGCGCATGGCCAACGTCGCCGCAGTGCTGGCGACCGGTGCCGCGGCTGCGCTCGAACGGAACTCGAACCGGATCTCGTTCGCGGCGCCGGTGATGCCGACGCCACTGGTGATCGACGACATCGTCGAGTCGGACCCGGCGAAGGCCCGCGCCGCGCTGCGACCGATCGGCTGGGTCTATGTCGAGGTCGATACCCGATCGCTGGCCGATCGTAAGCGCGACCTGGTTTTCGGCACGCTGGCGGTGGTGGTGTTCGGCCTCGGGTTGACCGCCGCGCTCGCGCTGAAGCTGGCCCGCTCGGTGGTCGAGCCGCTCGCGCGGCTGGTCGATGCGGTCAAGCAGATGGCTGCCGGCAAGCTGGATGTGTCGGTGCCGGACAGCGGCGCTGGCGATGAGATGCAGGCGCTCGAGAGCGGCTTCAACGCCATGGCGCGCTCTATCGCCGATGCCCACAAGACGCTGCAGGCGCGGGTGGACGAGGCCACCTCCCTGCTCGCCCATCAGGCCCTGCACGATCCGCTGACCGGCTTGCCCAATCGCCGTGCCTTCGAGCAGGCGCTGGAGGAGGCGGTGGCCGGGTCGCGCCGCGCCGGCGATCACGGCGTGCTCTGCTTCATCGACCTCGACCGCTTCAAGATCGTCAACGACACCTGCGGCCACGCCGCCGGCGACGAGCTGCTGCGTCGCATCGCACGGCTCATCCGCCAGCGGGTGCGCGCGGAAGATCTCATCTGCCGCATCGGTGGCGACGAATTCGCGCTCATCCTGCTCGGCTGCCCCCCGGGCGATGCTTTCCGTATTGCCGAAGGCCTGCGCGAAGCCGTGGCAGCGTTCCGCTTCACCTGGGAGGGGCGCCGCTTCTCGATCGGCGCCAGCATCGGGCTGGTGCGCATCGACGGCGGCATGGCGACGGCCTCCGATGTTCTCGTCGCCGCCGACCTGGCCTGTTACGCGGCGAAGAAGAATGGCCGTAATCGGGTGGTGGAGCACGATGCCGCGCCGGTCGGGCGCCGTCAGACGGATGTACCTCTGGCCGCGCAGTTGCCGGACAGCATCCCGTTCGACCGCCTGGTGCTTTTCTGCCAGCCGGTATTCCCGGTCGGCGCGGCGGATACCGTGGCCTGGAGCGAAGTCTTGCTGCGGGTGATCGACGAAGCCGGCATGGCCGGTTCGGCCGCCGAGCTGCTCGGCAGCTTCGAGCAGGATCAGCGTCTGGTCGAAGTCGACGAATGGGTCGCCGCCGAAGTGTGCGCCACACTCGCCCGCCGCAGCGCCACAGGGCAGCAACAGCGCGTCAGCCTCAATCTGAGCCGCAGCTCGGTGCTCGCTGCCGAGCGCTACGTGGGTGCGCTCTCCGCGCAGCTGCGTCGCCACGCGCTCGATCCCGACCTGGTGGTGCTCGAATTTCCCGCCAGCATGGTCGAGCAGTCGCCCGACGAGTCGCGCAACCTCGCCCGCGAGGCGCGCCGCATCGGCTGCCGCATCGCGCTCGAACGCATGGACGGCGGAGCGGTCAGCCTGTTGAAGACCCTGCATCCGGATTACGTCAAGATCAGTCTCAAGCTGCTGGTCGAAACCTACGGTCTGGAGGCCGGCTGCAACCTCGCCCAGGCCTTGTGCGGCATGGCTGCGGCGTTGTCCATCCGCAGCGTGGCTTCGGAGGTCGAAGACGAGTTGCTGCGTGACTCGCTACGCGATTACGGCTTCGATTTCGCCCAGGGCACCATCATCGCCGCCACGGTGCCGCTGGACGGCTGAACCGGCTACATTTCGAGCCGCTCGGCGTAACCGGTCATCTCCAGGTAGCCCTGCCCCGCTTCATGTGTCGCACCGTCGGTCGTCGTTTCGTGGAGACGGACCGCACCCTCCCAGTACACCGCACCGGTGGAGCGCCGGCTGTCCAGCTCCTGGTCGTCGAGCAGAGGCTCGATGCGGAACTGGCGTTCCCCCGTCGCCAAGGTCAGGGCCACACGCCAGCTCACCGGATAGTCGGCCCCGGTACGCGGGGAGCGCCAGCTGCGCAGCGGCTCGAAGCGCACTTCGTCCGCCCCCAGCGTATGCGCCCTACCCTGACCGTCCACCAGCGTTGCGCCGGCCCACAGTGCCTTGCCGTCGGCGTCGCGCATGCGGAAGGCCATCAGGCTGCCGCCGTCGGCGAGATTGATACCTATCCAGTCCCAACCGCGTGCCGAGGGTGGCATCAGCGTGCTCGACCATTCATGGTCCAGCCAGGCGTGGCCACTGACCTGACGTCCCTTGCCGTCGAGTTCCAGCGTGCCGCCGACCTTCAAATGCGGCCGGCTGTAGTAGTAGCTGGCGTGGCCCGCCTGCGGTGCCTTGCGACTGTAGCCGCCCTCGCCGTTCAGCACCGGCGGCCCTGGCGGGACGAGTTCGAGGTCGAAGGCAAAATCCGCAGCGGCGATTCGGGTCCGGTAGCGATCGCCCTGCCAGGCGAGCGACCAATCGCGGATCCAGCTGGCGGTGTGCGTTTCGTCGGCGCCGGCCAGCGGCGCGACCGCGCGCGCCGAGCGTTCGGCGTGCAGCAAGCGACCGCGCGTCGGGTCGGCGATGGCGGCATGGGCAAGGATCAACTGCCGCGGCGCGAAGCGGCTCGGGTTGTCCGCGCCGATCCGGGTAGCGACACGGAAGAAGGTCACCTGAAAGCCGCGTTCCGCGCCGGTCTCGTCTCTGAGCCAGCCGGTCACGTACCACCACTCGGTACGGTGGGCGGGATGTGCGCCGTAGTCGCGTGGAAAAACCATGGGCCGTTCCGGTAGCACCGGTGCGTAGTTACCGTGGTCGGCTCCGGCCCTGGCGAAGTCGCTGTAGCCGGGGCCGCAGGCGAGACCGACGGCGAGGAGCAAGGGAAGAGCATGCCGGCGAAACATCACCAGTCCTCCTTTACCGCCTGCACGGCTGAGCCCAGCATCGCGCGCGCGCCGGCGAAGCGTGCCACCACCGCCGCGAGCAGGACGAGCGCTGCGGCGAAGAGCGCGAGCACCGCCACCGGCACGCTCAAGTCCATGCTCCAGTGAAAGCTCTGGCGGTTGACCACGGCGATCAGTACCCCTGCGATGCCACCACCCGCGGCGAGGCCGACCGCGACGCCGCAGGTTGCCGTCAGCCCACCTTCGAAGGCGACCAGGCGGCCGACTTCGGCGCGGGTCAGGCCGAGATGGCGCAGCATGCCGAACTCGCCGCGTCTCGCGGTGGCAAGCGCGGCGAAGGTCGTGGCGATGCCGAACAGGCCGATGACGACCGCGACCGCCTCCATCAGGTAGGTGATCAGAAACGTGCGATCGAAGATCGTCAGGGTGACGCGGCGTATCTCGGCCGGGAGTGCGATTTCGACCAAGTCTTCGCCGAACAGCGCCCGCAGTCGGCCGGCGAGCTCCCCGGCTTCGGTGCCGGTGGCGAGGCGGATCGCGACGTCGTTGATGCGCATGTCTCCCGTGATGCGTCGGTAGGCGGATTGCTCGATCACGATCGCACCCTGCTGGCGGGCATAGTCGCGCCAGATGCCCGCCACGACGAATGGCTGCATCCTGCCTGCCAGCGGAAGATCCAGCCGGTCGCCGACATCCTTGCCGAAGCGGTCGGCAAGGGCTTCGGACAGCCAGGCCCGCGGCGCGTCGGTGCCATTCGGCGCCCGGATGCTGCCGGCCACCAACGGCAGGCCCCAACCACCGTCGACGGCGCGGGCGATGAGCGTGACCGGCGGGCGTGCTTCGTCCAGTCGCAGGCCGAGCGCGCGGACCGTGTCGACGGCGGCGACCCCGGGCATTCGGGCGATGCGGGCCAGCGCTGCGTCGTCGAAGTGGCCGCTGGCCTGCGACCCGGAGGCACGCAGATAGAGGTCGGCCGGCAATATGCGGGTCAGCCAGTCGTCCACCGAGGCGCGGAAGGACGTCACCATGATCGCCATCGCCGAGGCCAGAGCGACGCTCGCCACCACGCCTGCCCCCGCCACCACCGCCTGCCCCGGCGCGGCGGCCAGGCGGGCCCGCACCAGGCGCCCTACCGTGTCGCTCCCGCGGCAGGGCAAACGGGCCGTCAGTGCTGCGGCACCGGGCAGTGCAAGGATGGCTGCGCACAAGATGAGCAGTACGGCGACATAGCCGGCGAGCGGGATGCCGCCTATCGGAGGCGCGGCGCAAAGCAGCGCGGCAGCGGTCAGCAGCAGGACCACGCCGCGCCAACGCGGGCGCGCCTGCATGGCCAGCTCCGCCTCGCCTTCGCCCGCCCGCAGCGCACGTGCCGGCGCGATGCGGGCCGCTGCCCGTGCCGGCAGCAGCGTACCGGCCAGGCCGGAGGCAACGCCCAAGGCCATATAGGCGGCAATGCTCCAGCCCTGCCAGCGCAGTTGTGGCGTCACGCCCTGAAAGTAGCCGGCACCGAGGTCGCCACCGAGCAGACGGAAAGCGATTGCGGCGAGGAGGTGGCCCAGCATCACTCCCAGCACGGCGCCCAGCAGGCCGATGGTGCCACCTTCCAGCAGCAGTCCCCGCATCAGCTGGCCGCGCTCCATGCCCAGTGCGCGCAACAGGGCTAGCTCGCGCCGTCGCCGCGCTACCGACAGGAACTGGGTGGAGAACACGAGAAAACCCCCGGTCAGCAGGGCGATGGCGGCCAGCATCGTGAGGTTCACCCGGTAGGCTCGCGACAGTGCCGCCAGCTCGCCGCCGGTAGCATCCGGGCTGCGCAGGCTCACGCCGGCGGGCAGCAAGGGGCGCAGCTCAGCCCCGAGCGCGTCGGGATCGACCCCATCGGCCAGACGCAGGTCGATGCGCGTCAGGCGTCCGAGGCGTTCGAAGTGACGCTGGGCCGCAGCGATGTCCATGACGGCCAGGCGCTGGCCGGCCTCCGCCCCCGGCACGTCGCCCCGGATCTGCAACGAGCGGCGCGACAGGCCTGACTGCAGGACGAGGGTGTCGTCCGTGATGAGCGCTTCGAGTTCATGACGGGCCGCGGCGCTGAGGAAGAGCGCGTCTTCCTCCAGCGCGGCGAGCCGGTCCGCGCCGTGTTGGGGGCGCGGTAGCAGTCGCGGCTGGACAAGGGCGGCCTGAAACAGGTCTATGCCCAGCAGCTTCAATGGCTCCGCGTGGCCGGGCAGCTTTGCGTCCACCTCGAGTACCGGACTGGCTTCGGCGATGTCGGCGCGTTGTGCCAGTGCGACGTACAGCGCTTCATCGAAACCGTCGGCCGCACCGACGATCTGCAGATCGGCCTCGCCGGCAAGCAGGCGGCTGCCACGGCCGAACTCGTCCAGCGCCGCGGCGTGGATAAGCTGTACCGCAAGGCCCAGGGCCACTCCCAGCGCGATCGCCAGCAGCGACAGCGCGGTGGCGAAGCGCTGGCGTAGCAGGCTGGCGACAAACAGGCGCGCCGTACCGGATATGGCGGGCGCCATCATGGGCGCAGGGAGTCCGTAATGTCGGTCAGCCCGTCGGGGCCGAGTTGCAGCACCCGGTCGGCACGCTGCGCCGCGCTGCGGGAATGGGTAACCAGGATGCCGGCAGCGTCGGCCGCACGGATGCGTTCGAGCAGCAGGTCGAGCACTTCGCTGGCACGGGCCGGATCGAGGTTGCCGGTCGGTTCGTCGGCGAGCACCACCGGGGGCCGATGCACCAGCGCGCGGGCGATCGCGACACGCTGCAACTCGCCGCCAGACAGCGTGCGTGGCCAGTCGTCTGCCCTGTTGCCCAGCCCGACGCGCTCCAGCATCTCGCGCGCAGCCGTGTCGGCGGTGACCGCCGACCTACCCTGCAGCCACAGCGGCACCGCGACGTTGTCGGCAAGCCGCAGGTGCGGCAGGACGTGAAAGGCCTGGAAGACGAATCCGAGGTGCTTGCGGCGCAAGCGGGCACGACCGTCGTCGTTCAGCGTATCCACGCGCTCGCCCGCGATCGCGATGCTGCCTGCATCGATATCTTCGAGTCCGGCGATGCAATTGAGCAGGGTGGACTTGCCCACGCCGGATTCGCCGACGATGGCAATGCATTCGCCGGCGGCGACATCGAGCGCAAGGCGATCGAAGATCCGGCGCGGCGGCGTGCCGGGCAAGGTTTTGACGAGGGCAGAGATCGCTATCATCGGGAAGGATCACATTGGAATGGCAGCGCTGCATGCGAAATCCGGCAGGCGCGCGACATCGCTTATACTCCGGCCGCTCCGCCCGCGCCAAGCCGTGTCTGCATGCCTGTCGACCACTACGAGAATTTTCCTGTCGCTTCCCTGCTGATGCCCGCCCGCCTGCGCGAACCGGTGGAGGCGATCTATGCCTTTGCCCGCAGCGCGGACGACGTGGCCGACGAAGGCGATGCGCCGGCGGTGGCACGGCTTGCCCGCCTCAACGACTACCGCCTGGCGCTGAACGCGATCGGCCGCGGCGACGCGGTCGCCGATGCGGTGAATGACGCCGCCCTGCGCCCGCTGTTCGGGCGGCTTGCCCGCAACATCCACCGCTTCGATCTGCCGCTGCAGCTCTTTCGCGATCTGCTCGACGCTTTCAGCCAGGACGTGGGCAAGACGCGCTACGCCGATTTCGCCGAATTGCAGGACTACTGCAGGCGGTCGGCCAATCCCGTCGGCCGCCTCCTGCTGCACCTGTACGGCGAGGCCACGCCGGACAAGCTGCGGATGTCGGATGCGATCTGCACCAGCCTGCAGCTGATCAATTTCTGGCAGGACGTCGGTATCGACTGGCGCAAACAGCGCATCTACCTGCCACAGGATTCCATGGCCCGCTTCGGTGTGGTCGCCGACGACATCGATGCGCAACGCTGCGACGAGCGCTGGCGCGCCCTGCTTGCCTTCGAGGTGCAACGTGCGCGCGCGATGATGCTTTCCGGCGCGCCGCTCGCCCGCCAGTTGCCGGGCCGGCTCGGCTGGGAGCTGCGGCTGATCGTGCTGGGCGGGTTGCGCATCCTCGAACGCATCGAAGCGGCCGGCTACGACGTATTCCGGGCGCGCCCGACCTTGGGCAAGGGCGACTGGGCCCGGCTCGTGTCGCGTGCCCTCCTCTTCCGGATCACTGCATGAATCCTCACGACTACTGCCAGGAAAAGGCAGCCAAGAGCGGCTCCAGCTTCTACTACAGCTTCATGTTCCTGCCGGCCGAGCGGCGGCAGGCGATCACCGCCTTGTATGCCTTCTGCCGCGAGGTGGACGACGTGGTGGACGAATGCCACGACGTTTCGCTCGCCTACACCAAGCTCGACTGGTGGCGGCAGGAAGTGGCACGCGCCTTCGGTGGCACACCGACGCATCCGGTCGGTTTCGCGTTGCAGGACGTGAGCAAGTCGTTCAGCCTGCCGCCCGAGCAACTGCTCGAGATCATCGACGGCATGGCGATGGATCTCAGCCAGTCGCGCTACCTCGATTTCAAGGGACTGCAGCTCTACTGCTACCGCGTCGCCAGCGTCGTCGGCTTGCTGGCCGCCGAGATCTTCGGCTACAGCGATCGCCAGACGCTGAAGTACGCGCATGATCTCGGCCTCGCTTTCCAGCTCACCAACATCATCCGCGACGTCGGCGAGGATGCGCGCCGTGGTCGCATCTACCTGCCGATCGAGGATCTGCAGCGCTTCAAGGTGCCGGCCAGCGAAATCCTCGAAGCGTGCTATTCCGACCGCTTCGAGGCACTGATGGCTTTCCAGGCCGAGCGCGCCGTCCAGTACTACGACCAGGCTTTCGCCCAGTTGCCCCCGGCGGATCGCAAGAGCCAGCGGCCCGGCCTGGTGATGGCGGCAATCTATCGTGCCCTGCTCGACGAGATCCGCCGCGACGGTTACAAGGTGCTCGACCGCCGTACCTCGCTGACGCCGCTGCGCAAGGTCTGGCTGGCCGGCTGGACCTGGATGAAGGGCTGACAGCGATGAGCATTCCCGCGATGCCCACTGTCGCCATCATCGGCGCCGGCTACGCCGGCCTCGCCTGCGCGGTGGAACTGGCGCGCCAGGGCGTGCATGTGACCGTGTTCGAGCGCTCGCATACGCTGGGCGGACGGGCGCGGGTAGTGCGCAAGGACGGCTGGGAAGTCGACAACGGCCAGCACATTCTGGTCGGCGCCTATACCGAACTGACCCGCCTGCTGCGTCTGACCGGCGGTTCGCCCAAACAGCTGGCGCGGCTACCCTTGACGCTCCACGTGCCCGGCCGGCTGCACATGCGGGCGGCGGCTCTGCCGGCACCGCTGCATCTCGCGGTCGGCCTGCTGACCGCGCGCGGCCTGACATGGCGCGACAGGCTCGCGATGCTGCGCTTGATGCGCTGGTTGAAGGCGCAGGGCTACGCTCCCGATCCGGCGATGACGGTGGCCGACATGCTGCGCGACACCGCGCAGACCTCGACCCTGCGTGAGCTGATCTGGGAGCCGCTGTGCGTGGCGGCGCTCAACACGCCGATAGCCGAGGCCTCGGCCCGGGTGTTCGCCGCGGTGCTGCGCGACAGCCTGGCGTCGGGCGCGGCCGCCAGCGAACTGCTGATCCCGCGGGTGGATCTGTCCGAACTCTTTCCGGTGCCGGCCGCCCGCTATCTGGCGACCCGTCGCGGCACCCTGCGCACCGGCAATGCCATCGACGGCATCCAGTCCGGGCCGGACGGCTTCACCCTCAGCGGCGATCCGGGCAGGCGGCCGTGGAGTCAGGTGGTGATCGCCACCGCGCCCTATCATGCCGGCGCCCTGCTTGCCTCCACCGGCGCCTGCGACCGGCTGGCGGCGCAGCTCGATGCGCTGCCGCACGAGCCCATCGTCACCGTGTACCTCGCGCTCGGCTCCGGCCAGCACCTGCCGCAGCCGATGATCGGCCTCGCCCGCGGGCCGGCGCAGTGGGCCTTCGACCGCGGCATGCTGGGCGGGTCCGAGGGCCTGATTGCCTGCGTGATCAGCGCCAGTGGACCGCATGAGGCGCTGCCGCGCGACGAGCTCATCCTCGCTACTCACGCCCAGCTCGAAGCGGAACTCGGCCGCCGCCTGCCCAAGCTGGAGTGGTCCCAGGTCATCGTCGAGAAACGCGCCACCTTTGCCTGCGGGCCGGGCGTGTTCCGCCCCGACATCCGCACGCCCTTGCCCGGTCTGTGGCTGGCGGGCGACTACGTGGAGTCGGAATACCCGGCAACGCTCGAATCGGCCGTACGCTCCGGCGTTGCCTGCGCCAACGCCATCCTGGTGCGCGCCAGCCGCTGAACGGGCTCGCGGCGCAGTCCTCAGCCCGCTACGTGTTTCAGGATGGCGTTGAGCATGGCGGCGCCCAGACGCTTGCTGCGCGCACCGTTCCAGCCGACCTGCCCGTCCGGGAGATTGGCGTTGTCCTTGAAGGGCATTTCCAGCGTCAGCGACACACAACCGAAGCGGTGCGCCACCCACTTGCTCGCCAGCGTCAGCAGTTCTTCGCCGAAACGTCCGGGCATGTAGCCGTGCTCCTGCTGGAAGTCGGGGCTGGCGGCGGCGAAGGCAGCGACGAAATCTGCTTGGCGCGCCGCGGTTTCGGCGGTGAAACCGGGGACCTCTTCAGCCGTTGAGAAGAACACGTAGGGCAAGGTCTCGTCG